>NZ_BMEX01000009.1 GCF_014637345.1 Kroppenstedtia guangzhouensis
AGGGAACGATGGAAGCGGCTTTTGCACGCTTTGCTCGTCCTGTTGTTCGTTGACCTGCCTAAAACAGCCGTCCTCAGCGAGTTGATCGAACTCCTGAGGACGGCCGTCACCAACCTGTGGCCCGGCAGATAACGCCAAATACTGTTCCGGGTTCACAGAGAAACCTGGGCGGATCGGCCGCCGCGGTGGTCGACCGATTGCCCCGAAGGTGGAGGAGTTGCACCTCCTCCACCCCCATTATATCGGGTGGAAATTGGAAAATCAATCGGGGAACACATTAAATACGTGGCCCCAAAAGGAAAAATTTAAACCACGTAGAATTATATTTTGTAGTCGAAGTGGCGTTAAGCTCTTTAAAAGATGATCTGGTATGCTGTGGAGAAAATATTGCATTTTGACGCATGGCATCCCGGATGATGGCTTGATAGCCGTGGACATCATATTTTATCTGTTTGGAGGTATCTTTATTGTCAGCTGCACGAATCATGAAGTGGGTATCCGGTGGCTTTGAGGCTTTGTTGGGGATTCCTGTGCTCGGGGGGATCTTGGTGATCGGAAGCGGTTACTACGCTCTTGTGGTGATGTTATTGCTTCATATTGCCACCTTGGTCGTCTCCGCCAGTGGTGGAGCCCCCAAACACGGAAGTATCTTGGGAATCGTCACCTCCTGTGTGGCTTGGATTCCCTTTGTGGGAATGATCATGCATATTATTACTGCTGTCATCCTGATGGTGGATGCCGCCAAGAAAGAGAAGACAGTTATTGACGTTACTTCGTGATAACCGGTAAGTTGTGAAATTAGAGATAGACTCACTTCTCTTTCACAACATCCAAACAAAATTTTGTTGCGCCCAAGCCTCCCCTTACCAGCGGGAGGTTTGTCGTTTTACTTGTATTACAAATAAAAGATTGAGACGAAAAAAAGCCGGAAATTTTCCCGGCTTTTTAGTATAAATACAAAAGAGCCTACCGCCTTAAAAAGCTGTGGAACGAAGACCAATTCGACACCAAAGCTTTTATCCAGAACCGGTGGCCAAATTTACTTTATAATCGTTTATACTGCGACACAAGAAGAACATCACTTCAAGATTGTTGTTTTTCAACAGGCAAAGCCTTACAATTCAAAGTAAGTGGTTCGATTTTTATTTTTTGATTTGATTCAATTGCTGAGATGTCAAACATTCCTCCAAATGGGCTGTTTGGTCGGAATTTGGGGGTTTTGTGGAGGTTTTATCGGGGGGGGATGGTTTTGGAGAGGGAACAGCCCATTGAGCAACGGACGGATGATGAGACCGAAGAGGCAGTCCGTTCCATTTTTAATGGGATCGGCCTGATCCTGTTCATTTTTTTTGGATTCATTCCTTTGATGATTGCCTTGATTTTAACGGTGCTCGGCACGTATTATCGATGGAAGGCTCGATGGTTGACCCTCAGTGGTTTATTGTTAAGCGCGGTGCTGGGGGTCTTCGGCTTTTTTGGGAATTACGTAAGGGAATTTATCCAATTGTTGAAAATAATGGTGGATGGATTTTCAACGGGAAATCCTTCAGGGGTCATCGTGGACGGGCTTCTCTCCAGTGTTCCTCGGATGCTTCCCGCCTCTTTCGGTGTCGGAATTTTGTTGGCCGGAATCGGAATATGGCTGGTGCAGAGGCGACCGGAGCTGTTGCGACTTCCGGTGAAAGAACCCGTGATGGTGGAGAAGACTGTGTCCGGGCGAAAGCTGGAACGGTTGCCGGCAGTGGAGAATGGAGTGGCGATTGGAGTGGGGGAAGAGGGAAAACCCGTGATTCTGAAGGATGAAGAATTGAATATGCACACGTTAATTTGTGGGGCGACGGGTGCCGGGAAGACAAATACTTTGCTCGTTATATTGGAAAGTGCCATCCGTCGTGGAAAACCGGTCATCGTGGTGGATGGGAAAGGGGATTCCAGATTTTTTTATTCCGTGCGGAAGATGGCAGAAGCCTCCGGCAGAGTCTTTCAAGGATTCACCTACAAAGGGAGTACCCATTACAATCCCTTACGTCATGGTGTACCCACCGAATTGAAGGACAAGCTGATGGGCTTTGAAGAATGGTCCGAGCCCTACTATAAGCGGGGAGCGGAACGGTATCTCCAGACAGTGTTCCGGGTGTTGCAGCTGGCTGGAGAACGGTCGGATTTGCACAAGGTGGCTGAGTTGTTGGAAACCCGCAACTTGATGAAGAAAGTGAAACGACTGGATGAAGTTCACAAAAGGGAAGCCGACCGGATTAAACAATATATCAACGGATTGGATGCCGGACACAGAAATGCCATCGAAGGCTTGAAAGACCGTCTGGCCCTGCTGACAGAGAGTGATGTCGGCCCCTTGTTTGAAGATCAAGGGGATGATGTAATCGACTTGCTGGAAGCAGTCCGGGAAAAGCGAGTGGTGATGCTTTCTCTTTCCGGACTCAGCTATTCTTCCTTTACTCCGGCATTGGGCGCCATGGTGGTGGAAGATTTGAAGACCGTCGCAGCCGCCCTTGGAGAGGAAGGGAGTGGTGAGAGAGAGTACATATATATAGTGCTGGATGAGTTTAATCTGTTTGCCGGAGTCCAAGTGGTGAATCTGATCAATAAGAGCCGGTCAGCTGGTTTTTGTTGCCTGATTGCAACGCAGGAATTGGCTGATTTGGCGGCCGCCGGCGGTGAAGAATTGGTGGCCCAAGTGGTGGGGAATACCAATGTGAAGATTATCCACCGGCAGGATGTTCCCCAATCTGCCGAATATATGTCCAGTGTGGTGGGGACTCGGTGGATCAACAAGAAAACTTTGCAAACGGAGGAGTCTCTCATCGGTAGACGGCCGACAAGATTGGGAACCGTGCAGCAAAGTGAAGAAGAAGTGATCCACCCGAACATACTGAAACAGCTTCGCCAGGGTCAGGCCGTAGTGGTAAAAAAAGTACCGGAGTTGGCGGTGGACAAGACTTTTATTCGCCCGGCAAAAGGAAACATATGATCATTGTACACAGGTAAGAAAACTTGCCGATTCCAGTCCCTGGGAGCGGTGAGTTGGTGAAGAGGGCGGGGAATCATTCCCCGGGAAATTTACTGAAATTCGTGAAGGAGTCGGAAAGGTTATGTTGAAACCAAAGCCCCCGGTCCAGCCGGGTGAACGGATCACACTTCCCATCACGGGCCAGAGCCATACCGGGGACGGGGTGGGAAAATACAAGGGATTCACCGTCTTTGTTCCCCTGGCGATCGCCGGGGAGCAGGTGGCCGCCCGGGTGAGCCGGGTGAAGAAGACCTACGCCCACGCCCGGTTGGAGGAGGTGATCCAGGTGAGCCCCCACCGGGTGGACCCCCTCTGTCCTGTTTTTGCTCAGTGTGGCGGTTGCCAACTGCAACATATCGCCTATCCCGCCCAGCTGGAATCCAAAAGGCGGCAGGTGGTGGACGCTTTTGCCCGGATCGGGGGGCTGGAGGAGGTAACGATCCTCCCGGTCCTTGGCATGGAGGAACCCTGGAGTTATCGAAACAAAGCCCAGGTTCCCGTCGGCGGAGGGAAAGGGAAGGTCGAGGCGGGCTTTTACGCCGCCGGCTCCCACCAGATCATCCCCTTTGACCGCTGCCTGATCCAACAGCCGGAAAATGACCGGACCATCCAACAGGTGAAAGAGTGGATCCGGGAACTGGACATTCGTCCCTATGACGAGAAAAAACATCGGGGATGCCTGCGTCATGTCATGGTTCGGACCGGCATTCACACCCAAGAGGTCATGGTGGTCCTGGTCACCAACGGGCCGGAACTCCCCCACCGGAAGCAACTGGTGGCCGGCTTGCGGGAGCGGGTTCCGGGATTGACCTCCCTGATCCAAAATATCCAACCTCACCGGACCAACGTCGTCCTGGGCAAAGAGAGCCGGGTCCTCTGGGGAGAGCCGGTGATCCATGACTGGATCGGCCACGTCCGCTTTGCCATCTCACCCCATTCTTTTTTCCAGGTGAACCCGGTGCAGACCGAGGTGCTGTACGAGCAGGTGCGCCGTTTGGCGGCTCTGACAGGTGAAGAGACTGTCATCGATGCCTACTGCGGCATTGGCACCATCGGCCTCTATCTCGCAAAAGATGTCGCCCGGGTGCTCGGTGTCGAGTCGGTCCCCCAGGCGGTGGAAGATGCCCGCCACAATGCGGAGCTGAACGGAATCGCCCACGCTTCATTTGAAGCAGGTCCCGCCGAGGAAGTGATGCCCCGCTGGGCACGGGAAGGCATCCGGCCCGATGTGATCATCGTTGACCCGCCCCGCAAAGGTTGCGCCCCCGAACTTTTGGACGCCGCTGTCCGGATGTCCCCGGACCGCCTCGTCTACGTCTCCTGCAACCCCGCCACCCTGGCGAGGGATGCCGCATACCTGAAAGAGCGGGGCTACACCAACCGCCAGGTCCAACCCGTCGACATGTTCCCCCACACCAGCCACGTTGAGTGTGTGACGGTGTTTCGGAGGGAGTGGGGGGAGAATCGAGAGGTGTGACGGGGAAACCCTCGCATGTGCTCCATCCGCCCTGCAGGATCTTTGGATCTGTACACGTGGAGGATGGTATGGTAAGATACGGGTAAGAATGAAGAAAGGCGGGTGCCGTTTACACCCGCCAGACGCGCAATCCGCTTCGGCTGATTGTGGGTTGCAAACCCAAGTTTTCTATAAAGTAATCCGCTTAGGTTGCTGGCCCGGGGCGGATTACTTTTTTCGTGAGGAACCAATCTGGTAGGCATAGTAACCCACCGTGACAACCAACATGACCAGCATTATGGTTGCTTCCTGGCTCATCCCGATCACCTCCTTCCCCGTACCTCGGTACAGTTCCGGAGGGTTTGTAACCCGCCTCAGCCTCGGAGGACTACGCATCCCCATCCTATCATACTTTTGCTTCTTGATGGTAGACTTGTACGCGAATTGTGAAGATTGCGGTTTCCATATGTAAAAGCAACCTGCCACCCCAATGTGCAGGTTGCTTTTCTCCTGTCGCAACAGGTAGGTCAGGGTTTATTCCGCCGTCATCGGCTCCGGCTCCTTCTCCTGAGAAATGAGGGCGATTCCGGTCAGGACGGCCAGGATGCCCAGCCCGTGGATCCAGGTGACGGGCTCGCCCAGCAACAAGGCGGAGAGGAGGACGGCGCTGACCGGCATCAGCCCGGTCATCAGTCCTGCCGAACTGGCCGGCAGCCGGGAAACTCCGGCATACATCAACAAAAAGCCGACAACGGTGACGATCAGGGCATTGTAGAGAATGAGGGCCCATCCTTCCCAGGGAACGGCAGCCCAGTCAAAGTGACGAAGCTCTTCCAACGTCCCCGGCAGAAACAACAGAACCCCATACAGACTGACCAGGGTGGAGACATAGAGGGGGGAGACATGGTTCGTCGATTTTTTCCCCAGAGTGATAAAAAATCCTTCACTGATCACCGCCGCCAGCACCAACAGATTGCCCCACAGGGACATCGTCCCCTGGCCATCCCCTCCGGCAGCCCCCGGAACCTGAATCACTCCCGTTCCCAGCACCACGAACAAAATCCCCACCCAGCGGATCCATCCCGGCCGCTCCCGCAGCAGCAGGAAGGAGAGAAGCCCCACCGCCGCCGGAGTGAAGCTGGTGATAATCCCACTCTCCACCCCGGTGGTCCAGCGAACCCCATACATCAGGCACAGATTGAACAGATAAGTGCCAAAGAAGGCTTGCCAGAACAAGAGGCTCAGGTGGGGTCGATTGCGGCGAAAATGAAACCCGCCCTCCCTCTGATACAACAGCAGGATCAAAACAGCGGCGGCCACGATAAACCGCAACTCCGACGCCAAATGAGGCGGGA
Organism: Kroppenstedtia guangzhouensis; assembly: GCF_014637345.1. Lineage (GTDB taxonomy): Bacteria > Bacillota > Bacilli > Thermoactinomycetales > DSM-45169 > Kroppenstedtia > Kroppenstedtia guangzhouensis. Next base: position 5,840 of record NZ_BMEX01000009.1, read on the forward strand.
TCCGATCCACCGTCATCTTGCTGGCTGTCACCAGACTCCCCACAATCGCCATCGCCGAGCCCATCTGAATATAAGCGATCATACGATCTTTGGACATCCCAAAACCTCCCGTCCGATACGAGGTATGATTAGTACCAATATACACAATTGTCGGTGGGGGTGGGGAGTGACTCGTCGCTGTCGCAAAGCCTGGGATTTATCTGGGCTTGATTGATCTTGTAAGTAAAGCGATAGCTGACCCCGGGCATTTGAAGTCGATGGAAGACTTGCCCTCGCTCGGCTTGTTCATCCGCTTCAAATGAACGAGATCATCTGTGGCGAGATATTGGACATTTGATATGACGTATTTATCCCAAAGGTCTTATTACTAAATTGCAATCTAATAAAGTATACTCGAACCAACCTTTTCCAAGGAGGGTTGGTTTTGCGCTATCGCTTTATCTTTCTGACGTCCTTGATTTTTATCTTAACAGGTTGCTCGCTTCAGTTGGCAGATGACTGTTTGAAAGCCCCTTCAAAGCCTGTGATTGATACTCCTGTCGAAGTGGATACTCCTACAGACGTGGAAGCCCCAACGGATGTAGAAACTCCGACAGATGTAGACACACCCACCCGGATCGAAACTCCTACGGATGTGGATACACCCACACATCTGGAACCGCCCACCGGCCAGGGGGATTCGGTTTTGTTGGCGTCTTCCGCACCGGTTTTCTTTCACAACCGAGATTGTCTTGATTCCGCTCCTCCGGGGCTGAAATCGCCAAGGATAGATCCGCCTCCCCCTCCGAAGCTACCCAAGATAGATCCACCAAATCCGATTCAACCACCTAAGCCGATCGAACCACCTAAGCCCATCGAACCACCCAAGCCAATCGAACCGCCTAACCCGATCCCGCCCCCGAAGCCGATAGATCCGCCGAAGATTTCACAAGATCCGTCTGACATCTACTTGGCTTCCACGGCAAGCACAAGATACGCAACTTCTCAAAGTGGAAACCCTTGTCCGGACCACCCGATCGGCACTTCCTACTTCCAATTGGGTTCCATCTTACTTGCCTTCGTCGTCGCCTTGATCGCCTTCCTTTTAACCATTTGGCTTCCCACTCTGGGACTCTCCGTCCTTATCGGAATGGCCTTCGGGGGCATGGGTGGTTGGTTGGGTGGCGGATCCGCTTCGGAGATCGCCATGGATGCCGTGTACGGTGGCATCGCGGGGATGGTGGCCCTGGGCGTGTTTGGGGTGACCGTCCGGGTGTTGGGACGATTGGCGGTCACTTCTTCCTGGATGGGCCGCTGGTTCCCCCGGTTTGGATCCGGTGCTGCAGCCGGTGCAGGGGATACCGCCACCTTTGATGCTTTGAAGGAAGGCAAGGTGAACTGGAAAAAAGCCCTCTTCGCCGGGGCCTTGGCCGGTTTGATGGGGATCGGCGGCGGTTGGATCACCGACCACGGGCACAAACTGAAATCCCTCCTTCCCCAGGCCTTCGAAGTCCGGGTGGTGGAAGCGGACGGCCCTCTGGGGAAATTCGTTCAGTTTGTCCGGGGTGGAAGCAGTACCTCTGCGTCTTCATCCCAACTCTCCCAAGCAAGAATTCAACTATTAGATAGTATCAACTTCCGAAACCTCAAAGGAACGACGAATGAGGACCGGTTACGACGGGTCTTTGAGCAACACCAAATCGATTTGGAAGACCTGCCCTATATCCGAAACAAACTGACCCCCCAGCAAAGAGGAGTCCTGGGTGAAGTGTTGATGGAGAGGCGAATGGCTGCCCTCGGCTATGAACAGCTGCCCACCAAAGTGGGGGGAAACCGGAACAACGGTATCGATGGCTTGTTTATTATGCGAAACGACCGCGGTGAGATTGAACATATCGTGGTGGTGGAGTCCAAGTGGGACACCTCAAAGTATGGCTGGGCCAATTATTACAACCCGGCTGATCCCGCTTACAATCCTTCTACAGCCAAAGGCGGCCCGGCACGACGGGTTCGACAGATGTCCCGGGAGTGGATTGATCAGAAGGCAAGGGAAATGCGCGCCCAATCGGATCCTGCGACTCGGGAAGCAGGAAGACTTTTGGAAGCGGCTTTAAATGATAACTCGTACAGAGGAATGTATTCTCCAGATGGTCAGCAGATGAGTGACACCATGATTGACACCAGAGGTTTCAGAGACCGTCGACCGGATCGTGGCCATCATCAGTGGCGGGAGGAATGGACGACAGATCCACAGAATTCAGAGTTGGTCAACCCTCGTGCCCCACGGGCACCTTAATATGATCATAGGAGTGAAGAGGCGATGAACAAGGATGAAGCTAAGCAACTTATAATCACGATTGCTGAAGAAGAAAGACAGTTTGTGGAACTCAATATGGCTGGAATGAAAAAGGGCATGTATAAGTTTAAATCTCCTGATTCGATTTCTTATGCTGCACAAATCATCGCCGTGAAGAAGGTCGCGATTGATCGGGATGTGGTGGGTGCGAAGCAGATGTTTTATCTGTCGGCCAAGTCAGATGAAGCAATCCTGCTGGCGGAACCTTACAACACACCGGATCACCCACGCTACTCACGAGCCTTCATCTCCCGCTCCGGGATTGAGTACTTTCCCAACCTGATGAAGGCCTTGATCAGTCAGCATCGGGAGCTGATCGATTCCATGGCCCATCTCATCGGCTGGAAAGATGAACAGGAACCGGAAATCTTGAACGAAATCGGTCGGACGGGTTTTGTCGTCAAGTATTTGATCCTGGGTAACGATGATGGGGCACGGGAGCACCTTTCCGTGTTAAAAGGGATGAAGATTCCGTGGGAACTCCGTATTTTAAAAGAAACGATCGTTGTACTTGAAGCAATCTTGGAAAACCGACCGAAGCAAGTTGAGTCTGCCCTGATGAATTACTTGGAGCAGGAAGCGGAGAATAGAAAGTATGCTTCCGCTCCCGACCAAAAACTTTGTTCCATCTCTGCCATGGGTTTTGGCTGGTTGGCCCGATACCGGGGGATGGATGTCAGCGTGGACCACCCCTTGGCACCGAAGGAAGTCTTTACACACCACGAAATTGAGTATCCGAACACTGACTTTTTGCCGGTGGAACTCCGGGACAAGACGTGGCGGGATGTGGTGGGAAGATCGTAGGGCCTGGGTGATGAGACATCCCCGCCTGCTGTCTCTACAGTAGAGGTATACAATGCACTTGAAGTGATTGATTTAACTTCAGATGAAAGCACCAATGTGATAAATCCATAACAAAGAGGCTGTGAAAGGGCGGGAATCCTCACAGCCTCTTTTTCATTGGCTTCCCGAATGTCCGGGTGGTGGAAGCGGACGGCCCTCTGGGGAAATTCGTTCAGTTTGTCCGGGGTGGAAGCAGTACCTCTGCGTCTTCATCCCAACTCTCCCAAGCAAGAATTCAACTATTAGATAGTATCAACTTCCGGAACCTCAAAGGAACGACGAATGAAGACCGGTTACGACGGCTCTTTGAGCAACACCAAATCGATTTGGAAGACCTGCCCTATATCCGAAACAAACTGACCCCCCAGCAAAGAGGAGTCCTGGGTGAAGTGTTGATGGAGAGGCGAATGGCCGCCCTCGGCTATGAACTGCTGCCCACCAAAGTGGGGGGAAACCGGAACAACGGTATCGATGGCTTGTTTATCATGCGAAACGACCGCGGTGAGATTGAACACATCGTGGTGGTGGAGTCCAAGTGGGACACCTCAAAGTATGGCTGGGCCAATTATTACAACCCGGCTGATCCCGCTTACAATCCTTCTACAGCCAAAGGCGGCCCGGCACGACGAGTCCGACAGATGTCCCGGGAGTGGATTGATCAAAAGGCAAGGGAAATGCAAGCCGAATCGGATTTTGCGACTCAGGAAGCGGGTGATCTTTTAGAAGCGGCTCTAGACGACATTCCATATCAAGGTATGTATTCCCCCAACGGTCAGCAAATGAGCAAGACCATGATCGACACTAGAGGTTTCAGAGATCGTCGACCGGATCAAGGTCATCATCAGTGGCGGGAGGAATGGACGACAGATCCACAGAAGTCGGGATTGGTAAACTCTCGTGCCCCACGGGCACCTTAATATGATCACAGGAGTGATGAGGAATTGAACAAAGATGAAGCAAAGCAACGGTTGATCATTTTGGCGGAAAGAAAAAAACAGACTTTGAAACTCGCGACGGACGCTATGAAAAAGGGTACGTATAGGTTTAAATCTCCGGATTCGGTTTCTTATGCTGCACAAATCATCGCCGTGAAGAAGATCGCGATTGATCGGGATGTGGTGGGTGCGAAGCAGATGTTTTATTTATCGGCCAAATCGGATGAAGCGATCCTGTTGGCGGAGCCTTACAACACACCGGATCACCCGCGCTATACAGAGGCTTTCATCTCCCGCTCCGGGATCGAGTATTTTTCCAATCTGATGAAGGCTTTGATCAGTCAGCATCGGGAGCTGATCGACTCCATGGCCCATCTCATCGGCTGGAAAGATGAACAGGAACCGGAAATCTTGAACGAAATCGGTCGGACGGGTTTTGTCGTCAAGTATTTGATCCTGGGTAACGATGATGGGGCACGGGAGCACCTTTCTGTATTAAAAGGGATGAAGATTCCCTGGAGAGTGCGGATCTTAAAAGAAACGATTGTTGTACTTGAAGCAATCTTGGAAAACCGACCGAAGCAAGTTGAGTCTGCCCTGATGAATTACTTGGAGCGGGAAGCGGAGAATAGAAAGTATGCTTCCGCTCCCGACCAAAAACTTTGTTCCATCTCTGCCATGGGTTTTGGCTGGTTGGCCCGATACCGGGGGATGGATGTCAGCGTGGACCATCCCTTGGCACCCAAGGAAGTCTTTACACACCACGAAATTGAGTATCCGAACACCGACTTTTTGCCGGTGGAACTCCGGGACAAGACGTGGCGGGATGTGGTGGGAAGATCGTAGGGCCTGGGTAATGAGACATCCGCATCCGACCTCTATGGAGATGATGGGCGACGATCACTGGGATCACCAGTTTGACCAAAACCCAACCCTCGCGCAAAACCTGAAGATGAATTTTTTGAGCAACAGCTCAATTCGTGATACTTCCTCCATTTTACCAATCCGATTGTTTACGACTCCGGAATAGTGGGGTACAATGGAAACAGAATAACTAACGGACCCGGCTGCCACCGGGTCCGAGGGTTAGCGCTTGGAGCGCTTTGCTCGGTTCCGTCGGTAACGGCCTGGGGAACCGGGCTTCTTCGTGTTTTTCCGGGTTTTTTGGAGATGATGGGCGACGATCACTGGGATCACCAGTTTGACCAAGGCCCAACCCTCGCGCAAAACCTGAAGGAAGAACTCCCGCATAGGTTCACCTCCCTTCAAGTGGAATCATTCCACTTGCCTGCACCCCCTTTCCTCAGTCTCCGCTCTGGGCTCTCCTTGAGGGAAGGAGGAGTCTCCAGTTTGGCACCAAAGGCAGGTCAGGGCGGAGAAGATGAACCGTTACGGGTGGGAAGCCGGGTTTCCCATATTACGGGTCCTGATAAAAGTATAGCACAGATGTTTGCCCGCGGATATAATATTCTATATATTCCGCATTGTATCCGGTGGATTTCAAACAAACCTGTGCCATTTTTGGCACACCTTTTTTGATATGCTCAGATCAAGGCCATTATGGGTTTATATCATACTGGAAAAGATGGTGGGCTGTTCCGGAATGGAACCATCCTTGATACAATAGACCTTACAGGCATTTTTACGACCTAGATTACACGGGTAACTCAGATCAATGGCTAAATGGTAGACCTTACTCTCTTGATATCTGAAAGGCAGTTGTCTTTCATTTTTATACGATGGATGGGGTGAGGTGGGTAAATGAATTCGTTATTGGTTCAACTGGGTGAAAAAATGGATCAAGTCCGTTCCCAACGTCACCGACTCATCTTTCTAGTTCATACAGAGGAGAAGAAGCAATCATTGACGGAGTTGTTGAAACAACTGGATGCCGTACATATGAACCTCAGTTTGCTTTTGAGTGAACGTCTGAAAGAACATCCTCTCAACAAAAGGCCGTTAAAGGTAGGGCGTATGGTTAGCGAAATCGTCCATCAAACCGAAAGCGAGACCCTCTGTTTCGACCAGATCGAGTTGATTTTTCATCCGGATTTGCAACAGGACCCCTTACGTTTGTTTGAGAGCGTCAGCGGAAATAAGACCATCCTTGTCTGTTGGCCGGGGGAGTATGATGGAAATGCATTGAGCTATGCACAGCCGGGTCATCCGGAATATATGAAAATTCCTTTTCCCCAAGCCTTTGTTTTATGGGTATAGAGTTTAAGGGAGTGTGAGAATGATGAAATATCGGGAGCTAGTTCACTTTGAGCCGATCGAGTCCATCATCCGGCTGACGGATGCCAATCAACAGGAGTACGCTTATCAACTGCTGGATACCTATGTGATCTCCGATCGCATGGCGGAACTTTTGGATGAATTGGTGATTGAACAGTTGCAGATGGACCGTTATGCCGATAACAAGGGTTTGTTGATCGTCGGTAACTACGGTACGGGTAAATCGCATCTCATGAGTGTGATTTCCACAGTCGCCGAAATGAAAGGGACCTGTGCCCATCTGAGCAATCAACGGGTTGCTCAAAAGGCGAAGGAGATCGAAGGAAAGTTTAAAGTGATCCGGGTGGAAATCGGTTCGTCTAAGATGTCCCTCCGCGATATTATCTGCAGTGAGCTGGAAGACAGCTTGGAAAGAATAGATGTCGATTTTCAGTTCCCACCTGCTGATCAGGTTCACAACAATAAGAACAGCTTGATGGAGATGATGGCGGCTTTTCATGAAGTGTACCCGGAGCAGGGCCTTTTGTTGGTTGTCGATGAACTCCTGGACCATCTCCGCACACGTAAAGAGCAGGAACTGGCTCTCGACCTGGGTTTTCTGCGCGAAATCGGGGAATTCTGCGGGAAAACCCGATTCCGGTTCATCGCCGGGGTGCAGGAGATGCTCTTTGACAATCCGAATTTTCACTTTGTCGCCGATCAGCTACGCCGGGTGAAGGAGCGATTTGAACAAGTCAACATCGTCCGTGAGGATATTGCCTATGTCGTCTCCCGGCGCCTTCTAAAAAAGGATGAGAAGCAGAAGGCCTTCATCCGGGAGCACCTGCAGAAATTTACACCCCTGTATCACAAGCTGAACGAAAAGCTGGAGGAATATGTCTCCCTCTTTCCCGTCCACCCGGCGTATCTGTCCACCTTTGAAAAAGTATCCGTGGCGGAAAAGCGGGTCATCTTGAAGACGATTAGCAACGAAATGAAAAAGGTGATGGATCAAGAGGTACCGCAAGAGCGGCCCGGTGTTATCTCTTATGACAGTTACTGGCCTTACATCGAAAATGATGCCTCCCTTAAGGGAAATGCTGACGTCAAAGAGGTGATGAACAAGACCAAAATCCTGCAGGACCGGATCCAGAACGCCTTTACCCGGCCGATGTACCGTCCATTGGCGATGCGGATCATCCATGCGTTGGCGGTGTTTCGCCTGACCACCGATGATATCTACTCCCCGGTGGGAGTCACTCCCGAGGAGCTCCGGGATGACCTGTTCCTCCACACCGAAGTTTTGGATGATAAGGATCCCTCCGGTTTTCTCCGGGGGGATATCGAGGTGACACTCCGGGAGATCCTGAAAACGGTCAGCTGGCAATATATTTCCACCAACGAAGCAAATGGCCAATACTACCTGGATATCAAAAAAGATATCGCTGTTGACGACCTGATCGAGCAGAAGTCGGAGACCCTCTCTGATGACCAGCTGGACCGATACTACTTTAAGTTACTCGCTGAGGTGACGGAAAACTCCAAGACCTCTTACAGATCCGGCTATCGAATCTGGTTGCATGAACTTCCCTGGCACGATCGGAAAGTGACACGGCAGGGGTACTTATTCTTCGGTGCCCCCAATGAACGGTCCACCGCCCAGCCGGAGCGGGACTTCTATGTCTACTTCCTGCAACCTTTTGATCCGCCCAAATTCAAAGATGAAGAGAAGCCTGACGAAGTCTTCTTCAAATTTGTCGATCGGGATGAACACTTCATGCGCTGGTTGAGGCTCTACGCCGGGGCTGAGGAGATGAAAGAAACGTCGGCCAGCAGCACTCGCAGGCTGTATGAGGAAAAAGCCGATGGCTATCGGAAACAGCTCGTGGAGTGGTTCCGCCAGCACATGCCCACTGCTTTCAAGATCACCTACCGAGGGGTAACCAAGAAACTGGCCGAATGGAGCATCTTCGCCCATGCCCATGCGACGGTCCGTGAAATCATCGATGAAGCGGCGGGGGATTGCCTGAAGAGCTGGTTTGAGGAAAAATATCCGGAATACCCCTCCTTCAGCAAGCTGAGCACCCCGATCACCAAGGCAAGCCTGCCCGGCTATGCAGTAGATGCCATCAAGGATATTTCCTCGCCCAGGACCCAAAACGGCACCGCTATCCTGTCAGGCTTGGTGCTGTTGGGAAAGGATCAGAAACTGAATGTCCGTGGGTCGGGCTTTGCGGATTGGGTGCTGGAAAAACTGGAGGCCAAGGGACCCGGCCAAGTGCTCAACCGTTCCGAACTGATCGAAACGGTGCAAACGGTCCAAGGGACAGAGGACGATATTCAATGGACAGTGGAGCGCAATCTGGAGCCGGAGTTCTTCGCTGTCGTTCTCGCCGCCCTGGTTTACAGCGGGGATATTGTGATCACCATCGACGGCACCACCTATGATGCGATGAAGTGGGATGAGCTGATTCGGCTACCCCTCAACCAGCTTACGCAATTCAGCCATATCAGCAAATCCGGCGACCTGCCTCTGCGGGAGCTGGAAGCGCTGTTTGAGATGCTGAATGTGAATCGGGCCCTGCTCAAAACAAACGCTCTGGAGCAAGGGATCGGTCAGATGGTGATCGCGGCGGATCGATGGACCCAGGAAGCGGCCATCGCCTTGAAAGACATCCGGACCGGAATCCCCACCTGGGAGGGAAACCTGCTCTCCGATGCCGAGATTCAGCAGTTCCGTCATCAGCTGGAAGAGTTGAAAAAGTTCATGGAACATATCCAGGTGTATCAGACGCCGGCAAAACTGCGGAAATTCAGATACTCGGTGGAGGAGATCCAAACCCGGCGGGAAGACTTGCAAGCAATGAAACGGCTTCAACAGTTGCAACAAAAGACCCAGGAATGGACCCGTTCCGCTCAATACTTGGTCACCGCTCAGAATCAGCTGGCCCCAGATCATCCTTGGCAAAAAAAAGTGGACGCCTCCCTGAAGGACTTGTTGCAGGCTCTGAAAAGCGGGGAAGCGGGGTACAGCGAACAGCAAAGGATCCGGGATTTGAAGGCGGAGTATCAGAACATTTACTTGACCCTTCACAATCAATCCCGACTGAATGCCACCCAGCACAACCAACAACAAGCCCTGCTCCAGGATTGCCGGCTGGACGCTTTGAAACAGCTGTCCGTCATCGATCTGCTTCCTTTCTCTGCCCTGGATCAGTGGTATAAGCAACTGAAATCCCTGAAGTCCTGCTGGAGTTTGACCCCAGATCAGCTGGAAAGCCAGCCGATCTGTCCGCACTGCCAATTCCGCCCCAAGGAGGAACCCCGGATTACGGACATCCACTTGGATGAGATGGAGGGTCGACTGCAAACCCTGCTGGAAGATTGGACGGAGATTCTTATCTCCAATCTGAGCGATTCCGAAGTGAAGAAAAACATTGAACTGTTACGGAAAGAGCAGCAACTGCCCATCCGCCGCTTAATCGAGGAAAAGGAATGGACCTTCCCCATCGAGGAGAAGCTGATCCAGGCAATCCAGGAGTTGCTCCAGGGAATTGATCGGGTGGAAATCTCCATGGATCAGGTGAAGGCAATGATGGGCGACGGCAGTCCCCTCACCATCGATGAACTGCGGAATCGCTTTGAACGGATGCTGCAGGAGCAGGTCGGTTCCCAACCCGGTTCCAACGTGCGGATCATGCTGAAAGAAGAGGAGGCACACCATGAGCGAAAAGATCCAACAGCTGTCCTTGGTGGACGGTGAAGAGAAGCAGACCGATCAGCCTGTCACTTGTTTGGGGCGAACCTTTGACAGCGAGGAAGCCCGGCGGGCCCACTTTACGGAAGAGCTGCGCAAAAAACTGCCGGAACTGAGGGAGCTGGAAGGGTTTCCGAAGGGCGAGGATGAGGATATTCTCGCCCTGTCGGACCCGCCCTATTATACCGCCTGCCCCAACCCCTTCATCCCGGAGATGATGAAGGAATGGGAGGAAGAGCGGAAAGCGAAGGGGGGAGAGCCAGCCAGGGAGTATCATCGGGAGCCCTTCGCCGCCGACGTCTCGGAGGGGAAAAACGACCCCATCTACAATGCCCACTCCTATCACACCAAAGTCCCCCACAAAGCCATCATGCGCTATATCTTGCACTATACTGAACCGGGGGATGTGGTCTTTGACGGCTTCGCCGGGACCGGCATGACCGGTGTCGCCGCCCAGCTGTGCGGGGACCGGTCCGCGGTGGAGAGCCTGGGCTACCAGGTCCGGGAGGACGGCACCATCCTAGACGAAACCGGCAAACCCTTCTCCCAGCTGGGAGCACGAAAGGCGATCTTGAACGACCTCTCTCCCGCCGCCACCTTTATCGCCTACAACTACAACACCCCGGTGGACGCCGAGGCTTTTAAGAGGGAAGCGGAGCGCATCCTGGAAGAAGTGGAGCAGGAATGCGGGTGGATGTATGAGACCCGGCATGTGATTGACGGCGTATTGCAGATGGACGAGGATGGAAAGCCGGTGATCGGCCGGATCAACTATACGGTATGGAGCGATGTGTTTGTCTGTCCCGAGTGTACGGAGGAGATTGTGTTTTGGGAAGCGGCGGTGGATCAAGACGCGGGAAAAGTGAAGAAGGAGTTCTCCTGCCCCGGCTGTGGTGCGGAGTTGAACAAGCGGAAAATGGAACGGGCCTGGATCACCCACTATGATTCAGCGATCGAGGAGACGATCCGCCAGGTGAAGCAAGTCCCAGTGTTGATCAATTATCGGGTGGGGAAGAGGCGGTTTGAGAAGAAGCCGGATGAGTGGGACTTGGGGCTGATTGAGAAGGTTGAAGGGAGTGAGATACCTTACTGGTATCCGAAGGATCGAATGATGTTTAAAGGGGAAAATTGGGGAGATACATGGCGTGCTGGTTACCATTCAGGAATAACTCATGTGCATCATTTTTATAGTAAACGTGCTTTAATGACTTTATCCAAGGCCTATCATTTGGTTTCTCACAGTACAGAGTCAATGCGTTCCTATTTGCTTTATACCGTACAACAAGCAGTTTTAGGGATGGCTAAGATTGCTCGATATGCTCCAAATCATTTCTCGCAAGTTAATAGGTATTTAAGCGGAACATTATATGTTGGCTCTCAGATTGTAGATGTTTCCCTTGAATATATCCTTCAAGGTAAGGTTAACAGGTTAGCGAAACTCCTTGAGTCAAACCATTTCGCTCAGAAAAAAACATTGGTTGAAACCAATAGTTTGTCCGACTGTTGTATCGATTCTCACTCAATTGATTACATCTTTCTCGATCCACCCTTCGGTGCCAATATCATGTACTCTGAACTTAATTTCCTGTGGGAATCTTGGCTAAGAGTCTTCACCAACAACAAGCCGGAAGCCATTGAAAACAAGACCCAGGGTAAAACATTGGATGACTACCGGAAGCTGATGACCGACTGTTTCCGTGAGGCTTACCGTGTCCTTAAGCCCGGCCGCTGGATGACTGTGGAGTTCTCCAATTCCCAGGCCAGCGTCTGGAACACGATCCAACTCGCCTTACAGGAAGCGGGCTTTATCGTTGCCCATGTCGCCGCACTGGATAAGAAGCAGGGCAGTTTCAAAGCGGTCACCACCACTGTTGCCGTCAAACAGGACCTGGTGATCTCGGCTTACAAACCGACAGAAGCGATGACACAAAACCTGCAACAGACCGCCGGGACGGAACGGTCGGTGTGGGAATTCGTCAAGGGGCATTTGGCTCAGAAGGCCCCCTTCCTCGGCAAAAAAGGGGAAGTGCAGATCGACATGGAGCGCACCCCTCGCGTCCTCTTCGACCGGATGGTGGCCTATCATGTGCAGCGGGGGTATCCGGTGCCCTTGTCTTCAGGAGAGTTTCAGGCGGAGGTGGCCCAGCGCTTTCCGCTGCGGGACGGGATGGTCTTCCTGGACAGCCAAGTGGCCGAGTACGATAAACAGCGCATCCTCGCCAAATCCTTTGTTCAGATGAACCTGTTTGTCTCCGATGAGAACAGTGCCATCGAGTGGCTGCGCCAACAGCTGATGAAAAAGCCCCAGACCCGGCAGGATCTGCATCCTCACTTCACCAAGGAGATCCAGTACCTCGCCAAGCATGAGATTTTGCCGGAGTTGGATGATCTGCTGGAGCAGAATTTTCTTCGCTATCTCGGAGAAGGACCGGTGCCCAGCCCGATTCACAGTTACCTGAGCAAAAACTACAGTGATCTGCGCAACCGGGACAAGGAGGATCCAGAGTTGATCGCCAAGGCGAAAGACCGCTGGTATGTGCCCGACCCCAACAAACAGGCGGACCTGGAGAAACTGCGGGAGAAGTCCCTGCTGCGGGAGTTCAATCGCTATGTGGAGGAGCTGGAGGGGAATCGCAAGAAACTGAGGCAGTTCCGCACCGAAGCGATCCGTGCCGGATTTGAGAAGGCTTGGGATGAAAAGGATTATGAACGGATCGTGAAGGTGGGGGAACGCCTCCCGGAAAAAGTGCTGCAGGAGGAGGAAAAGCTGCTCCGCTACTTCGACCATGCCCAGATTCGCCTCGGGCTCTAGCGTTGCGAAAAAATCGTTACAGGGTGACCGACCCGGCCAGAACTAATTCACAACGCTTCTAACTCTAATAGGGGAGAACCCACGGGAAAGACAGGTGAGAGAGAAATGAGCAGCTGGCGCGATCGGATTCTCCATCATTTTGACGAACCGCTCCTGCGCTTGTACTTGGTTTCCGACCCGGATGACCTGCTGTTGGACGAAGAACTGCTGACCCAACTTCAGAACCGGGGGTTGACACTGATCCCCTATGAGGACCCGGTCACCTTTCGTTACCGGTATGAGTCCTTTTGCCGGGAGCGTTTGCAGAATCGTTCCTCGCACATTCTCCTCCGGGTGAAAGAAGATTCCCTGGACCATTTGCCCTATGACTTCTTAAAGGCGGGAGATCGTGTCGATCTCCGCCTTTCTTCTCTTTTTCCCCGATTGTCCGCCAACATTGTGAGTGAGCTGGACGGGGAGCAACTGGATCGGTTGCACATCGTCTACGAAGAATACACGGGCCCCTCTTCTGATTCCGCCACCTGCGACTTCATCCTGCGCAAGGTGTTTAAGGTACCCTATGATACCATCGACAACCCCGTCGATTTGATGAAACACCTCTTTGCCAAACATGAGCGGGGGATTCGGTATCCGAAGTCTCTGGAACAGTTTTTGATTGGCAAGTTACGTCTTCGTCCCGAATTGAATCGCTTGCCGGTGGAGGAGATCGTTTCCTCTTCCCGCGCCTTTTTTGACTACATTCAAAGGGAATGGTTCACTAGCCTGAAAAAATGGTCTGTGGAGAAAGAGCAGGGGAAAGAGGCGTTGCCCCCTGATGAACAATATGGTTTCGAGATGCAAATGTTTCGTCATCCGGAGGTTTGGCCTTTTGTGGAACACCTTTTCATGGAAGGGAAGCTGTCCCGGGTGAGGGGAATCGATGCGAACCGCCTGCCGGAATGGACCCACGTCGGGATCCATAGCGACCCGGTGGCCGAAGAAAAACAGCATCTGAACCACCTGTTAGAAAAGCTGGAGGGTGGGGATGACCTCTCTGACCACAAGGGATGGCTTCACCGGGCCATGCAATTCGGCAGGTTGAAGCATCTCCGACTAAAGTTGTTAACGGAGCTGGATGAAGAGACCAATCGGAGGATCGCCGCTCTGGAAAAAGGGCTGGATGCCGCCTTTGCCAACTGGATGCTCCATGGATATCGGGCACTGCCCAATCTGCCTCACTTACCCCGCCCGGTGATGGTGCACCACATTCCCCATTACCTCGATTACCGGCGACGGTCGAAGGTGGCTCTCATGGTGGTGGATGGGATGAGTTTTGTGCAGTGGAACCAGATTCGGGAGGCATTGGAACTAGAGTTCAATATGGAGGAAAACGGTGTGTTCGCTTGGGTGCCCACGATCACTTCCGTATCCAGACAGGCGATCTTCACCGGGGAGCCACCCCTGTTGTTCCCCAAAACCCTGCACACCACCCGAAAAGAAGCGTCAGCATGGAAGCTCTTTTGGGAGAACCATCAGGTTTCCAAGATGAGGGTGACCTTTGAAAAAGGGCTGGGCCTGGGAGTGTACGATTCCACTCACATCCAAGCGTTGCAGAAAGATCAGACTCAGATCGCGGGTCTGGTCGTGGATACCATCGACCGCTTGATGCATGGGGCGATCCAGGGGCAGGAGGGGATCTATGAGGAAATCGACCTTTGGTTGAAAAAGGGATATCTGAAAGCTTTGATCGACGACCTCCTGGCTAGGGGTTTCGATTTGTATCTCACATCGGATCACGGGAATGAGGAGAGCTGTGGCATCGGCCGCATTTCCGAAGGGGTTCTTGCCCACAGTCGTGGTGAACGTGTTAGAATATACAGCGACGAGTCACTGCGCGACCGTGCGGCACAAGCCCATCCCTCCCACGCCTGGCCGGGGTTTGGTCTCCCCCAAGGCAGTTCCGTTCTGCTGGCCCGAAGTGGGGAAGCCTTTATCCATGAAAAGGAAATGATTGTAAGCCATGGGGGGATCAGCTTGGAAGAGGTGATTGTGCCCTTTGTCCACGTGACTCGCAAATCGGAATAACGAGGGAAAAACTGTGAAAAAAGCCGTAGGTTTCGACCGAAAGATCATGTTGCGCCATTTGGATTACACAGCCGAAGAATTGATAAGAACCCGTCCAAAAGAGATGTATGAGAAGCTGGACTCCTTTTTGGCGGCAGATATACGGGGAACAAAATCCCGGAAAAATTCGGTGACGATCCTGATGAAAATCTGGGGTCTCGTCGAGGGGGATCATCGCGATCTTCAGCAGAAAGGGCTGGAGATCATCCAGTCCATATTGCCGGAAGAACGGTTGGCCCTCCATTATGGGATGACGGCATTGGCATTCCCTCTATTTCGGGATCTGGTCAACGAGATGGGAAGCGGATTTCGGCTGCAAGATGGAATAGCCAGCCATCAGATCCGACGCAAGATTAAAGCATTGTACGGGGACCGCAGGCATGTGGAAGTGGCGACGGAAGCGGTGTTGACCAGCCTGCGCTCCTGGGGGGTCATCGAGACCAACACAAAGTGGATCAACACGATTTCCCGCAAGCACGAGGTGCGCTCCCTCGAATTGAAGCGCTGGTTGGTAAATGTGCTTCTCCATGCTTCTGAACAGGATTTTATGCCACTGGACATACTGAACAACCATCCGATCTTCTTCCCCTTCGATTATTCGATAGCGGTTTCGGATTTGGGAGGGGAGGAGTTTCAGGTAATTCGGCAAGGGTTGGATATGGTGATGGTGGGACGTCGATGATGGGAGTTGATCTGTGTTTGCGGGTGGAAAGAGAGCCGAAGTCACCATCCAGGTGGAAATTCAGGCCCACCTCCCCGACGGAGCCCCCGAAGACGTCGTCCGAACCGTCAAGGAAAACGGCCGGACATTGAAGTTCAGGGAATGTGAGTTTGAAGAGGATTGAGGGATAGAATACGTGAAGCCCATCTCAGAGGAGGTGGGTTTTTCTATTGATTGAGATCGGGATCAAAAAAACCGGGCAATAAGGCTTTCCCGGTTCCTTTGAGCAGTTTTATCCATCGGAGGGTACGCTATTGCTGGTTCCACTGAGATTGATCATCCCGTTAGGGTTGACTGCGTCGGATGGGGTGGAAAAAAACGAAATCGTAAACAAGAGTATAAAACCAAGAAGAAGCCTACTCCAATTCATCAATTTCAATACCCTCCCTTTGGTATAACTCCTTTTGTATTTTATACATATTTCTAAGTGCGGCCAAGAATTCCTCTTCGTCAACCGTTTCCAGACATTGGGTCAATTCGAAAAGTGCAATGTATTCTTTGTTTTTAAGTTGATGTTTTTGAGCCAATTCTGCAGCCTGTTTGTAGTGTTTGATCGCCTCATGGTAATCTTTCCGGTGTTTGTGGTAATATCCCATAGTGGTTAAAGCATATACGAGACGAAGGATATCATTTGACTCTTCCCCGATTTGAATAGCCCTTTGGATGGAATCTTTCGCTTCTTCCCATCTTTCCTGTTGTAAATAAAGTATACCCAATCGAGTATAGGCTGTGGACACTATTTCTCGGTTCGGGAACTTCTCTTCCATTTTCAAAGCTACTTCAAAGCAAGACTCCGCTTCAGGCCAACGCTTCATTGCCATATATGTACTTCCGGTTACAATCCAGAGGTCGAACTTGCGGGCATTTTCATGAGTCAGACGTGCCTTTTCCAATCCTTCCTTGGCAATCTGCAAAGCCGTATCATAATCTTTGATCCTACGGAGCAGCTCGGCACGTAACCAGTAGAAACCGAGGACAACCTCCACTTGTTCGATTTCAGGAAGGTATTCCCATGCATTCTGAATCACCTTGAGGGCTTCAACTGGACGGCCCATCTTTTCCAGGAACATGGCTTTGTTTTGTAGCAGCACATACTTGTATTGAATTCGTTCTCCCTCATCAACAAATGCATCTAACCCACTGTTTGTATAGGTGATTGCTTGTTCCAGATTGTTTTGGTAGTAACTGCACAAGGAGAGACCTGTGAAGCTGGCGGCTTCAATATTACTACGACGGCTATATGTTGTATGGCTTTGATCCAGGCGAATCGCATCAAAAAATGCTCTTTCTGCTTGCTTCCACTTTTTCAGACTGTTGAGCATTTGCCTTTGATCAAATAGGCGTAAGCCGCCAGCGGATGCTGGTCTTCAAGTTGCATCTGATTTAATTTTTCCAGGGCAAGTTCAGGAAATCCATTGTCTCTGAGTGATTCGATGGTGAACAGGTTGAACTTTTCCCGTTCAAATTCTTCCTTCTGATCTATGATGAGCTCCGGAAGTTTATCGATTGATATTCCCAGCTTGTCCAAGAGATAGTACATTTTCTCTTGTTTAACATGGGAAACCCCCCGTTCCAGATTACTGACTGTGGCAGGGGAAATATTTTCGTCTGCGACATCTTCCAATCTCAGTCCCTTTTCCTTTCTGACTCTCCTGATGATTCCACCGATTTCAGTTAAACCAAGCGGTTTTATTATTAATCCTCCCTCTGGTTAGGGCTTTTTCCAGAATTATATAACAAATGATGATAAAAGAAAATGGGTACTTTATATGTTTTGTATTCTAATTTTGACGTTATCTTCGGATTGTAAGTTGTTTTTGGCCCATATTTATAAGAAATTTTAAAAACTTTAAATCAGATGAAGGGCCGAACCTTATAATTCATGACGATTTATGTCTTGTTATGTCGAACTTTTAAAACAGAAGTTTTGGAGGGGAAAATAAACGGTTGCCGAAAGAACATAACATATTGCCCTATCCAAATTGGCACAGTCCCAAGAAAAATTGGACAAGGAAGAATTTCAGAAGGCGATCGTTAATATGTATTATTTACAACAGGATTTACACAAGGAAGGTGTATTTCAGGATGAAGTGGATTAAATTTGGGTTGGTTGCAGCTGTCATGATGTCCTTATCCGTGTTTATGGTGCAGGAGATCACCGGTGATTCTATCTCGGTAACAGCAGAATTGAAACCCATAAAAACTGAGCCTGGTGAAGGTTGATGCCGGAAGTTCGTTAACGAGAATGTATTTGCTTTCAACAACGGTCCAATTGAAAGCTGAATTGAACCCCGAACGGGGTTTTTCTTTCCCCGCCGGCCAGATCTATGTGGCCGAGGAGAAGGTGAACAGCGACTATTACCACGCATCGGTCTTCACCCATGACCCCTATGCCAACCACAAGCTGGTGACCGGAAACGATGAATACTACCGGATCCACTTCAACCACCGCTACGTTTTCGTCAAGGCATCGGATGTGGAAGTGGTTTCCCAACGGTAAGGAAGAAATAGTGAAAAGGATGGAGCCCTCTGAAGGCCCATCCTATTTTGTGATGATTCCGGAAAGTAGGGGTTGATTGGGGACTCCAAAGGGGCATTTTATAATGGGCATGTGGAGATCATCATCGAACACGTCGACCGGCTTGAGAACAGCGGGGATAAATCCTTTGTCGGTCTGAATTACCTGAGAAAACAGCTGTTGGATCATCACCCACACGCAGCGACTCATATGAGAGATGCTTTAACGGATTGCATCGATTTCGAAATTCTTTCCGTCTACCAGGTTCCCAATCCAAAGGACCCGAAACATCCCACCCGCGTCAGCAAACTCAATTGAAACAATCAAGCAGTGCAACACATACTGGGGAAAGATGAGTGATTCTTTTCCTTTTATAGGAGACGAAGATGACGCCCTGACCCAAAACGGGTATACTTATGCTAAAACAACCACCCGGTGATGTTGGCAGACCCCGACGGCGAATGGTCTGGCTGGTGATCCATACCGGCTTCGTGGGGGAGGCCTACCGTAGCAGATGGGAGGGAATAACCGGTGACAGATCGGGAGATGCTGGCCGCGATCATGGCCAAGCTGGAAGGCCTGGAGGAAGGACAACAACAGCTGAAAAATGAGGTGGGGATCCTTAAGGAAGGACAACAACAGCTGAAAAATAAGGTGGGGACCCTTACGGAGAAGGTGGACAAGCTGGCCACGGACATGGACCAACAGATCACCGGATTGTATCGGTACGTATCAGAGGAGATGGCCGGGATCCGGGAGCAGTTGACCCGGATGGAAGCAAAGCAGAATAAGACGGCGGAAACGGTAGGATATGTGATCCAGGACGTTTATCTGTTACAGAAAAAGACGGGAGTCGGGAGCAAATAATCACAAACATGATCCGGACATCCGGCTTCGGGAGAAAGTGATTACGAATGTTCAGTTAATTGGGATAGATCACTGGATATCAGTCGTTGATTCCCGGCCAAAAAAGGGGAAGCCTGGAGCCGGAGCAAGAGGCCTCTTCTTCGGAGTTTTCGATAAGTTGATTTGATAATGCCCTAACGTGAGAATCCCTTCTCTTCACCTTAGAAGTATATGTGTATTTCACCGTTCCCGGCGCATCCTACCCTTATAAACGATTTCCAGCTCAGGGAGGATCACATGAAACCAAAAGATGAAAACGAGAAGAATGTCTATGAAAAAGCCGGGGAACTGACGGGCCAGGCGGAAGAGGGGCCATCTCCACAAGGGCAAGAGGATGAAAAGGAGGCGGATCGGGAGGTCGACCTGATGCAGGCCCAGGTGTATGATGGTCCCGTGTTTGACGGTCCGATGGATGTGATGGAGAAGATCCGGAAGGTGAATGAAGACCAGGAGTGAAGCCGCCTGGGGGGCGGTTTCTTTGCATCAAACGACTCACCTGGGTGGGATTCAGTTGAAAATGGGCCAACATCTCTGTGCAGTGCATTGTATTGACCCGCCTTGGATATAATAAAGACGAAGGAAGAACGTTGGCGCAGGTCCCGTTTTCCGGGGCCGGAAACCTCACGAGAAGCGGGAACTTCACGTGAGGTTTTTTCTCGGTCCGGAAAGTCGGGACAGATCGTTCTTCCTTCGTCAAGTGGTATTTTAACATATTTCCGACTGTTGGGACACATACTGTGCTTTCTTCTTTGTCTTCCATCGAACTCCCCATCCCCTCCTTGGAATTCCATGTTACAATAGGTGGGAATGGATCAGGTTTAAAGGACGGATGCGTACATGATTACGGTGCAAGGCGTCGGCCTGCGCTTCGGCGGGCGGAAGCTGTTTGAAGATGTGAACATCAAGTTCACCCCGGGCAACTGCTATGGCCTGATCGGGGCCAACGGGGCGGGGAAATCAACGTTTCTGAAGATCCTGGCGGGGGAGATCGAGCCGAACAAAGGCGAGGTTCAGGTGGCTTCCGGTCAGCGGATTGCGATGCTGAAGCAGGATCATTTCCAATATGAAGAGGTGCCGGTACTGGAAACGGTGATCATGGGCCATGAACGGCTCTATGACATTATGAAAGAGAAAGACGCTCTTTATGCCAAACCGGATTTTTCCGAGGAGGACGGGGTGCGGGCGGCGGAGTTGGAAGGGGAGTTTGCCGAGCTGAACGGCTGGGAGGCGGAGGCGGAGGCGGCTCAGCTCTTATCGGGGCTGGGAGTTTCCGAGGAGTTTCACACCAGAAAGATGAAGGACCTGGAAGGCAATGACAAGGTGAAGGTGCTGTTGGCCCAGGCGTTGTTTGGCCAACCGGATATTTTGCTGTTGGATGAGCCAACCAACCATTTGGATATTCAGGCGGTGCGGTGGCTGGAGGATTTTCTCCTCAATTTTGACAACACCGTGATTGTCGTCTCCCACGATCGTCATTTCCTCAACACCGTCTGCACCCACATGGCGGATATCGATTTCGGGGAGATCCGTCTCTATGTGGGCAACTATGATTTTTGGTACGAATCCAGCCAGCTGGCGCTTGCCATGGCCAAGGAGAAGAACAAGAAGCTGGAGGAGAAGCGGAAACAACTGGAGACCTTTATCGCCCGCTTCAGCGCTCACAAGTCCAAGGCGCGGCAGGCCACTTCCCGCAAGAAAATGCTGGAGAAACTGAGTCTGGAGGATATCAAGCCTTCCTCCCGCCGCTATCCTTTCATCCACTTTGAGCCGGAGCGGGAAGCGGGGAACGATCTGCTCCGGGTGGAAGGGTTGTCGAAAGCCGTGGACGGCGAAAAGGTGTTGGACAACCTTCGGTTCACCCTGAATAAAGGAGACAAGGTGGCCTTTGTCGGGCCGGACGGTCTGGCAAAGACGACACTGCTGCAGATTCTCGCCGGGAAATTGGAACCCGACGCCGGGGAGGTTCATTGGGGAATCACCACCAGCCGTTCTTATTTTCCCAAGGATCACAATGCATACTTCGACGGAGTGGATCTCAACCTAGTCGATTGGCTCCGTCAATACTCCCCGGATCCATCGGAGACCTTTGTCCGCGGATTTCTGGGAAGGATGCTTTTTTCCGGGGATGAAGTGATGAAAAAGGCACAGGTACTCTCCGGAGGGGAAAAGGTGCGCTGTATGTTGGCCCGCATGATGCTCTCCGGAGCCAACGTTCTCCTTCTGGATGAGCCGACCAACCATCTGGATATGGAGTCGATTACGGCTTTGAACAAGGGGTTGGAGGAATTTCCGGGGACGATTCTCTTCACCTCCCACGACCACCAGTTGATCCAGACAGTGGCTAACCGGATCATGGAGATCACACCCCGGGGTCTGGTGGACAAGATGACCACCTATGATGAGTATCTGGAGGATGAAGCGTTACAGGAAAAAGTGAGAGAAATGTATCTGTAACCACAATATTTTCCAGGGAACGAAAAAAAGGGGCCACCCGCCTCCAAGCGCGGTGGCCCCTTTTTTATCATAATCCGTCAGGAAGCCAATCCGTCTTTTTTCATGACGCGTGTCTGTTTCAAGGTGTCGGTCAACTCCATAAACCATTTCTTGTCCTTGGTGGACAGGGCGAGATCGATAAAATTGAGGAGATGACCTTCCCGATCCGGCGGCATCTCTTCCAAGAGACGGATCCGGTCCGGGGTGCTGTCAGAAATCTCACCGATAATTTTTTGGTTGTCCGATTGAGTCACCCGGATTTTCACGGTTCCTTTTTTTAAGTTGATCGACTCGATATATCCTTGGAACAGCTCGTCTTTGTTCGTTTTTCCTCTTACCCAGTCTCCGTCCTGCATGTTGAAATGAAGGAGAGCTGTCATGGTTATACACCACCTTTGAAGGGATGTCGACGTTTTCGCCGAACCGGGAACCATGGACATCGTTTGGGGTGAAAGGAGAGGATTTGTCCTTATGGGGGTGGGGGAAAGGGGAGGTTGTTCGCCGTCCCCCCGAACTTAACCGAAAATTCCGGAATGGAATTTTTAAGTTCTTTTCACTTCTTTTGTAGAATTATAGTATTTCAAGACAGGGTGCGTCAAGATGGAGCAGGGCTTTCTCTTCGGTAGTTATTGGGAATCTATCATCTATGGTTTCCGATTCCCGGACCGGATATAACCCTTACTGGATAATTCCCAGGCGAAAGCCTTTAGCAACAGCTTCCGGACGGTTTTTGGCATTCAGTTTTCTCAGGGTGGTCTGAGCGTACTCTGCGGCGGTATGCTCGCTGATATGGAGTATCTCGCCGATGTGTTTGGTGGAGTAGCCGTAAGCGATCATCTGCAGGAGTTCCTGCTCTCTGCGGGTCAGCAGTTTGGAAGCGGGGGGGCTGGGGAAGAAGGGAGTGCTCTCATACAGCTTGACCCGCAGTACCATGGAGACCCGGGCGACCAAAATCTCCAACAGATGGGAGCGTTGGGAATCCGGGGGATCGAAGGGTTTCCCGTCTTGGTCCAGCAGGAGAAAGCCCACAGGTTGCCTGTTTTCCCCGTACAGGGTGCAAGCCAGCAAGGAAGTCAGCCGAAACTGTTTTACATAATGGAGGGGAAAGAAAAGCTTGGCGTCCTGCAGATACATGGGTTTAGTCTCCCGGATGGCCCATGCAATTCCCGGGATGTTGGATTCCAATGCCCGAACTTGCCGCACTTCGGTGAGGTCCACCTGATAGGAATAGATGCCTTCCACGGTACGGGTGACGGAGGAGTACCAGAACAGGGCTCCCCGTTGAAACTGGGTTTTTTCCACGATAAATTGAACCGAATCTGTCAGCAACTCTTCCAGGGAGCGGGAGGTTAACAGCAGTTCATCAAAGCGGAGAATTGTCTGCCAGGGGGAGGGCAGGGAGTGGATGTCGGGACTTTTCCGGATCTCGTCGGGGAAAGTCCCACTTTCTGAAGAGCCAGTATTTTCTTTCGTGCATTCTTGATGGTAAACGGAGAAGGTCAGAGAGAGAACCAAGGAATGAAGCCAGCGATAGTAAGTATGAATCTCAGGAAGATGCGGGTCTTTTAAGAGCAACTCCATGATGATTTCCTCAAAAATCCCCAGAGTGAGGATGATCCGGGCGTTGTTCAGGACGGACCGGCGCCGCCGGATCAAATGGAGGAACTTATTTTCAAATTCTTCGGACTGGGAGGGGATCATACTGATGTTTCGCATCAGAAAATGAAACAGCTCATGGATGGAGCGCTTTTCCTCTTCCGTTGCATGAAGAGTGGACAGTTTCACTTTCCAGTTGGCCAGACCTTCCCGGTAGCCCGAGTGGATCGTATCGATTATTTGTTGCAGTTCTTGACGAGGAATCAAAGGAGTGGTCAAAAAGGCTGGAATCTGCATCCCAACCGCCCCCTTCTTTGAATATTCTTCACTTTGTCCGGATGACAGGCTCTTCATCTTGAATGAAGTATATCAATATTAGGGTTCTTGATGAACCACGTGTTGGATGGGGAGATCATGTGCTACCACGCGACCTTTGCACCCGTCGTGTCTTCCCCGGTCGCGCTCTGCCATCCAGCAACGGGGTGTAGCCTGTCTGTTCCAAATCTAACCATCGGGCAGGGCGAAGCCATATTACAAAGTATCACCAGAGGAAGAATGTTGCCCCTACCCCCCCTCCCGTAAAATTTCCCGCTGGGTAGGATGACAACCTTCATTCCAGGGCTTCAGCCCGTCTGGATTGTAGTACCCCTGTGGTGAAAAGGTCACTTTGGTAGGACCACGATCCCCTCCATTGCCCATTTTTGGTGAATCAACCCTGTCAAACGCATGAAATTGGAGTGCCCCCCTATGTTTATGGGGGTTTCTATTCCCCAATAAAGAGGGTTGCTGAAGAGTATGAATGATTATACAATTCCTGATAACACCAAAAAGGCCATTGATCTTTTGTCGGGTGGTAGTACACCCCCGACTGCTGTCAGTTATTTTGGGAAAAGGATCCAATGATGAAACGGGTGAGAGGCTGTCACCTTTAGAAGCCCTTTCCTGTAATCGCTTTCAAAGCGGGATCCGAGTCATGGATGGGTCGACGTCGTTTCCAGATCAAAACAGAATCCAAAGGATGGGGTGAATCTGTTGAGGTATCGCGGGAAGTTGTTTTGGTCCAGTTTGACGATTTCGCTGGCGCTTCTGATGGCTGTGGTCTCCGGTATCTATGCGGGGGGGGTGGCGATGGCCGTGCCCATAGCCGGCGTCGGGGGATTTACGATTGAGGCGGATCAGATCAACATCACAAAGTTTAAGCTCTTTCCCCATGTGGGGGAAACCAGTGAAAAAAAATCGGTCCCCCAGGTGGCCACTGAGATGGATGCCAAAATCAAGGGGTTGAAACTGTACAAAGATGTCAATGCGCCCGGGGGTACCAAATTCCGGATTATGATCACTGCCTCCGGGGAAGTCACATCCACCGGAATGGTGCTGGACATGACCCGGATCGCGGCGGACCATAATTTCAAAAAGCTGACTATCAAAGATAACTACTCCAATGATTTCCGTCGGAAATTTGAGATGAATGCACCGGTTTTGGTGTTGAAGAAGCCGAAGATCCAAGGACATTACCTCTACAATAACAGCATTTCGCTACCGGGAATGAAACTGGAGTTGCACAAAATCAAGTGATACTGGAAATATTGTGAAAGAGCCGTTCGAGAGTTGGGTTTCACATGAAGAGATTATGGCAGTTAAGAAGTCATGTGAAACCCAATCCCGGCCGACCTGGCCACCACTGATTCAAAAAAGTTTTCAGGAAGGAGTGATTCGGCATGGGTGAGTCGGATGTGATGAAAAAAGAGGCGCCGCCCGGGACAGACCTGTCCAAAAGGGGCGCTAAAAAGGAAAGATCGGTGCACCGACCCCGAGCGGGATTGATATTGCTCATCCTGTCCGGGCTGTTCACCTTGTATATCCCGGTCCATTTGTACTGGCTCACCTTTGTTCCAGGTAACTTCGCCTTCACCGGAATCCTGTTCGGGGGTCTTTTGCTAGCCTGTGGCATCATCGGTTGGTTTATGCCCTCCTATGTTCGGGTTCTCGGTATCTTCGGGATCCTCCTCTCCATCCTCTCCCTGATGGGGGCCTTAGGCGGCATGGTGATCGGGATGCTGCTGGGAATCGTGGGCGGATGTCTTTGTGTAGCCTGGGATGGGGGGAAAAGCTTGGGCCAAGCTGGGACAGACGGGGGTTCTTCAGATGAAAAAGTGGAGATCCGGGAATCCGCCACCGGATGATGGAAGCCGTTATCCAATTGAAAAAAAGTGGTTTCCCGTTCCCTGAACAGGGGATCTGCGGTACGCGGGAGGGGGAACGCCGTTGAAAAAAGGAAAGCTGTTTGTTGTTGTTTACTTGATCTTATCACTTCTCATGGTCTCCGTACCTTCCGTGTCCGCCGCCGGATCCGGGAAAACATCGGAAGCCCTGGTGATCCGCGCGGACCGGATTGAGTCCAAAGGGATGTTGCTGGGGCTGGGATCCGGTCATCATGGTTTGGTGTTGAAAATGAATATCGGACAATCCAAAATATCCGGAATGAGAATGGGCGGATCCTATTCCACCGGCCAGGGGAGTTGGGGGGTGAGCATGCAGGATCCGGGCCCTGTGACGATTCAGGGGTTGTCGTTGAAAGCCAGTGCCATTGGATTTAAAATCAAGCCGGAGGATTTTATCCGTTTTGATAAACCCTTGCAAATCGACTCCTTGATGCCCTCCATCGTCCTTCACGATGTGTATCTCCGTGTCGAAGGCATGGAGGCGGAGGAAGCGGCCATGCATTCCCTCGAGTTGGATACGCTGAAGGAAGTTTCGCTGGCACGGCCCAAAGGCGGCATCTGGATTGACTTGCGCAGCGGTTTTTCTTCCATGAGTAAATCTGAGGCGGAGGAAAAAATCAACGGGATACTCTCTGATGAACAGGAGAAAGAGATTGATGAAGATCCTGCTGCTCCCTCCAAAGAGAAAGAAGATCCGGAGACAGGGGATGATGGGAAGGGAGGAGACGACGGTCACCCGGTGGAACCTCCTGAAGCAGGTGAGCCTCCGGCGGATGAGCCATCCCGGGATCCGGGAACTTCCCCCGATGATGGGGCACCGGATGGAGTCAAAAATGAAAAAACAGTGAAGCTGCACCGCTATTTCACTGCTCTGGAGATCGTGAATCAGGCGAAGAAGTATCAATCCAAGCTTACACTTCGGTATGGGAACAAAGAGTATGATGCAAAGAAGTGGGGCAGGATGGTCCTGATGCGGCGTTTATCCGGCACGGAAATCACAGTAATTGCTGAGGGAGCGGATGCCGGGGAAGCAGTCCAGGGGATGTCACAATTCTTGGGAGGGAAATGAAGAAGTCGTCAGGGGCGTTTTGCAACTGCGACAGGAAAAAGGTTGCCTTCCGGGCAGCCTTTTTCCTGTGTTCATTTTCCGTGACAGTTGGATCTTTCCCATCTGTGGGGGTCCCTTTTTTTGACTGGATCCCGAATTGGAGAAACCTCTGAAGGCAAAATCACGTTTAATGATGGTGATCTTCAGGCAGGCGGATCGGTGCCTGTCTTTTTTGATGAAGAGAAGGGGGAAGGGACGATGATTTTTCCAGCAGTCGTCTGTGGTATAATAAGGAGCAATTCCAATGAAGACGGACGATAAACGAAGGTGATTCCAGCCCAAACACCGGTCACCGGTCCGGTGTGGGGGAAAGGTGGAACGGGTATGATCGACCGAGCGACCTGGGCTGATCCCGCTCTCTTAAAGGTGGAAAAAGAGGCGTGTCCCGAGGGAAAAAAAGTCCTGATCGTATCGGAGAATTTTGGTTCAGGACATACGAAAGCCGCTGAAGCCCTGGCAAAAGGGCTTCAGCGGTCAAACCCGGGGGTTGAGGTCAGGGTCGTGGAATTGGGATGTGAGCTGCGTCCCCGGGTCAGCCGGATGTTGCTCCATTCCTATCTTTCGATGCTGGAGCAAGCTCCTTCTCTTTGGAAAATCATCTATGGGCGCCATCATTCCCGTGCTTTCCCCAAATGGGCGCAGTGGTGTCTTTACCGAACCCTGTATCCCCGCTTGTCCGATTATGTCAAACGGGAACAACCTGATTTGGTGATCTCCACCCATCCCTTCTCCAGTTCGGGAATGGCCCGGCTGAAAAGGAAAGGATATCCGGTGACTATTTGCACCTTGATCACCGATTTTTCCGCACACGGTTCTTGGGTTCAGCCGGAAGTGGACCGTTACCTGGTACCTCATGTCGGGGTGAAGGAACAACTGACACAGATGGGAGTGGAACCGGGAAAGATTTATGCGACGGGGATCCCGACGGATTCCCGATTTTGGATGGAGCAGACCCGGGAAACGGCCCGACGTAAGCTGGGGCTCGACCAGTTGCCGACCGTCTTGATACTGGGTGGGGGTATGGGGATGGGGCAAACTGACCGGCTGGTCAAGATGGCGGCTAAATGGAAGGATTCCATGCAGATTCTGGTTTGTACCGGTCACAACCGGCGATTGAAAGAAAGTCTGGAGAGGGATCCCGGGCTTCAACACCCCCGCATCCGGATCCAGGGATTCACCGATGAGATGCCGGACTTGATGGATGCGGCGGACTTGATCGTGTCCAAGCCGGGAGGCATGACTTGTTCCGAAGCCATTGCCAAGGGAAAGCCTCTGCTCATCTATGGTTCCATTCCGGGACATGAGGAAAGAAACGGCCGATTCATGGAGGAGCAGGGACTGGCGGAAGTGGTGGCAAATGATGATGGGCTGAGCGTCTGGTTCGAAAAGCTGTTGGCGGGAGACCCTTGTTTTGACCAACTCCGGGAGCGCATGTTGGAATGGAGGCAAAACATTCATCCCTCCCACAGTATTGAAGCCGTGCTCAACCTTTTGGCTCCCTGATTTCATACCCCGAGGTTCATGTTTTTCTATATCTTGTTCTTTTCCCAATGGATGGATATAATGCTGAGGGTACTGCAATTTTGGGATAAAGGGAGTCTTTTTGTGGATATGGGCTCGCATAAAGAGAGAAGTAATGAACGCTGGATGCAGTTGTTGGGAATCACCATTATTATATCACCGGTTTTTCCTGCGGTGGTGTTGTTGTTACTGGGGGTTGTCATCCTTTTCACGAACAAAGACAAATGGAATCTCCTCGGATGGCCGGAGCGTATTTTTCTCGGATTTATGGTCTGGTCTCTGATCAGTTGGTTTTTCAATCCTTATCTCTTGATGGGTTGGTTGCCCGTCGGATTGATCCCAGTCTTGATGTTCGGTCTCTACTATCTTCTTTCCCGCTGGGTCAAGGTAGGACTTAACTGGGATTGGCGGCGATTTCAGAAGTATTACCTCCAATTTTGGCTTTTTGGTATGTACGCGGCAGTTGTGACCATTCTACAACGTGTGGATTGGATTCCGACTAAAAAGTCCACTCTTTTTTATTTGCTGGGTTTTTATCCGATGCAACAGGCTGCATCCGTCCGCAGCATCGGCACCGCATCCAATTCCAACCTGGCTGCCGCCATGTTGATCTGCCTGGCTCTTCTCAGTATCTATGCTTCTTCGGTGTTGGTGGGTCGTTGGCGGAAGACCGGAGCTTTTGTGACCTTTGCCGTCATTTGCCTTGCCATTTGGTGCACCGGTTCCCGGGGGGCCTGGGTGGGCTTGGTGATCGGGCTTCTGATCCAGGTCTGGATGACAGGAAACCGGAAACGCACCATCCTCCTGTTCCTCGGCTTGGTGATGCTGGGGCTGGTGATCTATACCAACCAAACATTGATTCCCAGGGAGGAGACCCTGTTTGCAACCGCAGAGGTCCGGATCTTTGTCTGGCAGAACTCCTTCCGGTTGTTTACGGAAAACTGGTTGACAGGTGTCCTCCCGTTACACTTCAGTTATCTGTTTGATCAGTTGACGGGGCGGTATCTGTTCCATGCTCACAATGTTTTTCTGGGAATGGCGACAGATTTCGGGGTGGTCGGACTCCTTTTGTTCCTCAGCTTGATCGTGGTCACCACCAGTCGGGCACGCCGCTGGCGAAAGTCCGCAAAAACCAAAGAGGAGAAGCGATTGGCGGGGGTGCTGATCTCGATCATCTTTGCTCTACTCGGTCATGGAATGTATGATTATCCCATCCTTGCTCCCCAGATCGGTCTGATCTTTATGATCTCGGTGATTGTGATCCACGACCAATATGAAAAATGTTGTCTCGGCCGGCCTGCCCGGTTGGGTGGGGAGGGACGGACCGCTTCGATGGCGAAAGGAAAGCTTGTCTGACATACATCCTTGGACCGAGGTGGAAAGTTTGAATGCCTTTTTCGCTCAGCTGTTCCGTCTCCGTCTGATCCAGCGCTGGAATCTGATGCGCAGTGTGATGCCGGAAAATGTGGCGGAACACAGTTATCATGTGGCGGTATTGACCCATGCCCTGTGCACGATTGCCACGGAAATCTACGGTAAAGAAGTCCCGGTGGAACGGGCAGTCACCCTGGCTCTTTTTCATGATGTCACGGAGGTGATCACCGGAGACATCCCCGGTCCCGTGAAACACCACAACCCCCGGATTCAGAAAGGATTCCGGGAGCTGGAATCTCTGGCGGCGGATCGCCTCTGCGATATGGTGCCGGCAGAGCTCAAGGACTGTTACCGGCCCCTGATCCTCAGCGAGGATCCCGAATTATATCGCTGGGTGAAAGGAGCCGATCTTTTGGATGGTTATCTGAAGTGCCTCACCGAGATCTCCGCCGGCAACCGGGAATTCATCGTGGCTCGGGATGAACTGAAGGAGCGGATGGATCAACTGCAAATGCCGGAGGTCGACTATTTTCTGGAACATTTCGCCCCCGGCTTTACCAAAACTCTGGATGAACTTTCGGGAGAGTAAAGGGAAAACGGACCTCTGGGTCCGTTTTTGTTTTGTCTGATCATGACATCCTGATCGGGGAGTAGACCTATAATTGGGTATTTACAAAAGATTAGAGGTAGAGTATATTATGTATCAAATAATTCAACATAGTTGAATTATAAGAAACTCGAGAAGCGTTGGCGAAAAACAACCTCACGGAGGAATGGGTCTCACACGGATTGGCAGTTCAGAACAGCGAAAAGGTCATGTGAAAGCCCATCTCGACCGCTCAGAAAAAAATCACAACGCTTCTTTGGGAGGGCTTACCCATCGATCTCACTGTATTGGGAGAACGCATTCGTAAGGCAAGATTACGGAAAGGGTTGACACAGCAGCTTCTGGCGGAGAAATGCAATTTAACCAAAAGCATGTTGTCCAAGATTGAAAATGGGCGTGCCTCGGCCGCCGTTGCAACCCTGTCCAAAATCGCCAAGGAACTGAACCAACCTCTGGCGTGGTTGTTACGGGAAGAAGAGGAAGAGCAAGATCTGTTGATCATCCCCAAAGAAAAACGAACCACGCATGGAAACAGCCTGGAAATCGGCTATGCATTTGAGAAATTGGCCAACCAACCCAGTTCAAGCAAGATTGAGCCGATGATTGTAACAGTTGATCCTGACCTTGCAGAAATTGAATCGTATACCCATGAAGAAGATGAGTTTATTTTTATCTTGGAAGGAAGCATCAAACTCTTTTACGAAAGCGCTTCACATGTGATGCACAAAGGGGACAGCGCCTATTTCAAAGGGACGAAGCCACATTTGTTCCTGCCAGCCGATCAACAATCAGCCAAAGTGTTAACCATTTTTATACAAGTGAGGGAGTGACATCGTTTGAGCACACGTATACCCGGTTTTTATCGTCTCACGGCGGAACAACGTCTGGAGATGGTGGCCGAAGCAGCGGATTTGACCCAGGAGGAGAGGGATCTTTTGTGCGGAAGGACTCCCCTTGAGATGACGGTGGCCGACCGTATGGTGGAGAACGCAATCGGATACATGTCGATTCCCCTGGGGATTGGACTCAATTTTAAAATCAATGGGATGGATCGCTTTGTTCCGATGGCGACGGAAGAACCTTCCGTTATTGCTGCTGCCAGCCATGCTGCAAAATTGGCTTACCAAACGGGGGGGTTTCATGTCACCGTTACAGGTTCGATCATGCGTGGGCAGATTCAAGTGGTTGGCATCAGCGACCCTTATGGGGCCATGGGGAGAATTTACGAAAACAAAGAAGCACTGTTGCAAGAATGCAATGCAAAAGATCCCACATTGGTATCCCTGGGGGGAGGTGCCAAAGATCTGGAGGTACATGTGATTGAGACTGCCCGGAAAAAAATGGTGGTGGTTCACCTCTTGGTTGACACGAAAGATGCCATGGGTGCGAACTCGATCAACACCATGGCCGAAGCAGTTGCCCCCAAGATTGAAAGTATTACCGGCGGTCAAGTGATTCTGCGTATTATTTCCAATTTGGCTGACCGTCGATTAGTGCGGGCACGGGCTGTTTTTGAAAGCGCTTCAATCGGTGGGGATGCAATTGTCCAAAACATACTTCGTGCTTATGAATTTGCTGAGGCTGATCCATACCGGGCCGCTACACACAATAAAGGAATAATGAACGGCATTTCGGCGGTGGTATTGGCCACAGGTAACGATACACGTGCAATCGAAGCTGGCGCCCATGCTTATGCTTCGCGTTCGGGGCAATATCGTTCCCTCACACATTGGGAAGTAAACAGTGCCGGCAATTTGGTGGGCACATTGGAAATGCCGCTGGCGGTTGGCATCGTGGGCGGAGCGACGCGTTCTCATCCCATTGCCCAGCTGGCTCTGAAAATAATGAAGGTCCGGTCGGTGGAGGAGCTGTCCGGTGTGATTGCTGCGGTCGGCTTGGCGCAGAATTTCGCTGCTGTTCGAGCACTTTCCGCTGAAGGGATCCAGGAAGGGCATATGGCACTGCATGCCCGCAACCTGGCGGTCATGGCAGGTGCGAAAGGATGGGAGATCGATCAAACAGTGGAACTGGCAGTGCAGGCGAAAGATGTTCGTTTTGATACGATCACTAACTTGTTGACTAAAGTCAGAAATCGGAGGTAGCGTATGCAAAAATCGGAAAAGAAGTATATCGAAATTTTGGGCGACACAGTCCATCCAATTCATGTGACTGTTTCCATCATTCTTTGTGCAACCTTCAGCTTGACCGGTTTTTTGGCAGGCAAGCGGCTGTTTCCAGCTATTGCGGATGAAAAGATGATCCTTTCTTACTCTCTGCTGTTGGGAATTGGGAGTGGTTTGGCGGCAACCCTGATCGCTGCCCTCCTATTCAGGCCCAAACGATTTCTCATCGAGTCCACAGCCTCCCCGGAAGAGATTGAGGCGATATTGCATGATATGCAGATTGATCCGAGTGAAGAGGCTGACATGATTCAAAAGGATGCGGTTACACGCAAAGAGATGGAAGAGTTGGGGATTTCCCACATTTTCGTCGGGAAGGGGGACCGTTCTTCATGAGTGTTCTCCTCATTTCATTACTGTTGGCGATCATTGGCGGAATTATTTTTTCAATTATCGGTCTCATTTCCGGGACAGATGAAACCGCCACTCTTGTACCCTTTACATTAATCGTTGTTTTGCTGGGAACACCCCCGGAAGCGGTTTTTGCCTTTTTTATGTCGGCAATCTTGGCGAAACATCTGACCCATGCCATTCCCACTGCACTGATGGGTGTGCCCGGGGATACGATGGCCGTTCCTTTGCTGGACCACGCA
Organism: Kroppenstedtia guangzhouensis; assembly: GCF_014637345.1. Taxonomy (GTDB): domain Bacteria; phylum Bacillota; class Bacilli; order Thermoactinomycetales; family DSM-45169; genus Kroppenstedtia; species Kroppenstedtia guangzhouensis. The sequence continues at coordinate 38,678 of NZ_BMEX01000009.1, forward strand.
GCGGCTTTGAGGAGGATTGGAGTGCCCCATGTGGCGTTGCGCAAGATGGTTTCGGGAGGGGTGCTCGCCGCTTTTATCGCTCTGCCAGTGTCCCTTGCCTTTGCCCAACTGCTTGCAGGGTTTTCTGATTTATTCAAGGAATCTGCCGGTGTGATCTTCACTGTTGCCGCAGTGATCATTGCATACTTTTCCAAAGGAAGGTATGTTAGCATCGTGCTGATCCTTCCCCTTGCAATGTTGATGCAAAGTTTGAATCTGATGGCCTTTGACAATCTGGGGAAAAACTTGAGTATCAGCTTCTTCTTGGGGATTGCCATCGGGCCGATGTTTGCTGATATGATGTTTGCGCTCTCTTCTTCTGCCAGACAGAGTTTGTTGCGTGACCGGCCGAAAGAGTATCATCTGGCACCGGAGGTTCGTTCTTGGAGTGGTTATTTTCCCAATCCCTTTCGGGTGTTGACCAAAAGGCAGACCGCGTATACAAGTGGGGCCGCGTTTCTGTCCTCTCTTACCTTTGCCTTCAGCCCTGTGGGAATGACATCGCTGTTCGGAGAAGCAACTGCTGCACGTACACGTGGATTGTACAAGAAGTCGACGACCAGTCTTTCAGTCATGAACGGAGTAACGGAATCCACCTACATTGCAGAAACCGTGATTCCGTTGGTCGCCTTTGGAATTCCATTGAGTCCCGTTGCCCTCGGACCCGCCGCGGCACTGTTCAATGCGCCTCCGGTGTTCACGAGCGATCCTGTCCATAATCTGCACAGCTTGCTCAGTGTTTGGGATTTCTTGATCTATGGTTTGTTGGGAATGATTGTGGCTTTCTTGATTGCTTACCCATTTACAATGAACTATGCACGGAAAGCGACTGTTTGGGTGATGAAAAATATCAGCCATGAAGCGATCATCGGAATGTTTATGGGGTTGGTTGCAGTACTCGCCTTCTATGAAGGTGAGCTGGTGGGAATCCTTGTCACCTTTGCGGTTGCCACTGTTGGCGGTTTACTGAATCGGATTCTGGGAATGGGTTCCGGAGTACAGTTTATGGTTTTCTATGGTTCCAGCTGGATGTTGGCCCAAATCGTCGGTTAGTCGGGGTGGGCTAAAGGGACCGGGATGAGTTTTATATCTTTGCGAGCGAGAAAACTCCTCCTGGCTTCAGCTATGGGGACTGAGAGCGAGCGTCAGGCGAGGGAGGGGAATGGTTTTCACCTCTCAGCCTGACCTCTTTTGCTCTCTTTTTTGCGTTAGATATCTTGAGGATCCTGTCCCGCCGTCAAAAAGGCGGTTCCAATTGGCACAAAGCCAAAGTCAAGGTGGCAAAGATTCATGAAAAGATCGCCAACGCAAGGCATGACTTTCTGCATAAGCTGTCAACCAAACTGATTCGCGAAAACCAAGTGATCTGTTTGGAAGGCCTGCCAGTCAAGTACATGGTAAAGAACCACAAGCTGGCAAAGTCCATCACCGATGCGTCATGGTCTGAGTTTGCGGCCATGTTGGAGTATAAGGCTAAATGAAGAAGTCTTGTCAAAGTCGGTAAAACTTTTCCTTCCATCCAACTCTGTTCTCGCTGTGGCTACAGAAACAAAGACGTGAAAAATCTCAACCTTAGAGTATGGACATGCCCGGAATGTGGTGTTCATCACGATCGGGACATCAACGCGGCCAAAAACATTGCTTCCAATAACCTGTTTCTTAAATCGGACAGAAGGGCGTGAATGTTGATTGAAACCTATGATCTGGTTTGGAAATGTGAGTAAAACCTATGGAAAATCAGGAAGACCGGCGGTGGAGGGTTTGCAGTTGACAGTGGAGCGGGGGGAGATCTTCGGTTTTCTTGGTCCCAACGGGGCGGGGAAGACCACTACGATCAAGATGGTTACCGGAATCCTGGAGCCGGATATGGGGGAGATCGAGGTGGACGGAGTCTCCATCATTGATCACCCCGTCGAAGCAAAAAGAAAGATCGGCTATGTGCCCGATGGTGCCGATCCTTATCCCAGGTTGACCGGATTGGAATACCTGAACTTCATGGCGGATATTTACCAGGTGGAGACGGACATCCGCAAACAGCGGATCCCGGAATGGGTGGAACGGTTCGGGATGGAGTCGGTGATCGGGAATCTGATCGACAGCTATTCCCGGGGGATGAAACAAAAGATCAGTCTGATCGCCTCTATGATCCATCAGCCACCGGTTTGGATTCTGGATGAACCGATGGTCGGTCTGGATCCCCGATCGTCGGCCATTCTGAAGGAAGAGATGCGCAGACATAGCGACAGGGGCGACACTGTCTTTTTCTCCACCCATGTGTTGGAGGTGGCGGAGCGTTTATGCGACCGTCTGGCCATTCTGAAAGAGGGTCGGCTGGTGGCCACGGGAAAACTGGAGCAACTGCGCAAAGGGACCGGCGGCGATGTGGCGGATGAGCAAACCTTGGAACGCCTGTTTCTGGAGCTGACAGAAGGATGAGGGTGTGGCGTGCGCTGATTCGTGTCTCTTTAAGAAGTCATTTCCGGATCTCTGTGTTGAGAGATCGATATCTGGTGCGGAAGGAAGGGATATGGGAACCGTTGTTGGCGCTGTTGTTTCTTTTGTGTCTCCTCCCTTTTGGCTCATTGATTCTCCTTTTTTACAAGGGGATATATGAGGGGTTGAAATGGGCAGGGCAGGCGGATGCATTTCCGGTTTTAACAACGGCGGCTGGCCTGGTGGGAGTTTTCATTTTCGGCTTCTTCCATATCATCGGTACACTCTACTTCGCTAAGGACAGCGAGGGTTCGCTTTCCCTCCCGGTCACCCCTGCCCAGGTGTTCGGCGCGCGGATGATTGGTGTCTGGATCGAAGAGGTGCTCCTCCTGGCGTTGATCTTTCTCCCGGGGTTGCTCGTCTACGGCTGGTCGGAGGAGCTGGGTTTCCCATATTATGCCTCTCTGATCCCAACGATGGTGATTCTCCCCTTGTTACCCTTAAGCCTGGCTGCCGTCCTCGCGATGGGGTTGATGCGGGTGACCCACCTTCGTCGAAGCCGAAGTTATCTGCGTGCGATCGGTCCATTTCTGGGGATATTGCTTATACTGGGGTTTCAGGTGTTGATTCGGGGCGACTGGATGAAACGGATGGAGGATACGAAAACGCTGGGAACTTGGCTGACCGCCGGTGGTCTGACGGAAACGATCAGCCACTGGCTTCCCCCGGCAACCTGGGTGGGAGAGCTTCTTCGTTTACCCATCGGCGGAGGCGGGGGAGTCGCCTGGTTACTGTTTTTGGGAGTCAGCCTGCCGGCAGCGATCGGTGCGGTGAAATTGGCCGATTGGCTCTATTACCAGGGCTTGCTCGGTGGCACGGGAGGAATGGGCGGGAAGCGGACCCGTGCCGACTGGAGGGAGTCCGTCGGGAAAGAGAGTTGGCCACTGGGAGCCATGTTCCGAAAAGAGTGGCGGATGCTGTTCCGGACTTCCGCTTTCCTTTTGCAGGCGATACTGGGGGTTTTGGTTTTTCCCTTGATGATGTTTGTTCCGATGTGGGTGAGTGGGAATGGGGCTCAAGACGTGGCGGATCTTCAATCCCTGCCTTTCATGGAGGAACTTCTGATCTGGAGCGGTGTGGGGGCGATCGCCTTTCTCACCGGTGTGAACGGGGTGTCCGTCTCCAGCATCTCCCGGGAGGGTAAACAATTCGCCCTGTCCAAAAGCCTTCCCGTCTCCCCAGGTCAGCAAGTATTGGCCAAGTGGCTGTTGGCGATGGTCTTCACCCTTTTTGTGATTGGGGTGGTGGTCGCGATGCAGATACTGGTGGGAGGAGGGGCTTGGGTTCTCCTGTGGACACTTCTCCTCGGGTCCGCTGCGGGGGCCGGAATGGCCGGAGTGGGAATCGTCATCAATCTGATGATTCCCCGACTCGACTGGAACACTCCCCAGGAAGCGATCCGGGGCGGCTACAACGGCCTGTTGATGATGATGATCCAAATGGTTGTGGCGGGCCTGGTGGCTCTGATCGTGTTTCTGATGAAATGGCTCGATGTGCCCGACTCACTGATTTACGGAAGCACTTTTCTGTTGTTATTGGGTGGCAATTACGCTCTGTATCGGGGTCTCGGTTTCCTGGCCGGGGAAAGGTATCGGAAAATCGAGGTGTGAATGAGAACGGACCTCTGGGTCCGTTTTTTTGTGCAGCGGGAAGTATAACCCCCCACGGATTGGGCGAAGATGGATATTGAATCTAGCAAAAGAAATCTATTATTTCATGAGGTGATCTTCGATGAGCATAAACCGATGGTTCGTGGCCGCTCTCAGTCTGGCGGGAGTAGGGGTGTTGGCGGCGGGGATGAACAGCGGGGGACCGTGGTCGGATCGAGCGGAGGCCGGGGCGAGCTACACCACGGTGTCTGTAGCAAAGGGAGACACCGTGTACCGGATCGCCCGGGAACATGGGTCTGATGTCCATACCATCGCTAAGTTGAACGCACTGAAAGACCCATCCCTGATCCGCGTGGGGCAGAAACTGAGGGTTCCCGTCAAAGGGGAAGTCGTCCAGAATGAGAGGAAGGAAGAAGAGATCCCGGTCATGGCCAGAGGGAAATCCCTCGGCGAATTCACATTGACCGCCTATACTTCCGGTCCCGAGTCGACAGGGAAATCCCCGGACCACCCCGCCTACGGTGTCACATCCAGCGGGGCCCGGGTGGCGGAGGGAGTGACGATCGCTGTGGATCCGGAGGTGATCCCGATCGGGTCCAGAGTGTATATCGACGGAATCGGATATCGTGTCGCCCAGGATACAGGGAGCGCCATCAAAGGAAAGCGGATCGATGTATATATGGATCAAGTGAATCAAGCCCGTCGGTTCGGTGTGAAAAAAGGAGTTCGGGTAGAGTTGGTGGAATAATCCGGACCGAGAGAAAGGTCATGGGGCTTCCGTGGCCTTTTGGGTGTTAGCTGTATGGGTATGGTGTGTCCGGAATTCCAGAGGGAAACACAGGGAGGGATGGGTTTCACATGGAGTGATTTTGGATCGTAAGAACAACGTAAAGGTCATGTGAGGCCGATCCCGACCGACCGGCCGCCACTAATTCACAACGCTTCCAGTGCTCCTTCAACAAACATTGGTAAGAACCCACAAGAGTGAGGACGGCGGAGTTTGATTCGCTTTTGCACCCACAGCACAAGTCTCGCCAGGGCGCTTTCCTCCCCAGTCTCGCAATGCGTTTGTAGGAGATCGGAGACCGTCGCGCGTCTCGACCTCCACCAATGGCTTTGTCAGGACCCCCTGGAGTCTCGCTTGGGACAGCATTTCCAGAGGAAATGATATAATTGGGGAAGTTACTCCGAAAAAGGGGGGGCGTGAATGGTCGTATTGCAACTGGAGCCTGTGCAACCCTACTCCTTTGAAGCGACTACCCGTCGCCTGGCCCATTTTGAAAAGACAGCCTACCAGTTCCGGGAGGGTTTCTTTTACCGTACCCTTCATTTGAAGGACCGGCCGTTGGTGGTGGGCATTGGCTGGGACGGTGCACAAATTCTTGTCCGGGCAGAGGAGGAGCTCTCTGAGGCGGATCGCCAATGTTTAAAAGGCATGATCCGGCGGATGTTTTCTCTGGATGTGGAATTGGGACCTTTTTATGAACAGATGAAAAAGGAGCCCCGCTTGGCTCCCATTTTTGAATCACGAAGAGGTCTTCACTTTGTCTTGGACCCCACCTTGTATGAATGCCTCATAAAAACGATCATCAGTCAGCAGTTAAACCTCGCCTTTGCGGCAACCCTGATTGAGCGTCTGATCGAACGGGCAGGAGAGAAAATCCCTTTTCGAGAGGAATGGTTGCCCGTTTTCCCCACCCCTTCCCAAGTGGCCGGCTTGGAATACGAGGACCTGCAGCGACTGCAGTTTAATCGCCGGAAGGCGGAGTATGTTATCGACATTTCGAGGAAAATTGTTGCTGGAGAGCTGGATTTGGAAGGGATGAAAACGCTTCCGGATCAGCTTGCGATCGATCAACTGGTCTCTTTGCGGGGGGTGGGACGCTGGACGGCCGAATGCCTCTTGCTGTTTGGAATGGGCCGTTCCGATCTGTTGCCGGCAGCGGACATCGGACTTCGAAATGCTCTGAAAAAAGCTTATGGGCTGGATCAGCAACCGACAGAAGCCGATGTCCGGCAGTGGGGGGAGAATTGGACACCTTGGCGGAGTTATGCCACATTTTATCTGTGGGATTATCTCAGCGGGAGTTGAAGTTTAGCCCTCAGGCCTGTTCCAACTCCTGCTTGTATCGGTTGAGAAGATCCAATGCTTTTTGGGAATCCTTTTTGGGAACGAGGAGTTGGCAGGTGGTCCATTGTTTCTTACCACGGTGGATTCTCAGCTCACTGTGGATGTTATGCCGTTCCAGACGGTTGCGTAGGGAATAAATCACCCGGGGAGTGCCGAAGGATTGGTGGATGACGATCATTTTCTCACGAAATAACATGTGGTCACCTCGACTCTGCTGAAATTCCCGTTGTTGCAGAGGGGATGTGAAGGAGATCAAAAACACCGGTCTGCCCTTTTATTCAGAATATGCCACAGAGGAAAAACGTGTAACAGTGACGGAGACGTTGCAACTAGGTTACAATAACATTTTATTTTTGTAAAATAAATTGAAATTGACCACAGAAGACTGATTTCCCTACGGATAAAATCCCCTTGGAAGATTACAACATTCAAAAGGAGTGTGCACTTTCATATGGCTAAAAAGAGAAAGCAAAAAGTGGTCCGTCAGGTGAACCACGTGGAAACCATGGGCAGGGATTTGAAACGAGTGGCTTTATGGGTGGGAATTTCTGTGGGGGTGACCGCTGTGATCGCAGCGGTCGTCAGAAGTACCACCTGATGATGAAAAGATCGGCTGGGGGAACTCCCTCAGCCTTTACGTTTCCAGATTCCCTTTGCCGGGGAAAATCGTAGGGGTCTCCGGGGACACTTTCATAATCTGGTGCGGGTAGGCGATCTCGATTCCCTTCAGGTTGAAAGCCCGGATGATCGATTTCCGCATTTCCCGTTCGGTCGACCAGTACTCTTCAGGTGTCACAACGGCCGTAATGGTGTATTCCACTCCATCCTTCCCGATGTTGGTGATTCCGTAGATACTGAAAGGTTCGATCACAAAGGGAGCCAGTCGGCGCCCCAGGTCTTCGTTCACCTGATTCAAGGTCTTCTGAACCAGTTCCTGATCCGTCTCAAAGGGGACGGTCACGGCGACCAGGGGTCGCATCTGATCACGGTTGTAATTGGTCACCCGGGAGATCTCCCCGTTTGAGAAATAATGCAATCGCTGATTGAACTCCCGGATCTTGGTCACCCGCAGACCGATCTCCTCGACGGTTCCCGTGACATCCCCATTGATCTGGACGTAATCGCCAACCTCCATCTGTCCTTCAAAAATAATAAAGAAGCCACTGATTACATCTTTCACCAGACTTTGCGCACCGAAACCCACCGCCAACCCGACGATTCCCGCTCCGGCCAAAATGGAAGTGACCGGAATTTCAAGTTTCTCCAGGATGGCGATTGCGGCAATAAAATAGATGACATATCGGGCGGCGGACTTGATCAGACGTCCGAGAGTCGCTCCGCGTTTTTCTTGAAACCGGCTCAGATTGAGCAACCGATCGATCACCTGTCCGAGATAGCGGAGAGCGAGCCAAGTCAGGAAGATAATGAGGGCGATCTGTGACGCCGGAATCAGAACATGATCCACCAGAGGACTCCACAGCTCACGGGTAGGATCCTCGGCAATTTCATTGAATTTGTCTTGGATTCCTTCCATCTCTTTGATCCATATGATCCCTGACAAGTGATATATTAACAGCTTCATAGCTTTCACCTTCACAGTGCGGTGATCCGGAATCAACCGGGGGATCACCGGGGATGATTTCTGCACCATTATAGCACAGGAGAAGAGGATTGAAATCGTGTCTGATACATCCATCGCTTGAGCCGGTTATGACAACTTCCCTAAGAAATCTCAATTACTGAGCCCTGCCTGAGAGTGTGCTCAAACAAGGAAATCCAGCTCAAAAGATTCCCCTTAATTCTCGCTGTTTTTTTTGGTACACTTAAGCAAAGGAGTATTTTGCCATGGCAGGGAAAGCCGGACTTTTGTCCGGCTTTGGCTGACCTGTTTGGAGCCATCGATATCCACTGTCTGAATGAATGGAAAGGTTTTCACTGACGCGGAGGGACGTGGCGGATGGAGAACCATGGACAAAAATGGGGCAAAGAGGCCCCAGGTTTGAAAGGGATGGTTGCGTTCAGGCGGTGCCGGTGGAAACGGTGCGGTCTGCCAGTCCTGCTGCTGTTGCTTCTCTGTGGGGGGGTGATCTGGTTTGGCTGGGTCACGGGACGGGACGCCGGCCCACCCGGCGTATTGTTTGAAGCTGAATTCCGGGAAGTAACCCCTTATCTGTTTCAAAATGACCATTTATACTTCTGGGGAAAGACGAAAAGTTCAAGCGGATATTATATTTTTGATGTGAAGAACAACCGCTTGAAAAAGGTGAATTGGACCAACCAATATGGGGACAGCAACGCCGTTCATCACCTGGGGGACGGAATCAAGATCCATATCCGGGATTCCAAAAAAGACCGAAAGCTGTTTTTGGAACGGGGTGGCCGGATGGTGAAAGTGTCTGATTCTCTGCCTCTCGTAAAAGAACCGGTCTCTCTCTCCCCGAAGGGCAATGCTTTTGTCTATTGTGAAAAGTCCGGATCCAAACTGACTCTTCATTTGTACACAGTGCAGTCGGGGCGGGCTGTGATTCTTAAAAAAGGGGTGGAAGAGGCGGCTGTTTCCGGAGAGGAATGGGCCAACTGGTCTGCAGACGGCCGCTACCTGCTCATCGGAAATGAAATTTACCGGAGCGCTGATGCGAAACGGGTGTATACATTGGCCGGCGGTCATACCGGTGTTTGGAGCCGCCAGGGAGCTCGGCTCGCCTATGTGGTTTCTCCACAGAAAAGAAAAAACAACGAGGAAAATCCCGAAGAACGCCCTGTCCTCCTGGGAAGCAGAGTCTCTGTGTTCCACCCGGACCACGGGAAGACGGAGACGCTCTACCGGGCTGTGAAAGGAAGTTGGATTGTCGGACAGCCTGCCTGGGATCCTGCGGGCCGATATCTGGCATTTCCCACGGGAAAACAGCAAGACGGGGAAATCTTCTTTGAAGAGGTTCATGTTACCGACGGGAAAATTTTTCACTATGTGGAAAGCGAGCAAAATCTTCTTTCCACCCGATTGAAGCATTTGACTTTGAGCCCGGGCGGTGACTATCTGTGCTATGCGATCAACGGAATTTTAAAGTTGGTTGACTTGAGGACCTTGGAATCCCGGGTATATGATGTATATAACCAAGTACAGAGCGACTCGGACTATGTCCGCTTCGACCCCGGGGGCGTCTGGTTGGCGCAAAACCATGAAATCCTGTTTGTAAAGGATAACATGGAGGAAAGAGAGGTATATCGAACCCGGCAGAAAGTGCTTGGTTTTCACCTGTCCGGGAAACGGGACAAACTGCTGGTTCGTGAAGAGTCGGCGAAGGGACAGGTTCTGAAGTTGATCGACCTTCGCAATCTGCCGAACACCCGGGAACGAGACAGCTGAGAATGGAGCAGGGAGGGCATTCCATGGGTGGAAAGGATCATCGATCGATCCAAGCCCCTGATGATGACTGGATCCAGGCGGTCCGAAAAAAATTGTTGGACTGGTATGATCAGAACCGGAGGGATCTTCCCTGGAGAAAGAACAAGGACCCGTACCGGATCTGGGTGTCGGAGATCATGTTGCAGCAAACCCGGGTGGATACTGTCATCCCGTATTATGAACGATTCATGTCCTTATTTCCCACACCGGGAGAGCTGGCTGCAGCAGACGAAGAAGAGGTGATCAAGGCCTGGGAGGGATTGGGTTATTACTCCCGGGCCCGCAACCTTCACACCGCTGTAAAAGAAGTGGTGGAGACATACGGTGGAGTTGTACCCGATGATCCCGAGGCCGTCTCCCGATTGAAGGGAGTGGGTCCCTATACTGCGGGGGCGATTTTAAGCATTGCCTATAACCGTCCGGTTCCGGCAGTGGACGGCAATGTCTTCAGGGTGCTCTCCCGTTGGTTTGCTTTGCGGGACGATGTGACCCGGTCTTCCACTCGCCGTAAGTTTGAAGAGCTGGACCGGCTGTTGATTCCGGAAGATCGTCCGGGGGATTTCAATCAAGCTTTGATGGAATTGGGGGCTCTCATCTGTACCCCGGTTTCCCCGGCCTGTGAGGGTTGTCCCGTGCAAGGAGAGTGTCGGGCCCGTCATGAAGGAATCCAGGCGGAATTGCCTGTGAAGACCAGAGGGAAGCCACCTGTCCCCGTTCGTATGACCTTCGGTTGGATCATGAAGGACTCCCGGGTTCTGCTCCAGCGGCGTCCGCCGGAAGGATTGCTGGGGGGGATGTGGGGACTTCCCACTGTGGAATCCCTGCCAGAAGAACCGGTTCCGGGTGGAGCCTTGAGGGATCAATGGGCTACACTCGGGCTGAAATTGGAGCTGGGAACCGTTGTGGGAGAACTGGAACACGTGTTCAGTCACCGTCGTTGGTTTGTCACACTGGTGGAGGGGTGGTGTCTGTCAGAAGAGAATCTGCCTGAAAATTGTCGTTGGGTGGAAGAAAAGGATATTGAGCAATACGCCTTGCCCAATGTATACCGAAAGGCAGTTCGGATGGCGTTGGATCCTCCCCTTCGAAGCCATGGGTTTCGTCAAGGTCGTCTCTTTTAAAAATAAAAACTGCCTTTTTGGGAGCACAATTCACAAACATGCGGAATATGTAAATGATTGACACAGTCTGTTTCCAATACCATCAAGTCCAAAAACAGCGGACGAGGTGGAGCGTCTTCCGCAAGCCTTGTCTGAAGGAGAGGGAAGCAGTTGGAGGAGAATAACAAACTCCCACAAGGTAAACAACAGGAGAATGGGGAACAGTCGCAATTGGATCCAAAAGAGGTTGTCGAAGCAGGGAAAGAGCCGGCTCCGCCCGGGGACGAAACCGGTGAGCAGGAGAAGCTGTCTTCCGCCGGATTGGAATCAGCCGCAGCAGCAGAGGAGAAAAAAGATCCGGTGGAGAAAGGGCCTGCAGACACGTCGACTGCCGGATGGTTGAGCAGACTGGGAGAGAGAATTACCGGTACAGTCTCCGGCATACCGGTGTTGCGTCGGATCCCACTGAAGAAGCTGGGGCCTGTAGGAACAGCTCTTGGAACGATCACGGCGGGGGTTTTGATGTTAGGTATCGGCACCCTGCTGGTGACAGGGGGAATCACTGAGCACACGAGTGCCAAAAGTATCTCCGAGCAACCGAAACCACTCAAATGGATCCTCACCCATGAAGGCCAAACCTGGGAAGCAGACCTGAGGAAAATGGGTTTTGACGGCAAAGATCCAAAAACATTGGATCGTGAGAAGTGGGAGAAATGGTTTGAAAAGGTGGAAAAAGATGTGGAACGCCCCGCTGTGGATGCCCGTATGGAACGATTGGGCGCACCGATTGAGCCGGAGCAGGAGGGAAAGCGCATCCTGGTGAAAGAGGTGGAGAAGTGGCTCTCCAACCTCCCCGAAGGGATCAACAAATCCCGGAAGCTGCCGGTGGAAACTTTGAAGCCAAAGGTGACAGCCACTCAGCTGGAACAGGTGGATCAAAAGCGGATCGGGAAGTACACCACGCGCTATAACCCTGGTGAGATCAACCGGACCACCAATGTCCGTCTGTCCAGTCAAGCGATCAACAACCTGGTGCTACGTCCTGGGGAGGAGTTCTCCTTTAACAAAACCGTGGGACAACGGACAGCACAACGGGGCTATAAGATGGCGACTGTCATTGTCAACGGGGAGTTTACCGACGGGATGGGGGGAGGTATTTGCCAAACCTCTTCCACACTGTACAACAGTGTCGATCGCGCCGGATTGCAAGTGACCGCCCGCTATTCCCACAGTAAGGAAGTCAACTATGTTCCCAAAGGACGTGATGCAACAGTGGCCTGGTACGGGCCGGACTTCAAGTTTCGAAACAGCTTGTCCAAACCGATTTTGATCAAGTCTTCCGCCAATGGAGGTTACTTGACGGTGGAAGTTTTCACTTCACCGTAAAACATAAACTCTCAAAACCCTCTTCCATCACCGGATGAAGAGGGTTTTTTCAGTGATCCCTCAAAAAGTGAAACGATGTTCGTTGTGTCTCTCTCCGTCCTTGGCGGGATGATCTGTCGTTTCCCGTTGAACCCCACCACGCCGCTCAATTTCCCGGTTGATTTGTTGGTGGAGACGGAGCCCCCGTTGATTCAGGAGTGGGGCCACCCAGGACAATATCGAGTGATAGTGGGTCAGTTCATTCATTTCCCACTCCGGGACCGAGACATCAGTCAATTCATCCATCACTCTTCCCGAATACATCTGAACATCACCTCGTCAACAGTATGGAAAATCCGGCTCTTTTCATGCATGAGATAAAGAAAACAAAAAGAGATCCAGGAGAGGCCAAATGGTTTATGAACCGGGATTTGCGGAAAAACTGGTCCCACAGTGGCAAGGAAAAGAGAAATAGGTTGATAGAAGCTGGCATAGATATCGAGATGAAAAGGATCAATCAAGGCGAAAGGGTGGGAATAAATGGAGGGGTCGGAGTGGAGAATAAAAGGAGGAATTCATTGGGCTTTCTGGTTGACGCGAGGGGCGGCGGTAGTCACTTTTTCCTCAGTTGTATTGATCATTCTTTTTCCGGTACGGTTGGATCCTGATTCACTGGGGAACCGGATGTTGTATATCAACCATCATGAGACGGCCATTGTTTGGTCCTGGGCCATGAATTTGTTGACGGTGTTGGCCTTGACCGGGGTGTTTGTGGTTTTGACCCGGATTCTGGCTGCGACATACCGGCCCATCTTGCAAATGGCTCTGATGATTTGGGTGATCGGTGCTGCTTCGTGGATGTTGCATGATTTCATCCAAATTACCTTGATGCCGGAACTTTCCCGGATGTTCCTGGAGCTTCCCACGGAACGACTGGCAGGGTATATCATGGATTGGGAACAGCTGTTGACCCGACTGTTTGGAATGTTCAGCTGTTCTTGTTTCGCCGTGAGTGGATTTATATACACCGCCATCATGTATCGTACGGCGCAATTCACCAGCCGATTTGCGGGGTTTTCCTCCAGTGTTTGGGGTTTTCTGCTGATCTCGGCTATCATCTTTCGCTGGGAAGAACGGCTGGTACTCTGGTTCATCGCTTGTTCCTTGTTTATGCTGGTGATTTGGACCTGGTTATTGGCAGGGGAAATTTCCCGGATCAAACAGCGGGATTCGGACCGGACAGCTGTTTCCGGGGCTTGATCCCCTTGGTTTTCAGGAAAAGAGAATGGATTAAAAAACGGGAGAAATGAGATTCATCGAAGGTGAGTAAGCGTTTTCTTCACAGAAAGATCACAATTGCATTGGCGGTTCCCTTTTTAGTACACTTATCTAACCATCGTCACAGGAGGACTTATCTATGAACCTGCGTTCTTTTCAACTTTCCGATATCCATGCTGTAATGTCCATTTGGCAGTTGACGGCTTCCCGTCAACGGGAACAGGAGACATTGAAAATTTTGTCAAAGCAGCTGGCCTGTGACCGGGATTTGGTGGTGGTGGCTGAATCAGAGGGACGGGTGGTCGGTGCCATCGTGGGGACGATGGAAAAAGACACCGGCTTTTTCTACTGCCTGGCGGTACATCCCGAGTTCCAAGGGTGTGGAGTGGGACGTCAGCTGGCAGAGCTGTTGGAGAAACGATTTTACAGTAAGGGTGTCCGTCGGATTCAGGTGATGGTGGATGAAGGGACGGAAAAACTGTATCCTTTTTACCATCATCTCGGTTATCAGGGAACCCGCCAATCTTCGATTTTGGAGAAAAAATGGCTTTATAATCTGCAGGATGCGTTGGATTCCGCCAATTAAATCCAATGGGGGGCCGTCAAGGAGCCAAAGTCGGCATATTTGCTGATGTCCTCGTTGATCACCGGGCAGGCCCGTTTTCGGAATTTATTATCGTAATTTTTAAATTATTTAATCTTAACCAGGCAGGTGATTTATATAACAATCACCAATTTACGGGGTAGGAGGTGTGAGTCATGAGCATGAGAGAGACAGCTTGGTTTGAGAAACCGGACCGCTTTGATCCGGGACTTATCCAGGAGTTGAGGCGGTTTCGGGAGATTGGCGGCCATGAGGAACGAGATGTGATTCCGGTGATCATCAGGTTGAACCGGGAGGCGGATTCCCGCCGGCACCAGGACGTGATCGATCTCTGCAAAAATTCCTCCTGTAACCGATATGGCGGCGAGTTGGGATTGGTGGGCGGTATTTACGGCAAAGTCAGCCCGAACACCATTCGGGAGATGGCGGATCACGAAGGAGTCTACAAAATTTATCATGACCGGGAAGTGCGGGCTTTTCTCGATATTGGCACCAAATCTGTCGGGGTGACTGATGTCCGGGTTCGGGAAGGTTTGACAGGAAAAGGGGTGACGATCGCCGTGGTTGACACGGGGATCCATCCCCACGATGACCTGATGAAGCCAGTCCCCCGCATTGTCGCTTTTGAAGATCTGATCCATGGTCGCAAAGAGCCCTATGATGATCAAGGACACGGGACTCACTGTGCTGGGGATGCTGCCGGCAACGGGTACCGATCGGAAGGTTTGTATGCCGGTCCCGCTCCGGAAGCCAAACTGGTCGGGGTGAAGGTTCTCGACAAGGAAGGAAGCGGCCAGCTCTCCACAGTGATCAAGGGTGTGGACTGGTGTGTGGTGAACAAGGAGAAATACGGAATCCGCATTATTTCCCTCTCACTTGGAGCACCGGCTGTTGAATCTTATCGGGACGATCCCCTCGCACAAGCGGTGGAAGCGGCCTGGCACCGAGGAATTGTGGTTTTGGCCGCAGCGGGCAACGAAGGTCCGCTCCCGGGAACAATCAGCACCCCGGGACTGGATCCCCTCATCCTGACTGTTGGAGCCGCAGATGACCGGAACACTCCCGATGACAGTGACGATATCAAAGCTTCTTATTCCAGTCGGGGGCCGACTGTCGATCTGTTGGTGAAACCGGATGTTTATGCTCCCGGGACCCATATCATCTCCCTGTCGGTACCGGATTCACCCTTGGAGCGGCAATTGCCGGAAAATCGGGTGGGTGAACATTACATCAATCTCTCCGGTACGTCGATGGCGACTCCTTTCTGTGCGGGGGTTGTGGCCCTTCTGTTGGAAGCCAACCCCCAATTGAGTCCCAATGATGTGAAAAGCATCTTGATGTTTACCACCCGGGAGATGACAGGGGATCAAGCCGGATATCTCCGTGTGGGCAAAGCGATCGACTTGGCCAAGGAATATCTCTCATCCCGGGAGGTTTCGGTCTGAAAGGTAACCATCCATACAGTGCCAACGAGGGAAAAGCCTTCTTCTGTCGGAGGGGACTTTTATTTGCCTGCAGTGGAGCGACCCAGTTCCAGAGATCGCCTGCGCGCTTGTTGCACAGCCAGAATCAATGCATCTTGGAACTTGTGTTGGGCAAGTGTCTCCAGACCGGCCATTGTCGTACCGCCGGGTGAAGCGACCTTTCGTCGAAGCTCCGCCGGATCTTCCCCGGTTTCCTGCAACATTTTGGCGGCTCCCAGCAGGGTTTGCAATGTGAGGCGGCGGGAGACGGCGGGGGTGAGACCCATGGAGACCCCAGCCTTCTCCAGTGCCTCCACCAGATAGTAGATATAGGCGGGGCCGCTTCCGGAAAGACCGGTGACAGCATCCATATCTTCCTCTTTCACCACCACGGTGATTCCGATCGAGGAAAAGAAACGGGCGGCTTCCTCCAGGTCGGCTTCCTCGGCGTAAAGGCCGGGACAAAGAGCCGTGGCTGACAGACCCACAGTACCGGATGTGTTGGGCATGGCCCGAATGACAGCGGTTCCCGTGGCGAGTCGCTCCTCGATAAATGAAGTGGAAATCCCGGCGATCACGGAGATGACTCGCTGTCCGGGACGAATATATCGGCCCCATTGTTCCAATGCTTCGGCAGCATCTTTCGGTTTGATCGCCAGAATGACGATATCTGCCTGGGAAACAGCGCTTTTACGGTCAGCGGGAAGAATGACCCCGTACTGCCGGGCCAGTTGACGGACCCGTTCATGATTTTGGCGATTCATGATGGTGATTCTCTCCCCCGTCAACATCCCCCGGCTCAGCAGGCCGGACAAAAGTGCTTCCGTCATGGAGCCGGCACCGATGAAACAGTATGTTGGACGATCCGTCATGATTCCACTCCTCCCTTGGATTTCAGTGTAAAAAAACAACCCTCTCCCGTCCCAAGGACGAAAGAGGGTTTCTTCCGCGGTACCACCTTTATTGACACGATTGTGTCCCACTCATGAAAGACAATGGTTGTCTTCCCCGTCGATAACGGAGAGGTCCGTCACGGCTCATCGCCGCCCGCTTCCGGGGTGGGTCGGAGGTGGATGTTGCCGGCAACCCTTTCAGCCGACGGGGTTGGCTCTCTGAACGGACATCCGGCCTCGCTGGCCCCTTCATCGCGTTTTGCTTCCGCTTATGATTTTTACCTATTATGACCGGGTTGTGAAGGGATGTCAAGGATTCCGGTCTGCAAATAAAACCGGAAAAGGGATTTACAGTTACAGTCCATCAGATCAATTCTGATTTTTATGTTTTATAATCCGACATTTTTGGAGATAAAAGTGAGTAGGAAGGAGATTCAAACGATGAAATCCATTCGGGCGGGGGAAATCCTCCGGATTGAAAGCAGAAAACACGGAGGTGCTTTCCACCGTTCATGGAAGCGATCGGTGGTGTTGGATCCAGGGGAACCCCTCTTGTTGGCCAATCGTGATGTGGAAGTGACGGAGTCTGATGGGCACAAGTGGTTTTCCAAAGGGTTGGCACTCTGTCAGTTTCATAGAAACCATTGGTTCAATACGATAATAATGATTGATACCACCGGCTCTCATCGTTTCTATTGCAATATCGCTTCGCCTTGCAGCTTGGAGAGTCACGGGTTGGTCTACACAGACTACGATTTGGACCTGTTGGTGGAACCGGATCTGACATACCGTTGGTTGGATCGTGACGATTATGAAAGAAATCGGAGCCGTCTCGGCTATTCCCGTGAGATTACACAACGTGTGGAAGAGGCGGTTTCTCAACTGGAACATCTCGTCACGGAAGGCAAAGAGCCCTTTACGTCCGGGTTTGTGCAAAAGGGGGTTCATCGATTCCTTTCCTATGAAAAACAACTGATGGGGTGAAGTGATGCGAGATGAAGGGTGGTAGGCCCCGGTTTGGATCCTGGTTGCGAACGGTCCTGTTGGCTGTATCGGCGGCGCTGGTCATCAACCAGTTTGGGCTGGCACTGTCCGTGGTCAACGGAACCTCCATGATGCCCACATTGGAGAATGGGGATCGATTGTTGATCAACAAATTACACTTTATCTTCAACCGTCCTCAACGGAATGATGTGGTCACCTTCAAGGATCCTTCCCGGGATGGAAAGTATCTGGTCAAGCGGGTGGTGGGAGTGCCCGGAGACCGGATTGAGATTAAGGGAGGAAGATTGTATCGTAATGGAAAAGAGGTTTATGAGCCCTATATCGACACAGACATCGAAGATGGGGATTTTGGGCCGGTGACAGTCAAAAAAGGGAGCATTTTCGTCATGGGGGACAACCGTCATCGCTATGCGAGCAGGGACAGTCGCTACCCCGGAGTGGGGCAAGTGCCGGAAGAACTTCTTGAAGGGAAGGTGGAATTTATCCTCTGGCGACCGTCGTTGAAAAAATTCCTCTGATGGAAACAGTGGAAACAATTTCAAATAATATCAAGAGTCAAAAACTGTTCACAAAAAGCTGATGCCAATTCGCTGGGAACATTGCATAATAGGAGAAGTGTAGAGATTTCGTCCACTTTCTCACATAATTTACAATTCGGCTTTGCCCGGTACATCTCCATTCACCATTGTAATTCTACAAAATTCCGGTGCAATTTGTGAATAAAAGCACAGAAAAACTTACATGCCCATGGAGGGAACGGAAAATGGATTTGTTGGACAAAACCCGTAAGATCTCAAAAATTCTTCAAAAAAATGTAGGCCACCACTTGGTGGACTTTGATCAGGTGGCGGAAGCGCTGTGTGATGTGATCGGTGCCAACCTGTATGTGGTGAGCCCCGAGGGGGAAATCCTCGGTCTGGCTGTCAACCATGAGATCGAAAATGAGCGGATGCAGAAGTATCTCAAGGACCGTCAATTTCCGGAAGAGTATGCTACCATGCTGATGGGTGTGGAAAAAACCTCTCCCAATGTGAGCGTGGATGATCCGTTGACGGCTTATCCCGTGGAAATGAAAGATATGTTTAAACACGGGTACACCACCCTGGTGCCCGTTGTGGGCGGTGGGGACCATCTGGGGACACTGGTTCTGTCCCGGATCAATGATAAGTTTGTGGATGATGATCTGGTTCTTGCGGAGTACGGTGCAACAGTGGTCGGGATGGAGATTCTGCGCGAACGGGCAGGTAAAATTGAAGAAGAGGCACGCAGCCGGGCAGTGGTCCAGTTGGCGATCAACTCGCTTTCTTTCAGCGAGTTGGAGGCTGCAGAACATATTTTCAATGAGCTGGAGGGTACAGAAGGTCTGTTGGTTGCCAGCAAAATTGCCGACCGTGTGGGCATCACCCGCTCGGTGATTGTCAATGCCCTTCGCAAACTGGAGAGTGCAGGTGTGGTGGAATCCCGTTCTTTGGGGATGAAGGGAACCTATATCAAGATTTTGAACAACAAATTGCTTCCCGCTCTTGAAAAAGCGCGGAGCTAACTCGGCAAAATGGCCGCCAATCAGGCGGCTTTTTTGCTGTTGTCGGGGAAAGGGGCATACCCTGGAATTTAAGGAGTTGCGCTCTCTGTTATAATGAGGTGAATCGATCTGAGAGTGGGAGTTGAGTTTGAATTGGGGAGTGTTCGGAGATACCTTCGTTTTGTCCGCCCGTACCGTAAGCAGATTGCGGCAACTATGGTGGTGGGCGTGCTGAAATTCGGCATTCCTCTATTGTTGCCTCTGATTCTGAAATACGTGGTCGATGACATTTTGATGACAAATGCGTCCACAGAGGAAAAACTGAACCACCTTTTTTGGATCCTCGGGGGTGCATTGTTCGTTTTTACGGTGCTGAGGTGGCCGATAGAGTACTACCGCCAGTATTTCGCTCAGTGGACGGCCAGCCGGGTCTTGTTTGATATCCGCAACCGGCTGTTTGACCATATCCAGAAGTTGTCACTCCGTTATTATAATAACCGGAAAGTGGGTCAAATCATCTCCCGGGTGATCAACGATGTGGAGCAGACCAAGGAATTCGTCGTCACCGGGATGATGAACATTTGGCTCGACTTGATCACCTTGTCGATTGCAGTGGGGATCATGTTGTGGATGGATCCCAGGATGACTCTGGTTTCTTTGTCCGTCTTTCCTCTGTATGGTGTGGCGGTCAAATATTTTTATCAGGGATTAAGGAGACTCACGCGAGAGCGTTCCCAAGCTCTGGCGGAGATGCAGGGCCATCTCCATGAACGGATTCAGGGGATTTCCGTAATCCGGGCCTTCAATCTGGAAAAGCATGAGCAGGGGCAGTTTGATAAGCAAAACCGACACTATCTTGGCAAAGCATTGGCTCATTCCCGTTGGAACGCGCACACTTTTGCAATTGTCAATACGATTACAGACATTGCACCGATCCTGGTGATCGCCTTTGCCGGTTATCAAGTCATTCAGGGGAACTTGACCATCGGCGAGATGACCGCCTTTTATGGTTATTTGCAATTGATCTATTCGCCGATCCGGCGCTTGGTCAATTCCTCCACCATTTTAACCCAAGCTCTCGCCTCCATGGACCGGGTGTTTGAGTTCCTCGATGAACCCTATGATATTCAGGATTCTTCGGATGCCCGCTCCGTCCCGCAGGCACGAGGTGAGATCACCTTCCGGGATGTTCGTTTTTCTTATCGGGATGGCGGTGAGGAAGTGCTGAGAGGGATCGATTTGGAGATTGCTCCCGGACAAACGATTGCCTTGGTCGGGATGAGTGGGGGCGGAAAATCCTCCCTGGTCTCCTTGATTCCCCGCTTCTACGATATTCAGCAGGGTAGCGTGGAAGTGGACGGAGTGGATGTACGTGACTGGAAGCTGTCCAACCTTCGGGAGAGAATCGGGATGGTGCTTCAGGATAACATTTTGTTCAGCGGCAGTGTGCTGGAGAATATCCGGATGGGAAAAACAGATGCCTCTTTTGAGGAAGTGGTGGCGGCGGCCAAGGCGGCCAACGCCCATGAGTTCATCACAAAACTCGTTGATGGGTATGACACGGAGATCGGGGAACGGGGAGTCAAGCTCTCCGGGGGACAAAAACAGCGTCTCGCTATTGCGAGGGTGTTTTTGAAGGATCCGGCTATCCTGATCCTGGATGAAGCCACATCGGCCCTTGATCTGGAGTCGGAGCGTCTGATCCAGAAATCCCTAAGACGGCTCGCGAAGAATCGGACGACTTTGATTGTGGCTCACCGTCTGTCCACGATCACTCACGCGGATAAGATCTGTCTGATGGAGGGGGGGCGGATTGTCGAAAGCGGAACCCACCGGGAATTGATGGCGATGGGCGGAAGATATGCCCACCTGTTTAATGTTCAACATCTGGATGGGCCCGATGTGCCGGTCAGCCAGGGCACATCCTGAAACTTGGGGAGGGAGACTGTTGAGCACCTTGATCCCGATTAAAACCGAATCGGATGTCGTCACCATTCGCAGCATGGTTCGGGAAATCGCCGGAGGGTTGGGCTTTGATGAGTTGGACCAGAGCCGCATCGTTTCATCAGTGTCGGAACTGGCGCTCAATGTGGTGCATCATGCGGATGAAGGAACTGTTCTGGTGGAGCCGGTCAACAGGGAAGGAAGGCAGGGCATCCGCATGGTGGTCCGGGATTTCGGTCCCGGGATGGAAGAAACGGAACAAATCCTCAGAATGTCGGAGACTCCGTCAGTGGTGGAAGGACATGGACTTCGCCAAGTCAGGGATCTGATGGATGAATTCATTATCCAGACGGTGAATGGAAAGGGAACTTGTGTTCAAGTTAGCAAGTGGCTCACCCATTCCACTACTGAGATAGAATGATAGTCCAAAAGTATGAGTCGAGGGGTAGGAGGATGCCCCCTTTGAATCACGCCGGTTTCCAACGAATGAAGGACCCTCGGGAAACAATCGTGTCCTTAATGTATCCATATTTTGAACCTTTGCCGGTCTTACTTGACGTTGTTCTTTTGGCTCATCTAAAATGTACATGACTATACTGCCGATCCATTGTATAATGCTCCGTTACCGGACTCATGGATTTGGTCGTTTGAGGAAGTTGTAGAAGAATAGGAAAGAGATTTTAGACGCCTTCTTTGGAAGGATCATCGCTGGTTCCTCCTTAAACCAACAGGAGGAGTTCCAGCGCAGTTTTTTGTCACCCTCTCCTTGGCTTGCAAGTGGATGTCGCAGGAGGGTCCGTCGTTCCGGGAGCGGAAGAGGCGTACGGCAGTAGGCAAATACAGTGGGCCCGATCCATAGAAAGGAGGGGTACCGTGGAACGACCCATGATTCAACAGACCTCGGGCAGGCTTTTAGCTGAAGAGCCCCGTTCGGAGGCGGGGATGACCAAAGCCACCTGGAGGGATTATTGGGTTTTAACCAAACCAGGGATCAATGCCTCCAATCTGATGGCGGTGTTCACTGGTTTTTGGCTAGCCGGTTTTCAATCATTCCAGTTTAGTCTCTTGTTGGCCACCTTGTTGGGGACGGCGCTGGTCATCGCCGGAGGGTGTACGGTCAACAATTACATTGATCGTGACATCGATCCGCTCATGAACCGGACTCGTAACCGTCCTGTGGCCGCGGGAAGAATTCAGCCATCATCCGCTTTCTGGATGGGAGCGCTTTTGGGGATGGCCGGTGTGGCCGTTCTGGTGATTCTGGTGAACCCGCTTTCGGCGATACTAGCGGCGGTCGGTTTTTTTGTCTACGTTCTTATATACTCCGTTTGGACGAAACGGACAACGATCTGGAATACAGTGGTTGGCAGTATCTCCGGGGCCATCCCACCCATGATCGGTTGGACGGCGGTGCAAGGAACATTGGACTTTCCCGCCTGGGTGCTGTTTTTGTTCATGTTTGTCTGGCAACCGGCCCATTTCTACGCTTTGGCGATGATGAAAGTCGATGATTACCGGACGGCGGGAATTCCCATGTGGCCGGTGGTGAAGGGCCTTGCTGACACCCGGCGGCAAATATTGCTGTTTGTGATTCTGATGCTTCCTGCGTCACTCTTGTTGTTCGGGACAGGCGTGGTGAGCTGGTTGTATCTCAGTATGGCGATCCTTCTCGGCGGCGCGTGGCTCTACAAGGCAATCGCCGGTTGGTCTTCCCAGGATGACGAAGATTGGGCCCGAAGGATGTTCCTCTTTTCGCTTCTGTACTTGACGATGATGCAGGTGGCAATGATCATCGACCCGATCCTGTTCAGGTGAGGTGGTCGTGAAGGCTTGTCAGTATGTCCAACAGTCGCCTGGATCATGTATAGACCAGCGGCGTTGTTTTGATATAGAGAGTGGTCGGTCTGATCGATTTGATGAGAGAAAGCGGGGTTAAACGGGTATGAGTCGAGGGAAACGTTTGACGCTTCTTTTAGCCGTTTTTGCGGTATTTGCCCTGGTGTTGACCGGATGTGAAGAGCCGGCGAAATCCGTCTTTGATCCTAAAGGCAGTGCCGGTGAGAAAAACCTTGATCTGATCATGCTGAGTGTCTACATCATGACTTTCGTCTTTGTGGTTGTCATGGCCATCTATTTCTATGTTTTGATCCGGTATCGTCAAAAACCGGGGGACAACACCATCCCCAAACAGGTTGAAGGCAGTATGAAAATGGAGATGTTTTGGATTATCATTCCGGTCATCCTGCTGGTGATCCTGGCGATTCCCACGTTGACCACCACCTTCACACTGGCGGAGAAGCCTTCCGAGGAGGAAGATGCGTTGCGGGTGAAGGTGACGGCACATCAATATTGGTGGGAGTTCTACTATCCGGATTTGGGGATCAAAACAGCACAGGAGTTGCACATCCCGGCTGGCAAGCGGGTTCACCTGGAACTTACCTCCGATGATGTGGTTCACTCCTTCTGGGTCCCGGAGCTTGGAGGGAAACAGGATATGACTCCCGGTCGGACCAATCACATGTGGTTGGACGCGAAAGAACCGGGTGTCTATGCAGGACGCTGTGCTGAGCTTTGCGGGGCGAGCCACGCTCTGATGAACTTTGAGGTGGTTGCCGATGAGCAAAGTGACTTTGACAAGTGGGTGGCTAAACGGCAAAAACCTTCCTCCGAACCGCGTACAGCCGAGCAGGAAGCCGGTAAAAAAGTGTTCAGCCAAAACTGCATGAGCTGTCATGCCATTGAAGGTACCGAACTGAAAACCAGCGGAGGCAAAGGACCCGACCTGACAGGCTTCGGCGAGCGGCAGAAAGTTGCGGGACTGTTGGAGAACAACGATGAGAACCTGGACAAATGGCTGAAACATCCCGACGAGATTAAGCCTGGCACCTATATGCCGTCCTTTGACTTCCTGAACGAAAAAGATATGAAAAACCTGAAGATATATTTGGAGAGCCTAGAGTGATTGGGCGAAAAGTGCAATCGGTGGAGTTTTTTGCACGGCAGTACTGACTGGAGGAGGGAATCCCTTTGGCTACGATTGTTGTCTTGGTCGTGTTCGCCCTTTTCTTGGGTGCCATTTTGACCGGGGGATACAACAAAGAGTTGAACAACCGTCTCCGTTCCCACTGGTTGTGGGATTGGATCACGACAACAGACCATAAGAAAATTGCCGTTCTGTATTTGCTGGGTGGAACTTTCTTTTTTGTCATCGGCGGAATTGAAGCATTGCTGATGCGAACCCAGCTGTTGTTTCCCAACAACGACTTTATTGTGGGGCGGGAATTTAACGAGCTTCTGAGCATGCACGGCACGAACATGATTTTCTTCGTCGCCATGCCGCTTCTGTTCGCGCTGATGAACGCGGTCATTCCACTTCAGATCGGGGCGCGGGATGTCGCTTTCCCCTTTCTCAACGCACTGGGTTTTTGGCTCTTCTTCTTCGGTGCGTTGCTGATGAACCTGAGCTTGCTGTTCGGTAATTCTCCTGATTCGGGATGGACCAACTACGTTCCCATTGCATCCAATGTTTACAGTGCGGGAACGGGAATTGATTACTATGTGCTGGGGGTCCAAATATCCGGATTTGGTACGTTGATGGGCGGGCTCAACTTTATCGCAACGATCATCAACATGAGGACTCCGGGGATGTCATTTTTGCGGATGCCGCTTTTCACCTGGACTTCCTTTGTCTCTTCCGCTTTGATTCTGTTCGGGTTCCCGCCGCTGACCGCGGGGCTGTTCCTGGTGATGTTTGAACGTATCTTCGGTGCCAACTTCTTTGACGTGGCTGCCGGTGGAAACCCTGTGATTTGGCAGCATCTGTTCTGGATTTTCGGTCACCCGGAAGTCTACATTGTGATTCTGCCTGCATTCGGTATTATGTCCGAAGTGATCTCCACTTTCGCCAAGAAGCGACTCTTCGGTTACAACTCGATGGTGTTTGCCACATTGCTGATCGGTTTCCTCGGATTCATGGTGTGGGCTCACCATATGTTCACCGTTGGGATGGGCCCTGTCGCCAACTCCATCTTTGCGATTGCGACGATGGCCATTGCAGTCCCGACCGGGATCAAGGTGTTTAACTGGCTGTTCACCATGTGGGGTGGGAAGATTCGCTTTACAACAGCCATGCTGTATGCCGTCGGTTTTATTCCCACCTTCGTCATGGGCGGTGTCACCGGAGTGATGCTTGCCTCACCACCGGGAGACTACCAATACCATGACAGCTACTTTGTGGTGGCCCACTTCCATTATGTCTTGATCGGCGGTACCGTGTTCGGTATCTTGGCGGGTTGCTATTACTGGTGGCCCAAGATGTTCGGTTATAAGCTGAACGAAAAGCTGGGCAAGTGGTCGTTCTGGATTTTCTTTATTGGGTTCCACTTGACTTTCTTCATCCAGCACTTCCTCGGTTTTTTCGGAATGCCGCGCCGGGTGTTCACCTATCAACCAGAAGACGGCGTGACCATGATCAACCAGATCAGTACTGTGGGTGCATACATGCAGGCTCTGGGTGTGATTCTCATCGTCGTCAATGTGATTTACAGCTACCGTCACCGGACCCCTGCCGGGAGCGACCCCTGGGATGGCCGTACCCTGGAATGGACGATCCCATCTCCGCCCCCGGTGTACAACTTTGCCCAGTTGCCAAAAGTTCGTGCCTTGGATGCTTTCTGGCATGAGAAGATGCAAGGGAACAAACAAATGGAACCGGCGGAGCCTCTGGGTCCGATCCACATGCCGAACAACAATCATCTGCCTTTCTTGATGTCTCTGGGCATGTTTGTATCCGGTTTGGGTTTTGTCTTCCGCTCTTGGGAAGTGGGAGCCCTTGGCCTGGCCTTCTTCTTCCTGGTCATGTTCCTCCGCTCCTTCGAAAAGGATCATGGCTATCACATTGAAACAGACGAGATCCAACGAATAGAGAAAGGGGCGAATGCGTGATGAGTACAGCCCGGGTTGAGCACACAAACGCTGCGACGGGTCTGTCCCCCCATCCGGAGCGGGCGACCATGGAAGGGCGGAACAAAATCATCGGTTTCTGGCTCTTCCTCGGTGCCGAGACCGTCATGTTCGCCTGTTTCTTCGGAGTCTATCTCGCGTTGCGGAACTCCTCCCTGGATGGCCCGACCACTCAGGAACTGTATCATATCCCGATGGTGGCTGTGTCCACGCTGATTCTGTTGTTCAGCAGCCTGACCAGTGTCCTCGGTGTGGTGGGGATGCAGCAGCATAATTATAAAAAGACGATGTTCTGGTTCGGGGTGACCGTCCTGTTGGGAGCGTCTTTCCTCGCTCTGGAGATCTACGAGTTTTTCGTGTATGTGGGTGAAGGCCACACCTTTACCAGTAGTGCCTTCGGTTCCGCTTTTTACACCTTGCTTGGAACCCATGGGGCTCACGTGTTGTTTGGAGTCTGTTGGATTACGGGTCTCTTGTTCCAAGCCCGGAAACGGGGTTTGACCCAGGAAATGGCCCCCAAGTTCTTTGTGGCCAGCCTCTACTGGCACTTTATCGACGTGGTGTGGGTGTTTATCTTCACCGTTGTCTATCTGATGGGGAAGGTGGGTTAAATCATGGAAGCCAAGGCACAGCAAAGCCAACCCCGGACCGAAAAGCAGGCCGGTGGTTTCAAATATGTCGTCTCTTTCGGATTGATGCTTGTATTGACGGGTCTCGCCTTTGCCGCTGTGGTTATGAACATCGTTCCCCAGCAATGGATCATACCCATGATCCTGGGTCTGGCGACAGTCCAGGTGTTTATGCAACTCTTTTCCTTCATGCATCTGCACTTAAAGAAGGAAGCGACGATTGTATCTTTCATGTTCTCGGGGATCTTTTTTGGTCTGGTTTGTGCCGTGGGAGTGGCCTTCCTCTCCTGAGTCTTCATTCAAAACATCCCTCGTCTGGTGACGAGGGATGTTTTGACATAAGGGGACAACCTGTTTCATGGGAGCTGCTTACACGATCCTCATTCTGATTCATCAGCACGTCTCCTGTGAGGCGTGCTTTTTTATAGGAAAATGGAAAGAGTGATGCAGATGGGAACCCACACGAGTGTGACAGGACACGATATCATATTCCAAAATATAGATAACCAACGCGCCTGTTTTATAGACAGTATCATGATGACATGATAATATTCAATTTGCCACATAACAGATTATTTA
This sequence comes from Kroppenstedtia guangzhouensis, assembly GCF_014637345.1. Taxonomy (GTDB): domain Bacteria; phylum Bacillota; class Bacilli; order Thermoactinomycetales; family DSM-45169; genus Kroppenstedtia; species Kroppenstedtia guangzhouensis. The sequence goes on from NZ_BMEX01000009.1 coordinate 65,701, forward strand.
GGATTAATAACTTAGGAGGGAAGGTTATGAGTCAACCCACCGCGACTGTTTTCGGAGGATCTGGAGGAATGGGACAGTATGTGGTACGCGAATTGTATAGGAAAGGATATCGGGTACGAGTTGTAGCCAGAAGTGAGGAGAAAATCAAGAAGCGGTTGCACGATGTTGATGTGGAGGTCCTGACCGGAGATGCGATGGATCCTCGACTGACCCGGCGCGCTTGTGAAGATTCTTCTTTGGTATTTCACTCTATTGGATTTCCCTATCTGGAATGGGAAGAGAAGCAATTTCCCGTGATGGAATCCCTTCTAAAAGGGGCATCCGGTGATGGGAGAACATTTGTGTTGGTCCACTCGATTCACTCCTATGGAATTCCCAATACCAATCCTGTCAGCGAAGATCATCCGACCAGACCAAAAACAAAAAAAGGAAAAATACGCTTGAAAATGGAGCAAATGTTGCAAGAAGCACATGATCATGGCGATGTGCAAGGGGTCATCGTACGATTTCCGGATTTTTATGGTCCTCATGCTACAAACAGTTATATGGATTATATCGTTTCCACTGCTTTGAAGAAGAAAAAAATTCACTGGATCGGCCCGTTGGAGGTAAAACGGGAGTACATTTATGTGCCGGATGGTGCAAAAGCCCTAGTTGAATTGGCATTATCGGGCAAAGCGGGTGGCGAGGCTTGGAATATCGGGGGTCAGGAGGTTTCAGGAACAAAAATACTGGATACAATCGGAAAAATCCTAGATAAAGACCTATCTGGCAAGTCCATTCCCAAATGGATGCTTCGGATGATGGGATGGTTTAATCCAGATATGAAGGAAATGGTGGAACTCTTCTATCTCTACGAAGACCGTTTCGTCTTGGACTGTACGAAGTACGAAAAGCGGATGGGTAGAATTCCCGTCACTCCCTTGGATCAAGGAATTCAAGAAACGTTACGTGCTAAGCGGGACTGGGGAAGCTCTGAATTTAATACGTGATCATTCTCTATTTTTTCCTGCGGTAGTTTTTGGTTTTCAAAATATAGTGAAACAACATGGAAAATCCGATACAAGTGCGTATCGTGCTCTTTTAAAGTCACGTAAAAGTGGCCTGCGTTTGAAATCAATGTACGTGTGCCAAGTTTGAACCTCCTCATCAAACTAAACGTTCATTAATTTCTACGTTTCTTCGAGGATCAGGAGCCATTTCAAATACCTCAAAATGTCCATTCTCTTCCACAGGAATCCATGAGTATCCTGTGATACACAGGTCGCTTTGGTAGTATATATGGTTTCTTTTACTACCTATTGCTGTCTATAAATACCCTTCATTGTGACAAGGCATGCCATTGAAAGGAGGCGTGCTTTTTTATATATCGAGGGAAATGGAAAGAGTGATGCAGACGGGAACCCACTCTCCCCCCCAAGCATAAGATGCGTTATCCTGTGAAGCTGACTGAACCCCTGATTTAATCGGTGTTATCAAAAAGGGGTGAGTCCTCCACTATATCGCATCGGGGAGGGAACCAAGGTTTATGCAAAGGCTGATGGTCCTTGCTTTGATCGGATTTGTTGCCCAATTGATCGATGGTGCGCTCGGCATGGCTTACGGTGTTTCTTCCACTTCACTCTTGTTGGCTTATGGGATTGCACCTGCGGTTGCCTCTGCTTCAGTCCACATGGCGGAGCTGGTGACCACTGCCGCATCCGGACTCTCCCATTGGAAGTTTGGCAATATTGACAAGTCAGTTGTCAAGAGATTGATGATTCCCGGTTCCATCGGCGCTTTTTTGGGAGCTTGCTTTCTCAGTTATTTGCCGGGGGAATCCGTAAAGCCATTTATCGCCGCTTTTCTGTTTCTGTTAGGTTTTTTTGTTATTTCCCGTTTTCTGTTTGGAAAAAAACGACCCCGGAGGGTGATCGGGAGGAAGCCTGTGAAATGGATGGCACCCCTCGGCCTGATCGCCGGATTTGCTGATTCCACCGGTGGAGGAGGATGGGGCCCCCTGACTACTCCGATCCTTTTATCCCGGAAAGAGATGGAGCCCCGGAAGGTGATCGGGTCGGTGGATGCTAGTGAATTTGCTGTCGCTCTCTTTGCCACTATGGGGTTTCTCATCTCTCTGGGGTGGAATGAAGTGAACTGGTTATGGGTGGGAATGTTGATGGCCGGAGGGGTCGTGGCCGCTCCGATCGCTGCTTGGTGTGTCCGGGTGGTTCCTTCCTATCTGTTGGGGATACTGGTAGGTGGTCTGATCATTATCACGAACACCCAAACATTGCTGAAATCCTCCGAGCTTTTTGCGGAGTGGAATCAAAGAGTGGTTTACACCTGTTTGGCGGTGTTTTGGGTAATTTGTCTTGGTGTGGCTTTATGGAAGAGAAAAAAAGAGACAGGAATCAACAAATAATCAAGGGAGAAAACTTCGATTCCATCTCCTGAGTCCCCGCAAAGCGGGTTTTTTTTCTTTTCACCCCATTTTTCACATATTCAATCCATATTATTGGAAAGTTAAGCGTGAGTGGAATATCACCCGACGTTCTTCCAGGGACGTCATCGGGAAAGGATGGGAAACCATGGATCAACCCTTCACCACCACTCCGCGCAAGATCCGTCCAGTCAACAGACTGTCCTTCTCGGAAAGGATCCTCTCTTCTGGAAAAGATGTTCTTTCACTGACCAAACCGGGGATCAATCTTTCCAACCTGTTTGCCTGTATGGTGGGGTATTGGCTCGCTTCCGGCGGAATCCCGGAATGGAGGAGTTTGAGTTGGGCCCTGTTGGGGACTGCCTTGGTGGTGGGAGGCAGCTGTGCCTTGAATAACGGAATTGACAGGGATTTCGATCGCAAAATGGAGCGGACCAGGCATCGACCGGTACCTTCCGGAAGAGTCAGCCGGAGAGCAGCCGTTCTGTTGGGCTTGATTTTTGCCGGGGCTGGGGTGTGGTCACTGTCGGTAGGGGTGAATCTCCTGGCGGCCTGGCTGGGAGCGGCCGGATCTTTTCTGTATGTGGTCGTATATACTTTATGGCTGAAGCGGATCTCACACTCCAACACCGTGATCGGCAGTCTGTCCGGGGCGATCCCCCCATTGATCGGGTGGGCGGCTGCAGGTCAAGGCCTCACTTGGCCGGCTTGGATTCTGTTTTTCATCCTGTTTCTGTGGCAACCCCCACACTTTTTTGCTTTGGCTCTGTTGAAAACGGATGACTACCGAAGAGCCGGGATTCCCATGCTTCCGGTGGTGAAGGGGGAACGGAACACCCGCCGACAGATGTTATTCTTTGTCTGTCTTCTACTTCCGGTTTCCCTGTTGTTGGGGAGAAGTGGGACTTTGAGTTGGGGGTATTCGGTGACAGCCTTGGTCTTGGGGGTAAGTTACTTGATCCTGGCGTTGCTTAGGGTCAAGAAGGGGGAGGAGAAACGATGGGCTCGATGGATGTTTCGCTACTCGTTGATCTACCTTACCTTGATCTTGGCGGCGGTTGCGGTTTTTACCGCTCCCTTCTCCGGATGATCGACGGCCTTTCAAAATTACCTTGTGTTGATGAATGGGGAGTGACTCCGAATGAAACGACGCTTACCGGCCTGGTGGCTGTTAACGATTCCCGGTCTGTTGGCCGGATGTGTCAGTCGTAACAATATGTCCGCACTTGATCCCCAGGGTCCGGTCGGAAAATCACAGCTGAATCTGATTTATCTAAGTACAGGGATTATGACCTTTGTCGTGATTGTGGTTGCGGCGATCTACATCTATGTCGTGCTTCGTTATCGGGAACGCCCGGGTGATGAGAAAAAAGGAATCCCGGAACAGGTGGCGGGAAGCAAAAAGTTGGAGATCTTGTGGACGGCGATTCCGGTGTTACTGTTGATCATTCTGGCTGTTCCCACCATCTCTACTACCTTCACTCTTGACAAGAAGCCGGACCCGGAGGAGTCCATCCGGGTCAATGTGATCGGATACCAGTACTGGTGGGGATTTGAGTACCCGGACCACAAAGTTTCCACGTCCAATGAGGTTCATATCCCAGTTGGTAAAAAAGTGGATTTTGTGATGAAATCCCATGATGTAATCCATGCCTTCTGGGTTCCCAGCCTGGGGGGAAAGCAGGATTTGAATCCGGGCAGACAGGACCGGATTGTCCTTCAGGCAGATAAACCGGGGGTTTATGAGGGCAAATGCGCTGAGTTGTGTGGAGCATCACACGCCTTGATGAATTTTCGGGTGATCGCACACAAGCCGGATGATTTTGATCGGTGGATCGCTTCGCAGAGGAAACCCGACTCCACACCCAAAACGGTTCAAGCCAGAGAAGGGAGACGCCTGTTCAATCAGAATTGCATCGGTTGTCATGCTGTGCGGGGAGGCGGATTCAAGGTGGAGGGAAGGACGGGTCCCGAACTGACCGCTTTCAGCGAGCGGACCCGGATTGCCGGTATTCTGCCGAACAATGAGAAGAACCTGAAGGACTGGTTGAGAAATCCCCAAGGGTTCAAACCGGGGAACCGGATGCCGGCCTTTGACCATCTGACGGAAAAGCAATTGGATGCACTATCCGTTTATCTGGAAAGCCTGAAATAAACCAATACAGTAGATCGAAGGAGGGAGTTCCTTGGCCACCCTGATCATCATACTCATTTTGGTTTTGTTCCTCGGGGCTATTCTGACCGGAGGGTACAACAAAAGATTTCTGGAACGGATGCAACAAAGCGATCTGTGGAGTTGGATCACCACAGTGGACCACAAGCGGATCGGGATTCTCTATCTGATTTCTGGCGGCTTCTTTTTCGCCGTGGCGGGGCTGGAGGCGCTTCTGATCCGGATTCAGTTGATGGTCCCCAACAATGCGTTCATTGTGGGGGACACATATAACCAATTGACGACCATGCATGGTACAACCATGCTCTTTCTGGTGGCTCTGCCCATTCTGTTTGCGTTGATGAACTTTATTGTTCCACTGCAGATCGGGGCCCGGGATGTTGCTTTCCCCTTTCTCAACTCCCTGGGTTACTGGCTGTATGTATCCGGTGGGCTGCTTCTCAATCTGAGCTGGATTTTCGGAGGGGCACCTGATGCCGGATGGACCAACTATGCCACCTTGGCCCTGAATGATTACAGTCCGGGCCCCGGGGTCAACTATTATGTGCTCGGTCTGCAAATCTCCGGGATCGGGACATTGATCAGCGCCATCAACTTTATCACCACGATCGTAAATATGCGGGCTCCGGGCATGTCCTATCTGCGCCTGCCGTTGTTCACCTGGACCACATTTGTGACGTCGGCGATCATCATGTTTGCTTTTCCCCCGTTGACGGCGGGATTGTTCATGATGATGTTTGACCGGATCTTCGGCGCCACTTTCTTCTCAACGGCGGGAGGGGGAAATGTTACCGTCTGGGAGCACATCTTCTGGATTTTTGGTCACCCGGAGGTTTACCTGTTGATCCTTCCGGCCTTCGGAGTTTTTTCCGAAGTGATTCCAACCTTCTCCAAAAAGCGGTTGTTTGGATATCACTCCATGGTGTTTGCCGTTGTTCTGATCGGCTTTTTGGGCTTCATGGTATGGTTGCACCATATGTTTACGGTGGGATTGGGACCGGTGGCCAACTCCATCTTTGCCATCTCCACCATGGCCATCGCCGTTCCCACAGGGATCAAGATATTCAACTGGCTGTTCACGATGTGGGGTGGGCGAATCCGATTCACCACAGCGATGCTCTATGCCGCCGGATTTATTGTCACCTTTGTCATGGGAGGAGTGACCGGGGTGATGCTGGCAACGGTTCCGGCTGACCTGCAATTTCATGACACTTACTTTGTGGTGGCCCACTTTCACTATGTCATCATCGGGGGAACTGTGATGGGAATGCTGGCCGGATTCTACTACTGGTGGCCCAAGATGTTCGGCAGGGTTCTCAACGAAAAACTGGGAAAATGGAGCTTCTGGTTCTTCTATCTGGGTATACACCTGGCCTTTTTCCCGCAGCATTTCCTGGGGTTGAACGGCATGCCCCGCAGAGTGTTTACCTTTGAAGCGAACAAAGGATTTGAAACGGGCAATATGGTGAGTACGATCGGGACATTCCTGATGACGATCGGAGTCTTGATTCTACTTTACAACGTGGTTTGGACCCTTCGAAAGGGGAAGCAAGCCGATGCAGATCCCTGGGACGGACGTACCCTGGAGTGGGCGGTTTCCTCTCCGCCCCCGGTCTATAACTTTGCTCAGACTCCCCGGGTGAGGGGGTTGGATGCCTGGTGGCTGGAAAAGGTTCATGGGGACGGCAAGCTGAAGCCGGCGGAACCGCTGGGTCTGATCCACATGCCCTCTCCCTCCCATCTGCCTTTTATCATGGCTGTGGGATTCTTCATCTCCGGGTTCGGGTTCGTGTTTCACAGTTGGCAGGTCGGCGCTTTGGGATTGGTGGTCGTGTTCATTATGATGTATGTCCGTTCCTTCCAGGAGGATCACGGATATCACCTTCAGCCTGATGAATTGAAAGGACAGGGAGTGGACAGCTGATGAAGATTGAAGAGAAGACTGCTTCGGTGGCGGGAGGGATTCCCGCCGAGCCGGAAAAAGCCACATTGGAAGGTAAAAATAAAATCGTGGGATTCTGGTTGTTTCTGGCGGCGGAATCGACCCTGTTTGCGACGGAAATGGGAGCTTATGTTGCCTTGAAGGGATCTCACATGAACGGTCCCGCCTCCCATGAGTTGTTTCAATTGCCGATGGTGGCCATTTCCACCCTGATCCTGTTGGTCAGCAGTTTAACCAGTGTGTTGGGGATCATGAGCATGCATGCCCATGACTCCAAAAAAATGCTGTTCTGGTTTCGGGTGACGATTTTGTTGGGGGCAGCCTTTCTCGTTCTGGAATCCTACGAATTTATGGAGTATGTCCATGCGGGACACATCTTGAGCGGGAGTGCTTTTGCCTCTTCCTTTTACCTGTTGTTGGGAACCCACGGGGCTCACGTGTTGTTCGGTGTTCTGTGGATTTTGGGATTGGTGATTCAGGGAGCCAAAAAAGGAATTACGGTGCACACAGCTCCGAAGTTTTATCTGGCCAGCCTGTACTGGCACTTTATCGATGTGGTCTGGATCTTTATCTTCACGGTGGTTTACCTGATGGGAATGGTTACCTGAAAAAAGGTGGAAGGGGGAAGAGTGATGGATGCTCTGATCGGGGCGATTCTGACTCGGGAATTGTGGAATGTGGGGCTCAACCTGACAATGGTTGCGCTCGGCGGTTGGTATCTGGCGGCAACAGGCCCCCAAAGAAAACCTCAGATCGGTTGGGAGCCGGTTTCCCCGGGAAGAAAAATGCTGTTTCTCACAGGATTGCTTCTCTTTTACCTCGCACTGGGCAGCCCGATGGAGGCGATTGGGCACGAATTGTTCAGTGTTCATATGTTACAACAGTCGATTCTCTATTTGATCGTGCCCCCTCTGATGATCCGGGGAATCCCGGACTGGATGTGGCGCCATTGGCTTCAAAGCTTTCCCTTCAAAAAATGGTCGGTATGGGGTCGTCGCCCTGTGGTTGCGTTGCTTCTTTTCAACGGACTGTTTTCCGTCTACCATCTGCCCCGGGTGTTTGATTTTTTGATGGGGGACGAGCTGTATCAGCTGCTTTCACATGTTGTCTTGTTCCTTGCGGCTGGTTTAATGTGGTGGCCGGTGCTGACTCCCTTGGAAGAGGAAATGGTGTTGCAACCCCTTCGGAAGTTGGCTTATCTCGCATCCGCGGGGATGCTGTTAACTCCGGCTTGTGCGTTGATCATCTTTTCCGATCAGTTGCTGTTTGCTTCCTATGAAGGGGTCCGGCTTTTTCCCGTTCTTTCCCCCCGGAACGATCAGCAACTGGGGGGGGTGACGATGAAGATCATCCAGGAGATCGCTTACGGGGTCGCCATGGGACATGTTTTTTTGCAATGGGTTCGCCGGGAGGGAAAGAAGAATATATACGGTGTGCCCGATGAACCGGTGTCTGTATCATCGGTGGAGTGGAATAGGGGAAACATCGGGGAACGGGGGGATTTGAAATGAAGGTTCAAGAATGATTGGATCATTGTCTTGCGTCGAATCACTGAGTATACCGGCGATAATGGTCGGATTTAAAGTTAAATCATAAGAATTGATCACTTGCTTCATTCAGCATTTCTCCGTATGATGGATCTGTCTTCTGAAGGAGTCTGATTGAGATGAATTCCTTAACTGACCGCCGAAGATTCCTGCTACGGTTTTTTCGATCTCCGCTTCGAATCGGAAGTGTTACTCCCAGTTCCAGGCGACTGGTTCAGGCGATGTTGGAACCCGCACCATGGAATGAGATCCGGACAGCAGTGGAATTGGGTGCGGGAACTGGAGTAGTGACACAGGAGTTGAAACGACGATTACGTCCGGATGCAACCGCTTTCATCTTTGAGAAAGACCCGGTTCTTCAGGTTGAATTGCGCCGGAATTATCCGGAATATCATCATGTTGCGGAGGCGGAGATGATGGGTGCCGCCCTTCAGGGCTGGGATCAGGCCGGAGTGGATGTAATCATTTCTTCACTGCCCTTTACCAATTTTCCGTTGGGTGTCAGAGCCTCCATTCTGGATCAGGTGCGGGATCGGCTGACGACTGACGGGGTGTTTACGGCATATCAGTATACCCCGCAATTGAAAAGAATGTTGGATGAACGGTTTCGTGATGTAAAGGTCAGCTTTGTTCCATGGAACCTTCCTCCTGCCTTCGTTTATATCTGCCGGGGACCGATCCGATGAGGAGGGATGGGTGAAGGAAGTGGATGGGTTGACCCGCTGGATCCCGGAAGTCGTTATGCATTACTATTTTTTATCTGTGGTTGAGGGATCATCGGCTTGCCCATTCCCGATGCAACAGGGTGATGCACGGGTCGCTCGTTTCTTCCACGGGACTGTTGGCACCTGTTCCTTCTGTTCTCGTAACGGAGTGAGCTCCGGGCTCTGACTGGGTTATGTCGTCAGCCGGTGGGTCGGAACACCGGTCCTGAACCGGATCGCCCAAAAGAGGAAGAGAGAGCGGCTGTTAAATGGTCGGAAAATATACTGTAGCCGCACTTATCATGTAGTCCCTTATCTGACGGGATGTGGTCATATATTCTTCCATCTGTATACTGTAAGCGTTGTGAAAAACTTGCTTACAGGGAGGTGGGGCGTCTCTGGCTCGTCAAAATTTGGTACGGAATGTGAAACTCCACCCCGACCGACTTAGAAAGCACTAAACCACACGCCTTGATACTCCTAGTGGAAAAAACCGATCATTTCCCGATCATACAACTCCGTGAACCATTCTCCGGCTTCCAACGTGGACAGACATATTTTTCCTTCGAAAACCGTCAGCTGATTGAGAAACCATGAGATGGATTGCTTGTCCATCTGATCGTAGTGGATACGATCCTGCAGAGTGTAGTCGATCCGGTCCGCACACAGATCGGGAGCGGGTTGTTCCAACAGGGGCCAGCGAGAGAGGTCCAGACGAAGGCCATTCTTTTTTAGAGAGGTAGCGAGAAATTGGGTGGCAGCGTGATCCCGGTAGCAACGGGGATAAATCTTTTCGTAAAATTGGCCATAGCTTTCAAAACCGGCTCCGTGACCAGGATCGTCCAGAACACCTTCCCGGACCAGATGGTACAGATGCTGACGGCAGGTTTCGTCATCGGGAACTTCCGCCAGTGTGAAGAAACGGGCTCCCGGCAGGGAGCGGGCGGATGGAAGACGGGGGTTCAACTCGCAAGGCACGGGGTCCAGGGTCAGGGTTAAATGAAGAAAGCTCATCAAAGTCCTCTCAGTTCCTGTTTTTCGTTGATGGTCGTTGATTATCCTCCTGTTTCAGCAGTAACGGATGCCTTTTCCTGCATGGGGTTCATCTGAGAAGCGCGGGAAGGCATGGAGGTGGGCGTGGGGGACACTTTGGCCCCCGGTCTCTCTGCAATTCCAACCCACATTGTATCCGTCAGGTGAGTACTGTTCATCGATGAGCCGTTTCGCATTCTGAAGAAGAGACTGGGTGGCTGTCCACTCTTCCGGTGTCAAATCAAAGACCGTCTCCCGGTGCCTGCGGGGGATGATGACACCGGAGCTGGTCAGCACCAGTTGGGGCATCTGCAGGAACAGGCAATGCTCGTTTCTCAGGATCACCTGTTGACCGGGAAAGGTCATCGGGTGACAAAAGGGACACATGGGGAATGTCACTCTCCTTATAAACCATAATGGAAGTGAAAGAGATAAGAAAATAGAAAGAACTGGTGGGGGCCCAGACCCAATCTTGGTCTTTGTGAAGTGAGCATTTTTTGAAACGGGTATCGTTCAACCGTTCAAGCCAAGTGCCACAGCAGTCAAATCGATATACCAGACAGACAAAAAGCCACCTCCCGGGAGTGGCTTTGCATTTTTTTATCTGCTGTCAGGATGGCTGATCGGGTTGGTTCACCATATGGGCAGCAGTGGTGTACAGCCGGCTCCACATCTCCTCCCGGATCTGCCCTTGGATCCCTGCCTCATCGAGGGCTTCCGCCATGCAGCGAAGCCAGGCCTCCGCTCGCCGGGGGGTGATGGGAAAAGGGAGGTGACGGGCACGCATCCGGGGATGTCCGTACAGCTGGCTGTACAGAGGGGGACCTCCGAAGAACTGGGTGAGAAAGCGTCTCTGTTTTTCCATGACGGGTCGGATGGCGTCCCCTTTCGGAAAGATCGGGGCCAGCAGGGGATCTTTCTGCACCCGGGGATAGAAAGACTCCACGATTCGGGTGATGGTTTCGTCGCCTCCGATCCGCTCATAGATTGTCAAAGGTACTCGGGTCAATCAGATCACCTCTTGGCTCTCAACATATTCAAAAGCTTTTTCCGCGGCCTGAAGAGTATACTCCAAGTCCTCGTCGGAGTGGGTGGTTGTGAGGAACCAGGCTTCGTATTTGGAGGGGGCGAGATAAACTCCTTCCCGGAGCATCCCTTGGAAGAAACGGGCAAACCGGTCCCCGTCCGCCTGTTGGGCACCCACGTAGTCCGTGACAGGGCGATCGGTGAAATACAGCGTCAGGGCGCCGCCTTTCCGGTTGATCTGGACAGGGATTCCCGCCTGTTGGGCATGGGAGTGGAGTCCGGTTTCCAGGATCGATCCTTTACGATCGAGCTCTTCATAGGTTCCCGGTTCGGAGAGGGTTTCCAGACAGGCGATTCCCGCCGCGATGGACAGGGGGTTGCCCGCCATGGTTCCGGCCTGGTAAGTGGGTCCCATCGGAGCCACTTTCTCCATGACTTTCCGGCGACCTCCGTAGGCACCGATGGGCAGTCCGCCTCCGATGATTTTCCCGAGGGCGGTCAAATCGGGCTCCACATCATACAGGGTTTGAACGCCGCCGTAGTGAAACCGGAAAGCGGTGATCACCTCATCATAGATTACGAGAGCGCCGGCGTGACGGGCCTGTTCCTGGACAGATTCAAGGAAACCGGGGGCTGGCTCCACGATGCCAAAGTTTCCCACCAGGGGCTCCACGAGAACGGCAGCCACCTGATCCCCCCAACGGGAGAAAGCTTGTTTCAGCCCCTCGGGATCGTTAAAGGGTACGGTGATCACTTCCTCAGCGATGCTTCGGGGAATCCCTGCGCTGTCCGGTGTTCCCAATGTGGACGGGCCGGATCCGGCGGCCACCAGAACCAGATCGGAATGCCCGTGATAACATCCGGCGAATTTGATGATTTTATCCCTTCCGGTAAAAGCCCTGGCGAGGCGGATCGTGCTCATCACCGCTTCCGTTCCGCTGTTGACGAAGCGGATTTGCTCACAGGACGGGATCGCTTTCTGCAACATTCGGGCCAGCCGAATTTCTTTCTCCGTAGGGGTGCCGTAGAGAACCCCTGTCTCCGCAGTCTTTTGGATGGCTTCCGTCACCCGGGGATGGGCATGTCCCAGGATGATGGGACCGAAGGCGGCCAGGTAATCGATATAGCGGTGACCATCTTCATCCCAGAAGTAGGGGCCTTTCGCTTTTTTCATAAACAACGGATGATCCATGCCGACAGCACGGAAGGACCGTGAGGGGCTGTTCACGCCGCCGACGATCACGTCCAGCGCCTTTTTATATAAGTTTTCGGATTGTGGATGGGACAATTGAATGCCTCCCCTCGTCAGATTACCTCTTCCATTGTACAGGTCCCGGGGAGTGAGGGGCAAGCGGGAGAGTTCGGCCCGGAAGAGGTGCGGACGAGGGTGTTTTTCAAGTATGTTAATTCCACTGGAAACAAAAGATGTGATATGTCATCCTGTTAGATAGGAGAAGCAAGGCTGTTGATTAACGAGATAACAGGCGTTGGAAAGGGAAGCGTGAACTATCACCGCAAGACCGGGAGTGAAGCGATCCTGGCGAGCGGAACATGGCAGAACAGGATCTCACTGTCAAAAAATAAGGCTGATCCACACGCCCCAAGAAGAACGGTTTTGAACCGAAAAGGAAGAGGGGGAGAGCATGATCCATATCGTCAACGGTGATGAATTTGGGGAACGCCTCCGCGAATCCCCTTTGTTGAACGGAGAAGTCTTCGTTTGGCGGGAGCTGTATGACCTGGGTCCCTTCTCTTCGGGTTGGAATGAAAAGGAAATGGCGGCTCGGCGAGCGGTTTTTCTGGAAGAAATTTTGGGGATTCCGGCGGATCGGATGGAAATGGTACTACGATACCAAGAACAACGCTTAAACCGGCTCCCTCTTGACTCCCAGGTGGTCTTCTGGTGTGCTCCGAACCGGCATGACCAGATGATGTTGACTTATCTTTTGTCCCGATTGGCGGATCGGGGTCTGCAACGTGCGGAGTGGGTGAAATTGCCGGGGGTTGAACCTCCCTCCGGCTTATCTGGTCCGGACTTGGTTCAACGGTTTGAAAACCGTCAGCCATTGGGACAACGACATTTGGAGCAGGCAGCATCGGCTTGGCGTTCTTATATCTCCCCCGATCCCCGGGATATTGAAGAGTGGCTGAAGATCACTCCTTCTTTTCTTCCTGATCTTCGGTCCGTATTTCAGCGCCATCTGGAATATTTTCCATCTGCATTCAATGGATTGAATGTGGTGGAGGAGCTGATCTTGCAAAAGATCAGGGAGCAGCCCATGGATTTCCCGGAGCTGTTTCGGGAGCTCTCTCTCCTCAGGGAGGAAGATGGCCTCAGCCAGGTCCATTTGGCTATCCTGTTGAATGATCTGGGCGACATCTCTCCTCCGCTGATCCGGTTTGAAGGGGAGGCGGCGATCATCCCGACACCCTTAGGAGAAAGGGTGTTGGCCGGGGAAGAAAACCGTTTGCAGGTTTGTGGAATCGACCGGTGGCTGGGCGGAGTCCACCTTCGGGGGGACTCCTGCTGGTGCAGAACAGCCGGGGGTGTGCTGGTAAAGGGGGAATAATCCATCCTTTCCAACTCCCCGGTTGTTTCTGTCTCCGGGAGAAAGGTCGCAGTGTGTCGGAGACTGTCGAAATCGGCTGTACGATTGACGGCTGCTGTGGTATTCTGAAAATGGTGTTTTGTAGCTTTTTGTACAGTCCGGAAATACAGGAGTGGGGGAGAGGAAGTTGGCTTTTTTTTCTGTCGGGGACAACTACCGTGGTACATATCAAATTGAATATGTGGAACCGTTTTTTGAAGGTGAATTGGCTGTTGCTTCTTCAGAAGGGGAACGTTTTTTTCTTCAGCTGACCCGCCTTCAGAAACCGGCCCCGCCCCGGGCCATTCAGCAGTACCTTTCCCTGAAGGATCATCCGCTGATCGTACCCTATCTCCAAGTGTATTCGGAAGAACGTTCCTTGGTCATGATTCGTCCTTTTGTTTCCTTTACGGAACGTTTGCATGAACGGATTGCCCGCGGAGGCCTGGAGGAAGATCAAATCCTAGATTGGGTGAAACGCCTGTTCCCGGTGGAAGAGACATTAAAAGAGAAACCCCTCCGGATGTACACCGTACTACATCCCGCCAACATCGGATTGACAGAATCGGGCGGGGTTCAAGTGCTCTACTGTGGGGTTGAGGGGCGAACTCTTCCCGATCCCCAGGTGGATTGGGGAAACCTTCTCTATATGTTGTTTTCGGGTAAGATGTTGGATCAACCGATTAAAAAGCTTCCGCCGGATCACGGATTTTCAAAACCCTTGGAAAAACTGATTCAGAGATCTTTTCATCGACCGGCAAACTCCGTGGCATCCAATTTGGAGAGCTATCTGAAAAAGCGGGATTCCAAAGGCTTCTTCGATTTTTTAAAGCCCAAATCCACTTCAAAAGGGAACAAAGCTCCAAAGATCCCGCCTTCGGTTGAATCCCCGTCCGATTCAGCAGCCCCCGAAAAATCTCCTTCAGAGGGACCTTCATCCGATGTACTTCGACGGAGGTTGGAAGAAACCCGCCGAGCCCAGGAAGAAGCGGCGCGTCAGGAGCAGGAGCGTCGGGAGCGGGAGGAGGCGGAACGCCGGGCCCGGGAAGAAGCGGCGCGTCAGGAGCAGGAGCGCCGGGAGCGGGAGGAGGCGGAGCGCCGAGCCCGGGAAGAAGCGGCGCGTCAGGAGCAGGAGCGTCGGGAGCGGGAGGAGGCGGAGCGCCGAGCCCGGGAAGAAGCGGCGCGTCAGGAGCAGGAGCGCCTGGAACGGGAGCGTCGGGAGCGGGAGGAGGCGGAGCGCCGAGCTCGGGAAGAAGCGGCGCGTCAGGAGCAGGAGCGCCTGGAACGGGAGCGTCGGGAGCGGGAGGAGGCGGAACGCCGAGCCCGGGAAGAAGCGGCGCGTCAGGAGCAGGAGCGCCTGGAACGGGAGCGTCGGGAGCGGGAGGAGGCGGAGCGCCGAGCTCGGGAAGAAGCGGCGCGTCAGGAGCAGGAGCGCCTGGAACGGGAGCGTCGGGAGCGGGAGGAGGCGGAACGCCGAGCCCGGGAAGAAGCGGCGCGTCAGGAGCAGGAGCGCCTGGAACGGGAGCGTCGGGAGCGGGAGGAGGCGGAGCGCCGAGCCCGGGAAGAAGCGGCGCGTCAGGAGCAGGAGCGCCTGGAACGGGAGCGTCGGGAGCGGGAGGAGGCGGAACGCCGAGCCCGGGAAGAAGCGGCGCGTCTAAAACAAGAACCAGTGCCCGGCGGTCCCAAGGAGCAGTCGGAAAGAGCTCGAGTGGAGCGGTTGCATCATGACCGGCTCGCTGCTCAGTTTGAAGAATATGTCCGTCATGTGTTCAATCGGCAGTCCCGGGGAAATGACTAAGGCATAAGGATCATTTATTCCTATGCCGGAGGTGTTTCCATGTCGAATGAATACCGGATTCAGTGGGACTCGATGGGAGAAGTGCGTGTCCCCGCTGAGCGCTATTACGGTGCCCAAACCCAGCGTGCCGTGGAGAACTTCCCGATCAGCGGTTGGCGGCTTCCCCGCAGATTTATCCGTGCCCAGGGATTGATCAAAGCTGCCGCGGCCTATGCGAACCAGAAGAGTGGTGAGCTGAGTGAGAAAAAAGCGACAGCCATTATCCAAGCTGCGGAAGAAGTGATCGATGGGCGTTGGGATGACCACTTTGTAGTGGATGTATATCAAGCCGGAGCGGGGACCTCCCAGAATATGAATGCCAACGAAGTGATTGCTAACCGGGCGGTTGAAATTCTTGGGGGACGGGTGGGGGATACTTCATTGGTTCATCCCAACGACGATGTCAACCGGGGTCAATCCACCAATGACACCATTCATACCGCTATCAATATCGCGGCGGCAGAAGAGTTGGTTCACGGTTTACTCCCCTCCGCAGACAGTCTGATCCAAGGCCTGCGGGACAAGAAAGATCAATTCGGGAATATAGTCAAATCGGGGCGTACCCATTTGCAAGATGCAGTTCCTCTCCGGGTGGGGCAAGAATTGTCCGGTTATATCGGAGCTTTGGAACAGGCTGTAAAGGGGATTAAAGAAAGCCTCGACCTCCTGTATCAGCTTGGTCTTGGAGGAAATGCCGTCGGCACCGGGATCAATACGCCTGCCGGTTATGCCGGGACAGCTGTGGAAGAGATTGCCCGCAGAACGGGTCTTCCCTTTCGGCAGGCGGAATCCCGCTTCTCCTTCATGCAAAACACAGGCGGAGCTCTCAAAACCAGTGGGGCATTGAAGATATTAGCCGTCCATTTGGATAAATTGGCTGGCGATTTGCGCCTGCTTGGCTCGGGTCCACGGACGGGACTGGCCGAATTCCGCTTGCCTCCGGTCCAGCCGGGATCTTCCATCATGCCGGGCAAAGTGAATCCTGTCATGGCGGAAATGATGAATATGATCACGGTGCAAGTGATCGGAAACGATGCAGCGATCACCGCCGCCGGCCAACATGCTCAGTTGGAGCTGAATGTGATGATGCCGGTAATCGCCCACAATCTGCTCCACTCCATTCAGATCATGACCCATGGGATGGAAGCCCTGCGCCGACGCTGTATTGATGGATTGGAGGTGGACCCGGATCGATGCGGTGAGTGGATGGAGAAATCCCTCGCCCTAGCGACGGCTCTCAATCCCGTGATTGGATATGACCGGGCGGCGGAAGTGGCCAAAAAGGCTTACCAGGAAGGAAAGACTGTTCGTCAAGTCATTTTGGAGGAGAGGATTTTGTCCGTGGAAGAGGCGGATCGTATTCTAAACCCGAACAACCTGATTCCCGGAGACGACTGAGTCTTCGGGTCTCACATTTCTTGAAGGAGGTGATAGAAGAATGGCAACCATTTTTAACAAAGCTTTGGCCAGTCTTGGAGTGGGTGGTGCCCGGGTGGACACCCGGCTGGAATCTTCTCAGTATCAGCCGGGAGACATCGTTCGAGGGGAAGTGATGGTCCGGGGGGGAGAGATCGGTCAAAAGGTGGACGACATCTATATGTACTTGTTGATCCATTATCTGAAGAACGATAAAAGTGTTCCCCATATATTGGAGGAGTTCCATCTGAGCGAAACTTTTGAGATTGAAGCCAAAGAGTACAAGATCATCCCATTCCAGTTTCGGATGCCTCTTCAAACTCCGATGTCCTGTGGCCGCTTCCCCATTTATCTGAAAACGGGCCTGGATATCAAAATGGCGAAGGATCCGACCGATCTGGATCGGATTGAGGTATTCCCCCATCCGACAGTGGAGAAGGTGCTCGGTGAAATTGAGAGCTCCGGGTTTATTATGTATCGCCTGTTCAATGAGTTTCTGCCCGGTTCCAAATCGCTTCCCTTCATTCAAATCTTTCAATTCCGTCCAGCGGAAAAGTATCATGGATACTTGGACGAGTTAAATCTTTTCTTCGATGTGGATGAAGGTGAGGTTCACATGGAGGTGGAGATCATCCGGGGAACAAGGACATTGAACACATCCTTCAATTGGTTGTTGGATGATCCGGACGGAACTCTGACCTCTGATCACGGGGATCCAAATACTCCCGTGTCCAGCCCGGTTGAAGCCATCCAGTCCCTGCTGACATCCTGAGGGAAGGAGGACATAGATGTCATTTTTCAATAAAGCGTTGGCCAGTATCGGGATCGGCAATGCCAAGGTGGATACCCGTCTAAAGCAATCCCGTTACCGGCAGGGGGATCTGGTCGAAGGGGAAATTTTTATCCAGGGCGGTCAAGTGGAGCAAGAGATTGATGAAATTTATCTGTATTTGGTCGTTTTGTATTTTCAGGAAAACTCCCAAAAAGAGTATGTGATGGAAGAGCACCGGTTGACGGAGGTATTTAAAATCGCCCCCAGGGAAACTAAAGTGATCCCTTTTGAATTTATGCTCCCATATGATACCCCGGTCACTACGGGCGGATGCCCGGTATATCTCAAAACCGGATTGGATATCTCGATGGCGGTCGATCCTGACGACACCGATGGGATCGAGGTGTTGCCCCACCCCTTGGTGGAAAAGGTTCTTCAGCTGGTGGAGAGGGTCGGATTCCAATTGGTGCACATCGATTTTGAATTTGATCATTTTTTCTCTCGCCATCCCTTCATACAAAGATTTCAGTTTAAACCCACGGGGGATTTGCGGGGGGCTCTCGATGAACTGGAACTGATGTTTTATATCGGGGCGGATTATTTGGAGACGATTTTCCAGGTGGATCGGCGGGCGACAGATCTGATGACCTCTCTGGAAGAAGCTCTGGATCTGGATAAAAAGACATTCCGGTTGACTGTGACGGAAGAGGATATCCAAGGAGGAGATCAGGAGCTGGAAAAAAAGTTGTCAGACCTGATCCGAGAGTATGCACATTGATCATACCTGTTTATGGGCGGCATGAGGCCGCCTTTTGATCTTCTCTGAAAGCATCCAGCCGTTATGAAATCCAATTTTAACACCCTGCTCAGGAGGGATCTGTGTCCGATTCGGAGGGAGGACCTTCGGGAGGGGGGACCTGGACGGAGGAGCTTTCTTCCTCCACCGTGGGGATGCCGGGGGAGGAAGGGGTGGGTTCTCCAAGATCAAACTGGGCTTTTCCTTCCCGTTGCAATTTCCCGATCAGCTCATTTACGGTTTCCCCTTCTGCCTGGGTTGTGAACCCGACGTTGAGTGTTCCGCTCAGGGTTTGTACATTCAGTTCCTGTATTTTGTATACCAAGCTTTCGATGGTGACGGGTTGGATGGCATCCATTTGTCTCTTTAACTCTTCATTCTCTTTACGAAGGGTTTCCATTTCCTGCTCCAGCCGGTTGATCCGATCCCATAAGTAAGCATACATATCCCTGGGCACCTCCACTTCTCATCGAGGCTTTTGCTTCAGTATATGGCTGATTTGCCGATGATCATGCCCAAAATCGATTCCAGTATCAGAGCAAGTGCTTTTTGAATAGACTGGGGTTGAGAAAAACTGTAGCCGGGGAGGAGGGGAAGTATGGATCCCCACCAGAACTTTATGAAATGGGGAGAAATGGCCCGCAAATTTTTGGGGAATGATTTTTGGGGCGATATGTTGGAAACGATGCCGTCATCGGGTCCAAAGGCAGATGTTTATCATGGACACGATGAGGTGCTGGTTTTGATCGACCTTCCCGGGGTGGAGGATATCAGTCAGATTCAGCTGCAGGTGGAAGAAGATACGCTCTTGGTCAAGGGTAGAGTGAATCCCCGGCATACCCACTACCAAGCAAACCTCCAGGAACGATTCTACGGCGATTTTGAACGAAGAATCAAGTTGGGGACCTCTGTCATCAGAAAAAATAGCAGTGCACGCTACCGGAAAGGGGTATTGGAAGTACGTTTATTACGAGCCGGTATGGAAACGGATTTCCACACCATTCGGATCCGGGATTGAACCGGGAACAGGCACAAGGCCCTTTTCCGGTACATACCATGGGATAGACCCCAGCGGGGAGGATGGATCATGGGAACCATCAACAACATTTTTAATTTGAAAATCCACAGCGTATCCAGCGCCGGGTCTGTCAACTTTGGAAACACCGTCAATATCGGAGCCGAGAGCAATTCTAAATCCCTGGGAGGTTCGTCACCTATCGGTGACTTTGCCCGCAATATCGATTTAGAAACCAACCAGGCTATCGATCCTGATATCATCGACCAGGTTTAAGGCAGGTGTATTGGGATGGATGTTTGTATAAAAACGTATAGTCTCCATGTCACCTCGGTGACAAACCACGGTTCCGTCAATATAGGAAGCACAATGAATATCCAATATTCCGATAGGAATCGACAAAGGCTATTCACGCCACAGGACCCACTCCCTCCTGGACAAGAGCCCACACGCCCTCCGGCCACCCCGCCGGAGGTTCTCCCGAATCAACAACCCCTCCAGCCGACCCCGCCTCCGGGAGGAACACCGGGAATGCGGGAACGAAGCCATGAAGGGAAATCCGCTCCTGACGGGGTATTTTATTCGATTCTGCCACCTGTCCATCCCCCCTTATGCATCCCTCCCATGCCGCGGTGGGATTAGAAGCATTGTGAATTAGTGCTGGCCGGGTCGGTCGGGATTGGGTTTCAC
Source organism: Kroppenstedtia guangzhouensis (assembly GCF_014637345.1). Taxonomy (GTDB): domain Bacteria; phylum Bacillota; class Bacilli; order Thermoactinomycetales; family DSM-45169; genus Kroppenstedtia; species Kroppenstedtia guangzhouensis. The sequence goes on from NZ_BMEX01000009.1 coordinate 85,661, forward strand.
ATGACCTTTTCGTTGTTCTGACGATCCAAAATCACTTCATGTGAAACTCAACTCCCTGTATAGCGTGACCGGGGAGCGAAGCGACCCTGAGCACACTTGTGTCCTGTGGGTATGGCAGCTTTTTCACAGAGCCTTACTTTAAAAGCGTCAACGGATGTCGAACATTGTCAGTATTGTGTGTGTGGAGCGAGCTCCAAATGCAGTAATCACCGTCCAGTTTCATTTGCTTTGGGACAACCTTAGACATTTCCATAAGTAAAATTCATCAACACTCAAAATTTACCCCAACCCTTTGCCATGGAGGGTGGCCGAAGTGAATGGATGCCTTTGTTGGCGGGATACTTCCCCGGCGATCTGTTACAATAAAGACAAACGATGAATGGAGGTGGCCATATGGTCAAAGAAGGGGATCAGGCACCTGAATTCAGCCTGCCGGCATCCAATGGAAGAGAGGTTTCCCTGTCAGATTACAGGGGAAAGAAAAACGTAGTTCTCTACTTTTACCCCAAGGACAATACCCCAGGTTGCACTGCCGAGTCCTGCGATTTTCGTGATCGGGAGAAGGAATTTACCGACTTGGACACGGTGATTTTGGGTTTGAGTTTGGATGATCTGGAGTCCCATGAAAAATTTATTCGGAAATACAATCTTCCTTTTCTTCTTCTGAGTGATTCATCTGCGGAAGTATCCAAGGCGTATGGCGTATACAAAGAAAAGAATGTATTTGGAAAGAAGAAATGGGGAATTGAACGTTCCACCTTCATCATCGACAAAGAAGGCAAAATCGCAAAAGCTTGGCGCAAAGTAAAAGTGGACGGGCATGTGGATGATGCCCTGGAGTGGGTGCGGGAGCACTTGGGTTGAGCGCTGACCTGATCAGGCAGGGGTGAAGGAATCACTTCTTCACCCCTTTTTGATGGGGAAGGAGGTGTGATCTTGTCTGAAGATCATATGTACCGGTGGCCGGACTATTATGACTGGACTTCAGAGGGTCTGGACGGAGATGTCACCTATTATGCCGATCTGGCCATGAAAGCAAAGGGACCGGTGCTGGAGCTGGGATGTGGAACCGGGAGATGCACTTTGGGTATGGCCCGGCATGGAGTTGAAGTGGTTGGTGTGGACAAGCAACCTGAGATGTTGGCTGTGGCTGAAAAGAAAGCGGAAGCGATGGGATTGTCCGATCGATGCCGGTGGGTGTGTGAGGATATGACCGCCTTGAAGCTGGAACGTCGCTTTTCATTGGTGATCATCCCATACCGTTCTTTTCTCCATCTTCTTCATGTCCGGGATCAGGTGGCTACCCTGCAAACGATCCGCCACCATTTGGAGGACGGGGGTTGCCTTGCCTTCAATGTGTTTGTACCTGATATCACCCAACTGGCTGAGGAGGAAAAAAAGCTGGTTCATCGAGGCGTGTTTGGTATTCCGGGAACGGGTCAGACCGTGGAAGTGTATGATTACACGGAGTTTGACCATTTTCGCCAACAGGCAGCTGTGATTCGCTATTATGAGCGATTTGAGGCTGGTGGCAGGCTGCTGGAACGATTACGCACCCGTTTTTCCATGCGCTACGTTTTTCCCACGGAACTTTTCCACCTGCTTCGCCTGACCGGCTTTGAGGTGGTCAGGCGTTATGGTGGCTTCAGGAAGGAACCCTTCGGTCCCGAGAGCACTGAATTGGTGATTGAAGCCATAAAGACGGCACATCATTGAGGAGGAGATTCGGATGACCCATGTGGTGTCCTCGGCACGGATCAATGAAAAGCACCAACACCGGCTGTGTCAGGAATTTCCCGGTGTTCGGTTTTCCTTTCTTGAAGGGATCCGAGATGCGATTGAGGTTGCTTCTGATGCTGTGATTCTGATCACATACGGTGAAGACCTGGATGAGGAGAAAGTGGCTCATTTCCCCTATCTCCGCTGGATCCATGTGATCAGTGCCGGCGTGGAGCTCCTCCCTTTTGCGGCTCTGAAAAAAAGAGCGATCCGGGTGACCAATGCCCGTGGGATTCATGCAACCCCCATGGGGGAATATGCGTTGGCCGTCATCTTGCAATGGACCCGAAAACTTCATCAGTTTGCGGATCGACAAAGGCAAGGGAGGTGGGATCGATCCCTGCGCGTCGAAGAGTTGTCGGGAAAAACCGTATCCATTTTGGGGACAGGGGCCACCGGTCGGGGGATCGCATCGCGACTGAAGGCCTTCGGCGTGAGGGTACTGGGAATGAACACAGATGGGACCCCAGTTTCCTTCTTTGATGAAACGATGGCGCCCAATGATCTGGAGAAACTAATGAAGTGCTCTGACTTTGTGGTGGTGACTCTTCCCTTAACCCCTCATACCCGGGGGTTTATCGGAGAGCGGGAACTCGCTTGGATGCAGCCCACTGCCTGTCTGATCAACATGGCTCGAGGAGCGGTGGTGGACGAGGCCGCATTGCTGGACGCTCTGTCCAAGGAGAGGATCGGTGGGGCGATTTTGGATGTGTTTGAACAGGAGCCTCTCCCAAAAGACCATCCTTTTTGGTCCCTGAAAAATGTATTGATCACTCCCCATATATCAGGCCGGTCTCCTCTGTATATGAGTCGGGCCTTGGATCTTTTCATCCACAATCTGAGCGTGTACACTTCCGGGAGAGGGGATTATTTAAATCTTTTGGATCTGGATCGGGGATACTGAGGAGGTAACCGGATGATAAAAAAACCAAAACGTGTGCAGACACGAAAAATCCTGGACACTCTTGCCAGGATGTATCCCGATGCCCATTGTGAACTTCATTTTCGAAATCCGTTTGAGCTTTTGATCGCCACTATCCTTTCTGCCCAATCGACGGATCGTCAGGTAAACATTGTGACGGAAAAGCTGTTTGCCAAATACCCTTCACCGGAGGCTTTCCTGCCTTTGACGGAAGAGGAAATGGCAGAGGAGATTCGCGGGTTGGGCTTGTTCCGAAACAAAAGCCGAAACATCCTGTCGACCTGCCGTATTCTGGTGGATTCCCATGGTGGAAAGGTACCGGAGCGACGGAAGGATCTGGAGGCGTTGCCCGGAGTAGGACGAAAAACAGCCAATGTAGTGCTGAGCAACGCTTTCGGTGTTCCAGCTCTTGCGGTGGATACCCATGTACTTCGGGTTTCCAATCGATTGGCCCTGGCCAACAGCAACCAACCTTTGGAAACGGAGAAACAATTGACCCGGAAAGTGCCCCGCTCGGAATGGACCGATACCCATCACCGGCTGATCTGGCACGGACGCAGGGTCTGTACTGCCCGCAATCCCAAGTGCGAAGGATGTGATTTACTTCCCTTTTGTTGGTTCGGAAAAAACCGTAACGATATGGAGCCATTGACAAACTCCATAAAAGGGGAGTAGACTATTTATATATATTCTAATTAAAGAATCACTTCTTGCCCTTTCGATGGCGGGACACAACGGGGTGATGGCAATGGAAAACAACCGCGTCAATCAGGCGATTGAAGTGCTGAAATCAACAGGTGTACGAGTGACGCCACAGCGGTATGCCATTTTGGAATACCTTCTTACCTCACTGGGCCATCCGACCGCCGATGAGATCTACAGGGCACTGGAGGATAAATTCCCCAATATGAGTGTCGCGACGGTATACAACAACCTACGCGTCTTCAAGGAAGCGGGAATGGTTCGGGAGCTGACCTACGGAGATGCTTCCAGCCGCTTTGATGCCAACATGAAAGAGCACTATCATGTCATCTGTCGGGAATGTGGCAAGATCGTGGATTTTGAGTATCCTCCTTTGTTTCAAGTGGAGAAGGAAGCCGAAGAAAAAACCGGTTTCCGGGTGGAGACCCATCGAATGGAATTTTACGGCGTCTGCAATTCCTGCCAAAAAGAAAAAGTGGTTTAAAAAACCTGCCCAAGATCGGAGGGCAGGTTTTTGTCGGTTTACTTCGGATTCATGGATGTCATACCCATCGCTTGGGCATTTCGGTGATATATACAGCCCTTTTCAAGCTTTGAACTGTACAGGTCAGGTTTACTGACTGTCCTGATCCGGGGATTCCGGTGTGGTTGACTCTGTTGCCAAACTTCTGTCCATCGTCAAATGGGCCCGACAATACATGCACTGATCCATCTTCCCGAGGATTTTTGTGATCCGTCCGCATTCCGGACACTCCACTTGCAGAGCTTGGGTCGACAAGATCCCCACCCAAAAATAGATGGAAACACTGGAACCAACCCCGAGCAACCCGAGGATAAAGAATAACATCATAGCTGCCGGCCATATAAAACCGAGGTACATAATACCCATGCCCACAAAAATCATCAGGAGGGCGATGGTGCGAAATTTGTTGATCTTATTGGCGAACAACAACAGGATTCCCTCCTCTGCCCGATCCTCTCCTTCAGGTTAATTAACAGTATACCACGGAACCTGAGGGAGAAAAATGAAGCTTTCCCGAAAAATTCACCGAAAACGGAGGGAGAGCAGGAATTTTTGAGAAGCCGTCGAAATTCTTCTGATAAAGACTTTTGATTCAGGCAGGGGATGGGGAGAGAAGATGATTCAGTCGATATATCCGAAGTTGAAAAAACAGTTGCAAGGGAATCCCCATGTGGAAGGGGCGATCATCCTTCCTACGGGTATGGACTCCTCTTCTGTCCCGGAACCGGTGGATCTGATCTTATTGGTTTTCCATGAGAAGGTGAACGGAAGATCGGTACTCTCCTACATGACGGAGCTCTGGAAGGTAAAGGAACTCCAGATCCCGTTACAGGGTTTGACTGCCGAAGTGATTACAGGAGAACGGCAAGAAGTGATCGATTGTTTGTTGAAAGGGGAGGTTTTGTATGACCCGAAGAATAAACTTGTAAAGCTTCATCGACAACTCCTCTCCTTTCCACGGGAGTTGAAATGCAAAAAAATGTGCCTGGAGTTCTCCGCATTATTAAAGTGTCATCTGGAAAGCAAACTTTTACTGAAGGAAGGACATTTGCTGGATGCTTATCTCTCCATTCAAAAAAGTCTCCTTCACTGGGCGCGTTTGGTAGCAATTGAATCCGGTGAATATCCCCGTTTCCGGTTGTGGCCACAAGTGAAACCGATCAACCCGGGGGTCTATAAATTATACAGGGAGTTGGCGACGGGTGAAGAATCTCTGGAACAGAGGATGAAACTTGTTCTGTTGGCTGAGGAATATGCAGTGTTGACCAAGCCGGAGCATTATTGCGGGTATCTGTTGCGGTTGCTTAACGAAGGTGGCAGCTGGAGCCTAAGTGAAATCCACGGTCGGTTGGAACGGGATCAGCTCGCCCTCGATGTGACGCAGGTGATGGAGGAGCTGGTGCGTCGTGCCTGGGTGGAAGAGGTGATGGTCGGTGGAACCCGCGCAGAACAAAAATATCGTCTAACCCGCAAACATCGCTGAAAAGTAGGAACTTGGCATTGCAAAAAAGGTGTTGACGAAAATATAAAGCCATGTTATATTGATATCTGTCGCCGCAAGATCGGCCTGACCGGCTGGATCCGAGGCGAACCCGAGAAAAAAACAAAAAAGCTGTTGACAGGAACTGCAGAGCATGATAAGATAGTTCTTGTCGCCGCGAGAGAGGCTTTCCCTCCTCGAGTGGCGGAGGCAGCGAGATCAAGCGTTCCTTGAAAACTGAAGAGCGAAAGAACGACCCTGTCATATTTATGAGCAATCAAGCTCGAATCGGGGGACTGTCAAGTGACAGATCTGCCCCTTTTTTGAAGAGTTTGATCCTGGCTCAGGACGAACGCTGGCGGCGTGCCTAATACATGCAAGTCGTGCGGACCGACGAAGAGCTTGCTCTTTGGAGGTCAGC
>NZ_BMEX01000010.1 GCF_014637345.1 Kroppenstedtia guangzhouensis
AATTTTCGTACATAGATGGCCATACCGATCCCTCCCGTGAAAACATCGGTTTTCACAGAAGGTTATTCCCCTTTTGAAGAATTATAATCCTGGACAGGGCACTAGTAGGGAGGTGGCAATCGATGTATGAAAAGTATCGGAACTATAATCGCCTAATTGAATTAATGAAGAAAAAAAGACCATCGCTTTGTTGTGGCATTACTTGATATAGACCATGATAATCTGAGAAGAATTAAACACTCCTTTGAACAAGCAGGCGGGTATAAAAAAGCCGTGGAGGCGATTGGAGCTTTTAAGAGAGAAAGAAATATATCCTGAGGTCCATCTAACAACAAACACCTGCTAATAATTAACAGGTGTTTGTTTATTGACTAATAAAAATATTCCGTAAATAACAAACCCATTTGACACAAAGTTGATGATGGGATAAATTAGAATGAGTTCGTGTATAATATATAAATATACATTATAACCATAACATGTTGAAGCGGAAAAGTCAACCCTTTTTTAGAGCGTGTCTGGTCATTCAATTTTATGTGATGTGTAGAGAGAGCTGGTGTGACCGGCGGAGATCCTTTGCCACTCGGGGAAGTACAACTCGCCTGAGTGGCTTTCACCCCAGGTCTCGCTATGACGCTTTTTTGCAAGAGATCAGTGACGGTACACCGTCCCGAAACCCCAGCAATGGATTGATCAGACACTTCCTGGAAGCATTGTGAAAAAGCCGTTTGCAGAAGAGTTGGATTCACAACAGGGTGATTCTGGCAGTTCGGAACGACAAAAAGGTCATGTGAAACCCCTGACCCACCCGGCCACCACTCATTCACAACGCTTCTGGAAGTCAGGTCTATAGAAAGGAAGAGGGCCGTGTTTCTATCCCGTATTTTCAATTCCATCCAGCTGTCACCCCAATCCAAGACAATGGTGGAGCTGCTCGAATTAAATGAGAAAACAAAAGAGCATGGTCTGGTTTTAACGCCTGACGATGTAAAAACAGTAATGGTGTCCAGAAACAAAGTGCTGCGTGACCATGGACGGATTGAGCTGGGCATTGAGGTGACAAAGGGATTAATCGAGGTGTTTTCCAGTTCACCATATATGGATCAGGATCATTATGTAGATGCGCTAAATGAGCTGCATGAGATTTTCTATTACCTTCGTAATGAGACGGAAGACAAGATTGGGGACGCTAAACTCATCCAACTGATGAAGGATTATTTTGATGGCTCCTGTGCTGGCTCCTTGGAACTGTTGAGAAGCAAAATGGAGGAATTCGCCGAGAAGTTCAGGAGGGACATGATCCGTCAAGAGTCGTTATTTGAAGGGGATGAATAGGCTTGGATGTGGATCACACACAAGATGGTTCCCGAGCGGTTTCCAATATTTACATCGATCGGTCGCGGTTAAAGCGGAATCAATATGTCATGTCTCTTCTGCAGGAAGGTCAGCGAGTGGGGATGATAACCAGCCGGGAGGCCTACCGGATTCAGGTCGGGATCATGCAGGTCCTGCAACAATTGATCAGGCGGTACACCCAAGGGGAAAGCACATCGGTGACGTCTGAAACAGCAGAAGGGATCATGGTATCCCTGATGTATGCCATGGATGCCTATGCCCTTCATTTCAAGAATCCTGAGGAGGCTATTTCCCATTTGAAATCGGAGAATGTGGAGGATCTGCATGCCAAAGGGGTTGAATTGCTTCGCCAGTATTTTGAGGATGCCAAAGGACTGTATCAGGATGTAAAAAAAATAAAGTTGGATGTCCCGGTGGATGCGTATAATATGACCATTGATGAATCATTACCTGTATTTATGAACAACTACAATATCATTTTTGAAGCCCATAACACGATGGCGAGTATCGACTATCCTTTAGCCCTCGATGATATGCGGCTTCAGGGGGTTTTTTACATTAAGCAGTATCTGGAACGGTTGCAAATGGAGACCCGGTTCTGTCATTTTTTCAGACATCAGGATCTCATGTATGTCCTGACAAATTACGGGAAGATATGCCGTTTTGATTATCGCATTGAGCTGTTTAACATATTTGAGTTAATGATGAATAACGCACTCTTTTCACTGTTATCAGGGGGAAGGGCCAATCAGGTCCGAATATCAGAACATCAATATACCCGGTTAACCCGGAAATTAGCTGCTTGCCATCCGGATCAAAGGGCTGCATTGATTGAGGAAGCGGTGGATCGGTTACAGGAGGAGTTACAAACAGATCCGGCACTCAACCATTATATGAATCTGTACCGCGAGGAGGTGATTCAAAGGGTAAACAATGCAACGGAAAGCGGAAGCCTGGAATCGCTGATCATCAGGGAAAAGGAAGAGCGCGAAAAACCGATGGTGCTGATGCTAAATGAGAATGAACGCATGAATGATGTTCAAATGCGGAAATTGGTTGACAGGATCATGGAAAGTGACGATACAGAAAATAAAGTGCGACTGATCCGGGATCATTTTGCTTCACTGCATGATTATCTGGATTTGCTCAATTCAGACAGTCTGTTTGGTGACGAATACGATGCACTCTTCGCCACCTTTGGGGATGTTGAATTGGCCATTTTTGCCAAAATCGTGTTTTATGAGGAATTGCGAGGAGATATTCGGGATTTTCAAGACATTGTTGCTGATGGAACGGAAGCCGAGAACGAGTGGGAGACCCATTATATTGCGTTTATGCAACAGTTGGAGGATGAGCGCATCAAGGCCATTGGACGACTAATATATGATATTGACTACGAGGAAATATCATTTTACTGAGACAGGGCACAGGGGCAACTGCGCTGACGTCCATTCGCCTGGGGGAGAAAAACAAAGCTGAAGCTGAACGGGTAATGGGAAATGCGTTCACCCTTTTGATTTTGGTTTCCATTGTGTTTACGGTGCTCTGTCTGATCTTTTTAGACTCTGTTCTCACCGCGTTCGGCGCAAACAGAGAAATATTGGACCCTGCAGCAGATTATACACGTATTATTCTCTTTGCCAGCATTTTCATGATTATTGGATCAGGGATGAATAACTTTATCAGGGCTGAGGGTAATCCCAAAAAATCGATGTTCACCTTATTGATCGGCTCGATCCTGAATGTTATTTTGGCCCCTGTCTTTATTTTTGGCTTTGATTGGGGAATGGAAGGGGCGGCCTTGGCCACGGCGATTTCCCAATTAATATCCGCTTTATGGGTGATGTCGCACTTTTTTACGGAGAAGAGTGTTTTGAAGATTCGTATAAAAAATATGCAACTCAGTGGTGTTTTGGTGAGACGGATTCTGGCGTTGGGTGTAGGGTCCTTTATCACGCAGATGGCAACCAGTGTGCTGATGATTGCCATGAATAATGTGCTGTTAAGTCATGGTGGAAGTACTGCGATTGCAGGAATGAATGTGGTCAATGCTGTGCAAACCTTTATCATGTTGCCTATTTGGGGGATCAGTCTGGGGATCCAACCGATTATTGGTTATAATTTTGGGGCCAAAAATTATGAGAGAGTTAAAAGTATCCTGGTTTCAGCGATGGTGTTTTCCACTGTAATTGCTACCGTTGCTTCTCTCTTTATTTATTTTGTCCCGGAGGGCTTGGTGGCTGTTTTTAACCAAAGCGAAGAGCTGGTCCGGTTTGGCAGCCACGCCATGGTGATTTTCCTGCTCTTTACTCCTCTGATCGGTTTTCAAATCATCGGGGCGGGATTTTTTCAGGCAACTCCCGGTGAACATCACGCGATGTTCCAATAATTACGGTCCCCGTCAATTTCCTGAAAAATTGATCCCTCTCATGATTATCCATGCCTTGCAAGAGAAGCCTTTACCTCTTTATGGGGATGGGGAATATACCCGGGATTGGCTCTATGTAGAAGATCATTGTGCCGCTATTGATCTGGTGATTCACAGAGGTGTCGATGGAGAAGTCTATAATATCGGCGGCAACAATGAGAAAACCAATTTCGAAGTTGCGGAAAGCATTCTCACATTATTGGATAAGCCGAGGGATTTGATTCGATTTGTGCCGGACCGCCCCGGCCATGATCGCCGTTATGCCATCGACGCAACAAAAATTTAGAGGCAACTGGGCTGGCAACCCCAATACGCTTTTGAAGCAGGAATCGCTCAAACAGTACAATGGTATGTGACCAATCAAGACTGGTGGAATGGGAAATCAGGATGATAAAAGGGAGCAACGTTGCGACACCCAAACGATTCATGTGCGTCATCGTCGATGACTCGGTCCGGAGGGTGAGGCATTCCGCTTTTTGTCTATGAACAGTTTATCATGTTGCGGGAAAACAGATGGGACTCATCAATGCCCCTTCAGCAAGGTGGGGACAACTTGGTGGGGGGATCCGATCTCTTGCAGCTCTCTTGCAGCGCAAAGGACCTTTCACCTCCTCACCATCCTTGATCTGATGATCCACACAAGGTTCGGAGGGGGCCATAAAATCCGAAAAAGCCAGGCAGGGGAAGTCCCCTTGCCTGGCTTTTTTCATTTTAACTTCTCTCAAGGATGTTGATTCACTGGAAAATGGGCGTTGGAAAGGATCCTTTGGGATTCAATGTCCATAACCTGATCATCGACAGTGTGGGTTTCGTCGTGAAAATACTCTCACGGTGCGATTTTTAATGGACAAATTACATAGTTATAGGTAGAATTATGAATAGAAAGGAGGATTCTAGAAGAGGTAGCAATTAAGTCGGAATATGGAGAAAAGGGCTGCAAAGCGGGTTATGCCCTGAAAGAAGTGAGAACTCATGGTTGAGGAGGAGCAGGTTGTGGTCAAATTGCTGGGAGGGGAGCGGGTCTATTTGCGCCCGCCGGAGAAAAAGGACACCGGCCTTTTATTTCGGAGTTTTTACAATCCTGAGGTTCGTCGGTTGACGGGTACTTATCAGGTGATCTCCATGGATGCGATGGAGAGCTGGTTGGAACGGGTGATCCAAGATGACAGCCGGTTGCTGTTGTTGATAGTGGAGCGGGAGAGTGACCGGGTGGTGGGAGATGTGGAGCTTTTGGAGATCCATCCGGTCAACCGGAGTGCTCATATACGGATCGCTCTCCATGATGAAAAGGAGTTTGGAAAAGGGTATGGGACGGAAGCCATGGGCCTGATGTTGGATCACGGGTTTGGACACTTGAATCTGCACCGGATCGAATTGGAGGTTTTCGATTACAACCATCGGGGGATTCGTACATACGAAAAGTTGGGATTTCGTCGGGAGGGTGTCAAAAGGGAAGCCTTGTTTAATGATGGTACCTATCATGACGTGATCCAGATGGGGCTTCTGGCTGGGGAGTATCGGAAGAGGAGTGAAGTCGGATCTGGCGATGAGGGAGCAGGGATGAACAGCCGAGTCTGATAAATCCGGGAGCGGGGAGATTGGCCTCTGCCCGGGGCTGGGTTCCTTTGTTTTTCGTAGATGATTTAACAACAGGAAAAAGGTAGCGATTCAATCACCATCCCGCCTTTACAGGAAAGGCGGGATGGTGTTCTTACTTGGTCAAGTAATATTTGATAATGGACAGGCATTCCCGGGCCTTATAATAGGGGGAGAACAAGACCTGGGAGTGGACAGGGGCGGGTTCGGCGGGAATCCCGGTGTTCCGGGCCAAAGCGAGAGCCCGGTACATATGATAGTCATGGGTGACGAGATAGATGTTTTGAATGCCGTTCGGTTTGAGGAGTTTTTTGGAGTATCGGAGGTTTTCCTCAGTATTGGTCGATTCTTCTTCCAGAAGTAAATCTTTCGGCGGAACCCCCCGATCCACCAAATATCTTTTCATCCCTTTCGCTTCGGAGATTCCGTCGTCTCCGATGCCTCCGGAACAGATGATCCACTGGACCTGGCCTTTGTTGTACAAATAAAGAGCCATCTGCAACCGCTCCGTCAATGCCGGGCTCGGTTGACTGTCCCAGAGGGCTGCTCCCAGCACCAGAGCGGCATCCCGGGATTGGTGGGACACTAGGACATCATCATAGCGAGAAGTTTGCACCCAAAAAGGCCCCATGAAAAGGGGAAAGATCAAGCACAGGATCACCCCGCTCCAAAGCCATCGTTTTTTCAATGAGAGAAACACTCCTTACCAGTGTGGAAGGTTTGGACGTCTCTCATTCTATCAGAAGTGGGTTCCACCGGGGTTAAAATAAAGGATGGAATGAAGATCTTCCTTCCGGACCAGAATGGACTGTGGGAGGTGTGTGCCGTGACTTCATCATATCCACGTCTGTGGCCTGAGGAGCAGGTGCCCGGGGATGCGGAAGGATGTACCGACTGTGGGCTCCATCTTCACGGTTCCCGGATGGTGTGGGGGGAAGGGAATCCGACGGCACCGATCTGGGTATTGCTGGATAACCCCGGCGCCCGGGAGGACCGGGAAGGGAAATCATATGTTTGCGGCACAAGAGAGACGTTGCAAGAGGCGGTGGACCAGGTGGGATTGACGGAGAAGGACCTGTATGTCACCTACTTGTTGAAACGCCGTCCCCATCGGGCCTATGACAAGGAGTCCGTACGCAGAGCTTGCCTGAAGCATTTGGAACGACAGCTCGGGGAGAAATCACCTCAGTGGGTCATTTGCCTGGGAAATGTAGCGGTACAATGGTTTTTCCTTGATTTGGAGGCAGAAGTGAGGAAGCTGCGTGGAAGCTGGCATAGGGTCCGGGAAGTGAGGACTCGGGTCAGCTATCATCCCTTGGCTGTCCGTCGGCGTCCCAACCTGCGTTCCCGATTCCTGGAGGACTGGAGGACTGGAGGGCGCTCAAGGAGAATTTCAAGGGAAATTAAAAGGAGCCCTCCAAGCCGCAGATGGATGGAAGGCTACAATGTAGGGATTGGGTGTGCTCCTGCAATTTACGATACATCAATTCCCGCAAAGATTCATTATATAAATAATACCATTTGTGTTTGGGAGTGAGGAGATGGAGAGTTCTGAATTTATATCCTCTTCCACTCTCCTCCTTGCATTGCCTTCATTTCAGTGTACGATAGTATAGACCCTTGGTTTGGGTGGGGCTGAAAACGCGCTTCCATTGCAGAAAAAGATTTAACAGAAGAACGAACAGGAGGAGCCGCAAGTGAAACCCGTACCGACTGAAAAATCCCGCACAGTCAAAACATCTCTGGTCTTGCCGCCGGATACCAATTATATGGGCACGATCTTCGGTGGCAAAGTATTGGCATATATCGATGAGGTGGCGGGAATTGCTGCCATGCGCCACTCCGGTCGCCCGGTGGTGACTGCGTCAATCGATTCCGTCGATTTTTTCCTTCCGGTGAAAGAGGGGGACATTATGACTGTGGAAGCCTTTGTCACTTGGACGGGACGCACTTCGATGGAGGTGTACACCCAAGTGACGACAGAGAAAGGTCCCGGTGGGGAAGCCCGGTTGACCGCCACTTCCTTTGTCACCATGGTGGCGGTGGGGGACGATGGCAAACCGGTTCCCGTCCCACCGGTACTGCCCCGGACGGAGCGGGAAAAACACCTTTACGAAACCGCTCCTAAACGACAGCAGTCCAGAAAAAAAGGGAGAAAATCGTAAGATTCGATTGTGGGTTCCATACCGGTCCCGGTGGGAACCTCCGATCCCATCCTGGAGTCGGTGGCGGATACTGGCTCCATTTCTTTTTGAAGTGATGTAATTCATCCTTGTATGATATATTTAAAATCTTGGGACTGCACTGGAAAGCATGGTGAAAAATTTGTTCACAGGGAGTGTTGGGTTTTACATGGAGTGATTTTGGCAGTTCAGAACAACCAAATTGTCATGTGAAAAAGCATCTGATCGATCCGGTCAGCCTAACTCTCCGACGCTTCCAGTCCAGGATATGTTCTGTGATTCACCTTTTATGTGATGTGTAGGGATGTGTAGCAAAAGGCTTGTGTGACCGGCGGAATCTTTGTACTCAGGGGAGTGGAAGTCTCGTCGGATCTCCTGAGTCGGGCTATGCGCTGGAGGTCATACGGGATCAACCCCCAGCGATGGGTTTTGTCAGACACACCCTAATCATGTGGATTTCACAATCGATAGAAAGGAGGAGGGACAATGGCCCGCACCATTCCGGAAACGATTAGAAAAGAAGCGACATCAGGGGAACGGTTGTTGTTTCAAACGCTTAAGGAACATCTGCCACAAGATTATATCGTCTACCATGAGCCGGAGATCTACGGCAGGCGACCTGATTTTGTAGTGATCGGCCCCGACCTGGGATTGGTGGTGTTGGAGGTGAAGGATTACACCAAAAGCACTTTGGTGAAACTGAATCCTGATCGCTGGAGCTTGCACAAGAGGGATGGGAAGAGGGTTACCGTCACCAATCCCATGAAGCAAGCCCGGGATTACGCCTTCCGGATTGCCGATAAATTAAAAAAAGATGTCGCCTTGGTCCATACCGAGGGTAAATATAAGATGCAACTGAGGTTTCCTTACGGGTTCGGAACAGTGTTCACCCGGCTGTCCCGAAAGGATTTGCAGGAGACCGGAGTGAAGGATGTGGCAGGGGAAAAACAGGTTCTCACCCAGGAAGAAATCGATCCGGAGAAGGATCAGTTCTCAGCAATTCTGTTACGCCGGAAACTGAAGGAGATGTTACCGGCCCCTTTTTCCATGAAGAATCCGCTCACAGAACTGGATCTTGCCCGGATCCGATATCATTTATTCCCTGAGGTGCGGATCCACGGGAAAATATCCAAGGTTCACATGCATGACTCCATTCTGTTTCATCTGGAAAATTTGGAGACGATGGATTTGCACCAGGAGGAGCTGGCTAAACAGATCGGAGATGAGCACCGTCTGATCCGCGGGGTGGCCGGAAGCGGAAAAACCCTGATCCTGGCCAGTCGGGCCCACCTCTTGGCCAAAGAGCACCCGGATTGGAACATTCTTGTCCTCTGTTACAACATTTCCCTTTCCCGGGGGATTCGCCGGATGATCCAAGAGAAGTTTAAGGAGCCGGATCTCCTGGAGGAAGAGGGGGAAGTGTCGGAATCCGGTAAGGTTCGGGTATTCAATTTCCATGAGTGGCTGCGGCAGGAACTGAAAATCAGCAAAGAGGAAGAGATCCCCGACCTGTTGGAAAAGTTGGAGCAGGGCACAGAAGGATTCCCCTGCTACGATGCCATCTTGATCGATGAGGGGCAGGATTTTCAACCGGAGTGGTTGAGGTTGGTGAGTCGGTTGTTAAACCCCAAAACCCGATCCCTCTTGTTGGTTGAGGATCGGGCTCAAAACATCTATGCACGGCGGAGAAGTTACAAACAGGATACTGGTCTCGATTTTCGCGGTCGTTCCCGGGTTCTGACTGTCAATTATCGAAATACCGCTCCCATTGTCCGTTTTTCCTGGGATTTTTATCGAGCTCATGCTTCCGATCACGGCAAGGGGAACGATGAGGTGGAGATCATCGCACCCCAGAGCACTCTGCGGGAGGGCCCGAAGCCGGTGGTTCGACGTTTTCGATCCATCGGAGAGGAGACGGATTTCGTGGCAGAGGAAATCCGTCGCCTGCGGGGTGAAGAGGGAATTCCTTTATCCCGGATGCTGATACTGTACCGGGTGAAATACGGAACCATCGATAGGATTCGGGATTCGTTGAAAAAGAGGGGGCTCCCCTTCACCTGGATTGCGGAGAACAGTCAGTCAAAGCGTTCCTTTGATCCGAAGGAACCCACAGTCAAGATCAGTACCATTGACAGCAGCAAAGGTTTGGATTTTGATGCGGTGTTTGTTGTGAATGTGGATCGACTCCCCCTTTCCCGGGAGAAAAACAGGGATCGGGAAGTCTCCCTTCTCTACATTGCTATGACCCGGGCTAAAAAACACCTGTGTCTCACCTATTCCGGGGATTCGGAGTTCACCCGTTATTTTGATCGAAGAATCCAGGAAAATCCCTCTGTTCATCTCTGAACCAGGATACGCATAGACCAAAAATCCGTACATCCATGTGCACGGATTTTTGGTGTTTTTTATTCCTCGGGAAGCCTTTGTTTCTTCCAGGCGTCAAAACCGCCTTTCAAGTTGATCACATGTTTGTGCCCTTTAGCTTGAAGGAGGCTGCAGGCGATGGCGGAGCGGCCGCCGGATTTGCAATATACGAGGACCGGTCTGTCCCTAGGGACTGTCTTGGACTGGTCTTGCAGATGCCCCAGCATGAGATGATGGGCATCAGGGATATGTCCTTGATCCCACTCGTTTTTCATCCGAACATCGATTACATCCCATTCCCCGCTGTTTATTTTGTCGGCGGCATCGGCGGGAGAGGCGTTCTCATATTGTTCCAGCTCTCCGGGTTCCGTGTTCCGGAACAGGTCGAGGCTGAAAAATCCTTTTATAAGGTCGATCCCGATGGACAGAAGATCTCGCCGGATCTCCTCTACCTGATCCGGATCGGCAATCAGGTAGAGGGGTTGCTCATAGTTCACCAACCATCCAGCCCAGTTGGTAAAGGATTTTCCGGAAGGGATGTTGATGGTTCCGGGAAGATGACCCGAGGCGAATTGGGGAGCGGGCCGGGTATCGATCACGGTGTCTCCCTGTTTCAATACCTTCTTCACGGCTTCCGGGGAAGATTCCTGTTTTTCAGGGGGGGGAAGATGGGCGAGCAATTCCGGACCGTTGTTGTTTACATGTTTCATCACTGCAAAATAAGTGGGGGGCTCCGGCTGACCTTGTAATAGCTCTTGTTTAAATCTCTGACGGTCTTCTTGCTTTAAAGCCCAATTGTAACGTTTTTCATAACCGACAGTGGAGGAGGGAACGGCTCCCAAAGCTTTCCCACAGGCGCTGCCCGCTCCGTGGGCCGGCCAAATCTGCAAAAAATCAGGCAAATCCTTGAATCGTTTCAGTGATTGGAACAATTGATCGGCACCGATCGCGGCGGAACCGGTGATTCCGACGGCTTTCTCCAACAAGTCCGGTCGGCCCACATCGCCCACGAAGACAAAATCACCGGTAAAAATGCCTATCGGTTCGTCGACTCCACCGTCGGTCAACAGATAAGAAAGGTGTTCCGGGGTATGCCCTGGTGTGTGAAGCACATCGATCCGGAGATGGCCAATCTGGAATTGGTCTCCATCCTTCAGAAACTGATGATCCAGTCTCCGGGCATAGGGGTAACCGGTTCCGCCTGCCGTTTCCCCAGACAGATAAAGTTTGACCCCGGCCTGTTCTGCCAACTCCCTGGCTCCGGAAACATAGTCGGCGTGAATGTGGGTTTCGGCGGCAGCCGTGATCTGGAGTCCCTCTTGGCGGGCAGTCCGGAGATAGGGCAACACATCCCGGCCGGGGTCAATCACCAGGGCTTCTCCCGTAGCCAGGCAACCCACCAGATAGGAAGCATGGGCCAGTTTGTCATGATGGAAATAGCGGAGGTACATTCCAAATCCCCTCATTTTTCAAAAGTGGATGCATCCTATCTCCATTCTTATTTGTCAGGAAAGATTCTATGCTTTGGCTTGATATGGGGTGGAGTCCGGATGATCAGATGGACAGGCTTGATCGAAGAATATTTTTTCAGACTGTGAATGACAGGCTCTCTTACATGATGTCATCCCCTATAAGGTATTCCTTTGAGACAGATCACGATGGAGAACCTCCGGAGAACCGCCCTCGCACCAATCTCTGATAGGGAGGATTGACAAACAATTCTCAGAAAGTGGGCTGACCTCCGACTTGATTTCGTGCATCATAGGAGTTGGAGGGAGGGATTCAGATGAAAGTGATCGGATGGAAGGGTTTCTGTTTGGTTTCAGCGGTGGTGTTGTTGATCGCGGGCTGTTCTGATCCAAATCCATCCACATCAGAAGAAAAAAAATCCGGTGAATCCGTTCAGGTGGATGCAGCCCAAGCAGAGGAAACTTATCAAAACAATTGCATGAGTTGTCACGGGGACCAACTGCAGGGAGCCCAGGGTCCGAGTCTGGAAAAAGTGGGCGCCAAACTTTCTGCCAAAGAGATTGAAACCATTATCCAAAGTGGACAGGGAAGCATGCCGCCACAAGTTTCTTTGAATGTGGAAGAACGTAAAAATCTCGCCGGTTGGTTGGCAGAAAAAAAGTAAGCGCTTCAGGAAAAACGCTTTCCTCTGCGGGGAGCGTTTTTCCATTTGAAACCTGGACAGTTGATTCGAGGTCACCGGTGCGGTGAACCGCACATGGAAGCGGAGCTTCCTTGGATTCTCCTTCACATCGCATCAACACCGCATCCGGATCGCCAAGGAAAGCGTGAAACGAATGCGGGATAAAATCCGTCAACTGACATCCCGCAGTCGCCCCATTCCCATGGACCGGCGGATTCAGGAACTGAACCGCTACCTCATGGGTTGGTGTAGCTATTTCAAGTTGGCGGAAACCTCAACGGTGTTTCGGCGCTTGGATGAATGGCTGTGAAGGCGCCTTCAGATGATCCGCTGGAAAGAGTGGAAACAGCCGAAGACTCGGGTACGCCAGCTTATTTCTATGGGCATTCCGAAAGGGAAGGCCGATGAGTGGGGCAACACCCGGAGGAAATACTGGCGCATCGCAAAGAGCCCTATTCTACACCAAACCCTTGACCTTGCCTATTGGCAAGACCAAGGGCTTCTGAATGTCGCTCGTCGAACCCATTTCCTTCGTCAGACGTAGTGGAACCGCCGTATACCGAACGGTACGTACGGTGGTGTGAGAAGATGGGGGTTAGTCGCCCCCTCTTACTCGATTATATCCCGGGCCCAAAGTATGTGGGAAAGCCGTAATGATGCATACGATCGGGGGAAGAAGATGGACTGTCGTGATGATGGTGATGATGGTGGTGATGACAATGCTTCATCATCCGTTTCAATTCTTTATACACTTTTTTGGAGTGACGGTAAGCTTTGTGCAATTCGTGGCAATGGTGATGGTAATGCTTGTGGTGTTTGTAATGCTTCTCACCCAAAACAATCAGCCTCCTCTCGATTCAGAAAACCTTGGGTTTTCTCACTAACAGGGTATGTTTGTCTATCCACAGACGTAACGGGGACGAGTGTCCCAAAAACGACCCGAAGATCGGACAAAAAGACCGATCCTTTCGAACCGGTCTTTCATGATGGCCTCTATTCAATTTTTTTGATCCGCTCAGTTCCTTTCAATGCATCAATCCGGTCAATTCCTGTTCCGAACATGGCAATTCGGCATTCAGTCTCGATTCGTTCCAACTGGGAGGCGATCGCATCGGGAGTGGGAGCGGTGGCGGCTTTTAGAAGAGAACGTCCATAGCCGGCAAGGTCCGCTCCGAGGGCGATCGCCTTGGCTCCGTCTACACCGTTGTTCAATCCGCCACTGGCAATCAGGGTTCCCTCCGGAGTCAGAGCACGTCCTTCCCGGATACAGTCGGAGGTTGGGTGTCCCCAGCTTTCAAAGGCCTCTGCGGCCTGGAAGAGGAGTGGGTTTTCCGAACGGTATTTTTCCACTTGGCTCCAGGAGGTGCCTCCTGCTCCGGCCACATCAACAAAATCGACCCCGACGTCGAAGAGGCGACGAGCCAGTTCCCCGTCGATTCCCCACCCCACTTCTTTGACACCAACAGGAACTTCCAGTACACTGCAAACGTCTTCCAGCTTGCGGAGCAGATTACGGAAATCGGTGTTGCCCTCGGGCTGAAAGACCTCTTGCAAACTGTTCAGGTGGAAGACCAGGCCGTCTGCTTCGGACAATTCCACAGCCCGCCGGCAGTGGTCGACACCATATCCGTAATTGAGTTGAACCGCACCCAGGTTGGCCAGGATCGGAATGGTGGGAGCGACATTCCGCACATTGAAGGTATCGGCAGTGTCGGGATGTTCAATAGCGGCACGGACAGAGCCGAGACCCATGGCCCACCCCCGGGCTTGGGCGGCTGCAGCCAGGTTTTGGTTGATTTTGGCGGATTTATCAGTCCCGCCGGTCATGGAGCTGATCAAAAAAGGGGCTTTCAGTGATTTGCCCAAAAAGTCCGTCGCAAGGGAGATGTCAGCATAGCGGATTTCCGGCAGAGCTTGATGGATAAAACGGTACTTTTCAAATCCGGTGGTGATTCCACTTCCGCTCACCTCGCGGTTGAGCACGATCTCGATGTGTTCAGACTTTCTCTTTTCCGTTTGGTTTTCATTGCTCTTCATGAAATAATCCTTTCCGGTGGCAAATGTGGTTTTGTCTCTCACCGCAGAAATCATTGTGAAATAGGTTGCTCAGGAAGGGGAAGCCTCATGGATTGCGTTGGGTCGGAAGAAGTGACACGCCGGCCGATCGGCCATCCCGGAACGTATTGAATCACAACACTGATAACACAAGGGAGAGGAGAAGAGTATGCAATCATTTTTCTCAACCTGAGCAAATACTTATGTTCAAACACAGCGGGAGGAAACCCTATGACTATATGATGACATCATATGAGTGGGATCGTCCAGCCCTGCTTTGGGAAAGGCACTCTTGCCAAACCGGAACCAGTATTAGATAATTAGGATATAATCTAATTGATTTCGGGTGGGATATATGGTGAATGAAGCCTTCAAAGCCTTATCCGATCCGACCCGACGTCGGATACTCCATCTGTTGCGGAAAAGGGATCTCACGGCAGGGGAGATCGCGGAGCATTTTTCCATGACCAAGCCGAGTCTCTCCCACCATCTGAACACCCTGAAACAGGCCAATCTGGTGCTTCGGGAACGACAGGGCCAGCATATTTTGTACTCTCTCAATACGACGGTCCTTCAGGAAGTGATGGGTTGGTTTCTGGATTTGGCGGAAAGACCGAGTCGGAAGGGGCGAGAGAAATGAACAAAGGATGGAATCGTTGGGATACGGTTATCTTGCTGCTGGGACTGGTCCCCCTGGTTTTTGCTTGGACGGTCTATGATCGTCTTCCAGACCTGATTCCCAGCCATTACGGGTTGAATGGGCAGCCGGATGATTTCAGCGACAAACTCAGTTTTATTTTGATGATGTCGGGGCTCAACTTGGGGTTGCCCTTTTTGATTAAATGGATGCCTGCGGTAGATCCCCGTCGGAAAAATTATCGAAAGTTCAGCCGTTTCTACGGGCTCTTCCGATTCGCGATCACTCTGTTTTTCAGTGGGATGTTCACCATGATCCTGTTGAAATCACTGGGATATCCCATCGATATTGCCAAAGTGGTGATGCTGGGAATCGGGCTCTTGTGGATGTTGATCGGCAATTACCTGGGTCAAGTTCGCTCCAACTGGTTCTTCGGCATCAAACTCCCCTGGACATTGGAGAGTGATGAAGTTTGGCGGAGAACCCATCGGATCTCCGGTGGCGTTTGGATGGGGGCAGGGCTGATGATCTTGCTGTCCTCTTTTCTGCCTCTTCCTGTCGCCTTTTGGACAGTGGCAATTGCGGTGGCGGGTTCAGTCTTGGTACCTGGGGTGTATTCTTATCTTCTGTTTCAAAAGTTGAATGATCATGCATGATGGATGTTGTTGCTGCTCCAACAAAGGGGTGGCTTTTTTTTACGGATGGAACCAGGTTATGGGAGGGGGCATGGCCCATAACAACCTTTTGCATGTCTCGACGTATGCTGTAGAGAAAGAGGACGGGGGAAAGAGGAGATGGAAAACGGTGGATGACATGAAAGAATTGGAGCGGGCGATCGGAGAGATCACGGAGATTGCAAAGGGTTTTGGGCTGGATTTTTATCCGATGCGCTATGAGATTTGCCCGGCGGATGTGATATACACTTTTGGAGCATACGGGATGCCGACACGATTTTCTCACTGGAGTTTCGGTAAGACCTTCCATAAGATGAAACTGGAGTATGATCTGAATCTAAGCCGGATCTACGAATTGGTAATCAATTCGAATCCGTGTTATGCCTTTTTGTTGAAAGGGAACAGCCTGATTCAAAATAAATTGATTGTGGCCCATGTGTTGGCGCATTGTGACTTTTTTAAAAATAATGCCCGTTTTGCAAACACCTCCAGAGATATGGTGGAAAGCATGGCAGCCAGTGCCGGGCGCATCCGACAATATGAATTGCAGTACGGAAAAGAACGGGTGGAAAGTTTTCTGGATGATGTGTTGGCGATCCAGGAACACATTGACCCCAGCCTGAAACGCCCCTTCCGGCAATCGCAACGGGAAGGGGAGAGAAAGGCGGAAAAACGGAAAATTGCATCCACTCCCTATGACGACCTGTGGGAATTGGATGAGCAACCGACTGATTCCGGAAATGAAACATCCCAGAAGAAAGTCCCGCAAGAGCCGGAAAAGGATCTCTTGTTGTTTATTATGGAACAGAGTCGGATTTTGGAAAATTGGCAACAGGATATACTGACGGTGCTGCGAGATGAGATGCTTTATTTTTGGCCTCAGTTGGAGACAAAAATCATGAATGAGGGTTGGGCCTCTTATTGGCATATCCGAATCCTTCGTGAGTTGGACCTGTCAGAGGAGGAAACTTTGGAGTTTGCCAAATTGAACGCTTCGGTGATTCAGCCATCCAAGACCTCCATCAATCCCTATTACCTGGGTCTGAAATTGTTTGAAGACATCGAAAGACGTTGGGATCAACCCACTGCAGAAGAGCAGAAGTATCTCGGTCGGACTCCGGGCAAGGGAAGGGAGAAAATTTTTGAGGTGCGGGAAATGGAGATGGACACCTCTTTCATCCGTAACAATCTGACTAAGGAACTGGTAGAGGACCTGGATCTGTATGTATTTCAACGAACCGGAAACGAATGGACCGTGACGGATAAAAACTGGAAAGTGGTGCGTGACCAGTTGATCGCCAGTCGGGTCAATGGAGGGTATCCCTATATTGTAGTGGAAAATGGGGATTACATGAATAATGGGGAACTTTATTTGAAACATCGTTACGAAGGGCTGGAGCTGGATCTCAAATATATCGAGAAGACCCTGCCTCATGTCCATCACCTGTGGGGGCGTTCGGTTCATATTGAGAGTGTGATTGAGAACAAACCCGTGCTGTTCACCTACAACGGTCGAAAGTGCACCCGTCGTTTTCTCTGAATTCATCAGGCCGCTGACACAACCGAGGTCAGCGGCCTGATTTTACGATGAGCGGAACACTTACGTCGCCGGTAAAATGCGACAGAGTCAATGTTAAATGACATCATCCGGAGCAGAATCTGTACTCTTCGGGTGATCCGTTTCACTTGCAATCTTTCGGGATGGAGCTGCTGAGACTGGATTGAAAGTTTCATCTGTTGGGAGAGAAGGGGAGACAGTTTCCTCTTTTCCGGGACGAAGGGGTTCATCCGTGGAGGACTTCTCTTCAAGAGCGGGTTTTTCTTCCAAGGTGAATTCCGATGTACACGGGGTGACAAAGGAATCTTTCGTCCCTGTGAAGGGAGTAGCCATCCAGAACAGGAATCCCGAGATGCTGGTTGAGGAATCAGGGTTGCGCCTTTCAATCCTGAACTTGAAGGTTCCTCCTGTGAAACTGTCCAAACTGACAAAGCAGTCTGGACGATTCAACATAGCCATGGGTACGAAGGACGAGCCGGAATCCGCTTCATTCAACGAAACAGAAATCATGGTTTCATTCAGATCCTCCGGAAGCTGAAAGGGAATGATTCCGGAATGGACAGTGGTCTTGGTCAGTCTGGAGTGGAGGTTGGGGGAAATTTTATCCAATCCGATGGAGCCGTCGGCGAGATGATGGCTGTGGATAGACAGTTCCTGAATGTGATGAGAAGTGATGGATTCCTTGGCGAGATGCTCCGAATCGACGCTTCCTTCAGCCAGATGCATTCCGTTGACTTGTTTCTCCCCGATATGGCAGGAAGAGATGGTGTTTTCGCCTATGGTTACTTCTGTGACACTGCCCGGCGCCAAGTGGTCGGCAATGATTTCTCCTTTGGCCAAGTGTTCCCCAGTGATCTGTTCGGGCTGGATATGTCGGGAAAGTATGGTGCCATCAGCAATTTTTTCAGAGGAGACGGCTTCATTCCGTAAGTGTCTGCGATCCACGGAACCATGGCAGAGATGGGATTCATCCACACTGTTTTCCTGAAGAAGAGAGCCGTTGATGGAGTTGGATTTCAAATGCTGTGTTCGGATGGAACTGTCGGCGAGATGATGGCTGTGGATAGACAGTTCCTGAATGTGATGAGAAGTGATGGATTCCTTGGCGAGATGCTCCGAATCGACGCTTTCTTCAGCCAGATGCATTCCGTTGACTTGTTTCTCCCCGATATGGCAGGAAGAGATGGTGTTTTCGCCTATGGCCTCTTCTGTGACACTGCCCGGCGCCAAGTGGTCGGCAATGATTTCTCCTTTGGCCAAATGTTTCCCGATAATCTGATCGGGTTGAATATGCCGGGAGATAATAGTGCCGTCGGCGATTTTTTTCGATGAAATGGATCGATCCTTCAAGTGACAGTCATCAATACTTTGGGTGGCCAATTTTTCCCCGGTGACTGCATTGTTGGCAAGTTTGGAGGAATGTACGGCAAAAGCGGTCAATTTGTCTGTCGAGATGCATTCGGGGGCCAATTTGGAGGTGGTTACGGATCGATCTGCCAACTTGGCTCCGGTAACGGACAGCTCTGCCAGGTGCTGCTCGGTCACGGAATTGCTTCTAAGATGTCTGCTGTCGATGCAACCGGAGTTCAAGTGTTGATCTTGGATGATATTTTCAGTCAGGTGTTCGGACCGGACAATTTCAAGATCGAGCATTCGGGATTGGATGGAGCGGGGGGCAACTTTGTCTCGGGTGATCGCCCCGTCCTTGATGTGTTCACCTTCCACTGTCTCTGGGAGCAGATGTTCACCTTCGATCGTTCGTTTCTTCAGATGGGATCCGTCGACAGATTCGGGGGCCAATTTGTCTTCAGTCACACTGTGGTTTTTCATATGACGTGTGTGCACGACGGCTTCGTCCAGGTGGTTGTTGCGGATGCATCCGTCTCGGATGTGGTGGTGACTCACAGAATTGGGAGCCAGTTTTTCTCCGGTTATCACCTGGTTGATCAGGTGATTGTTACCCACCGTGTTTTCTTCCAAGTGGAATCCCTTGATCGCTTGATCGGCAATTTTTTCCGAAGTGACACATCCTTCTGCCAATTTATTCTCTGTTACGGACTCATCCTGTAGATTTTCAGTGGCAACAGCCTTGGCAGCCAGCTTGGCTTGATCGACGGCTTCGTTTGCCAAATGGTTGGTATGGATGGCTCCGCTTTTGATTTTGTCTTCATTGACTCCCTCATCAGCCAGATGTTTTTCGGTGATTTGTTCATCTGCTACATGCCAAGCATGGATCGAATGATCGCTCAATTTGGTACCTTCCACACTGTAATCTTTCAGCCGATCTCCATCGATGGAGTTTTCACTGAAGTGATAACCTTTGATGGATTCGCGACTGATATGCTCCGTGGTCACAGAGCCTTCGCTAAGATGTTTTTTTTTCACGGACTTTTCGGCCAGCTTGGAGGAAGTGATTGCATGGGGGGCCAATTTGGAATTATCGATCACTAGGTCTTTGAGATGTGAACTCTCCACTGCTCCCGGTTGAATATTGCGGCTGTTTACGGAGTTTCTTCCCAATTTTTCATGGGTGACAGATCCGTCCATCAGATCATCGGTGTGAATGAAAGCCTTTTGGGTGTCGGTATGGAGACGCCTTTTTTTCAACTTTTTAATGTTTTGGGTCACATCGATAGTGGAGGATTTCTGTTGTGAGTCCGGAAACATTGGATCGGACAATCTGTATACCGGAGATGGCCCCTCCCTATCGTTGTGTTTCCGATCACTTTCAATTTTCTGGTTTTCAGTGAAATAGGCTAACTGTTCCTCCCATGTCAGTTGATCCAGGATCCTTTCTTCTTCCGCTTGATGACGGATCCGGGCCGGGGTACGGTACCCCCTTTTTTTACGGGCCAAATGGCACCACCCTTTCCACTCATGATTTCCTCAGAATAGGTATATTCATCAAGGACAGGAGTGGAAACGAAAAAACGGAAAACTGGGCTCGCGTTTGATTGACAAGACCCGCCGGTGGCGGGTCAATCCAAACTGTGGTCAGTAAACTCTTGTCGGTTCCAGTTTCCTCCCCCCAAGCAGAGGGTGGGTTTCCCCGTGGGTCCGGTAATCAGGTGAAAGGCGACCAACCCCTCTTTGAAGCAAAGTTTGAGGCTGGGAATATTGTCGCAGGCAACCCGGGTGTAAACCCGGTCCAGTGAATGGAGAGCAGCTTCCAGAAGAGATTCTCCGACGGTTTGTTTGCGGTAATCGGGGTGAACAACGATAAAGGCTTCGTCCAACCCGTAATTACCGAACAAGATGAAACCGATCAGGCGCCGCCCATCCAGGGCTGCAGCGAGCCAGGTTCCCCTGGGAAATGGATCCTTATTCAGGTTGGTTAGCCATCGAATGGCCCGATGTGTGATCCGGCGGTCGCCATGCCGTTTGGAGAAGTTGAGAAGCAGGGGGCGAACCCGCCGCAAAAGATTGGGACGAATGGGAACGATGCGGATCACTATTTTATGACCTCCGGGTATAGCCGCTCAAATAGAGGCAGTATTCAATCAGTCGACGAAGGGACTTCTGTCGGATCGCCGGTTCATCAAATTTCATCGGTTTGGCATTGGCTTCGAAGAACCAGATCCTCCCATTGGGTTCCAGTCCCAGATCCATCGACATTTCTCCAAGGTTTTTCCCTTCTTCTTTCTCGATATGGCGGGCAATTTCCAAAACAGTGGAGCGGAGATGTTCTTTGACGGTAGAGGTGTGATTTCCGAACAGGCTGTTGAAAACCTCATCGATGGGAGCGATGGAGCCGCCCATGGGAACGTGGGTACTGATCGCTTCTCCTCCCGCCACGCGAACTCCGATCCCGGTGACATCCCATTGGCCGGTACCATCCTTTTGCAATAACAGACGAAGATCAAAAGGGCGCCCGCGATAGCGTGCAAGGTGGATTCCTTGCTGAAGGATATAACTTTGGTCACCGGTCAGTTCTTTCAACTTGCTTCGAAGCTTGTCGTCACTGATGTGAAACTTTTGTTTACCTCGCAGACTTTGATGGACGATCCCGTAACCCTTCTTTAGACGAGTGATCCGGATCATCCCATCTCCCGCTTTTCCGTCCACGGGTTTGAGGAACAGAGTGGAATGTCTTTCGATCATCTCATCCAGTCGGCAACCGCCTTTCCATTCCACTGTTTCAGGAAGCAGACGGCTCAGCGCTTCCGAGCGACCCATGTGGAGATACAGGGTCCACTTGTTGAAAAAAGAGGGGTTAAACAGATGGATTCCGGGCATCGTCGAGAGGGTGGACAATGCTCTTTGCTCCGCTTGCCGCATCTCCTGGCGACGGGAGGGAATCCGGTTGTACACCACATCTGGAAGCGGCAGAGTTGCTGCGACCCAGCGGGGGCCTTTCGTACGGGGGTTCAGGAGAAATCCCCTGACTGTTTTTGTTCCCGGTCGAAGACCATCCGGTGTCAGCACATAGACGGTGACACCCATTCGCCGGCCGGTACGGATCAGATCAGAAAAATTGGATAAGTTGCCGCAAAATCCACCAGACCCGGATGAAGTCAAAATAGCGACGAAAGGACCGGCTTTATATTTCCCGTGCTTGATTTTTCTCAGCCGGGCGGGCCATTTCATGTCGAGATTTGACGGGGCTCTGGGTGGATCGATCCGTACTTTCTTTTCCAGCTGGGACCCCAATCGCATGGACACGATGGGAGGAAGGGAAGGGGTGGTTGTCTGCCCGCGGGGGATAAACCGGGGATTACCCGGAGCCGCCCGTAAGGGAAAAACAATCCAGCCTGTGTGGGGAAATTCGTTCAAGGCACTACCCCCTTTCTAAAATTTGGCCAGTTTCAGGCTGTAGTCTGTGATGTAATGTGCTGACTGTCTTCCGGCGTTCCACAGGGAAGGATGAAGGAAGATGTGTCGTCCAGGTTTGGAGTTGGCCTCAAACAACCACACTCTCTGATGATAATCCACCCCGATATCCAGACCGAGCTCACCCAGCGGTCCTTTGACGTGGCCTTCCAGGGCGTTGCAGATCCGTATGGACGTCTCCTTGATCCGGTTTTCCATGTCCACTTCTTTTTCGGGAAAGGCTTTTTTCAACACTTCCGAGGCGGAGAGAAGGGAGCCCCCAGTTCGTCCGTGGGTGGTTACACTTCCGGCCCCCGCCACCTTGGCACCGATTCCTGCAACTGTCCATCTTCCGGATCGGTCCTTGTGCATATGGACCCGAAAGTCGACCGCACGGTCCCCATACTTGATCAAACGGATTCCCTGTTGTACCAGATAGCGTGAAAGCCCGTTTAGCTGTCGTCCAAAAATTTGGGTCATAAGCGGGGGCAGGGAGCGGAACTTGCGCAGGACATTGCGATCCCCGTTCCGAAATCGACAGTAATAATCGCCCTGCGGTCCACGGGTGATCCGGAAAATCCCCAGACCGAGACTGCCGCCGCTCGGTTTGAGATAAACCATCCGATGCCGTTTTAGCATATCCTCGACGGTCTGGATCGAAGGGGAACGATGAGCTTCCGGAATACAGTCCGGGGTGAGCGGGTGGTTGTAGAGTGCTTCATGGACCATCCATTTGTTGAAGAACCCCTGGTTAAAGATAGGAATTCCCGTGTGTTCGAGGAGAAGGCGACATCCTTTCACCTGGGTCTGTGCCTCCGCTTTCCGGTTGGGGATCCGTTCGTAGACCACATCCGGCAAGGGGGCCGATTTACGAACCCACCGGTAATCCCCGTTAAGATCTTTACGGTAGAACCACCCGTAAACCACCTGACGGGTCCAGTCGACCATCTCCGGTGTGAACACATAAAAAAAGGGGCGATCTTCCCTTGAGGCGAGCAGGAACTGGCGGAAGAGGGCGGACCGGGAACCAAAGGGCATCGAGGGAGAGCCGGTGAATCCTGTAGTCAGAATGCCGAGCACCGGTCCCAGGTGCAGCTCTTTGTTCCGGAAAACAGCGCGCGTCTCGCCGAACCATGGAAGGTGTAATTGTGTAGCCAATGGACGGGACAGGAGGATATTCCTCCCTCGATGGCGGCCGCCAATGATTCGGGTGATCAAGCTTTTGCCGCCGATTTGTATTTTGATGGATTGTCCTTGTTTGCATCCCCATTCCCTCATCAGTGGCTGTGATAGCCAAACTCCTTGTTTGCCTGGAGGGAGGGGGTGAACCCGACAGATGATGGAGCTCATAAAGACCCTCCTGTCAGCCTTTGGAACAGGGTCAAGGCGTATTGGATGGGGAGCCGAACGGATTGCCGTCGAACGTCCCGCTCTCCGGTTTGGAGAAAAACACTTCTCCCGGGTTTGGAGTTGACTTCAAGAAGCCAAACATTTCCCTGACGGTCAACGCCGACATCCATACCCAGCTCCAACAATCTTCCATGTTCTTGTTCAATCTGTATGGGTACATATTTGGATAAAAATTGAATGGACTGCCAAATATCCTTCACTTTTTCCGGAGAGTAATTTTTATTGAGAAACTGTTGTGTGCTCTCAGCGTGACCTCCGCCATGCAAATTGGAGGTTAATGAGCCCGGGTTTCCTATCCGAACAGCCGTCCCCGTGGTCACCCATCTTCCTTCACCGTTTTTTTGAACCAGGATTCGGATATCAAAGGGGCAACTGTCCATGGATCGCAGGTTGAGGAAGGGTTGGATAATGTACGGAGTGTGGCCGATGAATCTCCCAACCCAGTTGGTGAGAGAACGCCCGGAATGGAGGATCAGATGAAAGGGCCGGTTGCTCCTTGAGCGACCTCGTACGCGGAAGGACTGACCCTGTGGTGTAATGGCGGCGACCCCCCTGCCGTGACTGCCCCCGTTGGGTTTGATCAAGACGGAAGTGTATTGCTTCATACCCGAGATCAGATCTTTTGTGGAGCTGAGTTTGGTGGTGGGGAGAAGATAAGGTGACAATCGTTTACTTTTATGCAAAATGTGATGTGTCCTGAGTTTTCCGCCTAAAGGTTTTCCCAAAAGGTGGACAGACGGATCCTGTTTCAAACGGTCGATGTATGGTTTGTAGGTCAGATAATGGTTGGTATCCAAATAATAACAACGGTCATAAATCAACTGGGGAACCGGATGGATTTCCTTCAGCCATCTGCGAAAGGGATGGTGATATCTCCAGGCAATCACCCGACGGGTTTTCCAGTTGACATTCATTGGTGGGAAGATAATGAGCTGAATTCCTGCAGAATCTCCTTCCACCGTCAAGTCCCTGAGGTATTTGGTTTCGCTGAAAGGAGGGGTCCGCCCCGCCAATCGGCAAGTAACGACCCCTAAAGTATACGCTGAGGATTTCATCATCTTTTCCTCCTGGTTCGGTCTGGCCGTGCCCGGAATTCAGGGGTTCCTGTCGTCAGGAACGGAGCCCAACCGGTAATATAGGAGACATAGTCAACCAGACGGTTGACGGAAGGGCGGATCACCGTCGACGGATTGACGGTTTCATCTGTTTTGGACGGTTTGGAGTTGAGCTCCAGCAACCAGAGTTGCCCCTGTTGATCCAGAACCAGATCCACCCCGAGCTCAGCATAGTGACCTTGGGAGAGCCGTTCAAAAGCTTCGACGATGGACAATGCCTTATTCCGGATCTGTTGGAGGGTAGGTTTGTTTTTTGCCTGGACAGCGGCAAGGACCTCTCCGGCTTTCCGAAGGGTTCCGCCGCGGGCCAGATTGGATACGATGTTTTGATCATTGGCCACCCGGGCCACCGTGGATGTGACCGACCAGATTCCTTTTCCGTTCTTTTGGATCAAGACTCGGAAATCGACGGGACGACCGTCCCATTTCACCAGATTCAATCCTTGCTGGATGAGATACCGGGATCGGGAACCCGCGACCCTTTGCCGGAGATGACGGAAGGCTTCGTCCGCACGGGGAAAGATCCTCGTCACCGCACTGGCCGCCTCCGTATATTGGCAGACCCATTTTCCGTCAACAGCGGTGACCCGGATGATTCCCTGACCCAGACTGCCGTTTGTCGGTTTCAAATAGACGATACGGTGCCTGTTCAACATGATCCGAAGCCGTTTGGGATGATAGAGGTGGGTTTCAGGTAAAAGGGGACGCATGTTGGCATCTTTGGTCAACAGATTATGGACTTGTTGCTTGTTTAAAAAAGTTTCGTTAAACACGGGGATTTGGTGGATGTTCCTCAGAATCGACAGTTTTTGTTGGAGGGCCTGCCGACGTTCAATCCGGCGGGAGGTGATGCGGTTATATACCGTATCGGGGAGGGGAGCTTCAATCAGCTCCCACTTTTTCCCTTGATAGGACCATCCCCGGACGGTTCTTTTGGACAAGTGAATCCCCTCGGGAGGGAAGACGATAAGGGCCACTCCTTTGGAAGCACAGGCTTGGGCACACTCTTCAAGAAAGCGGGCCATCATTCCAAATTTTTGTTTGCTGTTTCCTTGTACGTCCTCGTTGATGAGAATCCCGAGAAAAGGTCCGAAATGAAGTGCTCCGTTTCGGGCATCGTAACGGATATTCAGGTGATGTTGGTTGGTGATCCTCAGCTTTTCAGCTAGCCGGGAATGGATCCGGACAAGGGGAGTCTGATTTTGAATGGTGGAGATGAAGGTGATATCTGCAGCTGTACCGAAAGCAGCCCAGATGGGGTGTTTCGGAAGTTGGAGCCGATTGGCGAGCGACTGGCTGACAATCATGTTGACTTGTGGAGGGAAATACCGTTCCGGCAAGATCTGGATCATGATTCTGGCATGCCCCATGTGGATCCCCTTCCGCGAAAAGTGACTGCTATAGGGTATGTAGGCATGTATTCTCCGGTGAATAAAAAGGGACGTGATCATCAATTTGGTGCAAGGGAAGGTTTTTTTTCTGATTTTGTGGTATATGCATATGGGGGAAAGGGAGGGGAGGCAGCATGAGCACAACAAACCCTTATGACAAGGCGTATGAACTTGCCCGAGCATTGCAAAACTCGGATGAGGTGAAGGGGTTGCAAAAAGCATGGCAAAAGGCGAGCCAACACCCCGACCATCGCCGGATCCTGGAGCAGTACAGGCAGATCGCCGGAGAGGTGCAAACCATCCAGATGCAGGGTCAAAAGCCTCGCCAGGAAATGATGGATGAGCTGAATCGGTTGATGGATGAGATCCGATCCGAACCCCAACTTCTCCATTACATGGAAGCCGAGGTCCGTGTGGGACAGTTGATGACAGACATGATGCGAATACTGGGGGAGCCGTTACAGGACGTCCACAAACACCGGGTTGTTGATTAACCGGGAAATGGGCGGGAAAAAAGAGAATCGTGTCCTGCCGCAGTGAGACCGGGAGTGAAGCGAACCTGGTGGGACTTGTGCCCTAGGCTGCAACGGTCACTTGGCAGAATACGATCTGACTCAATATACGGCCGATCAAGCCTGCGAACACACACAAACAGTCTGAACGGAGGGATTGCGATGCAAATCACCTTTCACGGTCAAAGTTGTTTTGAAATCCAAGAGGCGGGGACCAAACTGATTATCGATCCGTTTCTGAAGGGGAACCCACTGGCCAAAGTCCAGCCGGAAGAAATCGAGGTGGAGTACATCCTGTTGACCCACGGTCACGATGACCATGTAGGTGATACCGTGAAGATCGCCAAGCGGACCGGTGCCACAGTGATTGCCAATAACGAATTGGCTCATTGGATCGGGTTTCAAGGGGTGGAAAATGTTCATCCCATGCACATCGGAGGCAGTCACCTCTTTGATTTTGGACGGGTGAAACTGACCCAAGCTTTCCACGGTTCCGCCCACATCGATTCGGAGAAGAAAGAGATCGTCTACTTGGGTATGCCCGCCGGTTTATTGTTAACCCTGGGCGGAAAAACGATCTATCATGCCGGAGATACCTGTCTTTTTTCCGACATGAAGTTGATCGGTGAGCAGAACGATATCGACTTGGCATTGCTTCCGATCGGGGATAACTTCACGATGGGGCCGGAGGATGCCTTGATCGCAGCGGAATGGATCGGCGCAAGAAAAACAGTGCCGATGCACTATAACACCTTCCCTCTGATTGAGCAGGATGCTGATGCTTTTATCCGCCTTTTGTCAGAAAAACAGCTCGACGGTCAAGTGGTTCGACCGGGAGAATCCTTTAAACTATGAAAAATATGATCGGGATAACAAACTGTAAATTGGATGTAACTTCCCTGTAACGTCCAAGAACTAGGATGGAGACAGGATGAAAACCCCCTAATTGGAGACGGTGCAACCCACCGCCTCTTTTTTTGTGCATTTTTTCCGGCATGTCCTGTATAGATAAGAATAGACAGGACAAAAAAGGGGGAGACATCTTTGTTACGTAGCAAACACGGGATCGCTCTGGTATCGGCTTTGGCACTTTTGTTTCTCGCCGTTCCCCGGTTGCCTGTTTCTTCGGCTCCCGGATTATCATCAGTGTTTGCTTTTGGCTGGCTGGCTTTTGCTTATTTAGTGATTGCAGCCAATTGGCGAATGGTGCTCCAGCTCGACCGGGAAGAGAGGCGAAAGAATGAGAGGGCGCGCCGCATGCGGTGGTTGAGAACAGAAAAGCAAAAAAGATCGACGGCCGGCTCCACAGTTTTCAGAAGGCGTTGGCAGAAAGTTCCCTGATCAGGGGGCTTTTTTTTATCCGGCATCTGCCGGATAAGGGCTTTTTGGTTTCCTCTGTCCGCTCATGTATAATGTGGAAGAAAGCGCTGACATAATGCCCTTTCCACGAACATGCCTCTTTGGAAGAGATCGAAGCCGCCCCACCACCCTGCCTCCAACCTGCTGAAAAAGGGAGATCAAAGTTGTCTGTTGTCTGAAGGGCCATAAAAGCATTGTGAAAAAGCTGTCACAGGGAGGGTTGGGTTTCATTGTCAAGCTGAATGTGAAACCCAATCCCGACCGACTCGGAAAGACTTCATCACAACAATATAGAACACGGGGAAAGAAGTGAGTGTACGTGGCGACCAAACACGAAAAGATCCTGGAATATATAGAAAATCTGGAGGTCGGTCACAAAATTTCGGTTCGGGGAATCGCACGGGAATTGGGTGTCAGTGAGGGAACAGCTTATCGGGCGATCAAAGAGGGAGAGAACCAGGGATTGGTGTCCACGGTGGAACGGGTGGGCACTGTCCGGATTGAAAAGAAACACCGTTCCAAGATCGAAAGACTCACCTTTGCTGAAGTCGTTAACATCGTGGACGGTCAGGTTTTGGGTGGAAAGGCGGGTCTTCATAAAACTTTGAATCGGTTTTTGATCGGTGCCATGAAGTTGGAAGCTATGATTCGCTATGTGGAACCGGGACAACTGATGATCGTCGGAAACCGGGACAACGCCCATCGGATTTCTCTGGAACGGGGGGCGGCTGTATTGATTACCGGGGGTTTTGATGCTACGGAGGAAGTGAAACAGTTGGCCGATCAGCTGGAGTTACCGGTGATTTCTTGCGGTTATGATACCTTTACTGTGGCGGCGATGATCAATCGGGCCATCTATGATCGCCTGATTAAAAAAGAGATCCTCTTGGTGGAGGATATGTTGAACCCGAAGCATCCCCCCATTTTTTTGAAGTTGGATGACCGAGTGGAAAACTTTCATGCATCGGTCCGGGAGACCAAACACAGTCGCTATCCGGTGGTCGACGACAAGGGCAGGCTTCACGGAATGGTGACGGCCAAGGATGTGGTGGGACATGATTCCGATGAACGGATCGAACGAGTGATGACGAAAAACCCGATCACAGTCACCCCGAAAACATCCTTGGCCACCGCCGCCCATGAGATGGTGTGGGAAGGCATTGAGCTGTTGCCGGTGGTGAATCACCAGCATATGTTACTCGGGGTGATCAGCCGCCAGGATGTGATCAAATCCCTCCAATATATGCAAAAGCAGCCCCAGATCGGAGAGACCATCAACGATCTAGTGTTAAAAGGATTTGACGAAGTGAAGGGAAAAAATGGTGAGATTTCATTTCAGGGAATGGTCGCTCCGCAGATGACGGATCCATTGGGAAATCTCTCCACGGGGGTGCTGACCACCCTGATCACTGAAGCAGCCCACCGCCGCCTGCGAAAGCAGCACCGCGGGGACATGGTGACAGACAACCTGACTCTGTATACATTGAAGCCGGTTCAATTGGAACGGAAATTGTTCATCCGGCCTAGAGTGATTGAACTGGGAAGAAAAGTGGGAAAGGTGGACGTGGAAGTGAGCGAAGACGGTCACGTGGTGGCGAAAGCCCTCGTGACCGCCCAATTGATTGAGAGATGAGCCGTACCTGTTTTGCTTTAAAGAAATCTATGTTAATCTGGTTAGGGCTGGGTCATGATGACCCAGGCTTTGTTTTTTCGGTGGTGAAATGGGGTAAAGATAATGTATGGACTGACCATCCACATCAGGAAGGAAAAGTCAGGGGGAGAAGATGAAAAAAATTGAAGTGGAGAATCTGACGAGAATTTTCGGACGCAACCCGACCAAGGGTTTGGAGCTGGTGCGTCAGGGAAAAAGCAAGGAAGAGATTTTGAAAGAGACAGGCATGACCGTCGGCGTCAACCGGGTCAGCTTTTCGGTGGACGCCGGTGAGGTGTTTGTGATCATGGGCCTGTCCGGTAGCGGAAAATCCACACTGGTGCGGCTTCTCAACCGGTTGATCGAACCGACGGAGGGTTCCGTTCGAATGGATGGGGAGGATGTATCCCGGATGGATCCACAGGAATTGAGGCAGATTCGCCGGACCAAGATGGGGATGGTCTTTCAGCGCTTCGCCTTGTTTCCCCATAAAAGCGTGCGGGAGAATGTGGAATACGGTCTGGAAGTACAGGGAATCCCCAAAGAGGAACGAAAAGAAAAAGCTTTGACATCCCTGGGCTTAGTCGGGTTGGAGAATTATGCCGATAGCCGTCCCGACCAGCTCTCCGGGGGGATGCAGCAACGGGTGGGTCTGGCCCGGGCACTGGCCAACGATCCGGACATCCTGTTGATGGATGAAGCGTTCAGTGCCCTTGATCCGCTGATCCGTAAGGACATGCAGGATGAATTGATGGATCTTCAGTCCACCATGCAAAAGACGATTATCTTTATCACTCATGATCTGGATGAGGCTCTGCGGATCGGGGATCGAATCGCCCTGATGAAGGACGGGGAAATCGTACAGATCGGCACACCGGAAGAGATTTTGACCAACCCGGCCAATTCGTATGTGGAAAAATTTGTGGAAGATGTCAATCTGACCAAGGTATTGACCGCCGGGTCGATCATGAAGCGCTCTGAAGCACTTGTACTTGGGAAGGAAGGACCCCGTGTGGCGCTGAAACGGATGCGGGGAGGGGGAACCTCCACCGTTATGGTCGTGGGCAGGGATCGAAAATTTATCGGGATCCTCACTGCTGAAGGGGCCAAGGAAGTGGCGGAGAACGGAAAAACGATTGAAGATGTACTGATCAAAGATGCAGTGATGGTTCATGAAGATACGCCGGTGAGTGATCTTCTGCCGAAAATGGCGGAAAAACAATTTGCTCATCCCGCCGTGGTTGTGGATCAACAGGAGAAACTGAGGGGTGTGGTGGTTCGGGGAGCCATATTTGCCGCACTCGCCGGAAACGGGGTGAAAACGGATGCCGATTCCCAAGGTTCCGCTTGACCAATGGGTGGATTCGCTGGTCAACTGGTTGACGGAGAACTTATCAGGGCTCTTCTCCTTCATTACCCATATCATTGAGCCGACGGTAGGTTTTTTCCAAATGATTCTCACGGTGGCACCTCCCTTGGTCACCATCATTTTGATCAGTGCTTTGGCCCTGTGGACAAGCCGGTGGTCGGTGGCCCTGTTCACCCTGGTGGGACTCTTCTTGGTGGCAAACCTCGGATTGTGGGAGAAGAGTACGGAAACGCTGTCTCTGGTGCTCACCGCATCGCTGATTTCTGTCATACTGGGAATTCCTCTGGGAATTTGGGCTGCACGCAGCCAAGTGGTGCGGAGAATCATCACGCCGGTTTTGGACTTTATGCAGACCATGCCTGCTTTTGTCTATCTGATTCCCGCAGTGTTCTTTTTTGCTCTGGGGGCTGTGCCCGGAGTGATCGCTTCGGTGATTTTTGCCATGCCGCCGACGATCCGTCTGACCAATCTCGGAATTCGCCAAGTGCCGGGGGATTTGATTGAGGCGGCGGATGCATTCGGTTCCACCTCCTGGCAAAAACTGTTCAAAGTGCAACTTCCTTTGGCCCGATCCACCATCATGGCGGGGGTGAACCAAACGATCATGCTTTCCCTGTCGATGGTTGTGATTTCCTCGATGATCGGCGCCGGTGGATTGGGTGCGATTGTGCTGCAATCGATCAGCAGGCTGGAAGTGGGTACCGGTTTTGAAGGGGGTCTGGCCATTGTCATCATCGCCATCATACTGGATCGGATCACTCAGAGTCTGGGCAAGGATCCGAGAAAAGTCGCCTGAGACCCTGCCAGAGTGTGTCGGTTGATTGTTGAAGAAGGGGAATGGACCTCAGCCATGGAATTTAAAACCTGGATCATAGGGAAATCAAGGAGTGAAATGTTTTGAAGAACCGTTGGAAAGGTTTTCTTCTCATCCTCTCCGTGTTTGCTCTCCTGTTTATGGTGGCTTGCGGCCAGCAACAGGGCGGAGAAGGAAAAAAAGAAATCACGCTCGCCTATGTGAACTGGGACTCTGAAGTGGCCAGCACTCATGTAATTAAAAAAGTATTGGAAGAGCAAGGCTTCACGGTGGAATTGAAACAGGTGGAAGCCGGCCCGATGTGGGCGGGGGTGGCAAGTGGAAGCGCTGATGGGATGGTTGCGGCCTGGTTGCCCGTCACGCACAAGAGCTACTACGAGAAATTTAAGAATCAGGTGGAGGACTTGGGTTCCAATATGGAAGGAACCCGGATCGGTCTGGTTGTCCCTTCCTATGTGAATGCGGATTCCATCGCCGATCTGAAACAGAAAAAAGGCGAATTTGATGGGAAGATCATCGGGATCGATGCCGGAGCCGGTGTGATGGAGGCCACGCAACGGGCGATCAAAGATTACAACCTGGATATGACATTGGTGGAAGGTTCTGATGCAGCGATGGTGGCCTCCCTCAAAAAAGCAATCGATACCAAAAAACCGATTGTGATCACCGGATGGAGCCCGCACTGGAAATTTGCCGAGTATGATTTGAAGTTCCTCGATGACCCCAAGGAGAGTTTCGGAGGCGAGGAGAATATTCACACCATTGTGAGCAAAGATCTTAAAAAAGAGAGTCCCGAAGCCTACAAGATCCTCGACCAATTCCATTGGACCACGGAAGATATGGAAGAAGTGATGCTGGCGGTTCAACAAGGCAAAAAGCCGGAGGAAGCTGCCGCCGACTGGGTGAAAAAGCATTCGGACAAAGTGAAGGAATGGACGAAATGAACGAGAACAGCCACCCCTCGGAAGGGTGGCTGCTTTTTTTGGACCGGGATATCAGGCGATGAAGGATACCGGCTCTTCGTCCCGGATGGTATGGCGAAGAGCCGATTCTCATGAACTGGATTTATTCTTGTAAAAGCGCCAGGCGCGGAGGCCATGGATCAGGTTGTAGATTCCGAGCAAGCCGATCAGGATGAGCAGCACGAGACGAACCCAGCCCCCACTCAAGGAGACTCCTTGCATCAGGGCGACGGAGATAAACATGACCCCCATGTGGATGTTCATCCGGGCCTGGTGTTTCACCCGGTCCAACCCGTCCGCCCGTCGGCCGGCGATGCTGTGGGAAAAGGTTCGAATGGCTGTATAGATGATCACGATGACCAGAAACAATAAGAAAATCTGCATAGGTACAACCTCCTGTATGTATGCAAAACGCCCTCCGCCCAAGGACGGAAAGGCGCTGATTTGGGGTGTCAGCTGCATTGGGAATCGATGGGATCCGGGGGGTTGTTGAGAGATTGCTCAGCAGGAACATCGGGAATGAACCAATATCCGATCTGGGTCTGATCGACAATGACCGGCAGGTCCAGTTGAGCCAATTCTTTCTCGATGAGATCAGCGACTTCCTTCGTCTCCGCATAGGCGGAGAAACCGCGTTTCAACTTTTCCACCTTGGCTTTAGCCATTCGTTTTCGGCTGATGATCATAAAGATCCCCCCCTTTCTTTTTTTATATCATACACTTTTTCAGGTGATTTGGCGATTACTTCCTTCCGATTGACACATTTTTTTCTTGATTTTTGTTGACGGTGATCCAGATTTTCATCTCGTCGGAACCGTTGAAAACCAGGTATTTCAAGCGAACCTTGAGATGATGGGTCTCTTTGTCCTGTTGGATTGGAAGAAGTCGGTCTTTTAACATATTATCCACTACGTCAGGGTTATCTTTCACCCAATGTATGGGTTTACCGAGAAAGGGTTGCAGGATTTGTTGCACTCTTTCCCGGATCCGTTCCTGTACAAATTCGTTGTCCACGTCAGATGAATCCACCTCTACGGGAATTCTGCGGATAAACCGGGGTTCCGAGTGTCTGTCCAGGTCTTTGCGCAGGGTGTTGATCTCCCGTGATTTTTCGTTGTTTCTGTAAATCAGGATATTACGTTCCAGGTACAGTGCGTCCAGTTTTTTTCCGTAAAGAAGGTTCATCGCCGATGATCCGGCCAGCACACCGAACAGGAAAGTCACCATCATGCGGAGCAGCCGGAGTCTTCTTGAAGATTTCATCTCAAACTTCCCCTTGAATCAACCACCGGATCAGAACAGTGCCGACATGGGCACCGAAGAAGGCACTCAGGATAAAGATCATCTGCTGAAAAGCCTGATGCAGTTCTCCGCCGAGGATATGGACTTCAAAGGATTTGATGGTGTCAAAAGTTCCACCGAGGGCCGCCACCAGGGCCCAAATCTTCAACTGTTCGGACAGACGGAGCATGGCATCCATAGGGGGGTCGTTGCCAAAAAAGGCACCGACTCCTCCCAGTACTGATCCTCCCAGGACGACGCCCATGGCGATAAAATAGTTCAATATTGTGGTTGACCAAAATTCTCCCATCCCCACACCGCCTTTGTCCCACGGGTTCCTTGCTTTCACTGTATGACAGGCAGGGCTTGTTTATGTGTGGGGGTAGGGATCGTATGTTCGTCACCCCTTGCCCGATGGAGTATAATAGAGACAGAAACTTTTTGTGGGCCGGGTGAAGACAATGAAAAAATCTCCATTTGTCCATCTCCATGTCCATACGGAATACAGTCTGCTCGACGGGGCGGCCCGTATTGAACAATTGGTTGGCCGGGCAAAAGATGTGGGCTTTGATGCCTTGGCCATCACCGATCACGGGGTGATGTACGGAGTGATCCCCTTTTATAAAGCTTGCCGCAGAGCGGGGATTCGGCCGATTATCGGATGTGAGGTGTATCTCACTCCCGGCAGGTTGGGGGAACGTCCGTCGCCGCGGGAGAATCGGATCCATCATCTGTTGTTGCTGGCGGAGAATCATGAAGGCTACCGCAATCTGATGAAGATTGTGACCGAGGCTCATCTGAAGGGGTTCCATTATAAACCCCGGGTGGACAAAGAGCTCCTGCGCCGTCACCACCGGGGTCTGATCGCGACCAGTGCTTGTCTGGCCGGGGAGATCCCTCAGGCCATTCTGGAGGATGATTTTGACAGGGCCCGTCGGCTGGTGAATGAGTACAGGGAGATTTTTGGGCGGGAGAACTTTTTCCTGGAGCTGCAAGATCACGGGTTGCCTGAGCAGCAAAAGGTGAACCGGCATCTCATCTCCCTGGCCCGGGAGGCGGATCTGGCCCTGGTGGCGACCAACGATCTGCATTATGTGGATCGGAGGGACGATGAGATGCATGACTGCTTGCTCTGTATCGGAACCAACCGGCGTTTGGAAGAAGAAGACCGGCTACGCTTTCCCTCCTCGGAATTTTACCTGAAATCGGCGAAGGAGATGGAGCGCCTGTTTGGTTATGTGCCGGAAGCGGTTAAAAACACCCGACGGATCGCCGACCGGTGTCAGGTGGAAATCCCGCTGGGCGGACGGTTGCTGCCCAAGTTTCCGGTACCGGAAGGGTATACCGCTCACACCTATCTCTCGGCGCTTTGCCGCAAAGGGGCAGAAAAGCGATACGGCAGAGTGAAAAGGGAGGTGGAGGAGCGGCTGCAATATGAGCTGTCAGTGATTGGGAACATGGGATTTAACGACTACTTTTTGATCGTTTGGGATTTTGTCCGTTTCGCCCGGGAACAGGGGATCGCTGTCGGGCCGGGCCGGGGTTCGGCGGCGGGCAGTTTAGTCTCTTATGTGCTGGGGATCACCGACATCGATCCGATCCGTCACCATCTTCTGTTTGAGCGTTTCCTCAACCCGGAGCGGGTGAGCATGCCTGACATCGATATTGATTTCAATTACGAACGCCGGGACGAAGTGATTCATTATGTCACCAGGAAATATGGGGATCACCGGGTGGCTCAGATTATCACCTTTGGTACGATGGCGCCCCGGGCAGCGGTGCGGGATGTGGGCAGGGTGATGGGGATGCCCTATGCTGAGGTGGATCAAGTGGCCAAAGGGATCCCGGCGGGCCCGGGTGTCAACCTGGATCGGGTGATGAAACGCGGTTCCCCCCTGGAACAAATGGTTCGGGAAAATCCCCGGATTGCCCGCTTGATGGAGAACGTCCGCAAAGTGGAAGGCTTCCCCCGGCACGCCTCCACTCATGCCGCCGGGGTGGTGATCGCCGATACAGATCTGACGGATCATGTTCCCCTGGAGCGGGGAAGTGAAGGACTCAGCCTGACCCAGTATCCGATGGAGGCATTGGAAGAGATTGGGCTTCTTAAAGCGGACTTTTTGGGCTTGCGCAATTTGACTGTAATCGAACGAGCGGTCAAATCAATCCGGGAGACTGAAGGAGTGGAGGTCGACTTCAGCCAGTCGGAATACAATGATCCGGTCACCTACCGGATGGTGTCCCAAGGGGAAACCACCGGCGTGTTCCAGCTGGAGTCCCCCGGGATGCGGAGGGTTCTCCGGGAGCTGAAACCCAACACCTTTGAGGATCTGATTGCGGTTCTCGCCCTCTACCGTCCGGGACCGATGGAACAGATTCCCCGATTTATCCGGGCCAAACACGGTCGGGAGGAAGTGGATTATCCCCACCCTGATCTGGAGCCGATTTTGAAGAACACCTATGGCATCATTGTCTACCAGGAACAGATTATGAGAATTGCCTCTCAGATGGCCGGCTTCACTCTTGGGCAGGCAGATCTTTTGCGGCGGGCGGTCTCCAAAAAGAAGCGGGAGGTCCTCGATGAACAGCAGGAAGCTTTTATCTCCGGTTGTGTGGCCCAGGGCTACAGCGAAGAGACGGGCCGGAAAGTGTATGACCTGATCCTCCGTTTTGCCGATTACGGCTTCAATCGGAGCCATTCTGCGGCTTATGCCGTCCTTGCCTACCAGACGGCATTTTTGAAAGCAAATCATCCGCTGCCCTTTATGGCGGCCTTGATGACCACTGTCATGGGCAGTCATGGAAAGATGGCGGAGTATATTGAGGATTGCCGAAAACATGGAATTCAAGTGCTTCCCCCCGACATCCACGAAAGTGATCACGGATTTTCCGTGAAAAACGGTGGGATCCGGATGGGGATGGCTGCCATCAAAAACGTGGGCAGCCACGCGATCGAGTCGATTCTTCAGGAACGGCGAAAGAGGCCATTCCGGGATCTGTTCGATTTTTGCCGCCGGGTGGACTTGCGCACCTGTAACCGGCGGGTGATTGAATCTCTGATCCAGTGTGGAGCGATGGATCACCTGCCGGGTCACCGGGCCCGCCTGCTGGCCATGTTGGACGAGGCGATGGAGCAAGGGGGGGAATATCAAAAACGGCAATCCGGGGATCAGCTCCAACTCTTTGAGGAGCCTTCTGCAGGCTCCCGGACCCGGTTCACCTACGACGGGGTCAAACCCTTCACTCCCCGGGAAGAGCTGGAGATGGAGCGGGAGTTGTTGGGGCTTTATCTGACCGGGCACCCCTTGAATCCCTTCCAGGGGATCATCTCTTCCCGTATCACTCATCGCCTGGACGATCTGGCAGATTGCCGGGAGGAGGAGCGAGTGACGGTGGCGGGCTTGATCCGGGAGGTGAAGGCGATCACTACCCGCAAAGGAGAGCCGATGGCTTTTGTTACCCTGGAAGATCACACTGCACAGAGGGAAGTGGTGGTGTTTCCCCGGACCCTGCGCCAATTCCGGCCTCTCTTGCAGACGGAACGGGCTGTCTTTGTAACGGGCCGGGTCAACCGGCATGAACAGGGAAACAAGATTCTGGCAGATCAAGTGGAAGACCTGCAGCCGCTTTCGGAACCGAAACCGGAACGGATCCGAGAAGTTAAAGATAAAGAATTGGCAGATACGGCGGTTTACATCCGGATTCCGCTCGAGAAGGAAGGAACCGAGGTGCTGGGGCGCCTGAAAGGTCTTTTACTCTCCAATGGGGGAGGGGTGCCGATCCGGCTTTTTTATGAACGGACCGGGAAGGTGTTGGAGCTCCCTGTGGACAAATATGGGATTCAGCCTTCCGATGCATTGAAAAGGAAGGTAGAGGATATACTGGGAACGCATTCTTTCCGCGTGGGAACCTCTTCCCGAACTGGAAACGGACGGGGATCATAAAATGTTCCATGACCGGGAGGAAGAAGGTGGTATCTTTTGTTTTAC
Organism: Kroppenstedtia guangzhouensis; assembly: GCF_014637345.1. Classification (GTDB taxonomy): domain Bacteria; phylum Bacillota; class Bacilli; order Thermoactinomycetales; family DSM-45169; genus Kroppenstedtia; species Kroppenstedtia guangzhouensis. The sequence continues at coordinate 37,666 of NZ_BMEX01000010.1, forward strand.
CGCCATGTGGTGGAGCTCTTGAACCGGCGGGGGGTCACCCTGGAGGAGATCGCAGAAATCGCTTTTGACCTGCAGCAGCCCTATAACGACAAACTGAGCCGGAAGCAGTGTCTGGAGAGTGTGGAACAGGTGCTTCGCAAGCGGGAGGTGCAAAACGCCCTCATCACCGGGGTGGCTCTCGATGAATTGGCAGAGAAAAAAAAACTTCCCCAGCCCTTGCAGAAGATGATGGAAGTGGACGAACCCCTGTACGGCATCGACGAAATCCTGGCTCTTTCCATCACCAATGTCTATGGAACGATCGGATTGACCAGTTTCGGCTATCTGGATAAAACCAAGCAGGGCATCCTAGGGAAGCTGAACAATCACAACGGAGGCATCCATGTCTTTCTCGATGATCTGGTGGCCGGTATCGCCGCAGCGGCATCCGCCCGTATCGCCCATGAACACCCGGATATGGAACGCTATCGGGCGGACCTCGACCTCCACAAAAAAGGACCGGTGGAATAACCGGTCTTTTTTGTGTTGCAACAATCATGGGTACCAAGGAAGGAAACGGTGTCCAAGAGTCGATTGGCCTTCTTTCCGCGGAGAGGAAGGCGTCTCTGGGCGACCATAATTCCCGGTTTCTTGGGGTAAAACATCATGTTGTACCTTTTGTACATCTTCCCACAGGGATACCATTGACGGACATAGTCTGCTGGAGTGTTAACGCCCTGAACCTCTGTAAACCATTACGGCAATCCAGACTACTCCCATTCTCGCTGAATGAAAGACCGCCACCCCAGAATCAAATAAAACAGGAACGTGAAGGTCACGATCATCCAGAAGGGGACCGGATGAAAGCGGGTCGGAATCGGGCTGTCTTGGGGATGCATCGCAAAAAAGGGTGGGGCAAATGGAAACCAAGCCGCTAAATAGGAGACCATTCCACTTATCAAGAGATTGGGCAGAACCAGTGAAACATTCAGGGCCAGGGATTTGCCAAACCCGGTCACCTTTTGGGAAATCCACAATTGAGAAGCAGCCAGGGGGAAGATGGAGAGCCAACCCAGGACTCCATGCATCAGGAGCTGGTTGCATGGGATCTCTCCCGGTGGTTGAAGAATCCAACCTGTGATCAGAAAAGTGACGAAAAAGGCGATCTGGACCAAAACCATCAGCGTGATCAGCGTCAAAAATTTGGCCAGGTACAAGTGACTTTTGAAAAGGGGAAGGCTGAGCAACTGTTTCCAGACCTTGTTGTTTTTATGCTCATAATAGCAAATCAGAGAAGCAAAGATCCCTGTGTATAAAGGAAAGAAAAAAAGAGAATGGAAGGTTTGTGACTGGCGATAGAGTTCAGACCAACTCGGAGGGAAAATCTCCTGGAAGCTCTCCATATACATGGCACCCAGTCCGGAGTTAATCAGGGCATCCATCCCAATCAGGAGGAAAACAACGGACCACTGCACTTTCGCAAATTCCAATGAATACAGCCGCAACAAAACATAATCCCTCCTTTTTCACTTCCACTCCAATCGTTGAAACCATCCGGCGGTTATAATCAACAGAAAGAGACTTACCCCTAAGCTTACCTGCAACCAGAAGAGATAATCCGGTAAAAAGGGACTGACCAGTCCGGAGTAGGACCAGGGCAAGGCGTATAGCCATTCCATAGAAAACAGAGGCAAGAAGCGGCTGGCAATTGCCCCCAATACCCCGCAGGCAATGGGGATGGCTTGGTTCTCCAGACGGATGGCTAAAAAAAGCTGAATGATCAAGACCGGGGTGTAGGCGATAACACTGTAAAGCACCTGTTTGATCAGAAAGGACAAGGGTAATGGTAAGGACATGAACATCGTCCAGATCAGGATCATCATGAGTATGATCACCATCGCCTTGAGCAGCATGAGGATCCACACCCAGAAAAATTTGGCCAGGTAAACCTGAAAACGGGGAAAGGGAAAGGTCAGAAGCTGTTTCCATCCTCTGGACTCGTGTTCCATCCCGGCGACCATGCTGGTGAGAATCGTTCCGGTTAAGAAAATGGAGAGGGGAAGAAACAGATACATCATATTGAAAATCACATAATCATCCCCTGATCCCCGGCTCAGATGATATTGCCATTGTGCCACGGTAACCGCCAACAGCAACAATCCTGAGATCACCGGCAGGAGAAAGCAAATTAGCCTCAACTTCGCTCCTTACGATTTTCAGGTTTTTGAAACCGGACAGATGTCCATAGAAGGAAGGGGATTCCACCAAAGAGCCCACCTGGCGAAGTACGGAGATTCGTTCCTCGGGCATCTTTTCCCCGAATATTCGAATGCTTCCTGCTGTCGGTCGCAAGAGGCCGAGTAGCAATTTCAGCGTGGTTGTTTTACCGGCCCCGTTGGGGCCGAGAAAGCCATAGATGGAAGCAGAGGGAACCTGTAAATCCACTTGATTGACGGAGAGATTGTTACCAAACCGCCGGGTTAAATTTTCTGTTTGAACGATCGCAGTCACGATCATCATCCCTTCAAGGTTTACTCAAAGGGAAGGATAGCAGGCAAAAGTAACAAGAGGGTAAACAGGAGTAACAGGAGAGTATAGGTTTGTTAAACAGAGAGGGGAAGGAAAACCTGGATGGAGGTTCCTTTTGGATTGTGGAGAATCGCATTCATCACCAGGTTTTGCACCGACCGTTTCAGATAGCGGGGATCAGCGACAAGAGAAAGGGAGGGGGTGTCAGAGGCAAAGGAAAAGTGCCTGCCTTTGGCCAGGGGGCTGTTGGCCAAATCCAGGACGACTTCCTTTATGAAGGGAGTTAAGGAGATCCTTTCTCTTTGTAGGGGTAACTGCTGTTGATCAACCAACACAAACAGGTTCAGATCCTTCATCCACTGTTCCACTTCATCTGTTTTTTCTTCGATCTGCCGGCTGAACTGTTGGATATCTGTCTCCGTCAGCGATAGCGGGAAACCGACATCATGGAGGCATACCCTTTAATATAGGCGAGAGGTGTCTTCAAATCATGGGAAATGCCAGCGATCCAATCCTGTCTTTGTTTTTCCAGTCGCTTTCGCTCCTCTTCACTTGTCCGAAGGCGTTCTGTCAGTTGTTCCATGTGATCGAACAGGTCCCCAAAAAAGAAGAAAAGAAAGTGTTGTTTGGGTTGGCTCTTACGGAATCTAGAAAGGAGACCTTTCCGTAAGAGGGGTTCTTCGTACACCCCTTTGGAGAGATGGATCAAGTCTCCGTAATCGAGCACCTCCGGCTGTTGCTGTTCCAATTGCTCTTGAAAATATCGGTACCGTCGCAGAAGGGCTTTGATTCTGGCAACCAGCTCCAGGGCATGAAAAGGCTTTGTGACATAATCATCTCCCCCGTATCCAAATCCGGCCAGTATATCTATATCCGCTGTGCGGGAAGTGCGAAACAGAATCGGTATTTTAGACGTTTTGCGGATCTCATGACAGAGGTCGAAACCACTGCCATCGGGCAACATGACGTCCAAAACGATCAAATCGTAGGCATTTTGATCGATGAGTTCCCGAGCTTGCTGGCGATTTGTCGCTGTATCAATACGGGAATAGCCCTCCCGCTCCAACAAGAGTTGGATCATTTCAACAAGCCCTCCTCATCATCCACAAGCAGAATTCGAGGCGTCATCCACCAATGCTCCTTCCCAGCATGTTCAAAAGTCCCAGGATGAACCGAGACTTTTTTTGCTTACAAAAAAGAGGTGCTCTTTGGAAGAACGTAACATACGGATGGAAGGATGACAATCATCCCTGGGGGGGGGGAAGGGGTACTTGGGATGCAGTTATGTTCAGGATTCGATTTAGAAAAAGTGGACCTATATTGTAGTATATTACCAGTGGGAAAATCCGCACGTTTTGAAAGGCGTGATGAAAACATCAGATGAGGGTTGGGTTTCCTGGAATGACTTTGGCTCGGAAACAACGGAATAGAATGCGAAACCCAATCCCGACCGGCCCGATCTTTACCAGATACACCCTGGAAGAAGTGAAGGGGTATGCACCCCTGCCTTCGTTAGCGGCCATATATACCGACGGGAAGGGGAGAAGGGATATGAATGTGGTGATCGCACCGGATTCCTTCAAGGGGTCCATGAGTAGCCGGGAGGCGGCGGAGCGGATCAGGGCGGGACTGGCGCGGGTGTTTCCCGCCTGGGAGATGATGGCGGTTCCGATGGCCGACGGCGGCGAGGGGACGGTGGAAGCGATCCTGGCGGTGATCGGGGGGCGAAGGATGAGAGGCCAGGTGAAGGATCCCCTCGGTGAGAGTATCGAGGCGGAATGGGGGTATTGCGAAAAAAGAGGTCTGGCCGTGATTGAGACGGCAGCTGCTTCGGGATTGGCTCTGTTAAAGGAACCGGATCCCGCACGGGCCTCCACCTATGGTACGGGACAGTTGCTAAAACAGGCCCTGGACCACGGGGTGCGGGAAGTGGTGATCGGACTCGGAGGAAGTGCCACGGTGGATGCCGGAACCGGATTTTTCGCCGCCCTGGGGGTTCGGTTTTTTGACTGTGAAGGGAGGGAAATGGATCCTGCCGGTGGCAACTTAGGGAAGATCGATCATATCGATGGGTCCGAATTGGATCCCCGGTTGCAAAAAGTCCGGATCACCATCGCCTCTGATGTGACCCATCCCCTGTTGGGACCGGAGGGGGCGATCCATGTCTTTGGCCCGCAAAAAGGGATTCAACCGGAAGAGTTGGCTCGGTTTGAGGGGGGAATGAGCCGGTTTGCGGAGCACCTGGTTCGGGTGACGGGGCGGGATCACCGGTGGACCCCGGGCAGCGGGGCCGCCGGGGGCTTCGGTTTCTCCTTACTTTCCCTGCTCAACGTCGAATGGAGGAGCGGTTTGGAATGGATTGCTGATCAGGGTCGCTTGGAGGAGAGGATTCGACAGGCGGACCTGGTGATTACCGGGGAAGGACGGATGGATCGGCAGTCCCTGTACGGCAAGGTTCCCGTGGGCATTGCCCGGATCGCCGCCCGACACGAAGTCCCCGTGGTCGCTTTCACCGGTCAGATACAAGGGGATTTGACCGAAGCGGAAGAAACCGGAATCGCGGTCATTCTCCCCATCACAGAGAGCCCCATCTCCCTGGAGGATGCCATGCGACAGGGGCCGGCTCTCCTGGAGAGTGCCGCATTCCGCTTTGCGCAAGTTTGGCGGTTGGGGGAGTGGCAAGGGGGTGAAAATTAAAAACGGCCCGAACCACTGGGATTCAGGCAGTTTTTAAGGAGCAGGCCTTGAGTTTCACATGGGGCGTCTTAGACTCGTCAGAGCTTTGGCGCCGAAATGTAAACCCTATCCCACCTACCCATAAATGCTTAATGATAACGCTTCTAAACCCGGGCCAGCAACAGATAATCAGGGGATCCCCTGAAGTGGGGGATGGCGATCGTCTCCACCCGGAAAAAGGTCTCCAGCCGATGTTTGAATGTATCTGCTGGGGATGCGCTCCAGAAGGATATGACGCCGTCGGGTGCCAGCAATTTCTTCAAACTTTGAATCCCTCCCTCGGTATACAGCCTCCGGTTGGATTCAACCACTGTCCAATCCGGGCCGTTGTCAATGTCGAGGCAGATAATATCGAATCGCTCTTCCACTTGGCTGATCCATTCCACCAAGTCCGCTCGAATCAGACGCGTCCGGGGGTCGTCCAATGCATTGCTGGAGTGTTGCCAGAAGTATTCCCGATACCAAAGGATGACCAGAGGTTCTATCTCCACCACCGTCACTTGTTCCACCTCAGGATCGAGGAGGGCTTCAGCCAGGGAGAAACCGACCCCGAGGCCACCGATCAACACCCGACGCGCGGACGGATGGTGCTGAAGGGCGAAGCGGATCAGCGCTCGTTCCGAATCCCCGTTGTAAGTGGCCATCAGAAACGTCCCGTTGCTGATTAATTCATAATGATGCCCCCGACGCTGAAGTTGCAACTCACCCCGCGGGGTCTGACAACGTTCGATCACTTCCGGAAGGTCAGATATTGGGTATCCCTCCCTTTAGCGTATTCACTGATGCAAAATACAGCTCACACAACCCTTGATGGGAAGCTCCAGATTGAATTCCCCTTCTGTGTTATTCACCATCCGGGCTCCCCATCCTTTTTCAAGAGAGTGGAGGTGTGGTGATCAGGATGATTCTCTTTTCCGCTACAGTTTCTGATCCCACATTTGATCGGACCTCATGAAAATCGGATGGATTCATGGGAGATGAGGAGAATTGTGCCGGGGTAAGTTCGCTGGGCTCCCCGCAGGGCCTCTTTGGCGGCGGTGTCCGGATGGATGGTCTGTACAAAGAGAATTCGTACATATGATTTTCACCCAAGCGGACCGTGTGATGTCCGTCTCTGATCAGGCATTAGCCCTGCAAGCCCCGACGGAGTAGACAGATCCATTTCAGTTCTCTTATAGTGAAGTGGAAGATTTAATCGCTAATGAACAGGTGCTGATCCAATGGTTGGATGAAATAGGGAAGTTCAGTCCTGTTCCGAACCACCGCATGCACCTGCGAGAATGGGGAGGTGAGTCGGGGGCCCGTCTGTTGCTCGGTCGGTTGGAGCCATGTGTAGCACGCCATCTTCAGGCTGTGTTTTTTATATTATGGGGAATCGTCGGTTGCCGCGTTTCCTGTCAGGAGGAGAGAAATGAATTTATATCCGCCACGGATCGTGATTGCAGGTACCGGGAGCGGCGTGGGAAAAACTACGGTGACCCTGGGTCTGCTGTCGGCGCTGACCCGTCGGGGTATTCGGGTTCAGGCCTTCAAGGCGGGACCGGATTATCTGGATCCGGGGTTTCACAGGTTGGCGACGGGGCGGCCCTCCCGCAATCTGGATACCTGGATGCTGGGCACTGATGGCATGCGGGAAGTGTTTCTCAAGGGAGCACAGGGGGCCGATCTCTGCTTGATCGAGGGAGTGATGGGGCTTTTTGACGGTAATGATTCCCGCAGCAATGAAGGAAGCACGGCGGAAATCGCAGCAGAGTTGGGAGCCCCGGTGGTGTTGATTCTGGATGCAGGCACCGCCGCCCGGAGTGTCGCGGCGGTGGTCCGGGGATTTCAGGTGTTTGATCCTGAGGTCCGCATCGGAGGGGTGATTTTGAATCGGGTGGGCAGCGAGGGTCACCACCGCATGTTGAAATCGGCGATTGAAGGGGAATGCGGCATCCCTGTGCTGGGTGCATTTCACCAGGATCCCTCCCACCAACTTCCCGAAGGGAACCTGGGACTCGTCCCGGCAGTGGATCCCCAGGGGTTTCCGGCATGGTTGGAAGCGCTGGCTGACAAGGTGGATGAAAACGTCGATCTGAAAGCTTTGCTCGCCTTGGCCCGGGTGACGGAGAGTTCTGTGAAGCCGCCGGATTCCACACGGTTCATCCACTCACCCCCTCCTCCCCCCAGGCCGGTGATCGCGGTTGCACGGGATGAAGCTTTTTGCTTTTATTACCCGGAGAATCTGGAACTGCTTCAATCCGAGGGGGCCCGCCTCCGTTTCTTCAGTCCACTGGCAGGAGAGAAGCTTCCGGATGAAGCGGAGGGTTTGTACATCGGGGGAGGATTTCCCGAAGAGTTTGCAGAGGTGCTCACCAAACAGGAAGAAGTGAAGCGTTCGATCCGGGACAGGATTGAAGCGGGGCTGCCCACATATGCCGAGGGGGGCGGTTTCATGTATCTTTGTGAATCCCTGAAAGATGGAGAAGGAAGACTTCACCCGATGGCGGGAGTGATCCCGGCCCGGGTGGAAATGGGTCCCGGACTGTCTGCTTTTGGTTATCGGGAAGTCCGGGCGGAGACGGACACCTTGCTGTTAAGGAAGGGGAAGACGGCACGGGGACATGAGTTTCATTATTCGCGCCTGACGGAGTCTCCTGAATGGCAGCCGGCCTGGCGGACTGAGGGGTTGTACGGTGCCGGTTGGGAAGGTTTTTCTGCGGGGCGCCTGTTGGCCACCTATATTCACCTTCATTTTTTGTCCCATCCCGGCATGGCCCGACGATGGGTGGATACATGCCGTCAATACCGACGGGAAAAGGCTTCACTTTAAGGGGATGAGAGAAGCGGTGAAGCGAATGAAAAAATGTTTGATGTTTCAGGGAACGGGTTCTGATGTGGGGAAAAGTGTTCTGGCCACTGCTTTTTGCCGGATTTTCCGGCAGGAGGGACACCGGGTGGTTCCCTTTAAGTCGCAAAACATGGCTCTCAATTCCTATGTAACTCCTGACGGCGGGGAGATCGGACGGGCCCAAGGGGTGCAGGCGGAGGCTTGCGGCGTGGATGCCACGGTGGATATGAATCCGATTTTGATCAAACCCTTCGGCGAGAGTCACTCCCAGATCATCCTGCGGGGCCAGCCCCATTCCCATCGGGATGTTTTTGATTTCCGGGAAGAGTTTCACCGGTATGCCTGGGAAATCGTGACTCAATCTTACCGTCGCTTGGAACGGGAGGCGAATCTGATCGTGATCGAAGGGGCGGGAAGCCCGGTGGAGATCAATCTGAAAGACCGGGATATCGTCAATATGCGGGTGGCCCGGTGGCTGGGGGCCCCGGTGATTTTAGTGGCGGATATCGACCGGGGCGGGGTCTTCGCTCAGCTGGTGGGGACGATGGAATTGTTGGAGCCTGAAGAGCGGGAGTTGGTGGCGGGGTTTCTGATCAATAAGTTTCGGGGGGATCCCTCCCTGATGGAACAGGGGATCCGCTGGTTGGAAGAGAGGACTGGCAAACCGGTGTTGGGGTTGATTCCCTGGTTGACCGATCCCGGCATTGAGGCGGAAGATTCCGTGACCCTCCAACATCGGACGCGAAGGGGAGAGGAGAAAGGGGAGTTTCTCCGGATCGCGGTCATCCGCCATCCCCGTATCGCCAACTTCACAGACATGGATGCCTTGGAACGGGAGCCGGATGTTGTTCTTGACTATGTGGACAGGCCAGACTCCTTGGGTTCCCCTGATGTGATCATTATGCCGGACAGCAAGAATGTGATGGAAGATTGGCTTCATTGGGAGCGGAGTGGTTTGCCCGCCGAACTTCGGCACAGGCTGGAGCAGGGGACGCGGATGGTAGGTATCTGCGGGGGTTATCAGATGATGGGGCAATCGATTGAATCCAACTGCCGGAGGCTCCAAGGTTTGGATTTCTTTCCGGTGACCACAATTTATTCTACGGAAAAGAAGGCCGCCAAAGTGAAAGGGACAGTGAACGTCGCTGAAGGTCTGCCGAACCGACTGGCGGGGCTGCCGGTGGAAGGCTATGAGATCCAGACGGGTGTGACGCGACCGATCCCCGGCAGTATGAACCGACCTTTCCTCCAGGTGGCGGCGGGGGAACCCTTCCGTGAGAGTGGACAGATCACCCCGGATGGCCGTCATTGGGGAACGGATCTCCACGGAATTTTCGACAACGATCAGTTTCGGAGGGAGTGGCTCAACGACATTCGTCTCGAGAAGGGATGGCAACCGGTGGAAGAGGTGATCCGGTATCGAAAGGTGCGGGAAGCTGCTATGGATCGGCTGGCGGATCATGTCCAAACCCATACCGATATGGACCGGCTGTACCGGGTGCTGGGCTGGACCGACGGTCCCTGTTGATGTCCCGGGGGTGAGCACCGCGGATGTCCTATAAACTTTGCGATCTGGTGTTGTGAAAAGACGTCACAGGGGCTGGGCATCTTCCGATCCCGGCTCTTCAAGAATATACCCAATCTTCGGGTCTTAGCCGGGGTGGGCGAAAGGGAAGGGGGGCTTTGGGTCTAGTCCTGAAGCGTCTAAATGAACTAATCTGCATCTTTAGAACATAATGATTTATGATATACTATGCTTTAGCGTGTAGCCCGGCATCAAAATTCGAACATTTGCAAACTGTTTGATATGGGAGGGGCTTGCGTGATAGGGTTTTTGTGTAAATATGGTAAAACAGAAGGGGTGCACTCAATGAAAAGGTATTTTGTGGTCCTGGCTTTGGTAACGGTTTTGGTCGTCAGTGCTTTCGGGTGTTCTTCGACAGCTGATCCAAAAAATCCTGATTCCATTCAAATCGCCACAGGTGGGACGGGAGGCGTTTACTATCCTCTGGGCGGTGGAATGTCCAAAATTTTCCAAGAGAAGCTGAATGTCAGTGCCACGGCTCAGGTGACCGGGGCTTCCGTGGAGAATATGCAGCTTCTGTCGAAGGGTGAGGTGCAGGTTGCTTTTACACAGAATGATATTTTGGATTATGCCATCAACGGGAAAGAAGTTTTCGATAAAAAACTGGGCAAAATTCAGGCGATCGGAGCTCTTTATCCTGAAATTGTCCAAATTGTAGTACCGGCAGACAGCAAGATCCAGTCGATCAAGGACCTGAAGGGCAAAAAGGTTTCCGTCGGTGCACCGGGCAGCGGTAACGAGGCCAACAGCCGGCAAATTCTTGAGGCGGCGGGAATCACTTATGATGATATCAAGCCGGAGTTGAAATCCTATGCCGATTCCGCCGACAGTTTCAAAGATGGCTTGATTGACGCCATGTTTGTCACCTCCGGCATCCCCAACTCTTCGGTACAGGATATCGCTGTGAGCAAAGGGATCCGTGTGATCAGCATTGATGATGAAGTAAAAACGAAGCTGAAAGAGAAATATCCCTTCTATGTCGACGAAACCGTTCCCAAGAACAGTTATAAGGGTCAGAAGGAAGATGCCAACACGGTTGCCGTTCTCGCATCACTGGCAGTGAACAGTGATTTGAGTGAAGACTTTGTCTATAAATTGACCCAGGCGCTCTTCGATAATCTGGATACACTGGCCGAACAAAATGAGAAAGGCAAAGAGATCAAAGCTGAGAAGGCCCTCGAAGGGATCACGGTTCCCTTCCATCCCGGAGCGGAGAAATACTTTAAAGAAAAAGGAATCGCAAAATAAGAGAGAGAATGGGGGGAGCTAACCGGCTAGCTCCCTCATTCCTTCTTTCCATCTGCGGGGTACAGGAGTCCGATGAAGCGGACTGACTTCGAGGGGAAGGGGGGATTCCATGAGATTAATGCGAAAGCGATGTTTATACTTTGGGATCGGTTTAGGGATGATCGTATTTCTTCTTTTATATACCTGGCCGGTGGCCACGATCCTGACTGTCTCTTCAAATAAAGAGGGAACATTGCTCTGGAGTCATCCTGTTTCTCCTGGCGATCGATTGATTATCCGGTTCACTCACTCAGTGGATAAAACCGATGTGGATGAGGTGATCCGGGTGGGAAAGGAGGAACTGATTATCGACTCCACTGTCTACCAATCCTTCGGCGCGGGTTTACCCTCCACTCTTCATGACAGAGAGACGATGAAGCTGGAGGGTGGGAAAATGAGAATCGATCATATCAACCGTTCACAGAAAAGCATCGACCTCTTTATCGGCCAAGTGGTGGCCAACCACAAATTGGTGGTCGACGGAAAAGTGATCCCTCTTAAAAAACTGAGTCCCCCGGGAACTTCGGTCCGGCTGTCAGTTGGACGGGAGAATTTGTTCTCTTATCTTAGGAGGTGTCTGTTCAGTGGCGGAACACTCGCTTTCTCAGAATGAAAAGGATCTATCCAAGGAAGAGTTGCAACAACTGATGGAAAAGTATGATCCGGAGTCGGGTGGGCGAAACCTGACCGGATGGATGAAAAGGATCACTTTTCTGCTTGCGGTTTCCTTCTCCCTTTTCCAAATCTATTCCGGGATCGTCGGAGGACTGAGCTCACAACTTCAACGCTCGATCCATCTCGCTTTTGTGCTGGGGCTGATCTTTCTTCTCTATCCGATCTCCAAGAAAGTCAAAAAGGGAGACAAGGTTCCGATCTGGGATATCTGTTTGTCTGTGATCGGGATCTTTATCGGTCTGTACTGGTTGTTCTTTTTTGATTCTCTGGTGGGGCGTGCCGGAGACAACACCTGGTTCGATCTTGCGATCGGTGCATTGGCCATTCTCCTGGTTCTCGATGCGACCCGCCGGGTGGTTGGGGTTCCGATCACGATCATCGTCTCGTTCTTTTTGCTTTATGCACTTTTCGGGCCGATCATGCCCGGTTTTCTCAAACATGGCGGAATCACATTTGAACGTCTGTTTTCCCATATGTATTTCACAACGGAGGGGATTTTCGGCACGCCACTGGCGGTCTCTTCCACCTTTATCTTTTTGTTTCTTCTGTACGGAGCCCTGTTGGAAAAGACAGGTGTCGGCAGTTATTTTAATGATTTGGCGCTGATGATAGCCGGCAGATTCAGCGGCGGCCCGGCGAAGGTGGCTGTTTTTTCCAGTGCCCTGCAGGGAACGATCAGCGGCAGCTCCGTGGGGAACGTGGTGACGACGGGGTCTTATACGATCCCAATGATGAAAAAGTTGGGCTATCGCAAGGAATTTGCCGGGGCCGTCGAAGCGGCAGCATCCACCGGCGGACAATTGATGCCACCTGTGATGGGGGCGGCTGCATTCATCATGGCAGAATTTACAGGGATCCCTTACTGGGAAATCGTAAAGGCGGCTGCGATCCCCGCCCTTCTCTACTTTACGGGAATTGCTCTGATGACTCACTTTGAAGCAAAACGGCTGGGTCTGAAAGGGTTGAAAAAAGAGGAGCTGCCGGCTCCGAAGGATGTGCTGAAGCGTATCTATCTGTTGATCCCCATCGTGGTGATGATCGTTTTTCTGGCTAGCGGGACAAGTGCCATGCGTGCCGCGCTGTACGGAGTGTTTGCCACGATTCTCATCGGTGTGCTCCAACCGGGTGAAAATCGCCTTACGGTCAAAAGATTGTTTGAAGCATTGGCCGCAGGAGCCCGTACCGCACTGGGAGTGGCTGCTGCTTGTGCCTCGGCGGGGATGATCGTCGGTGTGATCACTCTCACCGGTCTCGGACTGAAATTTGGCACTGGTCTGGTCGATATGGCAGGCGGAAATGTGATGCTCACCCTGGTGCTGACGATGATTTCCAGTCTGATACTGGGGATGGGCATTCCCACAACAGCCAACTATATCATCACCTCCACTGTCGCCGCGCCGGTGTTGGTCCAGTTGGGTTATCCGCTTTTGGCGGCCCATATGTTTGTCTTTTACTTCGGGATTGTTGCCGACATTACGCCGCCGGTGGCCTTGGCTGCCTTTGCAGCTTCGGGAATCAGCAGGGGGAATCCTCTGAAAACCGGTGTGCAATCCACACGCTTGGCGATTGCGGCATTTATGATCCCTTATATCTTTGTGTTTTCACCTCAGCTTTTGTTGATCGATACCACATGGCAGAGCACGCTCACGATCATCATCACCTCCATGGCGGGGATGCTTGCCGTCGGTGCCGGGATGATCGGTTATTGGTTGCACCCTCTGAATTGGCTGTTGCGTCTGATCTTGTTGGCAGGCGGTGTGATGTTGGTTGTGCCTGAAGGGATGACGGATGTGATTGGGGCGGTACTGGTGATCGCCATCTTTGTCTACCAGAAGTGGTTCCAAAAAGGAGACAACCGGAAGGATCCATCCCTCGGACAGGGTGCATGAAAGTTTTCCACAGAGGTTGAATTGACAAAGGCATTTCCGCTTGGAAATGCCTTTTTGGAATCTATTCCGTCTATGGTTGAACAGGATTATTTACGGTCTGCCTCCGGAAACGGGGCTGTCTTTTTTCCCGGATCGCCAATTGCCGCTTTTAACATTTGAACCTCCCGATGGAGGTTTCTGATTTCCCGAAGTAACTCTTCATGGAACCGTTCCTTTTCCTCCTCCCGTTCCGCTTCCTCCACCTTTTCCACCTTATTCACAATCACACCGACAAACAGGTTCAGGATGACGAAAGTGCCGATCAGGATGAAGGTGACGAAATAGATCCAAGCCCAGGGAGCCACTTTCAGAAGGGGGTGCATCACCACACTGGCCCAGGAATCCAGGGTGACCATCTGAAATAAGGTTAACAGCGAATTGTGGAGAGAACCGAAATGTTCCGGGGACAAGTCGCGAAAAAAAAATGTCCCGATGACTGCAAATATGTAAAAGAAGATTCCCAACAACAACAGGATGTTTCCCAGAGAAGGAATGGTCACCAACAGTGTTTCCACCAGCCTTCTCAGTGATGGAATCACCGACAGGGCACGCAAGACCCGCAATACTCTCAGCACACGCAGAATAGTGACAAAGTGAGCATGGACAAAGAGCAAGCTTCCAACGATCAATACAAAATCGAACAGATTCCATGGATCACGGAAAAATCCGGGAATGGAACGATTTCCGAGTATACGCAAGATTAATTCCAACGTAAAGATTCCCAGCAAAACACGGTCCAGCATCAAAAATTGGTCTGAGTATTTCTGAGAGAGGGATGGGTAGGTCTCCAACCCAACCATGACTGCATTGATGAGGATCAACCCGATGATGATCCTGTGAAACAGGGGATGCTGAACGAGATCTTCCAGCCGGCGGCGATAACCGATGATTCTGTCCGTGATGTTCATGAACGGGAAATCTCCTTTCATCATGAAAAAAACCGCCCCTTGGCGACCTTTTGTTTCCTCTGTGGTTGGACATCCGATTGTGGGAAAATCCTTTTTACGTCACTCACCTCCTGAAAAGGTGAGGCTCCCACTTGAAAAGCGGGGCGGTACGATCAGGGGCGTTGATTAACCGAAAAAGATCTTGAGATCGGGTGATAGACTGCGAAATTTGTACTTACCCTGAATACGATATAATTCTTGAGGCTTATCATCTCGATGCACTATTCTACTTAGTCGGGATGATCCATAGGTCTGATCTTTTATACAATATCACAGCGTGGTGGATATGGTATAGTTTTTTTGTAATCTTGATGGCTACAGGGGGATGTCAATTGAAACCGAAGCTTGTTCCATGGATGCCGCTTCTGATCATCGGTTTACTGGTTGCATGCAATGGAGACCGGACGGACTCCCGCGGCGGAGAGTCCGAGCTTTATATATTGGCTGCAGCCAGTCTGACGGATGCCGTCCAGGAAGTGAAAAAGGTGTACGAACAGGAACACCCCCATGTGAAACTGGTACCCAGTTTTGCATCCTCCGGTAAGCTCCAACGACAGATTGAACAGGGAGCGCCGGCGGATTTGTTTATTTCCGCCGGGGAAAAAGAGATGGATGCTTTGACGGAACAGGGGCGGGTCGTGACGGATCACCATCGATCTCTCTTACATAACGAGCTGGTGCTGATTGTACCCCGAAATGATAAGCGAATAAAAGATTTTGGGGATCTGACCAAAGCAAATCAGATTGCTGTCGGCCAACCGAGGACGGTGCCTGCGGGAGAGTACTCCAAACAAGCTTTACAGTATATGAAGTTGTGGGATCCTTTGAAGTCCCGGATGGTATTTGCAGGGGATGTGCGACAGGTGTTGACCTATGTGGAGACCGGGAATGTGGATGCCGGTTTGGTATATCGAACGGATGCAGAAGCATCGGATCAAGTAACCGTGGCAGCAACAGCACCGCCTGAGAGTCACCGATCGATCGTTTATCTGGTGGGTGTGGTGAAAGGTTCCAAAAACCGGGAGGAGGCCGATCGTTTCCATGATTGGCTGTATAAGAAAAAGGCCCGGGCAATTTTTCGTAAATACGGGTTTCGGGATGTTGCGGGGAAATGATGCAGTCCGGTTTTTGGTCCCCTCTTCGTTTGTCCCTGGAGGTTACATCGGTATCCAGCATCATTGTCTTTATTCTTGCCACGGTATTGGCAGGATGGATGAAAGGGCGGAATTTTCCGGGGAAACTGCTGTTGGAAACCTTATGGATGTTGCCGCTGGTGTTGCCGCCGTCAGTGGTGGGGTTTGGACTCTTATTTCTTTTGGGACGGAACAGTTGGCTGGGACAAATGATGGAATGGGTGTTTTCCCGACCGGTGGTCTTCACTTGGTGGGCGGCTGTCATTGCAGCTACAGTGGTTGCTTTTCCCTTGGTATATCAGGTGATTAAAACCGGCTTGGAATCCGTGGATCCGGAGTTGGAGGATGCGGCGCGATCCATGGGAGCCGGAGAGGTCCAAGTATTGCGGTTTGTAACCTTTCCCCTTGCCTGGCGATCTTTGCTCACGGCATATACGTTGGGATTTGCCCGGGCACTTGGGGAATTTGGAGCGACGTTGATGTTTGCGGGAAATATTCCAGACAAGACACAAACCTTGCCCACAGCGATCTATATTGCTGTGGAGTCGGGAGAACTGGAGACAGCTTATTACTGGGTGGGAACGATTCTGTTGGTTTCTTTCGGATTGTTGAGTCTGGTCCATTGGGTCCGGCGGGACCCGGAGTGAAAAACAGCTGTCCCATCGGACACCCTAAGGCGGCCTTACTGCCGGGATCGGTGGTAAGGCCGCCTCTTTATTGCCTTTTATACACAACACTCCTGCCGGAGGTTCTGTTCTTCAGTTGAATCGACCTCTTTTTTGAATCGGGCTTAGAGATGTGGAGACAAAAAATCGGCTCTCCGCAACACAAAGGTGCCCTAAAACATTCTGATTTAGTGCTTTCCGGGTAGTCGGTCGAAATGGGATTTCACATTACATTTCCGTTGTTCTGACGAGTCAAGACGCTCCATGTGAAACCCAACCCTTTCTGTGACCGGATTTTTACAATGATTCTAATCCGTAGGCTTGGGCAGCCACTGCATACAGATGGGGGCGGGCGGGGAGAGTGTCTCTGTTTTTCATCATCGGAAACCCAGCTTTTCATAGAGAGGTTTCCCTTTCTCTGTAGCTACGAGCATTACAGGGGCATTGGCTGCGACCTTCAGTGCATGGAGAGTCATCTGTCGCCCCAGTCCGATCCTGCGGTATCCCGGATGGACCATCACCATTCTATGGGAGAAGAGGACGGATTAGGGAAAGATCGCACTGGTGGCGATGATTTTCCCGTCTTTCTTATGAAAGCCGAACAACCGGCCAGTATGCAGGACCAACTCCGACTCATGAAAAGGGTAGTCCCAGGCCAGATTGTCGGAGAGGGCGACAATCTCCCTCAGACTTTTCCGGGTCAGTGGGTATATTTCCCGGTTATTCTTTTAGTCCCTTTTATTCCTGCGGTCGGTTTTTTTTATGTGATCCGGATTCACCTCATAGTGTGCCGACCGTTCACGAACCACAACTTCCATCAGCTCCTTGACTGCCCGCAACTCTTTTTTGGCGAGAGGGATCTGATCCCAATGAAGATCCTTTCGGGTAAGGAAATTTTTCAAATTTCCGTCGGAGCCGGGGGGATCCGAGTTCCGGCGAAGATTGGAGAGGAACGAAGCCCTGTCGCTGCGTCCCAAGAGGAAGTCGGCGGAAACCCGGAAGAAATCAGCGATTTCCCCCAACAGGATTAAAGAGGGTTCCCGTTCTCCCCGTTCGTACATCCCGATGGCGCTCTTGCTGATTCCGATTTCCCGGGCCAGATCTTCCTGGCGCATCTTTTTCTCCAACCGCAGGGTGCGAAGCCGTTGCCCTAGTATATGCATGTCATCCGCCCCTCCTTCTTCATTAATTTAACACAAAACGTGTGAATTTCACAATATGTGTTCAAAAGACACGAAATGTTATTTATAATAGTATGAGCACAAACCGTGTCATGGGTGGTGGCGATGAATAAAGACAACATGGTGGACAAGTTGATTTCCTTGCGGGGCGATCGAAGTCGGATGGAGGTGGCTAATGAGGTGGGGATCAGTGTGAGTGCATTGCAGATGTACGAAAACGGACAACGGATTCCCCGGGATGACATCAAGGTGAAACTGGCTCGGTTCTACGGAGTTTCCGTCGAATATCTCTTCTATGATGGGGAGGATTGATCTATGCAAAACGAAATGAAACATACCAAGCGATCTTATCACTCAAGAGAAGACCTTTGAATTCATCTATGATATACGAGTGGAAAGAACTACATAAAAAGAAGACAACAATCATCAAACGCATCACACAAGGAGAGTAAATCAGACGGATGAATACAAGTGGTTGTACCGTTTCAGCAACAGCATCAACAAACCGGCAATGTAAGGATTGCGATGAAGTATTTAAAACGGGTTTAAAAGTCGTAAACGTTCCAAGTGGGGTATCTACAAGAGTTGTGAAAAAAACGTTCATAGGGAGGGTTGGGTTTCACATGGGTGATTTTGGATCGTAAGAACAACGAAAAGGTCATGTGAAACCCAATCCCGACCGACCCGAACAGCACTAATTCACAACGTTTCTGCAGCGATCCGTACAAAGTAAAACTGGAACCAAACCGAATCCGACTCGAAAAGATCGGATGGATCCGATCGGCTGTCAAGTCAAGCAAGATGAACGCGTTGGAGAAGCCTTTCAAAGGGTTGCAAAGGAAGGCTTCTCGTAAAAACCAAATGAACGGGAGGCAAACCGATTGATATGGAGAATATCCTTCGCAAACGACGGGAGAAGCTCTGGTTTCGGGAGCAGAATCCTGCCGAACTGGGGAAGTGGATCCGGGAACACCGCAAGGAACAAGGGCTTCGGTTGGAAGACTTGGCAGGGGTGGGCCTTTCCATCGCCACAATCAGCAATATTGAAAGAGGAATTCCCCGGGTTCGTCCGGAGAAGTTTGCACTTCTCTTGGAAAAGTTGAATCTGGGAGAAAAGGATTGGCAGAAGAGACTGTCTTCCAGTGAAAGGGAGTGGGAGGAGACTCTTTTCACAGCTGAAATTTTCCTTCGGGCGGGTAATCCCATGGAAGCACTCCGTGAATTGGAGCGTACAGGGGAGAAGAGAGGGATGAAGAACTCCAACTATCATCTGTTAAAGGGAGAATGTTTCTTCAGGATGGGCAACCTGATCCGGGCGGAGCGTTGCTTTTTGTTGGCGATCCGACTCTCCCAAAGGGAACTGCTTGAATCGGAAGGGAATATCGAAGCGGCGGCCTACTGTGGGTTGGGGGAGATCCGGGGGAAGGAGGGGGAATGGAAGCGTGCCCTCCTCTTGACCGAAACCGGCTTGAAAAAATATGATTTCCGTAATGGAGAGAGTTATCTTCTGTTTAACCTGTGGCGGAACCGGGCGGGTTGTCTCTTGAAACTGGGTCGGAAGTGGGAAGCCCTGTCCACTCTGAAGATGGTGTGGAAATCGGTGAACAGAAGCCCCTTTTCAGATGGTGTCCTTTCCCTTTATATCCTTCGTGCCCGAACTCACCTCGGTTTGAATCAGTATGCTGAGGCCCTTCAGTTTGCCCGTGAGGGATTGAATCGCGCGGCGGCTGAAGGAAGGGTGGGAAAGATGTATGAACTGGCCGGTGTCCTGGCAGAAGCCACTCTGATGAAAGGGGACCGGGCGGGAGCCCAAAGGTACCTTCGTTTTTTGGCACGGATGGGGGATTCGGTTCCCGCAGCGGAACGGACCCAAGGATGGACTCTTCTCGGGAAGTACCACACCCAGTGTCGGAAGTGGCGGGAGGCCTCCAATTCTTTTGAAAGAGCGCGATGTTTCGGAAATGAAGCGAAACGGCCGGATTTGCTGGCCCGGGTGTATCTGGAATGGGGGGATAGCGAACAGGCCCGAAAGAACTTTACCGGGGCAATCATCCGTTATGAGGAGGGATTGCGAGTCCTTGCGGATCTCGGCGATCCGGGTCTGGAGCGGGTGTTTCGGCTTCAATTGGCGAGGTCCTGGGAAGGCAGGGATGAGAAGGAATTTCTGCGCTGTCTGCGAAAGATATACGAATTTGAATGTGGACGAGGGAGCGAGATGAAGTCTGATTCCTTTGGTGATGTTCCCCTTCCGGAGGAGAATCTCCTTGCCCGATGATAATCAAAACGAGATAGGACTTGGTATGGGAGGGGACCAGTAATGAAGGTGATCCTGTGGATCGGACATGGCAGCCGAGATCCCGAAGGGTGCCGGCAGTTTCGGGAGATGATCGTCCGGATGCAGAAACGCCTGCCGGATCGACGGATGAAGTACTGTTTTCTCGAATTTGAAACTCCGGATATTCAAGAGGGGGTGGATCGGTGTGTGGCGTGGGGCGCGACGGAGGTGACGGCGATTCCGGTTCTGTTGTTGGACGCTCTTCATTTTACAAAAGACATTCCGAGGGAACTGGATTCCGCTCTGAAAAGACACCCGAACCTCATCCTGAATTACGGTGCCCATCTGGGGTTTCATGAGAAGATGCTTCAGGTGCTCCTGGCCAGCCTGCACGAAGCGGGGGAAGATCCCCTGGGGGATAACGGGGGAACGGCTGTACTGATGGTGGGACTGGGAAGCAGTGATCCTGTGGCCAACAGCAATTTTTTTAAACTGGCCCGAATGCTGTGGGAACGCACTTTTTATGAGTGGGTGGAGTGCTCCTTTATCAGTTTGACTCGGCCCCGGTTGGAAGAGGGGGTAAAGCGTTGCCTCCGGTTGGGGGCGAAGCGCGTGGTCGTTCTTCCCTACTTTTTGTTTACCGGAAAATTGTACAAGCGGGTTATGGAGATCGTCCGATCCATTGAGGAGCGGCATCCGGAGGTTCCCTTCCGGCTCACCCCCTGTTTCGGGTTGAATCCTCTGGTGTTGGAAGTGCTTGAACAGCGGGTGGCGGAGGCGGAGGCAGGAACCTTCACCGCCTATGATCAGGATTGGATGAGAGGGTTGGCCAAACACCGATATGGAGAAAGATGAAATTCCCCTTTCGTTCCGGATCGGGGACTGTAATAACAGAAAACGGATTTGAGAATCTCACCTGAGTCAGGGTTGCCGATTCGATTCACCATCAGAATGATCAAACAGTCTTGTCCCTCAAAAGAGTCGATTCCGTTGGAATGGCTGTCCTTGATTCAGCGGGTGATGAGCCGGTTCTCCGGCTGTTGAGGTTTTTAAAGCTTCATTCTCATATTCTTTAAATCCGATCGAAAAAGTTGGTAAAAGGGATTGACATTTTACCGGGGAGCCCATTAAGATAATACTTAATCTTGAGTGGCGGAGGGACTGGGGTGGAGACGTGGGGAAAAAGGATTTAACCAAAGATGATGCGATCGCTCTTCAGATTTTGGAGATGTTGAAAGGAATGCGTTACGGATCGATCACCTTGGTGGTACAAGATGGAAAGGTGATCCAGCTGGAAAAAAGTGAAAAAGTCAGACTCTCATGAACTGTGTCGCTGACCGGAAAACCGGAGGCGGTCTCACCATAACAACAGTGGTGGGGGCCGCTTTTTTTCTTTCCAAAGGAGGTGCCCGAATGAATGGTTCATTCACCTTTGACAATTGGGATGCCAAGCAGCTTCCTCATTTTCCGATCGATGATGAGAGCAAAGGGGCCCATCAAGTGATTCGGTGGAGTTTTGATCATTATGGGGAAAATCTAGTTTATGCCTGCAGTTTTGGAGCGGAGAGCATGGTGCTGATCGACCTGTTGAGCCAAGTGTGTCCTGAGATCCGTCTGGTGTTCCTGGATACCGGATTACATTTCCGGGAGACCTATGAAACCATCGATGCGGTTCAAAAACGGTATCCGAAGCTGAATCTGGAACGAATCCGTCCGGAACAGTCGGTGGTGGAGCAGGAAGAAGTTCACGGGGAGCGGCTTTGGGAACGGAATCCGGATCATTGTTGCCATCTCCGCAAGATCATTCCCCTCCAACAGGCTTTGTCCGGTGCGGCTGCCTGGATTTCTGGTTTGAGACGGGAACAGACGCCCACCCGACGATTCACTCAGTTTCTGAATCGGGATGAAAAGTTTGGTTTGATCAAGATCTGTCCGCTAATCCATTGGACAGAAGTGGAGGTATGGGACTATATTCGGGCCCGGGATCTTCCTTATAACGAACTTCACACCTGGGGCTATCCCTCGATCGGATGTGCTCCCTGCACCCGGCCTGTTGCAAAGGGGGAGGACCCCCGGGCGGGCCGTTGGTCCGGTACGGGAAAGACCGAGTGCGGCCTTCATTCTTCATTATGGAAGAGTTGAGAAATCATGATCGGAATCGGGGCGGGATTTGTTATCGCCTTCTTTTTTGCAATGAACATCGGTGGGAGCGGGGCGGCGGCTTCCATGGGGGCAGCCTATGGTTCAGGTGCCGTCCGAAGTCGGAGGGTGGACCTTTGGATCAGTGGGGCGGGGGTGTTCCTCGGGGCGGTTTGGGGAGGAGGGGGAGTGGTCAGAACCATGGGTTCCAGGATTATTCCGGCCTCAATTCTCACGGTTGACATCGTGATCATCATATTGGCCTCCGCCTGTTTGTCCCTGTTTTTTGCCAATCGGATCGGCTTTCCCTCTCCACCAGTGAAGTGACAGTGGGAGCCGTGGCTGGTGCGGGACTCGCCTTGGGAAACGTGTATTGGCTTTCACTGCTGAAGATCGTCTTCTGTTGGCTGTTGGTTCCCATGCGGTGGGCCCATTGGTGGGAGCGGGATTTCTGTCAGTGTCCCAGGGAGTTCTATATGGTGGCTTTTTCGTCGCTCTCGGCTCGTTACTTCTTGGTGGAAGAGTTTTGGAGACCAAAAGGAGATTACTGACCTGTCTTTGCTGGAGGGGGGTCTCGTCCCCGGGACCAGGGCTTTTCTGGTGACCGGTGCCTCAGAGTGGGAACAGCTCGGAAAGGTTTTTCCCTGTGGCAGAAAAGTGTGATTGACCGGTTGGTGAAAGTGTGGGCTGTTTCGCCAGTGCTCTCCCTGGCCATCGCCTACGGATGTGTGCAGGGAGGGGTGAGGGGGGATTTCCATTCTGTCATCGCCGTGATCAGTGTGTGTCTGGCTACATGGGGAATGATCAGTCTGATCCAGTCGGTCCGCAAAGAGAGAAGCTCCTTTCATGAACATGGCGAAGGAATCTGAAGGAGGAGAAATTTTATGCAACTGAGCATTCCTCACGGGGGAAATTTGATAGATCGCTGGAATCCCGATCAAGATCTGGACTCCATCGACAAGGAGGTGGAGCTGGATGCAATTGCTTTAAGTGACTTGGAACTGATCGCAACAGGAGCTTACAGTCCCCTCACGGGGTTTCTCGGGCAGGCGGACTATCGGTCCGTGGTGGACAGGATGCGATTGGAGGACGGTACGGTCTGGCCGCTGCCGATCACGCTTCCTGTCCCGGTTAAACAGGCGGAAGGGTTGGAACCCGGTGAGAAAATCAAGTTGACAAAAGGTGGCATAGTGTACGGGGTGCTTGATCTGGAGGAGAAATATGTACCGGATAAAATCCAGGAGGCAAAGAGTGTTTACCAGACAGCCGATCAGAATCACCCCGGTGTGAAAAAACTGCTGGAGCGGCCCGATCTCTATTTGGCAGGTCCTGTCCAATTGGTTCGCCGTCTGACTCCACAGTTTCCCGGTCGTTTTTTGAATCCGGCGGCGTCCCGCGCGGCATTTGTCCGGCTGGGATGGAAGCGTGTGGTCGGTTTTCAGACTCGGAACCCGATTCACCGGGCCCACGAATATATTCAAAAGGCCGCACTGGAAACGGTGGACGGGCTCTTCCTCCATCCGCTGGTGGGAGAAACCAAGGCGGATGACCTTCCGGCGGAAGTTCGGATGGAGAGTTATGAAACGCTGTTGAAACATTATTATCCGGCTGATCGTGTTCTCCTTTCCGTTTTTCCGGCAGCCATGCGCTATGCTGGGCCACGGGAGGCAGTCTTTCACGCATTGGTTCGGAAAAACTACGGTTGCACTCATTTTATCGTAGGCAGAGATCATGCCGGAGTCGGAAACTATTACGGGACTTATGATGCTCAGAAAATCTTTCTCCGGTTTCAGGAGGAGGAGTTGGGAATCACCCCTCTGTTCTTTGAACACAGTTTCTATTGCAAGCGATGTGAAAGTATGGCTTCGGTCAAATCTTGCCCCCATGACAAAGAAGATCGTGTCATCCTGTCCGGTACCAAGGTTCGACAGATGCTCCGGCGGGGAGAACGGCCACCGGCCACTTTCAGCAGACCGGAGGTGGCTGATGTGTTGATCCGGGGTTTGCGTAAGGAACAGCTTTTCTCCAGGGAGGGACAGCCATGAAGCCATCGATTGTTTGGCATGAAGCTGCTGTAAGCAAAGAGGATCGTCGACAAATAAACGGACATGGAAGTGCCGTTCTCTGGTTCACCGGCCTGTCGGGTTCGGGAAAATCCACACTTGCCAACGCCACGGACCGGTATTTAAGCCGGTTGGGGGTGAACAGCTGTGTATTGGATGGGGACAATATCCGGCACGGGTTGAATCGCGATCTGGGTTTTACGGAGGCGGATCGCAAAGAAAACATCCGTCGGATCGGAGAAGTGGCCAAATTGTTTGTGAACAGCGGTCAGTTCGCCCTGACGGCATTGATCTCCCCCTATCGGAAAGACCGGGAAGCGGTGCGCCGGATGTTGGACGAGGGGGATTTTATTGAAATCTATGTGAAGTGTTCTCTGGATGAATGCAAACGCCGGGATCCCAAAGGACTTTATCAGAGGGCAATGAGGGGAGAGATCCCTCAATTCACCGGCATCAGTGCTCCCTATGAGGAGCCGGTGTCCCCGGAATTGGTGCTGGATTCGGAGCGGTGGAGTGTCGAAGATTCTGTTGACCGGATTTTGGAATGGTTGCAAGAACGGAATCTGATTCCGCGGGGAGGGTGAAGGATGGCATATGTGAAGCATTGGAAGGAGAATGACAAGATCAACGCTGTGGAAAAACAGAAGCTGAAGATGGACGGACTGGAGATTTTCGATAAGATTTCCCGATACGCCGAAACCGGTTTTGATTCCATCCCAAAAGAAGAGTGGCCGATGTTCAAATGGGCGGGTCTTTACCTGCAACGCCCCCGGGAAGATGGTTATTTTATGATGCGGGTGTGTGTGCCCTCGGGAATCCTTACCGGTGAGCAAGTGGAAACCTTGGCCGGAATTGCCAGGGATTATGGACGCGGTATCTATGACATCACCACCCGGCAAGCGGTTCAGTTTCATTGGCTCCGGATCGAACAGATTCCGGACATCTTTCAACGGTTGGAGAAGGTGGGGCTCTCCACTGCCGGAGCCTGCGGGGATATCACCCGCAATATCGTGGGCAACCCCTTGGCAGGGATCGACCCGGATGAATTGTTGGATACGACATGGATCGTGGAGGATCTCTTTCGTTTTTTCCAACATAATCGGGACTTTTCCAATCTGCCACGTAAATATAAGATGTCTATCAGTGCTAACTTGGGGAATGCGTCCAATGCGGAAATAAACTGTGTTTCCTTTACCCCTGCGGTCAAGGAGATTGGCGGGGAACAAGTGAAAGGGTTTCATCTCAAGGTGGGAGGAGGTCTTTCTGCCCGTCCTTTCCTGGCTAAAACCCTGGATGTCTTTATCCGGCCGGAACAAGTGAAAGAGGTGGCTGTGGCTGTCACCACGATTTTTCGGGATTATGGTTACCGGGAGAAGCGGACCCGGAATCGTCTCAAGTTTCTCGTGGCGGACTGGGGGCCGGAAAAGTTCAGGGAGAAACTGCTGGAGTATACAGGACCGCTTCCCGAAAAGGGAGAGGAACCGGTTCGGGAGTGGAACGCCGGTTACTTTTACGGGGTGCATCCCCAAAAACAGGCGGGAATCAGCTATATCGGGTTGAATGTTCCCATGGGTCGCCTGTCTGCGGATGAAGTGTTTGAGCTGGCTCGTCTGGCCCGGAAATATGGCAACGGGGAGATCCGCAACTGCAATTCCCAAAATATCGTTCTTCCCCACATTCCCGATGAGCAAGTGGATTTGCTGTTACAAGAAGAGATCTTTCGCCGAATCCGGGTGAATCCACCGAAGTTCATCGGGTATGCCGTGTCCTGCACCGGGATCGAGTACTGCAACCTGGCTTTGGTGGAGACGAAAGAACGGATGCGGCGGATTGCTCAATACCTGGATGAAGAGGTGGAGATTGATGTTCCGGTCCGGATTCACATGGTGGGATGTCCCAATTCCTGCGGACAGCGTCAGATTGCGGATATCGGGTTGCAAGGGATCAAGATGAGGTCCAAAAACAAAAAAGATTTCATCGAAGCTTTTGAGATCCATGTGGGGGGAACTCTGCAGGAAGGCGGAGAGTTGAATCGGAAGTTGAAAGGGAAAATTGACGCGGAGGATCTGGGGAGGGTATTGAGACAATTTTTGCTCTACTTTAAAGAGAATAAGCAATCGGGTGAGACCTTCCATCATTTTGTCCACCGGGTGGGAGTGACACAATTGCAACAGGTTCTGGATGGGATCTTGGAATGGAGTCCATCCCGGACAGCCTTATAAAGGAGGGTGGGGGATGTACCTCTACCGGTTGAAAGCGACCATTCAGGGAGAAAAGATCTCCGTGATTGTGGCTGCTGAAAATGACCAAGCTGCTTTTTCTCTGGTGGATATCGAGTTGGAGAAATTTTTTCTCAAACCGCCGGAGGCGGATGAAGTGACCCTGTACGAGAAGAAGCCGATCCTTCGGGGCGGCGGATTTGTTTTGATTCCGGAGGAGATGGGATGACAGTCCGATTTTTCCGGGCGGACGAAGGGAGGATTGATTTTGGATAAAAAGAGAGGTCGGGGAGGGATGACCTCAACCATTCCGACGGGAGTCCGGAAAAACCGGCCGGGGGGGAAAGTTTACCTTGTGGGAGGAGGTCCCGGCGATCCGGAATTGATCACGGTGAAGGGAGTTCGGGCCCTCCGGGAAGCGGATGTGATATTGGTTGATCGGCTGATCCATCCGGCTTTGTTGGAGTACGCCCGGCCGGGAGCAAGTTTGATCCACTGCGGAAAAAATCCGGGTTGCCCCGGCTGGAACCAAGAGGCCATCAACCAACTCATGGTAGAGCATGCACGGGCCGGCAAAACCGTCACCCGTCTCAAAGGGGGGGATCCCTTTGTCTATGGTCGAGGTGGGGAGGAGGCCCAGGTTCTGGTCAGCCACGGTGTTGATTTTGAAGTGATTCCGGGGATCACTGCAGGGATAGCCGCCCCGGCCTGTGCGGGCATCCCTGTCACCCACCGGGAATACAGTTCCACCATCGCATTTATCACGGGTCACAGAAAAAAAGGGTCGGAGGAGGAGCTTCCCTGGAAGCATCTGGCCAAGGGAGTCGATACCCTCGCGATCTATATGGGTGTGAAAAACCTCCCCTATATCCGGGAGCAACTCCTGAGCAACGGCAAGTCCCGGGATACTCCTGTCGCCCTGATCCAATGGGGAACCACCGGGGATCAATACACGCTGACAGGTATCTTGGAGGATGTGGTGGAACTCGCCCGTCACCATGAAGTAAAGAATCCGACGATGATTGTGGTTGGTGAAGTGGTCCGTCTGCGGGAGCAACTGGCATGGTTTGAGAACAGAGCTGTACCGAAGAAAGGAGAAATTATAAAGGAGTGGGGGGAAAAAGCAGGGGCATCGGCCAGTTCTTCATAGGAAGGACTGCATTGAAGCGGGATCAAAGCAAAAGGAGCGCATTCTATGCATTGGGTACCCATCATGGTCGACTTTCATGACCGGTCAGCGGTGGTGTTCGGGGCCGGCCGGGTGGCAACCCGTCGCATTCACTGGCTTCTGGATGCGGGAGCACGGGTGACAGTGGTGGCGCCGGTTGCTTCAGAATCCGTCCGGCAGTGGGCGGACAAAGGCGTGTTGACTTGGAAACAAAGAACTTTTGAACCGGAAGATCTGGATGAGGCGCAGATTGTGGTGGCAGCAACGGATTCTTCGGAAATCAACGGTTCAGTGGGGGATAGATCCCACTCCGGGCAATGGGTCAATGTCGTGGACCGGTCAGAGCGGGGGAACTTTCAGGTGCCGGCGAGGTTGACCCGGGGGCGGCTCACCTTGGCCGTCTCCACTGGAGGGGCCAGCCCTGTGTTGGCGGTGAAGATCAGGGATGCCCTGTCGGAATGCTTCGATGATACTTGGGAAAAAAGACTGGAAAAAAAGTTTCGGGAACGAAGGGAGATTAAAGAAAGCGACGTTGACAGCAAGGAGAAACAGGAGCGACTGAAGCGATTGGCGACAGATGTTCCGCTGTGAAAAAGGCTGAGACGAAACCGAGGCGTTTCGTCTTTTTTTCTGTACAGCTCATGTCCAACCTGCAGAGTTCTTTTTCCCCGAACATCGGATATCGGCGAAGATGGGTATGTACACTTTCTCCTGCGGGCGGCTTCTGCTATAATGGGGGATATTCCATAAGTGGTCTGACCACTGCCACACCGGAACCAAAGGAGTTGAAGGATTTGTCTTCTTTGCGAAAAGAAGCGCTGAAGCTGCACCTGGAACAACAGGGAAAATTGATGGTCCATTCCAAAGTGCCTGTCAGCAATTCCAAAGATCTCAGTCTTGCGTACTCACCGGGTGTGGCTGAACCCTGCAAGGAAATCCATACGAATCCGGGCAAGGTTTTCGATTACACGATGAAGGGGAACCTGGTGGCTGTTGTATCGGATGGTACTGCAGTGCTTGGGTTGGGAAATATCGGTCCCCATGCGGCCATGCCTGTGATGGAAGGAAAAGCGGTTCTGTTCAAAACATTTGCCGGTGTGGATGCCTTTCCCCTCTGTGTGGACACCCACGAGATCGATAAAATCGTGGAAACCGTAAAATTGCTTTCTCCCACCTTTGGAGGGGTCAATCTGGAGGATATTGCCGCTCCCAAATGTTTTATCATCGAAGAGCGATTGAAAAAAGAAGTGGATATTCCCGTTTTTCACGATGATCAACACGGAACGGCGATCGTGACCCTCGCCGGCCTGATCAACGCTTTGAAGATTGTGAACAAGAAGATGGAAGAGATTCGGGTGGTGGCCAACGGGGCGGGTGCCGCCGGAATCGCGATTGTCAAGCTGCTCCTCTCCCTCGGGGTGAAGGATGTCATCATGTGTGACAGTAAGGGAACCATCTATGAGGGAAGAAATGAGGGCATGAACAGTGTGAAGGAGCAAATCGCGGGAGAGACCAACCCCAGGGGCATTCGAGGATCACTGGCGGATGCGATGAAAGGGGCCGATGTTTTTATCGGTGTGTCGGTGGCCGGAGCTGTTACCCAGGAGATGGTTCGTTCCATGAACCGGGATCCTATCATCTTCGCCATGGCCAACCCTGTTCCTGAGATTATGCCCGAGAAGGCTTATGAAGCGGGTGCCAAAGTGGTGGGAACCGGTCGTTCCGATTTCCCCAATCAGGTCAACAATGTTCTCGCGTTCCCCGGTATTTTCCGAGGAGCCTTGGATGTCCGTGCCCGTAGTATCAATGAGGAAATGAAGGTGGCGGCTGCCCGGGCGATCGCCGCTCTGATCGATGAAGACCAACTCGCCTTCGACCATGTGATTCCTCCACCTTTCCAACCGGATGTGGCTCCAAAGGTGGCGGCGGAGGTGGCACGGGCGGCGATGGAATCGGGCCAAGCCCGTCTGAAAAGAGATCCCAAGGAGATTTATGAACGAACGATGCAGCTGATCCGCAATTCATCCTCTTCCGATTGATTCGGAAGAGGATGACTGTGAAGCGAGGTGTGTTTAAAAGCCGTGTTGCTGGAAGCCGGGTCGACCAAATTCCAATCCATTTTGCTCCGCATTCACGAGGTGATCGATGAAGAGGGCTTGAAGCCGGGGGACCGGATCCCATCGGAACGGGAGCTTGTCTCCCGTCTCCAGGTGGGCCGGTCCACGGTGCGGGAAGCCCTTAGGGCCTTGGAACTTTTGGGGATTATCACCACGCGGCGTGGACAGGGCACTTTTTTGCAACCTTATCGATCACATCGTCTGGTGGAGCTACTCGCTTTTTACATCCTCCGGGATGAGACCGCCCGGGATAATCTGTTGGAAATGCGGATGCTTCTGGAGACGGGGGCCGTCCGGCTGGCCGCTCTTAGGGCCCGGGAAGAAGACCTCCATGCATTGGAAGGAATCTGGTCCGCCATGAAGAAAAAAGTATTGGCGGGAGAAGTGCCGGTGGAGGAGGATTATGAATTCCACCGTCGCATGGTGCAGTCCTCCCATAACCACCTTTTGCTTCGGGTCTGGTATCCGGTGATTCAATATGGACAGACTGTGCGGGAAAACTCCCTCAACCGGTGCGGTCGACCACAACAAGCCCTTCAAGAACATCGGGATATTTTGGATGCCATCAGGGAACGGAACCCCCGCGTAGCGGAACGGAGGCTGGAAGCCCATCTGTCCGTGGCGGGCTTTTTCCGTGTGGGTGGTCAGGGTTATCGGGAGACGTAGTTGCCAGTATACCGGGCATCACATTGCTTCGCGGTTTTGTTCTGTGCTATGATGGCTCCGGCAGACGATGATGAAGATGTTTTGGCCGTCGGGAACGGAGTACCCCGATGAGGGGACGGCCGGATTTAGAGACGGATGAGGTGTTTAAGCGTGTTCAAGGATCTGTTTCGCAAACAGAAACGATATGCGACCATCCCTTCGGAGCAGGCCAAGAAAGAAATTCCTGAGGGAATCATGAAGAAATGTCCCAACTGCGGACATATCATGATTGCTAAAGAGCTGGAAAAGAACTTGAAGGTTTGTGGAAACTGTGACCATCATTACTCACTGTCCGCTCCGGAGAGGATTCAAATGATCGTGGATGAAGGCCATTTTTTCGAATATGATACCGAACTGATTTCCGACGATCCTCTCTCCTTTCCTCATTATGCCAAAAAATTGGAGGCGGACCGGGAGAAGACTCAACTGAATGAGGCGGTGGTTACCGGAGAAGGTACGATCGGCGGGTATCCCTCCGTCATCGGTGTGATGGATTCCCGATTTCGCATGGGGAGTATGGGTTCCGTCGTAGGAGAGAAGATCGCCCGTGCCGCTGATCGGGCCGCCGCCAAGGGATATCCTTTTATCCTTTTTTCTGCATCAGGTGGAGCTCGAATGCAGGAAGGGGTCCTTTCCTTGATGCAGATGGCCAAAACGAGCGCTGCATTGGAACGGATGCATAGGGCACGGGTTTTGTTCGTCTCTGTCCTCACCAATCCCACCACCGGGGGTGTCTCTGCCAGCTTTTCTTCTCTGGGGGATATCAACCTGGCAGAACCCCGCGCCCTGATCGGGTTTGCAGGACGCCGGGTGATTGAACAGACCGTTCGCCAAAAGTTGCCCGAAGACTTCCAGACTTCGGAGTTTCTTTTGAAACACGGGCAACTGGATCAGGTGGTTCACCGTGCAAAGTTGCGGGAAACACTCATCCGGATCCTGGATTTCCACAGTGGGAGGGATCATGGTGGGTACAACTAATGGACAACTCCCCTTTGAAAAGCCCTTGGTGGAACTGAGGGAGAAAATCAGGGAATTACAGAAGTTCACCCAGGAGAAATCGATTGATCTCTCCGATGAAATCAAGACCTTGGAAGAGAAAGCCCGCCGCTTGGAAGAGGAGATCTATGGAAATCTGACTACCTGGCAAAAGGTGCAGATTGCCCGTCACGCTTCACGGCCGACGACATCCGATTATATTCGTCACATCTTCACCGATTTTATGGAGCTTCACGGCGACCGGCTCTATGGGGATGATCCTGCGATTATCGGGGGGATCGCCAAGCTGGATGGCCGGCCGGTGACTGTGATCGGTCATGAACGGGGCAAAGACACCAAAGATAAGATCTCCCGCAATTTTGGACTTCCCCATCCTGAAGGCTACCGCAAAGCCCTTCGTTTGATGCAACAAGCGGACAAATTCGGGCGGCCCATTATCTGCTTTGTGGACACCCAGGGAGCTCATCCCGGGGTGGAGGCGGAAGAGCGGGGACAAAGTGAAGCGATTGCAAGAAATCTCAGGGAGATGGCAGGCTTCCGTGTTCCCATCGTCTGCATTGTCACTGGGGAGGGTGGCAGTGGCGGAGCCTTGGCCATCAGCGTGGGCAACCGGTTGCTGATGCTGGAGCATGCATATTATTCCGTGATCTCACCTGAAGGAGCGGCAGCAATTCTGTGGCGGGATGCCGCCAAAGCACAGGAAGCGGCGGAGGCTCTCAAAATCACAGCTCAGGATCTGGAAAAAATGGGCATTGTCGAAAGGGTGATCCCCGAACCCAAGGGAGGCGCCCATAAAGATTCTGCCGGCCAAGCCAGAGAAATTAAAGAAGCGTTGTTGGAATCCTTGCATCCCTTGCTCGAAATGGACGGGGATCAGCTGATTCTTGACCGGCACCGGAAATTCGAGAAAATCGGTGTATACGGTACCGTGGATTGATGTGTTTAACCACGGTTTCTCTTTTGTCCCGCTGGGACTTTTATTGTCCCGTAGGGGTGGGAGAAGAATCGAAAAAGAGGTGAACTTGGGATGAAACGCATCGCGGTTCTGACCAGCGGAGGGGACTCCCCGGGAATGAATGCAGCCATCCGTGCCGTTGTCCGCAAAGGTCACCATCACGGGTTGGAAGTGTTGGGGGTCAAGCGCGGTTACGCCGGCTTGATTCAAGGGGATTTTCAACCGATGAATCTGGGTTCTGTCGGGGATATTATTCACCGGGGAGGTACGATCCTGCACACTGCCCGAAGTGAAGAGTTCAAAACCGCTGAGGGACAGTCCAAAGCCGTGGAGAACTTGAGAAAACAAAGGGTGGAAGGCTTGGTGGTGATCGGTGGGGACGGGAGCTTCCGGGGAGCTCGCCAATTGGCCTCCAAGAATTTGGCAACGGTGGGAGTCCCAGGAACCATCGACAACGATATTCCGGGGACGGATTTCACCATCGGTTTTGATACGGCTATCAATACAGTGATCCAATGCATCGACCGGATCCGGGACACTGCCACCTCCCATGAGCGGACCTATGTGGTGGAAGTGATGGGTCGCAATGCGGGGGATATCGCTGTATGGGCTGGGTTGGCTGACGGAGCTGAATCGATCCTTATCCCGGAGGCCGAGCATAATCTGGATGAGATTGTGGAGCGTTTGGAACGGGGGAACCGGCGTGGCAAACGGCACAGCATCATTATCGTCGCCGAGGGAGTCGGCAGTGGGGTGGAGATCGGGCGTCGAATCAAGGAGAAGACTGGAGCCGAAACCCGTGTCACCGTCCTGGGTCATATTCAGCGGGGGGGTTCCCCGACGGCTTCCGACCGTGTCCTGGCGAGCAGGATGGGAGCTAAAGCGGTGGATCTCCTGTTGGAAGGGATGAGCGATCATATGGTGGTGGTTCAAAATAACCGGGTGACGGGACTCGCCTTTCAAGAGGCTTTTGCCATGAAGCACAAGCCGGATATGTCCATTTACGAATTGGCCGGCATTTTGGCTATATAGAAAGGGAGGCTTTGGATGCGAAGGACGAAGATCGTATGTACCATCGGACCAGCCAGTGAACAACCGGAAACACTTAAAAAACTGGTTCAGGCCGGAATGAATGTGGCCCGGCTCAACTTTTCCCACGGGAATCATGGGGAACACCTTCGCCGGATTGAGCGGATTCGCCAGGTGGAGCAGGAACTGGGCCAAACCGTCGCCATTCTCCTCGATACGAAAGGACCGGAGATTCGAACCGGAGTTCTCAGAGAAGAGCAAGTGGAACTGAAGACAGGGGGGGAAATAATCCTGACCACCGAGGAGGTGGAAGGGGATGCTTCCCGGGTGTCTGTCTCCTACAAGGGATTGGCGGATGATGTTCATCCCGGTTCCACGATTTTGGTGGATGACGGTTTGATCAGCTTGCGGGTGGAGAAAGTGGAAGGAACCGAAATTCACTGCCGCATTGAGAACGGGGGACTGCTCAAAGATCGGAAAGGGGTGAACCTTCCGGGGGTCTCCCTTCATTTACCGGGAATCACTGAGAAGGATGCGGAAGATATCCGGTTTGGGATCCGGCACGGTGTGGATTTCATCGCAGCTTCCTTTGTCCGCAAACCCAAGGATGTGCTGGAGATCAGAGAGATTCTGGAAGCCCATGACGCTGATATCCATATTATCTCCAAGATCGAAAACGAAGAAGGGGTCAAGAATCTGGATGCCATCCTGAACGTTTCCGACGGGATCATGGTGGCCAGGGGAGACCTGGGAGTGGAAATACCTGCGGAAGAAGTTCCGGTGTTGCAAAAAGAGATGATTCGCAAATGCAATCACCAAGGAAAGCCGGTGATCACAGCTACTCAAATGCTTGATTCCATGCAGCGCAATCCCCGCCCCACCCGGGCCGAAGCCAGTGATGTGGCCAACGCCATTTTTGACGGGACAGATGCGGTCATGCTTTCCGGAGAGACCGCTAGTGGCAAGTATCCGGTGGAATCGGTGGAGACGATGGCAAGTATCTCCTCCAGGGCGGAGGAGTCCCTCCAATATGCGGATCTGTTCCAGGAGCGGATCCGGGCACTTGAGGTGAGCATACCGGATTCCATCAGCCAAGCTGTGGTACATACAGCCGGCATCCTGAAATCATCGGCGATAATCACATCCACGGAAAGCGGGAAAACCGCCCGGATGGTTTCCAAATACCGTCCCCGGGCCCCGATCGTGGCTGTAACCCGGCATGAGAAGGTGATGCGACATTTGGCTTTGGTCTGGGGGATTGTCTCCGTCAAAGGGGAAAAGGTGGAAACCACCGATGAGATGTTGGGTACGTCGATCCAATCCGCGATTCGATCCGGCTATGTCCGCCACGGGGACCTGGTGGTGATCACTGCCGGAGTTCCCGTGGCCAAATCCGGTACCACCAATCTGATGAAAGTCCATGTGATTGGTGATATCCTGGCCAAAGGGCAAGGGATCGGTAAAAAAGTGCTGACCGGTGAAGTGGTTTCCGGTGTGACTGCCGGCGAGTTACGCTCCAAGATGAAAGACGGTGCAATTTTGGTCACCCGGGCCACAGATAAGGATATGATGGACTCCTTTAAGCGGGCGGCCGCCGTGATTGTGGAACAGGGTGGGCTCACCTCCCATGCGGCAGTGGTGGGTCTTAATCTGGGAATTCCGGTGGTGGTGGGAGTATCAGGTGCCACCGAGTTGTTTGAAGATGGGATGGAAATCACTGTGGATGCAGAGCGGGGGCATATCTATTCCGGTCGGGCCAATGTCCTCTAACCCAAAAAGCGCTGGAATTTCCAGCGCTTTTTGGGTTAGAGGACAATGACGGTAATCGGTTTGAATGGAGGATGGCGATTCAGATTGTACGCAGACGGGGATAAATCCACCAACGAAGTTTTTTGCGCCGCTTCTTGCGCCGCCGCAGTTTCACTTCAGACCCTCCTTTCCAAGGTCGAACCGTTTTACGTTTCTTGATCAGTTTGTCTATAATTATTTTATATAGAACCAACCGGTTTGGCTATTTACATTATGTATGCACCATTCAGGTTTTATGTAACGATCCGCGAAATCGGAGGTGTAACGGAAACGTAATGAAACCCATTCGTTATCAAAGCCAATTTCGTGTACGATATCAGGAGACGGATCAGATGGGAGTGGCTCATCACAGCAATTACGCGGTCTGGTTTGAAGTTGGCCGAACCGACTTGATCCGGAAAGTGGGTCTTTCTTACAGTGAATTGGAAAGCAGAGGGTTTCTGTTGCCAGTCGTCGATCTTCACTGCCGGTTTCTCTCCCCTGCAAGATATGATGAAACTTTATGTATATGGACTTGGGTCGGGGAGATGAGGGGGCCGAAGATCACATTTTGTTACGAAGTGCGCCGGGCGTCTGAAGATACCTTGCTGGCCCGGGGAGAGACCATCCATTTCTGGACGGATCGGAATCTGAAGAGGTTGAATCTGGAGAGGAAGGAGCCCCGTCTGTTCCAGTTACTGTCCGAACGCATTTTTTCCCGCCAAACGGAGGAATGACCTGTGCCTGTGTTTCGTATCCTGATTCTGTTAATCCTTCTCGTGCCTGCCGTGGAAATTTGGGGATTGATCACCGCAGGCAAGGTGATCGGGGCAACCCCGACCGTACTTTTGGTCATCGCCACCGGTGTGGCCGGCGGGTATCTGGCCCGCAAGCAGGGCCTTCAGACTTTGCACCTGGCTCGGCTCCAACTCTCCCGGGGAGAATTGCCGGGAGATGCCCTTTTGGAAGGCGTCTGTATCTTGGCAGGGGGATTCTTGCTCCTCACTCCCGGATTTTTCACAGATGTTCTGGGAGCTCTTCTCTTGCTTCCCTATACCCGGGGAATGGCCAAGTTGTTGCTCAAACGGAAGTTGTTTCAATATATCGATGAGGGGCGGATCCATTGGTATATCCGGCGTTAGAATGGGGGATGGGTTCACCCCACTACTTCTGAGGTGATTTTTATCACAGTACATGTAGTGATCCTGCGGCCATGTGGCCGCATTTTTTTGTCACTGAAGGTCTTCGATATGAGGAAGTTCACCACGAGGTTCGAATTAGGAGGGTTTTGATTACTTTGAGTTGGATATTGAAACAAGCCTTCGATCTCTCTGTCTGAAGATAATATGGGTTAGATTCCGGCTAATAATCCTGTGACAATATTAAAAATTGAATAGGAGTTTTTTGCGACAAAGAGAATACTATATAAGGGTAAACTTTGTATTCCACAAGCAATTTATAAGAACGAATTTACGGGAGTGAGTTTCTTGATAGAGATGTTACTGAGGAAACTGTTCGTATCCATTGTAGCCAGTTTACTTACTTTGGTCGGTTATCACCTTATCAGTGAGGCGAATTTGGGAATCTTGTCACTGGTCTTTTTAGTATTCTTTTTTTACGGGTCTGTTGTTTCTGTGATCGCGGAAAAAATAACTCATGGAAGGTCTTTGACATATCTCATCATTCACCTTTTGGGAGGGATTTTATTACCTTTTTTATACGTTTGGATAGATGCAACTGATTTATCTGCCTTAAGATTTGAAGACTACAGCAAGGCAGTATTTCTTGGCTTCAAATGCTCATTTCTATTTTGGGCTATTGACATAATAGTAGGAAAGGTATATCGTGGGATTAAGACTAAAAAAAGGGGTTGAACATTGTGAAAAGGAAATTTTGGTTTGCCTCGGTGTTTTTTCTGGTGGGAACAATTATTTGCGTTCCTTATGCTTTATCTGCAAGCTCTGGTGACATTAGAGATGTATCAGTAACAACTACCAGTAAATCTATCGAAATTAATTGGAATAGTCACAGTGAGTATTTTGAATTGTATTCAAAGATAGATAATACATATAAAAAAATATGGTCAGGAAAAGATCGAACCTATAAACTGAATTCCTTGAATCCTGATCATAAATATAAATTGAAGTTAGTAGCCAAAGGTTCTAATGGTGAGAAGTTGGACAATGTTGTGATTAATACCTCTACAAATAAAACCAAAAGGCAGATTAATGAAAGAATATCTATGTTAACCCCAACTGTAGTAATGAAAGATGAAAGTGTAACTAAGCAGATTTTTTACCCGATGGTAAATAGTAAATTAGACTCTTTTGTGAAAAAAAATGAGGTTAAACTTTCATGGTCTAACCTCCCAGATGACGATCAAATATATGAAGTTTATCGGGATGGTAAGCTATTGAAAAAAGTAAAAGGGAATTCTTTTACTGACACTTCGGTTATGGAAAATAACATCTATTCCTACAAAGTTGTGGGTTTGAAAAAAATCCCTGATGCTGAGGTGGAAAAAAAGAAAAAATGGTTAAAAGAAAAGGGGATAAAATTAAATAAAAGTCAAGAAAAAAATTTGTATTATGAAGAAAAAAGCTTAGGATCTGTTCTGCAAACATCGGATGAAACAACAATAGATGTTTCGAGAGAAGATAAGAAACAGGTTACCTTACAAGGAGATGATTTCAGGGATTATCCTACTGGGTATGGCTTCACAATGAGATATACAACGTTCATCCCACTTGAGTATGCTGTCAATCCACAATGTGATTGGGTAGGCTATTGCAAATTCCATTATTTCGAAGGTGACAATAGAGGGTTTGATGTTTGGTCTGATAGATTCCGAACCCGGTCAGATGTTTATATTACATGGGATTTTGATACAAATAACCCTAATGATGTAAAACTTAACCCTTCAATTGGAACAACGGTTGGTCTTGATGAAAACAAGAATCCTGTAGAAACTGGTAAAGCTGATGAATCAGATATTGAATTGTCCAGAGTCACAAATACAGGGGATTCAATTACACATTGGATCAAGTTGGAATCAAGTAACCCTTTAGTAGTTGGTGCTCCTGCAATCGATGCTGAATATGGTGCACAAGTATATAAAAATGGTACGGGACATGTTGAAGGTACTCATGACAAAGCCCCTTCACATGAGTTTTATATAGCACCGTATGCGTCAGATGGTGGCTGGAGAACAATTTTAAATGATGAGCATGAAGGGTTTGAATATTTACTTCCGATTATGCCCAACGCTGAATTTAGCATTGACCTGGAATGAAAAATTTTAACATAACAGCCCCTGAGAAGAATGCAACATAGTACAGGGAGTAGTCTTCTGGATATGATCACCGCCGTCAGGCGGCTTTTTTTTATTTATCGGTGAAGCGCTGCTTCGTCCCATGGATGATATAGGTCCATAGGTCGCGGAACACGCCGGCGCGATGCAGGGCGAGCAGGAAAACCGTGATCACCGGTCCCAAGATGAGGCCGAACACCCCGAACAATTTCAAACCGATAAAGAGAGCCACCAGTGTCAGAAGCGGACTGATACCAATATTGGTGGCCACCAATTTCGGCTCCAACATTTGGCGGACAACCAGGATTATCACATATAAGATAGCGATTCCCAAACCGAAGCGAAAATCGCCGGCCAGCATCAGGTAAGCAGCCCAAGGTACCATCACTGTTCCCACTCCGAGGTAAGGCAGAAGATCGACAGCACCGGTGATGATAGCGAGGATGAGAGCATATTCCACCCCCAGCAAACTGAGCCCGATCCAGACGATGACACCGGTGATGCTGATCAATGTCAACTGGGCACGTACGAACCCGAACAGGGCTTTCTTGAGGTCCCGGATGACCAAGCTGCCGGTTTTGCTGACCCGGCGCGGGATCAACGAGAGGAGTCTTTCTCTGAGGCGGGGCCAATCGATGCCGATGAAGAAGGCGGCCAGAATAATGAAGACGAGAACCGTTGCATAATAAGGGAGATTCCCCAGAAAAGATCCGATCCCGGCAAGGATATCCGTGATAAACTGGGTGCCTTTGTCGGTAACAACCCCCAGATTTTCCCGGATGCTGGTCAGGATTTCCGAACTTTGCTGGGGATTGTTCTCCATGTAATTCTGTATGTTGTGGATCATCTCAATCAGTTCGCTGTTTTCCCGAATGAAAGTATCCAACACGTACTGGTTCACCTGATTGAAAAACTGAGGAAGATACTCGGCCAAATTTGTCAATTCCATGACAATCCGGGAGGCGAGGTAGATGAGCAGGCTGAGTGTCCCGCCTACCACCACAATCAAGGTCAGGGTGACTCCGGCCCACCGGGGGAAACGGGCCCGGACTTCCAGCCAACGAACCGCCGGTTCCACTGTCATGGCTATGAGCCAACCGATCAGAAACGGATATGTAAGCGGGAAGGCCAGTACACTTAAGTAATATGCGGAGACCGTCACCGCGGCGACCAACAATGTGCGCAAAAGAATGCCTGACACCGCTTCGCGGTTCAAACCAATCCCCTCCAGTGATTGACTTATATGTATCCATATTACCCCCTGGGAACGGGGAGTAAGCGATATTCACAATGAATACTATATTATAACAAGTGGATGGGCAGATCCTTTGCTCCGCCCTGCCAGGCTTTTATCATGTTTTATGCAGGTGGACTGTGATGATAACGTTTTTTTTTTATGGTAAACTGTAAGAGGCGTATCAGGGCACCAAGGGCAGAAAACCATTTGGGGACATGAACCGGTCGGACCGAACAGATCGGGCGGTTCTTTGTTTTTTCATGGGAAAAGCGCTGGAGTTTCGCCTGTTGTTCACGATAAAATTTGGAATTCCCTTGCCTCTGTGCGGGTGGGTTCGGCCTTATGAAGTGCCCGAAGCACCATTTTCAGAAAAGGAGCGAAAAGCCATGTCGGTAGCGAAAGGGTTGGAGGGCGTCGTAGCCCTCACATCCGGGATCAGCTCAATCGTGGACGGTGTATTGACCTACCGCGGGATTAACATCGATGACTTGGCGGAAAAAGCCAAGTTCGAAGAAGTGATGTTCCTGCTATGGAAGGGACATTTGCCCAATCAAGAGGAGTTGAATAACCTCAAGAAGCAGTTGGGAGAACAGGCGGCTTTGCCAGAAGCGGTTTTGCAACAATTGAAAGCATATCCGAATGAGACCCATCCCATGGCGGCCTTGCGGACGGCCGTATCCGCTCTCGGCATGTATGACCCTGATGCTGATGACAACAGTCGGGAAGCCAATGAGCGGAAAGCGATCAGTCTGGCAGCGAAGATGCCGACGATCGTGGCGGCCCTTTTCCGCATCGGCAAAGGCTTGGAACCGGTGGCACCCGATCCGTCTTACGGCTATGCCGAAAACTTCGTGTACATGCTCCACGGAAAAAAGCCGGAAGTAACGGCGGTCGAGGCGATTGACAAGGCACTCATTCTGCACGCAGACCATGAATTGAATGCCTCCACCTTTGCAGCCCGGGTGACCACAGCCACCCTCTCCGACATGTATTCCGCCATCACTTCGGCAATCGGAACCTTGAAAGGTCCGCTTCATGGCGGCGCAAATGAACGGGTGATGGCTATGTTGGAGGAGATCGGCTCTCTCGAGCAGGTGGAAAAAGTGATCACGGCCAAACTGGATAACAAGGAGAAGATTATGGGCTTTGGTCACCGGGTATACAAAGATGGGGACCCCCGGGCTAAGCATCTGCGGGAGATGTCCCGGCAGTTGAGCGAGATAGCCGGTGACAAAAAATGGTACGAAATGTCCGTGAAAATCGAGGAGCTTGTGGTGAGCAAAAAAGGGCTGAAACCCAACGTGGATTTCTATTCCGCTTCCACCTATCATTACCTGGGCATCCCCCGGAAGCTGTTTACCCCGATCTTTGCCATCAGCCGTGTTTCCGGCTGGACCGCCCATGTGCTGGAGCAGTATGCGGACAACCGTCTGATTCGTCCCCGCGCCGAGTATACGGGGCCGGTCCATCAGTCTTACATCCCTGTGGAAAACAGATAAAGGGTTTCAGACCCATCATAGCAGGAAAAGGAGTGTTTGTATGGCACGGTACGAGGCTCCACAAACCGGAGAAAAGATCACTCTCGAAAACGGGGAACTCCGTGTTCCGGATCGTCCGATCATTCCCTTCATCGAAGGAGACGGCACCGGCCCGGACATTTGGGCGGCAGCCCGGCGTGTTCTGGACGCGGCGGTGGAAAAAGCATACGGTTCCAAACGGAAAATCGAATGGTTTGAGATTTATGCAGGTGAGAAGGCATACAATCGATTTGGTGAGTGGTTGCCGCAAGAGACATTGAAGGTGATCGAAGATTACTACGTCGCTATCAAAGGTCCCTTGACCACTCCGGTAGGCGGCGGCATCCGTTCCCTCAATGTGGCCTTGCGCCAGGAGCTGGACTTGTTCGTCTGTCTGCGGCCGGTCCGCTATTTCAACGGTGTACCGTCTCCGGTGAAAAAGCCGGAACAGGTGGACATGGTGATTTTCCGGGAAAACTCCGAGGATATTTATGCCGGGATCGAATGGGAGGCCGAGTCCGAGGAAGCCCAAAAAGTGATCCGGTTCTTCCGCGAAGAGATGGGGGTCAAAAAGATTCGCTTCCCGGAAACCTCCGGGATCGGCATTAAACCCGTCTCCCGCGAAGGGACAGAGCGCTTGGTACGGGCCGCGATTCAATATGCCCTGGATCATGGTCGCAAGAGTGTCACCCTTGTTCATAAGGGAAATATCATGAAGTTCACCGAGGGAGCATTTAAGAACTGGGGTTATGAATTGGCAGAACGGGAATTCAGCGATCAGGTATTCACTTGGGCTCAGTATGACCGGATCAAGGAAGAGCAAGGTCTGGATGCGGCCAACCGGGCACAGTCCGAGGCGGAAGCCGCCGGCAAACTGATAGTGAAGGATTCCATTGCCGATGCTTTCCTGCAACAGATCCTGACCCGTCCGGCGGAATACGATGTGATCGCCACTTTGAATCTGAACGGGGATTACATCTCCGACGCCCTGGCGGCACAAGTGGGGGGAATCGGGATCGCACCCGGAGCCAATATCAATTTTGAATCGGGTCATGCCATCTTTGAAGCGACCCATGGTACAGCACCCAAATATGCCGGAATGGACAAAGTCAATCCTGGCTCCGTCATTCTCTCCGGGGTCCTGATGCTGGAACATTTGGGTTGGCAGGAAGCGGCGGACCGGATCTATCGTGCCATGGACCAGACGATCACCCAGAAAACCGTCACCTATGATTTCGCCCGACTGATGAAGGACGCGACGGAAGTGAAGTGTTCGGAGTTTGCCACCAAACTGATCGAGAACTTATAAAGACTCTGAAACGGAGGTAGTGTCATGACCATCCGCAGAAGCAAAATTTCCGTCATCGGCAGTGGGTTCACCGGGGCGACGACTGCTCTGATGTTGGCCCAGAAAGAGCTTGGGGATGTGGTGTTGGTGGATATCCCTGGTGCGGAGGGGCCGACGAAAGGAAAAGCGCTGGATATGCTGGAATCCACTCCAGTGCAAGGAGTGGATGCCCGGATCACCGGTACTGCCGACTATTCCGAAACCCAGGATTCAGATCTGGTCATCATTACCGCCGGAATTGCCCGCAAACCGGGAATGAGCCGTGACGACCTGGTCAGTACCAACGCCAAGGTGATGCGTTCGGTCACTGAGCAGGTGGTGAAATATTCGCCGAACTGCATCATCCTCGTGTTGACCAATCCGGTGGACGCCATGACTTATGAAGTGTACCGCACCTCCGGTTTTCCGAAAAACCGGGTGATCGGACAATCTGGTGTTTTGGATACTGCCCGTTTCCGCACTTTTATCGCCCAAGAACTGAATGTCTCCGTGGAAGATGTGACCGGCTTCGTGTTGGGAGGTCACGGGGATGACATGGTTCCCTTGGTGCGATACTCTTATGCAGGCGGCGTTCCCCTTGACAAATGGCTGCCCAAGGATCGGCTGGATGCCATTGTGGAACGGACTCGCAAAGGTGGCGGCGAAATCGTCGGTCTTCTCGGCAACGGAAGCGCATACTATGCTCCGGCCGCCTCTCTCGTTCAAATGGCGGAGGCCATTCTCAAGGACAAACGGCGGATCCTGCCGGCCATCGCTTATCTTGAGGGCGAATACGGCTATCAAGACATGTATCTGGGCGTTCCGGTGATTCTCGGTGCCAACGGCCTGGAAAAAATTATCGAACTGGATCTGACCGAGGAAGAAAAACAAGCGCTGGATCGGTCGGCCGAATCCGTACGGAAAGTGATGAAGGTACTTGACTGAACACTGCATGGTGCCCGGGTTTCTCTCCCGGGCTTTTTCTTATGGCCTGGGGTGATTGCATTTTTGATCCGGGATCTTTACTCATGTGGTGGATTGTGTACTATGGTCTTGAATGGAGCAAAGGCGGTGAGAGAGAATAATCGAAGCCCCTACTCTTTTGCAGACTGTCCGAATATGGGAGAATCGATGAAGCGGAGGCTGGACGATGAGCAGAAAAGTACTGGTGGTTGATGATGAACCCTCGATCGTCAAATTGGTTCAATTCAACCTGGAAAAGGAAGGGTTTGTAGTGGAGGTGGCCTCTGACGGGCAGACAGCCCTGGAGAAGGTGAAAGAGGCCCAACCTGACTTGATCGTGCTCGATCTGAT
This sequence comes from Kroppenstedtia guangzhouensis, assembly GCF_014637345.1. GTDB lineage: Bacteria > Bacillota > Bacilli > Thermoactinomycetales > DSM-45169 > Kroppenstedtia > Kroppenstedtia guangzhouensis. Next base: position 81,300 of record NZ_BMEX01000010.1, read on the forward strand.
GCTTCCCAAAGTGGATGGACTGGAAGTTTGCAAGCAGATCCGCAAGGAAAACGGCCATCTTCCGATTCTGATGTTGACTGCCAAGAACGAAGAATTTGACAAAGTGCTGGGGCTGGAACTGGGGGCCGATGATTACATGACCAAGCCTTTCAGCCCCCGGGAACTGGTGGCACGGGTGAAAGCGATCCTCCGCCGTATGGAAGCTTTGCGGGAACAGGGAATCCCCGGAGATCCAACATTCCTGAAGGTGGGGGATCTGGAAATTGACACCGAAGGGTATGAAGTGAGGAAAAAAGGAGATCCCGTGGATCTGACCCCCAAGGAATTTGAGTTGCTCATCCATCTGGCGGGTCACCGTGGAAAGGTGTTGTCGAGGGATCAGCTGTTGAACGCGGTTTGGGATTATGATTTTATCGGGGATACGCGGATTGTGGATGTCCATGTGAGTCATTTGAGGGAGAAAGTGGAGGAGGACTCGCGTAACCCGATCTATATCAAAACGGTGCGCGGGATCGGATACAAATTTGAGGGACCGAAGGAGTCATGAGATCTCTCCGCAATCGCCTGACGGCCATGTTCCTCTTCATCATCGGGATCTCGGTGCTGGGTACCGGGATTTTTGTGGCGCTGCTTCTGAAGGCATCCACCATCGATTCATTAAAGGAACGTCTGGAAAAGGAAGGGCGGTTGTTGGTGGAGTCGGTGAATCGGGAGGAGTTTTGGCGGGACCCCTCCCTGCTTCAACAACAGGCAGATCGATTCGGTGACTCCCTGGATGTCAGAGTGACACTGATCGATAAGAAGGGGGAGGTGGTGGGGGATTCAGCTGAATCGTCCCGGAGATTGGGCAATATGAAAAATCATCCGGAAGTGGCCCGTGCCCTCAGCCCGGAATCCCAGGTGAAGGTCCGAAGTATCAGGGAGGATACACGTCTTGATATGTTCATCCCTGTGGTTGAAGGAAAGGAACAGGGGAAAGCCTTGGGGGTTGTTCGGTTGTCGATGGAACTGGAAATCATCGATCAACGCCTCAGCCAGGTCTGGGTTTCACTCGCGGGTGGTCTGCTTTTCTCCTTTGCGCTGGCTTCCATGATCAGTTCCCGGGTTGCCCGCAACATCACACAACCCATCGAAGAGATGACTCAGGTGGCAGTCGATATCGCCCGAAATAAACTGCATCGTCGGATTCCTGTGAACAACCGGGATGAGATCGGCCGCCTCGCCACCGCTATTAACCGTATGGCTGCCGGGTTGCGGTATCAGCTGGAGACCATTCGCAAAAGTGAACGTCGGCTAACCGGAGTGATCGAGACGATGGACAGCGGTCTGATCATGGTGGATTCAAAGAGGAAAATCACGCTGGCCAATCAGGCATTCCATCGTTTTTTTAACCTGAAGCCACGACAACTGCTGAATAAATCCCTCCCTGAAGGGGCGATTTTTCACGATCTCAACCGATTGATCAGTAAATGTCTGGAATCCGGCGAAAGAGTCCGGGAAGAGATTCACCTCTATTTTCCCGAGGAGCGGATCATGGAGGCCCGTCTGACTCCCATCTGGGAGGAAAGGGGGGGGACAGGGGTGATGGCGGTGATCCATGAGATTACGGCCATCCGAAGATTGGAGAAGATGAGGACCGAATTTGTCGCCAATGTCTCACATGAGCTGAAAACCCCGGTTACCTCCCTGAGAGGATTTGCGGAAACGTTGTTGGACGGGGCGGCAGAGGATCCCGACATGCGAAAGGAGTTTTTGGAGATTATCCAAACGGAGAGTCTCCGGTTGGAACGATTGATCACGGATCTCTTGGACTTGTCCAAAATCGAATCCCGCAACATGCCTCTGGACATCCAATCCATCGACATCGGCGAGCTGCTCCGATCCACGGCAAAAACGGTGGAGGAACAGATGCGGAAGCAGGAACTCTCCTTCCGGGTGAAGACGGAAGAGGAGTTTCTCGTTCAGGTAGATCCGGACCGTTTTTCACAGATCCTGCTCAATCTATTATCCAATGCCATGGCCTACACTCCCGTCGGGGGAGAGGTAATCCTGTCGGCAGGAAGAGGAGAAGCTCACTGGTGGATCCGGGTGTCGGATACGGGCATCGGGATTCCCGAGAAGGATTTGCCGCGGATCTTTGAGCGTTTTTACCGGGTGGACAAAGCCCGTTCCCGGGAATCGGGGGGAACCGGCCTGGGCCTGGCGATTGTCAAACACCTGGTGGAAGCTCACCGGGGGGAGATTCAAGTGACGAGCCGGGTGGGGATAGGAACGGAAATCACGTTGACCTTTCCCCGCTAGGCTTTTTTTATACCCCTCTTTACGAAAGCTTAACAATCCATTCAAACCGTAATAAAAGTCACTCCTTATAGTGGACAGTGGATAAGGAATTGGATAAATCACATTTCAACATCTCTGGGGGGCTGTGAGGTTATGTTGAAGAAAAGTTTGCAAGTTGCAGGGGTTTTGATACTCTCACTTTCACTGGTTGTCGGCTGCTCGTCAAACAATCCGAACGCCAGTGATGGAAAAGAGGACGGAGGTCTGTCGGGAACCATTAAGATCGATGGTTCCAGCACCGTGTATCCTGTTTCCCAAGCGGTTGCCGAGGAATTTATGAAAAAGAACCCCGGGGTGAACGTGACCGTTTCCCAATCCGGGACCGGTGGTGGATTTGAAAAATGGGCCAAGAAGGAAACGGATCTCTCCGACGCTTCCCGGCCGATCAAAGACGAAGAAAAGAAAGCCGCCGAAGATGCCGGGCTGGAGCCGATCGAACTGCCGGTGGCCTATGATGGGATTACGGTGGTTGTGAATAAAGAGAACGATTTTGTTGATACGCTGACCATTGATCAGCTGAAAAAGATCTGGGAACCGAAAAGCAAGGTGAAGACCTGGAGAGATGTCAACCCGGAATGGCCGGATCAACCGATCAAGCTGTATGGTCCGGGAACTTCCTCGGGAACTTTCGATTACTTCACCGATGAAATCGTCGGCGAAGAAGGAAAAAGCCGCACCGACTTCACCCAGTCCGAAGACGACAACACCTTGGTCCAAGGAGTGGCCGGTGACAAAAATGCTCTCGGGTACTTTGGTTTTGCCTACTATGTGGAAAACAAAGATAAGTTGAAAGCTGTCAAGATCGATGCCGGCAAGGGTGCGGTGGAGCCGACCAATGAAAACATCCAAAGCGGAAAATACGCGCCGCTGTCCCGTCCGATCTTCGTCTACGCCAGTAAGCAAGCTTTGGACAAAGATCACATCAAACAGTTCCTGGAGTTCTATATGACTGAAGGAAAAGAGTTTGTCCCGGAAGTCGGTTACATCAAGCTGACGGATGATAAATACGAAGAGAATCTGAAAACCATCGGGGTCAAGTGACAGAGAAAAGGTAACCCCAACGGATGTGTGGCTTGTTCCGGTTTCGGGGCTTTGCCACACTTTCCCGTGTCTGGAAAAGGAGTGTCAAGTTATGAAATCTGCAGCTGGATCGGTGGGGATGAACCGCTTTCGCAAGAAGAGAACATGGCGGAATACTTGGGAAGGAATGATACCCAAACTTCTTCTTCTCTGTGCCCTGATCTCCATCCTGACCACTCTCGGGATTGTGTTCACCCTGATTGTGGAGACTGCGAGTTTCTTTCAGGATGTGCCCTTTGTCCAGTTTATCACCGGGACGGAGTGGACGGCTCTCTTCCACGGTAGTCAACAACAATTCGGCGTGTTACCGTTGATTACCGGAACATTGTTGGTGACCATGGGCGCGGCGATGGTGGCGATCCCCATCGGACTGGCTTCGGCCATCTACCTGAGTGAATATGCACCGGACGGGCTTCGCCGGGTGTTAAAACCCATTCTGGAGATCCTGGCGGGGATTCCAACTGTGGTGTACGGCTTTTTCGCCTTCACATTTGTCACGCCTCTCTTGCGGAATTTCTTGCCGGAGATGGGTGTGTTCAACGCACTCAGCGCCAGTATTGTGGTCGGAATCATGATTATTCCCATGATCGCCTCCCTGAGTGAAGACGCTATGAGTTCCGTTCCCAGGGGTATACGTGAAGCCGCCTATGCCATGGGGTCCACCAAGTTGGAGGTATCGTTGAAAGTAGTGGTCCCCGCCGCTCTGTCAGGAATTATCGCTTCCTTTGTATTGGGCCTTTCCCGTGCCATCGGTGAAACCATGATCGTCACTCTTGCTGCCGGAGCGACGCCGAAGATGACTTTTGACCCCACTGAATCCATCCAGACGATGACGGCGTACATGGTCCAAGCGGCGATGGGAGATATCAGCTTCGGCAGCACAGTGTATAAATCGATTTACGCGGTGGGGATGACCCTGTTTGTATTCACGCTGGTCATGAACCTGCTGGCCCAGTATATCTCCCGTCGGTTTAAGGAGGAGTACTGATGAGCGCAGAAGAAGTGTTGATCCATCAAAACAAGCGGCCAAAGGCCCCTGCTTTGCTAACTGATCATGACGGGGACCGGCGGATTGGAACCCGGAAAATGTTGAATCAAATCGCTCACGGCCTGTTCCTGTTGGCCACTCTGGTGGGTGTGGTAGTTTTGGCAGTTCTGCTCCTGGATATTTTCAAAATGGGTTGGAAGTGGCTGAACTTGGATTTTCTGAACAGTTTCGCTTCCCGTTTTCCCGCACAATCCGGGATTAAAGCTCCCCTGTGGGGTTCCCTGTGGCTGATTGCGGTGACGGCGCCCCTCACCTTTATCTTCGGGGTGGGGACAGCTATTTACCTGGAAGAGTATGCCAAGAAAAACTGGTTCAGTCGGTTGATTCAGTTAAATATCAGCAATTTGGCAGGCGTTCCCTCCATCGTCTTCGGAATACTGGGTCTCACTCTGTTTGTCCGTCAGATGAAACTGGGCCAAAGCGTACTGGCCGGGGCTCTGACCATGACCCTGCTGATTCTGCCCATTGTGATTGTGGCTGCACGGGAAGCCATTTCCAGCGTACCCTCTTCCCTGCGGCAGGCATCCCTGGCGATGGGGGCCACCCGCTGGCAGACGATATACAAGGTGGTGCTTCCTTACTCGATGCCAGGGATCCTGACTGGGACCATTCTCGCCCTCTCCCGAGCCATCGGTGAAACAGCACCCCTGATCATGGTCGGGGCGGTCACCTTTATCTATTTCACACCTGGGAATGTCTTTGATGCTTTCACTGTGTTGCCGATTCAAATCTACACTTGGACCGGGATGCCAAAGGCGGAGTTTCAGAATTTGGCGGGGGCCGGAATTATCGTGTTGTTGGCAATCCTGCTCACCATGAACGCGCTGGCGATCATCCTGAGGAACAAATATCAACGGAGAAACGGCTAAGGGGGAAACCATCCATGGCAGAACAAGCTGTGCTGACCCAACCGGCGATCCAGGTGGAGAATCTGGACCTGTTCTATGGAGAAAAGCAAGCCCTGTACGGTGTTTCCATGGATGTGCAGGAAAATACCGTGACGGCACTGATCGGTCCATCAGGTTGCGGGAAATCCACGTACCTGCGAACCTTGAACCGGATGAACGAGTTGATCCCGGGAGTCGGGATCCAAGGGAGCATCCGTCTGTACGGACAGGATATTTACGATAAAAATATCGATGTGGAGATGCTTCGCAAACAGGTGGGAATGGTCTTTCAGGCCCCCAATCCCTTCCCGAAGAGCATCTATGATAACATCGCTTATGGTCCGCGAATTCACGGGATAAAAAACAAGAAAACCTTGGATGAAATTGTGGAGAAAAGTCTGCGTCAGGCTGCCTTGTGGGATGAGGTGAAAGACCGGCTCAAAGATCGCGCCACCGGGCTGTCCGGCGGTCAGCAGCAGCGGCTGTGCATCGCCCGGGCCCTGGCAGTGGAACCGGAGATTGTCCTGATGGACGAACCCACTTCCGCTCTGGATCCGATCTCCACAGCCAAAATCGAGGAATTGCTGCAGGAACTGAAGGGGAGATACACCATTGTTATCGTCACCCACAACATGCAGCAGGCGGCCCGGGTATCCGACAAGACCGCTTTCTTCCTGAACGGGGAACTGATCGAATACGACGATACCGAAAGTCTGTTCTCCAACCCTGGCAACAAGAAGACCGAGGATTACATCACCGGCCGATTCGGTTGAGAAAAGGAGGATGGCCGTGATTCGACAATTTGACACTTCACTGGAGGAAGTGAAGCACCTCCTCCTCGACATGGGAGAGAAACTGGAGATCGCCATCGACAAGTCCGTCAAATCCCTCTCCCGGATGGATGTGAACCTCGCCCGGGAAGTGCTGGAGAGCGATCCAGCCATCGATGGACTGGAGGATCAGGTGGACAAAAAAGTGGCCACTCTGATCGCCACCCAGCAGCCGGTGGCCAAGGACCTGCGCAAGTTGGTCGCTGCTCTCAAGATCGCCTCAGACATGGAGCGAATGGCGGACCTTGCCTGCAATATCGCCGAAGTGACCCTTCATTTTGCCAAGGACGATCTGAAACTGTTCAAAGAGCTGGAAGACATCCCGAAGATGGCCCACATCATCCAGACCATGGTGCACGACGGGATCAACAGCTATATCGACGCCAATGTAGATATGGCCAAAGCGATGGCGGAAGCCGACGACCGGGTGGACCGGATGTATGAAGGGATTGTCAAAGAACTCTTGGAGGATATGATCCAGCTACAAGACCACACCGAGGCTGCCCTCCGCCTCAGCTTCGTGGCCCGCTACCTGGAACGCATCGCCGACCATGCCACCAACATCGCCGAAAGCATCGTCTACATCGAAACGGGAAAACGGGAAGATTTGAATTAAAGAAACCGGGTAGCCCGATGGGGCTGCCCGGTTGATTTGTGGTGGGGATTCCCGCTTTCATTTCAGTTGGTGAACCAGGAAATAGGTGCTGGGAAACAAAACTGGCCTTTCACTTCCCTCATTTCGACCTCTTTTAGGCTATGTCCCAAAAATCGTGGAAATTGAAAGTGGCGGTCTCCTAAACCGTTTGGTATAACGGTGGTGGACAAACCAAGAAGGAGAAACCGCCACTATGAAAAG
>NZ_BMEX01000011.1 GCF_014637345.1 Kroppenstedtia guangzhouensis
CTGGAACAACACATCGACAGCGAACCAAAGGAAAATAAGCCCATCACCGCGTAAAACAGCGAAAAAGGCCGTCACGAAAATCTACGACGAGTGGGACAATCCCTTCAATAGGCCTCCGATTACTGCATTCCCTTTGGCCGCTTGTCCAACCCCATGAAAAACACCACTAAATTGGCTATGTGATCTTGTAATATATTGACTGTAACTGGGAACACCCTCTCCTATATTGCCTAATTTCAACCAATTATTACGAATTACCTCGTAAGCTTGCCCACGATATACCTGACCCACCCAAGGGGGCAAGTTTGTTGGTTTGAGATAATATCCATTCATTGCAGATAACATGCTGGGTAGACCTTTAATTCCATCATAGATGTTCCCAGTATACGGTGTTACTTTACAGTATATGAATCCGTAAAATCCGGAACAATCTTCATCACCAGAACTCTTGTTATTACTGTTAATATTTTTTTCATCATTTCTCTTTTCTCTACCTTCTTTACCATCCATTGGTTCCGTGCTTATAGGTGTATCCACATCAGTTGGGGTATCTACGTCAGTCGGGGTATCAATATCAGTCGGGGTATCAATTTCCCAATCTGCATAAGCTACTGGTGTAAAAGGGGAGATTAGTGCGGTAATAAAAGCCACAAAAAAAATAATTGTAAATGCCACTCGTAAACTGCTATCCATGGGTCTCCTCCTAGTTTCCTCTTCCGAAAATGAGCGTTGGAAAGGGATCATGTACTTGTAAATATGGAACGAAAATCCGTATATTTGTGTGTTATGGGTAGAAAAGATCCTTTTGCACAATAACCACAATGGCTGACGACCCGGTATTGAGATTTTCCGTTGACGCTTTTAAAGTTAGGATCAAAGCATTATTAGGCCATGCTAATAATTATCCATGGGCCTAGTACCACCTTGAGCCTTACATAAAGAGTGTCAATCGATGTCGAACATAGTCTGTATTGTGGGTGTGGAGCGAGCTCCAAATGCAGAATCACCGTCTGTTTTCAATTGACTTGAGACAACATTCGACATTTTCTTGAGTAAAATTCATCAACACTCAAAGCAGTACTAGATATGTTGTGAAAAACTCACAAGGAGGATTGAGTTTCACATAGATCGTCTTTAGATTGCCAAAGCTTTGGCGCCGGAATGTGAAGCCCAATCCCGACCGTCCTAGAACAATTTAAAACACAACGCTTCCGGAAATGGTCCTCTTTATTGTTTTATTAGTTTACAAGCATTACCCTGACATTTTTTTTAACACCGAACATACGGGCTTCATTTAGGGACTCCATGTAGACATCAATCCGATTCCCCTTAATAGCCCCTCCCGTATCCTGTGCAATTCGATAACCGATTCCTTCAATATATACTCGTGAACCCATCGGGATCACACGAGGATCCACTGCAATGGTAACCCCTTCAGAAACCCGTGCACCACTGGCGGTTATCCCATACCCCGGATCTCCGGGGGATTTTCCTGTGGATTCGGGACCCGCAGTATAAGCGGTCAAAGTGAATGTCCCCAATGGTTTCCCCATGGTGGGAGCCAGTTCGTCTGCTTGGCCAAAGACCGGTTGGGCAAGCAGAGGGGCTTCGGATTGCGTCCGATAAGTAAAGGGGGAAGTATCCATAAAGATGACGGGAATCTGAGTGGTCGCCTTAACAAACACTCTTTCCCCGCTGATATCCACTTTAAATTTCTTTAACGAATATCCCGACGGGGATCCAAAGGAAGATTTCCCTTCTTTCACGGCCTTTTTTTTATCTCCCGAGGTGGAAGCCACCCGGGCAGCATCCCGTACTGCCGCCTGGGTGTCCACCACAGCCATTCCTGCCAAAACCAACTGCCATACCACCAATCCTAAGAGGAAAAATAACGGCAAGATCACAATGAATTCAACCGTAGACGCTCCCCGTCGGTACTTTTGGCTACACAAATGCCACTGTTTTAGTTGATCTATCATACAACCTCTCTCCTTAAAGGGGCCTTCAAGAAAAGTTAAATTCAATACCCTCCGTTCAGATAAGGCACTGGATTCACCGGTTGGCCATTCACCCTTACCTCAAAGTGCAAGTGAGGACCCGTTGAGTTCCCTGCACTTCCCACTCCTGCGATATGGTCTCCTCGTTTTACTCGCTGTCCCACATGTACCCCGATTTGATGGGAATACATGTGTGCATACCAAGTTTCCAGGCCATTCCCGTGGCTGATCACAATCAGATTGCCATACCCTCTCGCCGCACCTGCACGGGTAACCACACCGTCTCCTGCAGCATAAATCGGTGTTCCTTCACTTGCACCAAAATCGACCCCTGTATGATTCCTGTACCCTCGTCCCAGAGGATCGTTACGCCCTCCAAAATGAGACGTTATGTTCATATTTGCAACAGGCGGCCCAAATCTTCCTCCGCTTGTTATTAAAGGTCCGGCTAACATCATGGAACCAGCCATTTGGGTATTTTCGTCATCATAAATGGGTGTTTTAGCTGAACTGGAGTATGTAAACGGGGAGGAAGACATAAATAATACCTTGATTCGCACTTTGGCCTTGGCAACCGCTTTTTCGTCTTTGATCTCCACTTTATATGAGTCCAGTGAATAGTAGTCCGAGGCATGAAAAGCGGAACGTGCCTTATTTTCAGCTTCTTTTGTACTCCCAGAAGAAGCTGCGATCCGCACACCTTCCTTTAATACCCATTGTGTTTCAAATACGGCCATACCAGCTACGATTAATTGCCAAACAAATAAACACATGAATATGACCAATGGCAAGATGGTAATAAACTCAAGTGTAGCGGAACCCTTTTTTCCGCATTTTAAGATTCGCTTAAACTTGGTGGCCAAAACGTTGTCCCCCCTCCAAACCCTGGCCATTGTTAAAACGCTGTCATCTGATTTTTCAGGCCTAAACAATCTAGAATTTTATTTCAATCGACCCTTCCTCTACCCAGGATAAATATTCTCGTTTGGGACCAGTGCCACTCCCTCGAACATAAGTATTCTTAAAATCTTCCTTGAAAATCGGGGAGTTGAATTTCGTTTTAATGGTTACCTCTACACGCCCATGGACAGTCATTCGGATCGAGGAGAGTTTCCCCCCACCATTCTTTTTGGCATACGTCTCCACCGCCGAAGCGAGCTCTGATTTATGACCCCAAACCACACTTTCCATAAAACGTTGCCGTTTTTGCTTTGTTCCCAAAACAGCATAATAAGGATCCACATACCCTGGATCACCCGGCTGCTTCCCCCGGTTTTGCTCCGCAATTGCATTCATTCGTCTTTGCATCTCTTCCTCAACGATCCGATCCAATTTTTTCGTCACAGCCAAACTTCCGGCATCGGCCGCCACTTGAGAGGTGGAGTGGGTCATCCAGGTAGCGGCCAAACTGGCCAGAAACATAAACATAATCATAAATGCCGGTAATCCTGTCACCCACATCATCGTGACATTGCCTCTTTTACGATTTTCGGCCAAATTCCATCCATTCATCTGCCTCACCTTAAACCAAATCATAGTTGGCTCCTGTCCAATCCAGATACATATGGGTCAATAAGAAGATAAACAAAGGATAGACTAAACTGCTAACCCCCATCTGAATGATGGCTACCACCAAAAAGGAGTCCACCAACATGATACTCCCTACCAATACTCCGCTCTCCAACAACCACTGGATCACACCAAAGAGCAACAGGACACCGGCGATACGCAAAAAATTATCTTTTCCAATCTGAAAGGCCGTTTTCAGATTGGCCCAACCTTTTTCCTTCTCAATCATCACCACGTAGGGGAGAATGAAGAACAGAATCGCGAGAATCACTCCAGGAACCACCAAAAGTAAGGTTCCAAGGGCGACCATCAGGATATAGACCAGACTCCACAGATACACACGAAACCCCTTTTCCAATGTAGCTCCCAACGCATTCTTCACTTTTACCCCATCCCCGATTTGATCCTGAATAACCATATGGATAAAGGGCATTTGAAACAGACAGATCATAAGCAGATTTACACAGGTCCCCAGAAACAGACCAAACGAAGGAATCCCCAAAGGTTCATAGTAGAGAACCAAAAGGTTGGAGATCAGAAGACTGGTCAACTGCAGGGGGATAAAGAATACCAAGATCAGGAGAAGGATCTTCAGGATTTGCTGTCGGTAGAAGGAAAGTGCGTATTTGATATGTATCATGACGGAAGATCCCCTCCTATCTGGGATTAATGACAGCGGCCTTTATTTCTTTTAGTACCTGATTACTTTCAGGGTCTCTTTCCCCATCAATACGTTTCTTCACTATTTCCATGTCATTGATCTCTTCCATGTCCATTTTAGACCAATCGAGCATTCTTTGATGATGCATCTTTAGTTCATAGAAAGCAAACCACGACCGAATACTGAAAAGGGGAATAGACTTCCACAAACTCTTTATCAACAGTTTCCTTTTTTCATAGGTGTCCAGTTGAACCTGATTCTGTTCATGAACGCATTTTAACGATTGTCTTTGCAGTTGATCCAATCGTTCACGATCCTGGATCGATCCAACTTTATATCTAATCTTCTCTATCCCTTTTTTACCCTCTGCCACCAAACGCTCCAATTCCCGTTGCCAATCGATCACAGTTTGAGCCGTCTGCCGAAATTCATTCAGCAAATCCCGTTGTTCTTTGGTCAAACGATGTTGCAGTCCCTTCTCCAGGGTATCCAGCAACCTTTGAATCCTTTGGTAGTTTCTGATCGTTTTTTCCTTAACCCATTGGTCACCAATTACATAAAAGGCTTTACTATAGCTAACAAATGATGCGGCCATAATAATTACCGGTTCAATTTCTTTTAAGGAAGGGATCTGACCATCTTCCCGAATAACAAGATATCTGTCTGAGGTTTTATAATGGGCGTAAAAGTAGTGTTTGTCTTCATGCTCAATAATAATAGGAAGAACTCCATATTGATCCCGGCCATGGGCCCGGTTCTGTTTCACGACCTCCAATATCCTCTGTGGCACATATTCATGAAGCTCCATGCTATCCTCCCGTTAAAACCAACTGGTCACCTTGTTCCAAGCTTTTTTGGCCGAGTTTGCAACATCTTTCGCTGCATTGGAGACTGCTTTTTTCGTGTCACCCCAAGCTTCCTTGGCAGAACCGATCGGGTCTGTGGCAATCTTCTTAATGGAATCCCAATGTTGCACAGTCTTTGCACCAATCCAAAGGGCTGCCCCGGCAATCGCCATTCCTGCTGCCACAGGTGGGAAAGCTGCAGCCACCAAAGGTGCGGCGCTCATCAGAACATCACCGACCCCTGAGGTAACCCCTAACCAATCTCCCTTTTGAAAATTATTGTAGGTATCATAGGCGGCAATTCCCGTTCCGACTACTGATAGAACCGGATTCGCCTTGGTCAGTATTTTGGACCCAAAACCTGCCTTTGAAGCAACATTACTTGCTTCTCCAGCAACTTCAATACCTTTAGAAAGGCCTTGACCAAACGTTTTTGAGGCTTTGTATTTTTTATAATAACCGTAAGCATCTTTTCCATTATTAATGCCGGTCAAGACATCCATGCCGACTTGTACATTGGACTTTCTGTCCCCGTGAGTGGGGAGGTACAATCCCAGTCCAGTTTTGAGGGCATCTTTGGCTAAGCCTCTGCGAAGTTTACTGTCCAATTTATCGAATTTTTCATTTACCAAATGGGAATTCCATTCCCGGGAAGGGATTTGACCCCGTCGTCTAAGTTCAACAGCCTCATTCCAGCCGTCAATGACTTCCTTGTTCCCGATCAGCCAGTCCTTCACTTGTTTTGTGGCCCTGAACGCATATTTGCCGGCGTCTGTCCAGCTGACACCTGAATGACCATCACCATTTGGGGGAGTTTCTTTTTTGGCTTCTGTTTTTGTGTGGCTCTTAGTAGGTGTCTCCACTTTTGTGGGTGTATCCACTTCCGTCGGTGTTTCCACTTCCGTCGGTGTATCGATTTTCCAATCTGCATACACTGTGAAACTAAAAGGAGAAGCCAAGGAGAGTCCGATGAACAGCAGGGTGACGATCGCGACTCTCCTGCGAAGTGGGTTACTCATAGAGTCCTCCTTTGATCAACAGTCACTCATATTTTTCTCTCATTTCTTCAGCCTTTTCATCAATCTTATCTTGTAATGTCCTTTCATTACTTTCTAAAGAACCTGCCATCTCATTATCTCTCGTTTCTCGATATTCACTTAGTACCTCTTTTCTATTATCTACTAGATCCCATGCATCGCTTTTTTCGTCATTTCCAAACTTCTCCTGGCTGTCGAGATACTCGATAGCATCTGTCATTCTACCCCATTCTCGTTCTATCTGATTGTCAAGTTCCCCAGCAAAACCAGACAATTTTTTTAGCTTTTCAAGTTTGTTGTAAAATTGGGATGTTACGTCCAGGCTTTGATCAGTGTGCCAATGCATCCACTCAAGACTTAAATCCAGATGCTGTTCATCAAAATAGCTTCTCAGATCCTGTTCACTTTCTACGGTCTCATACTCTCCTCCCCCGGCCTCTGCAACCTTTTGCAAGGCTTGTTGACCGGCATCGTCAACATCAAAACCGATGATGTTCACGACGGCCTGGATCTGGGATTGATTCAGTTTCTTAGCTTCCGCCACCGGGTCGCCTCCGCAGGTTTCCACCCCATCACTCACGATGTAAAGCATATGGGTGGCATCTTCACCCGAGTTTTTCTGCAACTCCTCCCGGGCCGCCTTCATGGATGCTGCAATCGGGGTCCAACCCGTTGCTTGAAACTGATCCAGGGATTGGCTGAACTTCTCTTCTTGGTACGTTCCCAGAGGATACACCTCTTCCGTGCTCTTACAGGAGACCTGTTTGTCCTTTTTGGAGTTGCTGCCTTTATGTCCGTACACCCAGAGGGATACCTTTGCATTTTCGGGCAAGGAGGAAGCAAACCGTTCCACAGCGGCTTTGGCCAAATTCATTTTCATCCCGCCGTCCACCTGCCCCGCCATACTTCCACTGGCATCGAGCAGGATGGAGACATAAAGAGGTTTTTCCTCCGCTGATTTCTGTCCATCCGGCCCCCTGACCCCTCCCGGGGTGTCTCCGGTCAGTTCAAGCCCGGTATTAAAACGATCCATTTCCTTGGTTACAGGGCGGTAATCCTCTGCCAAGAGAGAAAGTAGATGCTTGTAGGCCTCTTCACCACTCAGATTATCCGGCAATTGATCCAGAGCTTTTTGCACCTTTTTCTCATCATAGGCCTTGCCCGCAAACTTCCCGGGGCCCTCTCTTAACATTCCTTCTGCATCCTCAGCTAGTTCTTGCTCTTCTTTTTCCTGCTTGGCTTCTTTGACCTTTTTCGCAGTCTCCGGATTTGAGGAGTCAGTAGAGCAAGCTGTAGTCAAAAGCAAACACAGGACTAAGCTTAATGAAAATATCATCCTTAAAGATCGCATAAGCTGCCCCTCCTGATGAATTAATGGTATGTGACTTATGAAAAGTCACATACCATTCCCCTTTTAAATTACGTTAATCCTTTTGTTCATCCTTCGGCTTACCAATTCGTCGGAGATCGGCGGCGGCATCTCTTTTACTACCAACTCCAACCCTTGGGGAATGGACAAACCTGCCCTGGCGGCACTGCTCAACAGACGGCATGCTAAGGAGAAATTAATCCGGTGATAAAAATCACAAAAAAATAGCTGTGAATATCCCTCGTAAATTATTACCCATTGGTCTCCTCCTAGTTTTCTTCTGCTTACTTCAGAAAGAAAATGAGCGTTGGAAATGCTATAGACAGGAAGCGAGGCAAGTTAGATTTATGCATTATGGGTATAAAATAACCCTTTGTACCACACCACTACAATGGCTATTCCCCCGTGCTGAGATTCCCATCCTCTTCAGCTGAGAATATTGAAATGAGGGCGTTCAAAGACAACATTTCCTTTTCCCGACCCAAAAATTGTAACGATCGCGACCGCTTTCACTTCCTTGCAGGATGGGACGTACATAAAAGCATATATAATCAGAAAGTTAAGAGACACTTATTACTGCTCATCCCCTCCATCCACCGATTCTCTATTAATATCTAAAGTAACAATTATTTTAGGCCATGGTGTATTGTATTTCTGAATAATTACCCATGGCCCAATTACCGTCCTCTCCATTGATTTTATTAGTTTACGAGCATTACCCTGACATTTTTTTTCACACCAAACAGGCGGGCTTCCATTAGAGAATCCATATAGACATCAATTCGATTCCCCTTAATGGCCCCTCCCGTATCCTGGGCAATTCGGTAACCGATTCCTTCAATATATACCCGCGAGCCCATCGGGATCACACGAGGATCCACAGCGATGGTCACCCCTTCAGAAACCCGGGCACCACTGGCCGTAATTCCATACCCCGGATCTCCGGGGGATTTTCCTGTGGATTCGGCACCCGCAGTATAAGCGGTCAAAGTGAATGTCCCCAATGATTTTGCCATGGTGGGAGCGCGTTCGTCCGCTAGGCCAAACACCGGTTGGGCAAGCAGGGGGGCTTCGGATTTCGTCCGATAAGTAAATGGGGAAGTTTCCATAAAGATGACGGGAATCTGAGTGGTTGCCTTGACGAACACTGTTTCTCCACTGATATCCACTTTAAATTTCTTTAACGAATATCCCGACGGGGACCCAAAGGAGGCTTTCCCTTNTTCCATAAAGATAACGGGAATCTGAGTGGTTGCCTTGACGAACACTGTTTCTCCACTGATATCCACTTTAAATTTCTTTAACGAATATCCCGACGGGGACCCAAAGGAGGCTTTCCCTTCCTTCACAGCCTGCTTTTCATCTCCTGAAGTGGAGGCCACCCGGGCAGCATCCCGTACTGCCGCCTGGGTATCCACCACAGCCATTCCTGCCAAAACCAACTGCCATACCACCAAGCCCAAGAGGAAAAATAACGGGAGGATCACAATAAATTCGACCGTAGAAGCTCCTCGACGGTATTTTTGACTCCATTGAAACCACTTTTTAAGTAGCTCTCTCATATACTCCTCTCCCTTTAAAGGAGGTCTTCAAGAAAGTGGATTCTTGAAAACCTCTTCTTACCCCCCACCCAGATAAGGCACCGGATTCACCGGTTGACCATTCACCCTCACCTCAAAGTGCAAGTGGGCACCCGTTGAATTCCCGGCACTTCCTACACCTGCGATATGGTCCCCTCGTTTCACCCTCTGTCCCACATGTACGCCGATTTGATGGGAATACATGTGTGCATACCAAGTTTCCAGGCCATTCCCGTGGCTGATCACAATCAGATTGCCATACCCTCTCGCGGCCCCAGCACGGGTAACCACACCGTCTCCTGCAGCATAAATCGGTGTTCCTTCACTTGCACCGAAATCGACCCCTGTATGATTCCTGTACCCTCTGCCCATCGGGTCATTACGCCCTCCAAAGGGGGATGTCATCCTCATATTTGCAACAGGCGGTCCAAATTTTCCTCCGCTTGTCATTAAAGGACCCGCTAACATCATGGAACCGGCCATTTGGCTGTTTGTGTCATCATAAATAGGTGTTTTAGCTGAACTGGAGTATGTAAATGGGGAGGAAGACATAAATAAGACTTTGATTCGTACTTTGGCTTTGGCGATCGCTTTTTCGTCCTTGATCTCCACTTGATATGAGTCGAGTGAATAGTAGTCCGACCCCTGGAAAGAAGAACGCCCCTCTCTCTCGGCCAATTTTGCATCCCCGGAGGATGCCGCCAGGCGCACCCCTTCTTTCAACACCGATTGGGCTTCCATCACTGCCATTCCGATCACAATAAATTGCCAAACAAATAAACACATAAATATAACCAGAGGCAGAACAGTCACAAATTCTATGGTGGCAGCCCCCTTCCTGCTGCCTCGGAAAAACTGCTTTAGTCTATCCACTATCTATATTCCCCCTTTCCACTCAAGAAAGGTTTTCGTTTTTCTCTCAGGCCGGGCCGGGTTTGGCATTCCTCTTCATCCATGCATAACCCCTGGGTGACCTTTTCCTAGAATACGACCTGAATCGAACCTTCCTTCACCCAACTCAGATATTCCCGTCGGGGACCGGTTCCACTTCCTTGAACTTGGGTATTCTTAAAATCCTCCTTGAAGATCGGGGGTTCAAATTTCGTTTTAATCACAACTTCAACCCGACCATGCTTCGATAGACGGATCTTACCGTGTACTCCTCCACCATTCTTTTTCGAATAGGATCTAATCGTTGAAATTAACTCTGCCTTATGACCAGCGACCACACTTTCCATAAAATATTGGCGCTTTTGCGGTGTTCCCAACACTGCATAATACGGATCCACATAACCCGGGTCTCCAGGCTCTTTTCCCCGATTTTGCGCCATCACCGCATTCATTCGCCTCTGCTGCTCTTCTTGGACAATCTGGTCCAATTTTTTTGTGGCTGCCAGACTGGCACTGTCCGCTGCCACCTGAGAAGTGGAGTGGGTCATCCATACCACAGCCAAACTTGCAAGAAACATAAACATCATCATAAAAGCCGGCAAGCCAGTTACCCATAAAGTGGTAACGTTACCTCGCTTACCATTTATAAACTTTCCTAAAGGGAACATTGCCTTGCCTCCCCAGAAAAACTACCGATTCAGGGCGTCCATCCCTGTCCAGTCCAGATATTTGATAATGACGTAAACGGAAAAAAGGGGATAAAGGAAATAGCATTGGCGAAGAATAAAACTCCAGATTCCTTTATTTAATTGTTTTTCATTCTGAAAGAGTTTTGAGTCACCTTATACTCAAGATGCCCGGTCAATGAGAGTATTAAGAGTCCGGAGAAAAAAACAGACTATGAAAGAGAGTCAGGTAGGAATCGTCTTAAACGTTAAAGGTCTCTCAACGAATCCCACCTTATAATCACAAATAGAACATATATTATTGATTGGTCATCTCTTCTTCTTGATCCTTTATATCTTCTCTTGCTTTATCTTGAGCCTTGTTCAGTTTATCCACCATCGATGTTTCCAAACGGCCAAAAAACTTTGTCATATTACTATCTCTCCAATAAATCTTGTCAGAAAGGGAGTCTTTATCTTTTAACTTATTTTTTTTCTCTAGGTAGTCAACAGACTCATTTAAGCGCTTAATTTCCTGTTTCTTTATGTATGATATTCCTTTCTCATTCCCATCCGGCTTTTTAAAAAGAAGGTCCCGAACTTCATCAACCTTCTTAGACCATTTTTCATATGTCATAAGTTGGCTGTGAATCGACCAATCTTCCCATTCTCGTCTGATCCTTTCCTTTTCCCCCTCCAAATACTTTTTCAAGTCATCACCGGATGTGACCGTCTGGTAGGAGCCATCTGCTGCTTTCGCCACTTTTTTCAGCTGTTGCTGACCGGCATCATCCACGTCAAATCCGATGATTTTCACCATCGGTTCAATTCCCGACTCCCCCAGTTTCTTCGCTTCTTTTACCGGATCCCCCCCACAGGTTTCCACCCCGTCGCTCACCACATAGACGATGTTTCGCGTCTTCTCCCCTGCCCACTCTTTCAGATCTTCCCGGGCTGCTTGTATCGCCGAGGCCAATGGGGTCCAGCCGGTGGGTTTAAACTGGTTCAAGGACTGTTCAAATTGACTGGAGTCATAAGATTTCAAGGGATAGATCAATTCATTGCTTTGGCAGGAGACTTCCTTGTCCTTTTTCTGATTACTTCCCTTATGCCCATAGACCCGCAGGGAAACCTGGGCACCTTCCGGTACGTCAGAGGCAAACGCCCGGATCGCCTGTTTGGCCAAGTCCATCTTGACACCACCATCCACCCTCCCTGCCATACTGCCGCTGGCATCGAGAAGAATTTCCACATTCATCTGTTCAATGGACGGAACATCTATTTTGTTATCTGGCGTTTTTTCATTCACTTGGATCGTGGGATCCAGACTCATCAGCTCTTCGTATTGGGGACGGTAGTTCTCCCCCAACAGATAAACCAGTCGGTCATAGGCCTCTTCTGTGCTCAAATTGTCAGGAAACTGATCCAAGGCCTGCTCCACTTTCTTTCGGTCATAGTTATCCCCGGAAAAACGCCCGGGCTTCTGCTTCATGATCTCCTTCGGTTCATGGGCGGCTTTGGGGATCGATTCTTCCTTCTTCTCCGGCTTCTCTTGACTGCCTTCCTTTTCTCCAGTACTGCATCCACTCACGATCAGCGCTGTTGTCAAAACAACGGCAAAAAGCCCCTGCAAGGAAAACCATCTCATTCTGAACCCTCCTTGTATTGGGAAAGAAGGCCGCCGATCGACGGCCAACTTCTATGAGAACTTATTTAGGGGGATCCTCATTATCACCTCCCCCACTTTCCCCCTTAATTGTATCGCTGATTTTGGTTTTGATTACGTTAGCAATAGATCCATCTCCACTTTCTTGAAAAAAGCTAACCACAATCATTGCCAAAAGTGCGCCGGCTGCCAAGATGGTGACGTATTCCATAGTGGGAGACCCTTTTCTGCTGGCAAAGGGCTTTTTGAAAGAAGGCAGGTATTCCTTGATACCAGCCCAACGCAGTTTCCACATCATCTTTTTGTCCATTCGAACTCCTCCTGGTATAAAATTTCATGATCCCAAAGTTCGTCCAACCTCAAACTGAATCGCCTCCCGCCAGCCTCACCTCCTTTTCGTCTCTTATCCCCCAAAGAGGCTCTGTTTGATGAAGTAGCTGTAAACAATCGCTCCCAACATCAACAACATAATGGAAGGGGCAATGATAAAACCGGAAACCAGGGAGATTTTCGGAGAAGCTTTGCCGGCCGCTTCCTTTGCTTGTTCCGAACGCATGCGGCGCATCTCCTCTGCCTGCTGAGCAAAGGTCTTGGCGATCGGAGTCCCCAGATTGTATGCCTGAATCATCGATTGGATCAGGGCTTCCAACTCTGTTGAGGTGGTGCGTTTGAGTAGAGAGCGGTAAGCCATTTCCCGCTGAACCCCAAATTGTATCTCTTGGTTCAGGCGTGCAAACTCCTCACTGAGAGGTCCTTCCGATGTTTCCACGTAGTAGTTGAGGGCTTGGTCCAAACCCATCCCGGCTTGAAGGGTGATACTCATCATGTCGAGAAAATCAGGGAGTTCATAGCGTATCTGGTCTTGACGCCTTTTCGCTATCCACTGAATACCGTAAATCGGGACCATATAACCGATAAAGGGAGAAAATACGAGCATGATCGGAGCAAAAGGTAACCCGATCAACCAGTATAATAGCCCAAAAGCCAGCCCCATGATCGTTCCCAGGAGTTTCGCTCCCTGCAATCGTTTGACCGTCAGCCCATAGGGATGACCCGCCTTCACCAAATGGTCTTCCAAGTCCACCGGGTCACTCAAGATTTCAATCTTCTCCCCAGTGGGAGCCAGCTGGTCCATCCAATGGTGTAAAAAGTCCGTCTTGCTTCGGGACTGCTTCATCACTTTCCAGGGGGGGATCCGCTCATCCAGATTGATCAGGATCCGCTTTTGTTCCATGCGATAGATATAATAGGAGACTGCGGCGAAAAAAAGGCAAAACCAGGTGCCGATCACCAATAAGAAAATTCCCATACTACTCATTTTGGAACTCCTCTAAACCTTGATATCCGCAATTTTTTTGATGAGGAGAAAGCCCACTACCTGCATCACCAAGAAAATAACCAAAACTACAATCCCCATTATGGAAGTGAAGAATTCGAAAAAGTCATCGATCATTTGACTCATCATATAGACCATCAATGCCGAGATCACCGGTAGAAAATAGGCTGTATAGCGAGCTTGTGATATCGATGCATCGATCGTCTTGTGAATGATCTTTCGCTCTTCCATTGTACTGGCCATCTCACTCAGAACGCGGCCCAAATCACCGCCTGCCCGCTGTTGGATGATCAGTGCATTGATAAAAATGCGGACATCTCTGCTGTTCACCCTCCCATGTAGATCCTGAAGGGATTTTTCCAAGTCCCTGCCTAATTGCAATTCCCGCACCACGATGGCCAATTCATCACGGACCGGTGGCGGCATTTCCTTCACCACCAATTCCAAACCTTGCGGGATCGACAGCCCTGCTCTTGCAGCACTGCTCAACAGACGACAAACTTCTGACAGTTGATTATCCACTCGTTTTATATAGATAAACTTTCGGGAACTTAGAAACAGCTTGGATAGAAAAGGGATCGTTGTTGCTACCAATACACTCAACCAGAGCGGGGCATCCATTCCCAAATGGAGGAGGAATACCAACAACACACCGATCATCACCAAGATCGCGCCGTATTCTGAGGGTCGGATCTTGATACTTGCTTTTTTCAGTTTGGGACCCAATCGTTCGGCCCATTTGGTCTCATCCAATCGATCCGCCAATCTGTCGGACCAGCGTTCCTGGGAATCTATATCGGTATATTGATCCATCTGTTCATAGATTTTTTTCTGCTCCCGGCGATACTGCAGGACAAAATAGAGCACCAGGACGAAGCAAAATACCGCTCCACCCCCAAACACGGCGATCATCATGGTCTTGCCACCTCCTGAACAGGTGTGAAGATCCGGGGATCGACCGGAACGCCGTAGGCTTGAAGGCGGCTCAGACAGGTGGGTATGTGACCGGTGGCGGTGAAATGACCTTCCACGCGGCCTTCACTGGAAACATTGGTTTGTTGAAAGCGGAAAATATCCACCACTTTCACGTTGCCATCCTCTTGTGTAACGATTTCTGACACAGCCAACATTTTCCGCTGACCATCGGGTAAACGTCCAATCTGGACGATTAAATCAATCGCCCCTGTGATGTATTGTCGAATGATCTCCGAGGGAAGATCCATCCCGGACATCATCACCATGCCTTCCAAACGGCTCAAGGCGTCCTTTGGAGTATTCGCATGAACCGTGGTTAAGGAGCCTTCGTGACCCGTATTCATCGCTTGCAGCATGTCAAAAGCTTCGGAGCCGCGAACTTCCCCGACGATGATCCGGTCCGGGCGCATACGCAGGGCATTTCGCACCAATTGGCGGATTGTGACTTCCCCTTTTCCTTCCACATTGGCGGGGCGTCCTTCCATCCCTGCGACGTGACCATGGGGAATACGCAGTTCCGCCATATCCTCAATGGTCACAATCCGTTCATTCTCCGGAATAAAGCAAGCAAGGGCATTCAACAGTGTCGTTTTACCGCTACCCGTCCCCCCGGATATGATCAGATTCAACTTGGCCTGAACCAGACTGGTCAAAAACTCTCCCATCTCCGGTGTCAAACTGCCAAAGGAGATGAGATCCTCCAATTGAATCGGCTCTTTGCGGAACTTTCGAATCGAAAGAAGTGATCCTTTCAGACTGATGGGTGGGATGACCGCATTGACCCGGCTTCCGTCAGGCAGACGGGCATCCACCATCGGTGAGCTTACATCCACTCTTCGGCCGATCGGCGCCACGATCCGGTCAATCACATGGCGTAGCGCTTCCTCATCACGAAACTGGATATCGGTTTTGTGAAGCACCCCTTTTTTCTCGTAAAAAACTTCATAGGGTCCGTTGACGACGATCTCCGTGATTTCGTCATCCTCCAACAACGACTCCAGCGGACCGTAACCGACGGACTCATCGATAATCCGTGAAATCAAGCGCTCACGATCCTGTTGGGGGATCACCACCTGTTCATCTGCCATATACCGGCCGATAATTCGGTCGAGGGTCACCCTCAACTCCGATGAAGGCATCTGGGTCAACTTTTCCAGATCCGTTTCACGCAAGAGTCTGGCCTTGAAATGCCCAGCCAGTTCATCCACTCGGCTGTCATGCAGGGAGGGTTTGGCTTCGCTGGCAGATCGGCGGGGTAAGCGTTTCGTTTCGCGATTGGTTTGGGTGAACAGCCCCATCTTTCCCACCTCCCTTACACCGTTTGGCTGTTTTGTTGCTTCAGCAACCAACCTGCCAACTTTTGAACATCCCGGGCAAAGAATGAGATCCCCCGTTCCTTCCTGCTGTTGCGAACCAAATTCCCTTGATTGATCAATTGCTGAATTTTTTTGCTGTCATCCCGCAGATTGGCGATAACCGGAAACAGAAAATGACGGTTTACATCTTTGTGCGAGATTTCCGTATCCCGGCTGATTCGGTTCAACACCATTTGTAGACGGTCGTTTGGGTCAATTCCCAATTTGGAGAAGAGATCCAGCACCGTTCGGAAGACACTCATGGAAAGCATATTCGGGATCATCACATAAAAGATGTAGTCCGATTCCTCCAGCACAGTGTAGGAGAGAGTGGTCATCTCCGTTGGAAGATCAACCAAGATGTAATCATAGTAAAGGCGTGCCGTACGTAACAATCGCTGAACATGGTCTTCCGTAATTTGCTCGGCAATCTCAGCATTCCTCGGACTGGGCAACACCTCGATCTGAGAGGAGGCTTCCACCGCGGTCACGCTTCGAATATGGTTGTCATTCAATTCATTTAAAACAGGGTCCAGATCAAAAATGTTGCGGCTACTGTCGATCTTCAGAATCGTTTCCAGACCCCCGTATTGCAGGTTCAAGTCCACCAGCAACACACTTGCATTGGAATCCAGTCCGATGGTTTGGGCCAGGGTGGATGCGATCAGGCTCCGCCCACTGCCACCTTTTCCGCTGTAGAAGGTAACCACTTGACCCTGGGCCCATGAAAAGGTTGCCGCCGCTGCCTCCTGAGCACTTTTGCTTTTCAACGCCTTTACTGCCTGGGTTAACACATCATCAAGAGCGTGGATCTCATCAGGTAAAAACAAGATATCGAAGGCACCGGCCCGATTTACATCCCGTGTGCGAATAGGATCCCGTCGCTCGGTCATAAAAATGGTTAATGCATCGGGTACTTCTTTGGAAATGTAGGGGAGCAACTGGATACTGGTCCCCTCTTTCGGCTCATGTAACAATACGATATCCGGCTTCAAACGAACGATCTCCCGCCGAACTTCACTGGATTCAATCACTTGGTTTTGCGGAAACTCAGCGGCTACCTTGGATCGAAAATCTTCTGCCAGGGTTGCATCATCACTGACAATCAGAACTTTTTCTTGGGCTCCCATGTAATTGCAGCTCCCATCTATCTGCTTAAATATGACTTATCATTTTTTATTGGTTGGTTCCGTTCCCTTCTCCGGTGTTTGAATCGGTTTGTCCCTGGGCAGCAGGATCCCGATCATCATGAACCTCTTCCTCTGAAGGGTTTTGTCCCTGTTGAGGGACCTGTAGCTTTTGTTGAGGATCAGGCTTCTTTTTACTCTCTTTATCAGCCCCATTTTTTGCGCTGGGAGCTTTCAACACCCGAATGGACATGGCGAAGTTTTGTTTGTGAATCAGCTTCCTCGCTTCTTCCAAGGAAACCTCCAAACCGACACCGGTCACATTTCCATTATTGTCTTCCGCCACCCCGACGATCGGTACATCCCGCATAAAGATCTCCGTCTCCGCGCCTCCATCTTTTTGGTCTGAAACAACCAAGTCCACCCGATCGTTGATTTCCAGAGAACCGTCAAACAAAACCTTGTCGGACTGGGAGAGGGTCACCATCCGTTTATCGTCAGCCGTCAGGAATGATTTTGCCTTCAATATATTGTCCGTCAACAATTCACCTTCTGAAAGCGGTACAACAGAAACCAGTTGATCGATCGGGAATGTATAATCCCCCACTTGAACGGCATCCAAACTGGTAACCGAAGATTCCTGAACAAATTGGGCAGGTACTTCCTTCGCTTCAAAGAAGTCCGGCCGTAGCGGTTCGCGGGAAGATATGCTTTTCTTGGCCACATATACAGTCGTCATATTCCCCAGTCTTGAATCCACCGCACTCACTTTCTGTAAAAACATGAACCCGGCAATCCCGGCCAATACCAATGCCAATACGAGAAATATGATAGCCTTTCGTTTCGCATCTTGCATCGATTTGTTACACCTGCTTGTAATAGATTTTTAGACAGCAGTTTACAAAAGGACAACCCCGCCATAACTCAGCAAAGTGCCGACAAGTATAAACGGTGCGAAAGGAAACTCACTTTTCCCGGTGATACTGTTCCAGCGAAGCAGTTTCAGGAACAAGACATACATCGCGGCCAACACGTGGGATGATAGAAAAATGATAAAAAACGCCTTCCATCCCACCGCCAGACCAATCATCGCAAACAGCTTGACATCGCCTCCACCGATGGAGCGCTCGTCGGTCCAGGCGGCGATGGTCATCAACACGATGAAAACACCCAGTCCCGTCAACAGATAGTCCCACCAGGGCTCCGGCCGGTGGAAAAGTCGAATGATCACCGCGGCGACCAGTCCGATCACGACAAATCGGTCGTAGATCAACCTCTCCCGAAGATCAGTGATCGTGGCTCCGATAAGGAGAAGGATCAAAATGACGTAAAGAAAGTGCTCAGCCAAATTCCTCATCCTTGAAGGAAAAGATTCTGAATTGGAAACACCTGCTTAATCATGAGCTATTATATTCCCAACCAATTGGAAAACACAACCGGTGAACAACAATTTACTACAAAGTGCCTATAGATAAAAGCTTTGATTCATGTGTTCATCTTCTTCAGGAGTGATTTAAGTTGCGTGGCGTTGTGCTCCTCCCGGTCACAGCTATGCCATCCAGCAAGAAAGTAACGACTGGCCACCCCGAAATCTGACTGTCTGGCAGGGACCAAGAATTTGGAAAGGAACTAAAGCAGGATGTCAAGCACCACCAACGCGGGAACATAGGCATGTTAAGAACATTTTAGATTTAATCATCCGTGACCCTGACTTTCCAAGGCTGATTAACTTGGATTTCTTATATCAATTGACGAGCCAGCTCCTTGCCTCCCGAGTTTAAAAACAGGCTGATTTGTTCCAGATCACTCTGTAAACGATTTATTTCAGCAGAACCCAAATATAAATTAGTTTTATAGTAGTCTCTGATTTTACGTAGCTCCGGATAGCTGTTCCATACTTCCGTTTCTCCGAATATATGGCGATGCAATTCGGCTGGTATCTCCAATACTTTGATCAGGCCACCTTCCTGATCATACAGCAACATGTCCAATCCCATGTTTTCACCCCGAATGCTTATTTCCAATCCTTTTATAATAAAAACGTAACCACCTCCTTATACTTCAATTTGTTACCTCCAGGCAGAAATCCCCATGAATCAAGTCTACTGATACCTTAAATTGTGCAGAAACCTCCCAAAACTGCTTTTAACCTCATAAAAGTGATTTTCTGTCTGATCCCATACCACCACTTCAGGATCCGAATCTTTATCGCTGTAATCCATGTGCAAGATCCGATCTCCTTTACATTGAGCAAAAGGAATGTAGCAGGTCCCCTGAAAATGTTTTTGGTGTATGGATCGGACGCTGTTTTCTTCATCCAAATCCTCCATCCTCAGCAGGAAATCCACTTCTCTCCTTCCCTTTTCACCATAAAAGCAAGGGGCATAAGGAGAGCCACCGTGATGTTCCAGCACCAGCTTTTTGTAGCTGGGAGAGAGTGAAATCCCCCACTCTGTTTCCATTTGATCCAGATGGTTATTAAGGATACGAGGTAATGTTGAGTTTACTCCAGGGAACCAACCCAAATGAAAATGAAGTCTACCCAAAAACTCTTCAAAGCCGCCGGCGAGGACATACTCTGTGGACCCGGTTTCACTCCGTAGGATCACTGTATGTAAGGAGAGAGGTTGTATGGAAAAACAATATTTGAGGTGTCCTAATTGCAGTGAAGGACAGATTTATCTCATGGAAGTATTAGGGGTCGAGCGCGGGTTTTATATTTGTTCCAATTGTGAACGGTTTTGGAAAAGATTCGGAGCGTTAGAAATCTCTTTGGCTTCTGAATGGCGATGGCATGACTATTTGAAGAAGATGGGGATTTCTCCTTCCAACATGAAGGTAACCAAAAAGAAACCAATGGTCATTGTCGAGGAAGAGACCCCTGCGGATCAGCAGCTCCCCTCAAAAAATAAGGAGTATTTACTATGTCCGATCTGTGGGCAGTATGGAGTAATTCATCGAATGAGCATACAAGGTTTGAAGGAAGAGATTGATGCTTGTGAAGAATGTGATCTAGCATGGGAAAAGGGGACGGCACTTCAGATAGATTGCTTTACTTTGGATGAGTGTATCAAGAAAGCAGGAATCCCCTTCTCAAAAGTGGAAATAACCAAACGGAGACGTTTGGTTATAATGGAAGAGGATCAAGTGTAGAGGAACATCCGAGGAGAAAAACGTACTGGGATGCTACTATTCTACAGGAAGGAGGTCTATTTCATTGTTTTGAAGTATTTCACATTTCAAAGTATCGGTTCATATAGCAAATTCAGAGTCCTCGTCATCAATTTCCCATATGTTCAGCAACTCACTCTCACGCTCTTCTTTTGGCATCTTCCCTAATTCATGTTGTACCATAACAGGATCAAGTCGGACAGAGGCATGGTACCCCATCTTTTGAGGGCGGTATCCAGCCCTTTCAATGTTCCGGGAACCCCGACGGCATTTCCGCGGGTGTGCCGGTCCTGGAAGGGGATGGGCTTGCCGTCCTCGCCGAGAAACATATCCGGGGTTGCGCTCATGGGGGCTCGTTCCCGGCTGTCCACGATCGTGATCTTCTTGCTTTTTTGATCATAGACCATCATAAACCCGCCACCGCCGATTCCGGACATCATCGGCTTGACCACATTCAGGGCAAATTGGATGGCGACAGCGGCATCCACCGCATTTCCTCCCTTTCGAAGAACTTGAGCTCCCACTTTGGAAGCCTCGGGATGGGCGCTGACCACCATTCCGTCCCGGCCGACATCCACCTGCCGACAATCCTTCTCCCGATCAGGGGGAGCCGCCAGTACACCTGTGCAGGTGATGGAAAAAGTGAGAAGCAGACTCAGAGTGACCCACAACCACTGTTTTTTCCGGCCCGAATCGGACCCTCCCTTTCAGATGGTTATTGTCTACTTCCCCAAATATTCTGTAATCCATGTCTTCCTCCCCGAGAAAATCGAGTACAACCTCCCCGATCCAAAAGAGGAAAAAAGCTGTTTGCGATCGAAGAGAAGAGGAGACCCAACTTCTTCCTGACTCAGTCAATCTTTTGTTAATCTTTCGTCAACTAGTTCTAAATCTTCGATGGGTAGGATGTCCCTGGATGATTCTTTGGAAAGGATGGGTTCGGATGAAAATTCATTGGAAGATCTGGTTGTCGGGAATGACCGCGGCGGGGCTGGTGGTGGCCGGGTTGACGACGGGTTCAGTTGTGGCCGCGAAGAAGAAGGAGGTGCTCAATGTGGCCCACCGGGGGGCTTCCGCCTATGCCCCGGAGCATACTCTTCCTTCCTATAAGCTGGGAGACAAGATGAAAGGAGATTACATTGAGATCGATCTGCAGATGACCCAGGACGGCCACCTGATCTGCATGCACGATGAGACACTGGATCGAACCACCAACGGGAGCGGTCGGGTGAAGGATTACACCCTGGCACAGATCAAGGACTTGGATGCAGGCTCCTGGTTCAATGAAAAGTATCCCCAGTATGCCAAGCCGGAGTATGCGGGTCAGCAGGTGCCCACCCTGGACGAAGTGCTGGATCATTTCGGTCCTCATAAGAAGTACTACATTGAAACGAAGGCACCCCATGTGTATCCGGGAATGGAAGAGAAGCTGCTCGACACTCTGGAGAGGCATCAGCTGTTGCGGAAGAATTCCCTGCGCAAAGGTCATGTGCTGATCCAGTCCTTCAGTCAGGAGAGTCTTTTGAAGATACATCGGTTGAATCCGGACATCCCCTTGGTCCAGCTTCTCTCCTATCCCACACCGGCCACCATCACCGATGAAGAGCTGGCATCCATCAAATCCTATGCCATCGGTGTCGGGCCCAACTTCCAGAGGATCGATCGGGAGTATGTGCAGAAAGTGAGAAAGCACGGTTTGGATATCCACCCCTATACCGTCAACACCAAGGAAGATATGAGGAGGCTGATCGACTGGGGGGTCACCGGGATGTTCACCAACCATCCCGACCGACTGCGGGAAGTCCTGAAGGGACGGTAAGCACAACGTCTTACAATCAAAAGCTCCGCACAGGTTTCCTGTGCGGAGCTTTTACCATCTGTACAAACCCTCAAAGCGTTGCCAAAGGGAAAAAAGAATCATGATTGTGACAGTGCATGAGCCTGATCACAGAAATCATCCCCCTCTGATCCAACGGGTGACAATGTTCATTCACATGAACATTTTTATACCCCCAATAGTAAAGCCCTGCATATGCAGGACCTTTTCTTATTCATAAGACTTTATTATCTCCTCAAGGAACCTGCCAATCTCCTTTGCCCCATTATCCCCCTTGAATCTGTCTTCAGTGGTGAAGGCAACCATCATGGCTTCTACATCATGGTTAGACATTTTCAGATTGTAGCCATTCCTTTTCAAGAACAACCACAAACAGGCAAAGGCAGTACACTTGTTCCCATTATTGAATATATGGTCTTGGATTATGGCTTGTGTGAGTGCCCCCACCTTATCCCAAATGGTGGGATAGAGCTCTCGTCCAAAGTACTCCGCCTGTGGTCTTAAAACTGCTGACATTAACCGCTCAGGGTAGAGAACCCCCGCCTGATCTATATCATCAGTATCTTTCATTATTTTAATGTGAATGGCAATTACATCATTGAGTGTAAGGTATTTAACCATTTTACTTGTCCTTCAGGTTCCTGATGGCTTCACCATACTCATCCATCAGTTCCTCCAAATCCTTCAACAACTGGGGATCAACCCCCAGTCTCTTGATGGGTCTTGCAGTAATGACCCCTGTTTGGGGATCAACAGAAACTTCATACTCATCTCCAGACTTGATATTGATTTTGTCTACAATGTCTTTGGGAATGCCTAAGCCAAGGCTGTTCCCCATCCTCCCAACTTTTCTGAACCCTCTCAGAGCCATATCCTTAACACTCATTTCTTTTTCCTCCATTCTGTACATCCCGTACTGTGATTATACACTGTACTTACAGGGAGTACAGTGCCGGAAACCCCACCGGAATATAAGTTATCGGCGGAAATAATGAGTTTCTACCCCCTCCATCATTCGTTATCTAAATTTAAAAATACCCACCGTTTGTTTAATCCTCCAATGAGCTGCATGCTCGCCGTCTCGTGATGATTCCATGTATGATTACCGAACGAACTCCAGATTCTCTTCAATTAGACTGTGTTCACCTTCAAAGAGAACCTTCTTCGGGAATGAGTTACCACTCCCCATGGCATCCTAAGCCTTGTACCTCGGCGGGAAGGGAGGGATGTCTATGGGCAAGTGCCGACATTGGTTGCGGGTCGGGATGGTGCTGCTTGTCTTGTTACCGGTTTTGGCGGGGACCGGGACGGCGGGGGAGGCGATTGGGAAGGACAAAGTGTGGAATATCGCCCACCGGGGAGCCTCCGGACATGCACCGGAGTCGACGCTTTCCGCCTATCAAATGGCCCGGCGGATGGGGGCAGACTGGGTGGAGTTGGACCTGCATCTGACAAGAGACGGGCAGCTGGTGGTGATCCATGATCAGACAGTGGATCGGACCACAAACGGAAAAGGGCCGGTACGAAGGTATACACTGGCACAGCTGAAACAGTTGGATGCCGGCTCTTGGTTTGGAAAAAAACATCCCCGTAAATGGAATCCGGAATTTCAGGGGCTTCGTATCCCCACTCTGGAAGAGGTTCTCCGACTCAAGAGGGGCAAAATCCGTTTCAGCATCGAGATCAAAAAGGGATCCGCCGGACCCGAGTTGGAAGGGAAACTGATCCGCATGTTGGAAAAGCATCGTCTCCTGCCCGGAAAGGGGGAGACACCCCAAGTGATGATCATCTCCTTTGACCGGGCCAGCCTGAACCGGGTTCATCAGTTGATGCCCCGGGTCCCGCTGATCCAGCTCTTCCATTATCGGGAGGCCGGCTACCTCTCCCCCCGAACTTTTCGCCATATCGCCGCCTATGCCGACGGAATCGGCTATGATCACCGGCGGATGAGCCGGGAAGATATCCGCCGGGCCCACCGCCACGGACTGGTGATCCATCCCTATACCGTCAACCACCCCCAGGACATGCGCCGATTGATCCGCTGGGGTGTCGACGGAATCGTGACCAACTATCCGGATCGGTTGAACAGGGTCTTAAACAAGGACGAAGGATGAGGCGGAATTGAATCATCGGATACCAATCTCCCGATCATGCCACAACCTTCTATCAAATCACATCTCCCTCAACGAGAGGATCACAACCCTGTCCCTGGTTTGATCCAAACATCCCAACTTCTGTTACCCGATCCTTGCCCGTCGGTCACGATCTGCGATTAAAAAATC
The DNA here is from genome assembly GCF_014637345.1 of Kroppenstedtia guangzhouensis. Lineage (GTDB taxonomy): Bacteria > Bacillota > Bacilli > Thermoactinomycetales > DSM-45169 > Kroppenstedtia > Kroppenstedtia guangzhouensis. Next base: position 24,364 of record NZ_BMEX01000011.1, read on the forward strand.
CCAGTGTCCCAACCACCGGTTGGTTCACTGGGATTTCTGTCAGTCTCGCTGGCTTCCTCCTTGCTCCCGCAAGGTGGGGAACAGGAGGACATCACGGATGGAGACGCTGTCGGTGAGGAGCATCACCAGCCGGTCGATGCCGATGCCGAGGCCACCGGTGGGGGGCATCCCGTATTCCAGGGCTTCCAGGAAATCCTCGTCCATGGGATGAGCTTCATCATTACCCTGGGACTTTTCCCGGACTTGAGCTTCAAAGCGCTCCCGCTGATCGATGGGATCATTCAGCTCCGTGAAGGCGTTGGCATGCTCCCGGCCGACGATGAAGAGCTCAAAACGGTCGGTGAACCGCGGATCTTCCCCGTTCTTCCGGGCCAAGGGGGAGATCTCCACCGGATGTCCGTAGACAAAGGTGGGCTGGATCAGCTTCTCCTCCACTTTCTGTTCAAAGAACTCATTGACAATATGGCCGAAGGTCATGCCCGGCTTCAATTCCACGCCATGTTCCCGGGCCAGCGAACGGGCTTCCTCATCGCCCACCTCCTGCCAGAAGTCGATGCCGGTGTGTTCCTTCACCAGATCCACCATGTGTTTGCGAGCCCAGGGCTTGCCCAACTCGACGGTGTGTTCCCCGTAGCGGAGGGTGTCGCTCCCCAGCACTTCCCGGGTCACATGGGTGATCAATTGTTCAGTCAGATCCATGATGTCATGGAAGTCGGAAAAGGCCTCATACAGCTCCAGCATCGTGAACTCCGGGTTATGCCGGGTGGAGATGCCTTCGTTGCGGTAGACCCGGCCGATCTCGTATACCTTCTCGATCCCGCCGATGATCAGCCGCTTCAGATGAAGCTCGATGGCGATCCGGAGATACAGTTCCATATCCAAAGCGTTGTGATGAGTGATAAAGGGACGGGCTGCTGCACCGCCGGGGATGTTATGAAGAGTGGGGGTCTCCACTTCCAGATAGCCCTGGCTGTCCAGATACCGCCGAATGGCGCTGATAATGCGACTGCGGGTGATAAAGGTGTTTTTCACTTCCGGATTCATGATCAGATCGAGATATCGTTTGCGATAGCGGAGTTCCACATCTTTCAACCCGTGGAACTTCTCCGGCAACGGCCGCAGGGATTTGCTGAGAAAGGTGAGTTCTGTCGCTTTGACACTGGTCTCCCCGCGATTGGTCTTGAAGACAGTCCCGGAGATACCCAACCAGTCCCCCAGATCGGCGGTGGAGAAGGTTTCGTAGGCCTCTTCCCCCACCTCATCCTTCCGGATATAGATCTGGATGCGCCCGGTCTGATCCTGCAGATGGGCAAAGGATGCTTTTCCCTGTTTCCGTTTGGCCATCAGCCGGCCGGCGATCACTGCCGCTTGTTGTTTCTCCTCAATCTCCTCTTTGCTCAAGGCATCAAAAGCATCGAGAATCCCCCGGGCAGTATGGGTACGTTCAAATTTACGGCCGAAGGGATCAAGCCCCCGCTCCCGCAGGGTGTCCAGCTTGTCCCGTCGCACCTGAAACAGTTCGTTCAGCTCTTCTCCTTGGCTCATGGTAACCATCTCACTCCTCCAAAGCGGCAATGCTCCGTTATTCTCCTGTATGGTCAAAATCGGTCCGTTTCAATCGAGGAAAGCCGCCGTCACACGGCGGCCGACTTCCATTCCAAAGGTTTCTAGGCGGGCTGTTTTTCGGAACGCTTTTCCATCTGCTCCACAAACCCCGTCAAAACCCGGGCCATCCCTTCCCGGGTGGTCTGCTCGTTCACCTGATCTTTGATCCGGGCGGCCCCCCGCATCCCCCGAAGGTACCAGGAAGCATGCTTTCGCATCTCCCGGACGGCCACTTCTTCCCCGCGGAGATTGATCAGCCGGTCCATGTGCAAGAGGGCGATCTCCACTTTTTCCTTCGGTGTCGGTTCGGGAAGTAACTCTCCGGTGGACAGGTAATGAATGGTCCGGTACAGCATCCAGGGATTGCCCAGGGCCGCACGGCCGATCATCACTCCGTCGCAACCGGTGGTGTCCAGCATCCGTTTCGCATCCTGGGGGGTCTTGATGTCCCCGTTGCCGATCACGGGGATCTTCACCGCTTCTTTCACTTGTCGAATGATATCCCAGTCGGCTTTGCCGGTGTACATCTGTTGCCGGGTGCGCCCGTGAAGAGAGACGGCTTGGCCCCCGGCCCGTTCCACAGCCTTGGCGTTTTCCACAGCGTAGATATGGTTTTCATCCCAACCTGTGCGCATCTTCACCGTCACCGGTTTGTCGACAGCCTCCACCACAGCGGAAACCATCTCTTCGATCTTATTGGGGTCCAGAAGCCAGCGGGCACCGGCATCGCAGTTGACCACCTTGGGGACCGGACAACCCATGTTGATATCGATGATGTCGGCATTGGTCTGTTGGTCCACGACCCAGGCCGCTTCCACCAGGCTCTTCTTATCCCCGCCGAAGATCTGGAGGGAGAGGGGTTTCTCCCGTTCGTCCACCATCAGCATCTTCTTCGTCCGGGCGTTTCCGTGCAGGATCGCCTTGTCGCTGACCATTTCCGCACAGACGAGGCCGGTGCCAAACTCGCGGGCGATCAGGCGGAATGCCGGATTGCAGACACCGGCCATCGGGGCCAACACCACATTGTTCTCCGTCTCCACCGGTCCGATCTTCAGTTTCATCGGTTTCATCTAAGACACCTCCTTTACTCGCTGAATCCGTGCTGTCGGGTCGGTCGGGGTTAGGTTTTACATATCAGCGACAAAGTTCTGACGATCCAAAGATGCTCCATGCGAAACCCAACCCTCCCTGTGAATGGCTTTTTCACTATGCTCCTAGGTCACTTGCTCCAGGGAGATGGAGTCGCGGATCGGAACCACATCCTTGGGGGTTCCCATCACTTCCCGCCACTGGAGGACGGTTTTTCCCGTTCCGGGAATAATAACCTCCCCCGCGATCTCAGACAAGGGAATCAGGACAAAGGGACGCTCCGTCATCCGGGGATGGGGAACGGTCAGCCGGTCTTCCCGGAGGATCCGGTCGCCGTACAAGAGCAAGTCCACATCGATGGTGCGCGGGCCCCATCGCACCCTACGCACTCGGTGAAGTTCCTGTTCCACCTGCAACAGCACCCCGAGGAGAGCTGTCGGGGATAACGTCGTCCGGATTCCTACACACAGATTGAGAAAGTGGGGTTGGTCAAGGAAGCCCACCGGTGCTGTCTCATACAGCGAAGAGAGGTGAGTGAGTTGAATCCCTTCCCGCCGGTGCAAACGGCGAAGAGCCTCCTCCAGATGGAGCCGGCGGTGTCCCAGATTGCTTCCCAGACCGAGGTGGGCGGTCACTGCTTGGCTCATCGGGTCTGTCTCCGGCGGATCTCCACCCCGACGGAGCGATAGTGGCCCGGGATCGGCGGATCCGGCTTGGTGACCCGGACCCTCACCTCTTCCACCGGAAAGCCGGCCAACAAACGATCCGCGATCCGTTCCGCCAGAGTTTCCAGCAAGGCGTGGGATCCCCCCTCCATCTCAGATTTCACCGCTTCATACACTTCGGCGTAGTTCACCGTTTGCCGGAGATCGTCCGTCTCTGCCGCTGCTTTGAAGTTCAGGCCCAGTTCCAGATCGACGAGGAACCGCTGCCCCAGCCGTTTCTCCTCGGGAAATACGCCATGATAAGCATAAAAAGCCATTCCGTCGAAAAAGATCTTGTCCATCAAAGATCCCCTCCTGCGGAAGCATTTACCATGGCATCGGTCATGCGGCAGACCCGGACCATCTCCTTCACATCATGGACACGCACCATCCGACAACCTTTGGCGATCCCCAATGTGACCGTGGCTCCGGTGCCTTCCACCCGCTCTTCCACCGGCAGGTCCAAAGTGCGGCCGACCAGGGATTTGCGGGAAGTGCCGAGGAGAACGGGAAAGCCCAGTTCCACGATCCGCTCCAGATGATTCATCACAATCAGGTTATGCTGGTGGGTCTTGCCAAATCCGATTCCCGGGTCCAGGATGATCCGCTCCTCTTTGACCCCCGCCCTCCGGGCGATGGCCACGCATTCCATCAGGTCGTGACAGATCTCGTCCAGCAAGGAGTCATAGCGGGCCACCTCCCGGTTGTGCATCAGGATCACCGGCACATCCAGCTCCGCTGCGGTTCGGGCCATGTCCGGATCCTTTTTGAACCCCCACACATCATTGATCAGTCGGGCCCCCGCTTCCACTGCCTGGCGGGCCACCACTGCTTTGGTCGTATCGATGGAGATGGGAACGTCGATGGTTTGGGACAGTTCACGGATGACGGGAATCACCCGTGAAAGCTCCTCCTCGGGGGAGACGGGGGTGTACCCCGGCCGGGTGGATTCGCCACCCACATCGATGAGGTCGGCGCCATCGGCCACCAGTTGCCGGGCGTGGCTCACCGCCTGCTTCAGCCGGGTGAACTTTCCGCCATCGGAAAAGGAATCCGGAGTAATGTTGAGAATCCCCATCACCACAGTTCGTCGGTCTGTAGGCAACGTGTGAGCACCGGCCTGGATCGGTCGAAAGGGATTCAGTGTCGTTTGCGTCATAGATTCTCACCTCCATATCAGACGGGTGTTATATCCTTTGTTGCCGGCGAGCTCTCCCTGTCAACCCGTCGGAACCCCGGCAGAGTGACCGCGGATTTTTCGCAAAAAATTGGCCAGCAGTTGTTTCCCGTGTTGGGTGATGATCGACTCCGGGTGAAACTGGACCCCTTCCAAGGGGAGTTTCCGGTGCCGGATCCCCATCACTTCCCCTTCCTCTGTCCAGGCGCTCATCTCGAGCGCCTCCGGCAGACTCTCCTTTTCCACGATCAGGGAGTGATAGCGGTTGGCCTGAAAAGGGGAGGGGAGCCCTTCAAACAAGGTGTTTCCGTCATGGATCACCGGGGAAGTTTTTCCGTGCATCAGCCGTCCCGCCGGAACCACCCGGCCCCCGTAAGCTTGGGCGATTGCTTGATGGCCCAGGCAAATCCCCAGCATGGGAATCCGATCACCAAACTCCCGGACGACCCCCAAGCTGATGCCCGCGTCATCGGGAGTGCCCGGTCCCGGGGAAATCAGGATCGCTTCCGGACTCAGCTCCCGGATCCTTTGGAGGTCGATCCGGTCATTGCGGACCACTTGAATCTCTTCCCCCAATTCCCCGAGGTACTGGACCAGGTTGTAGGTGAAGGAATCATAGTTGTCGATCATCAATATCATCTTACTCGTCTCCTCTCGTCTCTCGCTAATCTCGACTCCCATCTCACGAACCCGTTTCATGTTGGGATTGATTGCACAAAAGTCCTCCCCTCAGTGTACAATAAATCTCCCCGCGAAAAAAGGTGTTCCCCCTCCTCCCTTCTCAGTCCAAACACCGTTTTCCACAGGAAAAAGCCCCGCTCACGCGGGGACGTCCGTCCTCACTCTTCAAATTGGTATAGTTGAGTAGTCAAGTAGCGTTCCCCGTTGCTGGGGATGACAGTCACCACCCGTTTCCCTTCCCCCAGTCGGCGGGCAATCTGCATTGCGGCGGCTATGGCGGCGCCAGAGGAGATCCCCCCCAGAATCCCTTCCTCCCGGGCCAGACGGCGGGCCCATTTAAAAGCTTCTTCATTGTCGACAGTAATCACTTCATCGTAAATCTCCCGGTCCAGAATCTCAGGAACAAATCCGGCACCAAGTCCCTGGATTTTATGGGAACCGGGCTGTCCACCGGAGAGGACCGGGGAGGCGGCAGGTTCCACAGCGACGATATGAATGCCGGGAATCTGCTCCTTCAGGACCCGTCCGGCACCGGTGATGGTTCCGCCGGTACCCACCCCGGCCACAAAGGCGTCAATCTTGCCATCCATCTGCTTTACAAGCTCCGGCCCAGTGGTCTCTGCATGAATTTTTACGTTGGCCGGGTTGTTGAACTGTTGGGGCATGAACACATCCGGCCGGGAGGCGGCCAACTCTTCCGCTTTGGCGATGGCTCCTTTCATCCCTTCGGCCCCAGGGGTGAGCACCAGTTCCGCTCCATAGGCCCGCAGGAGATTGCGCCGTTCCGTACTCATCGTATCCGGCATCACCAGGATCGCCCGATATCCCTTGGCCGCAGCCACCATGGCCAACCCGATTCCCGTATTCCCGCTGGTGGGTTCCAGGATCGTATCCCCCGGTTTCAATTCCCCCCGTTTTTCCGCGTCTTCGATCATGCTGAGCGCGATCCGGTCTTTGACACTGCTCCCCGGGTTAAAATACTCCAGTTTCAGATAGATGTCCGCATCTGACTTGCCCACGATTCGATTCAATTTTACAACAGGAGTTTCCCCGATCAGATCTGTAATGCTGTTGGCAGCTCGCATAATGGCCTCCCTTTTTAACCAAGTAGTTCGGTTGGTATTTATGACTTTATCGTATCAATCCGCCCACCCTGTGTCAATTCCGAGTTGGAGACAGGATTTCTCCTGTATTTTCTTCTTTCTCCGCCGAACTCATGCCCAAAAAACGGCCCGAGTCCACGGGGGACTGGACCGCTCGCCTCATGTTTTCATTTGGCCTCTTCCAACAGTTTCTCCAGATCTTGCTTGGGCACCCGATAGACTTCATTGCAAAAATGGCAGATCACTTCCGCCGAACCCTGCTCCTCAATCAATCGATGCAATTCTTCTTTACCCAGACCGCGCAATGTATGGTCGATCCGCTCCCGGGAGCAGTGGCAACGGAAAGTGAGGGGTTGCTTGTCGGTGATCTTCAAGCTGTCCCCCAAGATCCGGCGGAGGAGATCCTCAGGACGGTCTCCTCGATCCATCAGTTGAGTGACTGAAGGAAGATGCTGGATCCGTTGTTCCAATTCATCGATCAACCGCTCTTCGGCGCCGGGCATCAGCTGGATGATAAAACCGCCGGAATGGAGGATTCCCCCATCCGGTGCCACCAGTACCCCCACTCCCACAGAAGAGGGGATCTGTTCGGAGGCGGTCAGGTAATAAGTGAAATCATCCCCCAGCTCTCCGGAGACCAAGTTCACACTCCCCCGATAAGGCTCCCGGAGGCCCAGATCTTTAACCACATTCAGGGTTCCTTGACCCACAGCACCGCCCACGTTCAACTTTCCTTGGGCATTGTTGGGCAGATCCACTGCGGGATTTTGCACGTAGCCCCGGACCTTCCCCCCAGCCTCCACATCGACGATGATATGCCCCAGGGGACCATCCCCCTGGATCTGAATCGTCATTTTATCCGAGTCGTTTTTCAACATCATCCCCATCATCGCCCCCGCCGACACCGTCCGTCCCAAGGCGGCACTGGCCACGGGCCAGGTTTGATGACGCTTCTGCATCTCATTCACCATCCCGGTGGTCACACAGGAAAAAGCCCGCACCAAACCTTGATATGCAGTTCCCCGGATGGCATAATCCGTTGTTCCGGTCATTTGAAATCCTCACTTTCCCGACAACTGTGAAAAAGAACCCCGCTCTCCGGGGTCCGTGATCCTCGATCCTCAACTTTGATTCCGTTCGTAAATCCTTTTCAATCCCTTCAATGTAAGCAGGGGGTCCACCACATCAATGGTGCGGGTCTCAGCACAGATCAGTTCCGCCACCCCCCCGGTGGCCACCACGGTCGGCTGTTTCTTCATCAAGGCTTTCATCCGGGTGACAATCTCGTCCACCGCTCCCACATAACCGTAGTAGACTCCGGCCTGAACCGCCTTGATACTGTTTCGTCCAATCACGCTCCCGGGATTGACGATTTCCACCCGGGTCAGCTGGGAGGCCTGCTGGTACAAGGCCTCCGTGGAAATGGTGATCCCCGGGGTGATAGCTCCGCCCACATAGTGGCCCGCCTCATTGATAAAACAGAAGGTGGTCGCCGTTCCGAAATCGACCACGATCACGGGGGCCCCGAACCGCTCAATGGCGGCAACAGCGTTGACGATGCGGTCGGTCCCCACCTCCCGGGGGTTTTCATATTGTATATTGAGTCCTGTCTTTACCCCGGGACCGACGATCAACGGCTTCACATGAAAATATTTTCGGGTGAGCAGTTTCAGGACATGGGTGAGAGGAGGAACGACGGAACAGATGATAATTCCGTCGATCTCCTCCAACCGGATCCCCACATGTCCAAACAAATTTTTCAGACGCATTCCGTACTCATCTTCTGTGGAATGCTTGTCCGTTTGGACCCGCCAATGATACAGCAGTTCATTCCCCCGGTATATGCCGAAAACAATGTTCGTATTACCGACATCCATTGCCAGAAGCATTTGCCAGTTCACCCGCTTTTGGGAGCAAGATCACAGGAGTGAATCATTATCAAAACAATCCCGACACCCTTCCAGCAGCGTCCACGTCCATTCCGAGGGCGGCCGGTTTTTTGGGCAGACCCGGCATGGTCAGCATATTTCCAGTGAGAGCAACCAGAAAGCCTGCTCCCACAGAAGGGGAGAGCTCCCTCACATGGAGGGTGAAATGCTCCGGACGCCCCAGCAACGTCGGATCATCGGACAGGGAATATTGTGTCTTGGCCATGCAAATCGGCAACCGATCCCAACCGTTGGCTTCGATCTCCCCAATTTGTTTTTCTGCCTGGGAACTGTATTCCACCCCCTCCGCCCCGTAAACCTGACGGGCGATGGCCGCGATTTTGGTCCGGATCGGTTGGTCCGGATCATATAGAAATTGCAGACGGGATGAGCCTGATTCCGCCAACTGGACTACCTTTTTGGCGAGGTCTTCCCCGCCGGCACCGCCCTGCTCCCAGACTTCCGTCAGGGAGACGGGGACCTTTCGCTCTTCGCACCACTGGCGGATCAAATTCAATTCTTCCTCCGTATCCGTGGGAAAGCGATTGATCGCGACCACGTGGGCCAGACCGAAGTTCCTCATCGTCTCCAAGTGGCGTTCCAGATTGGGCAAACCCTGACGCAGGGCGGTGAGATGAGGAGTCTCCAGATCCTCCTTCGCCATCCCTCCATGCATTTTCAAAGCCCGGACCGTGGCCACAACCACCGCGACATCGGGCCGGAGACCACCGACGCGGCTCTTGATATGGAGGAACTTCTCCGCTCCCAAGTCCGCCCCGAATCCCGCCTCCGTCACTGTGTAATCGGAGAGTTTCAGCGCATGGCGGGTGGCGATCAGGCTATTGCAACCGTGAGCAATATTGGCAAAGGGACCTCCGTGGACAAATGCCGGCGTGTTCTCCAGTGTCTGAACCAGATTGGGACGAATCGCATCCTTCAGAAGAAGTGCCGCCGCTCCCTGCACCCCGAGGTCGGCCACGGTCACCGGGGAACCGTCAAAACGATAGGCGACAAGGATCCGGCTGATCCGGTCCTTCAGATCTTCCAGATCTTGAGCCAGACACAGGATGGCCATCAGCTCAGAGGCCACGGTGATGTCAAATCCGTCCTCCCGGGGCATTCCGTGAGCTTTCCCTCCCAGTCCCACCACAATATGGCGCAGAGCCCGATCGTTCAAATCCAGTACTCGCTTCCAGAGGATGCGCCGGGGGTCGATCCCCAGTGAATTTCCATGATGAATATGGTTGTCGATCACTGCAGAAATGGCGTTATGGGCGGAAGTGATGGCATGAAAATCCCCAGTGAAATGAAGGTTGATATCCTCCATGGGAATCACTTGGGAATACCCGCCGCCGGCGGCTCCCCCTTTGATCCCCATACTGGGACCGAGGGAGGGCTCCCGAAGGGCGACAGTGGCCCTTTTTCCAATCCGGTTGAGTCCCTGCCCGAGACCGACCGTGACGGTTGACTTTCCTTCTCCGGCGGGGGTGGGGCTGATGGCGGTGACCAGGATCAACCGTCCGTCAGGGCGGGATTGGATCCGTTCCCAAACTCCCGGGGAAATCTTGGCTTTATACTTACCGAACAGTTCCAGGTCCTCTTCCTCCAGCCCCAATCGGGCAGCAATCTCTCCGATCGGTTGCATCTTTGCCTTTTGGGCAATTTCGATATCACTGGGGATCCGCTTCTCCGTATTTTTGGTCACCAATTCAGTATGCTCCTCCCATCCCTATTCAAAAAACGGCTGAATGCTCTTAGGGTTAGGTTATACCGATCTTCCCACTTTTACGCAACTCCCGGGCCTTATTTGAATCATCTGTCTCCTCCTGTATCGGAAAACACACCCCTATAAAGTTCCGGCTACAGTCTCCTCCTCGAGCAACCGTCCTCCTGTCCTGTTTTTCATGGCCCATTTTACCATATCCATTTCCGGATCGTCGATAAACCCTCATTCTCCGCGCAGACTTCGGATAAAAAAGATGCCCGCAAGGGGCATCTTTCTGTCCAGCTTGTTATTTCCCTTCATCCTTGGGATCCTTCTCGCTTCCGGACCCCTCCGAGTCCGACTTACCCTGAATATGCACATCGATCGGTTGGTCCAACTTTCCGTTTTCCATCAATTGACGAATCTCGTCGGCATCCAGAGTTTCTTTCTTGTAGAGAGTTTCAGCGATCAATTCCAGTTTGTCCCTTTTTTCGTTCAGGATGTCTTTCGCCTTCTGATAACATTTGTTGATCATTTCCTGCATTTCCTGGTCGATCTCGTAGGCGATGGCATCGGAGTAATTCTGCTCATGGCCGAGATCCCGACCCAGGAAGACCTGGCCCTGACTGCGCCCGAACTGCATCGGGGCCAGTCGCTCGCTCATCCCGTATTCGGTGATCATGCTGCGCACAATACTGGTCGCCTTTTCAAAGTCATTGTGAGCTCCGGTGCTCACCTCACCCAAGACCACTTCTTCAGCGGCACGACCTCCCAACAGTCCGGTCACCCGGTCCAACAGCTCGCTTTTGGTCAACAGCATCCGATCTTCCTTCGGAAGCATCACCACATATCCCCCTGCCTGGCCCCGGGGAACAACGGTAATTTTATGGACTGTTTCCGCATGCTCCAGGAAATACCCCACCACGGCGTGACCGCCTTCGTGATAAATAATCGTCTTCTTTTCCTTTTCGCTGACCACCCGGCTTTTCTTCTCCGGCCCGGCGATCACCCGGTCGATGGCTTCCTCCACCTCAGCCATGGTGATTTTCTTTTTGCTGCGACGGGCCGCAAGCAGTGCCGCTTCGTTGAGCAGGTTTTCCAGATCGGCTCCGGTGAACCCGGTGGTGCGCTGGGCGATGGTTTTCAGTTTGACATCCTCTGCCAGGGGCTTGTTCCGGGCATGTACTTTGAGCACTTCTTCACGACCCTTGACATCCGGACGGTTGACCGTGATCTGACGGTCAAAGCGACCGGGACGGAGGAGGGCGGGATCGAGGATGTCCGGACGGTTGGTGGCCGCCATGATGATAATCCCTTCATTAGCACCAAATCCATCCATCTCCACCAGCAGTTGGTTCAATGTCTGCTCCCGCTCATCGTGACCGCCGCCCAAGCCAGCACCCCGCTGACGTCCCACAGCGTCGATCTCATCGATAAAAATGATACAAGGAGCATTTTTCTTCGCCTGTTCAAACAGATCACGAACCCGGGAGGCCCCCACTCCGACAAACATTTCGACAAAGTCGGAACCGCTGATGCTGAAGAAGGGAACTCCCGCTTCACCGGCAACGGCCCGGGCCAAAAGGGTTTTACCGGTACCCGGGGGTCCCACCAACAGCACTCCCTTGGGGATCCGAGCTCCCACGGCGGCAAATTTGCGAGGGTCCTTCAGAAAGTCGACCACTTCCACCAACTCGGTCTTCTCTTCATCGGCTCCCGCCACATCCGCAAAGGTGACTTTCTTCTTCTCCTCGTTGTACATCTTGGCTTTGCTCTTGCCGAAGTTCATCACACGGTTACCGCCGCCCTGGGCATTATTGAGCAGAACAAAGAAAAGAAGAAGAATGATGGCAAAGGGAACGATCGAAGTGAACAGCGTGATCCAGATGGAATCGCTCTTCGCCTTCTCAACTGTCGTATTGACGCCGGCCTTTTTTAGGTCCTGAATAACGGTGCTACCTTCTCCGTAGGGACCGTTGGTCGTAAACGTCTTGTTGACCCCTTTGCTATATTTCCCTTCAATATGATAGGTGCCCCCTTCCGGACGCACGGTCGCTTCCGAGATCTTGCCCTGTTCCAGCTTCTTCTGGTACTGGGTGTAGGTTAACGTCTCCGTCTCCGTTCCGGGGTTCCATAAAAGATTTACGATCCCGACGGTGACAAGGATGAGTATTATATACAATCCGGAATTCCGGAAGATGGTTTTCATCCTTGGCCTCCTCTCAAAAATACCACTTTCATTATTTTACCACACGGGATTATGGGTCACAACTTCTCTTCAGTCACTGTAAACACTCTTTTTGAGCACACCGATATAAGGCAGGTTCCGGTATTTTTCCGCATAGTCCAACCCGTAACCCACCACGAATTCGTCGGGAACCTTGAAACCGCAATAATCGGGCTCCAGACCGGTGGTGCGTCGAGCGGGTTTATCCAACAGTGTTGCCACTTTGACGGAAGCCGCATTCCTGCGGCGCAATAGATCAAGCAAATAACTCAATGTCAATCCGCTGTCGATGATATCCTCCACCACGATCACATGGCGTCCTTCCACAGCCGTGTCCAAATCCTTCACAATCCGGACGACGCCGGAGGAAGAAGTGGAAGCTCCATAGCTGGAAACCGCCATGTAATCCATCTCCAGTTGGGTGTCAATCGCCCGGACCAAATCACTCATAAACGGAGCCGCCCCCTTCAGCACACAGATGCAGAGGGGGTTTAAGCCGCTGTAATCTTTGGTGAGCCGGGCACCCAGTTCCTTCACTTTTTCCCGGATGTCAGATTCGGACAACAATACTTCTCGGATGTCTTCGTGCATGGAAACCTCCTGGAAACAAAAGTATGTATGCGCATTTTCCACATTTGCATCAAGGCTCCCCCTCATCCGGAGCATCATTCGCCCACTGCCACTCCAGGCACAGGAAACGACGTGTTTCATCCGTTACTCTCGCGTATCCGGAACGGACCACACCGGGAACCCAAATCACTTCCTCCCCACAGATGAGCAAAGGAATTCCGTCACGGAGACGGCGGGGAACTTTGGTATCGATCAGGGCTTCCTTCACCTTTTTTGTCCCGTTCATGCCCAAGGGGCGAACCCGATCTCCAGGTCGCCGCGGACGTACGACCGGGGCTGTTTCCAGTTGGTCGAGGTCGAATACAGCGCGCTCCTTCGTCAATGGAAAGGGGGGATGGGAGTCGGTCCAAACCCGGATTCGACCGGCGGGACAGCGTACCTCCCCCGGAATCGGAAGCCGGACGGGAAGCACTTTTTCCCCTTCATCCCAGGACGCTGACGCTGCCTTCAGGATCCGGAGCCGTTGGTAGATCCGCTCCGCCCGGACACCTCCGGGAAGCGAAGTTTCCCCCGAAGGGTCCATCGACATGGCCAGTCTCCGGATTCTTTCCACTGCGTCAAGGGTGACTGTTTCATTTTCATCATCTTCCTCAAGACAATTTAATATTAGTTTAATCACCCTTCTTTGTAAAGCAACTCCCAGCTCCATCAGTATCCCAATATCCACCTCAACCCATTGCTGTCCGCTGTCGGTGATGACACGAAGCGCTTCCTTTTCCGTTATTTTTTTCCAATATTTTTCTTCATCTGCCGCCAAGTGTGCCAATTGGAAAAGCGCTTCCTTGACCCGGGAATTGTAACTCTCCAATCCGGGAAGAAGGTGATGCCGGATGCGACTCCGGGTGAAGCTGGGATCCCGGTTGCTCTCATCGAGACGGGGGTTGAGCCCATATCGGGTACAATAGGCTTCCACATCGGAGCGCCATACTTCCAACAGAGGACGAACGATCCTAAGCCCCCTCCATTCCCGGGTGGCCGGGATCCCGGCCAATCCAGCAGGTCCGGTTCCCCGGATCAGTCGCATCAGCAATGTTTCCACTTGATCATCTGCTTGATGGGCCAAGGCGAGGCACTCCGCGCCGATCCTTTGAGCTGCCCTCAGAAAGGCGGCGTAGCGAAGGCTCCGGGCCAGCGCCTGTTTATTTCCACCTTTTTGCGCGATGACTTTTTTGACCTCCACCTGTTCCACCTCACAGGGAATCTCCCAGCGATCACAGCAGGTTCGAACATACTTCTCATCTGCTTGGCTATTTTCCCCCCGCAAGCCGTGATTCACATGTACTGCCGCCACTTTCCACCTGTGAGAGGAAGCGATCCGGCAGAGGGCGTGAAGGAGTGCGATGGAGTCCGGACCGCCGGAAACTCCCACCAGCACCGAGCTCCCCTCAGGAAGCATGTGATGGGATTGAATCGTCTTTTTCATCTGCTCCAGCATCTTCATCCTCCCGCTCTTTTTACACCTTCGGCACATATAAAGCAGAAAATCCCGGGGAACCTACCCCGGGTAATATACCCTGTGAAGCCCGGCTGTGATTATCTATTTATCAGGGGAGAGGGAGCGTAACGACGCAACCCATACATCCTGGGCAAGTTCCTGCTTGAGATCCTTTGCCCTGGTCTCTTTGCAACCGTTCATAACTCCCTTCACATCCATTTTCAGGTAATTAACAGCCGACTGTTGAGCTTTTTTCAAGAAGGCCGACCTCGACCTTAGGGCCATTGTAGCCTATTTGCAAAAGCAGATTCAATTGCGGAAAGCTCTTTCGGAACATCCGTCACAAACCCGCCACATGCTTCCGCCCGACCCGATTCACCCCTGGAATGCGAATGGTGGCCCATTCGGGCACATAGGTTTCCACCTTGGACACCACCACGGTCATGTCATCTTCGATCTCCCCGTCATGATGCCGGATCACTTGCTCCAACAGACAGTCAGCAAATCCCTGGGGATCCTTGGTCTTGATCTCGGTGATCAACCGTTTCATGCAGGCTTCCTTGTTAGAAGCGTGACGTGGGGCGTCATATATGCCGTCGGTCATCATCACCACCAGATCCCCCGGCTGCAGTTGAAACTCCACCGGCTCCACATCAATATCGTTCAGAATCCCCAAGGGCGGGTTTCCGGCGGAGATCATCATCACCTCGTTCCCCCGTTTGACAAAACCAGGGGTGGATCCGATTTTGAGAAAGCGGGATCCGGCTGAATTCAAATCAATCATGGCCAGATCAATGGTGGCGAACATCTCGTCAGTCGATCGCAGACTCAGAATCGAGTTGATCGTCTCCACCGCCTTTTCTTCCTTTACCCCGGATTGGAGCAATTTCCGCAACAGCTGAAGAGCCGCACTGGACTCTTGTTGGGCCCGGGTTCCGTTTCCCATTCCGTCGCTGATGGCGACGGCGTATTTTCCGGTTCCCACGTTCATGTAACAATAGCTGTCACCGGATAGCCAGTGTCCTCCCTTGGCCGCTCCGGCCACCCCGGTTTTCACTTCAAAGCGTTGGGCGGACCCCAAGGTGACCACCGCTCCCGCTGACCGTCCCTGAACCACCTTGCGTTGAACGGTGATCGGTTCACCCACGATTTCGGTCACCAGCGGCGCCACCAGCTTCCGGCACTCATCCAGAGCGTCGCTGTGAGGTAAGGTGACCTCTATCTCCACTTTCCCTTCTTCCAGGTTGATCACCTCCACTCGCTGAATGGACAGGCCCAGATCCTCCAACGCCTGATGTATCTGCTCCTCCTGAGCTGCCATCACATGGGTTTCGTTTCGGATCTCCTCCGCCAACCCTTCCATCACCTCGGAGACCCCTTCCAACTGTTCCGAGACGATGCGGCGTGTCTCTTTCAGTTTGTCCCTCCACAACATATCCTGCTCATACGTACTGTAACCTTCCCGGATCAGATGGAGCACCTTTTCCGCCTTGACACAGTGTTCTGACCAGGACCGGGGAACACGGAGTGCCTTCTCCGGCCCGTTCAACTCCACCATGGCCATCAGATCGGTCATCCCATTGTAGGTGGAGACAAATTTTTTCTCCCAGCACTGTCGATACAGGTGGCAGGTCCGGCAGGAACGGTCCATCACTCCGTCGATAAACCGGTTCATGTAATGTTCATCATCATTTGGACTCCCTGTGGCATCCTCCTGGAAACTGCGGGCCATTTCACTGAACAGTTCTTTGAATTGTTCCACTTTGGCAGCTGTGACATCACGCAATCGCCGGGTATACTCCTGACGGGCCAATTCGTTTTCCGGGGTGCCCGGGACCCATCGGGCGATGGTATCCACCGCTCCCTTTGGAGTGACGAGAAAGAGAAGCATGGCCAAGACCGTCTCCTGCAGGGAGATCCAGACCTCATCAGTGCCCCCTCCGTAGAGAGTGAGGACAAGGGTGCCCAATACAAATCCGATCGCCACCCCCCATCGCTTTGCCTCCTTGAACAGTCCCGCCAACAATCCGGCAAAGGCCAACAAGCTGATTTGAGCCATGGCCTTGGGATCAGCCAGACTGAGAATCATTCCTGTCACAACCCCCACCGATGCTCCCAACATTCCGCCTCCAACCAAGGCCAACACCATGATCAGATACCGGGAAGCCACATGAACCACTGACAGATCGCTCACCTTCCATCCCAGCATCCCGGTGACCACCGAGCCCGCCAGGATCACCAGACAGACGATCTCCTCATGGCGAAGGGAGAACTTCTTCTTCCGCAGGGTGAACAGTGGCAATGATTGTACGAAGATGAAAGTCAGAATGAAGGAGAGCAGGACATCCACTCCTGCCAAAATCCCAGTGTACGGAGTCCATCCCTCCAGATAGAGGCGAAGGAGGTGGGCCCCTGTGGCGGTGGTCAATACCACGAAAGGAGCGAAGTTGAGGTGGCCCTTTCCCATCATGTGAAACACTTTTTGCACGACCAAAAACCAGATCAACGTCCCCGCGATCCATGCCCCCTGTCCCGCCCCCAAGGTGGCTGCACCGAGAATAAGAGCGATCATGGACAGTGGCCACTGGCGCCGAGTCAGGTGAATCACGACACCCATATAAGCCAGGGCGAAGGGTGAGATCGTATCCAAAATCATCGCTCGCCCCAGGAGAAATCCCATCGCGATGACAGGGAGATTCCAGGTGTTTAAAATCCTGCTCTGCCAGCTCCGTGTCCCGGTTCGATCCGGAACCAGCTTTTGAAGAGTACGGGAAAGATAAGCCCCCCATCCGGTGGTCAACATCTGCATCGTTCATCCATCCCTTCGTCGGTTCAGCGTCCGGATGATCGGCTCGTCCGAACGTGTGGATCTTATTATAGCGAGGGATCCCGTTTAAGTTTGTCATAATTGCTGAACTTGGAAAAAAAGTTTCCGACATTTTTTCAGGCTGAAAACCCACCCCTTTCCGTTATTAAGAAAAAGCCCGTTTTCACTCCTTTCAAGGCGATGGTATGTTCCCTTTTTTGTGTCGATCCCCCACCCTCTTTCATTGCTTGTTTCTGTCGATGCGGCACGAAGAAAAGGCGTATCCGACAAAACTTCCGAAAAAAACTTTTTCGGCGACACCGGGAGGAGACAAAAAAAGACCCCCGATCCTCTGATCGGGGGCCAAATCCACCGCGGCATCCCGTCACTCCCTTAAAGGTTAATCGTGAATTCCCCGTCCCTGACCGGTCCTTCCTCCGGAACCGTCGGGCTCCTCACTTTCGGTTTGGGGAATCCGGCAGGGGAAACATCCGGGCCTCGTGGAGATACTTCGGGATAAAGGCGCGCTTGGTCTGCAGACGGATCATTTTGTCCAGCGTCCGGAGAGAGTGGACTTGCTGCCTCCTTTTCAACTGCCCCTTCTCAATGGCAGTGGCAAACTCGTCCACATCGATCAAGTGATACCTCCCATCGGGATAGACGAGTAAATCGAGCAGCAGGTCCACCATCACATAGCGCAACCGACCCACCTGCCGCATTTCCATCACGTCACAATAGTAATAAAGAAATTCCCCGGAACGGTGGAACACTTTGGAGATCGTGTAGCCTTTCTTCACAAAATAATATGTCAGAAAGATCCGCTTGCCGTCGGGGTTGGGGTACTGGGTGGCGAAGCAGTGCCGCCCTTGCCAATCCCGCACCTTTTCCGTATACGATTTGTTGATCGTCGTGAATTTGACTTTTTTTATAGTAACATCCACAATACCACTCCTACACACTCGGAAGCTCCCGAAAGCCCGAATCCGTCTTAGGATTCCCCAAGGTTTTGGCGGGCAGTACCGCGGAGTCGGATATTCCGGGACTCCTGAAGAAAAAGAAAAAAGGCGAATCAATGCCCCCTCTTCCTACGATCAAGGGCCTGAACCTCGCCTTTTCGTCTGGTAGCGGCGGAGGGTCTCGAACCCCCAACCTCACGGGTATGAACCGTACGCTCTAGCCAGTTGAGCTACGCCGCCACATCAAAAGGGGAGGAATCCGGATTTCGGGGGTTGTTCCCAAAGGAACCCGAACCCCTCACCCCGTTTTGTTCAGTTGGTTGCGGGGGCAGGACTTGAACCTGCGACCTTCGGGTTATGAGCCCGACGAGCTACCAACTGCTCCACCCCGCGTCAGTCACAAATGTAATTATACTAACCACTTGTGACTGTGTCAAGGGTTTTTTCGATTTTTTTTTAGGGGTGCTTTTTCTGCTTTTTCAGCGGGTCGGCGGATAGATAAGGTATCGGGAACGCAATTGCCGGAATTCCTTCAGCTCATTCTTCCAACTCGCCACGATCCTTTTAACCGGCACACCTGCGTCGATCTGTTTGCGGACCCGATCGGAGCCGGTCAATTTGTCAATCCAGTGGTCACTCCTCCACTGAAACTGATCCGGATACAATCGCTTTGTCTCCTGAATGAGAGTCAAGCCTGTCAATACCGGAGAGAAGGCTTTTCGATCCTCCACATGCAGCTGAACCCCTCCCACTGTCTCCCCTTCGTATTTGGAGAAAGTGGGGGTGAAGTAGGCTTCCCGGAAGGAGACTCCGGGCAATCCGGCTTGGTTCATAGCCTCAGCCAATTCCCAACCCTTGATATAGGGAGCTCCCACCAACTCAAAGGGGCGGGTGGTTCCCCTACCCTCGGACAGGTTGGTCCCTTCGATCATCCCGGTTCCGGGATAGACGAGTGCCGTCTCTGTTGTCGGCATGTTGGGAGAAGGCAGGACCCAGGGGAGGCCTGTGTCCTCAAACCGGTGCCACCGCTTCCAACCTTTCATCGGAACCACCTGGAGATCCACCGGTTCCGGCAGGAATTCCCCGTTAAACATCCGAGCGAGCTCCCCGACGGTCATTCCATGCCGTTGGGGAATGGGGTACAGACCAACAAAGGAGCTGTACTTCGGTTTCAGTACCGGCCCCTCCACCTTCACGCCTCCAAGAGGATTGGGTCGATCCAAAACGATAAATGTCTTGTCCGCCCGGGCTGCCGCTTCCATGGCGTGAGCCATGGTGTATATATAGGTATAAAAGCGGGTGCCCACATCCTGGATATCAAAAATCAACACATCCACCCCGTCAAAAAGGGGGATCATCTCCGTCGGCTCTTTTCCGTAAAGGTTGACAAAGGGGAGCCCTGTCCGCGGATCCTCATAGGATCCTGGAGTGTCCCCCGCCTGTTCCGTCCCCCGAACTCCGTGCTCGGGCCCGTACACCTTTACCACATGGATCCCCGCTTCCAGCATGGCATCCAGCCCGTGTCGGTGATCTGAAGTAACTCCTGTGGGATTGGTGATCAAACCCACCTTCTTTCCTTTGAGGCGTTCAGGATGGTCCAGGAGAAACTCCAACCCGGTCTCCACCTGCTTTTTACTTTTCTTTTTCCCGTCGACAGCCTGGGAACCGAGCAGACCGAAGATGAGGGTAAATGCCAAACCCATACTCAACCACCGCTTCCACATCCACATTTTCCCCTTTCCTCCGGGAGTCCCGCCTTCACTTTTGTCGGTATCACCCTGTCACCGAGTGTCTGATCACCCATAGCCGGCCGTCGCGAAACAATCTGAAACCAGACACACCCCTGTTGTAACCTTTGCCCGGATTCCGCATACAGTTCCCCCGGGTCCGTTTTATCGTTCCCCATTCTTCTTCTCTGAAGGGAAGTAAATTCCTCTTTTCGATTTGCAAACCGAACCCTGTATTGTAAAATGAACATTAGTTTTGGCCGAGAGTGGGGTAGGTTCACCTATGAATCTGAAAAGGCTGACACCGGTTCAGCTCCTGATCCTGATCTATTTTTCAGCATCGATCCTGGCCAGCTTTCTCCTCTGGCTTCCCGTCGCTCACCGGCCTGGGATGGAGTTAAGCTATCTGGACGCCCTGTTCACCGCAGTGAGTGCCGTGAGTGTAACCGGCCTGACCGTGGTCAATACAGCAGATACTTTCAGCCCCGCAGGGGTGATCATGATCATGGTCATGATCCAGTTCGGCGGAGTTGGGTTCATGACCGTGGGTACGTTTTTGTGGATGGCCACCGGTCAGAGAATCGGAATCCAGCGACGACGGATGATCATGCTGGACCAAAACCGCTCGGACCTGGCGGGTCTGGTTCGGTTGATGCGGGATATTCTGATCATCTCTCTGGTGATCGAGGCCATAGGTGCGGTACTGATGGGGATCTACCTTCACCTGGCCTACGACTACGGATGGAATGCCATCGCCTACGGTGCATTCAGCTCCCTTTCCGCATATACCAATGCGGGATTGGATATATTCGGGAATTCCCTGGTCGGATTCCGGAATGATCACTTCTTTATCACTCTCAACATGTTGCTGATCGTGGCCGGCGGGATCGGCTTCCCTGTTCTGGTCGAACTGAAGGAGTGGTTTGCCTCCCGGGGCCGCCGGAATTTCCGCTTCTCCCTGTTCACCAAAATCACCGTCACCACTTATATCGCCCTGCTGGTCCTGGGAGTGACGGGGTTGTGGTTGCTGGAAGGGCAACACCTGTATGCCGACCAGGGGTTGGGGCAAACTTTTTGGAACTCCCTTTTCTATTCTGTGACGATGCGAAGTTGTGGATTGACGATCCTCGATCTGAACGATTTTACGGTCTCGTCCCAACTCTTCCTCTCTTTCCTGATGTTTATCGGTGCCAGCCCTTCCAGCGTCGGTGGCGGAATCCGGACCACCACCCTGGCCGTAGTGATTCTGGCTATCTTCGGATATGCCCGGGGCCAGCGCCACATCCGGGTGTTTCACCGGGAATTGTTGGACGAAGACATCCGCAAGGCCGCAGTCATCTTTTCCATCGGCATCCTCCTGGTGGGATTGGCAACCATCTTGGTGACTGCTCTGCAACCTCACCAGTCCCTCCATACCATCATCTTTGAAGTGAACTCCGCTTTTGGCACCACCGGAGCTTCTTTGGGAATCACCTCGGAATTGACCGCCGTCACCAAGGGAATTCTCATGGTGTTGATGTTCGTGGGCCGGATCGGCCTTCTTCCGATCCTATTTTTGATTCGGGGGAAGACCCCGCCGGATCCTTACCGCTACCCCCGGGAACAACTGATCATCGGCCATTGACCGAAAACAAGCCGTCTGCATCCAGCAGACGGCTTGTACATCATTGGGGATCTGACACATCCAGTATTTCCTCACCCGGTTTTCCGTATCCCATCTTTCGCGCCAACTCGAACAAATAGTTTTCATCCTGAAGCCGGCTGATCTCCTGCTTCAACTCCCTTTGCTCCTTTTCCAATGAAGCCAGCTCCCGCCGTTTCTCCACCAAGGCCGCCTCCTTGGAGTGAACCGCTTGGGTCTGGATGATCCATTCACTCCCGCTCCAAAGGAAGAGAATGAGCATCAGGACCAACCAGATTCGCCGGCGAAGGCGGACCCGGCGCGGCAGAGGGGGGCGGCGGGGGGAAGATTCGGGAATCGACGGAGCTGATTGGGTGGAACGAAAAGAAACCACATTCTTCGATGACCCTCTATTGTCCATATTGAATCATCCTTTTTCTATACTGCACGATTCCAAGGGGGCGGCAGGGTTACTCATCATTCTTTCCTTTTCCTGAAAGCCAGCGTCGGATCGTGCGGGAAAGTTGGGCAACAGGGCGGACGATCGGTTCCAACCGGCGGGTGAGATGGTCTCCGACAGGTTTCAACCATCGACCCAAGGGAGAGAGCATCCCGAGCGGAATCCGCAGGACCCACAGGAGCAGACGGAACCCCAGGACCGCTAATCTCCTCAGCAGAACCCACACCGCGACTCCAGGCCGCCACACCACAACCAGAAACATCCTCAAAAAAAAGCGAAGGATCTGTTCCACGGCATGGACGCCCCATTCGATCCCCCGACTGACCCAATTTTCAAACCAGGTGTGGTAGGTCAGCCAACCTGTGAGGATCGCGGCAAAGATGTAAAAGCGAAGTTCTCCCCAATTGCTCCACATCAGAAGAGAAAAGACGAGTCCCCCCGAAACGCCCCAATAAAGCAAATCAACCAGAGAAATGGCCCATCCTCCCAGCCGAAACCGGCGAGAGAGGACTCGGTACAAGTCCAGCATGAAGCCCATCAGCCAACCCGATCCCAACATGAGGCCCAGGGTGAGCCACTGGGTGGGAAGCGTCACCGGAACAACCTGCCCATCAGGCTCTTGGCCCGATCCGCCCGCTGATGTCCGTCATCCAGGTAACTCATCTCATGAAACTCCCCTTCAATCGCCACTTTTCCCTGTTCCAAATCCAGGGTTTTGATATGAAGGTTGGTTCCCCTGATTCCGAGATAGCCACACTCCGTCTGCAACAGGAATTCTTCACTGTCAAAACTGTCCACGCCCGTCACACCGGTCACATCCAGGGTATTCCGGCCGACCAGCACCACTTCGTGATGGGACGCGCCGGACAGATACAATTCATCCGCCATTGGCATGTACCCCCTTTACGATACATGGTATGACGGAGGACAAGTTTTAGAACTATTCCATCTCAGGAACCGATATGATCGGCTCCGCCGTCGGAATCTCTCTCCAGCACAGTGTACAGCTCACCCGCTTCCGACTTCCGGGTGGTCTCCTTCAAGGATTCCACCCGTACCCGAAGGGACCGGTTGCCGAAACAGATGGCCACCTCATCCCCCACGCTCAGAACCGTTCCCGCTTTGGCCGGCCTCCCATTCACTTCCACCCGCCCCTGATCACACACCTCTTTGGCCAAGGTGCGCCGCTTAACCAGACGGGACACTTTAAGGAACTTATCAAGACGCATCGTTACTTGACCGCTTCTTTGAGCCGGGTGCCCGCCTTGAAAGCCGGTACAGTCGACTCGGGGATCTCGATGACAGCTCCGGTCTGCGGATTGCGGCCGCTGCGGCTGGACCGCTTGCGGGTCTCAAAAGTGCCAAAGCCGATCAACTGGACTTTTTCCCCGGAACCCAGTGCCTGGGTCACTTCTTCCAGGAACCCGTTGATGACGGTTTCCACATCTTTTTTAGTCATTCCGCTCTTTTGAGCGATGTTGTTGATCAGTTCATTTTTATTCATTTGGAATCCTCCTTCAGACCGATGTGGATTATACTTTCTGGGCAAAAAGGGAAAATCCTTCTCCTGCCGGTGATTTTCAAAGATTCCCCTTACCTCGTCGCTCCTCCTCTTTGGCTTGTTCCCACCAAACATCCAATTGTGTCAGAGGGAAGTCGTCCATCGGACGGCCCATCCGGCGGGCTTCTTTCTCCATCCATCGGAAACGGCGGACAAACTTACGACAGGCACCCAGCAACGCCTGCTCCGGGTCCACTTGGAAGAGACGGGCCAATGCCACAGCCGTGAAGAAGAGGTCTCCCACTTCCTCTTCCCGTTCCGCAGAAGAGGCTGCAAACACCTCCGCCAGTTCCTCCTCCAGTTTATCCCGCACCCCTTCGGCGCTGTCCCAATCAAAGCCGACCCCCGCCGCTTTTTTCTGCAATTTGAGGGCACGTGCCAGGGCCGGGAATTCCTCAGGGACTCCCTCCAACAGGGACCTCTCCTCAGCACCTCGTTCCCTGGCCTTGATCTCCTCCCATTTCCTCTTCACATCTCTCTCATCTTCCACCGACTCGTCCCCAAACACGTGGGGATGTCGGCGAATCAACTTGTCAGCCAGATTTTTCATCACATCCCTGATCGCGAACTCTCCGGTTTCCGATGCGATCTGGGCATGAAGGAGAACCTGGAGCAACACATCTCCCAGTTCATCAGCCATCCTGTCCGGATCCGCTTCGGCGACAGCCTCCAGAAATTCGTAGGATTCTTCCAGCAGATAGGGTCGAAGGGTTTCATGGGTCTGCTTACGATCCCATGGGCACCCTCCCGGAGCGCGGAGACGGGAGATGATCTCCACCAGGGTGGAAAATTGCCGGTGAAGAACATCCGGTTCTGATGAAGGAGGGATGTAGACTGTACTCAGATTGCCAAACCGATCCTCCCTATCCAACATATAGAGAGGAACCTGTTCCACACGCTCCTGCCCGGACACACCCGCCGCTGTCACGACAGTCACGGGAGTATCATCGGGATAGACCTCCATCAGTGTGAGCTTCACCTCCGAGGCAACCATCCGGTCGTAAACCTGTGTGATCAGCTGATGAACGCGGGGATTGACGAAGCCGGCATCCAGGGCGGTCCCGTCCAGGAGGAGAAAACCTTCCACCGGATCCACTCCGACACAGGTGAAGACAGCATCCATAAAACTGGTGCCCCCTTTCACCTCCACCAAAACTTCCTGTTTCCTCCCTTCCCGTTGGAGAATCTCCACTGTTTTTTCGGCCACCATCGGATGTCCGGGAACCCCATAAACCACATTCCCTTTCCGGGCCCGTGCAAACAGCTGATCGGCAATCTCCCGATAGACACTCGAAAAATCGGTATGCTTTTCATAGACGGAATCAAAGGTTTGGTAGGAGACGCCTTCTTCATCCAACCACGAGACGACAGGGTGCCTCCCTGTCCGCAGCCACAGATCTTCCGCCCGGGTCAGTAACCGGAATATCCCCAAAGAAAGACCTTCCTCATCACCGGGGCCCAAACCGACCACCGTGATTTTGCCCAACTCCAATCACCACCTGGTTACGATTTCAGCAAATGGAATCTCTCCATCCACGGAATCAATTTGCCGCCGATCTTGGGAATCCGCTCCAGATCCCGACGCCGGACCACACCCAGTCCCAGCAAAGCGGCTCCGTAGATGGCTGCTCCCACCATCACACCGCTCAAGGAGGCTGCAGTCATGGACAAGCGAGGACTCCACCCCGCCGTCACCCAACCGGTTCCCTGCACCACTCCCCATACCACACTTCCCATCAACAGGGTGGATAAGAGCAGAGGAATCTTCGCCGGGCCCAACCTGAACAGAGAACCGACCCGATTCCGGATGGCCAACAGGTTCAGAATCGCGGCAGTGGCATAACCCAGGACTGTGGCTAAGGCCGCTCCCCGGATGTCCAACAGCGGAATCAGAAAAACATTGCCCACCAATTTCACCCCGATTCCGACCCCCAGGTTACAAGCGGGTAACACCACTCGATCCATCCCCTGGAGGATCCCGGAGGAGGTCATGGCCAGTGTGGAAAAGAGAGTGGTCACCGCCAGAATGGCCAATGCTTCCGAGCCGTCACCGTCCTTGTAAAGCATCACATTGGTGGGGTAGGCCACCAATGCAAGTCCGAGGGAAGCGGGCAGACCCATGAATAACGTCAGCCGCAGCGCCAGCGCCGAACGATCGGCGATTTTCCTCCCGTCCCGTAAGGTCTGTGCTTCAGCGATCACCGGCACGATGGATAGGGAGAGGGCTGTTGCAAAAAAGGAAGCAAACTGGATCAGGGGCTGCCCTCGGTCATAGATCCCTTTCCACTCCACTGCTTCGGCAGGACTCCAACCGCCCACCTCCAACAGATTGGACACGGTAAAAGAGTCCGCCAGGGAAAAGAGAGGGAGCACCAAAGCCCCCAGAGAGATGGGGATGGACAGTGCCACCAGGCGCCGCACCAGGCTTCCCGTGGGTTCTCCAGGGGCTGCGGAAGATCGGGGAGGGATCGGGGCCATCACCCTTTGGTTTTGATTCCAGTAAAACAGCAACACCACCAATCCCGCCACAGCGCCGGTAAATGCGCCGAACACTGCACCGGCGCCGGCGTAAACCACCCCGTAACCCTTCACTGTGAACCACCAAGCCAAGGTGAGGATGGTCACCACACGCACCCCCTGTTCCACCACTTGCGAGACGGCAGTGGGGGTCATATTGCGGTGCCCCTGAAAATAGCCCCGGATCACTGACATGATCGGAACCACCAACAGGGCGGTGGAGACTGCCTGGATCGGCAAGGTGAGCAGTGCTCGGCTGCCCATCCATCCGGCCACGATCGGGGCACCCAAGTACAGGAGAAAAAAGAGAGCGAGACCGGATAGGGTCAGAATCACCGAGGTTACACGAAAAACCCGCCGGGCTCCCTCTTCATCCCCCCAGGCCAACCGCTCCGACACCAGTTTGGAGACTGCGATGGGAAAACCGGCGGTGGCCACCGTCAACAGAGTGCTGTACAGGGGATACACTTGTTGATAGACGAACATCCCTTCATTTCCGGTGATATTCTGATAGGGGATCTTATACACCGCTCCGAGGAGTTTGGTGACGAAAGCGGCGACTGCCAGGATAGCGGCCCCTTTCATAAAAGACTGTTTCCCCTGCTTCATGTTGTTCCCCTTTCTTATCCTGTGAACACCATATAAGTATACACTTCGCCAGGGGGAATGTATAATCTCAAAGCGGAAAAAAGCAGGCATTCCGCCTGCTGCAGATCATGTGGACGCTCCTCATCTTGGTCACCACAAACGTTATTGCTCCATCTGTTTTCCCAGAAAAGATGCGGCTGTTGTGGCCAACTTCAATTCCAGCTCCCCCATCTTGGCCCCTTCTTCTTTGGAAAGAAGTATGACGGCGCCGATGGGGTCTCCCCCAGCATTGATGGGAACAATAATGTAGGATTCATATTCCTCCGGCTGATCCCGGATCAATTCCACCCGCGCGGGAGTCGTCTCCTGCTGTGGTCTTCGTTGATCCATGCAGTTCTCCACGATTCCCCCGATGGGCTTTTCCAGATAATCTTTTTTGGAAGCCCCGGCAACAGCAATCACCGAGTCCCGATCACAGATCAGGGTAATATGCTGAATGCTCTCAAACAATGCCTCTGCGTATTCTTTGGCAAAGTCCCCCAGTTCTCCGATGGGGGAATATTTCTTCAGAATCACTTCACCGTCACGATCGACGAATATTTCCAGTGGGTCTCCCTCACGGATACGGAGGGTTCGGCGAATCTCCTTGGGAATCACGACCCGGCCGAGATCGTCGATGCGACGTACGATACCGGTTGCTTTCATGGGTCTGGTTGCCTCACTTTCACGATAATTTGGTCCGAATCAGGCCGCTTCTCTTTCCTGCTTTGCTGATGGATACGCCCATAGTATTCATCCCTTGCCAAATTATTATGCCGGTTGCATCCCGTAAAAAAAGACAGGGCATCTCGCCCTGTCACTCATCCTGGTTATTTTTTCTTTTTGTCTCCGGGGATGTCCAGCTTGGTCACCTTAACCTCATCTTTGACAAAAGCTTGATACAGCTCCGTCACCTTTTCACCCATCATCTGTTCCTTCACTTTGTCAAAGGATTGCTTTTCCCGCTTGGTCACCTGGATCAGATGATATCCGTAGTCGGATTTGATCGGATCGCTGATCTGTTTGATGGGAGTTTTGAGCGCTGCCTTGGAAAACTCCGGAACCCACATATCAGGTGTCCCTTCCATCTCGCCACCCTGTTCTTTCGAGCCGGGGTCATCGGAATACTTTTTCGCCAGTTCACTGAATTTCTTTCCGTCCTCCAGCTCTTTCTTCACTTTTTCGGCCAAGGCTTTGGCATCTTTATCGGAACGTTTTTTCTTCTTTCCCTCCGGATCTTCTTGGGTGGAGATCAAGATGTGGCGCAACTTGATTTTATAAAAATCGTCGGATTTGTTATATTGCTTCTTCAAATCCTTCTCATTCACTTTATCCTCGAAGTAGGCGGAAACTTTGTTGTTTTTCTCCAGGAAGTCCTTCAGTTGTTCCTTGGTGAACCCGTGTTCCTTCAAGTAACTCTCCAGATCCTGCTTTTTCTTGTCCTTGCCCTCAGCAGGCATCTGTTTCAACTGCTCCTCAAATTCTTTCAAGGATTCTTCCGCCTGCTTTTCATACTTTTTTCCGTTTACCCTCTCTGATACCATCTGCTCTGCGATATAGCTTTTGACAATCTCCTTTTTTGCCTCAGGGGATTCCATCATGGCAGCCATCTGAGGTTGAAACAGAGCCAAAATATTCAGATAGGTGTTCAGTTCCCCTTCCGTCACCTTGCCGCCTTCATACTCGGCAACCACTTTCTTACTGTCTGTGGGGAGGACCTTGGCTTGTCCATCCTTGGCCGTCTCCTGTCCGTTTTTGTCATCCTTGGTGCCGCAACCGGCCACCAACAAAGAAACTGCCAGGAAGGCGCTCAGCACCGTCAGCAGTCGTTTATTCATTGGCTGCATTTCGAACTGCTCCTTTCGTTTTGGGAACCGTTTCATATTGTATCAGAAATTGTTCCACCATTTCCAGTCCTTCCGCCGTCGGAATCCCTTTGAGGCGGAAGGTGATCCCGATTCGTTCCCCGGAAGAGAGGCGGATCCGTCCGTGGAAATTCTGAATCACCCGGAACAGACGCTGCCCGTCCACCACCTGATTCTGATCCGGATGAAGACGGATCACGATATCATATCCGTTTTGTTTGATCTCCTCCATGTTATATCTGATCGCATAAGCATGGAGACGGGCCACCCGGAGTAGATTTTGCACGGGGCGCGGCAGATCTCCAAACCGGTCCTCAATCTCCTCTTCCAGGTCCCGGGCCGTATCCAGAGTGCGGATCGCCCGGATTTTTTTGTAAATCTCAATCTTCTGCTTTTCATCCCGGATATAGTCCGAGGGAATATAGGCATCGACATTCAGCTCGATCACGGGATCGGGTCGAGCCTCTTCTTCCTTTTCCCCTTGTTGATCCCGGATCGCTTCCTTCAACATCTGGGTGTACATCTCAAAGCCGACGGTGGCGATATGACCATGCTGTTCCGCTCCGAGGAGATTGCCGGCCCCCCGGATGGCCAAGTCTCGCATGGCAATTTTAAACCCGGAACCCAATTCGGTGAATTCTTTGATGGCTTGAAGCCGTTTTTCAGCTGTCTCTGATAATACCTTGTTTCGCTGGTAGGTGAAATATGCATAGGCGATCCGGTTGGAGCGGCCCACCCGCCCCCGCAATTGATACAGTTGGGAAAGGCCCATTTTGTCAGCATTGTATATGATCAAGGTGTTGACATTGGGAATGTCCACCCCGGTTTCAATAATGGTGGTGCTCACCAGGACATCTGTCTCCCCATCCAAAAAGTCCAGCATGACTTTTTCCAATTCCGTCTCCGCCATCTGTCCATGGGCCACTGCGATCCGGGCATCGGGGACCAACATCCGGATCTGTTCCGCCATCTTGTCAATGTTCTGCACTTGATTGTATAAAAAGTAAACCTGTCCGCCCCGGGCCATTTCCCGCTCAATCGCTTCCCGTACCAGTGCGGCGGAATATTCCAATACATAGGTCTGAACCGGAAAACGGTTTTCCGGTGGTGTTTCAATGACCGACAGATCACGAACCCCCATCATCGACATGTGCAGAGTACGGGGAATCGGTGTGGCCGTCAGGGTGAGAACGTCAATATTGCTCTTCATCTTTTTGATTTTCTCTTTGTGTTTCACCCCGAAACGCTGCTCCTCATCCACAATCAACAGGCCCAGATCCTTGAACTGGACATCTTTGGACAAGATGCGGTGGGTCCCGATCACAATATCAACAGTCCCCTCGCTCACACCCAGGATCGTTTCCCGCTGTTCCTTCCGGGAACGGAAACGGGACAACACCCGGATCTCCACCGGAAAATCGGAAAAACGCTCCCGAAACGTCTCGAAATGTTGCTGGGCCAGGATGGTTGTGGGAACCAGCACTGCCACCTGTTTTCCATCCATCGTGGCTTTAAAAGCCGCCCGGATCGCCACTTCTGTTTTTCCGTAACCGACATCTCCGCAAAGGAGGCGATCCATCGGCTGAGGTTTCTCCATATCCCGCTTGATCTCCTCGATGGAGCGAAGCTGGTCTGCCGTTTCCTCATAAGGAAACAGGGCATCAAACTCCCGTTGATAAGGAGTATCGGGTGAAAAGGCATAGCCCCGTTCCGACTGGCGTTTGGCATACAACTTGATCAAGTCGGAAGCAATATCCTGGACGGAGGAGCGGACTTTGTTCTTAACCCTGCTCCACTCACTCCCTCCCAGGCTGTACACCTTTGGTGTCTTTTCCTCGCTGCCCAAATATTTCTGCACTTGGTCGATCTGTTCGATGGGTACATACAGCTTGTCATTACCCGCATACTGGATCAAGAGATAATCCTTGTGAATTCCGCCGACATCTAGCGTTTCCGTTCCGGCATAACGGCCGATTCCATGATTGACATGCACCACATAATCCCCGGGCTTGAGCTCCTGGTAATCCTTGATCTTCTCTGCATGATCCAGCTTTGCCGTCCGGCGGATCCGCCGTCGTTTTTGAGTGAAAACCTCCCCTTCCGTCACCACTGCCAGACGGGCGCCACTCATCTCAAAACCACCTGCAAGGGAAGCCACACGGATCGAGGGACGGCCCGGCACCAAGGGGCTCTTATCCGGAGTCCGGGTCACTTCCATTCCATAGTCGGCCAGGACCCGTTCCAGCCGGGCCGCCCGCTCTTCAGTACTGGCCAAAAACAGAACCCTGTATTTGGATTTCACCCAACGATCCCATTCCGTTTTGAGCACGTGCATTTGACCGTGAAACTGTTGCATACTCCGGCAGATAAATTGGACGATGTTCTGGGGTTGAATACCGCTGACTTGCCTCATGAACAAGGAGAGGTAGATCCGTGGATGCTCACGACGGGAAAACAGCTCCTCATAGGTGTGGGAGACCCTCAGCTGGGGAAGAAATTCTCCTTCCTGAAGCAAGGCAGTCTGCCACTCCCCTTCTTCCTTCTCCATCTGACGGGCTGACTCCTGGATTCTTGCAGGCTCATCCAACACCCAAACTGTCTTTTTGGCGAGATAGTCCAACAACGTGTGATTCTCAGGATAGATCCGGCTGATATATTTGTAGATGCCCGTAAAGAGAGTGCCTGATTTCAACTGTTCAATTTCCCAGGTGATTTTTTCGGTCAGCTTTTTGCTCAATTCAGGATCCTTCACCTGGGACAATCGCTCTTGCAGGAGGTTGGCCACCTCATCCCCAGCCCGATACAAAGTGTCCGGATCGGCAAATAACTCCCTTGCCGGAGGAATTTCCACCTGATCCCATTTGGTCTGGGAACGCTGGTCGGCAACGGAGAAGGGGCGGATTGAATCTACTTCATCATCGAACCATTCGACCCGGACCGGATTGGAATAAGTGACGGGGAAAATATCGAGAATTCCGCCCCTTACACTGAACTCTCCCGGTTTTTCCACCATCTCCACCCGCTCGAAACCCACCTTGACCAAGTGGTCAATCAATGATTCGACAGGGTGAACCTCACCCACCTTCAGGGTCCGATGGTTGGCGGAAAACACATGGACAGGCGGGACCAATTTTCTCAGCCCGGCAAACGGCACAACGAAAACCCCCGAAAAGCCTTTGGACAAACGGGAAAGAACCTGGACCCGCTCTCCCAGGGTTTCATGACCATCCAAAGCGATCTCCGTCGCCACCAATTCATTGGCGGGATAGAGAAGCACTTGATCCTTCGGCAACAGTTCATACAAGTCTTCCACCGCTTTTTGGGCCTGGTTCAGATTATGGGTGACCAGCAGGACCGGCCGACGGGTTTCACGGTACAGAGAGGCCACATAAAGCATGCGCGCCGAACTAGTCAAACCGGCCACCAGTTGCTCTTTCAGTCCTTCTTTTAGGGAAACTGATGTGGATTGAAACTCTTCATCCCTCTGATATAACTGAAGCAGTGTGTCCAAGTTCTCTCATCCTCCTCTCCTAAAAAGAAAGAGAATCCACCGATCACATATAAAAGAAGCCTCAGCTGGGACAGCTAAGGCTGTATCGCAAAACCCCGCACCCGTCACTGTCCGGCGCCTTCCCCGGTCCGGATTCAACCTCCGTCTCAAAATCAATGGAAAGGACGGGCCAACAAGGACATTTCCGGATTTCGATCCAACATTTCCTGACACGATTCACAGATCACTCGAACGGTTGTTTGACCGTCTGAATCATAGGATATTATATCTTTCCGTTCTTCCGGGGTCAATAAATGAAATCCCAGTTGAAACTCGGTCACCCGTTCATCTTCAATCTGACCGATCAACATGTCACAATATCGGCAAAGATAAGTTACAGACATCCTATGCCTCCTGCCCAGGGGATATTCTGCCCTAGTATCGCCGGCAGGGGCATTTTTCATTCACTGATCAGCAGACTGATTCCGGTTGAATCGGCTCATCACCTCGGGAAAAGGATGTTCCATCCATTGTCGCACCGCATCGGCGGATCGTCCCACCGCCCCGGCAATCGGCTCCTCCTCCTCCCGGGTGAAGCGGGACAGGACATAATCCGGGATCGGAATCGGTACATTAGGCCTTCCGATCCCGATTTTGATCCGTTTGAACTCTTGGGTTCCCAGGTGGTCGATCAACGATTGAACTCCCCGGTGCCCACCAGCGCTCCCCTTTATCCGCAACCGAATCTTTCCCGGGGGAAGATCCAGATCATCATAGATGACCAGCAGATTTTCCACACCGCATTTCAGCCACTCCAAGGCAGGCCGAACCGATTCCCCGGACAGGTTCATATAGGTATTTGGCTTGAGCAGGATGACTTTCTCTCCATTCACCCTCCCTTCTCCCACCAGGGCTTTCCATTTTTCTTTCTGAACGGGGATCTTCCACTCCTCGGCCAAGCAGTCCACCACCCAAAAACCGATGTTGTGTCGGGTCAACGCATACCTGATACCTGGGTTCCCCAGGCCGACGATCACTTTCACCTCGCTCCTCCTCACCAACACAGGGAAGGCGCAACGTAGATCGTTGCGCCCTTTCCCCATGGTACTTTCACGCTCTTATTTCTTCATTGACGGAATTATTCCTTCTCTTGGGGCTCCGTCGGAGCCTTCTCGGTCTCATCCGTTTCTTCATCATCCTGTTCCATCCGGGGAGGGAGAACCGTAGCCACTGTCTCTTTGGGATCGGTGAGCAATTCCACCCGGTCTGAGATCGACAACTGGCCGACTGTCAATGTATCACCGATGGCGAGATGGGTGATGTCCTCTTCCAGTTTGTCGGGGAGATCAGCTGGAAGACAACGAACCTCCACACTGCGGAGCTGTTGTTGCAGGATTCCCCCTTCTCTCACCCCTGTCGGCTCACCCGTCAGTTCAATATAAACTTCCGTATCGATGGGCTCGTCCAGTTTCACTTCGTTGAAATCGATATGGATGATTTTATCTTTGATTCGGTCCCGTTGCAGTTCGCGGATCATCACCTGCCTGGATTTACTGCCGGGATATTGAAGTTCATAAATCGCCGACATTCCTTCCTGTTGCAACATTTTGATCACCTGGCCGGCTTCCAGATGAATCAGCTCATTTTCCATCCCTTTGCCATAAACAACAGCCGGTACCCGACCTTCCCGACGCAGTTGCGTCAACTGGGAACGGGGGTATTTCTCCCGTATTGCTACGGCGATTGGATAGACCATGGACAGATTTCCTCCTTCATGGAAATGGACATGATACATACCTGTAACAACCATTCCCTTTTTTGAAGAAGGATAAACACCCGCCGTCGCTCAGTCAGTCGAAGAGTTTGCTCACGGACAGCTCTTCATGAACCCGGATGATCGCTTCACCGATCAGTGAAGCGACAGAGAGTACGGAAATCTTATCCAGTTGCTTTTCCTCAGTGAGGGGGATCGTGTTGGCCACCACCATCTCCGTAATCTTGGAGTCCCGGATCCGCTGGATGGCCGGGCCGGAGAAAACCGGGTGAGTACAGCAGGCGTACACTTCTTTGGCACCGTAATCCAAAAGGGCGTTGGCTGCCAGTGTGATCGTTCCCGCTGTGTCGATGATATCATCAATAATGATGCAACGTTTTCCCTTCACATCCCCGACGATATTCATCACTTCGGCCACATTGGGCTCCGGACGGCGCTTGTCAATAATGGCGATCGGGCTTTCCAGGCGCTCCGCCAGCTTGCGGGCCCGGATCACTCCCCCGTGATCAGGGGAGACCACCACCGGGTCATCCAATTTTTTCTGAATGAAATATTCCCCGAGGATCGGCACGCCCAACAAGTGGTCCACAGGAATATCGAAAAAACCCTGGATTTGGGTGGCATGCAGATCCATGGTGATCATCCGGTCCGCACCAGCCGTTTCAATCAAATTGGCCACCAATTTGGCTGTGATCGGGTCCCGGGCCCGGGTTTTCCGATCCTGGCGAGCGTAACCGTAATACGGAATCACCACATTAATCGTCCGGGCCGATGCCCGTTTCAATGCATCCACCATCACCAACAGCTCCATCAGGTTCTGATTGACCGGATGACAAGTGGATTGTATAACATAGACATCGGAACCCCGGACACTTTCATCCAGTCGGACATGAATCTCACCATCACTGAAGCTGCCGACAACCGCATTGCCCAAGGGAACCCCCACATGCTCGGCAATCTCCCGGGCCAACTCCGGATTGGAATTACAGCTGAACACTTGCAAACGCCTCTGTGTATCCGTGGACATCTTCCCCCAACCCTCCAGCCATGTTGAAAAAGTATCAGTTCGAGTCAGTCTTTACGACGCAGTTTTTTTGCATATTCGGGTTTATTGGTCTGACGCTCCCGAGCAATGGCCAACGCATCTTCCGGAACGTCCCGGTGGATGGTGGAACCTGCCGCCACATATGCCCCTTTTCCAATCGTGACCGGTGCCACCATATTGACATTGCATCCGACAAAAGCCTCGTCTTCGATCACCGTCCGATGTTTATTCTTCCCGTCATAGTTCACTGTTACGGCACCACAACCGATATTGACTCCCTCACCCACCTCGGCATCCCCCACATACCCCAAGTGGGATATTTTGCTTTTTTTGCCGATAGATGTATTCTTCACATCCACAAAACAGCCCACCTTGCTCTCTTCCCCAAGAATGGAGCCAGGGCGCACATAAGCATAGGGGCCCACCGTGGCCTTTTTCTCCACCCGACTCCCCTGGAGGAAGGAATGGCGGATAACCACCCCGTCCTCCACTTCCAAATCAGTTAACTCCGCATGAGGGCCGATGATGCAATCGGTGCCGATCCGGGTTCGACCCCGGAGAACACTTCCCGGGTGAATCACCGTATCTTCACCGATCACCACACCCGCCTCAATGTAAGTGTTATCAGGGTCTATGATGGTTACGCCTTCCTTCATGTGCCGGTTGAGAATACGTCTACGCATCACTCTTTCCGCCGCCGCCAGCTGAATCCGGTCATTCACCCCCCCGGCTTCTGCCGGATCGGCCACCGGCTGGGCTCCAATCGGATAGCCGTCACGATTCAGGATGCCAATCACATCAGGCAGATAATATTCCCCCTGCATATTATCGTTGCTCACTTTTGAAAGTGCATCCCACAAAAGTCGGTTATCAAAACAAAAAGTTCCTGTGTTGATCTCCCGCACTTCACGCTCTTCTTCCGTTGCATCCTTGTGTTCCACCACCCGGTCCACGGTCCCGTCACTTCTGCGGATCACCCGGCCGTACCCTGTCGGGTCGGGAAGAACCGCGGTCAGGATGGTGGCAGCGGCACCGCTCTCTCGGTGTGACCGAACCAATTGGGCCAGGGTCTCCCGAGTAAACAGCGGATGGTCTCCGTTCATGACAAGGGTCACCCCGTCGTTGCCCGCCAAAAGCGGTGCGGATTGCATGACAGCATGTCCGGTACCCAACTGTTGATCCTGACGGGCAAAAGAGACCCGCCCTTCCAAGTGCTTCTCGACGGATTCCGCCTGATGACCCACGATGACGACGCGTTCGTCGGTTCCAAGATCGACCAGCATGTCGATGATATGGTCGATCATCGGTTTACCGCAAACCGGATGCAACACTTTGTGCTTCTTGGACTTCATGCGAGTTCCTTTACCCGCAGCCAGAACGACGGCAAACAAATTTTCCATCAGAGAGAAGCCCCCCGAAATTCTATCAAAACTCCACATCCGACTATATCCCAAAGGTACTGTCAATGCAAGAACACACCTCCAGTGGCGACTTAAAGACAAAAAAAAGCGGCAGGGATCCATCCGGCTGGATCCCTGCCGCGTACATGCTTTTTCGCCTGTCTAACCCCTGCAAACCGGCGAAATGCTCCCGGAATCCCCGGCTGGAGGGCTATGCGCTCCCCTCAACCGCGGAGTTCACCTCTTCACCGGCACGATGGTATTCCTCCAGGACCGCCATCTCAATCTTTTCCCGGGAATCGGGGGAGATAGGGTGTGCAATGTCCCGGAACTCCCCGTCGGGTCTTCTCTTACTCGGCATGGCCACAAACATGCCATTGTTGCCGTCAATCACCCGGATATCATGCACCACAAACTCGCCGTCGATCGTAATCGAAGCGATCGCCCGCATCCTGCCTTCACGAGTGACCCGGCGGAGTCGAACATCCGTAATTTCCAACCTTCTTCACCACCCATTTCCAGAGATGATGTACTTCACATATTCCACATGGATGGTGTATTCCCTGCAAGATACTGCCAAGAATTCGTGAAAAAATCACGAATTCTTCACAATGGCCACAGCTTCGATCTCCACTGACACATCCTTGGGCAGTCGAGAGACCTCGACACAGGCTCGTGCCGGACGAAATTCGCCGAAAAACCGGGCATAAACTTCGTTCACTTGTTGAAAATGATTCATATCCTTCAGGAAAATCGTGGTTTTCACCACTTGCTCCAGGCCGCTTCCGGCTGCATCCAGGATCTCCTTCAAGTTGGTCAACACCTGCCGGGTCTGTTCTTCCACACCACCTGTCACCGGCTCTCCATCGGGAGTCAACGGGATCTGCCCTGAAATAAAGACAAAGTCCCCCGTCCGG
The DNA here is from genome assembly GCF_014637345.1 of Kroppenstedtia guangzhouensis. Taxonomy (GTDB): domain Bacteria; phylum Bacillota; class Bacilli; order Thermoactinomycetales; family DSM-45169; genus Kroppenstedtia; species Kroppenstedtia guangzhouensis. Next base: position 61,414 of record NZ_BMEX01000011.1, read on the forward strand.
ACTGCCTGGGAATAAGGCCCGATCGCCTGCGGTGCACGATCCGTCTGTACTCTATTCATGAATCCATCCCCCCTGGTCCAAAAGATTTCCGGGCACCACTTGTATTTCCCTTTTCTTCACGTCCACTTCGGCGACCGTCGTCAGCGAAACATAACTTTCCACCAACCGTTCCTCCAGCAAAGTGTCTGTCATCACACCCACTCCCGACACCTGGGCATGAAATTCATTCATGAGGTCGATCATGCCCCGAACCGTGCCCCCCGCTTTCATAAAATCATCGATAATCAGCACCCGCGCCCCTTCATTCAGGCTGCGCCGGGACAGGGACAGACTCCCCAAACGTTTGCTGGAGCCGGAGACGGTGTTGATGGTGACCACGGAGCCTTCGGTAATCCGGCTATCCCGGCGAACGATCGCAACCGGCAAACCCAGATGATCAGCAGTGGCATAAGCCAACGGGATCCCTTTGGTTTCCACGGTAACGACCACTTCCGCCCGACTGTCACAAAAAACGGAAGCAAAGACGCGCCCGATTTCCCGGACCATCGCCGTATTCCCCAACAGGTCGGACAGATACAAATATCCCCCCGGAAGGATGCGCCCCGGATCGGACAATTGCCGACAGAGTGTGTCCACCAGTTCCTCCGCCACCGGACGATCCACCCGGGGGAGAAAGCGAACACCGCCGGCGGCGCCGGAAACTGTCTCCAGTTCACCCGAACCCCCGCTTCGGAACACCTCTTGGATGATGCCCAAATCTTCGCTGATGGAAGATTTGGCTGCCTGATATCGATCGGCAAAATGGGTGAGAGGAATCAAACGGTGGGGATCCCGGAGCAATCGACGGGTCATATCCACCAAGCGTGCACTTCGCTTCCACTTCTTCATGCTGTCCTCCGCTGAATCCGAATATTTGTTGAGAAACATATCACTTCAACCGTTTTTTATCAAGGGGAGACCTCTCCAGACCGCCCAGCAAGCGAACTGCGACCACTTGTCGACAAAATCCCCGAAGTCCGTTCACCACCCGTTTGGCCAGGTTCTCCCTCTGAACGAGTCCAAACACGGTCGGCCCACTGCCGGACATCAAAACCCCTTGAGCCCCGAAAGTGATCATCTTTTCCTTCAATCGGCGAACCTTGGGATATTGAACCAAGGTCACACTTTCCAACACATTGCTCAATTCATGACAGACACCGCCGAAATCTCTCCTCTCCAGGGATTCCATCATCCGATCCAATCGGGGCCGTTCCTCCACTTGGTCCAGTTGAAACGCTGCAAATACTTCCGCCGTGGACACCCCATGGGGAGGTTTCGCCAAAATCACCCAGCAGGGAGGAGGCGGAGCCACAGGAGTGATCTTTTCCCCCCGCCCCCGGGCGATCGCGGTTCCACCGTGGATACAAAAAGGAACATCTGAACCCAGCTCCAAACCCAACTCCGCCATCTCTTCCACTGTCAGTCCCAAGTCCCATAACCGGTTCAGCCCTTTCAAGGCGGCGGCCGCATCACTGCTACCACCGGCCAACCCCGCCGCCACCGGTATGTTTTTCCGAATTCGGACATGGATACCCTTTTGAATCCCAAAACGCTCTTTGACTAAAGCAACCGCTCGATAGGCCAGGTTTCGGTCATCGAAGGGTACAAAGCCCGAAGTGCTGTCCAAAGTGATCCCGCCCCGGGTTTCGGTTAAATCAATGCGATCCGAAAGGTCGATGGTGGTCATCAACATTTCCAATTCGTGATAACCATCCGCCCGCTTATGTAAGACATCCAGCGTCAAATTGATTTTGGCCGGTGCCTTTACTGAGACATCCAATATTTCGCCCCCTTTCCGCACCTGTTCCAACCCGAAAAGGTAAGTTGGCTTTATTATTGTATCATGTGCATATATACCGTAAAAGCAAAGAAAAAGGGCGGGAAAATCCCCGCCCTCGCCCGTGGACCGGATCCGTTGAGGTATCCTGAGACTCAAACTTATCGGTTTGCCATACGCTCCTCGGCCAGTTCAATCGCCCGTTTGACCATATTTCCTGCATCCCGGGCCTTGATTCCGCCCCAGCCTTCACGCTGAACCACGTCATAAAAACCCAGTTCTTTGGCCAACTCGATCTTCAAGTCTTCCGACATGACTCCCCGTCGTGCCATCTGACTCCTCCCTTTCCTTCTCCGGTCGGGCACCCTTAGTATGGTTCAACCTGGCCCGTCTCTCCCAACCAATGCCTTCCTTTTATCAACGTAGCCGCCTTTAGGGAACTTTGATCTTCTTTAAGCAAGGCGGAGGCAGGATGGCCATAGCGAGACCGGGGAGCGAAAGCGACCCCAAGCGAGACTTGTGCCCTACGGATACAAAGGCGAATCAAATCCCCACCCAGGCACTAAAAGCGGTGTGATTTAGCGGCGGCCGGGTCGGTCGGGATCGGGTTTCACATATCTTTTCGCTGTTCTTAACCGCCATAGACACTCTATGTGATCCCCCCTGTGAATGACTTTTTGCAAGGCTTTTCAAAAAAGCTTCCGGTTCCTCCATTACAATTCATCAAAACCGTTGTCCGAAGAAACCTTGCTGTACTGGCGGGATTTCCCTTCAAAAAAGTCCTGTTTCCCCCGGTTGACATCCTGATAGGCGATGATCCAGCGCATGGGATTCTTGCGGTATCCGGGAAAAGGACGCTCCGCACCCAGTTCATGAGCCCGTTTGTTGGCCATAAAGCGGATATAGGCCCGGAGTTCATCAGGTTGAATCCCGTCAAAACGGTCACCGAGGACGGTTTCCCCCCACCGGATCTCCAATTCCGCCGCTCTTCGAAATGACTCCGTCACATAGTTCCGGTTTTCCTCGGTGTTCAATTCGGGAACTTCCTGTAACAATTCCCGGTAAATCTGTACAAATAACCGTACATGGAGTTGTTCATCCCGGTTGATATAGTTGATCATTGTGGAGGTGGAGACCATCTTCTGGTGGCGGGCCAGATTGTAGAAAAAAGCAAACCCGGAGTAAAAGTTGAGTCCCTCCAAAATCACATCATAAACGATGGAGCGGAGAAAGGTGAGAGGCTCAGGCGTCTCCACAAACGCCTGATAGCCCTCAACGATAAACTCATTCCGTTCCCGAAGGACCTGGTCATGCTTCCAGTATTCAAACACCTCTTCCTGCTCCTGCCGAGTTACAAGGGAAGAGAGAACATAAGAGTAGGATTGGTTATGCACCACTTCCTGAAAGGAGAGCACCGTCATCAGAGCCGCCAGGCTGGAATCAGTCAGATAATCGGCCACCTTCGAAGAATAATCGGTCTGTATCGAGTCGAGAAAAGCCAGCAGTCCGATGATTTTTTTAAAAGCGATCCGTTCTTCTTCCGCCAACCGTCCCCACTGTTTGATGTCTTCCGACATATTGATTTCAAAGGGGGTCCAAAAGTTGGCCAGCATGTTCTTGTACAGGGGATAAGCCCAGGGGAAGCGGCAATCATCCCAGTTCAACACATTGGAAGATCGTCCGTTGATGATGCCGGTGCCGGCATTGGGCGCGGCAGGATCATACAGTTTACGTTTTTGCATGGTTTCCCTCCTCAGCTGGAACAGCTGTCACAATCCAGATACTCCGTCGCTGTGGACCGCAAATAGTAGGTGCTTTTCAGACCCCATTTCCAGGCGGTCAGATGCAAATCCAACAGATCCCGGGCTTTGATGTCGTGGCGTACATACAGATTGAGAGACTGGGATTGATCGATATAGCGCTGACGGACCGCTGCCTGCCGCAGGCTCCACCGTTGGTCGATCTCATGGGCCGGTTTATAATACCAGCTGGTTTCCGGGGTCAGATCCGGGGCAGTGACCGGTATTTTGTAATTTTTCTTCTCCTCGCTGTATTCCCGGCGAAATACGGGGTCGATGGAAGCCGTACTGCCGGCGATCAGAGATGTGCTGGCATTGGGAGCCACGGCCATCAACCAGGCGTTGCGCAGGCCATGGCGACGGATGTCCCTTGCCAAGCTGCACCAGGGCTCCTCCAGCAATCCTCTCTTCTCAAAATAAGCCCCGGTCTGCCAATCGCTTCCTTCAAATAGAGGATAGGGCCCTTTTTCCCGGGCCAATTCCATGGAGGCGTGGATTGTCAGATAGGCGATCTCTCCGTAAAGCTCCTCCCCCAAGCGAACAGCCTCCTCTGACTCCCAACGGATCCCTTTGATAGCCAGCAAATGATGCCATCCAAAGGTGCCCAATCCGATCGCCCGGTACTTTTGATTGGTGATTCTCGCCTGGGGGACCTCAATCGGATTCAGATCGATCACATTGTCCAACATCCGCACCTGAACCGGAATCAACCGTTTCAACACCCCGTCAGGCACCGCCCGCCCCAGATTGATGGAAGAGAGGTTGCAAACCACAAAATCGCCGGGCTCCTTGGTGATAAAAATCTTCCCCTCATCCACACATTCCTCGCGCAACAGAGTGGGACTCATATTCTGCATGATCTCGGTACACAAATTGGAGCAATAGATCATCCCTGCGTGGTTATTGGGGTTTTTTCGGTTAGCTTCATCCCTGTAAAACATATAAGGTGTTCCGGTTTCCAACTGGGAGATCATGATCCGCTTCATCAATTCAATCGCCGGGACTGTGGTCCTGTCCAAATCCGGATGCCGAACACAGGCTGCGTACTTCTCCCGGAAAGAGCCCTCTCCCCGTTTTTCATCATAAAAATCTTCCAGAGACCACCCCATCACATTCCGGATTTGATGCGGATCAAACAGATGCCAATCTTCCCTGGCTTCCACCGCCTCCATAAAAAGGTCGGGAATACACACCCCGGTGAAGAGATCATGGGTCCGTAATCGTTCATCTCCATTGTTCAGCTTGGCATCGAGAAAAGAGAGGACATCCTGATGCCAGATATCCAGATAGACAGCGATCGACCCTTTCCGTTGTCCCAACTGATCTACACTCACCGCGGTGTTGTTCAGTTGTTTCATCCACGGGATCACTCCCGAGCTGATCCCTTTGTATCCCTTGATATCACTCCCCCGGGACCGGATTTTTCCCAGGTAGACACCCAGACCGCCTCCCCCTTTCGAAATCCTGGCCACATCGGTGTTGCTGTCGTAGATTCCACGGAGACTGTCATCCACCACATCGATAAAACAGGAAGACAATTGTCCAAAATCTTTGCCGGCATTGGACAGGGTGGGTGTGGCCACGGTCATGTACTGGTTGGAAAGAGCCCAGTAGGCTTCACGGACCCAGTGCATCCGGCAATTCCCTTCTTCCCGGGACATCAAGACCATCGCGATGACGAGAAAGCGCTCCTGTGGGAGCTCATAAAGCTCTCCTGTCCGGGATCGGGCCAGGTAACGGTCTGCCAGTGTTCTCAATCCGGCATAAGTGAACAGGTGGTCCCGCTCGGGACGGATCATCATCGCCAATCCCTCGATTTCCTCACGGGTATATGATTCCAGCAACAGCGGAGAGTAGACTCCGATTTCCGTAAGAACGCGGATCAACTCATAAAAATCCCCGTATGGTTTTCCCTGACGGAATGGCTGCTGGGACGCTTCCACATAGAGGCGGAGCAAGTAAATCCGCGATGCCACAAAGGTCCAATCCGGTTCCTCTCCGCTGATCCGCTCCAGGGCGTCCAGGACCATTCTGTCGGCGATTCGATCCATGGAATCCCCATCTCGAACAGAGTGCAGCTGTTTAGCCATGTACCCATGAGCATCCAGTTTGGGGAAATCGCTCATCAATTCTTGGAGAAAACGTTCCATTGCCTGTTTGTCACGGGGAATCAATTCTGTCGACAACAGACCGGTTCCGATCATTTCATCGCCGCCTTCCTCTGAAATAAGCCTCTGCTCAGGGTTCCTGGAAGCTTTGTGAATGAGTGCCGGCCGGGTCGGTCGGGATTGGGTTTCACATGATCGTTTCGTTGTTCTGAACTGACAAAATCACTCCATGTGAAACCCAACAACCCTCCCTGCATAGCGTGATCAGGGAGCGAAGCGACCCTGGGCACGACTTGTGCCCTGTGGGTATGACGGCTTTTTTCACAATGCTTCTAGACCAAATAAAAAAACACCCTTTTTTCCAGGGTGTTGGCATGGTTGGAGCACGGCGAAACAGACAGGCATGCAGATAAAGCTCCTCGCCTTCATTGACCGATTCCGCCGTTTCCAAATCCCAACCCCCGAAGACCGGAAACATTCGGGAACTGCAGGCAGGTCTACTGGCTCATGCTTCATCCTACTCCGGCCCTTCCCGCACAGACAGCCCTGAGGGACCCGACTGAGCAGTGGTCACACCGTTTCGTTCACATTTACAGTTGCGGGGACAGCTCCGGTTTTTCACCGGATTCCCTTTTCAGCTTCCCGAAGGAGCACCTGCATCCCACAAAACACAACATATTGAGTTTTAGTAGATGTACAACCCCATCATATCGAATCTATGTCTCGTTGTAAATAAAAAATCCGAACCACGGTGGGATCGGATCATGCGAAACTCATGCACGAGATATTATTGTTGTTGGGAGTCTTTCACATACTTGACGGGGACTTGTCCTTCATCTTGGAAAACGGTCAATTCCACCGTCTCTGTCAGGATGTCGGCGTAACTGTAAGAAACGCGTTCAAAGGAGTGTTGATCCTCGTCCAGTTTGACGATAAACACGGAAGGGTATGTCTCTTCGAGAACCCCGCTGCGTTCAATCGTTTTGCGACGTCCACTGTTGGCCTTCAACCGGATTTTTTGACCGATATAGCCATCCAAGGTCCGTTTTATTTCAGACAGCGCATTCCTACCCATTTAGCTCGACCACCTCACTCAATGAGAAGTATATCACAAATGAGGTGTAATTGTCAAAACGTGAATTATAGCAGGGGTTTAACCCTTGTGTCAACGGGTAAATCGGTAATTGACAATAAAAGTTCCTTCTCGATAAAATCCTGTCTCCGTCGACATTCCTGAGAGATCTCCTCATTTGGTGAAACGATCCGCCACGGAGCTGGCGGCATAGGCATCCGGTTTGATCTTTGCCGTGTAGCCTACGGAGGTGACCCAACCCACCACTTCTTGAATCAGTTTCCGGGTCTCTCCCCTTCGCCCGACATCCAGGTGAATTTCCACCGGCAATTCGAGAGAGGCCCCGAGAAAACCCTTCTCTTTCAATCGTTCCATCAGAGCCAGACTGTATTCCGTCTCTTTGTAGATCCGATAGCGGAGATCCAGCAGGGGGCGGCTCTTCTTTTTGGAATAGTAGAAGAGGGCTCCTTTTCCCACCCGGTGTATAATGATAGCGGTAATGAACAGCGTCTCTTTATGGTTCGTCTGGGAGTCTGTTCCGATCACCATTTTATAAACAGCATTTCGATCCTCTTCAATATAGGCATAAATCTCGGATATCATTCGTTCCAGGCTGATCCGGCCCCTGCGTGGATGATAGAACTGCAACTTCCATTCGCCTCCGAGGTTCCGGGCGTTGCCGGCTAGTTTTCCCTGCTGGTTCAGTTCCTCGCTACTTCATCCAGTCGATTGGTCACCAAAGCAAATTCCTCCAACGAGAGAGTTTCCCCCCGCCGTTTGGGGTCAATCCCCGCTTCCAACAGCACACGGGAGATGATTTCCTTCCCCTCCCCAACAACACCCGTGCTCAAGGCGTTTAGCAGTGTCTTACGCCGCTGGCCGAAAGAAGCCCGGATCACCCGAAATAACAGAGCTTCATCCCGGACTTCCACCGGTGGACGCTGCCGGATGTTCAATCGGATCACAGCGGAATCCACCTGGGGCTGGGGAACAAAGACATGGGCCGGAACCCTGGTGACCCATTCCGTTTCAGCATAATACCGGGTGGCAACCGTGATGGAGCCGTAGGCCTTGCTTCCGGGGGAAGCGGTCAGACGCTCTGCCACCTCTTTTTGAATCATGATCACAATTCGGTCCAGAGGAAGTTTTTCCTCCAACAGCCGCATCAGGATCGGAGAGGTGACATAATAGGGAAGATTGGCCACTGCACAGATGGGGTTGCAATTTCCCAGGTGATCCCGCAACAATCTGGAGAGATCCAAACTCATCACATCCCCGTGAACGATATGAACATGGGGTTGCCCTGAGAACAGACTGTTGAGAACCGGAATCAGCCGATCGTCCAACTCCACTGCAACAACCTGACCGGCTGCCATCGCCAATCTTTCGGTCAGAGCCCCGATTCCCGGACCAATCTCCAGCACTCCGGCTTCCGGCCCGAGTCCCGCAGCTTCCATCATTTGATCAAGTATACGCCGATCTGTGAGGAAATGCTGACCCAGGCTCTTTTTCAACCGCAATCCCCGTTCCGCCAGCAACTGACGTGTCCGTCCGGCGATGCCGACCTCATCCATCCGCTCCACCCTTTCCCACTCGTTTCAGCGCATCTTCAAATTCCTCTTCAGTGATGTGAAGGAGATGAAGACGCCGAAAAAATTGCTTGGCGTTTCCATAACCAATCCCCAGGACTACGGCAAGCTCTTCCCGAAGCAGACGGGATTTTGGGTCACCGACGAGCCCCGCTTCCAGGTATCTTTCCCAGGAAACACAGGTGGAAAACACCTCTCCTTCTTCGCAACGGGCCTTTGTCAACGCCCGTCGGATCGCTTCCGGAGCAGCATGTTCCACCCCGAGTCCATGCTCCCCCGTCGCCTCCTCCCGGGTGAGAAAGGCATGTTTGCAACCGGGCACCGCCCGGGAGATGATGCGCCGGATCCGCTCCCCGGCTCCATCGGGATCGGTCAGGACAATCACCCCCCGTGTGTCCCGGGCCCGCTTCACTTCGGCGATCACATCCGGACCCACCGCCGACCCCCGGGTCTCAATGGTGTCAGCCCGGACCGCACGGCGGAGAGCTTCTGTATCGTTCCGTCCTTCCACCACAATCACTTCTTTAACTGATATCTGTTGAATCGTCCCCACCCTTTTCCTATATAACGAGAACGGTGATTTCTCCATCACTGTCCTTCAGTTGATCCTGTTGCATCCTCGATCCGAAACAGGCGGTTGGCATTTGCAAAGGTTTGGCGAGCCACCTCATCCACGGACATATTCCGCAGTTCTGCGATTTTCTCCGCCACCAACCGGACATAACCTGATTCATTTCGCTTGCCCCGGTGGGGGTGGGGAGCAAGATATGGAGAGTCTGTCTCCACCAACAGACGGTCCAAGGGAACCTGTACGGCGATCTCCTTGGGGAGCTTGGCGTTTTTAAAGGTGACGGGCCCGCCCAGCCCGATGTGAAAATTCATGTCCAGACATTGGCTGGCGATCTCCCAACTTCCGCTGAAACAATGCATGACTCCGCCCACTTCTTCCGCCTTTTCCTCCCGCAGGATCCGGATTACATCATCATCTGCCTCCCGATTGTGGATAATGATGGGCATGTCCAACTCCCGGGCCAGACGGATCTGTTGGCGGAAGACACTCTCCTGCACTCCTTTCGGAGACTGGTCCCAGTGATAGTCCAATCCCATCTCACCCAGTGCCACCACTTTGGGATGATCACTCAAAGATTCAATCCAATCCAACTCCTCCACTGTGCAGTGGATGGCGTCGACAGGATGCCAGCCCACGGCTGCATAGATAAAATCATGGGTTTCCGCCAGTTTTAAGGTCTCTTCAATCGTCTTTCGGTTAAAACCGACATTGAGAATCCGGGTGACCCCCTGCTCTCGTGCCCGTTGAATCACCTGTTCCCGATCTTGGGCATATTGCTGATCATTCAAGTGTGCATGACTATCAAAAAGCATGGGCTCCCTCCTGTCTCCATCGGAAAATAAGAAGCGATTTCGTCTACCGTTTTCATCGTGGAAGGTGTTGTGATTCAGAGCGTTACGGGCCAGTCGGTCGAGCATTGCAACACTCCTTAAAGACCGACCCTCCCTGCGTCAGACGGATCAGCGGAACAACAGCTTAAAATCGCGCAGGGGCTTTACTTTGATATCCGCCCGTCCCACCACTTCGGACACCTTGATGGCCCCGAGGTCCCGGCTGTCCCGACTGTTGGCCCGATTATCTCCCAGAACGAACAGATGTCCCTTTGGAACCACCGTCTCCGGCATCCTCTTGATTTGCGGACCTGTAAAAGAGTCTTTGCGGATATACGGCTCTGTCAGCGGTTTGCCGTTTCGAATCACGCGTCCCCTTTCCACGGAAATGCGATCCCCCGGTTTTCCGATCACCCGTTTGATAAAATCCCGATCGTCATCGGTGTGAAAAACCACAATATCTCCGTATTGCGGCTCGGATACGTGATAAATCCACATATTTACAATCAGCAATTCTTCCCCTTTGAAGGTGGGGTACATCGATTCCCCATGCACCTCATAAGGGGCAAACAGAAAAACCCGGACCACAAGCATAAATATTGCCGCTACCAAGATCGCGGTAAACCATTCATTAACCGCTCTTCTCGCTCTCTTTCCCAACCTGACCCCTCCAAGCTCTCTCGTATCAGGCCTGTTGATCCGCCAAATCCCGGGTGAGGGAACGTTCAGCCACGTGACCGTTGCATCCGGAACAAGCCACCTGGGACCGCCTCCCTTCACGGTCTCCCTCAACAGTACACAACTCCCTTTCCAACACCCATTTTCCTGTTCATCAACAGCCCTGCTTTCGTGGTATCTATTTTTCTTCGACTCCCGGCAATCCTGCACCTGCCACCCCCTCCCGACTTCCGGGAATTTTGTGCAAAAGCCTGGAAACGGAAGAAAAAGATCCCCGCCGGTGGGCCGTCGGCGGGGTGGTGCATCATTTCACCCGGGTCCCGTTGGGGATGTCACCGGATACGGTGGACAATACGAGATGGTCCCCCTCCTCGGCCGCCAGCACCATGCCCTGGGAGAGCTCCCCCCGAAGTTTGACAGGCTTCAGGTTGGCAACCATGATCACCTTCCGTCCCACCAATTCCGAAGGCTCATAATACTGGGCAACTCCAGCCACCACTTGGCGGGTTTCAAAACCGAGATCCAGTTGCAACTTCAGAAGCCGATCGGCTCCCTTCACCTTCTCCGCGCTCTGAACTTGGGCCACCCGCAGGTCCACTTGATTGAAATCCTCAATGGAGATCACAGCCGCCTCATCGGCCTGCTTTTTTCCTTCCTTCTCTTCTTTTTCATCGATAACAGTATTCACAGGTGTCCCCCCCATCATCCGGACAATCGCCACAGCTTCTTCTTCCACATCGAGCCGGGGAAAGAGGGGTTGTTGCTTATTGATTTTTGTGCCGGCAGGATAGGATCCGAAACGGTACAGGCTGTCCCAGGAAGTGACCTCTCCGGGAGCGATGCCCAATTGCTCCCACATCCGGGCCGGAGTCTGCACCAGAAACGGTTGAATGAGGATACTGACCATGCGCAAGCCTTCCACCACATGATACAGAACCGACCCCAAACGGGATTTTCGGGCCGGATCCTTGGCCAATTCCCAAGGCATGGTCTCCTCCAAATAACGGTTGGTGCCGCGAACCAGCTCCCAGATGGCGATCATCGCGACAGAGAACTGCAGATTTTCCATGGCCGCTTCCACCTTCTGCACCGTCGACTCGGCCAATTGTTCCAGCTTCTCATCTTCTGGTGTCAACTCCGAAAGACGTTGGGGCACCACCCCGTCGGAGTACTTTTGGACCATTGTCAGGGTACGGTGCAACAGGTTTCCCAGATCATTGGCCAGATCAGCGTTGGCCCGTTCTATAAACCCTTCAGGTGTAAAGACGCCGTCGGAACCGAAGGGAACCTCCCGCAACAGATAATAACGCAACACATCCAATCCGTAGCGGTCGATAAGCGGAAGCGGATCCACCACATTTCCCTTGGATTTGGACATTTTGCCGTCTTTCATTTGAAAAAACCCGTGGCCGAACACCTTTTTGGGGAGCGGCAGGTCCAGAGCCATCAGCAAGATGGGCCAGATCACGGTATGGAAACGGATAATATCTTTCCCCACCAAGTGCACATCCGCAGGCCAATAGGTTTGATATTTGGAATCCCCTTCCGTTCCATAACCGAGGGCGGAGATATAGTTGGTCAGGGCATCGATCCAAACATACATCACATGCCCGGGATTTCCCGGTACCGGAATCCCCCAATCAAAGGTGGTCCGGGAGACGGCCAAATCTTCGAGGCCCGGTTTGATGAAGTTTTGAATCATCTCGTTTTTTCGGGATTCCGGCTGGATGAATTCCGGATTTTCCTCATAATACTGAAGAAGGCGATCCGCATATTTGCCCAGGCGGAAAAAATAGGATTGCTCCCGGACCTTTTCCACGGAACGGTGACAATCGGGACAATTCCCCTCCTCCAGCTGGCGCTCCGTCCAGAAGGATTCACAGGGAGTGCAGTACCACCCCTCATACTCATCCAAATAGATGTCCCCCTGGTCCAACAGACGCTGAAACAACTGTTGGGCCACCTTTTTGTGCCGATCCTGGGTCGTTCGGATAAAATCATCGTAGGAGATCTCCAACTTATCCCACAATTTGCGGATTCCCTTAACGATCCCGTCCACGAACTCCTGAGGTTCCATCCCCTGTTCCTTCGCCCGGCGCTCTATTTTTTGGCCGTGCTCATCGGTTCCGGTCAAATAGTGGACATTGTAACCCCTCAACCGCTTGTAGCGGGCCATGGCGTCCCCCGCCACCGTCGTGTAGGCGTGACCGATGTGCAATTTGTCATTGGGGTAATAAATCGGGGTCGTAATATAAAAAGCAGGCTTGGTCATCGAGGAATCACTCCTTTGATTCACAAATCAAAAACCTCCCACCCGGTCATGGGGCGAGAGGTTTCCTCACGCGTTACCACCCAACATTCGGCACCCCCTCACGGCAGGCACCCTCCATCAGTGATCACACTGGTCCGTTAATGCCGGATACACCCGTCCTTACACACCCCCATGGGCTTGGGGACGGGTTCTCAGGGGCCATCTTCACCCTTCGCTCCCATACCGGCTTTCACCTGTTCCGGCTCTCTGTCATGGATGCTCATGGGCTACTCTTCCCCGTCTGCGAATGTTTTGATTCAAGTTTAGTATCCATTATAAACAAATCCAGGACATTTGATCAACCGGAGTGAAAAAGAGTCAACCCCTGTTTCCGATCCTGTCATAACAAGTGGCGAAGGGGGACTCTTTTTTCAGAATCCGGCCCGCCGCCGCCAAATCATTCAATTCTTGCCGCAACCGATTCACCCCCCAATCGAGACCGCACTCCCGATTGATGAGCCCGACGGTTTCCACCAAATCAGTGTCAAAGAAAGGCAAACGATCCTGAATCGCATCGAGAATGCGCCTTTCCCGTTCCGCATGGACTTGTTTCAATTCGTCAAAAGGATTGGTGACATGAGGACTGCGGGTATAGGCTGCCCGGATCCGGACAAAGACCGTCCGTCCAAAAACTGCCGAAGAGACGAAAGCATCGCCGGAACGCAGATAGGGCAGGCGCTTTCCCTCCTCAGCGGTCAGGTCTGTCTCTTCCCGCAATGTGGCAATATCGGTTCCCCTGACGGTGCGGAAGACAAACTTTGTGTTGAGCTGAGCGGTGATCGTCTCATCCAGCAAAGTGGGCCGCTGTGTGGCCAGGATCAGAAAAGCACCGTATTTCCGCCCCTCCTGTGCGATCTCCTTCAAGACCGCTTTGGGAGGGGAGTCCACCCCTTTCGGGGCAAAGTTGTGAGCTTCGTCCGTCACAATGACAAAGGGCGGAAAAAAGATTCCCTCTTCCCCGTTCATGCGGGCGTCCTTGTATTCCCTCCGTTTCCGGTAAAGAGACCCGATCACATAAGTGGAAAACACTTGCAATATCCAGGAATCCCCTTGGACAACAACCAACCGTCCCTGTTCCAGCCCTTCCTCGATCGGACGGATATCCCGCTGAAACAGACCTGCCTTCTCCAGACGGTTGAGACGCCATTGAACGCCCTTGAGAGAGGACAGAGGGAGGCTGCCGTACTGTTGGTGCAAATCGAGGAGATCCTTGATCCGCTCCACATCTGTCGGTGTTAGATCCTCCTCCCTGAGCCGCCGGTTCAATCCCTGAGCCCCCTCTTCAATCGCCTGGGCCACATTATTGAGACGATCACTGAAGGTGGTGAAGTGATCTCTCCGCCGGTGAAGAGTTTGCACCACGTTGACCATAGATTCCGACAGGCTTCCACCGGCGGCCCCGATCAGACTTACCACATCCCGAGTGTTCAGATCGGTAAATCGGATTCCCACCTCCTGTCCCACCTGCACCGCCCGCCACCGATCCCCGAATGAGGGGGACACCCCAGCGAGATCAGGGGATACTTCCCCGAATTGCATTTCAAAATGGGGATCGAACACCAAGGTGGGAATCGCCAGCTTCATCAATTCCTCCAGAACCACCCGCAGCCCGAAGGATTTACCCGACCCTGACCCTCCAAAAACCCCGATATGGGGGTATTGCTGCATGGATTGAATATCAAAAAGGAAAGGTACCCCTGTCTGAGCTCGAAGCTCCCCCTCCTCCAGCAGATGAACCCGGTCCCTGAGATCATCGTCCACGCTCTCTCCCAAGGATTCCGTTCCCCGGATCTCACCCAACACCAAGCCTTGATCCGGAGACGTCTTCACCAGCAGGTGACGCACTTCATCAAACCGTGGTGCCCGCACGACACACCCCGTCCGGACCGGATGAGATGCTTCGGAAAACAGCCGCAGTTTGGCCAGATTTACCTCATCAGATCCGATATCATATCCGATCTGTTCCAGGGAACGGATCACTTCCGTGTCGATAATGGACTTGTCCAGCCCCATGGGGATCAACCGGTTGTAAGACAGGGTCTCCACCACTTCTCCCCGCGGATTCCCCAAGTTTCCGTCTTCAATCACCAAAATTTCATTGATGCGAAATTTGCGGTCTTTGGATGCCACATACACTTCCTGTTGTGTCGTCACGCCCACCACTTGCAAGGGATCCACTCCTCCTCTCACAATCGATCCCGGTCACAGAACCCGGTCGCTTCGTTTGGGAACCAAAAGCCGGTGACGAAGGTCCGGATCGATGTACTGTTCCACCATGCCTTGTACCAGAGCATCCGTCACCCTCACTTCCTGATCGACGATATCCAGCCAGAGAGGAATGCCCCGCCCTTGGGCCGGAGTGAGACTGTGGACCAGTCGAACCATGTCCCCGCGGGCCTCCGACTGGCTTAACAGACCATCCACTCCCACCGGTTGCGGGTGTTTGGAAGGGGAGAGAACCGCCTTCCACAAGCCGGTTCCCGGGGGATCCATTTCAGCGGAAACATAAACCTCTCCCGGCTTCATCACCCCAAACAGAATTTCCCGGTCGGAGTAATTCCCTTGTTCCGGGAACAACGTGCGTGCCAGGCTTTTGGTTTCGATCTCCTCGGAAACCCCCACCAACAACACATCGGCCTGTTCCGCCGCCTTGACCAGCTCTTCCCACGCATCGGCATGATCGATCAAAAAATGAAGGAGTGAACCATCCATCATCACCACCCGTGGAGTCCAGTTGCGGATGGCATAAAGGGCTACCTGGATCTCCAGTCCGGCCAACAATCTGCCCCGGTGCTTCGCCTCCCGTGCCAGTTGGCCCTCGGCCCCTTCCTCTTCTTCCTCCAGCAAGGGGGTGTACAGATCGGCAGACCATTTCTCTTCTCCCCGGGTTCCTTTGGCCAGGGCCTGGAACACGGAGAGGGTGTGAGGATGGGTCCCCGGAGTGGTGTTGACTGATCCATCCACCCCCACCAGCGTCCGCTCACCCAACCATTCTTTCATCTGTTGCCCATCCCATTTCTCCGCCATGTATATGCGACCGATCGATGTCAGTCGATCCCGGATTCCATCCCGGTTGAACAGATCCCGGGGATAAGCCCGCCGCAGATCCCTGTTCGTCTCTTCCAGCTTTTGCTTCAGCTCCTCAGACAGCAAAAGCACCTCCACCCCTCCCATCCGGTACTAACACACCACGATGTTATCTATCTCTTTGCCGCTATTCCTTTCTTTCCTCATTCTACTTGAAAAAGCCTTTCCCGCAAACGCAGACAGAGCCAAAAACTTCTCCCTTCTGACCTGACACAAACAAAGATCCAAAAAAATTTTCTATCTCATTATAGTCTGTTATATTGACTGTAATGGGAATCGCTGGTATGATGATTTTGACATCGTTACTGTCGAATTTTGACGGGAGCGAGACCAAGACCAAAAACAGACCAAAAACTGAGAGGGGAAATTCGCAATGCTCAAATCTACTGGAATTGTCCGCAAAGTTGATGAGTTGGGTCGTGTTGTCATCCCGATCGAACTGCGTCGCACCCTGGGGATCGGCGAAAAGGACGCCCTTGAAATTTATGTCGACGGCGAGCGAATCGTGTTGAAAAAATACGAACCTGCATGCATTTTTACAGGGGAAGTGGACGAGACTGTCCGCTACAAAAACAAGGTGGTCAGCAAGAAGTGCATCCAGGAAATGTTTGAACTGCTGAAAGAAGAAGAAGGCGTAAGAGCCTGATATATCTGTCACTAAAAAGTCTGAGAAAGCATTCTTCCCACACATTATCCTACTGAACCACATGGTGCGGTGCTCCGTTTCAAAAAGGACCTCCTGAGGGAGGTCCTTTTTGAAATTATATACAAATTTCATAGTTTAGACAATCTCTTGGGAGAGGGAAATCATCCATGTCGTCCCATTTGATTCAGGATCCGTTCTTTGAGCAACTCGGAACGGGTTCCGAACACCGCCTGATAATTTCCGGGCCCCACACGGATCACTCCCGATGCACCCAGTTTCTTCAACCGGTCTTGATCCAGCTTGCCATCATCTTTCAAAGTCATTCGGAGCCGGGTAATACAAGCATCCAGATCTTCAACGTTCTCCTCACCGCCGATGGCCTCCAACACCCCTTTCGCCAAAACCGTCAGTTCATCCTGACCTTCTTTTGCATCGCCGGGGGCTTCAACTTCCTCCCCGACATCTACATCATCTTCCCTTCCTGGGGTGGGCAGGTTGAATTTCCTGATGGCAAAACGGAAGACTCCGTAGTACACCAGACCGTAAACCAGGCCGACCGGGATGATGAGCCATCCTTTGGTGGAGAGGTGAAAATTGACCACATAATCGATCAATCCGGCGGAAAACCCAAATCCATGTTTCACGTCCAGCAGATACATCAAGGCCATGGATGTCCCGGTCAACACTCCATGGATCACATAAAGAACCGGAGCTAGAAACATAAATGCGAATTCTATCGGTTCCGTGATTCCGGTCATGAAAGCAGTGAGAGCCGCACTCCCAAGCACCCCGGCCACGGCCGCCTTCCGGGAGGGTTTGGCTTCATGGATCATCGCAAGACAGGCGGCCGGAAGTGCAAACATCATGATCGGGAAAAAGCCTGCCATAAAAATGCCCGCAGTGGGATCCTCGGCGAAAAAGCGGTTGAGATCTCCCGTCACTACGTCCCCAGCGGCATTTTGAAATTTACCCAACTGAAACCAAGCCAAGGTGTTGATGATATGATGAAGGCCAAAGGGAATCAGAATCCGATTCAATAATCCGTAGCCGAACAATCCCACCGCACCGGCTCCGATCACTCCGTTTCCAGCTGCTTCAATCGCATCCTGAACAGGAGGCCAGATGAAGCGGAACAGGATCCCCAACAGAAACATAGCAAAAGATGTGACGATGGGAACAAAGCGGCTGCCCCCGAAAAATTGAAGCCAGTCCGGCAGTCGTATATCGTGAAAACGTTTAAACAGATATGCGGTAACCAGACCGGTGATAATCCCGCCCAAGACTCCCATCTGGTCGATTTTAACCTGCCATGCCGGATTGTCCGGGGCCGAGACATTCATACCCACAATGGAATTGAGCACCAGGTACCCGGCTACTGCAGCCAACCCTGCCGCTCCGGAATTGCCACTCAAACCGATGGCCACACCCACGGCAAACAGGATGGGGAGAAAACCCAGAATCCCGTTGGCGCCGGTAATCATGGTGTTTCCGATCTCAGTCATCCAGGTGATGGCCGTTTTGTCGGCAATGGTATTGATCAGCACCCCCAGAGACATCAGCAACGCTGCTGCCGGCATGACCGCGATGGGCAACATCAACGCTTTACCAACCTGCTGCAGCTTTCCCAACAGCGCTTTCACTTTTTGATTACACCCCCAAGAGTTCAGATTGCTACAATGGTATGTGGTTCGTCCTGAATTTAAACATACTGTGCCAGTCGAGACTCTTTTCCTTTTACAGATTCTATACCTTATGGCCTAATTCCTTTTAGGGTGTGTCTGATCAAATCATTGCCGGGGTCGGGCCTGTGTCTTTGGACGACTGTCTCCGATCTTAGTGCATAGCAAGATTTTATGCTCCCCTGAGTGTAAAGGCTCTCCGCCAATCACACCGGACTCTTCTTACACAGCACATCATAGGTGAACCAGACATGTCCAAAGGGGTTGTGAATGAGTGCTGGCCGGGTTGGGTTTCAACACGACCTTTTCGTTGTTCTGAACTTCCAAAATCATTCCATGTGAAACCCAATCCTCCCTGTGAGCGGCTTTTCACAATGCTTCTAATACCACTTTGAAATGTCGAATGTACGCAAAGTGATGAAGTCAGACGGTGACGACATCCGTTGAATGAAAAATGAAAATCGAGGGAAGGAAAAATCCCCCTCGATCGATCAATCATCCGTCTCCCGGTGATACTCATTGTACACTTCCCGTTTGGGAAGAGAGCGTTCTGCCGCCGTCGCTTGAATGGCCTCTTTTTTGATTTTCCCCCGACGGATATGCCAATCGACATGTTCCCTCACCGTCAAAGCCTGCCACCAGGTTACATCCGGGCCATTTTCCGCCCCGGTCCCATCGGAGGACGCCCCCTCCACCACCACGGTCCATTCTCCCCGGGGCTTTTCCTCCTCCAACTCTTGAAGACATGCAGAAAGATTGCCCCTCATCCACTCTTCGTGCTTTTTCGTCAGCTCCCGGGCCAGAGCTGTCTTCCGATCTCCCAATACTTCCATCACATCTTTCAACATCGGGCGGATTCGGTGAGGCGCTTCGTAAAAGATCAGGGTGGCGGGAGTCTCTTTCCATTTGGTCAATTCCGTCATCCGCTCTTTGGAGTTTCTGGGGAGAAACCCAATAAACAAAAAAGGCTGTGGCGGGAGTCCCGAAGCGACCAACGCGCATAAAGCAGCGTTGGCACCGGGAACAGGAATCACAGGAATCTCCGCTTCAACCACCTGGTGAATAAGTTCCTCCCCCGGATCTGAAATTCCAGGCATCCCCGCATCACTCACCAATGCAATGCTCTTTCCCTCCTGCAACCGGTCGAGAAGAAGAGGGAGGCGGGTCAAGCGATTATACCCGTGATAACTGATCATCGCAGTTGAAATCCCCAGATGAGACAAGAGCTTTCGCGTATGTCTAGTATCCTCACAGGCGATCAGATCCACTTCTCCCAATATCTGCTTGGTCCGTACACTGAGATCCCCCAGGTTGCCGATCGGTGTCCCCACCACATACAAAACTCCGCCGTCGGTTTCAAAACTCTTCTGTCGCTTCATCCGCCGGCCTCCTTTGAATCATCTCCAATTTCTTAGTCCGGCTCATCTTTTTGATCTCCCGCTCCCGCCGGAGAGCCTGGGAACGGGTGATCCCTGTCTCCAACCATTTCAGGGTGAAAGGTCCCCTGCCCCGTGTGTATTTTGCTCCGGTTCCCTTTCGGTGGTGTGTAAGCCGTTGTTTCAGATTGTTGGTGATTCCGGTATAGAGTGTTCCATCACCACATTCCAATATGTAGACCACATAATTTTTTTCCACTGATCCCTCATCCTCATCCAAAGTAGAAAGAAGTGCCGGTAAACCGGCACTTCAGTCATCCTCTTGAGATGTCTTGTTCAAAAAGGAGAGGCAAAACAAGCAGTCACCATCCCCACGCATACTTCCGTAATGGACATTGCAAATATGAAATCCCTCATGATAGAGACGGGCCAGATTATCATGTCCTTCACCGGCCGTCTCCTGGGAATCGGGTTCCGTTTTCCCTGTTTGTTTTTGTTCCAGCTGTTCCTGCAATGCCTCATTTTCCAGAACCAGCCGTGTATTTTCCTCCAACATTTGAACGATTTGCAGCTTCAAACCACCCAATTCTTTATACAACTCTCCGATTTGATCTTCAATTCGGGTCATCCGGGATAAAATGGCCTGCTTGTCCAAGCCCCCCACCTCAATCACCCGCTGTCTGTTCAGGATCGCCCAGGAACGGGGCTCTCTCCGTCAGTTCCCCAAGGAAGGTTGGTTCATTTAAGCCTGGGCCTTCACGACTTCCGCCGGATGTTCCACTCTCCGGCCTGAGTCGGCCAGCTCCACCTGCACCCGACGTTCCAACAGATTCAACACCACCACCCGGCCGACACCTTCTGGAGTGGTCACCCGGGTGCCAATATCGGGCATCATCTGCTTGGCCTCTACATAGGTGTCATTTTCAAATTTGAGACAACACATCAAGCGACCGCACAAGCCGGAGATCTTGGCCGGGTTCAAGGAGAGATTCTGATCCTTCGCCATTTTGATCGATACCGGCTCAAAATCCCCCAGAAAGGACGAACAGCATAAAACCCGGCCACAGGGGCCGATTCCACCGAGCATTTTGGCTTCGTCCCGAACCCCGATTTGGCGCAATTCGATTCGAGTCCGGAACACCGATGCCAAATCACGGACAAGCTCCCGAAAGTCAACCCGGCCGTCGGCGGTGAAGTAGAAGATGATCTTGTTACGGTCAAATGTGTACTCCGCATCTACGAGCTTCATCTCTAAGTCGTGGTTTTGTATCTTTTCCTCACAGATGGATAATGCTTCTCTGGCCGCTACCAGGTTTTTCTCCATCTGTTTCACATCTTCCGGAGTGGCAATCCGGAGCACCCGCCTTAAGGGTAAAACCACCTCTTCTTCGGTTACGTGGCGGATTCCGATGACAACCGTCCCAAATTCGATCCCCCGGACGGTTTCGACAATCACTGCTTGATCCTTCCGAACCACCAAATCATTGGGATCAAAATAATATATTTTACCCGCTTGTCTGAAACGGACTCCTACGACTGACAGCATGTTTGGGTCCCCCCTGCATGGCCAGCACCATGCTCTCCAACACTGCCTGGGGTTGAACGGGGCCTGTCAGGGCCTGTCTCGCCTGAATCACCGCGTCCATCCCATTCAGCAAGCCGGAGATGGTCCAGCGGGATGCTTGGTGCCGACGGGATTCTTTCCATCCGACAAACACTGAATCTCCTCTGATACCCAGACGCATTTTCAACAAGTCCCTCAACCACAAAAGGGACAGATCCAACAAAAGCTTCATCTCTTCCGGGCCAAAATCAGTCAACCAAACCGTCTGGATCTCCACCAGAGGATTTGATTTGCCGGAGGGGATCTCCCCCATCCATTTTATCATTCGCTCGCAAAAAGGGGCAAACTTATCGTCCCCTGCTAATTCACCCGCCGCCTCCACCCCAAAGACCAAGTGCGCTGCGATCCTCGCATTTGCCGGATCCATCCCACCTTCGACCAACGAGGATTCAATCATTGCCGGAGGCAGGGGACGAAAACGGAGCAATTGACAGCGTGAGAGTATCGTGGGGAGAAGGGAATGGACTTGTTCAGTAATGAGGATCGCCACCATCCGGGCCACAGGCTCCTCCAAAAATTTCAAAAGACTGTTGGCCGCCTGAAGAGTAAGCGTCTCCGCCTGATGCAGGATCACCACCCGGGTGACGTCTTCAGATGGAGAAAAGGAGAACCGCCGTTGCAATTCCCGTACTTGATCGATTTTGATGGATGATCCTTCCGGTTCCAACATGGTGATATCAGGATGATTTCCATTGGAGATTCTTCTGCAGGATCGGCAACGATCACAGGGTGCCAGCGCTTTGTTTTCACAATTGAGCGCTTTGGCCCATTCGATGGCGGCCTTTTTTTTCCCGGCGCCCTCAGGCCCTGCAAAACAATAGGCGTGGGCGACCCTTCCGTTCTTCAAAGCGTTTTGCAGTAACCGGATCACCCGGTCTTGTCCGCGAATCTCTTCAAAAGACATGGTTCAGCCCCCGCTTTTTTCCTTCAAAACTGCTCAAACCGATCGACGGGAAGGATAAAGACCGTGGCACCGCCCACTTCCACTTCTACAGGATAGGGGACATAAGTATCGGTATTTCCCCCCATGGAAGAGATCGGAGCCATCATCTGTTTACGGGAACTGCAGTTCTCCTTGATAATTTGCAAAACCGCGTCCACCCGATCATCTTCGATTCCGATCAAAAAAGTGGTGTTGCCGGATTTCAAGAACCCCCCAGTGCTGGCCAGCTTAGTGGCCCGGATATTATCCTTCACCAAGGCGTCGGACAACCGGTTGCTGTCTTTATCCTGGACCACCGCTATTACCATCTTCATCCTAAACCATCCTCCCGCAAGGCAATTTTTTCACCCAGCGTTTTCTCAAGATCCATCACAATCCGGCGGAAAACCTCATCGGCTGAAAGGGTGCCGTCTATGATGCAAAACCGCTCCGGATGAAGAGTAGCCAAATGGTGAAATCCGTCCCTGACCTTTTGATGATAAGCCTGTCCTTTTAATTCGATGCGGTCCCTCGAAATTCCCCTTCCTTCCAACCGACGGAGACTCTCTTCCAAAGGGAGGTCCAGCAAATAAGTCCGATCGGGAAGCAGTCCCGCGATAGCCACCTGATTGACCTGGAGCACATCTTTTGGGTTGGCTCCGGCACTGTATGATTGATACACCATACTGGAATCCACATACCGGTCACAGAGTACCGTCCATCCCTTTTCAAGAGCGGGTCGGATGACCTCTTCCACCAATTGCGCACGGGATGCAGCATACAGGAGCAACTCTGTCCGAAGAGACATCTCTTCCGATCCAGGGTCCAGCAGAAGCTCCCGAATCCGATCCCCGATCGGTGTTCCGCCCGGTTCGCGGGTGGTTATGCAAGAGAGTCCCCGCTTTTCCAGAAAACGCTTGAGCCGTATTGTTTGCGTGGACTTTCCGGCACCTTCTGGTCCTTCAAGGGTGATAAAAAAACCTTTCACAGCGTTCCTCCAACAGATGTTTACTATTATTTTATCACGTGCAGACCCGGGGGGAAACCGGGGGTCACCCCCCGGACACGTCCACCTTTGTCAAGTATGTGAAGGATGTGTCGGATCTGTTCCGTACTTAAAATCTCACCCGGCAACACCACCGGTACACCAGGTGGATAGGGGATCACCATCTCTGCAGCCATCCGCCCCTCCGCTTGCGGAAGTGGAATGGTTTCCCCCGAAATCAACCGGAGACGATCCCAGGATAAGTGGCTTTCACTCAGCACCGGAAGGTGGGGAATCGGATGGTGAGGGGATTCTTCCCATTGAGGAATCGCTTGATCCAACCGACGCAGAGCCCCGATCAACCGAACGGCCTCATCCCTTTTCATTCCGGGAGACAGGACAAACAACACCTTTTCGTGATCCGCCAGTTCCGGATCGATCCCTCGTTTCTCCAACCATTTCTGCATCCCATATCCCGAGATCCTCCGGTCGGCCCGGATGCTCAATTTCAAAGGATCACTTCCCGATTTCGTATCCTCTTTCAAATGCCTCATCCCTGCCAAATGTTCACGGATGAGCGAAGCCTGATTCAAGGTTTTTTGCAGTTCTCCTTGACCCATCTTTACCATAAAACGCCGTGCCAGGTCGAGTGAAGCCATGAGAGGATAGGATGGACTGCTGGACTGGATCATCCCCAATCCTTTGGCCACAAGTCCCCCATCGATTCGATTTCCTTTAAGGTGAAGCATGGATCCCATGGTCATCGCCGTCAACATTTTGTGGGTGGATTGAACCACCCCATCCGCCCCTTGAGTCAATGCCGGCGGGGGAAGATGGGGATGGAATCCAAAATGGGCACCATGGGCTTCATCAACCATCAGGGGCAATCCATGACGATGGCATACTTTTGCCAATTGGGAAATTGGTTGCACTCTCCCAAAATAATCCGGGCTGGTGAGGAACACCCCCTTCACACCCGGATGACGAAGAATCGCTTCCTCCAAGTCTTCTCCGGTTATTTCTCCCCCCAGGGGGGCATCTCCCCTTCCTGAAAGGAAAACCGGACGGACACCGGCAAGGTGGCAACCATTGAAAACAGATTGGTGGGAGGCACGATGGATGATCAACTGATCTCCCGGTTGGCAGGAGGCTAGAATCAGACTGATGTTGCCCGCAGTGCACCCTCCCACCAGAAAAAAGGTCCGATCGGCACCAAATGCAGCTGCAGCTAATTCCTGTGCCTTTCGAATGACTCCCTCGGGTTGATGCAAGTCATCCAATGCTGCGATCTCCGTCAGATCGATTGTGAGGAGATCCCCAAAGTGTTCCCGTCCCAACGGATCAAAAGTCTTTCCTTGTTTATGCCCCGGTACATGGTAGTTTCCTCTGTTTTGGTCTTTATGAAAACAAAGAGCTTCAAACAGTGGTGCTTCTTCCTGATTCACCGTCTCCCCTCCAAAAAAGAGACGGGAACTGTTTTACAGTCCCCGCTCGATCTGGTTCTTTCCATCCATCCATAACAGCTTTAAACGCGTAACAAAATATGGATACTTCTGATCCTTCACATCGGTCTTGACGATTTCCTGTTCACATGCTTCGCAAATAAACCCGTCCAGAACTCCGATTCCTTGTTCATGCCATTCATTACACACGATACAGCGGATCCGATCATTTTTATCCAAGATCGACCCACCTTTTCAAGTTTTTAATCCATTGTTCCCCAATTCCGATCCATTTATACACGTGCCCATTGTATCCGGATGGAAGTGAGTAACGGGTCAACTCAGCCGAGAGTATACCATGAGCGGAAGCGGGGAAAAACAAGGGTACTCTTATCCAAGTCCGTAAACTGAGGAAAGAAAGGCAAGTGCAAAACCATGGCTGAACATATGGCACAATGGATTCTACAGGGATATATCCCGGTTTTGGCCATCATCAAAGGTGTAATTTATTATATTCGCTCGCCTCTGGAGTGAAAACAAAAAATTGGATGGTCATGGCCGGAACTGCAAACACCCCCCGGATCCAACTGGATCCGGGGGGTGTTTTCCCACGATCACACCGCAGGCACTTCTTTCAGATTGCCTGGCAACGTCCTACTCTCCCAGGGGCCTGCGCCCCAAGTACCATCGGCGCTGGAGGGCTTAACTTCCGTGTTCGG
>NZ_BMEX01000012.1 GCF_014637345.1 Kroppenstedtia guangzhouensis
CAATGTCACGCCATCCGCTTCCACTGCTATTTGTTCCGGCATTTGTTGAGCGATGGCAGCGAACCGATCATGCAGGAGCTCTTGCGGAAATTCCTCTTCTGTGTCGTTCCACTCAACCAACAATTGACGTTGCCGGCTGGTTAATAAAGGGTGCTCAGAAATATTTAGGGTCGGATCCTTTAAAATACTATCCAGCATCACAACAAATTGCTCCAACCAACGATTCACCGTTTCTTCTTCATACAGGTCGCTACGGTATTGAAATTGGATATCCAGCCCGGATTTTTTCTCAACGCCAACGATCGTCAGATCAAAATTAGTCATATGGATTCCAGTCGGTAACTGACGGAGATTCAGGACACTTGGGGGGATCTTGACTGTCGGTTGCACCAACTGAAACATAACCGAGAAAATCGGTGAACGGCTCAGATCGCGCTCCGGTTTTACTTTTTCCACCAACTTATCGAAGGGATACTCGTGGTGGGTATATGCGTCCAGTGCAATCCGCTTGCAATGTTGCAGCAATTCAATAAATGTTTGATCAGCACGGACATCTAGACGTAACGGCAATGTATTAACAAAAAATCCAATCAAGTCTTCCAGCTCAGCTTGGTTACGCCCCGCTTCCGGTGTACCAATCACGAGATCCTGTTGCCCACTCATTCTCGACAAGAATACCCCAACTGCTGACAGAAGCGTCATGAATAAAGTGGCCTCTTGCTCCTGTGCCAGTGCCCTCATTCGCTCCAGACGCTCGGGACCTAGCGCGACAGTTGCTTTCGAAGCAGTGAAAGTCTGTATCGGTGGTCGCGGATGGTCTGCTGGAAGATCAAGAATTGGAATGTCACCGCTGAACTGCCCCAGCCAATAAGACTCTGCTTCCGCCAGCTCTCCGCTCTCCAGACGATCATTTTGCCAACTCGCATAGTCTTTGTATTGAACGGCCAACGGCGGCAACGACGGTGTTTTCCCTTGATAAAATGCGTTATACAGTGTAGCGAAATCCCGGATCAGCACCTGCCATGACCAGTAATCACTAATGATATGGTGCATGTTCATCCACAACACATGGTGATCCTTCGCCAACTTGCAAAGCCGTATGCGAAAGAGAGGACCCTCTGTCAGATCAAAATAAGTCTCCGCTTCCTCCCGCTCCATTTCTTTCATATACTGTTGCTGTGCCGTTTCGTCGCAGTCAGAGAGATCAATATAGGGGCAATCCAAAGGAAGCGATTCCGCCACCCGCTGTACAGGTCTTCCAGCGTGAACAGTGAAGGTTGTACGCAGTCCCTCATGCCGTTCCTGCAGCGATTGAATTGTCCGTTGAAACACTTCCGGATCCAAGGTTCCCATCAGTTCCACAGCGACCGGCATATTGTAGGACCGATTGCTCGGCTCGAGACGATGGAGCAGGAATAAACGTTGTTGCGCATGGGACATTGGGTAAAACTCCGCTTTCTTTGCCGGAACAATCCGCTCTGTTTTTTCTTCCACTCCAGCTTGTGCCGCTTCCAGCAGCGGAGCCAGTTCACGAACCGTCTGATGCTCAAAAAAGTCTTTAAGGGCCACTTCCACACCGATCTGTTGCTTGAGTCGGGAACGGATTTGAATAGTTTTCAGTGAATGACCCCCGAGATTGAAAAAATTGTCGTCAATGCCAATCCTGTCGACCTCCAGCACTTCTTCCCAGATCTTCACCAGCACCGATTCCCAATGATTGCGTGGAGCGGTGTAATCGGTGGAAATCTGTCCGAATCCCTCAGGTTCCGGCAAAGCTTTACGATCGATTTTGCCATTGCGGTTGAGTGGCATCGTCTCCAGAACGATCAGATGTTCTGGCACCATATAATCAGGTAGTTGTGCCTGTAAATATTGGCGCAGTTCTAGTACATCGTCAATCGCCTCGTGCAACACTACATAAGCCAGGATGCGGTTATTGCCGTTCCCATCCGGTCGGGCGAGTGCCAGGCACTGGCTGACGAGAGGGTGACTTAACAGAACGGCTTCGATCTCGCCGAGCTCAATGCGATATCCTCGAATTTTAACTTGAAAATCGACGCGTGAAACAAACACGAGCCGCCCATCCGGCATCAAGCGTGCCAAGTCGCCCGTCCTGTACATTCGATCACCCATTCCATCTGCAAAGGGATTGCGCAAATAGGCCTTGGACGTCCGCTTTGGGTCGTTGAGATAACCGCGTCCGACACCGACCCCTGTTATATAGACTTCTCCGATGCAACCCACCGGAACCGGACGCCGCCAAGCATCCAGCACGTAGTGATGGATATTTGGAATCGATGTTCCAAGTGCCACCTGCGGATGATCATCATACTGGTAAGTTCCACAGATCACCTCATGGGATGTATCATCGGAACACTCCGTCGCCCCATAGGTATTGACAACCTTCACGTGTGAAAATGTCTCCAGCCACTTGCGACACAAAGAGACTGGCAATCCCTCTCCGGTTGAGATCATATATTGAAGCTCAGGCAACAGGCGTTGATCCGATTTATATTCGGCGGACTCCTGCAGGAACATCTCGATCATCGGAGGAACCATCTCCAACACCGTCACCTGGTCTCTCTGAACCGAACGAAACAAATTCTGTGGGTCAATGGACGTCTCGTTGTTGTAAAT
The DNA here is from genome assembly GCF_014637345.1 of Kroppenstedtia guangzhouensis. GTDB lineage: Bacteria > Bacillota > Bacilli > Thermoactinomycetales > DSM-45169 > Kroppenstedtia > Kroppenstedtia guangzhouensis. Next base: position 2,638 of record NZ_BMEX01000012.1, read on the forward strand.
GACAACACGCCCACCGACCATCAAGGGAGCTAAAAACTGCCAAACCGAGATGTCAAAACAATGGGAAGCATTCTGTGCAACTACGCTCTTTTCATTTAATCCCAACAGGTTGATTTTCGCATAAAGATGGTTGAGCATTCCGATATGCTCAATCATTGCCCCTTTTGGTTGCCCCGTAGAACCGGAGGTATAGAACACGTTTGCTAAATCTTCCGGCTCATTGATGAAAGCCGGATTTTCCCCAGGGTACAAAGCGAGTACATCAACGTCAGCACATCCACCCTCTCCCCTATCGAGAGAAAACACAACAGGAGCTTGCGGAAGTGTTGCACTCAGTTCCAAACTGCGGGATTGCAAACCGGATTCAGTCAAAATCACCTTGGCACCACTGTTCTTCAAAATGGCGAGCAAACGGTGATCAGGATGTGCAGAATCGAGTGGAACATATGCACCGCCAGCCTTCAGCACCGCAAGAATCCCGACCAACATCTCAATACTCCGTTCGGCCAGCAGGGCCACGAGATCATCACGTCCCAGCCCCTGATCCCGTAGCCAGTACGCAAGTCGATTGGCGCGCTCATTCAGCTCGCCATAGGTGATCGACTCTTCCCCACACCTTGCCGCGATTGTATCCGGTCGCTTAGCTACTTGCTCCTCAATTATCTGATGGGCCAAACGGTTGATCGGTGGTGCCGCCAGTTTGGTGTTGTTCACCTTCTCCAGAATCAGTTGCTCCTCTTTATCCGAAAGCAGATTCAGTTCGCGCAGTTGGGCTTCCGGCTGTTTAGCTATACTTCCTAACAATGTGATGAAATGTCGCTGCAAACGTTCCAGGGCCTGTAAAGAGACTCCACTGGCTCGGAGGAGTTTGACCTCCCATTGCTTTCCAACCGTAATAATGACTTCAATCTGTTCCCGGCCGGCACGATAGAGGAGTTGTGGGTTACTAGAGTTGCATTCAGCTTTGTACCGTACCGTCACAAGACTGTCAAACAAATGGGCTTCCTCGGAAATTCCAACATAGGTACGTACCATCTCGTCCGGAATATTGGCAAAGATGTTTAGATGTTCCCATTGTTGCTGAACTAAAGATAATAATTGATTTACCTGTTGATCAGCGGTAAGCGATGCCACCATTGGCAACGCATGGGCAAAGGGACCGATTATCGACTCCGCTCCCTCACACGCATCTGGACGACCCGGCAAGGTTGCGCCACAGGAGACCCTCTCTTCACCGCTGTACATATTGAGCAAGAGCAACCATACTGTTAGCGAAAGTGCTTCCACAGACACTCGGTACCGCTTTGCAACCTGTTCCAATTGTCGAGATAATTCTTCAGACAGAATGGTGTGGCAGCAACAGCTGCTGTCTGGCCCCTCCGACCATCCACGCAACGTCTGTAACATCGGCACCGGTTCAAAATCTGCCAGTTGTTCTGTCCAATACTTTTTAGCAGGCATCCAATCCTGGCCTGCCTCCCATTTCAGGTAGTCCTGAAATGTCCTGCGCTGTGGGAAGACTTGCTCCCTTCCCTTCACACGATCCAACCACTCATTGACAATCATGTCGCGACTGCTGTCATCCATGCATAATGGATGGTGCGTCCACAAAAGTATAGTCCGATCTTCATCAAAGCGGCAGAGTGCCAATCGGATAAGGGGTCCCTCATCGATTTTTATCGGCTCACGGTGAGATTTTACAATGGATTGGTATGCGGCCTGTTGCTCCTCCGCCTCCATCTCACGCAAGTCCTGCCATTCAATCGGGATCGGCCGTTCTTTAAGTTGAACTTGTACCGTTCGATTCTTTAGACTCCGGAACACGGATCGAAGCGACGGATGCTCCGCCACTGTCTCTTCCCATACTTGCTCCAAACGTTTTGAATTCAGGTCTCCTTCTAACACGTAAGCAACTTGTGTAAGTTTGTCACCTGACAGCATCGCTTTTTGCACGAGAGAAAGTTCCAAGACACCTTGCACGTTCTCTTTGGATAAGTAATTCAAAGGAGTACACCCCTTCGTTCATTTGATCCTTACCGTTTCCCTCTTCAAGTACCATTCAACTCGGAAAGCACTAAATCACAACCCTTCCAATCGTCCCGACCTGTGGCTCCTCTTCCATTGTTAGTGATCTTGTTTTTCAGTAGGGGGAATGGATGATGTGGCGGCTCCGACCTCATGCAAAAAACACACTGTGAGATAAAACATCCACCATCTTTGCCCTACTGTGATTTTTTATAGAATGCTCGTTGAGAAGGTAGTAATTTACTCTTCAAATAGTTCATCCCAATCTTCTTCAAGTAAACTCAATTGTGACAAGCGGAGTTCCGGGTTCTCTACCATCTGGGAAAGTACATACTCCAGCTGCTCCAAAAAACTGTCCACCGTGTCCGACCGGAATTTTTGCGGATTATAGTGTGTTTCCAGCAACAGGCTGTCTGTATCTTCAAACAGAAAAATCATCAGATCGAAAGTAACTTTCTCATCACCAGTAAACCCGTCATCTCTTCTGGAAACAACATCCTTTTCCTCTAAGAGACTCTCCGGCGAAAAGAGGCGGATGGACACCCCATCATATTCCGGCTCGCTCGTATGAGCATTCTGACCGATGAAGCTGATCGTGTAAAAGGTGGGATCGCCACCATGTTTCTCCCGTTGATCCTGCACGATCAGGTCAAAGGGATAATCTTGATTGTCATATGCTGCAACCGCCGTTTCCCGAACTCGCTCCAGCACTTGCATAAGCGTCGGATTTCCCGACAAATCGGTGCGCATCGCGACCGGGTTGATACAAGGTCCGAGAATGCCTTCCAAATCGGGATGTGTGCGCCCGGACAGTGTGGAACCGATGGTAATCGTCCTTTGATCGGAACGTAACCCCAACCAGATCTTCAACGCTGCAAGAACCGTCATATACGTCGTTCCACCCGCTCTGGACGTTAATTCGTTCAAGGATTGAACAAGCTCCGGTTTCAGCGAATGCACCCGAATATCCGAAGGATCTTGCTCTTCCACCGAAATATCCGTATCATGTGGTACACGCGGTGCTTCCACAGATTGTCCGAGTTGTTCCAACCAGTAAGTCCTCTGTGCTTCCAGTGAACCGTCCTTCAGCCTTTCATTTTGCCAATGAACAAAATCCACATATTGTAACGGTGGAGGCAGTTGTGACGGATCCCCCCCGCGAATGATTGTTTTGTATACTGTAAAGAGATCTTCTATAAACACTTGATGTGACCAGCCGTCATGACCGATGTGATGTACACACAACAAAAGTAAATGCTTGTTTGAATCCAAACGGTACAAGGTCATGCGGTAAAACGACTCTCGAGTCAAATCAAATGGCTTCTTTTTCTCCATCCTCGCCGCTTGAGTCAGTCGTTTAGTACGATCCGCTTCCGATTTTCCCGACAGATCCTCGAAAAGGCATGGTACTTCCAACTCTCTGTGCACCTGTTGGAAAGGTTCTCCCTCATGCTCAACAATGGTTGTCCGCATGATCCCATGCCGATCGATCAAAGTCTTCATCGCCCGGTGCATCGCATGCGAATCGACTTCTCCGTTCATCTCGTAAGCGTAAAGATCCCCAAACGTATGATCCGTAAACTGCGCACGGAACCATATGCGTTTCTGCCCATTGGATAGTTCGTACCTATTTTTCTCTGCCTCTATGAATTCTTTTGTCATAAGTGACGAGATGGGCAAGTAGTCTTTTCCATCCAGCCTATCCACCAGCTTAGCCAGTTCAGAAATCGTTGGAAATCGAAACAGCTCACTCAAAGGAATTTGCTTTTCAAATTCTTTTTTCAGACAGGAAAACATACTTGTGGCTTGCAGGGAATTGCCGCCCAGATCAAAAAAGTTGTCATCCAGACGAACGTACGGGAGCCCCAACACCTTCTGCCAAATGACTCTGATCTTTTCCTCCGTCTCACTACCCATTTCCGATAAATCTCTCTCACTAGCTGACTGTTCCGTTCTCCGCAGCTGTTTCAAATCCACTTTTCCTTCTGCTGACAGCGGCAGATCTTCTACGAAGATGATCTCTTTGGGCACCCAGTAGTCAGGAATTGCATTTAACAATTGTTTTCGCAGCTGTTTCGTATCCACATTTTTTTTACTTCCTGATACATAAGCGATCAACATGTTGTTGTCTTCATCATTTTGCGACGTACAAAAGCAAGACTGGATGTAAGGCATCTTACAGATGTATTCTTCTAGCAAATTCAGATATACAGTGTGACCTTGAACCCGCTTCCGACGTTGAATCGGTCCAAGCTCTTTCAAAACGCCATCGGCATTTCGAAAGGCCAAAATTCCGGTCCGAGACAGAGCGTCTCCATCAGAAGAAGAGGTGTCGCCACTCTGAACATATAATTCACCGATCACGCCTATAGGCGCCGGTTGTAAATAGGTGTCCAGCAAATAAACTGTACCTTGCTCAGAAACCCCTGTTTCATCGTGACCGTTCCAATCTACTATTGCCTGTTTCAACTTTTGATCTGGAAGCAAGGAAAGTTCCGAGAGTTGGAGCTCATCGCTACTGGTTACAGTCTCCAAAAGGTGTTGGAAATAGTTCGTCCACTGTCGGAATGTCTTCGCATCCACTAAATCCGTGTTAATATCAAAATCGAGCCATATCTCGTCATTGACATTCATCGCATTCAGGAAAATGTCATATTTTGAATACTGAATCGGTGTTGAGATTAAATGAGCCTCAAGGCCTTCAAAATGAAGTTCTTTGATCGGTCTATCCATGTTGAACAGAACATTCATCTTCGGAATCTCCTTATCATTCATGCACTCCTGCAAGGAAGATAAGGGAAACCGTTGATAGGTTTCAATGTCTATCATTAATTGCTTCACTTGTGCAAGATATTCTGTAAATGATTCTTTCTCCCCGATACTGCTGCAAACCGGTAACAAATGAGTACAATTTCCCATTAGAATCGGCTGTTCCATCTGGGCTTGTCCGGCTGTTGGTACACCCACCACGATCTTTTTGTTTCCTGTCAAACGATGCAAAAACACTTTATAAGCAGCGAGAAGTGTAACAAAGAGGCTGTTTCCTGATTTGATGCTCAACGTTTTCAGTTTCTGTGTCAGTGAAGGGCCAATCTGGAGACTAACCCTTTCACCCCGGAAAGATTGTTTCACCATTCCTCCGTGCTCCGATGGAAGATCCATTGCAGGGAGTGGAGAGTCTAATACTTGATTCCAATACGCAACAGCCTCTTTCTTTTCCTTCTCTGTCACTTCACTCAGCTGCCAGGATTGAAAATCTCTAAACTGAACTGGATCAGGCAAATTCACGCTCAAATTTCCTTGACAAAAAGATGTATAGAGGGACATCAACTCGCGGACAAACAAGTCGATGGACCATCCATCCATAATAATATGGTGGAAACTGATCACCAAGATATGGGAAGATGCTGTTGATTTCAAAAGGTGAACACGAAACAACGGCTCTTTTGACGATAAGTCAAAGGGAATTCTCCCTTGATTTTCAAACCATTCTTCAATCCTTTTTTCCCGTTCCGATTCTTGGTAGTCGGAAAAATCAATCACTGGAATCGTAACTTGAACATCAGGTAAAACGTGCTGCTTTTCCCCACTGGGGTCCATCACGGTACGCAGTGATTCATGTCGCTTTACGACGGTTTCAATTGCATCGTTCAAAGCGTCTAGTCGCAATCCTCCTTTCAACTGGAACGCCACCGTCTCATTAAAAGCAGCAGAATGATCGTTTCTTGCCTTGGATGCAAACCAAATTTGCTTCTGTTCATTGGTCAAAGGAATGGAAACAGGGTCCATCGGCGCACCCTCACCGGGTCCGTCTCCATCCGGTGGCTCCGGTAAAAATCCACCTTCTCTCAATTCAAATACACTTTCTTTTACCGCCTGAATAATATGTTCAAGATCCTCATCGGAATGAGCGGTTGACAAGAAACAATTACGCCCTTCCCAAATATAAATTCCTTTACTGATTAACAAGTAGTAAAATAGGTCAATATCTCCAAAGGAAACAAACCGAAACAGTGAGCCGCAATGAACCATATGCATGGGCACTCTGTTTTGTTTAAAAAACTCATTAAGGGTAGAAACCAACCGGGCCGTTCTACTGTTTAATTCTTTTTGCAGAGCTGTCCCTTTTGACTTCAAGTATTCGAGTACCTGCACAGATGCTGCCATCGCCAGCGGGTGGGTACAGAATGTGCCGCCAACAAAGGTTTTTTTGCTTGCATTTGACGGCTCGGATGCATCTCCAAACTGCCATATCCCACCATCAACAGCATCCATAAACTGGGCTTTTCCGGCTACAACCCCGATCGGCATGCCTCCGCCCAGCACTTTACCATAAATAACAAGATCCGCCTCGATGCCGTACCATTCCTGGGCCCCTCCAAGCTGAAGGCGAAACCCTGTGATCACTTCATCAAAAATAAGTGCTGTACCAGAGTTTCGGGTAATTTCTCTCACTTGCTTTAAAAAACTTCTCGGCTGCAAATCCGGCCTCCGGCTTTGGACGGGTTCAACCAGAACCGCCGCCAGTTCATCGGCATGCTTCTTGATCAATTCCAAAGAATGTGGATGGTTATAGTTGAGAATCATGACGTCTTCCATCATGCTGGAGGGGATTCCCGGAGCCATAGGTAAAGCCTGTCCATTTTCAGAGTTCGGTTCCGAAACAGCAAGTACCCCATCATAAGTTCCATGGTAAGAACCGGCAAACAGAGCGATTTTAGAACGGCCTGTAATTGCTCTGGCCAAACGCAAAGCCACCATTACCGCTTCCGTACCAGAATTGTAAAAGGCAACACGTTCAACCCCTGTTAGTTCGCTGATCAGTTCAGCCACCCTGCCGGCGGTGTTGGACATGGGTCCAAGTGGCGGGGTATCGGCATGAATCTGTTTCCGTAATTCATTTGTAATAAAGTCTGGATTATGGCCAAACAGATTAACACCGAATCCCATAGTTAAATCAATATAACGATTCCCATCCACATCCCACATATAAGGACCCGAACCTTGTTTGGTGACAATCGGGTACACGAGTTCTTTCCAGTAGGAACGAAATCCGGCTACATTTCTGTTATTTGCATGAATAAACCGATTGTCCTGTGTGAATGACTTGGAACCCTTGGTCCGCTCCACATACTTCTGCACAAACTGACTCAAAAAAGCCCGTTGCTTTTCCGTAAAATCTCCGTCCTCACCGGTAATAATCGGCTGATATGGAATGAATGGTTTTGGCCCGTGATCGGAGTCAGTTGCGGTTGAATGGGAAACAGATTGTCCAGGATCCGGATCATCCTTCCTATCCACTGATAACGATTGAATCGGTCCGGACAGTTCTTGAACAGAAGCTGCCACTTCCCTTTCTGTCCTGACCCTTTCAAGTACCTCCAATTGCTGACTCATCAATTGAAGCTGTTGCTCCAGGATTTGCTCGATGGATGATATTTGCTTCAGTTCACCGGCAGAGTTTACTTCCGTTTCCTTTTCCAACTCCTCTTGCGCACCAACGACCAGTTCTCTTCTTGAGTGTTCACGGATTACACCAGAAGATGTCGCAATCCCTGATTCTTGGACGGGTGTTTTTTCAGCGACATGAACAGCCAATTTATTCAAATTCGTGACTGATTCAAAAAATTGTTGAACGGGGATATCTACATGAAATCGGTTTGAAATTTCTTGTCTGACTTGATTCAACATGATTGAATCCAATCCCATTTCAAGAAAATGGACAGATTCCTCGATTTCATTCAACCCCAGCCCAGTAACTTTTTGAATGATTTCCTTTAATGGTGAGATGATGTTGAGGTGTGACATTGGAGCCTTTTCCCCTTTCAAGGCTGCTGGCTTTTGGATATGGTCAGCTTGTTGTTTTGTAACGCTTTTCGGCTCCTCCACCCAGCAGCGTAATTTTTCAAATGGGTACGCAGGCAACGGTACTTTTTTCCGTGTTGTCCCGTCAAGATAAAGTTGTTCCCAGTCTATGCTGGCTCCCTTTACATACAAGCGACAAAGGGAGGATAAGTCATCCTCGGTGATACCTTGCGTACATTGCATCATGATTTTCCGGGCAGCTTCTGTAAACTCCCTGGTCTTTTCCACTGTTGTAAACGAACCGCTGAATACTTTGTCGTCAGGCAAATCGAAATTTCCAATCAATGTTGCCAACTTGTTTTTTAGTTCATCCATGTTCTTCACAATAATCGCTATTCTGTGATGATGGTGGGCTCTTCCCGTGTTTGCTGTATAACATAAGTCTTTCAAAGACAAATCGGGTTTAATCGCTATAAATTCTGCATACCGCTGTACCATTTTCCTTAAAGCGCTGTTTGTCTTTGCAGACAAAGTAAATACGTTTAAACCATCAGAAGGTGAAATCGATGGGTCCGAGTCCGCAGGGTCAGTGTATTCTTCCAACACGATATGGCAATTGGTTCCACTAAATCCAAATGAACTCACTCCGCTTCTTCTGGGGGACCCATTCGTTTCCCATTCCATCAGTTGAGGTGGGACATAAACCGGAGACTCCTCAAAGCGAATATTACGGTTCGGCTTCTCAAAATGCACCATTTGGGGTATTTTTTTGTTTTGTAAACAGAGGATTGTTTTAATTAATCCGGCGATCCCAGCCGCCTCATACAAATGTCCGATATTCGTTTTTACGGAACCGATCCCGCAAAATTGCTTTTTGGACGTATACTTACGAAATGCTCGCTGGATGCCATCCACTTCCACAGGATCACCCAATGGAGTGCCTGTCCCATGAGTTTCGATATAGGTGATGTTTTCCGGATGGACAGAAGCATCTTCCCATGCTCGAATTATCAGTTCACTCTGCGCTTCCGGGTTTGGAGCTGTGATCCCCACCGTGGTGCCATCCTGATTGATTGCGCTGCCCTTAATAACCGCATGAATATAATCTCCATCTTGAACAGCTTGGCTAAGCGGTTTTAGCAAAACGGCTGCAACCCCTTCACCCCAGCCGGTTCCATCCGAGTTGTCATCGAAGGCACGAGCCCTGTAATCTGATGATTCCATTCCGATCCCCGCCCGTACAGGCAGCAAAATCGTCTTGACCCCACCCGCAAGTGCCATATTGCAATCCCCGTTCAAGATGCTTTTACAAGCCATATGAACGGCAACAAGAGAAGAAGAACAAGCTGTATCAACGGTTACAGCCGGCCCTTTCAGATCCAGCAAGTATGCAATCCGGCTGGAAATGATCGATGGAAGATTGCCGACCGCATACTGGGGTAATTGTTCTGGAGCGACTTCGGACAGTAACCGCTCATAGTCATAACCGGTTCTGGAAAAGCCAACATAAACTCCAACTTTTTCTCCGGACAGTTTGTTTCCACCATACCCGGCATTTTCAACCGTATTCCAAGCGGTCTCTAAAAACAGCCGTTGATTTGGATCCATCAATTTTGCTTCTTTAGGTGTCATATTAAAGAAACGATAATCAAATGTATCAATCTCATCCAAATAACCCCCTTCCGCAAATGTATCACTCGAGATCTTTCCTCCTATATATTCCATATACTTCATGGCGTCCTGCCTTCTTGTTTCATTCAGGGGACCTATACAATCTCTTCCTGTGACAATATTTCTCCAAAAACTGTCCAAGTCATTCGCCTTAGGAAGCCTTAAAGAGATACCGATGATTGCAATATCTTGATCCTGACCTTGGATACTTTTGTTTACTGGAGGACTGGCTGGACTTTGCCGGTATTTTTCGATTGACTCAACCAATTTAGAAATCGTTGGGTTAGCAAAGAAATCAGCGACTTGGAACTGAACTCCCAGATCTGCCTCTACACGCTCCGCAATTTCCACAAATTGCAAAGAGGTGGCGCCCTTCTCAAAATATCGATCGTGCACACCGATTTTCTCTGATTGCAATACCTCCCTGAATATTCGCAGCAAACAATCCTCCACTTGATTTTTTGATAACTCGGACAACACAGATGCTTCCCGGGACTGGCTTTGAGACATCCTTTTCTTTAACTCTGTCGAGATCGAATCGTATCTTCCTTTTTGATAATCCTCAGCCAATTTAAACCGTTGCACTTTTCCACTGGTAGTTTTGGGAATTTGTCTGATTGGGATGACATCGCTGACTTTCCAGCCCGTACGTTCACTGATATGCCTTTGTAATTCCATTGCCAGATGGACAAATTTCTCAGTTGGTTTTTTGAATAAGACGAAGACAACGATTTCCTCTTCTTGAGAGGCAGAGTTATACACCCCACAAGCAGCGACTTTCCCCAGTTCCACCTCTTTTACCTCTTCTGCTACTCTTTCGATATCATGAGGATATACATTTTGTCCATTGACAAAGATAATATCTTTCTCTCTCCCGGTAATGATCAATCGCCCGTTTTGGGTGAATCCCAAATCGCCGGTTTGTACCCAACCATCCGGGGTCATTACTTCCTCGGTAGCTATTGGATTGTTGTAGTATCCCTGTGTAACATTTTTTCCCTTAATTTGAATATGACCAACAACACGATCTGCCACCTCTAAACCCTCATCATCACAAACCCTGAAAAAACAATCGTTTACTGCCACTCCTTCATCAACAAAGGACAAACAATCTTTGCTGTTTTCTTCCACTTCCTTTATCGGTTCACCGACATTCAAATGATGACGATCAAGATGGATCGGATTATACTCATATTTGCCAATCGACACGGCCACTGATGCTTCGGCCAATCCATATCCCATATACATGGTATCCGGCTTCAAACCATATTTCCCCAACTGGCTTAAAAATTGATGGCAGAGTTTGATAGAAATCGGCTCGGCTCCGTTCAAAATCACCTTAACGTGAGACAAATCCCATCCATCGGCGACTTTTGGTTTAAACTTAGAAAGAAAGTATTTATAACCAAAGTTTGGGGAGGAAATGATAGTGGCACGATGATCATTTGTCTTTTTGATCCAAAGGGTGGGGCGGCGAATAAACAGTGAAGTTGGCATCAGATAATGATTCACACCTGCGAGTACCGGCGTAAGGTGATATGCGATCAAACCCATATCATGGGTTAAGGGCATCCATGAGAGGAATGCATCGTTATGTTCGGTATGAAGACTGCTATTGATAGCACTTGTATTGGCTATCAGATTTTCATGAGTGAGCATGACTCCCTTGGGATCTCCCGTCGATCCTGAGGAAAACTGAATAAAAGCGATCTCTTGAGCAGATACTTCCTGAACCATTCCACTTTGCCCGGAATGGCTTATATTCTCCAGTAATATAGAGCGTTTGATCATTTGTTGTACAAGCTGGATATGATTGGAGTCTTTTGTGTATTGGAGCAACCGATTCGTTGTTGGACGGTCTGTAATCATATAGGGATTATTCAATGTATCCCAGATCTTGAAAAGCTTTTTTCGTTGTTCATCGTTGCTCCCCACAGTCACTGGAACTGCAATAATTCCACCCAAAATGCAACCCCAAAAGGTCGTTACAAAGGAGTACAGATCATTGTCTTTGATTTGAAAAACCAGTTCATCTCCAGGTTTTAAACCTTTTTTTTGCAAATGATCCAATACTTGAAGAGCGCCGGTATACAATTGTTGATAAGAGACAAATCGTTCGTCTTTATCTCCGAAGATCAAGGTAATGCCACGTTTCTTCTCTTTGCTCAATGTGGTGATCACATCAATCAATGTTCCAGACAACTTCATAGCCTCCATCCTCTCAATACTTCAACTTTTGATTAACTTCATCTGATTTTCATAAAAGTCTTCTAACCTTGCCTTCTGAAGCAAAATTTTCAATTGTTCCCGCTGATCCCTGACATCAACTTTCTTTGCTTTCCATACTGCATGTAACAGCTGAACCGCTTGTTGCAAATGTTCAGCAGTCGCTCGATTGTGTTCCAACTCTTTCTGCAGATCTTTAAGCTTTTTGTATGACTTCACACCATCCCGTTGGTATTCTTCCTCATTCTCATTCCGGTTGGGTACACCCACGGCCGCTGCCAAACCATTGGAAAGAAACAGCTTGATTTGTTGAGTAAAATCCGAATTCATGTATGATTGCTGTTCATTTTTTTGCACAAAGGATTTCAGCCCTGTCAGTCCAGCGCTTGTTCCCAAGGCAAAAGCGTCTATTTGACTCCGAAACCCTCTCATTAAATTACGCAGTACAGTTTTGGGTCCCAATTCAACTACAACATCGATTCCGATTTGATTCATATACTCCATCGTTTCTAACCAGCGGACCGGACGCGTCATCTGTAAGATCAGTGCGTTTTTAATCTCATCCTTACCTGTATAAGGTAATCCATCCACATTTGAAACAACAGGCCAGGACCAGTGACAAAAATGGTCTCGTTTGATTTCCAGTGCCAGTTGATTGGCTGCTTCTTGCATCAGAGGACTGTGAAAAGCAGCAGAAACGTTTAGATGACTGTATTTAATCCCCATACTGTCCAGCCTCCGTGTAAGGACCGTAATCCCTTGACGCTGACCGGAGATCACCAGTTGTCCGTGGGCGTTGTAACACGCAGCGGTAACCAAATATCCATCAGTAAACACCTCATCGCAGATCTGTTCCAATTGTCTGAGGTTTGAATGAAATATTGAGATCATCTCACCCGTTACTCTTTCCGATACCGTTTGCATCAACTCCCCGCGTCTCCTGACAAGCCTCAAAGCAGTGGGAAATGGTAACGCTCCGCTACATACTAAGGCAGAGTATTCCCCTAAACTATGTCCCGCTCCGATCCGTGGAGGAATACCGATCTCCTGCATATAGACTCGAAAAGCAGCCAAACTCACAGTTAGAATTGCAGGTTGGGCGTTTACAGTTTTGGATAATTGATAACCATCGTTAAAACATAATTTTTTCATATCCTGCTTTAGTACATCGCTTGCTTCTTCAAAAACTTGATTGGCCACAGCAAAATCCTGACAAAGACTTTTCCCCATTCCTGAATATTGGCTGCCTTGTCCCGGAAACAACAAAGCGATGTCCATCAAAGCCCTCCTATTTCCTAAAAACATACTGTACAAGACCAAGAGCTGAAAAACCGCAAATTTTTAGGCCGTTGATTCATCAGAAAATCGGCACTGAATGCCAACTGACCTTTTCGTTTCCCTATTTGCCTCACTCGTAAATATTGCTTGTGTAAACGTGGATAGCTACAATCTCTTGCAAAAAGCGCATAGCAAGATCCAGGAGCGAAAGCGACCCCAAGCAAGACCGGTCCACTCCTGAGTGCAAAGGGTCTCCATGGATCATCATCCCGACCCTGGTTTCACCCAACATATAGCTGATAAACACACCTACACGAATTTATTTTTAGGTTCTTTTCTAATCAGTGAGTAACGAAGCAATTTTTGATGAATTAAATGAACAATTCCATCCGTATGATCATGAATAAAGAAATGATCTCCGTTAAAGAGATGGATGGATGTTTTACCACTTGTATAGGAACTCCAAGCAACTAAATCCTCTTCTCCTATGCTATCCTTCACCCCACCAAGAACAGAAAGATCGCAATGGAGTTCCGTCCCCTTTGCACAGTATTCATATGTCTCAGTAATTTTAAAATCCGCTCTCAGAACGGGAAGTAACAAATGTAATAAATCCTGATGCTTTAGTATTTCCTCCGGTGTCCCCCCCATTTTCATCACTTCGTCCAAAAACTCCGTGTCGGGCAAGTGATGAATATTTCGTCTGTTTCTTGGTCTATTCGGGGCTGGTCTAGCTGCCAAAAAGACATGTAAAGGATCTTGGCCTGTCCAATCCTTCATCTTATGCGCCAGTTCAAAAACCAATAGGCTACCCATGCTGTATCCGAAAAAAGCAACAGGGGAACCATCCAGATATGGCTTCACCAGATCAAATGTATCTTCCATCGCATCGTCCCAAGAGGCGTACAATGGCTCCGTAAACCGGCGTCCCCTCCCCGCCAACTCGATTGGGTAACATTCGATCTGAGGATGCAGGCTTTTTTTCCATTTCCGGTAAATTACAGTGGCAGATCCTCCGGCATAAGGAAGGCAAAACAACTTAATCTTTCTCATTGATCATTCCTCACTGCTTCTTTGTTACACATGTAAGCTTAAACAGATTGCTCATCGTGATCTGCCATCAGTTTTCGAACAATCTCCAGAGCTCGATCGATATCGGAGGCTTGTATACCGGAATGTGTAACCGCCCGAATTCGCCCATGTCCCAATTCCGCTATACAAAGCCCGTGCTTACGGGCCTCCTGTATAAAAGTCTGCCAAGTTAGTTTTGGATGCTCGATTCGGAAATAAACAATATTAGTCTCCACGTCTTCCACATGGGTAACAATTCCGGGAATCTCAGCAAGCCCTTCCGCCAACCGCAAGGCATTGGAGTGATCAACAGCCAGACGATCAACCATTTGCTGAAGCGCAATCAAACCCGGGGCAGCAATAATCCCCACTTGGCGCATACCGCCACCAAGCATTTTGCGCAAACGATAAACCTTTTCGATAAATTCATTCGTTCCGGCAACGATGGATCCGATGGGCGCCGACAGCCCCTTAGACAAGCAAAACTGCACTGAATCGGCATACCCCGCGATTTCCGACGCTTCAACCCCCAGTGCTACAGCAGCGTTGAATAAGCGAGCTCCGTCCATATGAACTGGCACACCTTTTCCATCGGCAAACATCCGTACCTCTTCCAGATACGAAAGGGGTAACACACGTCCACCCATCCGATTGTGTGTATTTTCAAGACATATCAATGACGGCAAAGCAAACTGCGGATCCTCAGGCTCCAACGGAAAGGCCCGTTCCAAATCGGATATTGCCAAACGTCCATCCGGCTGGGTGGGAATCGGCTCATACATGATTCCTCCGCATACTGATGCCCCGGCAGCTTCATAAATGTAGATGTCGGACTCATCGCCCACCAGCACCTTTGAACCCCGCGGACAATGTGCCATGATCGATGCAAGATTGGCCATGGTTCCACTCGGCATTAAGATCGCGGCCTCTTTGCCCAATATTCGGGCAACCTCCTCTTCCAATTTGCTGGCCGTTGGATCCTCCCCATAAACGTCGTCACCGAGCACTGCCTCTTGAATCGCATCCATCATTTTACGTGTTGGCAACGTAAACGTATCGCTTCTCAATTCGATCATGAAACTCACACTCCTGATTCCTTAGAAGCATTGTGAAAGCCGTTCACAGGGAGGGTTGGGTTTCACATGGAGTGATTTTGGATCGTAAGAACAACGAAAAGGTCATGTGAAAACCCAATCCCGACCGACCTGGCTAACACTCATTTACAACGCCTTTAGCTACAATACCTTTAAAGAAATCATGTTCGACACCTTATGTAAGCGTTCAACCACCTGTTCGTAAGACTGGCCGCTGACGATCACATACCCGAGACGATCCGAAAAGCTTTTTGGTGGCTGTACAGCTTGTCCGATCTGCGCTTTTACCACGAATTCTTCCACACCCTGAATTTTTCGCACCGCTTCCAGGTTGTCCACGGAGGATAGGCGGCCTCCCTCTTTAGCAACGATAAAATGAATGCCGGAATAGCCTGTAGGCTCAAGCTGCTCCCACTTGGGAGCCACACCTGCAGCACAGAGAACCTGCTGCTCAATCAGATCCATTCCGGTTGAATGACATACCAATTCCGGTATCATTCCCCCAGCGAGTCGGGCGTTGGTTTCGATCATGACACATCCCTTCGGTGTCCACTTCACTTCTGAATGTGATGCCCCAAACTGAAAATTGACTGCCTCCAATGTTTGTTTCACTGTCTCCTCAATTTCCTGCTTCACATCAGAGGGAAGCACCGCCGGAAAAACATGCCCCGATTCGACAAAATACGGGAACCCGGTCAGCCGTTTTTCAGTAATCCCAATACAAATCGATTCCCCTTGCCATGAAAACATCTCCACACTGTATTCCGGCCCCTCAATATACTCTTCCAGCAATACTGTTTGAGATGTCTTCTGCCCGCGTACATTACGTTCGTTTTGTAAAATTTTAGCCGTCTGCTGTTCCACTTCCTCCCAACTGAAACACAGGCGAACGTTATTCGAACCACTGTCATCAGCTGGCTTGACCAAACAAGGGAGATGGACGGACTGGCGTGTTTTCTTCAGATCCCCCATCGAACGAACCACCTTGAAATGGGGCTGTCGTATACCTTGTGATTGGAGCTTTTCACGATACAGTGCTTTGTTCCGACACAAATGGATCGCCTGAGGTGAGTTGCCTGTTAACCCAAATGCCCGTATCAGATTGGCGGTAATTTCCAAATAATAATCACTTGTCGTTAAAATCCCGGCAATCTCTTCCACCTTTTCTTGTGCTACACAGAGCTTCAATTCATTGATCGAATCCGTGTCAGTCACAATCACGCGGCATTCTGACTCCAACAGTCCATCATAACGACCCGCCTTCTGTGTCAGAAACACCGGTTCAAAACCAAGTTTTCTCGCCTTATCAATAGCCAACATGCCTGTACCTGTTGTATTTCCTTCAACGAATAATAGTTTTTTCTTCATGCGGATGTACTCCCATTAGTGTTGTATATGACCAAGAGGAGACCTCACAATCCAATTCGACACGCTGCGGTCCTTCGGAAAAACGGAGCGCCGAAAGTCCGTGATCCTTGCGATACTGATCACTGTAGATCGTATCAGTGTAACGATCACCACGATCCGGAAAAATCGCCACAATGTTACAGTCTTCGGAAACCTGACCCGCAAGCCACCTGGCAACTGCATACACTGATCCAGAGCTGTTACCTGCAAAAATTTGTTCATTATGGGCGAGTTGCAAGGTTGCAGCAAAAGCTTCTTCATCATTTAACCAATGAACTTCATCTATGACGCTGAAGTCAACATTGGGGGCAATCAAACTATTGCCCAACCCCCCCTGTAAACGGCTCGGCCGATCGGGTTGCCCAAAAATAACACTCCCTGTGGCATCGACCGCCACAACTTTCAAATCTGAATGGACCTGTTTCAATGCACGTGCAGATCCGGACAAAGAACCTCCACTTCCGACTGAACCAACCAGAATATCAATTCGTTCCAGATCGTTCATCAACTCCATCGCCAACTCTCGGTATGCGCGCGGATTTTCCGGATTCTCATACTGACGGGGCCAAAAAGCACCTGGATACTCCTCCATCAGTTTATTCAGAAGCTCCAGACGCGCACTTTGCCATCCGTGTTTTCCCATTTCTTTCACAACATGTACTTTACATCCGAGTGATGTCAGCTTCGCATAAGTAATGGAGTCGATCCGCGGATCAGTTACAATGTGTACCGGGTGTCCAAGTTGCCTTCCGACAAGTGCCACTCCACAAGCCATTGTACCGGAAGAGCTTTCGATAATCGGCATATCATCCTTTAATTCCCCGGAGGATTTTGCTGCAAGAATGGTTTGCTTGGCCACCCGATCTTTCATTCCGAAGGGATTCATCAATTCGAGTTTGGCATATACCGAAGCAGCCGAAGAAGTGTTCAAGCGCAGCTTGACCAACGGCGTGTTGCCTATTGCATCTATCATATTCTGGTACAACACCTATATCTATCCCTTTCCGTTCTCTGTAGGGGCCAATTCATGCAAAAGTTGTTCCCGCCTTAAATCTGCTGCCCGTAATTGAGCCTGACGTTCTCCTCGTTCCTCTTCGAGATTTTGTGCTCGTTCCTTTTGTGCCAAGAGCAATTCCGATACCTTTTCCGGATGAGTGGAGCCATCCGATCTCTTCGTGTACAAACTTCCCTGAACATCGAATGCATCCGTAAGCATATCAGCTAAGCCTGAGACATCAAAACCTTCCTCCATACATTTTTCCTTGAGTAACTGTGGATTGACTTCCATCGGGGTCAATCCGAGTTGAGTCGCATGCATAATGTACCGGCCCACAATGATCTGAGATTTTCGGTAGGGAATGTTCGCTTCCATAGTCAGCCTGTTGGCAAGGGTGAATCCGCCAAAGAAATCACGCTCGCAAATTGCAAGCATTTCCTCTTCTTTGAAACTTAAATGGTCTGTTACCAGAGTCAACAGGCGGAGAAGTGACTTGGCGTTTTGAAACAGCACTGACAAATGGGTACCCGCCTCTTTCGATACTTCAACCAAGTTGGTGAAGGATGTGTTGCGTTGTCCCAGCACCATATCCATATGAAATGCAGACAAATGGGCACTCTTCCCCCGAATGCGCTCTAAAATAGGGAAATTTTTCTTCTGAGGCATTGCGGAAGAAATACCCGACAATCGATCCGGTAAATCAATAAAATTCATTTCACTGCTGCCCCATTGGATTAAGTCAGTCACAAATCTGGAGATCAAAACTGAAAAGACGGATAACTCAGAGGAGATCCGAAGCATCCATTCGCGGGACGCAACAGCTGTAAGGGCATTTGCACGAGGTTGTCGAAACCCCAACAATCGGGCAAGCAGATCGCGATTCCAGTCCAGTTCAACACCAGACATCGCTCCTGACCCCAAAGGACATTGGTTTAATTCGTCATATACCTGTATCCAGCGCGACAATGTTTGTAAAAGCTCTTCATTAATGGCGGTTAGATAATAGCCCGGCGTAATAATTTGTGCTGTTTGGTAATGTGTGTATCCTGGCATGGGTATCTCCCGATATCTTTCGGCCAGCATATGTATTGATTTTATCAACTCCCGCAAATATTCCATTAACGACATCCATTGCTTACGAGCAGACATCACCTGGGCACAGGCTTGAAAATCATTACGGCTTCGATCCATATGCCAACCCGGTACCGGGGAAGAAAGGGAAGACTCCACCAGACGTTCAATCGCAAAAGCAATATCCGACATGTTTTGTTCTGGATCCGCTATCATCCTGTCGGGGTTAATCGACTCCAGTGAACGGGAAATTTCCTGTGCTTCTTGTTCGTTGATCCAACCCATTCTTACATATTCCAAGAGCATCGCTTGTTCAATCTGAATATACATCGGCAGCAAGTACTCAACTTCATATGTAAATTGTGGCTTTAAAACTTCTTCATCCAGAAAATGAGCAGGTGTCTCCAAAATACGTCCCGTTAACATCTCTCTCATCCGAAAATAAACCCTTCTTTCAACTAAATTAATATGGTTTATCTTTAGTGATGGGAAGTTAATAGAAAGGAAATAGATGGTGTGATGTGTGATTTATGTGGATTCCAATGGCCATTAGCATGAACTATTCCTTTTACATCATCTAAGCCTTTCTTATCCTACCTATTTTTTATGTTTCTATGATATTTATGTTTGTCTTCCATCTCTATTTTATATCAAGAATAGAAATGCATTTTATCCTAAATTGCTTTCTTTTATGACTTATCGCAACAAAAATAATAGGGGAAATTATTCCGTATATATAGGAGGTTTGAAGAATCACACATTATAGCAGTATCAACAGGCTACCTCGATTTTCTTTTGTTCCTGTAAATTTCGATACTGGTGGAAGATCCTCTACCGGATGATGATACTTCATCCTTCAACAAATCCAAGGTCCAGTCCTTCGAGGCTCAATGTATCATCGGAAAGTGTTGTGATTTAGCGATTTCTGAGTCGGTCGGGATGGGGGCGCATGGAGTATCTTTGGCTCGTCAGAACTTTTGACGGAATGCGCCTCCATCCCTGTGACCATTAACGACATGGTATGGAAATCACAGTAAAGTGAGGATGTTCTCTCAAAAGAGTACAATTCCTCGCCTGGGGTCGCTTTCGCTCCCAGCCGAAGAATCACCACCCTTCCCTCACCCCAGGAAGGAGCACCAGCATGGTTCTGCGACAGGCCGCATGATTCCGCTTTTCAAGAGTGATACCGGTTCAACGTTCTATGTATGAGATAAGGAACCGAGATCGATATCGGTGGATCTGTCTGGAGTGCCTCTCTTAAGATTAAAGAAGTATTTCCAAAGGCTTTTCCGCCCTTAATACTGATTTTTCCTTCATTCGTAGATCTGAGCACATGATTAGAAAGTAAATAATATAACGGATTTCTGCTCCAATGAAAAGCTGCTGATATTAAATAATATTCTCCATCCGGAACATCCAGTTCACGAATAGCATAAAAGCCCGGCTTTCTAAGAATTGTACAGGCTAACGGTTCTCCCTTTGACTCGAGGGACGGAAAAAGTCCGATCAGAATGATTCCCTTGAAATCCGGAGGTCCAAAAATTTCACCTTGAATACCAACTTCCCTTTTCCGATCGTTTAATGGGTTGTCCGAAATGATCCGCAATTTATCTAAATCTGGGAGAACCTGATTTAGGGATTTTCGGAATTGGGAGGGATTTAGTCCTACATATGCTTTAAATCTCCTGGAAAAAGTAGCTAGGCTGACGTATCCAATCTGGGAACTGATATCTGATATATTCAAAGTTGTTTTAAGTAGTAAATGCTTCGCCTTCTCAATCCGTATCGAAGCTAAAAATTGACCAGGTGAAATCCCGGTTTCTTTTTGAAAAATTCTCTCGAAGTGATAGAGACTGTATTGGGCACAATCCGCCAATTCTTGAACCGTAAGTCTGCGGTTATATTCTTTGTGCATTACTTCGATGACCCTTCGTATAGCTTCATTATGCTTGTTGGAAGTATGCTGATTATATACCGCAACATTTTGAGAGTTGAGCATTTCAATTAATGACCTCCCTGGTTGTTTGTACTCAAATAGGATTCAATATTCCATTGTCCGTTCTTGCCATTTGTGCCTCGTTCTTTAGTTCTTTTTACAGAATATTACGAATTATGCATAAATGGGGTCTGTTGATTATCCGCTTTTTTGATGTGGAATCGTACCGTTGCGCCCCATAAGGGTACAAATCTCACACCTGGAGTCGCTTCGCTCTCTGATTGATTGTACGATGCCACCTCCACAAGGATGTAATAACCGACCACTCCGGATCTGACCGTCGGTAGGGAAAAGCCTTATGGAGGCATCACAAAGAAGAATGTTGTTTTTAAGCCCTCCGTAAGACTTCTCACTGAGTGAGATGGTAACCTTCATCCCAGGGTATCAGCCCATTCGAATGGGTATGCCTATGGTACAAAGGTCTCTTGGGAAACACATGCCTCCCTTCCCACACCTGTGATCCGGTTCATTCATATAAACTGTATTTGTTATTAATGTTAATAAATAGTTGTTCGAAACGATGTAAGTGCGAACATCGTGTCAATGGAACTCCCTCGTTTTGATTTTTCTATTAACCGTTTCACTCATCCAGAAGCGTTGTGATATAGTGTTTTCCAAGGCGGTCGGAATGGGGTTTCTCATTCCGAGCAATAGTTTTGACGAGCCAATGACGCTCCATGTGAAACCCACCCCTCCTGTAACATATTTTTCACAACGTTTTTAGAGGTATAATCATCTATTCAACTTAAATATAAAAACTCCTTTAAATAAACAGATCCGGTGATTTATTCTTCCCCCCTCAACAGAGTCCGCCCTCGATGATATAATGGAGATGCAACCACATCGGAATGGATGGAGGGAACCCTGTTGAATCCCATGCGTTGGAGTCTCTTTTTGTATGTGGCTTTGATCGTGGGATTGATCTACAGCTATATCAGTGGATAACTCTCTCCTCAACGCCTCTCCCTCATGGGAACAGGCGTTTTTTGCAGAATGGAAAGGGGATCCGAAGGATCCTGTCAAAATCGATGGATTAAATCCCAACTCCTTGCGCTCCGCTCTTTTCCACTTGTGTTCTATAGGGAGTCGAGGGTGTGTACTACCCTCGACTCGGCTGCCTAAAAAGGCGTAGCCGAACCCGTTTCGCCTTGTGGGGAAAGCCGCTTGGAAAATCCCACGATCCTTTGCCTTATAAGCAACACTTGGGAATGGATAATTGACCGGAAGGGGTCAGTCATAAAAAAAACCGCCCATCGTATCATCGGCGGGGAAGGTGAATCCTTTCCTTATATATATCGATCAGCCTGTTTCCATCCCCTCGATCCAGTCGTGGGGATTCACTTTCAAATGGGCGATGCAAAGGTGGGAAGTCGGTTTTTCCTTGAAGTATTGTTCCAATCCTTCCTGTACCAGGGGCATCGGGGAGAGAGTGTTCCCTTCCCGGGCATAGCGGGTCATCTCCAGTAAGGATTGATAGAAACGAAGATCCTCCCGATTGTCACCGCAAGGACAAGCGACTCTCTCCAGGTGGAGGGTGAACAAATGGACGGCGCGTTCCAGTTCAACTTCCACCTTCTTCACCAAGTCCATGTCCCAATATTCGTGGTAAAGGGCCTCCAGAGCATTCAATCCGTGGAAGTGGGCAAGACGTCCATGGTTGTTCGGCACTCCAATCACCCTCCTTTTGTACAGATATAATATCGAAATGTGATTTATATTGATACAAATATTCTCATTATTATATTGATAAACTGATAATTAATCTCGTTTTGAGATATAAAATATTTTCAGAGCAATACTTGTCGATAATCAGGGTAGCCTGATTCCCGCCGTTCCTGGAGTCCGGACTCGACAAAGCCTTAGAGCCCATAAGACCCTTTTTTAATCGATGACTATACGGAAAAAGATCTTCTCTCCCTTCAGATAAAAAACACCTTCAATAAATGAAGGTGTTCATGCGACGGATCCAACCATCCACATGGAGAACGCTCTCCCATGCATGGCACAGGAATGTTTTTCAGCTGTATCTATGCGATGGTTTTCAGGACACCCATGGGCGGCTCGGACTTTTCCGGGTTTAACGGAAGCCTCCCCCAATCAGTGAGGGATCTTCATGGCAGAAAGCTGTCGATAAATCGATACCTCCTTTACTGCGCCCACTGTCACATCATCGCTTCCAGCGGCACCTTGGGCTCCCGTGAATGTTTTTTCAATTCTTCCACCACCCGATCCCCAAACTGATCAGTGGAAAGAGCCAGATCTCCCACAGCAGTCACATCCATGGTCCGGGCGCCACTGTTCAGGACTTGGATGACGGAGAACTCGATCGCCCGGGCCGCTTCTTCATCACAGAAGGAATGGCGAAACATCATGGCCACGGATAGAATGACAGCCGTGGGATTGGCCACCCCTTCCCCGGCAATGTCGGGGGCGGAACCATGAACCGGTTCATACAGTCCGCGATTTCCTTGTCCCAAACTGGCCGAAGGAAGCATCCCGATGGACCCGGTCAAGATGGCTGCTTCATCGCTTAGAATATCTCCGAACATGTTTTCAGTCACAATCACATCAAAGGAAGCGGGGCGGCGGATCATCTGCATGGCACAATTATCCACCAACATATGCTCCAGTTCCACATCGGGATACTCCCCGGCCACCCGCTCCGCCACCCTTCGCCACAGTCGGGAGCTCTCCAGCACATTGGCTTTGTCTACGGAAGTCACTTGATTGCGGCGCCCCCGGGCCAGCTCAAAAGCCCTCCGCAAGATCCGCTCCACTTCATCCTCCCGGTAGACCAGGGTATCAGTGGCTTCCATTCCTTCCGGTGTCTCCTCGGTGAATTTTTTTCCGAAATAAATCCCTCCGGTCAACTCCCGCACCACCAACAGGTCCACCCCCTCCAGAACTTCCGCCCGAAGGGAGGAGGTGTTCTCCAATCCCGGAAACCGCTTGGCAGGGCGTAGATTGGCGAAGAGCTCCAACTTCTTGCGCAAGGATAGGAGAGCCTTCTCCGGACGGAGTTCCGGTGGATTCCGGTCCCAGCGGGGCCCGCCCACGGCCCCCAACAAGATCGCATCGGCATCCAAGCACATGCGGAGTGTCTCTTGGGGAAGGGGTTGTTTCAGACGGTCGATGGCACAACCCCCGATCCAACCGAAGTTGAGATGGAACCGATATCCAAACTGCTCCCCAGCCTGTTTTAACACCTTGACCCCCTCTTCCACAACCTCCGGTCCGACTCCATCCCCAGGCAACACCGCAATCTTCCGTTCCTTCTCCATCCTCTCCAACCTCCTCGCTCTTCTGTCCCGGGTCAGGACCCGGAGGATGCCGGGACCGTCTCCCTTTTCCGTTCAACCACGCGGACCGCCAACCGGTTGACAGCGTGGATATAAGCCCGGGCGCTGGCTTCCAGTACATCGGTACTGACCCCGCGGCCCTGAACAGTGCAATCTCCTTGCCGGAGTTTGACAAAAACCTCGCCGAGGGCATCCTTTCCATGGGTCACAGAAGCAATCTTATATTCCTCCAAATGCATCACCTCTCCCGTAACCCGATCGATCGCCTTAAAAATGGCATCGACAGAACCATTGCCACAAGCCGCCTCCTCCAACGCCTGCCGACGACGAAGGTCAAAGATCCGGACCGATGCAGTGGGAACGGACCGATTTCCATAGGAGAGCTGAATTGTTTCCAGGGTGAAAATCTCTTCTTCCCCACCCCATTTCTCTTCCACCAGGGAGACAAGATCCTCCTCTTCCACGTTCTTCTTGCGATCGGCCAGTTCCTTGAAGCGGATGAACAGTGAGTTGATTCTTTCCTCCGGAAGACGATATCCCATCTCCCACAATTTATCCCGGAAAGCGTGACGCCCGGAATGCTTGCCCAAAACCAGTCGGGTGGCTTCCAACCCCACGGTCTCCGGCCGCATAATTTCATAGGTGGAGCTGTTTTTCAGCATGCCGTCCTGATGAATTCCCGATTCATGAGCAAAGGCGTTGGCACCCACCACTGCTTTGTTTCCCGGAACTGGCATTCCGGTCAGTTTGCTGACCAGGCGACTGGTTTTTGCGATTTCCCTCAGGTTGAGCCCCGTCACCACCTGAAAGTGATCCTCCCGGGTGGCCAGGGCCATGGCCACCTCTTCCAAAGCGGTGTTACCCGCCCGTTCGCCAATCCCGTTGATCGTTCCCTCCACCTGTTCCACCCCAGCTTCTATCGCCGCCAGGGTGTTGGCTACCGCCATCCCCAGATCATCATGACAATGAGCCGACAGCTTCACCTTTTCGATCCCCCGCACATTCGCCTTCAGATACTGAAAGATCTCCCCGTATTCTCCAGGAGTGAGATAGCCGACTGTGTCCGGAATATTGAGCACATCCGCGCCGGCGGGGATGACCCTCTCCGCCACTTGGCAGAGGAATTCCTTCTCGGTCCGACCCCCGTCTTCCATGGAAAACTCCACATGGGGGAAATATTTCTTGGCCAACCGGACCGCAATCTCCGCCTTTTCCAGCACCTCATCCCGGGTCATGTTCAACTTGTATTTGCGATGGATGGGTGAAGTTGCGAGGAAGACGTGGATCCCTGGGTTTTCCGCTCCCCGCAATGCTTCCCGGGCCTTCTCAATATCCCCCGGCACCGCCCGGGCGAGGGAGACCACCGTCGCTTCTTTGACAGCTTCCCCCACCTGACGGACCGCTTCCAGATCTCCCGGAGAGGCCGCGGCAAAACCGGCTTCCATCACGTGGATCCCCAATCGCTCCAGTTGAAGGGCGATCGCCACCTTCTCCTTTGCATTCAGGTTTACACCGGGGGACTGCTCCCCATCCCGCAACGTCGTGTCAAAAAACTGGACCCTTCGCACTGCCGCAACCTCCCTTTTCTCCGATGGTTCCTTACGGCTTCACCGTTTCCTTTTGATCCAGCCAGGAAAAAGTCTTCCGCAGTTTTCCGCCCACCTGTTCGATCAAGTGAGTCTTCTCCGCTTCGGCGATTCGGTTGAACTCCGGCCTTCCCTCTTCATTCTCCCGGATCCATTTTTTAGCGAAGGTGCCGTCCTGAATTTCCTTCAACACTTCTTTCATCGCTTCCCGGGAGGGCTTACCGACCACCCGCTCACCACTCATATAATCCCCGTATTCCGCAGTGTCACTGATGGAATAACGCATTCCGGAGAGACCTCCTTCATACATCAGATCAACGATCAGTTTCAGTTCATGGAGACACTCAAAGTAGGCGATCTCCGGCTGATATCCCGCCTCTGTCAGGGTTTCAAATCCACTTTTCACCAGCTGGCTGACTCCGCCGCAGAGAACGGCTTGCTCCCCGAAGAGATCCGTCTCTGTCTCCTCTTTGAACGTGGTCTCAATTACGCCGGCCCGGGTGGCTCCGATCCCTTTGGCATAAGCGAGCCCCAATTTCGAGGCCTTCCCTGAAGCATCTTGGTGAACTGCGATCAGGGCGGGCACTCCGAAGCCTTCTATATATACCCGACGAACGAGGTGACCCGGCCCTTTGGGAGCAATCAGGACCACGTCGACATCTTCCGGAGGATCGATCTGACCGAAGTGGATATTGAAACCGTGGGAAAAGAACAAGGCTGAACCCGGTTTCAGATGGGGGGCCACCTGATTCTTATAAACTTGAGCCTGCACCTCGTCGGGCATCAGGAGTTGAACCACATCCGCCTGTTTCACCGCCTCATCCACAGGCAAAACCTCAAAGCCATCTTGTTCCGCCTGTTCCCAAGAGCGGCCTTTGCGAAGACCGATCACCACATGGACCCCGCTGTCCCGCAGGTTTTGGGCCTGGGCGTGACCCTGACTGCCATAACCCACCACTGAAACCGTCTTTCCCTTCAGGTGTCCGAGATCCGCATCGCCACAGTAAAACACGTTTGCCATGATTCATCCTCCTTAAAAAATAGGGGTTGGATAACGGCCGAAGCCGCCACGATGCTTTTATCAATTTTAGCGTTGTTGTGTTAAAGTGAAGGGGTGTACATGTCCCCTCCCTTCCGCCACCCCAGGGGGGGAATCAACCATTGGCGGTGAGAGCCATTCCTGCCTTGTTCATCCCCCGGGAGAGTGCAGTCACCCCGGTTCGGGCCACCTCTTTGATCCCGTAGGGTTGCAAAAGCTCCATCAGAGCTTCCAATTTGGGTCGTTCCCCGGTCGCCTGCACGATCAGGCTTTGGGGCCCCACATCGACGATCGAGGCGCGGAAGGGTTCGATGATTCCACTGATCTCCATCCGCGTCCCCGGGCCGGCCCCCACCTTGACCAGGAGCAATTCCCGCTCCACTGCGGAATGGTCACGAAGATCCTGAACCTTGATCACATCAACCAGCTTGTGAAGTTGTTTTTGAACTTGTTCCATGGTCTGTTCATCTCCTCTGGTGGCAATCACCATACGTGACAGACCCGGTTCCTCCGACTCGCCGACACTGATGCTCTCAATGTTGAAATTACGACGTCCGAGAAGACCCGCCACCCGAGCCAATACCCGGGGTTGATCGTTGACCAGCACAGACAGGATCAGTCTCATGACTCCTCCTCCCCCATAATCATTTCGTCCAGACCTTTTCCGGGGGCCACCATCGGATACACATTCTCCTCAGAATCGATGCGAAAATCAACGACGGCGGGTCCCGGATGAGACAGCGCCTCTTTCCAGACCCGGACAGCTTCCTCCTTGTTCTCCGCCCGCCAAGCTTTCACATGGTAGGCTTCAGCCAGTCTGACAAAATCGGGGCTGTCGGCCAGATCCACCTCACTGTACCGTTTTTTGTAGAAAATCTCTTGCCACTGTCGAACCATTCCCAAACATCGGTTATTGAGCACCGCCACTTTGACAGGGATGTTGCTGAGGGCGATCACCGCTAGCTCCTGGGAGGTCATCTGAAATCCTCCGTCTCCGGTAACACTGATCACTGTGGTCCCCGGGTGGGCCAGTTGGGCACCGATGGCGGCGGGGAAACCGAATCCCATCGCCCCAAGCCCTCCTGAGGTGATAAAGGAACGAGGCTTGGCGAAGGGAAAATACTGGGCCACCCACATCTGGTGTTGACCCACATCGGTGGTGACGATGGCGTCCCCTCCCGTGCTTTCATAGAGGTGACGGATCACCCACTGGGGTTTCAACACTTGATCAGAGTCCCGGTATGTGTTGGGTTTTTCCCGACACCAAGACTGAACCTGCTTCACCCATGCCTGCGACCGGGAGCGGGGAAGCCCATCCAGCGAGGCAGATAATGATTTTTTCACATCCCCCACAATCGGGATATACGTATCCACGTTTTTTCCGATCTCCGCCGGATCGATATCTATATGGACAATCTTGGCGCCGGTGGCAAATTTGTCGAGGCGTCCCATGGTCACCCGATCGTCAAAGCGGGCTCCGATTCCAATCAACAGATCACACTCAAGGAGGGCATGATTGGCGGCATAGGTGCCATGCATCCCCGGCATTCCCAGCCACAGAGGATGTTTACCGGGAAATCCCGCCAAACCCATCAGGGTGGTCGTCACAGGAACCTGGGCTTTCTCGGCGAAGGTGATCAACTCCTTCTCCGCACCGGAGCTGACCACCCCTCCTCCCGCCAGGATCAAGGGCTTTTTCGCCTCTGCCAGTGCCTGGTGCAACCGGGTGATCTGCAAGGGATGCGGATCGGTTTTGGGTTGGTATCCCCGGATATGCACTTGCTCAGGGTAGTGATAATCTGTTTTTGCATTGGATACATCCTTAGGGATATCGATCAGGACCGGACCGGGTCGTCCGGTGGATGCGATGTAGAAAGCCTCCTTCACTACCCGGGGTAGATCCCGGACGTCAGTGACCAGGTAGCTGTGTTTGGTAATCGGCATGGTGATCCCGGTGATATCCGCTTCCTGGAAAGCATCGGTACCGATCAAGTTTTGGTTTACATTGCCTGTAATACAAACCAACGGAATTGAATCCATCTGGGCATTGGCAATTCCGGTCACCAGGTTGGTCGCTCCAGGCCCCGAGGTGGCGATCACCACTCCCGGATTTCCCGTCGCCCTCGCATATCCCTCAGCGGCATGAATCGCTCCCTGCTCGTGACGGGCCAACAGATGTTTCACGGCCCCGTGATAAAGAGAATCGTAAATGGGCAGCACTGCCCCGCCCGGATATCCGAAAATCACCTCCACTCCCTCTTCGATCAGACATCGGAGTAAAATCTCAGAACCAGAGTACTCCCGCTGTAGCTGTGTCAAATCACCACTTCTCTCTGCTGGCATCGCCAACCGTTGGGCCATCTTAATTCCTTAACCTCCTTCATTGAAAAATAAAACCTTTCGCCATCAACCCATGCAGACACAAATCCTGTGACTACGATCCTGGTTGATTGGGGCGAAAGGTTTCGCGGTACCACCCAATGGTTGCCTCCGCCTCGCGGCGGACGGCCTCTGTGAGTGCCCCGGCACCAAACCGGGTTCACTCCATCGGATAACGGCGACTACCGGATGCGTTCTACTCGGGGATCACCCCTTTCGACGCACGGCTCCAAGGTGAGATCACCGACCCTGCCGCGATTCCGGTCTCAGCTTTCCGGAACTCTCTGTGACACGGGGAATGGGGGCGAATGCCTCTTCACAGCCTTTGTCTCAAGATATTCCCTTTTCTGAAACAAATCACTCAAATGACTAGATGGATATAAACAAAACCTCCGGGCAGGTCGTACCCGTTTCCATTTCGAATCGGGCAGGACCTGCCGCAGAGGCTTTTATCCTCACGGTGTACACCGGTGAACCGGTGTTGATGCCGCTCGGTCGCAAGACCCCGTCGTCGACGGGCGGAACCCTAGGCACCCTCCTACACTGGTGTGAGACACGATCATCCACTTGGATGAGGTGTTTCAATTATTTAGCTGCTATTATAATCAGGTCTCGATTTCGTTGTCAACCACATTTTTGTTCACAATTTATAAATCGGTGACTGCCCCCGTGGAAGCCGAGGAAACCAGGCGGGTATATTTTTTCAAAACGCCACGGGTGGCCGGCAGCGGAGGAGCTTGCCATTCTTGGCGGCGGCGGTTCAGCTCCTCCTCGGACAATGCGACGGAGAGTTCTCTTTTGACACTGTCAATGGTGATCTGATCTCCCTCCCGAATGAGAGCGATGGGGCCGCCCACTTGGGCTTCCGGTGCGACATGACCGATGACAAAGCCGTGGGAACCACCGGAGAAACGACCGTCAGTGATCAAAGCCACCTTTTCCCCCAGCCCTTTTCCGACCAGAATTCCCGTGATGGAGAGCATCTCGGGCATGCCGGGCCCCCCTTTGGGACCCTCATAGCGTATAACGACCACATCCCCTTCCTGAATCCGGTCATTCAAGATCGCCTCCGCCGCATCTTCCTCGGTATCAAACACTCTGGCGGGTCCAGTCAGACGGCTCACCTTCAGCCCGGATACCTTGGCTACGGCCCCTTCGGGAGCCAGATTTCCCTCCAGCACCACCAGGGGGCCCGTCTCCCGGAAGGGATTGTCCAAGGAACGGATCACCTTTTGTCCTTCCTTCAGAGGCGTTGCCTTCGCCAGATTTTCCGCCAGTGTCTGCCCTGTCACCGTCAGGCAGTCCCCATGGAGCAGTCCTGCCGCCAACAGTTCCTTCATCACCGCGGGAACGCCCCCCACCTCATGCAAGTCCTGCATCACATAGCAGCCGCTGGGTTTCAGGTCAGCGATATGAGGAACCCGCTGGCGGATACGTTCAAAATCGTGAATGGTCAGGTTCACATCAACGGCATGGGCAATCGCCAACAGATGGAGGATCGCATTGGTGGATCCGCCCAGTGCCATCA
Source organism: Kroppenstedtia guangzhouensis (assembly GCF_014637345.1). Taxonomy (GTDB): domain Bacteria; phylum Bacillota; class Bacilli; order Thermoactinomycetales; family DSM-45169; genus Kroppenstedtia; species Kroppenstedtia guangzhouensis. Next base: position 33,110 of record NZ_BMEX01000012.1, read on the forward strand.
CTACGGTAATCGCATTTTCAAAAGCTTCTTTGGTCATGATATCACGAGGGTAGATCCCCTTTTTCAACAGTTCCACCACCGCTTGTCCCGCCCGCCGGCAATCCTCCCGCTTCTCATCGGTTTCAGCCGGATTGGAGGAGCTGCCGGGAAGACTCATGCCCAACGCTTCAATGGCGGAAGCCATCGTGTTCGCTGTATACATCCCGCCGCAGGAGCCCGCTCCGGGACAGGCATGACATTCAATCCGGTGCAACTCTTCGTCACTGATGGCCCCTTGGTTATGCTGACCCACCCCCTCAAAAGCGGATACCAGATCGATATCCTTGCCATCCAGCTTGCCGGGACGGATCGTCCCACCATAGACAAAAACCGCCGGAATCCCAGTACGGCCGATGGCGATCATACAACCTGGAATATTCTTATCACAGCCTCCGATGGCCACATAAGCATCCAAACGTTCCGCCCCTACCACCGTCTCAATGGAATCGGCGATCACCTCGCGGCTGGGAAGGGAATAACGCATTCCCTCATGCCCCATGGAGATCCCGTCGGAGACGGTGATTGTATTGAATATGAGGGGCGCACCCCCACTTTCCCGGATACCGTCCCGGGCCCGTTGGGCCAAGGTTCCGATATGGAGGTTGCAAGGGGTGACTTCACTCCAGGTACTGGCGACACCGATCATCGGCTTCTGAAAATCCTCGTCGGTGAAACCGACAGCCCGGAGCATGGCTCGGTTGGGTACGCGGCTGGTCCCTTCACTGATCACCCGGCTCCGGATCCGCAAATCCTTCCCGGTCTCCCTTTTCGTCGTCATTCAAAATCCCTCCTGTTTCCCCTTGACAAGATGATTGTGAAACAGTGTATAGTATTTTTTAAACACTGTCACGACCTATTTCGTATTTTCCATTTATTCCGTCGAGGAAAGGGAGGGAGCCTCTTGCAGGGTTGGAACCAAGCCAGTCGCTTCGCACAGCAGTCCTTCGCCCTCTGGGTTCTGGTTTTCGCCGGCACCGCCTGGATGTTTCCGGAAATCTTTCGATGGATCGGCCCCGCCGTCACTCCGCTCTTGGGAATCATCATGTTCGGAATGGGACTCACCCTGAAAGGAGAGGATTTCCGGCTGGTCTTCCAGCGACCCGGACCGGTGCTGGCAGGAGTTTGCCTCCAATTCATCATCATGCCCGCCACTGCCTGGATCGTCGCCACTTCCTTGGGACTGCCCCCGGAATTGGCCGCCGGAGTGATCCTGGTGGGAGCTTGCCCCGGCGGGACCGCCTCCAATGTGATCGTCTATCTGTCCAAGGGGGATGTTCCCCTGTCTGTCACCCTGACCAGTATCTCCACCCTGCTGGCCCCCCTGATCACCCCTTTCCTCCTCTGGTCCTTGGCCGGTTCCTGGTTGCCGGTGGACTTTGGATCGATGGTCCTGTCCATCCTGCAGGTGGTGATTCTCCCTATCTTTCTGGGATTGTTGATCCGCAGATTCTTTCCCGTGGTCGTCCAGCGGGCTACAAAGGCCCTTCCGCTGATCTCTGTCACCACCATTGTCATCATCGTAGCCGGAGTGGTGGCACTCAATGCCGACAGCCTGGGAAAAACAGCACTTCCTGTGATTCTGGCAGTCATTCTGCACAACGCCCTCGGCCTGCTCCTGGGGTATTGGGGCGCCCGGATCCTGAAACTGGATGAGCCCCGCAGCCGGGCCATCTCCATCGAAGTCGGCATGCAGAACTCCGGGCTCGCTGTCACCCTGGCCCTGGCCCACTTGAATCCGATCGCAGCCCTTCCCGGAGCCATCTTCAGTATCTGGCACAATATCTCCGGCCCTTTCCTGGCCACATATTGGTCCCGGAAAAGTCGCAGGAAAGCGGCGCGAACCAAAGCGGCGCCCACCGGCTGACTTTTCCCAAAGACGGCTAGTACTACTTTGAGTGTTGATGAATTTTATTCAAGAAAATGTCGAATATTGTCCCAAGTCAATTGAAAACAGACGGTGATTCTGCATTTGGAGCTCGCTCCACACCCACAATACAGACTATGTTCGACATCGATTGACACTCTTTAAGTAAGGCTCAAGGTAGTACTAGCTAGGGATCGCCAAAACTTTGGCGCCGGAATGTGAAATCTCATCCCACCGTCCAAGAATGATTTAAATCACAACGCTTCTTGTGAGATGATACCTGATCTTCCTTTTCTCCATTGTTTTGCGGCAACCCATTTAGTATGCTGAAGATGAAGCTGATCCCGCTGCTCCGCAAGCGATCTCTCCCATTCCTCGCCCTCCACTCCGATTCACAAAGTCTCTCCCGGATGGACAGTCTGGTCGGCAGAATCCTCTCTATTCCATTTATTGGATATTTCATTGACAGATTGATTCATTGGGTGTAAAATTCGATTCATTAATATTTCACTATATGAAGTAATTTCACATCAACCCAGTCAGGGGTGATTTTTTTGTGCAACCGCAGGGAATTGAGCAACCAACTGGAACGGGAGTTTCGACAGATTTTCCGCGGGATGAAGCGGGAGGTACACCAGATTTTGAGAGAAGAGATGAACGGCAGCGAATTTGTTTTTCTCAAGTATCTGGCCACCCATGACCCGCAATCCCCATCGGATCTGTCCGCTGTGCTCGATGTTTCCGCCAGCCATGTCACACAGGTGACAGACAGCCTGGTCAAAAAAGGATGGGTCCGTCGATGTCGTTCCCCGGTGGACAAACGAGTGATCGAACTGGAAATCACTTCGGAAGGTTCTGAAGTATACAGCCGGATGGAAGTTAAACGAATGGAGTATTTCCATCAAAAATTCAGCTCCTTCACCACGCAAGAGATGGAGACTCTCCTACGGCTGTTTCAGAAGCTCAGTAACTAAATTTATATGGGCCTCATGGGCTCCTGAAGGGAGTTAGATGCATGGAGCACCTGGATATGCGAAAAAAAGTGACTATTATGCTCGCTATTATGGCATCCATGCTGTTCGCCAGTCTGAATCAAACGATTGTGGGGACCTCACTGCCCCGCATCGTAACGGTTCTGGGGGGGATGGAGTACTTTAACTGGGTGTTCACCATCTTTATGTTGGCATCCAGTGTTACCGCCATTCTGGTGGGTAAACTGTCGGATATCTACGGTCGCAAGATCTTTATCTTGACCGGATTGGGAATCTTTATGGTGGGATCTTTCTTGTGTGGAACCGCCGGCAACATGATTCAGTTGATCATTTACCGGGGAATCCAGGGCTTCGGCGGGGGGATGATCATGTCCACCGCCTTCACCGCTGTCGGGGACCTGTTTTCGCCCCGGGAACGGGGACGCTGGCAGGGTCTGATGAGTTCCGTCTTCGGTTTGTCCAGCGTACTGGGACCCACTTTGGGGGGATACATCGTGGATCACTTCGACTGGCATTGGGTGTTTTGGATTTTTCTGCCTGTCGGTTTAGTCGCTTTCTTCCTGATCCTCCGCTTATTCCCCAGTGCGGAGACCGGCGAAAAAAAACGGATCGATTACTTCGGATCGCTGTTTCTGACCTTCACCATGATCCCGATGTTGCTCGCTTTTTCCTGGGCAGGGGAGGATTACGCCTGGACCTCCTTTGAGATTTTGGGTCTGTTTGCAATCTCCATCGCCGCCCTGACTGTCTTTATCCTGATTGAAAAACGGACGGAAAACCCGGTGCTGCCCCTCGATCTGTTTAAAAACAAGATCTTCACCTTGTCCAATGTTATCGGTTTTTTGATCGGAATCGGCATGTTTAGCGCAATTATGTATATGCCCTTTTTTATACAGGGAGTGATGGGAACCTCCGCTTCCAAATCGGGTTTTGTCATGATGTTTATGACTCTCAGCATGGTCTTTTCCAGCACGATCACGGGACAAGTGGTCACCCGTACCGGCAAATATAAAAAGCTGGCCCTGGCCGGGGGACTGATCATGGGCATCGGAATGTACCTCCTCAGTGCCATGGATACAGACACCTCCAACCGGATGGCCGCAGTCAACCTTATCATCGTCGGACTTGGTCTGGGAATGGCTTTTCCCATCTTCAACTTGACCGTCCAAAACGCTGTCTCTCACAGCAACCTGGGGGTGGCCACCGCCTCTATTCAGTTGTTCCGTCAAATGGGAGGAACCGTCGGCGTCTCCGTGATGGGGAGCATCATGTCTTACCGGATGGAAACCAAACTGGCAGTAGGAGAGACTACCCCTCCCGCCAACACTTTTTCCGGGTTGACAGATAAATTGAAGGGATTGGACCCCCAAATTCTTCTCTCCCCGGAACAGTTGGAACACTTGCGCTCTCAGATTCCGCCGGAGATGAGCGGAATATTTGATCAGATGATCCATTTTCTGAGGGAAGCCATGAACTTTGCCCTCTCCGGAGTCTTTCTCAGCGGAATGGGAGTGATGTTCCTGGCCGTCTTTCTCACCCTCTTCCTACCGGAGATCCCGCTTCGGACCAGCAACTCTGAAGGAGAGAGTCCGGAGCAGAACCCTTCCTCCAGCGCCGACCTTCAACCGCAAAAATGAAGCTTCACCCCCTTTTTGACAGCAGGAAAATTGCTTGAAAGAGACCTTTTATAGTTTCCCCTCCAGAGGGGATCATGGTGTAAAATAGATGAGAAAAGCCTGTGATCCCACCCGGGAAACACCTAGGGGGATTGGTGAAAGGGAGTGAATCACGTGTCGAATCCCAACCGAAGAGCTTCCGAAGAAGCTTATCAGGTTTTATTATATTACCAATACGTCCCTATCAAAGATCCACAAAACTTTGCCCAGGAACATCTCGCTTTCTGCCGGGAACTGGGCCTGAAGGGGCGCATCCTGGTGGCGGAAGAGGGGATCAACGGTACCCTTTCCGGAACCGTTCCTGCCACGAAAACTTATATGGAGACGATGCACGCAGATCCCCGGTTCCGCAAGATGGTTTTCAAAGTGGACTCTCATGACGGACACGCTTTTAAGAAGATACATGTCCGTCATAAACCGGAACTGGTTACATTCCGTGTCAAAAAGGAGCTGGACCCCAATAAAAATTCGGGAAAACGCCTGACACCCAAACAATTCCGGGAAGCGATGCAGGAAGATGATGTCCTGATTCTGGACGGTCGAACCGGTTATGAGTATGATCTCGGTCATTTCCGAAACGCCATACGCCCCGATGTCCGTTCCTTCCGGGAGTTCCCCGATTGGATTCGGAAAAATCTGTCCTCATACAAAGATAATAAAATCCTCACCTACTGCACCGGGGGGATCCGCTGTGAGAAGTTGACCGCCTTCATGCTGGAGGAGGGGTTTCGCGACGTCTCTCAGCTGGAAGGTGGAATCGTCACCTATGGAAAGGACCCGGAGGTAAGGGGGGAGGGTTTCGAAGGTAAGTGTTTCGTCTTTGATGAACGCCTGTCCGTACCGATCAACCGAGTGAAGGAGACGATCGTCGGCAAATGTTTTCACTGTGGCGGTCCAACAGAGCAGTACATCAACTGCGCCAACGACCGCTGCCACCGCCTCCATCTGTGTTGCCCGGATTGCGAAGAGGAACACCGGGGTTTTTGTTCCCCCTCCTGCAGGATCAACTCACCTGCCTGAACATGCCATTTCACCCGTCTGCGACGGGTTTTTTTGTTTTTTTCTCCGTGACAGGATTGTGGATCTTTCCCGAACCTCATGCCCACACCTTGAATTCACAATAAAGATCGCAATCCAGATTGGATTGCGATCAGGGTTATTGATGAACCACATTTTGGATGGGGAGATCGTGTTCACCCACGCTCCGATTTCACTCACAGGCACAAGCCACGCCTGGTTCGCTTCGCTCCGGGTCTCGCGATGACTCCCTCAACCATCCACTTTCTGGCTTTCAGTGTCTGTTAATCTGAATCCTCCGCGGCTCCCGTGACTGATCTTTCGGCACACGGATAAAAAGAACCCCGTTCTTCGCATCGGCGGTGATTCCTTCCACATCTACATTGTCCGGCAAAGGGAAGGATCGCTGAAAGGTGCCGTAACGGCTTTCCACCAAGTGGTAACGGCTGTCTTCTTTTCGTTCCTCCCTCCGTTCCCCCCGGATCACCAGAGTGTTCCCCTGGACCTCAATTTCTATGTCATCCGGCTCCATTCCCGGCATCTCAGCTTGGATGACATAGTGATCCGCCTTCTCTTCCACATTCAAAGCCGGCAGGAACCTCTGCCTCCCAAACTCTTCTCCGGGAAACAGCGGTTCATTGAAAAAACGCTGAAATGAACGGTCCAACTCATGTCGAAACCGGGTCACTGGATCGTGATGACCTTCATAGCGCTCCAAAAAGCCCATATCTACACACATCCCTTTCACAGTGTTTACGTGATATGGTGCATCAAAAGAGAGCTATTTATAAGGAAAAGTGAGGACAGGGAAAACTCCGGGCCACTTGATTCATTCTCGGAGCGGACTCTGAAATGATTCATGCCAATCATTTGCGGGTCTGCCGGTGTTTTATTTTTGTACCACTCCATCTCGATGATCTCCTTTATGGAACTTTTAACCCTGTTTATATAGCGTTGTCCAAGTAGCCAAGGCCTTTTCCGACTTTTCATATGATAGAAAGACAGTTAAACTTCTTTCCAGTATTATGAAAGCACCTTAGTGGAGCGGAATAAGTATGGATAAAACCCATTTCGGTTTTAACAAAAGGACAGGAAAAAATCGGTCTACTGAACCGAATAACTCCCTTATTGGCTGGCAAACCTCAGGTAAACGAGACAAGGGTTACGGGATCATTGGAGGGCCGGGACAACCGAGCGATAAAAAAAAGAGGAAGGGTTTGATTATGGGTATCTATCGAGGGCAAGCAATTGAAAGTATGTGAAGATCCCGCCGAAGGAAGATCAAATCCGCAATCAGGTATTGGAGAAGTTGGCAGCAAGGACTTTGTCTTGTGATGCAGACTCATCCAAGCAGGGACCGCCTGATGAGGTTCCTGTCAGAGGTTTGCCGCCGGCTTCCTTCAGATTCCACGTCGCCGTGGACACCCTTACCTTCAGCTAACGGCTACTGCTGCCTTCACCGCTCGGGACTTTCACGCTATAGAACGTGCCCATGCCGGGCGCGCATCAGATCCACATCCTCAACGGATGTGGATCCCTTTCTTTGTTTTGATAAAAAAACACCGGAAATTCTTTTCATCAAAAGAGAGCCTTTTTATAAGGGAAGTAAGGATGGGGGCTTCCGTCCTAGAATGTGCAAAAAAGACATCCACCGATTGGGTATCTCTTTGAAAATGGACGGCATACTAGCCTCTCAAGCGTTCACCTCTCCGAGAACACCCCGCGTGGCCGCCATCCCGATGATCACGCAGGCCCACATCTGCTTGTAGGCGGTAATGCAATCTCCGGCAGTGAAACGGATCGTCTTGGGACCGATCAGATCCACTCCCGGGATCGTGGTCGTCATCAACGCTTGGTTGGTCCCGTGAAAATCGATCTCGTAAGTGACCGGCCCCTCCACGACCCAAGGCTGGATCCACTTCCTTCCTCTCACCGCTGCCTCCGCCTGCCGACGAATCATCTGACGGGCCTCCTTCAGAGGAAGAAGCCGGGCCGCCAGACGATCCACCCCCACCTTGACCACAGCTGTGTGGACCCCGGGAGCAAACCGCCGCACCTCCTCGACAACCACATCATCCCCGGTGACGAGCAGAACGGGCACCCTGTGGAAACCGGCCACACCAGCGTTCATCTCCGCCTCACCGACAGGCTGCCCATTGATGCGAATCTCGGCAACACTGCCCCCGGATAAGGTGTGATTGATCACCCCCCGTTCCGATCCCCCCTCCCGGCCGTGGTATCCGACGAAGAATACCCCGGCGAAGGAGTCATCTATCCCCTCCATCTGACACATCACCCGATTGTTCCCTGAGATCAGCTGTGCCCGGGGGTCCAGTTCCTCAATCAGGATATTGGACATATTGCCATGACCGTCACAGACGACTACCTCTGTCGCTCCTCCGGCAAAAGCCCCTTTGATCGCTGCATTGACATCAGCGGTCATCAGCCGCCGAAACCGCTGGTACTCGCTCTCCTTCTTCAGCTGCATGTTAGCCGCCACACCGGAGATTCCCTCCATATCGGCGGAAATGTAAATTTTCAAGACTGCCTCACCTCGGTTATTTAATATTCAATGTATAATTCTCCACAGATGATCTATAATCCCTTATCAAATTTCTTCAGTACCTTCACGAACTGAAGAAAAGATGTAGAGAATCGATGGTTGAAGAGGTTCAGAAAATGGAGACATGCCCTGTCGTTGTAAGGACGTGTGAGCAAACTGTCTTCGTTCGACCTCCAGTAGCGTAAAAAAACCGGAGACCGACAACAAATTTAAAAACGGAAATTCCAAAAGGTTATACAGGGCATATTGGAATATCCTCTGTTTAGATGCTTTTGTGCCAAAGCCAATGACACTTGATTTGCAAAAACCATTGTGATAATGTTGGCTTCGTCTTGGAAATTTTATAGGTTTTAAACGTCCTATTAGGAATTGAAACTGGATATGGCAAATAAGACAAAAAAGGTTGGTGTACATGTTGCAAAAAATTTGTTTATCATTACTGATAACCTTATTGTTGGCCGGTTGCATGAACTCAAACGGGGATGGTGATTCGCACAAACCGAAACAAGAGCAACCAACCAATGCGGAATCTTCAAATGATCAGGAGAGTGAAGATCAGACAGCAACCGAGGAGCATGAAGATCAGACCGCAACGAACCCCTCCTCCGACCCGAATAAAAAGGAGAATTATCCCTGGTGGCGTCATTCCGTTCAGGAACATGAAAAAAATTTAACCTTTGTCGACCATCACACAAAAGGCTCCAATGGGAAATATACTATCGATCTGACTATTACCTGTCCGCCTGAATATAGATTTTACTATGATCTCATTGTGGTGGATTCGAACGGCAAACATGAAGTGATCAAAAAGCGCGAAGTCTCTTTACCGCCAGAAGCTTCATACCGGCCTGAACATATTACATTTTCCATTTCCCTTCCCTCCCGTCCGCCGAAAGAAGGGCTCGCTTATGCTGTCCTGTATAAACTGGACGAAAATGGGAAGCAATATGATGCGATTCAAGTAAAACTGGAAATATGGGAATAAACATATCACAGCAAAGAGAAACATCCTGACATACCAATAGCCTTGGATTGCTCAACACTTCGATATCCCAATCAACATTACTTTGGCAAGATTCCAAAAAGGGGAATGAAAAAGCCGCACCTCTGATATCTCAAAGGCCGCGGCTTTCTGTACGGTTTAGATCTGATTATACTTCCATAATAATTGGCAAAATCATCGGACGACGCCGCGTCCGCTCAAACAAGAACTTGCTTCATGCATCCCGGATGCTTATCTTGAGCGAAGCCACTCCCTCATCAAGTCTCCCTTTCTAACATATCTATGAGGAAAACCGGGTAGGGATCACTCCCACCCGGCTGTTCTCATTTCACCTTTTCAATTTTTCAACCCCTTTTTGACTGCATTCACGACATTTTGGATCTTCCCGGTACGCTCCCCTGTTTGCCGTCCACCTTGACCCGATGAATGTCGTCTTCAGGCTTCGGCGCGGGATTCAGTCGGACATTCTGTTCCTGTTGCTGTTTCGTCCAGGTGGGTGGTTTGGGTTCTGCTGTCGTCTTTTTCTTCAGCCCCGGCGCCTACGCCAACCCCTCAGCATGAGCTCGGTGACCAGCGCGGAATCTAAGGGTGGTTTGGTATGGAGCGTCTTTGGCTCATCAGAACACCTGAAGCGGAATGTTTAGCCCAATCCCAACCGTTCCGGCCAGCACTCAATCACAGCGCTTCTGGCGATCTGTCTCATTGCCAAATGACTTTTCCGGCAAAAACAACCCCTGTTTGGGCTTGTAGTATGGATATGCACATAACTTTATTACCATCAAGCGGAGGTTCTTATTCTTCTCATAGCTTTTGCATCCACCGGCGACAGCCAACGCTCCAGCCGCCCCATGACGACATCCGCCACCACCGCCATCAAAGCGGTGGGGATGGCTCCCGCCAGGATGATGACCGTACCGTCAGTCACATTTGTCCCCCGGACGATAATTGAACCCAGACCCCCGCCTCCGATAAACGTTCCCACTGTGGCAATCCCGATGGCAATCACGAGGGCAGTCCGGAGACCGGCCATGATGACGGAGAGGGACAGGGGCAATTCCACCATCCGCAGGATTTGGAACTTGGTCATGCCCATGGCTTCTCCGGATTCCAGCAGGGCATGGTCCACATTGCGGATCCCTGTGTAGGTGTTTTTAATGATCGGCAACAGCGAGTACAAAAAGAGTGCAACCACCACGGTATTGGCTCCCAAGCCCATCACCAGCATCAGAATGGCCAACATCGCCAACGCCGGAACGGTTTGAATAATATTGGCCAGGGACAGCACCCAACCGCTCAATCGATGATAACGGGCAATCAAGATTCCCAGGGGAATGGCCACAATCGCCGCAAATAAAACTCCGTATGCAGACATCAGAAAATGCCGGTAAAATTGCTCCCACACGTATCCCGCGTTTTGGGTGTAATAGGTCCACACTCCTTGTATCGTTTCCAACAGCCTCACCTCCCGGATATTTCGTGCTTGAAGTAATCGTGTTTCTCAAGGAACTCTTTGGCTACCGTTGCCGGTTCTTTCATATTGACATCCGCTTCATAGTTCATCTCCAGCATGGTGTCGGTATCGATTTTACCAGCCAACCTCTCCAGGATATCCCGGATTTCGGGATGCTTTTTCAACACATCATTCCGAGCCACCGGTGAAGCGTCATAGGGCGGAAAAAACTGTTTGTCATCCTCCAAGGCGACCAAATCAAATGCTTTCAACCGTCCGTCGGTGGTATAAGCGAGAACCACGTCCATTTTTCCGCTTCCCACCGCCTGATACACCAACCCGATTTGCATGGGAAAGGTACGATTAAATTTAAATCCGTAAGTATTGACAAAACCCTCGTAGCCGTCCCCTTTCCGTTTCAACCAACTGCTGTCCACACCCAGACTCAGCTTGGAAGCCACCCGTTTTAAATCCGACACGGTTTTCAGTTGTTCTTTTTCCGCCGTTTTCCGGGTGACCGTAAAAGCATAAGAGTTAGCAAAGCCATAGGAATCAAACCAAGTTTGGTCAAAGCGTTTGTAAAATTCTTTCTGAACCCGTTGAAGTGCTTTTTCCGGATCTTTTTCCGGCTCCATCGCCAATGCTCCGGTCAAATCCGTCCCGGTATAGCGTGTGGGGGTAATATCCACATCTCCGTTTGTCATCGCCTGATGCTGAACCGTGGAAGATCCCAGATTCTCAACCATTTCCACATTCAGGTGAGTCTCTTTTTCAATCATCAGGCGGACAATATGGCTCACAATAGCTGATTCCGTCGTATTCACTGTACCGATCTTGACAGTGTTGTGGGACGGTCCGCTCAATCCCGGCAACGAACAGCCGCTTACGAGTGACATCAGCAGCACCGATACAATCAGTAATCTCCCAATCCGTTTCCACACCTTTATGCTCCCTCCTCTCTAAACGACGGCTTCTTTTGAATCTCTGATCCCTTTGGGCGTGACCCATTTTTCCAGAAGGCCGAGGAAAAAATCGGTGATGAGGGCCAACAGAGTTACCGGTACCGCTCCGGCAACAATGTAGTCGGTTCGGAACAGATTCAGCCCGTTAAAGATAAAATCCCCCAGTCCCCCCGCCCCGATAAAAGAAGCCAAGGTGGCCCAGCCGATCAGATAGACCGTTGACAATCGGATCCCGGCCATAATAATCGGCATCGCCAGCGGAACCTCAACATAGCGGATCCGTTGCCAGCCATTCATACCCATTCCCCGGCCCGCCTCCAGCAATCCTTGATTCACCCCTCGGATCCCGGTATAGGTGTTCCGCAAAATAGGCAAAACTGAATAAAGAAATAATGCCACAATCGCAGGACCCGTCCCGACTCCGAGAATGGGAATGAAAAAAGCCAGTATGGCAAGACTGGGGAACGTCTGCACCACACCCACAACCCCCATCACCAGTCCGGCCGCCTTCGGAGTCCGTGACAACAGGATGCCAAGGGGAATCGCCACCAGAATTCCGAGGAGAACAGCAATGAGGGAGATGTACAGGTGTTCCCATGTTTTAAGCAACAATTCGTCACCGTTTTCAGCAAGAAACTGTTTTAAAGCCTGCATGTCCTGCTTCCTCCCTCCTATTGATCTTGGTTGGCAAATGCATCTTCTTCTCCCCAGATGGAATCGTAGACGATATCCACCAGGTTGGCTCGGGTCACAATCCCGTCGAGACGGTTTTCATCATCGACAACGGGGACATATTTCATCCCTTTCTTCAGGATTTTTCGTATGGTATCTCGCAATAAATCCTCTTTTTTAACCGCATAGATGTCAGTCTCCAACACATCCCCAACCTGCTGCGCCTTTTTGCGGTTTTGATCCAGGATCTCCACATCGATATACCCTTGAAGGATATTTCGTTCATCCACGACCAAGAGCGTGTCCACTCTGCGCTCCTTCATTAACTGAATGGATGCGGACAAAGACTTGTCCACCGAGATTGTCACTGGATTCGGATTCATGACCTGTCCCACTGTTTGAATATTGGGCCTCGCTTGGATCAGACGTTCTTTCCCGATAAATTCCTCCACAAATTCATTGGCGGGATTTCGCAGGATTTCATCGGGAGTGCCAACTTGGACCAGTTTTCCCTCCCGCATAATGACGATCCGATCAGCCAACTTCAGCGCTTCATCCATGTCGTGAGTCACAAAGATAATTGTCTTGCCAAGGGACTGTTGCAGATTTTTAAACTCTTCCTGCAAGGACTCCCGGGTAATCGGATCCAAAGCACCAAAGGGTTCATCCATCAAGATCAAGGGAGGATCCGCTGCCAATGCGCGTAAAACACCGATCCGCTGTTGTTGACCGCCACTCAGTTCGTGAGGATAACGGTATAAATACTCCGGATTCATATTTACCAGCTTCAATAACTCCTCGGCTCGATTTTTCCGTCGATCTTCCGGCCATTTCAACAATTTGGGGACGAGTGCGATGTTTTCCATGATCGTCATATGAGGAAAAAGACCGATCTGTTGAATGACATAACCGATGGAACGCCTGAGTTCCACCTGATTTTTATGCAGGATGTTTTCACCCTTGATATAAATGCTTCCTTCCGAAGGCTCAATCAAGCGGTTGATCATTTTCATGGTGGTGGTTTTTCCACAGCCACTCGGGCCGATAATAACAACGAATTCTCCCTGTTCCACCTCCAGCTTTAAGTCTTCAACCGCTTTTTTACCGCCGGAGTACACTTTAGTCACATAGTCAAACTTCAGCAATAAAGCCACCTCCCAATCAAATTGCCGATAAATGAAGCAGTTATTCCAAACCTTAACCAACCGAAGGCTTCATAAACTCATGGCAAGATCTTTATTATTTCCCTCCTCTGAACGTTCCAATCTGCCATCGGTTTTCCCATTTGCCAATTATGTCGGGCTGATTCTGATAGATGGACCGGTGGGTGTGACTGCCTCTTCACCTGATCATGCAAACCTCCAACATAATTTAGTATAAAGTAAATAGTCTGATGTATGAAATTTAGATACTGGACATATAGTCTGTTTTGTTTATACAAATTTTATTTAACATCAATTGTGTGGATTAACGTTACAGATCCTCTGGTTTCCATGGAGATGCTCCAAAAATCTCACTTCGGGATTCAGATACAAATATGTTACATTGATCTCGAAACAGGAGTTAAAGGAGGGTGCTTGTGGGAGGGCCAATGCTTGACAGGATCCATCATGCGGAAGAACAGTTTGTAGAGAGAATGGCTGATAATATGAACACCTTTGGAGTTTCGTCCACTTTGGGGCGGGTTCTCGGAATTATCTATATGAAACGGAAACCCATGACCCTCGATGAATTGTCAGCAGAAACCGGCATGAGCAAAGCCCGCATGAGCCAAGTAATCCGCGAACTGACCGACCTCAATCTCGCAGAAAAAGTATTTAAAAAAGGCGTCAGAAAAGATTTGTACAATGTGGAGCCGGATTACTATCAAACATTTATTTCTATATTCACCTCCCAATGGAGGAAGGCGATAAATAGAAATAGAAAATTCGGGCTAACATTATCCAGGGAATTGGTTGAAATACAGGAAACCGAAGGGTTGGATGAGGAAACAGAACAAAAGGTCAATGAATTGTTAAAGGAAACCAAGGAGTGGCTGGACTATTATGATTGGTTGAACCGCTTGACGGAGTTCTTTGAAAGCGGAGAAGTGTTTCAACATGTCCCCAAGGTTCAACCAAAAGTAAGAAAGTTGGATCCCACACAGCTAAGGAAGAGACTTAAAAGGGCTTGTGTATCTCCATTGCCGGGGGACGGACCGGTGTAACCGTCTTCAATCTCTTGCAAAGGCGCATCGGGAGACCGCGAAGTGAATCCGGCGCGCTTGTGCCCTATGGATACAAAGGATCTCCCCTGATACACAGGCCACCACTCATTCTTAGTGAAAACCCCCGCGTCCAAAAGGAGGCGGGGGATTGAAATCAAGCGTTCACTTTACCTTTGGCCAGGTTGGCCAGCTCAGTGAATGCTTTTTTGTCATTGACAGCCAGATCAGCCAGCATTTTGCGGTTGATATTCACGCCCGCCTGTTTCAGGCCGTACATCAGTTTGTTGTAGGAAAGGCCGTTCATACGGGCGGCGGCATTGATCCGGGTAATCCAGAGCCGACGAAAGTCACGTTTTCTTTGGCGCCGGTCACGGTAGGAATAACTCAGTGACTTCATCACTTGTTGTTTTGCGGTTTTAAACAGGGTATGTTTCGAACCGAAGTACCCCCGGGCCAGTTTCAAGACTTTTTTGCGGCGACGGCGGGTCACCGTCCCGCCTTTGACACGTGCCATGGCTCATTCCCTCCAAATCCAGCGCGTTTGATAGGATCCATCCTGTGAATCACTTGTAAGCAATCAGCTGCTTGATGCGTTTCACATCGGATTTGCTCATTGTGGTGCTCTTGCGCAACTTGCGCTTCGCACTCTTGGGTTTATGCTCCAACATGTGGTTCATATAAGCGTGATTTCGCTTCACCTTTCCGGTACCGGTTTTGTTAAAGCGTTTGGCCGCTGCGCGGCGGGTCTTCATTTTCGGCATCGATTGCTTCCTCCTGACTGATCAAGCATTATCCTTCTTGGGAGACAGGATCATGATCATATGGCGTCCTTCCATCTTGGGATAGCGCTCCACATCCCCGATCTCTTTCACTTCCTCCGCCATGCGATTGAGAATCCTGCGTCCAATATCTTGGTGGGTGATTTCCCGACCCCGGAAACGGATGGTGAGCTTCACTTTGTCCCCATTGCTCAAAAACTTTTTGACGTTGCGAAGCTTGGTGTTGACGTCATGCTCTTCAATGGAAGGACTGAAGCGAATCTCTTTGATCTGAATGGTTTTTTGGTTCTTCCGGGCCTCTTTTTCCCGCTTGCTCTGCTCATAACGGTATTTACCGTAATCCATGATCCGACAAACCGGCGGTTTAGCCTTGGGCGCGACATTGACGAGGTCCAGATCCGCCTCCTGGGCCAGGCGAAGAGCTTCACGGAGCGGCTGAATACCCAGTTGGTTCCCATTGGAATCGATCAGACGCACCTCACGGGCACGGATGGCCTCGTTCACCAGATGCTGTTCTTTGCTAATAACCTGCCACCTCCGAAGGAGTAGTGTAACAAGGGTACGCCAAAAAGGTGTGAGCAAAGCGCCCACACCTGTCATCCCATCATACAAAACCGAGAACCTGTCAACTGCCTTTGCGTCGATCAGGTGAGAAGCGGGCGCTTCTGCTTGAATATCATAGGAATCGTATCATGGGATCCGGTACCTGTCAAGAGGTGGAGGATCACAGCCTCCACGCTGCCTTACACCTTCTCTTCAATCTCTTGTTGCAGTTCCTGGATCAAGGCATCCACACTCCGGGCGCCTTGATCTCCCTGGCCGTGACGGCGGACGGCCACGGTTCCCTGTTGTTCTTCCTTTTGACCGACGACCAACATATAGGGGATTTTCTGCAGCTGGGCCTCCCGGATCTTGTACCCGATCTTCTCGCTGCGGGAGTCCAGTTCCGCCCGAATACCGGCGCCTTGGAGACGGTCCACCACCCCGGCGGCATAATCGTGGAAGGCGTCCGTGATGGTCATCACCCGGGCTTGGATCGGAGCAAGCCAGAGGGGAAGAACTCCCTTGTAGTACTCCAGCAGGAAAGCGACAAAGCGCTCCATGGTGCCAACGATTCCCCGGTGAATCACCACTGGGCGGTGGGGTTGGCCGTCTTCGCCGATGTATTCCAGACCAAATTGATTGGGCAAGTGGAAATCCATCTGGACAGTGGACAGGGTTTCATCTTTTCCGAGAGCAGTCTGAACTTGCACATCCAGTTTGGGCCCGTAGAAAGCGGCTTCCCCCTTGGCTTCCACATAGTCGACACCCATTTCGTCCATCGCTTCCCGAAGAATCCGCTGGCTGGTTTCCCACATCTCATCGTTTTGGACATATTTTTTCTTATCTTCAGGATCCCGGTAGGACAAACGATACCAGAAATCTTGAATCCCAAAGTCGCGATAAACCTCTTCGATCAGTTGCACCACCCGGATAAATTCAGATTTGATCTGATCCGGGCGGCAAAAGATATGGGCATCGTTCAAGGTCATGGCTCGGACCCGCTGCAATCCGGACAGGGCCCCGGACATTTCGTGGCGATGCATCATCCCCAGCTCTGCGATCCGGACAGGCAGATTGCGATAGCTCTTCAGATCGTTTTTGTAAATCATCATATGGTGAGGACAGTTCATCGGCCGCAAGACCAACTCTTCATTATCCATCTTCATCGACGGATACATGTCCTCATGATAGTGATCCCAATGGCCGGAGATTTTGTACAGCTCCACACTGGCCAAGTGAGGAGTGTACACATGCTGATACCCCAAGCGCTCTTCCTTGTCAACAATGTAACGCTCAATAATCCGACGGATCGTGGCTCCGTTGGGCAGCCAGAGGGGGAGTCCCTGTCCCACCTCTTGGGACAGGGTGAAGATCTTCAATTCTTTGCCCAGCTTGCGGTGATCCCGCTCCTTCGCTTCTTCCAACTGTTTAAGATAGTCATTCAGCTGAGACTGTTTGGGCCAGATCGTTCCGTAGACCCGCTGCAACATCCGGTTCTCCGAGTCGCCCCGCCAATAGGCCCCGGCCACGCTCAACAGCTTGAAGTTTTTCAGTTTGCCCGTGGAGGGAACATGGGGACCCCGACACAGGTCGAAAAACTCTCCCTGTTCATACAGGGTGATCTCCTCTCCCTCCGGTAGCTCCCGGATCAACTCCAGTTTCAGTTCATCCCCTGCTTCCTCATAGATGCGAAGAGCTTCTTCCCTGGAGACGACCCGCCGCTTTATCGGGTGATCCTCCTTGGCAATCTTCCGCATCTCTTCCTCGATTTTGGGCAAATCATCCGCGGTCAGGGGCTGAGTCAGATCCATATCATAGTAAAATCCGTTTTCGATAACAGGACCGATGCCCAACTTCACATCGGAAAAGAGGCGCTTAACGGCCTGGGCCATCAGATGGGTCGCACTGTGGCGGTAAACCTCCAACCCTTCCGGGTCCTCCAAGGTCAGAATCCGCACCTTGGCTCCGTCAGGCACTTCCCAGGACAGATCCACAGTCTTCCCGTCCACCTGCCCGGCAATCGCTTTTTTGGCCAGTCCGCGGCTGATCGATTCAGCCACTTTTCGAATCGTCACCTTCTCTCCCTCAAATTGTCGGACAGATCCGTCCGGCAGTTTGATGGCCACGCTCATTCCGCTTCACTCCTTTTGAGATAAATAAAAAACACCCGATCCCTGTCCAAGGGACGAGTGTTTGAAGACACACGCGGTTCCACCCTGATTCAGCTGCTGTCTCTCCGGAGACAACAACCCTCTCGGCACGGTAACGGTGTGCAAAACCGGCAACCGATACTGACCCCAGGGGGTGTTCCCGGCGCAGCTCAGAGGGGGTCGTCCTTCCGCCCAGAGGGTTTAGGGGCTTGCAGCCGGTGGCCCCTATTCTCTGAAACCGTAAGCGGAAAACGGTGTCCTCGTCATCGCCAAGGTCCAAACGTTTGGACCATGAATTTATGTAATTATATCGCCGGGATTCACCAGCGTCAACCTTTCGGAACAAAACCGTCTTCCCGGCCTTTCAAGTGCCGACAGCCGGAACATCCGTTGCAGATCGTTATCCGATCCTCAAACACCTGCATCAGGGTGCAAACCACATTCTCCTCCCGGTTTCGTGTATGAAGGACCACTTGTTCCGGTGCCACCGTCAACAGTGTGCTGACGATGAGATCTTCATGGGAGGTAACCTGATCCATCAACTCTTCCACCGTGTGATCCATCTCCTTCATCTGCAGGGGTCGGCCTTCCCCATCAAGGAGACGGAATCTCCGGATGCCGATATGAAGCACATGCACCAGAGGTACTTTCGGCTGCTGAATGGAGACAAAATACCGGAGCAGATCGATAAACTCCCGATACTCCTGATCGAGCAGATATTCATCAATTGCATGTTCCACCAACTTCATCAAAATGTCCCGGTACCGCTTCATGCGAAATTGAAAATATCCATCGACGGCCAAATCCCGGTGATTGCAGAAATACTTGGCTATTTGACGGGCCATCCAATGTTTCCTTCTCCGGTGGGAAGGCTCCTCCGCCTCGGAATCATCCAGCAGATGATAAGCATAACGCTCAATCTCCCGGGACTCCCCCGGGTTCCAGTAATGGAAATCCTGGGTGATGATCCGGCGGATCAAATTCGGCTCATTTACAGCCAAATAATAATCCGCCACCGCTCTTCCCAAGGAATGGCGCAAACCCTGCTCCGACTTTTCCCCCGCCACCCGGTTTTGGATATAAAAAACGGTGCGGGTCCCTTGGTCAAATTCCTCCAAACAGCAACTGAAACCGGATCGTTCCAAACGGGCCGCCTGCTGATTCAACAGCTCGCGCATCTGTCCGGCTTCCCTTGATGTCACCGGTCCCGGAACCGAGATTTGATAAGCGGCCATTCCTCCGCCCCCCGCTTTGTCCATCGTTTAAAGCTAGTATATGGGTGGCCGTTGCAGGGTATACGTCCCAGAGGACAGGACTTCTCATCGGGCGTTGGCCGGTGCTCGGTAACCCGCCTCTTTTGCCTCCTGCTCTGTGCAAAACCAGCGTTCCGGCTTAGTTTCATCATATTGGGGACTCATCCGTGTATGATAGATCTTCTCTCCCTTCCGATTGATATTCCCCTTGATTTTCCCAACGCAGCCCTCATCCTGTCCGGTTTTCGCCTCCTGATCGTCTTCTTTCCGCCACAGTCCTGCATCCTTCTTGCGCGCCTCCCGCTCCAGGCGAAGGAAGGTTTCCTGATATTTCACATTGGGCGGAACCGTCATAATCCGGGCATATCCTTCTTTTACCAGGGTGGCGTTAAACAGTTCATCCTTCAACCACAGATATGCCAGGAGGCGACCGTACTGATCCCGTTTTTCCTCGTCCAGCTCCAGCCGGACCTCTTTTCCTTCCAAACGATCCTTCGTATAATGGGAAGCTTCCTTCCCGTAATACTCCACACCGATTTTTGGATGGTTTGTCTCCGGTGTGTTCACACCGATGAAACGAACTTTTTCCTCTTTTCCCCCGATCTCGACAACTACGGTATCTCCGTCGATGACACGAATGACCCGTCCTTTCTCCAACCCTTGGCCCGGGGGTTTCAAACCTTTCACCGGTTCGCCTGCTCCCGCAGATTCACCACTCTGACATCCGGCGACCAGCAGGAGCAACATTACCAACCCGATCAGAATCCGCACTTTGCTGTTTCTCATCTTTTCCTCCGTGCTTCGTTTATCCGCCCCACCCGAACAGACCTTTCACCGTATCCAACTGCTGCATGGTGGAGCTGAGGAAAGTATCAAAAGAAGTTTCCTGAAAAAGCAGCCAAATCAGTGCCAGACCCCCTCCGTACATGGAGATTTTCCCCGTCATCTTGTCAATCTTGTCACCGGATCGAATACGGACCCCCAAATTTCTCAGACCGATTCGCTTTTTCCAAGGCCAGAAGAATGGCACTCCCCCGACCGTGACAGCATCGGCGAGCAGATGGGAAAAATACCCCAGAGCCATAGCCAAGGCGTAGGGAGGATGAGCCAAATATGTGATCCAAGTAACAATACCCATGGATAAAAATGAATGAGTAAAACTCCTGTGGGGGATAAACGCCACCGCGACTGCATAGATCCCCGAAAAGAAAATCCACCAATCCAATCCTTGAAGCAGGGCAAACAGAGCAAAGATACCGCCGAGGGCGGCCAAGGCCACCGACCGATATCGGATCGATTTGAACAACAAGTTGTTCAACAGGCTATTGTCTTCATCAATATCCGGCACGAGGGAGCCCAAGGAGGCGATCAACACCATTCCCGTAGCTTCCAAAAGATGACCTCCTGCACCGGTGACCCCCACGGCAACCGCACCCGCTGTCAATCCTAATGCCAGATGGGTATTGCCTGTCACTACTTCCCTTCCTCCTTTCGGAATAAATACCAACATATGTTTGGTCCCCAGGTTAAGAAAAAAACCGGCCCTCGGTATGTGAGTTTCCGGCATTTTCCTCTCACCTGTATATAAAATCATTTTACACGAACATCAAGCATCTGGCGATCCCCCGTCCCCAATCTTTCTTGAAAACAAAAAAAGCCCGCGACACGCACAGGCGTACGGGAGTCCCTTGAATCAGAAAGCGTCATGTCTGTCTGGTACCGAGGGTCGGACTCGAACCGACACGGTGGATCTCCACCCCGGGATTTTAAGTCCCGTGCGTCTACCTATTCCGCCACCCCGGCATATACAGAAATGGAGCGGATGACGGGATTCGAACCCGCGACCCCCGCCTTGGCAAGGCGGTGCTCTACCACTGAGCCACATCCGCTCGAACATGGTGGTTCGGGACGGAATCGAACCGCCGACACGAGGATTTTCAGTCCTCTGCTCTACCGACTGAGCTACCGAACCTGTTAAATTAACTTGCGACAGAATTAATTATAACATGATATACTCCCGGAAGCAAGGATAATTTTTAGGAATCTGCCTTTCTGCGGTTTCGACCATCGACATAAAAAACATCCACCTGGTGCCGGATCCGCTCCATCATCCGTTTCGCCTTCAACCGTTCGATTCCCCCTTTATCTGAGTGGGCCAAATGGTCTTCCAGTTCGTCCAAATCCAGGTTGGATGTCATCACCGTCGGCAATTTTTCCATCATCCGGTACTGCAAAATCGCCCCCAGAATTTCGTCCCGGGTCCAAGGTGTCATATTCTCTGCCCCGATATCATCCAGAATCAGAACCGTGGCTTTTTTTAGGGCATCCAGTTTCTGTTGCACCCCTCCATCACGGATGGAGTCCTTCACTTCCCGAATAAAGTCCGGAACATAGACCATCAAAGAGTCTACGCCAAATCGGACCAGATCCTGGGCCATGGCGCCGGCGATCCGACTTTTTCCCACCCCGAAGGGGCCGTATAAGTAAAGACCTTTCCGAGGACGGCCCGATGCAAACTGCTCACAAAAATCCATCGCCGCTTCAATCACTTCCGCCCGTTTTGAATCCCAGGTCATCTGTTCAAAAGTGGCATTGAGAATTTCTGCAGGGATATGATGACTTTGGATCAGCTGTTTCCGATTCCGCTCCTCAACCCAAGCTTTCTGTTTATCGCAGGGGGCCAGCCTCAGATCCAAGTAACCCCCATACAGATGCAGTTGCGAACGGTGTCCCTTCACCAGATTGGGGCAATGGTCCAGACCGGGACAGCGCTCACACTGCTCCCATTCCATCACCATCTGTCGCAAATGAGTCTGGGAGCGTCGGTATATTTCCCTCGGAACTTCGGGATGTTTCTCCCGAAAAGAGCGGACAGCGGGATGGGATAGAAACCGATCCAGCTTCCGGTCCGGATTTGGGCTTAACCGTCGGGAAAGCCGGTCTTTAAGCGGATTCACCACATTATCGATCCGTTCCATCACTGTTCATTCCCCTTCTCCTGCATTCGTTGGCCGAGTCGCTGGCGCATCCGGTCCAACCTGGCCCGCAACCGGGCTTCTGTCTCCGGATCAACCTCCACGCCGGAGGCTTTCTCCCCTTTGGCTTCCCGTTCCATCGCCTCCGCAACGGCCCGGGGAAGTGGCTGCTCTCTCTCCCGAGCCAGTCTTTTCCCGGCCCGGGGGGGTCTTTTGCTGGATGCGGTTCCTTTGTGCTTGTTCCACTCCCAGTTCAGCTCCTGGCTGGCCATCTTTCGCGCTTCTTCCACTGTACGCACTTGCTTTCGAGCCCAATGGCCGGCGATTTTTTCCACTAGAGACCGGGGAAGTTTATAGTCGTAAGAGTACAGCACATACTCCAGGAGAACATTGATCACACCGGGAGGGAGACCATAATTTCGGGACAGATCTTCCACCAGCTCCAGATCTGCCCGGGGGATTTGCTTACCATTTTGAAAATGGGACAAGAGTTCAACGGGAGAGAGCTTTTCCAACAATCGGAAATGGCGCTCTTCCTCTGACAGTTCATCTGGTTTTTTTCGGGTTGGAGGGTCTCCGGTCATAGCCTCCTCCCCTCTGGTATTCCCCCGTTTGATCTTCTCCCGGTCCACCACTACCGGTGAACTGCCAAAACGCATCCGGTATTGACTGCGAATAAAAGAACGGAGACGATCCACATCAATTTTCCCCTGTTGGGTGACATAGGGATTCTGCAGGGCCCGGATCAGATCCCAGTCATCCAACTGATAAAGGAACCGAAGTTCAAGCACCTGCTCTTCCACCCGTTGGGTCCAAGCTCCCTTGTCCAACAGGTTTTGCAACCGGGCCTTGACCATGGACAGGTCATCCCCTTCCTCCGCCGAAAACACCGGGGGCTTTCCCTCCTCCTGCCCGTCACCCCCTCCCACCGCCGACAGAGAAAGATCGTTTTCCAATTCCGTCACTGAGCGGATCTCCGCAGGGGACAATGAGCCAAAAACTTGTTGGAAGGATCGTGTCACTTCAGTCCCCCGGTCTTCCTGGAGAAGATTGGTTTCCCCGGTTTCTACCATCTCTTCATAAAGGTTGCGGAACCGGTCTTTCCCCAAACGATTCAGAAGGGAGATACTGAGCACATCACTTTGAAAAAAAGAGCCCGGAGACAGAGGGGCAACCACTTCATACCAAAACATCCATCTGCCCGTCTCCTGTGTCCGGAATGTGTTCAGAAGTCCAACTCCCTCCAACCGGTACCGCGCCTTGAGCACTTCTCCCAGCGGAAGTTGCAACAGTTTCATCAGATCCAAGTGGGAATACAACCGAGAGATCCCCGGCCGATGCAGGGGCAGTTGACTGTAGAGGGTAAGATACAGGCTGACAGCCACCGCCCCGACCAGCGGTTGGTAAAGATGGACCAACACCAAGGGGTCCACCGGCTGAATCGGGCGCCGGCTCCGACTTCTCCAGCCATCCCGGGGGGTACATTCATTCCAGATCATCGACATCGACACCCGCCTCCCATCCGTTCTGGCAAAGGGATTACTATTGTACCAATAGAAACATTCCTTATCAAACCGGAACCGGATCGAATATCAGGCCTATTCTTCCGTCGATTTTCCTTTTTCCCCATCCCTCGCGTTGTGGGAGCGATTTAACAGTTCTTCCAATTCTTTTACAAAGACATTGATATCCCTGAATTGCCGATATACCGAGGCAAATCGGACATATGCCACTTCGTCGACGTCGACGAGCCGTTCCATGATGTGTTCGCCGATTTCCCGTGTCGGCACCTCCGTATTATTCTGCTCCCGCAGGCTTCGCTCCACATCGTCGACAAGCTCTTCCAGTCTCTCCATCGGAACTGATCGTTTTTCACAAGCGCGGATTAACCCCCGAAGGAGTTTGTCCCGGTTGAATTCCTCCCGGCCGCCATCTTTCTTAATGACAATCAGAGGCTTCTTTTCCAACATTTCAAACGTGGTGAAACGCCTGCCACAACTTTCGCACTGTCGTCTGCGCCGGATGGACTTCCCTTCGTGGGCGGGACGCGAGTCCAGAACCCGGCTTCCTATTGAATGACAATATGGGCAGCGCATCGATGCACTCCTCCCGCTTCAATCCTCCCCGAAGAATCAACGAATCGATCTAACTATACCACAAACAGCCGGGTTTGTACTCACAGGCGCTTTGATCCCCGTCATAAAAATAACAGCTGCTTCCCGGCCGGAACCGGAAAGCGGCTGTCTCTGTCACCGGGATCCAACTGTCACTTCCCGGAGTTGATCCTCTTCATATTTCCCGAAAAAAGGACGCCCCACCCACTTGACCAGGTCGACCACACGGCAGGAGTATCCCCACTCGTTGTCATACCAGGCAAGAACTTTTACCTGACGGTCGCCTACGGCCATGGTGGAGGGTGCATCCACAATGGCGGAATGGGAATTGCCGTTGAAATCGGTGGAAACCAAGGGTGTTTCACAGTATTGAAGAATCCCTTTGAGATGGGTTTCCGAGGCCTCTCTCAGCGCAGCATTCACTTCATCGACCCCCGCCGGTTGTCTCAGGTCCACCACCAAGTCCACCACAGATACATTGGGGGTGGGTACCCGAAGAGCCAGCCCATTCAATCGTCCCTCCAGCTCGGGAAGGATCTTCCCGATCGCGGAGGCGGCACCTGTTTTCGTCGGAATGATCGATTGGGCGCAAGCACGAGCCCGTCTCAGATCCTTATGAGGGTTGTCCAGATTTTTTTGGTCATTGGTATAGGAATGAACCGTGGTCATCAACCCTTGTTCGATCCCGAATTTATCCTGCAACACCTTCACCACCGGTGCCAGACAGTTGGTGGTGCAGCTGGCATTGGAAATAATCCGGTGCGCTTCAGGGTCGTAAGCGCTCTCATTGACGCCCATCACAATCATGGCGTCCTCATTTTTACCGGGGGCGGTGATTACCACCTTTTTGGCTCCCGCTTGCAGATGAAGCCCCGCGCCTTCCCGATCGCGAAACTTCCCGGTGGCCTCCACCACAATGTCGATATCGAGATCCCCCCAGGGAAGACCGGCGGGGTCACGGTTGGATACCAGCTTCACTTCCTTGCCATTGACGATCAACCGATCTCCATCCGCCCGGATCTCATCTTCCACCGTTCCGTGAATGGTGTCATATTTCACGAGATGGGCGAGCGTCTCAGCCGGATAGCTGGCATTGACTGCCACCACCTCGACATCCTCTTCATGGATCGCTTTTCGAAAGACCATCCTACCGATGCGGCCAAAACCGTTGATAGCTATTCGCAGAGGCATATTTTCCCCTTCCTTCACCCAATGTTACATACAAGTTCCCTTTAATATTATAATCAGTATAACACATATTGCAATAAACCTCTGTCAAAATTGGGCTTTTTATTGAGGAAGCGTATAAGTTTCCCGTTTTTTTACCAGATGAGAGTACAACGAACGGTACTTGTCATGGAAAAACATGACCCGTTGCACATAATGGCGTGTTTCACCATAGGGGATCTGATTCAGATTGCGACGGGTCCCGTCCCACCGACCCTCTTTCAACCATTTCTGCACATTGCCGGGACCCGCATTGTAGGCAGCGATGGTAGCCACTTGGTTCCCCTGAAATTCCTTCATCAATCCGGACAGATACCAACTGCCCATGTGGATATTGATTGCCGGATCCCGAACGGACTCTTTGAATGCCGGAGAAAACCGCCCTCTCTCCACTACCCAGTCCACTGTGTTGGGAGTCAGCTGCATCAATCCCTGGGCACCTGCATGGGACTCCACATCGGGATTGAACTTGCTTTCCACTCGGATGACAGCCATCACGAGAAAAGGATCCGCACCTGTGGCATCGGAACTGTACAGAATCTGCTCTTCGTAATCCAAGGGATACATCCATCGATTAAAAAGAGGGGTGGCAACAATCAAGAAGATCAGGAGCAGGATGAAGGCCAGTCCCAACTTTCGCTTAGACGGAAGAGCGGCTATAACCGGTTGGATCCACTTTTGGAGACCAAAGTTTCCCATAAAGCATCAACCTGTCTTTCCGTGTCCGCACGGGTACCGGAATTATCGATCAGTACATCGGCGAACTTTTTTTTCTCTGTGATCGGCATCTGGGCCTTGATCATCCTCTTGGCTTCTTCTCCGGAAATGCCTTCCCTGTCCATCAGTCGCTTCAATTGCAATTCTTCAGGGATATAAACAAGAACGACGATATCCGCCAAATAAGTCAGCCTTTCTTCAATCAAAAGAGGAACATCCAGAATCACCGGGCGGTCCGGAGCCTCTTTTTCGGCCTCCCGCACCTCTGCCTGCATCCGACGAATGATGAGGGGATGAAGAATATCGTTGAGATCTTTACGGGCTGCTGCATCTCCAAACACCCAGTTACGGAGAGCTTTTCGGTCCAGTTCCCCCGTCGCTCTAAACACCCCGTCACCAAACCGCTCCCGTACCCGCCTGTTCCCTTCGCTTCCAGGCTCCACCACGCGTCTGGCCACCTGATCGGCATCCACGATCGCCGCTCCCTTTTGGCGAAACCATTCGGAGACCGTACTCTTTCCGGTGGCAATCCCACCGGTCAAACCCACCTTCAACTTAACCCCTCCCCTCCAGTAAAATCCGCAAATCCCCTTGTCGGTTGTTATTGCTGACAATCGGGGCAAAAGTGAGTTCCCCGCCCGGCCACCACCCCGCGCTCAATCGGCCGACTACAACGGGGACAGGGTTCCCCTTTTCTTCCATACACCTGAATCTGCAATTGGAACATGCCCATTTCACCGTTCCCGTCCACATAACTGCGGACAGAGGAACCCCCCGCTTCAATTGCCTTCACCAAAGTGGAACGAATACTTTTATACAGCCGTTTCACCTCATCGGAACTCAGGGACTGCACCGGCCGTT
Organism: Kroppenstedtia guangzhouensis; assembly: GCF_014637345.1. Classification (GTDB taxonomy): domain Bacteria; phylum Bacillota; class Bacilli; order Thermoactinomycetales; family DSM-45169; genus Kroppenstedtia; species Kroppenstedtia guangzhouensis. The sequence continues at coordinate 60,173 of NZ_BMEX01000012.1, forward strand.
CCGGATGGATTCCCGCAGTGAAAAGGGCCTCATCCACATAAATATTGCCAAGCCCACACAGGAATTCCTGATTGAGTAGAAGAGCTTTGATGTTGGTTTTTCGCTTGGCCAATCCGTCGGCAAACCCCGCTAAAGTAAACGCCTCAGACAAGGGTTCCGGCCCCAACTTGTGCAAAGGGGGAAGGCTCAATTCTTCCCCTTTCGGCCACAGATGCATGGTGCCGAACTGACGCACATCCCGGTATCTCAGTTCCGTTTCATCAGTGAAGCGGAAAATTACATGGGTATGCTTGGTCATGGGTGTTTCCGCTGATTCCAGACTGTAGCGCCCTTCCATGCGCAGATGGGAGACCAAGACCCAAGGGTCGAAAAAGATCCGGAGAAATTTCCCCCGGCGTTCCACTCCCGTCACCTTTCGTCCCTTCAGCATTTCCCCAAATAATTCCGGATCCGGGGGTTCCTTGATAATCCGGGGCAGAGCCACCTTCACCTCCTCCACCGTTTTCCCCGAGATCAGTTTCTGCAACGTCCGTTTGATAGTCTCAACCTCTGGCAACTCCGGCAATGTTCATTCTCTCCCCGTTATTTTGCTTCATACCAGGTCTTTCCTGTATTGATGTCCACTTGGAGGGGAACGGACAGCTTTACCGCATTCTCCATCACCCGACGAACCAGGTTGTCCAATGCTTCCATTTCCTCCGCAGGAGCTTCAAAGATGAGTTCATCGTGCACCTGCAGCAGAAGCCGTGCCCGGAATCCTTCTTTCTCCAACATGGAGTCCATCTCCACCATCGCCTTTTTGATGATATCCGCCGCTGTCCCCTGGATGGGCGTGTTCATCGCCGTCCGCTCAGCAAAACTGCGTCGGTTAAAATTGCGGGAGTTGATCTCCGGTAGATCTCGGCGTCTGTGGAGCATAGTGGTGACATAACCGTCCTTTTTCGCTTGACGGACAATATCCTCCATATAACGCTTCACTCCGGGATAACTGTCAAAGTAACGCTGGATAAACTCCCCCGCTTCCTTGCGGGTGATATTCAGGTTTTGAGACAGGCCGTAATCGCTGATTCCATATACAATCCCGAAATTGACCGCTTTGGCATGGCGGCGCATCCATGGAGTCACCTTATCGGCGGACACCCCGAAGACATCCATCGCTGTTTTGGTGTGGACGTCCAGCTCTTTTTGAAAGGCCTCCATCAGGTTCTCATCTCCGGACAAATGTGCCAGCACTCTTAACTCAATCTGGGAGTAGTCCGCTGACAGCATCAACCATTCTTCCTCCGAAGAAACAAACACCTGCCGGATTCGTCTCCCTTCCTCCAACCGGATGGGAATGTTCTGCAGGTTGGGATCGGTGCTGGACAGACGGCCGGTGGCGGTGATCGCTTGGTTGAACCGTGTATGGATTTTCCCTGTCTCCCCGTCGATTTCCTTGAGCAAACCTTCCACATAAGTGGAGATCAGTTTGCCCACCTGACGGTAATGCAGAATCTCTTCCACAATTTCATGTTGTGGTGCCAGTTTTTCCAGCACATCGGCACTTGTGGAGTATCCCGTTTTGGTCTTTTTCAAGACGGGCAGTCCCAGTTTGTCAAACAGAATCTCCCCCAACTGTTTGGGGGAATTGATGTTGAACTTTGCTCCCGCCAAATCGTAGATCTTCTCTGTCAGTTCATCCAGCCGGACCTGCAGCTCCTCCCCCAGGGATTGCAATCGTTCCCGGTCCACCTGAACCCCCTGCCACTCCATCTTCGCCAGCACCCGGGCCAAGGGCAATTCCAGATCGAAGTAAAGGGAGTCGAGACCGTTTTCCTTCAATTCCTCTTCCAGAACGGGCTGCAACCGGTGGATGGCCCGAGCTTTGCGGGCCAAGTGTTCTGCCAGCTCTTTCCCTTCCGGGCGACGGCGTTTGACACCTTTTCCGTACACCGCATCATCGTCGGGAAGTCCTCCTCCCCACTTTCGATCCACAATCTCCGAAAGTTCATGCCCCGACTCCGACGCGTTGATGAGATAAGAAGACAATAATATATCCCACGCAAATCCATCCGTCTCCAATCCCTGATGTTTCAGGGCGACACCTGTGGCCTTGACATCATAACAAACCTTCGTGCGATCCGGGTCCTGGAGCCATCGGCGGAAGCTTGGCCATTCTCTGGCCGTCCCCCACTCCAAAAAGAGTTGTTTCTTCCCGTCAGACAAGGCAACTGCCAGCACTTCGGCCCGATGGTAGTTCTCGTCGCTCATCTCCACGAACAGGGCCAGACCGTCCTGGGAAAGCCACTCATCCCAGTTCCTCGTCTCCTCCGGACTGACCATTTCCACCGCGATCTCTTCCGTCTCCCCGGGCTTTTCCTTTGCGTCCGATCCCCCGATCCGCTCCAGGAGGGACTTGAATTCCAGCTCCTTGAGGATCGGAGTGACCCGGCCGGTGTCGTATCCTTCATACTTCAGATCATTGATGCCGAAATCGAGGGGCACTTCACAAAATATGGTGGCCAACTCCTTGCTTAACAAAGCATCCCGCCGATTTTCGGCCACCCGTTCTTTCAGCTTTTTCCCCGGAAGGTTGTCGATGTTATCCAGGACCTTCTCAACACTTCCGTATTGGTGGAGAAGTTTCAGTGCCGTCTTTTCCCCCACACCGGGAATGCCCGGGATATTGTCGGATGGATCCCCCATCAGTCCTTTCAAGTCGATGATCTGTTCAGGCTTCAAACCGTATCTCTCTTCAATCCGGTGAAGGTCATACCGATCGGCATCGCTGACGCCCTTTTTGGTCATCAACAGGTGAACCCGATCAGAGACAAGTTGCAAAAGATCCTTGTCCCCGGTGACAATGGTGACCGCAATCCCAGCCCCCTCCGCCTGCCGGGCAAGGGTTCCGATAATATCATCCGCTTCATACTGTTCCAGCTCAAAGTGACGAATACCAAAGGCATCAAGGAGTCTCTTGATCAGGGGGATTTGTTCGGAAAATTCCCCCGGAGTTTTGTCCCGCTTGCCTTTATAATCCTTGTAATCCCGGTGGCGAAAGGTGAACTTCCCCGCATCAAAAGCAACCAATACATGGCTGGGCTTCTCCTCTTCCAACACCTTCATCAGCATCATGGTAAAGCCGTAGACAGCATTGGTATAGGTGCCTTGTCGGCTTTTGAGCAGAGGCAGGGCGAAAAACGCTCGGAAGGCAATACTGTTTCCGTCGATCAACACCAATTTGTCCATCCCGGACCTCCATTGTTTGGATTTTCTGTTCCGTCTCCCGTTGTCAGTCTCCTTCGCCGAAGATATAATGGGCGAATGAGCCTGCGGTCTTTTCCACTTCATTCATTCTACCATGCACAGGTATCCACTTCCAGCAAGGGTCTACCCGCAGAAAGGAGACGTTACCCATGTCCCGCTTTCGACTTCATCCTTGGTTCCTCATGGCCGTGGGGGTGGTGTTTATCTCCCTGTCTGCCATCCTGGTGAAACTATCCACCGCTCCCGCCACTGTGATCGCCGCCTGGCGCCTCCTAATCGCCGCTTGCTTGATGCTGCCCCTCTGGTGGTGGAAACACAGGGGAGAGATTCGGAAGATTTCCCGACGGGACTGGGGCCTCTCCTTTCTCTCCGGAGTGTTTCTCGCTTTCCACTTCGCCCTCTGGTTCGCCTCCCTCTCCTATACCAGTGTGGCCAGTTCCGTGGTGCTGGTGACCTTGCAACCTGTTTTTTCCTTTGTGGGTGCATATCTCCTCTTCGGAGAACGAAGCCGCCCGGCGGCATTGGCCAGTGCGGGAATCGCAATGGCAGGGGGAATGATCCTCGGATGGGGGGACTTCGCCTCTGGCGGAATGGCTTGGTTCGGTGATTCTCTCGCCTTGGCCGGGGCGGGGATGGTGACCGCCTATTGGTTGATGGGACAGAATTTGCGGACGCGGATGTCCACGGTGACTTATACATTGATCGTCTACAGTACGGCGGGTCTGTTGCTGGCGGGAGTCACTCTCGCCTTCGGTCAGCCTCTCTTTTCCTATCCATCACGGGACTGGTGGCTCTTCTTTCTGTTGGCGCTGTTTCCCACCTTGCTGGGTCACAGCCTGCTCAACTGGGTAATCCGGTGGATCCCGGCCACCACCGTTTCTGTGGCCATCCTTGGCGAACCGATCGGAGCCTCCCTCTTGGCTTGGATCATCTTCTCCGAACAGCCCGGTGTCTTTCAATGGATCGGTGGTTTGTTCATCATCATCGGCGTCTATGGTTTCCTGCGATACAAAGAAACTTCTGAAAAACCAGGAACGGCACACTCACAAACCCGTCAGGGGGATTCCCTGTGACTGTCCATCAAAAAAGCTCCCGGAGGGTGCTGAGGCTAGTGACAAAGCCCTGCGCCGAAAGGCGACAGGGCTTTGTTTTTTCCAAAAAAAGAGAAGTGGAAGTGATGGTGTCTTGAAGGTAGATCGAGACCCGTTTTTGGGTCCCTTGCTCCTCTTGGAGAGGAGCAAGGCCATTTTCTTGATGTTTTGGGCACACGCAGTCAGGAGACATTGCTCGGTCACTTTGGCAAGTCCCCTTGGTCGTGCGTATCGGAGACCATGAAGCTCTTTCGCATCGGCGCAACTTCGCTCAATGGTCTCCCTTCGCCTTTTGCACAGGGCTTTTCCCTGTTGGCTTAAACGGTTCTTCCGTACCCAAAAAGACTGCTGATCTTCACTTTGTCAGCAGTCTCAGCACCCGGAGGGTGCTTTTATTTCCGTTGCCGGTACAGAGTCCCTTTTTTTAAAAAGCTCCAACCGGTTCCTGAATGTGCAGGGGTGGGGGAACCAACCATCCTTTTTCTTTTTGCATGCGTAAAAGGGTTGTCCCTGCCTGAGCTTTTTTGATGTGGAATTGTCCGTACATCATTCCAATATCTTCACGGATGGATCCTCCCATGGCTTGACTGCAGGCGACCATCCCCGTGGTCAGATCCCGGGCGATGGAAATTGCAATTTCAGAGTCATTGAAACGAGCCCCGACCGGAATGCTCTCCAAGTTGGCCACAGGCCGCTCCGGAGGTGTAGGTGGAAGAGCAACACCATTCTCCTTGAGAAGCCGTTCAATTTGTTCCTCTTCCTGTTTACCGGTTTTGATCAAATCCTCGATAAAATTACGAAGGTCCTCATCCCCCGTATGATTCAGCATGGTTTGATATCCCGCAATCTTCCCCCTTGGTTGCACTGAGATAACTCCAGGCTGCAAACACCTCTCCATAGTGCATGGGTTCTTCAATCGAATTACCACTCATTACGCCCATAATATACCTCCTGATGGCTTCCTTAATATTATCCATAATGTGTTCCATGCTCTTATCTTGAGCTGGATGGATCAAATTATGCTTTAAAAAACCGGTTTTTTCTTCCTTCCACCCGGTATCCTCAGTGTCCGTGAACTTCCCCTCCTCTCACTGCAAGTGGATGAAAATGGACGCTAAGAATATATCCCGCTAACAGTAAGAAATAAGCCCAGGGATTGTACAAAAGTCCTTTCACATGCTTTGAACTCCCCTGAGGAGACAGGATCAGAAACACCATAAACTGAACTCCCGCAATCAGAACTCCTGTCACGCGGAACAGGACCGAAGCTGTCTCTGGAGAGTTCATCACCGCAATCATCGCCCCCATGGTTCCGCCCATCCATCCGGCCACCGTTCCCTCCAGCACCCCCCGGACCCCACTGCGCCAACCCACGGCCCAACCGGCCAGACATCCCACCGCATAAGCGATCAAGGCCGAAGGTAGAAACGGGAGTCCCATGGCCAAAGGAACATACACCCCCACCTCTGTTCCCGCAGCCGTCCCCACCGACATGGAGCAGACCATTGCGTCCCGCTGGGGCGGGTGCATCCATGAGAGCCGTACCAACCACAGCAACAATCCACACCCTGTCAACCACCATCCCAACATCGCCAGCGACATCGCTTTCACCCCCAGGCCGACCTGTCCTATATATATGCGGAAGGAAAAGCGATGAGACAAGGTTCAGGAAAAAAGAGCATCGCCGTAAAGGGGAACCATCCCCTGAACCCAAAGCAAGACACACCTTAGTTCATAAGGAATCCATTGCTTTTCTCCCATGATTTCATTAGGATAAGGTGACAATAGCTTTTTATTCCTATGGGAAGTGATGCAGTTGAGACGAATCCTGCCAGTGATTTTCATCCTGACAGTGGCACTGGCCGGTTGTGCATCGGAACCAGAAGTGAAGGGACCATCCCAAGATTCCCTGAAAGCCTTGTCAGAGGAGGCTCGAACCGTTCAGGTGCAACTGCCTGAGTTTGTCCGGGAGGCCCCGCCCCGGGCCCAGGAAGCCTACTCGCTCGCCTATGCACATACGTACCTTTTGACCGATATGCCCTGTTATTGTGGATGCGGCTCCTCCGGCCACGAGCACAACGCACATTGTTTCATTCAGGACAAAGACAAAGATGGCAATGTGCAATGGGACCGGATGGGTGCCACCTGAGGAATCTGCATCGATATCGCGCGTGACGCGATCGCCATGAAAAAAGACGGACATCCGTTGAAGGAGATCCGTCGTTACATCGAAAAACAGTACGGAGACAAGGGAACACCCACCCCCACCCCAGCAGTGGATTAATTGCGGATTATGGGGTGAACTGTCCGTGTGACTGGTTCATACGGATTTTTTGTGGAAAAAACACCTTCTATTGAGGAGCTATCCCATCTGTTACCTCTTCATCATCCTGTGGACCGTGATCATCAGTTCATCGATCACTTCATCGTCGCCCTCCCGGATCCGTTCGACCACACAACTCTTCATATGACCTTCCAGAAGGATCCGACTGACACTGTTCAAAGCCGATTGAACAGCGGCGATCTGAGTCAACACATCATCGCAGTACGTATCGTTCTCAATCAAACGGCGCACTCCCCGGATTTGACCCTCGATCCGATTCAACCGGGAGGTGAGATTGCTCTTCACCCGGTCGGGATGGTGGCTTTTTCTCGCTTCATGGGTCTCACCTACTTCCCCATTCTCACCTTCCAAGGAATCCAGGTCCGGATTGACAACCATCATGGGCTTCACCCCTTTCCCCTACCCTATTATACCTTGCAGCGGACCCTGTGATGGCAACAAAACGCCCCTTTGGAAAATAACATAACATGAGAACTCCATCCCCGCCGGGTTGTTTTCTGGCACAAGTCATACCTCTTGATCTTGAGTGAAAATCTTTTTCTCCATTGCCCCCTCCATACCCCCGTGGGGTATATATATTTCCGGCAAAAGGGACAGCCGCATGAAACGGCTGAATCTCAAACAACGTCCCATGGTGAGTATAACTTCTGTTTGTGAAGGATTCACACTGAATGGTAAACTTCCCTCTTCCTCCTGATCAATGACAGACCGCATCCGCGACCTTCCCCCTCATTAGGATAAGGAATCCAGCTCATGCACCTTCCCATAACGATCTTTATACACGATATGTCGCCGTTCAAACTTGGTGGGGGAGTCGATCCCGGCAGCAGCGGCCAAATTGTACAAGCCTTCCCGCAAGGAAAGGAGGTAATTGCAGACACGGTAAGCTTTCTCTTCGACGACCAGCGCTTTTTGCAACGACGGATCCGTTGTCGCCACACCGACAGGACAGCGGTTGGTATGACACACCATGGCCTGAATGCAACCGACGGACATCATGAATCCGCGGGAGATATTGACCAGATCAGCTCCCATGGCCAGTGCGATGGCGATGCGATCCGGGGAAAGCAATTTGCCGGAAGCGATCAGTTTGACCCGGTCCCGGACTCCATACTTTTTGAGCAGATCATCGGCAATGGGAAGTGCCGTATGGATCGGAAACCCGACAGCATCCGCCAACTCTTTATAGGATGCCCCGGTCCCCCCTTCCCCCCCGTCCACTGTAATAAAATCAGGGGCCATTCTCGTTTCCGCCATCGCCGCCACCAGCCGCTGTAGTTCCACATCACCCACGACCAGTTTGATACCCACAGGCTTTCCGCCCACTTTCCTCAACTTCTCGATAAAATGGAGCATCGAAATCGGGTCGCCAAATTCCTTAAACCGGTTGGGACTGTCAATGGAACGGTAGGGTTCCAGCCCCCGGATCTCCGCGATTTCGGGAGTCACTTTGGCCCCGTCCAGATGGCCCCCCCTCGTTTTCGCTCCTTGGGCCAGCTTGATCTCAAAGGCTTTCACCTGTTCGATCTCACACTTCTTTTGAAACGCCTCCCATGAAAATTCTCCGTCAATCGTCCGCACCCCGAACAGACCCGGCCCGATCTGTATCATGATATCGGTTCCGCCTGCCAAATGGTACTGGGACAGGCCACCTTCCCCGGTATTCATCCACGTCCCGCCGGCCAATCCCAACCCCTTGGATAACGCAGTGATCGCCCGGTCTCCCAGCGACCCGTAACTCATGGCAGACTGGCCGACCAACCCCTTGATTTTAAAAGGATGCTTGCAGGTGGTCTCTCCCAGGATCACGGCATCTTCCTCCAGCAGATAAAAGGGGTTGACCTCTGCCGATTCCCGGTGTTCCTTTCGACGAAACAAACTTTCATCGTCAATGGAGTAGACTTTCGTTTGGATCTTCTGTTCGTTGTCCACCCTCATTTCCTGTTCCAACTTGGGAAACAGGGAATTTCGGATATAGTATCCTTCCTCCTCATAATTTCGCTCCGTGCCAAACCCGAGCAGCCGGTGTTTATATTTGGCGGAGATGACCACATCCTCATATTGCCTACGGGTGAAGGGCTTTCCCTCGTTGTCGTTGAGGTACAGATACTGGCGCAGCTCCGGTCCGATTTTCTCCAGGATATACCTCATTTTCCCGAGGACAGGGAAGTTGCGCAACACAGAGTGTTTGGTTTGATTTATATCCCGGTAATACAGCCAAAGGAGCACGACAACCGGAACCAACACCACGATCAAGAAAATCCCGGTCAACACGATCACCAGTATATCTGTCAGATCCATAACTTTCCCTCCGAGTCATCCGGCACAGTCCGCATCATCCCATATCCTCCTGGGTCAGACCATCCACCTTCATCATCCATCTATCTTTTCCATTTTTCCGCAACATTTTCAGCCCGAAGAGTGTTATGAAAAAACCATCACAGGGAGAGTCGGATTTTTACCCATAAGAACATTGACAGGGAATGTGAAAACGCTTTTGAATGCATCAAAAAACCCCGTCTGTTCCACTTTGGAAAAACGGGGATTTACTCTTTTCCATTTTTTCTTACACCTTGCAGTGTCTGATCCGCTCACTCCCTGCGCAGCTTCACACTACACAGGAACCTGTCATTCCAGGACAATCCCAAACCGCTCCCGCAGCACCTCCGGCACGGACGGAGACGGGATCACTTCCTTTTGCTTCGTCTCTCCCTTTGTGATCACCAGGGTGTTTCCCGACAGGGTGATCCGGCCCTCCTCTGTAGGAAGGGTGACGATGGATCTTCCTGTAAAGGGAGAATCCGGGGAAGTCTGGTTGAACCGGCACTGGGGAGCAAATTCCTGCAATTTCTTCGGTTGGGTCGAGAAACGGAGACGGGTGGTCCAGGATCCACTTTTTTGCTTCCGTTGGAGATCATACACCCTCTCCCGTCCAGACACTGGAACCACCCGATAAGTCCCGCTTACGTCAGTTCGCTCTTCTCCCGTCAAGGGAAGAGGAAGCCGTGCAGAATCGCCGAAACCCACATCCACCAGCCACCACTCGCCCAGCTCCACGAGAATGGTGGCATGGCTGTCAGCCAAGGCCCAGCCTCCTTCCTCTTTCTTGACTGTTCCCGCCACCAGCCGGGCCCGGTATCCCAAATGCTCCAACAAACGATGAAAGAGTCCGTTCAGTTCATAACAAAAACCACCCCGGTGCCGCCGGACCACTTTATCGTATATCCGGTTTTCATCCAATTGAATCGGAACCTTCCGCGGGATATCCAAATTTTCAAAGGGTACAGCAAACAGATGTCGCCGTTGAAGGAATTCCAGCCCCGAATAATCCGCTTCCACAGGCTTATCCGCTCCAATCCTTTCCAAATAACCTCTGATATCCAATGAAAAACCTCCTTCTCTCTTTCACGATTCTACCCTTCTATGCTGACTAAGTAAAAAGCCACCGTATCCAAGCAAAGCAGAGGAGACAGTTCACTCTGCTTACAACTATAATTGGTTGTGTAAGGCGACTGAAAGGATGTTGACTTATGAAAATTGGCGAACTGTCCATAATCACAGGGGTGAGCGTTCGATCCCTGCGTTATTATGATCAAAAAAATCTCCTGAAAGCCAGGCGATCGAAAAACGGTTATCGTTTATTCGATCAGGGTTCCATTGAACGAGTCAGACTTATTCAGCTGTATCTGGGGTTGGGATTGAATACAAAACAGATTGAATAGATCCTCCTCTGCAAAGACCAAAATAATATCCCCGAGGCCGATGACCTGTGTGACGACCTCCTTCACCTTTATCAACTTCGCTTAAAGGAGGTTGAGATGCAACTGAATCAGCTTTCCGATCTTAAGAAGAGACTAGAGGAATCAATTTTCCAATCCTGCCCCGTACCGATTCCCGCCAACAGAACCCTTTCCCTTCGGCATGACACCGGCCATCTCCCATAGTTCCAACCGGGCACCAACAAAGATCCGCTCAAACCATCTGTCATATACAGGTGCCCAATATCGATATATCAACCGATTCCTGTGATTCTCCAACCCATATCCCTTTCCTCTTCAGGGTTTTACCTTCAACAGCCGGATACTGTTGAGCGTCACCAGCACGGTTGCCCCCATGTCGGCAAAAATCGCCAACCACAGAGTGAGCCAGCCCGGGAAGACCAGGTAGACAGCTAGAAACTTGGTGACCAGGGAAAAAATGATGTTCTGTCGGATGATGCCCCGTGCCGCCCGGCTGAGTCGGATGGTGAAGGGAAGTTTGGAGAGATCATCGGCCATCAGCACAATATCCGAGGTTTCCAGAGCGGTATCTGTTCCAGCTCCGCCCATGGCGATCCCAGAGTCGGCGGCGGCCATGGCCGGAGCGTCATTTACCCCGTCACCCACCATGGCGATCTTGCCGTGGGACTCTTTCAATTCTTGAACCGCCTCCAGCTTGTCCTCGGGCAGCAACTCCCCGCGATACTCATCCATTCCAACTTCCGCCGCAATGGCCCGGGCCGTGCGGCTGTTGTCACCGGTGAGCATCACCGGATGGATCCCCGCCTGTTTCAGTTCCCGCACCGCCTCCCGGCTGGTGCCTCGCACTTCGTCAGCCAAGGCAAACACCGCCAAGAGGCGATCCTCCACGTTCAGACAGACAACAGTATAACCCTGATTTTCCAACTCCTCGATTCTCTGTCGGGTTCTCCCGGAAATATGTTCCGACAACACCCAGCGGGGACTTCCGATCCGGTGGAGCCTCCCATCAACGATGGCCTCCGCTCCCCGACCCGGATAAGCTTGAAATTCCTCCGCCCCCGCCGGAACCACTCCTTCCGCCTCCGCCCGGCGAACCACAGCCCGGGCCAGGGGATGTTCCGACATCGATTCCATGCCGGCAACAATCGCCAACACCTGTTGCCGGTCAGCCCCGTCGAAGGTTACCACTTCCTTGACCGCCGGCTCCCCCCAGGTCAACGTTCCCGTCTTGTCAAAGGCGATCACATTCAGGGAACCAGCAGTCTCCAGATGGATTCCACCCTTGATCAAGACACCGTTTCGGGCAGCGTTTCCAATGGCGGAGACAATCGCCATCGGAGTGGAGACCACCAATGCACAGGGGCAGGCAACAATCAACAACGCCAGCGCGTCATACAGAGCATCTTGCCAAATGATCCCGAATACCATGGGTTTAATCAGGAGAACAGCGAGGGATAAGAGCAAAATCGCCGGCGTGTAAAATTTGGCGAACCGATCCACAAAGGCTTGGGCAGGGGCCCTTTTCTCCTGGGCTTCCTCCACCATGGAGATGATTTTGGACAGGGTGGTCTCCTCCGCCCGCTTGGTCACTTCTACTTCCAAAAAGCCGTCTCCGTTGAGAGAACCGGCAAACACCTCATCCCCGGCTTCCTTAAACACCGGCACCGACTCCCCGGTGATCGCCGCCTGGTTGAGACTGCTCACCCCCCGCAGAATCCGCCCGTCCATGGCCAACTTTTCACCGGGACGGACCAATAGGGTATCCCCCACTTTCACCTCTTCCACCGACAGGTTCAGCTCCTCGCCATTTCGACGGATCACGGCTTTCCGGGGAGCCAGATCAAGAAGGGATTGCAGAGAGCTCCGGGCTTTATCGCTGGTGTAGATCTGCAGGGTTTCACTGACACCGAACAGAAAAGCCACCACCGCCGCCTCTTCCCAGTACCCGATACCAATGGCACCAGCCACGGCCACCGTCATCAGGGCATTCATATCGAAGCGGTGACGAAACAGCCCCGGCAACCCTTTTCGTGCTGTCTCCCACCCCCCTGTGATCACGGCGGACAAAAACAATCCGACAATGACCGATTCATGAGCACCCGCCCCCTTCGCCCCCAGGGCGAACAGGATCAACAGAAGCGATCCTCCCGTGAACAAGGCTTGCCGTTCCCGATACCATGGGATTCTCCGCCCGTCTTCTGTGGGATCCTCCTTCACGCGGATCCCGTCAAAGGCACCCAGCTGGTTGATCTGCTCCGGAGGAAGCGCTTTACCCCGGATGGTGAGCTTGGAGGCTCCGAAGTTGACCCGTGCATCGATAACACCCGGGGCCTTTTTCACCTCCCGCTCAAACTTGGCGGCACAATCTGCACAGGTGAGTCCCGTCAACCGGTAAACAACCTTCACTTCAGGATGGATCGCTTGTTCCCCTTCGCTCATGATGATTCCCCCCCTCTCCGGAAGGTTCGGTGAGACCCTCCGCCGCATGATCGATGGCCAGTTTCACCAACAGCCGGACATGATCGTCATCCAAGGAATAGTAGACCATTTTACCTTCCTTGCGGCTCCGGGTGAGACCCAGACTCTTCATCAATCGCAGATGGTGGGAAGCCGTCGCCACTGATGTGCTCAGGATGGCAGCCACATCACAGACACAGAGCTCCCTTTCCAGATACAGCGCATAGGCGATCCGAAAGCGGGTTTCATCCCCGAGTCCCTTGAACAATCGGGCCGGTTCCACCGGATCTGTCTCTTTCATCTTTTCCTTCAGATGCATAACTTTTTCTTCATCACTGGAGAAGATCTCACAGGTCTCCTCCCTGGGACGGGCAGGTTGAGGTGTCAATGGATAACCTCCTTATTCAAAATTTCTTTTGAATAGAACATACCATGACATCATCAACCCCGCAATATTCAAATGAATATTTTAATGAAATTTCCGTTCTCCACGTTCCCGACCTTTGTTACAATAGACTGTGGCTTTGAAATCTTGAGGAAAATCCGTCACAAAGAGGATTGGGTTTCACATGGAGTGTTTTGACAGTTAAAAACAATGAAAAGGTCATGTGAAACCCAATCCCACCCCACCCATCTAGCACTAATTCACAACGCTTTTAGTATTCAATCGTGCAGGAGTGATCATCGGTGAAAAACATCTGTGTATTTTGCGGCTCCAATCCCGGCTCCAACCCGGACTACATGGAAGGGGCCAAAAAACTGGGCATCGCCTTGGCGGAGGCGGGCATCACCCTGGTCTATGGCGGGGCCCGTGTCGGATTGATGGGAGCGGTTGCCGATACAGTTCTGGCACACGGGGGCGAAGTAATCGGCGTCATCCCCAAATCCCTGGTGGATCGGGAAATCGCCCACACCGGCTTGACCGACCTCCATATCGTCGGCTCCATGCATGAGCGAAAAGCCTTGATGTCGGAGCTGGCCGACGGATTTATCGCCCTGCCCGGCGGCAGCGGCACCCTGGAAGAGTTCTTCGAAGTCTTCACCTGGGCACAGCTCGGCCACCATCAAAAACCTTGCGGCCTGCTCAATCTGAACGGCTATTTCACGCCCTTGCTCCAGTTTATCGACCACACCATCGGCGAAGGTTTTATGAAGGAGGATTACCGGGCAATGATCCTCTCCGACTCCGAACCGGAACCATTGCTGCAACGGTTTGAACAGTATCAGGCACCCGAGATCGTCAAATGGGTGGATCACCGGCCCTCCACCCTGTCAAAAGAGAGCTGATCATACAACCGTGAATGATAAGGCCTGAAAAACCCCGGCTCCGTGTAAATGGAGCCGGGGTTTGAATTAGCGCATTCAGGCGTCTTTGATTAGCCATATCAGATGAGTAAAAGAAGGGGATTGTCCCACTCGTCGTAGATTTTCGTGACGGCCTTTTTCGCTGTTTTACGCGGTGATGGGCTTATTTTCCTTTGGTTCGCTGTCGATGTGTTGTTCCAG
>NZ_BMEX01000013.1 GCF_014637345.1 Kroppenstedtia guangzhouensis
ACGGAAGTTAAGCCCTCCAGCGCCGATGGTACTTGGGGCGCAGGCCCCTGGGAGAGTAGGACGTTGCCAGGCAATCTGAAAGAAGTGCCTGCGGTGTGACCGTGGAAAACACCCCCCGGATCCAGTTGGATCCGGGGGGTGTTTGTATTGGAATGAGACAATCGGGGGCGGCATATGCTCAAGCATAGTCTGTCTTCGTTGTAACCCACGAGGGGGAGGTGGATCAAGTGTGCAAGTGAGCTCCATAGGCCATTCTTATTAGCAGAAACCAGGGAATATATTCTATAAGTAAATGTCTAATGATTGCTGAATATGTTGCTTATGTATGATATAATTGTATGGAAGGTGAACTAACACGAGTTTGGTAAGCCTTTTCACAACGCTTTGTCAAGCTCGTCCCAATTAACACAACGTTGTGACAGGATCCCCTTTTCAGAAAATGAATAGTGATTTGTGAATCTAGGTAAAGGTAGGTGGAATGCATGAAACTCACAACCAAAACCTTTCTTGGAATTATCCTGGGTCTCATCGTGGGTCTCGTACTCAACCAATTTTATCCTGACGCTTTCACGGTTTTAAACACGTGGTTGTTTGCACCGGTCGGTGATCTGTTTATCAGAGCGATCAAAATGATTGTGGTTCCGTTGGTCTTCTTCTCCATCGTCATGGGTGCCGCCGGGATCGGTAATCCGAAAAAACTGGGGAGGATCGGCGGCAAGACGGTTTTTCTCTATCTGATCACCACGGCAATCGCCATCACCATCGCCCTGTTGCTGGCCAATGTCATAGGTCCGGGTGAAGGGGTTGAAGTGGCCAAACCGGAAAAAACGGACATTGAAGCCGCTCCTCCGGTGATGGAGACCTTGATGAACATCATTCCCGACAACCCGATCAATGCTTTGGCTGAGGGAGAGATGCTTCAGATCATCTTCTTTGCTCTCGCCTTTGGGGTCGGGATCGCCCTGATCGGTGAAAAGGTGGCCCGGGTCAAGGAAGTCGTGGAGCAAGCCAACGAAGTGATGATGAAGTTGGTTCACTTGCTGATGACAGTGGTTCCCTATGCCGCCTTCGCTTTGATGGCCAAAGCCGTGGGTGAGGCCGGCCTGGAAATGATCGGTTCCATGGCGATGTACATGATCACACTGTTGTTGGCCTTGGTGGTTCATGCGGGACTCACCTACAGTCTGTTCCTGAAGTTCTGGGCCAAAATCAGCCCGATCAAATTCTTCAAGACGATGTTCCCGGCGATGGAAGTGGCCTTCACCACCAGTTCCAGTGCCGCCACTTTGCCGGTGACCATTGATCAGGTGGAACGGGGTCTCAAAGTGCCGAAGGGGATCAGCAGCTTTGTCCTGCCCCTGGGGGCGACCATCAATATGGATGGTACGGCGATCATGCAGGGGGTCGCATCCATTTTTATCGCCCAGGTGTATGGGATCGATCTCACCTTCCCCCAGCAGCTGTTGATCATCCTGACCGCCACTCTGGCTTCCGTCGGTACTGCTGCGGTGCCTTCCGCGGGAATCGTGATGTTGACGATGGTCTTCCCCGTCGTGGGATTGCCCCTGGAAGGCTTGGGAATCGTGCTGGGGGTTGACCGCCTCCTCGATATGAGCCGTACAGCCATCAACATCACCGGTGACGCCATGGTTGCCACCTGTGTGGCAAAGTCGGAAGGTGAAGAGGTGGGAGACCAAGCGGCTCCTCAATCTGCGTAAAGGAACTTGACCGGAACCCGGGCAATCCGGGGGCCGGTTTTATTTTTAACTTTAATTTTTTCTTCATTCTACTCCTTTGGACACAGGAGTCAAGGAAAGCAACCGATTGTCATGGATTTGTCCTTTTTAATTAAAAGCGAACACTTATATGGGGTAATGATGATAATGTTCGGTTTTGGTTGACGGATGTGGGTGATCCTGTTAAACTGAGATTGCACAGCTTAATAAACGACTCATTGTTGTTTCTCATATATGCTCGGGAATAGGGCCCGAGTGTCTCTACCCGGAAACCGTAAATTTCCGGACTATGGGAAATGCCTTTCCAGGGTGAAGTATGCCCGGACGGGAGGGATTTCCCTTTTGCCTGTCCGGGTTTTTTCTGTTTCCTGCTCAGGGGGTATTCTAAAGGTATTGTGGAAAAGCCGTGATCGGGAGGGTAGGATTTCACGAATTTGGCAGTTCAGAATAACGAAAAGGTCGTGTGAAACCCCATCCCGAGCGACTTGGCTCACCAAGCTTCTAAAAGGCACTGAGGATGGAGGGATTCTGTTGAAGCCATGGGTTGGAGTCATTATGGGAAGCACATCGGATTGGCCAACCATGGGAAAAGTTTGTGAGGTGCTCGAAGAACTGGAAATTCCCTTCGAGAAGCGGGTGGTGTCCGCCCATCGGACACCGGATGAGATGTTTGGGTATGCAGAGTCAGCACAGGAACGGGGATTGGAGGTGATCGTCGCCGGGGCGGGGGGGGCAGCCCATCTCCCAGGGATGGTGGCGGCGAAAACGGTGTTGCCTGTCATTGGAGTGCCGATCCAATCATCCGCATTAAACGGGCTGGATTCCCTGTTGTCCATCGTCCAGATGCCGGGAGGCGTTCCGGTGGCCACTGTATCCATCGGAGATGCGGGAGCGGTCAATGCAGGTCTGTTGGCCGCGGAAATGGTGGGAATCAAGCGCCCTGAAGTGCAGAAACAGTTGGTCAAGCGACGGGAAGAAATTCGAAAACGGGTCTGGGAGCATTCCATACCGGGTGAGGGATAAGGATGGCAAATAGTGAAGGGATCAAGCCTCTCCTTCCCGGGAGTACGATCGGGATCCTGGGAGGTGGACAGCTGGGAAGAATGATCATCCTGGAGGGAAAGAAGATGGGATATCGATTTGTCACCCTGGACCCTTCGGATGATTGTCCCGGGAGTCAGGTGGCGGATCAACACATCGTTGCCGGTTATGATGATCTGGAGGCGGCACGGTTACTGGCGGACACCAGTGACTTGATTACCTATGAATTTGAAAATGTGGATGATGCCGTGGTGAAAATATTGGAGGAAGATGCCTTTCTCCCCCAGGGAGGTGAACTTCTCCGGGTCACCCGTCACCGGATCCGGGAAAAGAGGGCTTTGGTGGAAGCGGGAGTCCCCACCACACCTTACCGAGTGGTTAAAAACCAGGAAGAGCTCCTCACCGGGGGGAAATCTCTGGGTTTCCCCTGTGTTCTCAAAACGGCCACCGGAGGATATGACGGAAAAGGCCAATGGGTGTTTCAATCCATGGCGGAAGCGGAGGCCTTCACGGAACTGGAGCCGGACCGGGAGTATGTCCTGGAACAATGGGTCCCCTTTGACAAAGAGATCTCCGTGATCGCAGCGAGGAGCATCCTTGGAGAAGTGGCTGTTTTTCCTCCGACGTGGAATATTCACCACAACCAGATCCTTCATCAATCCATTGTGCCTGCTCCGGTGGAGGATGGAATTTTGCGTCACGCCGAAGATTTGGCCCGTCAGGTCGCGGAGCGGCTGAATGTACGGGGATTGATCGCGGTGGAGATGTTTCTGCTGCCAGACGGCTCCCTGTGGGTCAATGAATTGGCCCCCCGCCCTCATAATTCGGGACACTATACATTGGATGCCTGTGCCGTTTCTCAGTTTGAGCAGCAGATCCGGGCCCTGTCCGGACTCCCGTTGGGTTCCTCGAGGCTATTGACTCCGGCGGTGATGGTCAATATTTTGGGTGAGGATGTGGACCGCATCCGGGAACAGATGGCGAACTTTCCTCCCCAGGTGAAGGTGCATTGGTACGGCAAAAGAGAGAGTCGGCCCCGCCGGAAGATGGGACATCTCACAGTGATGGGGGAAAGTGCGGAAGCAACGGTTCGCCGCCTGGGATGGATGAAAGCGACCGACAACGAGAAGAGGAGTTGAATCCAGCCGATGATTGAACGTTACACCCGACCGGAAATGGGGTCCATCTGGACCGATGAAAACCGATACCGCGCCTGGTTGGAAGTGGAGATACTCGCTTGTGAAGCCTGGGCGGAGCTGGGGGTCATTCCCGAGGAGGACGTAGCCAAGATCCGGGAAGGGGCCCGGGTCAATGTGGACCGGATATTGGAGATTGAGCGGGAGACCCGCCATGATGTGGTGGCCTTCACTCGGGCGGTGGCGGAAACGCTTGGGCCCGAGTCCAAATGGGTTCATTACGGTCTTACGTCCACTGATGTGGTGGATACCGCTCTTTCTTACCTGTTGCGCCAGGCCAATCAGATTTTGTTGCGGGATGTGGATCGGTTCATCGCAGTTCTGAAAAAGAAAGCACTGGAACATAAAAATACGGTGATGATGGGTCGCACCCATGGAGTTCATGCCGAACCCACCACCTTTGGGCTGAAAATGGCCTTGTGGTACGCGGAAATGAAACGAAACCGGGAGCGCCTGGTTCGGGCGATGGAGACGGTGGCCGTCGGCAAGATTTCCGGTGCTGTGGGAACTTACGCCAATATTGACCCTTTTGTGGAATCCTATGTCTGCGAAAAACTGGGATTGAAGCCGGCGCCCATCTCCACCCAGACTTTGCAGCGGGACCGTCACGCAGAATATCTGGCGTCTTTAAGCCTGATCGCCACCTCTCTGGAAAAGTTCGCAGTGGAGATTCGGGGACTTCAGAAAAGCGAAACCCGGGAAGTGGAGGAAGCCTTCGGCAAGGGGCAGAAAGGTTCCTCTGCCATGCCCCACAAGCGGAATCCGATCGGATCGGAAAATATTACCGGGCTGGCACGGGTGGTACGGGGACATATGGTGACCGCCTTTGAAAATGTGGCCCTCTGGCATGAACGGGACATCTCTCACTCTTCGGCGGAGCGGGTGATCTTGCCGGACACCACGATTCTGCTGAATTACATGCTCAACCGGTTTGCAGGGATCGTGGAAAATTTGTCCGTTTTCCCGGAGAATATGGAGCGCAACATGAAACGGACCTACGGTTTAATCTTTTCGCAACGGGTGTTACTCACCCTGATCGACAAAGGGTTGAAGCGGGAAGAAGCTTACGACCGGATTCAGAGTTTGGCGATGCAAGCCTGGGAGGAGGCGCGCTCCTTCCGAGAGTTGGTGGAGAAGGATGAAAGAATCGCATCCATCTTGTCGCCGGAGGAGTTGGAGGATTGCTTTGACACCCGTTATCACCTGAAGCGGGTGGATGAGATCTTCCGCCGCCTGGAGTTGCTCTGAACAGGTGCGCGGGTTCAACTCGGAAACGTTGTGAAAAAGCTGTCATACCCACAGGACACAAGTGCCCAGGGTCGTTTCGCTCCCCGGTCATGCTATGCAGGGAGGGGTGGGTCTCACATGGAGCGTCTTTGGATTGCCGGAACTTTGGCGCCGGAATGTGAAACCCCATCCCGACCGACCTGGGCTATCCTAATTCACAACGCTTCCAGAGAGGGAAGGGGAAACAGATGAGCCGGAATGTGCTTCTCTACGAGGGAAAAGCCAAAAAAATCTATTCCACTGAAGATCCGGATCAGGTCCGGGTGGAGTACAAGGATGATGCCACTGCCTTTAACGGAGAAAAGAAAGGACAAATCCCGGGAAAAGGAGAGCTGAACAACCGGATCAGTGCCTTTTTCTTTGAGTCGCTGGGGCGCGAGGGCATCCGCCATCATTTTCTGCGCACTCTCTCCCCCAGAGAACAGCTGGTGAAGCATGTCAAAATTTTGCCGGTGGAAGTGGTGGTTCGAAACCGGGCAGCGGGCTCTCTTGCCTCCCGTCTGGGAATAGAGGAGGGAACGGTGCTTTCCCGGCCGGTGGTGGAGTTTTACCTAAAGGACGATAAGCTTGGAGATCCCTTGATCAATGAGGATCATATCGCTCTACTTCAACTGGCGACCGGGGAACAAGTCACCGGCATGCGGGAGACCGCACTCAGGGTGAATGAGCATCTCACGGAGCTGATGGCCGGGAAAGGGATTATACTGGTGGATTTCAAGCTTGAATTCGGAGTGGACAGTGGGGGGAAACTCCTCCTTGCCGATGAGATCTCCCCGGATACTTGCCGTTTCTGGGACTTGGAAACCGGCGAAAAGCTGGACAAGGACCGGTTTCGACGGGATCTGGGTCATGTGGAAGAGGCCTATCGCCAAATTTGGCACCGTTTGGGAGGGGAAGCCCATGTATAAAGTCATCATCACGGTTCGTCTGAAATCCAGTGTGTTGGATCCCCAGGGTACTACCGTCAAGGGATCGCTTCATTCTCTCGGCTACACTGAAGTGGAGGAGGTCCGGATCGGAAAGACGATGGAACTTTGGCTGAACACCACGGATCAGGTGGAGGCGGGAAAGCGGGTGGATGCCATGTGCCGCCGGCTTCTGGCCAATCCGGTGATCGAGGATTACGAGTATCGACTGGAGGAGGGGGCGTAAAATGCGATTCGCCGTTCCGGTTTTTCCCGGTTCCAATTGTGATGTGGACTGTGCCAAAGCCGTTCGGGAGGTCCTGGATCGTCCAGTAGATCTTGTCTGGCACACCGAACGCAACCTGGAAAACTTTGATGCCATTATATTGCCCGGCGGGTTTTCCTATGGAGATTATTTGCGCACAGGTGCACTGGCCCGTTTCTCCCCTGTGATGGAATCTGTGGCGGAAGCGGCGGAAAAGGGGAAGATGATCCTCGGGATTTGCAATGGTTTCCAGGTTCTCCTGGAGGCAGGACTTCTTCCCGGTGCCATGCGGGTAAACGATCACCTCCAGTTTCGCTGTGCCATTCAACCATTGCGGGTAGAGAATAATCAGCTCCCATTCACCCGTCTGTATGAAGAGGGTGAGGAGATTCATTTTCCCATCGCGCACGGGGAAGGGAACTACTACTGTGATCCGGAGACTCTGAAAGAATTGGAGGAACAAGGGCGGATCGTTTTCCGCTATTCCGGGGAAAACCCCAATGGCTCCGTGGCCGGGATCGCCGGAGTGGTCAACGCACAGGGAAATGTGCTCGGGCTGATGCCCCACCCGGAACGGGCCACTCATGATTGGATGGGATCCGCCGACGGGGCCCGCCTGTTTCAATCCATGTTTCGAACCTGGGAGGGGATCAATGGTGCAGCCTGAACAAAGGATGATTGAACCGGTGGTGGATCGGGCGGCGGAGTCGGAGCCGACGCCAGTGGAAATTCGTGATCAGAAGCTTTATTCGGAGATGGGATTGGCTTCGGATGAGTATCAACTCATCATCGGTCATCTCGGACGATTGCCCAACTGGACGGAGTTGGGGATTTACAGTGTGATGTGGTCGGAGCATTGCAGTTACAAAAACTCCAAGCCCCTTCTGCGTCGGTTCCCGGTGGAGGGACCCAGAGTATTGCAGGGTCCCGGGGAAGGGGCAGGCGCACTGGATATCGGGGATGGCCAAGCGGTGGTCTTTAAAATAGAGAGCCACAATCACCCGACAGCAGTGGAGCCCTTCCAGGGTGCGGCCACCGGTGTCGGGGGCATCATCCGGGATGTGTTTTCCATGGGAGCCCGGCCGGTGGCCCTGCTGAACTCCCTTCGCTTCGGGAATCTTTCCAACCCCCGGGTTCGCTATCTGTTTCAGCAAGCTGTGGCGGGGATCGCCCATTATGGAAATGTGGTGGGAATCCCCACCGTCGGCGGGGAAGTGGAATTTGACGACAGCTATGAAGGAAATCCCCTGGTCAATGCCATGTGTGTCGGGATACTTTCCCATGATGAGCTGCAAAAGGGAATCGCCGCCGGAAGAGGAAATCCGGTGATCTACGTGGGAGCCAGCACCGGGCGCGACGGGATCCACGGGGCCACCTTCGCCTCCGAAGAATTGGGTGAAGATGCCGAGGAGAAGCGCCCCTCAGTTCAGGCAGGGGATCCCTTTATGGAAAAATTGCTGATGGAAGCCTGCTTGGAGCTGGTCAAAAAAGGGTTACTCATCGGGATTCAGGATATGGGAGCCGCAGGGCTCACCAGTTCCAGTGCGGAGATGGCCGCCAAAGGCGGGGCGGGAATGGTGCTGAATCTGGACGATGTTCCACAGCGGGAAACAGGGATGACCCCTTATGAAATGATGCTGTCCGAATCTCAGGAACGGATGTTGCTGGTGGTGGAGAAGGGCAAAGAGGTTGAAGTTCGGGAAGTTCTGGACAAATGGGGGCTCTCATCCGCCGTGGTGGGACGGGTGACCGATGACGGCCGTTACCGGGTCCGACACCGTGGGCGTTTGGTGGTGGATATTCCGGTCCGTACCTTGGTGGACGAGGCTCCGGTAGTTCACCGCAAAGGGGAGGAGCCTGCCTATTATCGCCAACATGCGGATCTGTGTCCGGAAGATACCTTGGCCGGGGTGGATCCCCAAAAAGCACTGAAAAAAGTTCTCTCCTCCCCTAACGTGGCCAGCAAACAATGGGTCTACCAACAGTATGACCATATGGTTCGTACCAGCACAGCGGTCCGCCCGGGATCCGATGCAGCCGTAATCATGATGGACGGCTTGGACAAAGCTTTGGCCATGTCCACCGATGGGAACGGTCGCTACGTCTATCTCGATCCAGCCAAAGGCGGAGCGATTGCCGTGGCGGAAGCGGCCCGCAATGTGGTCTGTTCTGGAGCGAAGCCCCTTGGGGTCACCGACTGTCTCAACTTCGGAAGTCCGGAAAAGCCGGAGGTCTTCTGGCAATTGGAGGGAGCTGTCGAGGGCATGAGTGAAGCTTGCCGGGCCCTGGAGACACCGGTCGTCGGCGGGAATGTCAGTTTGTATAACGAGTCCAAGGGAACCATCCACCCCACCCCCGTGGTGGGCATGGTGGGATTGGTTACCAGTCGTCACCATATCACCACCCAGGAGTTCAAACAAGAAGGAGATATCATCTTCCTGCTGGGAGAGACCCTTCCGGAACTGGGCGGGAGCGAGCTTCAGCTGGTGATGGAAGGAAAAATCTCCGGACGCCCGCCGCAGATCGATCTGGCGAAGGAGAAGCGATTGCACCATCTGGTCCTGGCTGCCATCCAAAAAGGATGGATCTCCTCAGCCCATGATTGCTCCATAGGCGGGCTGGCGACAACCCTCGCCGAATCTTGTTTTGGCAGGGGGCTCGGAGCTGTGATCCGGATGGAGACTCCATTGGATCCCGCGGTCTGCCTGTTCAGTGAATCCCAATCCAGGGTGGTGCTGAGTCTGCCTGGGGAATACGCCGAATCCCTGATGGAACTGGCGACAGATCAGGGGATGGCTTGCACACGGATCGGGACTGTCGGGGGAGAATCTCTCGTTGTGGACATTAATGGGAAGCATGTGATCGACGCATCGGTGCAGCAGCTGAAAACCGACTGGGAAGGGGCGATCCCATGCGCGATGAATCCGTCTTCGACGAGTTGAAAGAGGAGTGCGGGGTCTTCGGCATCATCGGTCACCCCGATGCAGCCCAGCTGACTTACTACGGCCTTCATGCCTTGCAGCATCGGGGGCAGGAAAGCGCCGGGATGGTGGTGACCGGGGGTACGGGTTTTCGTTACCACCGGAGTATGGGGCTGGTCCATGAAGTATTCAATGGGGAGATTCTCAAAGGATTGGTCGGGAATGCCGCCATCGGCCATGTGCGCTACTCCACCTCGGGGGAAAGCCTGTTGACCAATGCCCAGCCCTTGGTTTTCCACCATGCTGTCGTCGGCCAGTTGGCCCTGGCCACCAACGGCAATCTGATCAATGCCGTTCGGCTGAAAAAAAAATTGGAAGGCCGTGGGGCGGTATTTCACACCACCTCCGACACCGAAGTGATCGCCCATCTGATCGCCCAGTCTCGGGCGTCTCACTTCGAGGAGGCAGTGAAAGAGGCCCTCAACCAACTGGTGGGTGCCTATGCGCTCCTCATCTTGACCAACGATTCCCTAGTGGTCGCTCAGGACCCCCATGGGTTGCGTCCCTTGTCCATGGGCATGCTGGGGGATTCCTACATCTTTTCTTCCGAGACCTGCGCCTTTGATGTGATCGGGGCTGAAGCTCTGCGCACCGTTGAACCGGGGGAAATGCTGACTCTGGACTTGAAAGGGAAACAGGGATTGCGCTCTTTCCGTTTTGCTGAACCGGCCCGCCCCGCGGTCTGTTCCTTTGAGTATATCTATTTCGCCCGGCCGGACAGTGATATTGACGGCATCAATGTGCATGGGGCCCGTAAACGCCTCGGGGGTCAGCTGTACCGGGAAGCACCGGTGGATGCCGATGTCGTCACCGGCGTGCCGGATTCCAGCACGTCTGCAGCGATTGGTTTTGCAGAGGCGGCAGGGATTCCCTATGAACTGGGGCTGATCAAAAACCGCTATGTTGCGCGTACTTTTATCCAGCCCAGTCAGCACTTGCGAGAGCAGGGAGTCAAGATGAAACTCTCCGCAGTTCGCAGGGTGGTGGAGGGAAAGCGGGTGGTGATGATCGATGACTCCATTGTCCGGGGTACCACCAGCCGTCGCATTGTCAGGATACTGAAGGAGGCCGGGGCGAAGGAAGTTCATGTCCGAATCAGCTCCCCGCCGGTCCGCCACTCCTGTTTCTACGGGATCGACACCTCGGATCGGGAGCGGTTGATCGCGGCCAAACACACCGTCGAAGAAATTCGGCAGATCATTGGGGCTGACAGTCTTTCCTTTCTGAGCGAAGAGGGATTGATCCGGGCTGTGGGTCGAACTCCGGCACAGGGGAATTGCAGTCACTGTTTGGCCTGTTTCAACGGAAAATATCCGACGGCAATCGAGGAGAAGTTGCCGCAGGTTGCGGAGGGGAACAGAGGATGAGTGAAGCGTACCGACAGGCAGGGGTCGACATTGATGTCGGCAATGAAGTGGTGGAACGCATCAAAGGGCACGTTAGACGGACCCGCCGTCCGGAAGTGCTTGGAGATCTGGGAGGATTCGGAGGACTCTTCCGGTTGTCCGGTTACCAAAACCCCGTGTTGGTGGCGGCCACCGACGGGGTCGGAACCAAATTGAAACTGGCCTTTGCCATGGATCGCCACGACACCATCGGGATCGACTGTGTCGCCATGTGTGTCAACGATCTGATCGTCCAAGGAGCGGAGCCGCTCTTCTTTCTCGACTACCTGGCCACAGGCAAGCTGTTGCCCGACCAGGTGGAAGCTGTAGTCAAAGGAATCGCCGATGGATGTGAGCAGGCAGGCTGTACCCTGATCGGAGGCGAGACGGCGGAAATGCCGGGCATGTATTCCGCCGGGGAATACGATGTGGCCGGTTTTGCCGTCGGTGTTGTGGAACAGGAGCGTCTGTTGACAGGGGAAAGTATCCAACCCGGGGACCGCATTCTGGGTTTGGCTTCCGACGGTTTGCACAGCAATGGATATTCCCTCGCCAGAAAAATTTTGCTCCCGGATGACCCGAAGCGTCTTGAAGAACAGGTGCCTTGGGGTGAGATCTCCTGGGGGGATGCGCTGATAGCACCCACCCGGATCTATGTGCGTGCTTTCCGGGATCTGATGAAGGTCTGTGAGGTGAAAGGGGGCGCTCATATCACCGGGGGCGGTCTGGTGGAAAACGTGCCCCGCATGCTCCCTTCAGGTCGTGGAATCCGCCTCTACCGGGAATCCTGGCCGCAGCCGGAGATCTTTCAGGTTCTGGCCCATGAGGGGGGATTATCTGAGGATGATTTGTACCGCACCTTTAACATGGGGATCGGAATGGTCCTCTTCGTGCCGGAGAATCAGGTGGATCAGGCTCTCCGAACTGCCGTGGAAGCGGGAGAACGGGCTTACGTGATCGGAGAGGTGACCCAGGGCGACGGGGTGATGTGGAGCGGGAGGGATTCAGCTTGAGCATCGCAGTTTTTGCATCTGGAGACGGCAGCAACTTTGAAGTACTGGTGGAGAAATCGCGGCGACAGGGTTGGCCCGAGCCCGTCACGCTGATGCTCACGGATCGGCCCAAGGCCCAGGTTCTGGAAAGGGCAAAGCGTCTGGGGGTGACTGCTGTGGTCTTCAATCCCTCCGATTACGAAACCAAAGCGGCCTATGAACAGGCCATCCTCTCGGTGTTGGGGGAATTTGGAATACGACGGATCCTGCTGGCCGGCTATATGCGAATCGTGGGCCCGGTTTTGCTGGAAGCCTATCGTTGGCGTATCCTGAATATCCACCCTTCCCTGCTCCCTGCTTTCCAGGGAAAAGACGCCCTGGAGCAAGCCTTGAATTATGGAGTCCGTTGGACTGGAGTGACGGTGCATTGGGTGGATGAGGGAATCGACACCGGCCCGATCATCGAACAGAAACCGGTGTTGGTGGAACCGGGGGAGACGGTGGAATCTTTGCGCAGGAAAGTCCAGTTTGTCGAGCACAACCTGTATCCCGCAGTGGTCCGGAAATGGTTGACCGGGAAGATTCTTCCGCCTGACGGAAGAGAAAGTGGGCGGCACTAGAAGCATTGTGAACTGTCACAGGGAACCGGCTGCACATTCCCAACACTTCCAAATCACAACGCCTTAGAAGGGGGACGTCAAGCTTGAAATCGATCCGACGGGCACTGATCAGTGTATCGGATAAAACCGGTATCCTGGATTTGGCGAAGAGATTGTCCGAACTGGGTGTGGAGATTGTCTCCACCGGAGGCACCCAGAAAAAATTGGTGAACTCGGGAATCCCCGTGATCGGTGTGTCAGAAGTAACCGGTTTTCCAGAGATTCTGGACGGCAGGGTGAAAACCCTCCATCCCCGGATCCACGCGGGGCTGCTGGCTGTGCGAAATCAAGAAAACCACGCACGTCAATTGGGGGAACTAAATATCGATACCTTCGATTTGGTGGTGGTCAACCTTTATCCTTTTCAGGAGACGATCGCCAAACCGGGAGTGACCCGAGCAGAGGCCATTGAGAACATCGATATCGGAGGTCCCTCCATGGTGCGGGCGGCGGCGAAGAACCATCGTTATGTGACGGTGGTGGTGGATCCGGCGGATTACGCTTCATTGTTGGAAGAGATCGCCGGGGGTGGGGTGCAGAGGTCGACCCGGGAGAGATTGGCGGCGAAGGCGTTTCGGCACACCGCGGCCTATGATGCCCTGATCGCCTCTTATCTCACCAGGCAAACGGGGGAAACCCACCCGGAGAAGTGGACGATCACCTTTGAAAAAGCACAGGATCTTCGTTACGGGGAGAACCCCCATCAGCCGGCGGCCTTTTACCGGGATCCGCTGCCACGGACCGGGACGGTGGCCACAGCGGAGCAGCTTCACGGAAAAGAACTTTCATACAACAATATCAACGATGCCAACGCAGCTTTGGAAATTGTATCCGAGTTTGACCGTCCCGCTGCTGTCGCGGTGAAACATATGAATCCCTGCGGCGTGGGTGTGGGAGATAACCTGATTCAAGCGTACCGGAAAGCCTATGAATCGGATCCGGTCTCCATCTTTGGCGGCATAGTCGCTCTCAATCGGGTGGTGGATCGGAAGACGGCGCAAAGTCTCAAGGAGATTTTTCTGGAAATCATTTTGGCGCCGGACTTCGAACAGGAAGCGATCGCCCTTTTGCAGGAGAAGAAAAACCTCCGCCTGCTTCGCGTAGGGGATTTGTCCAAGGAAGTGGAAGGACCTACCCGTGTAAACAGTGTGGGAGGCGGTGCCTTGGTACAAGCCGGGGATGTCAAGTCTGTACTCCGAAAAGATTGTACCGTGGTCACTCGTCGTCAACCCTCTGAAGCGGAGTGGGAACAGCTTTTGTTCGCTTGGAAAGTGGTGAAACACGTGAAATCAAACGCGATTGTACTGGCCCGGGACTTCTCCACTGTCGGGGTGGGGGCCGGCCAGATGAACCGGGTGGGTGCGGCCCGCATCGCCATCGCACAGGCCGGAGAACGGGGAAAAGGTGCAGTGCTCGCATCTGATGCATTTTTTCCGATGAAGGACACCGTGGAATCGGCGGCGACGGCGGGAGTGACGGCGATCATTCAACCCGGTGGTTCCATTCGGGATCAGGAGTCCATCGAAGAGGCGGATCGTCATGGAATCGCCATGGTCTTCACCCACACCCGACACTTCAAACATTGATTCCCTATTAACACCCTATCCATTGCCGGCGTATAGATATGAAAACAGGAACGTCGGGGAGGGTGGATGATGTATGTGATTCGTTGGTCGATCTTGATCGTTGCCGCGACGATTTCCCTCTTGTGGCTGGTCAGTTTCCTAGGTTGGTACGAGCCTTTATCCTGGCAGTACACGATTCGTGTGGCAGGAGGAATCTATTTTCTGATTGCGATCGCGATGAGCGGAATCATGTCCCATCCTTCCTTTCACAGGGAAAAAGGATCGATGTCCGGAGCAAAAGAGGATTGGGCCTTTATCTTTATCGTGGTGACGATCCTTCTGTTTGGAGTCAGTTTATGGTTTGGCTGATCGGGTGAAGGTGATCCGGACAAGATGAAGTGGGTGGGCGGGAACCCACCCCTCCCTGCCCGGTTTTTCAGGGTCCCTTCCTCAAAATGGGACAAGCCGGTGAGGATAAAAGGGCTGATCGGTACGTGATCTGATTTTACCCCCTTTCGGAAAGGCGGTGGCCGGTTGTGCGTGTGTTGGTGATCGGCGGAGGAGGGCGGGAACATGCCCTCGTTTGGAAATTGATGCAGAGTCCCCGGGTGACAAAGGTTTATTGCACTCCCGGTAACGGAGGAATGGAGGCTCATGCCGTCACTCCCCCGATATCCCCTACCGATGTGGAATCCCTGGTCCGTTTTGCCCGGGAAAAGAAGATAGACCTGACCGTGGTCGGCCCGGAAGCATCCCTGATGGCGGGGGTGGTGGATGCTTTTGAAAGGGAGGGACTGCCGATTTTCGGCCCGCGGAAAAGGGCGGCCCGGGTGGAAGGGAGCAAGCGATTTGCCAAAGAATTGATGGAAAAGTACGGAGTACCTACCGGTAGATACCGCACTTTCACCGATTCAGATGCAGCGATTCGCTATATTCGGGAGCAAGGAGCACCCATCGTGGTGAAAGCTGACGGCTTGGCTGCGGGCAAGGGAGTGTTCGTGGCCCGTACCTTGGATGAGGCCGAAAAAGCGGTGGAAGACCTGATGAGATTTCGGGCCTTTGGCCAGGCAGGGGAAGAGATCGTGGTCGAGGAGTATCTGGAGGGGGAAGAAATCTCCCTGATGGCCTTCGTCGACGGTGAAACAGTCTGTCCGATGGTTCCGGCCCAAGACCATAAACCGGTTTTCGATGGGGACCGGGGACCCAACACCGGGGGAATGGGGGCCTACAGCCCGGTGCCCCAGATTTCGGAGGAGAGGATCCGGCAGGTTGTAAAGGAGATTCTGGAACCGATGGCCCGGGGGATGGAGGAAGAGGGGCTCCGCTACCGGGGTGTCCTTTATGCCGGTCTGATGATGACCGATACGGGTCCCAAGGTGATTGAGTTTAATGCCCGGTTCGGAGATCCGGAGACCCAAGTGGTGCTTCCCCGCTTGGACAGCGACTTGGCGGAGATTTTATCAGCCATCACAAAAGGCCGACTGAAGGAACTATCGATCCGGTGGAAGCCGGAGTCATCCCTCTGTGTGGTGATGGCTTCTGAAGGTTATCCCGGGAATTACGTGAAGGGAAAAAAGATCCGGGGGGTTTTTGCCGATACCAGGGAGCTGATGGTGTTTCATGCCGGTACATCCCGGGAAGACGGTGTTCTGATCACATCGGGAGGAAGGGTTCTGGGTGTAACTTCCTTGGGCGCGGATCTGCAATCAGCGAGGGAAGCGGCCTATCGGAGTGTGAAATCCATCGATTTTGAGGGGGCCCATTACCGGAAGGACATCGGCATTCGTGGAGTGAAAGGACGTAAAGTCTGAAATCATCCTTCACCGGGTATGTATCATCTATATTTTGGGTGGGGAGATCCTGTTCTGCCACGCGACCGTTTTACCCATTGGGCACAGGTCTCAACCGGGTCGCTTCACTCCCGCCCCTGCTGCGACAGTACACGATTTTTTCCATCGTTCATTTTCGGGTGAATCAACGACTGATCCTTGACCATCCCATTTCCGCCGGGATGGTTTTGATATGCAGTTGAAACGCATGACGTGCTTTTATTGAAAACACGGACAGATCATGTGAAGCCAATCCCGAAGAGTGAGCAGACCGGTAATCCCAACCTTTGTCGTGATCAGTGGCCTGATCCCTTCCTGCATGTGGACGAATTTCCCGGAATAAGACCAAAGGTGTGTCCGTGGTACCGTCGGGGAGAAGATATTCGTTAAAAGAACTATTTGCAAATGAATCCCCCGCAAAACCGTCTGAACATGATAAGATAAAATTCCCCATCATTTTATTCATATATCCGGGATCGGAGCAGAACCAGGAATTATATGTATTTATTTACAAGGAAGGGGGCTGTGATTGTAGAGAAAACAGGCCCATGTTATGTTATGATAAGAATGCAGGAAAATCGGTCAGAGGAGAGGATGGGAGAGGGGAACAGGGCTCAGCCCGTTTCAAAGGATGGTTGTTTCCAAATCCAAACCCATACAAGTGAGAGGATCATAGCCTCATCCTTGTGGCATGACTTTTTCATCCTGATACTGGGTGTGTCTGGTTATTCACTTCTATGTAATCTGTAGGGGAAGCCTGTGTGACCGGCGGAGAGTCCTTTTTCAGGGGAGTACACATGTCTCACCGAGATCTCTTTCGCTCCCGGGGTTCCACGGTGTGCGCGTTTTGCAAGAAGTCGGCCCGAGTTATTTTTTTTATCAGACACGCTTTGGGTAGCAGGTAGAGAGCGGGTGATTCCCATCGAAAATCCGTTGGTTTTTTCTTTTTTACTGGTTGTAAGAAATGAAGAAGCATATATAAGGAATCTGCTGGAATCCGTTTTGAACCAAGACTTTCCGCAAGATCGGTATGAAGTGATCGTGGTGGACGGGGAATCCCAGGATTCCACTCCGCAAATCGTAGAAGAATTTCAGAGGCGTTATCCCGGTCGGATTCGTTATCTGTCCAATCCCCAAAGAACCCTTGCACCGGGTTGGAACCTTGGAATACAGCACTCCCGCGGAGAGTATGTGATCCGGGTCGACGGGCACAGTCAAATTCCCCCGGACTTTCTGTCCAGCACTTACCGCGTTGCACAGCGGGTGCCCGAGGCTTCCTGTGTGGGAGGCGTGGTGGAGACCAAGGGATCCGGATTTTGGGGAGAGGTGAACGCTTACGTCTATTCCCATCCTTTTGGAGTCGGCAACTCCAAGTTCCGAACCACCAAAAAAAAATGGGAGGGATATGTGGACACCGTTCCTTATGGGGCATACAAGCGGGAGATCTTTGAGCGGGTGGGCCTTTTCAGCGATGAGCTGAAAAGAAATGAAGACTTGGAGATGCATGCCCGCATCCGCAGAAGCGGGGGATCCTTCTTTTTGTCCACCACCGTCCGGTCCACGTATTTTGTACGAAACACTTTATCCGCCTTTTTGAAAAAATCCTACAGTGACGGGAAATGGACGATTGTGGCGAGCAAGCGAGGCTCCGGTGTACTCCGTTGGCGTCATTATATCCCGTTGGTGGTCGTCTTGACTTCATTGGTGTTGGGGGTCGCCTCATTTTTCAGCACGGTGGCTTGGTTCACCTTACTCGCATTGATCACAGTTTACTTTTCTATTTTGATCGGCTCGTCATGGGGGATCGTCAAAAAGGGATGGAAGTATTTTCTCCCTTGCATGCTGTCATTTTTCCTGTTGCATTTCAGCCGCGGGTTCGGCTCGGCCGCCAGCTACCTGAGCAGACATTACTGGAGGGGTGACCGGGTCCATGAAGAGCAGCGATACGATAATAATGCGACCAACATTGCCCGTTGACAGTGATCGGATTCGCCAACTCCGGATCCTCTGCCAAAAACCCAGACACCTGGAGGAAATCTGGTCCTGGTATGTGTTGCGCAGGATCTCCGTCTATGTGACGTTAATGCTGGGCCGAACCCGGGTGACGCCAAACGGGATCAGTTGGTCCAGCCTCCTTTTTTTCGCAATGACCGGTTGGTTTTTGATGATTGGGGAGGTTTGGGGGTATCTGTCGGCGGTTCTCTGTTACAACCTGGGTTATCTCTGTGATTGTCTGGATGGCGAGCTGGCCCGTTTGAAAGGAATGACCGGGCGTCTCGGTGTGTTTGTGGATACCCTGATCCGGGCCATGAGCATTCCGATCCTGACCGGCATTTCTCTGGCTTTCCTCAGGGAAACGGGCCGAGTGGAGGTCGATCTGCTCCCGGCGACCCTCATCTATGGGGCTGTCGTGATCGGAACACTGGGGCTGTTGGTTCCGCTGGCCTACAACTATGTGGGATTGAAAGAGGATGAAAACGATCCGGTCAGCGAGATGAGGACCTCTTCCGCTTTCATGGAGTGGCTGGCATTTTTTACGGGGATGCCCGGCTTCTTCGCCTTGTTGTTGGTCATGGTATTGGTGGAAATCGCGATTCCATTCCCGCTGGTTTCCTTGTTGTTGATCGTCTTTCTCGGTGTTACGGCCTTGAAAACGCTGGTTCGCTTGTATCTTACCACATCCAAGTTAAGATAGATTGCGGCTGGATTAAATTTGTGTAAAACGGATATTACAAACGGTGAGGAGTGTATAACATGAAAGTTGTAATCCTGGCAGCCGGAGTGGGCAGCCGCCTGCGTCCGGAAACCGATGATAAACCGAAGGCGATGATTGAAATCAATGGCAAGCCCTTGGTTCAATACCAGGTGGAAAGTGTCCGAAAAGCGGGCTTTGCCGACGAGGATATCCATGTTCTCGGTGGTTACAAAATGGAACGGATCCAGGAACACTTCGCCGGAACCGGGATCCGGTTTATTTTCAATCCCAACTATGAATCCATGAACAATATTTACTCGTTTCTGTTGACGGAGGAGATCGGGGATGACATTCTTCTGATCAACTCCGACGACTTTTTCGATGAACGGATGATTCCCTTGCTTCTCGGCGCAGAGGCTCGGACCGCGATCCTGGTGGATACGGAAAAAAAGCTGACGGAAGAGGCCATGCGCGTCAAAATGAGCGGGGGGAGCCGGTTGACGTTGATCAACAAGAAGATTGCGCTGGATGAAGCGGATGGGGAATATATCGGAATTTCCAAACTGGCCCGTCCGGAACTGGAGATCCTCTACAAGACGGCGCGCACCATGATCGACAATGGAGAGACCGACGCCTGGTATGAAAACGTATATGAAGCTTGTGCGGCGGATCTGGAAATCATCGGGGTGGATACCCAGGGATACCCGTGGGTGGAGATCGATGATTTCAACGATCTGGAGACGGCCAAAAAACTGGCGGCCACCGTTCTGACCTGACCGGGGAGGAGATGGATGATGACAATCAAAGTGCGTATCCCGGTTCAGTTGATTATCGAACACAAGGCAATTCCCCACCTGTATAAAACCCAGGTGTACGAGTGGATCAAAAATCAAAAGGTTGCCTTGGTCAGCGGGAGCGGAAAAACCCGTGCCGTGACCCATGAGATTATGGAGGTAATCTCCGGTCAGGCTTCCCGTATTCAGGTGATGAGTTGTGAAAACAACACATTGGACACGATCAACGAACTGGAACGGTTGGTGCTGGAAGACCCTCCCGACATCATCTTCGGTGTCGGCGGGGGAAAAGCTTTGGATGTTTCCAAGGTAGTGGGAACCCGGAGCAATGTTCCGGTGGTGCTGTTTCCCACTGCCATCTCCAGTGACGCGATCTGTTCCCCTGTCGCTGTGATCAAGATGTTGAACAAAAGCACGAGCATCGGAGTGAAGATGCCTCAAGGTGTGGTGATCGATCTGGATCTGTTGGCCTCCTCCCCGCCGAGGCTGATGTCCGCCGGGATTGGAGACCTCCTCTCCAACAAATCGGCACTGTTTGACTGGCGCTTGGCCCATAATGCCGGCGAAGAAGAGATGAACACCTTCGCCAATCTCATGGCGAACAATGCGGTGGATTCTTTTCTGAACCTGGTCAATCGTTCGGGGGTGAATTCCTCCAGATTGATCAAGGGAGCGGCGGAATCCTTGATCATGAGCGGAATCGCCATGTCCATCGCCGGTTCGAGCCGGCCCTGCAGCGGATCCGAGCATCTGATCAGTCATGCGTTGGACTACCATTGCGGTGGAAAAGCCCTTCACGGAGAGCAGGTGGCTCTCGGAGTGCTCGTCAGCGAATATCTCCAGGGAAAACGGGAGCAAGTGGAGAAATTGGCCCCAGTTTATGAAAAGCTGGGCTTGCCCGCTCATTATGAAGATCTGGGCTACACCCGGGAGGAAATGCACCGGGCGATCCGCAAAGCCCCGTCGATGCGGAACCGGTATACCATCCTGAACGAGTTTGAACTGACGGACGAATTCATAGATAAAATCCTGGACGAAGTTTATCCCGAGCACGCAAAAAATCGCTACCAACTGACGGGTTCGTCCGCAGGATAAGGAGTCGCGAACATGCTCGCACATCTGATGAAATACAAGGAACTGATGTATTTTCTGGTTCACAAGGAATTAAAGGTCCGGTACCGCAACTCCCTGTTCGGTTTCTTTTGGACCTTGCTGGAACCCTTGGGACTGATGGTGATCTACACCTTGGTGTTCGGATATATTATCGATCTGAACAAAGGAATCGATCCCTATCCTCTGTATGTTTTGGCGGGGTTGATTCCTTGGACTTTCTTCAATAACTCGATCCGGAAAGGAACCAAGGCGCTTTCCGGCAATGCTTCTTTGATCAAAAAGGTATATTTCCCCAGAGAGATCTTCCCGTTGACCATGTTGATCTCCAATCTGGTCAACTTCATCCCTGCTTTCACCCTGGTTTTTATCATGGCAGTGGCATACGGAAAAACGATTCAGTGGGATTATCTGGCGATGCTGCCCGGAGTGATCCTGTTGCAGGCACTATTTACGTTGGCCCTTGCCTTGCTGGTGTCTGTGCTGAATGTCTACTATCGGGATGTCGAGTTCATCGTCAATCTGGTGATGCGGGCTTGGATGTATCTCTGTCCGATTATCTATCCCATTTCCATTCTGTATGAAGAGAAGTCCAGTGAACTGGTTCAGCAGTTTGCCGACCTGTATTTCCTGAACCCGATGGCGGTGATGATCTCCATGTATCACGGTGTGTTTTTTGCCGATCAAGGATTGCCCGATAAGTTTGGCATTCCCGGTTTTTGGCTGATCTACACCGTAATCTTGACGTTGATCTTGTTTTTGGCGGCTTGGTATTTGTTTAGACGGATGAATCGCCGTGTAGGGGAAGTGATCTGACGATGGAAGCGATTGTCGTCAACAATCTGACCAAGTATTTTCGGAAAGCTTATGACAAAACCCTGAAAGGGTTCTTCATCTCGTTGGTAAAAGGGGAAAAACGTTATAAAGAGTTTACAGCTTTGAACGGTGTTTCCTTCCAAGTGAACAAGGGGGAATCCTACGCCATCATCGGAAAAAATGGAGCGGGGAAAAGCACACTGTTCAAGGTGTTGTCCGGAATCATTCAACCCGATTCCGGCGAGGTGAAGATTGAAGGAAAAGTGGCTCCCCTGATTGAGTTGGGGGCGGGTCTGTCCCGGGATCTGACGGGTGCGGAAAATATCCGGCTCAACTGTGCCATCTTTGGCTTGGATAAAAAACAGATCGCTGAAGCTTATCCAAAGATCGTGGAGTTTTCCGAGCTGGATGAGTTTATCAACACACCGGTGAAATTTTACTCATCAGGGATGAAGGCCCGGTTGGGCTTCTCCATCGCCATCCACATCGATGCGGACATCATTCTGATCGATGAAGTGTTGGCCGTCGGGGATAAGGATTTTAAACAAAAATGTTATACCAAGATGGAAGAGCTTCGCAATTCGGGAAAAACCCTTGTGATCGTCTCCCACAGCCTCAAACCGCTGCGCCGGATCTGTGACCGGGCTTTGATCCTGGAGAAGGGTCGAGTGGTGGATGTCGGGGATATCAACGAGATGATCGATAAATATCAGGATGAAAAGAAAAAAAAGAAAAAAAAGAAAGGAGCGTGATGCTCTTTGAGTGGGGACCGAGATAAATTTTCTCTAGAAGATGTAAAAGAAACCTATAAGAAAAAAGATGCTTGGTGGACCGTATTGCTTGTGGATCCTGTTGCCTCCCGCCTGATCGTGCCCACGGCCAATTATACGAACATCACGCCCAATCAACTTTCACTGTTTTCTTTTGCATTGGGGATGACATCCGTTTATTGTTTTTTCCTGGGTCACACCACGGCCCTGGTGGTTGGTGCAATCCTGTATCACATCAGTTTTATCATTGACTGTATGGACGGAAAAATCGCCCGCCTGAAAGGGACGGGATCCACCTTTGGAATGCTGTTGGATATCAGTTTGGACCATATCCGGGTCGTGCTCGCTGCGGCGGCACTGACCTACAGTCAATATCGGATTACAGAAGATGTCACCTATCTGTATCTGGGATTTTTATTCTTGGCAGCCTACTGTGCCCGCCATATCAACGCCCTTCAGTTGTACAAACTTCGGCGGGAAATGCGGGGTAAACTCCGGAAGGCGAAAAGGAAACTGAAGCGGATTGGCGAAGCCGCCGGGATCGTCATTGAAATTCCGGAAGAATCCACCCAGGTGGACAAACCGGAAGAAGAGGAAGATGAGACCGAACGGGATCACGAAACGGTGAACACCGAATTGTTACGGAAGAAAAAATTTGACCTGCAGCAAGAATTTAAATCCAAGTTCACCCATTACATGAAGGTAAGGGATTACTTTCTGGAAAAGCGGATCCGGATGCATCTGTTCAGTGGAATCGAGTTTCAAATGTTTGTGTTTGTGGTGGCACCCATCATTGGGTTTATGAAAGAGATTATCTTTTTCGGGGCGATCCTGTTGATGGCATTTGAAGCGGCCATCCTTTATAAAATCTGGCTGTCCACAAAGGACTTTCAACGGGAACTGAACAATATTGAAATGGCCACGGCAACGATTGAAGCGACCCTTCCTCCTGAAGAGACCGAAGCCGAGAACCGCTAACCGAAACAACGGACCCCCTGATCCACAGGGGGTCCGTTGTTCATTTTTGGCGGTGGCTTATCGAAGAGAATCCAGGTTCATAGTCAGCTTTTCCCCTTGGATGCTGAGAGCCCCCAAGGGAACTTCAAACCACCAAGCGCCTTGTGTCTTTTTCACGGGGGCGTATCCGGCACGTTTCAAGTTACGGGCCATGCCCCAACTGGCTGTATAGACTAAGGCGGTTTGTCCCGCTTCATCAAACTGGATTACGGTTTCTTTTTCTTCTTCGGTCAGAGACATACTTTCTCACTCTCCTCTGTGGAAACATCTCGATCATACGTTCCCCATGCTGTATATCATACCATGATCTTTAGGGATTGCCACCGATCTTTGGGTGGCGGAAAGGAGAAGTAAATCTTCCTCTCTTCTAAAATAAAGGGGAGGCCGGGGAAGATTCAAGGGGAATTTTCTGAAGACGGAAATAAAAATAAAAGACTCCGCCGTGGACAGCGGAGTATGGCATGGCAAAAAGAGATCAGGTCTGTTTTACACTGAGCGTCCGGAAACCCCGTCGGTTCAGCTTTTCACGGATCGCTTTCACCTTCGGAGTGGGCGCGAGCTTTAACAGGATCCGTCGGGCCGCGGCTTTTCCGGCATCGAAAGTCGTCACGGAGATAATGTTCACCTGGTAAGGTTTCAAAGTCTCCAACAGGTGTTCCAGTGTATACGGGGTGTCAGTCACGACGCCGAGCAAGATCCGGATGCCTTTGACACCATACCCCATGGCTACGGCCATGGCTGATTCAATATCGCTGATTTTTACAATCCCTATTAAGGTTGAATCCTTTTTATCCACGATGGGTACAAAAGGATGACGAATCACCAGTGGCAGTGTCTCCTCAAAGTCACTGTCCAGGTGGAGGGTTTGAATCGGCTCCACTGTTGGAGCAATCGGTTGGATGCGGAATGAGGATTCCCATCCTTTCTGATGCTGCAACAGAGATTGGAAAATGGTTTTGTACCCGGTGACTCCCGCAAACCGTCCCCGATCATCCACTACCGGGGCGGATTCCAAACCTTGTTGTTCCAACAGATCCAAAGTATCTTGAATGGTGGCGTTTAGTGGGACGGTTGACAATTCCGAAACTGGTGTCATGCAATTGCGAATGAACATCTACTCAATTCCCCCTTCTATAGTCACACCAATATATGTTGGAGTCAAAGGGGGAATGTGGGTTTAACAGCAGAAAAAGTTACCGGCTTCTGTTTCGACGGCGGAACAGATGGATCACCAGTCCCAGTACCACCAAGGAGCCCACCGCGCTCAGGATGACAAAGGAGTAATCGTTCCATTTGTCGTTAAGGGCCCACAACTGTTCCAAAATTTACCCCTCCTGTCGATCCAGAGTGTTCATGTGCCGTGGCCCGGTATTCCGTGTGGAGATTCCCATGGCGAACAACATGGGACAAAAGCGGGTGATTCCCTCCGCCACTTTCATGGCTGACAATCCGGCCACCATCAGCGGCATCAGGCGGACAGGGCGTTGGACCAGCCGGGAGGCACTCCAGGCCAGTCCCGTTAAGCCGAAGGTGATTCTCATCAGTGCATCCCAAGTTCCCACATTTTTTTGCATCATTCTTCACCTCCCCAGCAGATGTTTTCGCTCTTATTATGATCGGAGGAGTGTCCCATATACGAAGGACGGGTTTTGGTGGGTTGTGGTAGCATGGAAGTAAAAAACGGATCAGAGGGGGAAACGGAAGATTGACCAACAGGATTCGATATCATCATTTGGATAAACTGATCCGAACCGCGACCGGAAAGTTGTTACCCACCCGTGTGCTTATGGGGGGCATAGTGCTCAATGTGTTCACGGGAGAGCTGGAGCGTGCCGATGTGGCTCTTTGTGACGAGCGGATCGCTTATGTGGGTGATATGAAGAAAGGGGGGCTTCAGCTGCCGGACTCCCGCCGTATCATCGATGTGACGGACAAAGTGCTGGTACCAGGCTACATCGAGCCCCATGCCCACCCGTTTCAGTTGTACCATCCGGTCACTTTGGCCGCAGAGGTCCTCGGAAGGGGGACCACCACCCTGATTAATGATAATCTTTTCTTTTTCACTCTTCTGGATCCGGATGAATGGAGTCGGTTACTGGAAGCGTTGGATCGCCTGCCGGTCAAGATGTTGTGGTGGGCACGGTTGGATGCTCAGGCCCACCTGGATGAGGATTTCCGCTTTTTGTTCGGCGATGATCGGGTGTCTGGGGAATTAAAGCGCCCCTCCGTGGTGCAGGCCGGTGAGTTGACTGATTGGATGCCCTTATTGGAGGGGGAAGAAAATCGCACCCGCTGGGTGGGTGAAGCGAGGAGAAGGGGGATCCGGGTGGAAGGACATGCCCCTGGAGCTTCTTCTCGCACCTTGTCCCGTCTGGCGGCGGCGGGGGTGACGGGGGATCATGAGAGTATCTCGGCGGAGGAAGTTCTGGACCGTCTGAGGCTGGGCTATATGACAACGCTTCGGCACAGCTCCTTGCGTCCGGATCTTCCGGAATTGATCAAAGGATTGCTCCAATGGAACGGGGAGATTCCTTGGCATCGCCTGATGTTGACGACGGACGGTCCCACGCCTCCCTATCTTCGCAAAGGGTTTGTGGATTATGTCTTGAGAACGGCGATGGAAGCCGGTTGCCCGCCTGTTCGGGCTTATCAGATGGTCACCCTGAACCCGGCGTGTTACTATCGTCTGGATGAGCATCTGGGAGCGATTGCGCCGGGTCGGATTGCCGATATCAATATCCTCTCTTCTCTGGAGGAACCGGTGCCGGAACGGGTGGTGGCCGACGGGGAGCCTGTGGCGGAAAGAAAGTCTCTCCTGCGCTCCTTTCCTGGGGTCGACTGGGCCGGATATCCCACTCTCAACCGGCGATGGAAGGGATGGGTCCGTCCAGAACACCTGGAAAAACTCCCCGGGGGTACAGAAGGGAAAATTCCCATTCTTCGATTGCTCAACCCGGTGATCACCAAGCTGGAGTGGAAAGAACCCCCGGAGGGGACCCGATCGTCCCTTCCCTTGGGTGAAGGAGATTTATTGGTTGCTCTGGCTGATCGGGAAGGAAAGTGGATCACCAAATCGCTGGTGCGGGGGTTCGGCCGGGATATTGACGGTTTGGTCAGCACTTATAACGGATCCGATGACTTGTTGTTGGTGGGAAGAAATCCGGAAGCGATGGCCCGTGCCGCCAACCGCGCTTTGGAACAAGGGGGAGGGATCATTTGGGAGCAGAATGGGGAGGAAGTGTACAATCTCCCGCTTCCTCTGGCAGGAAAAACGAGTCTGCTCTCGTTGAGTGAACTGATCCCCCGGACGGAGGAATTTCTCCGCCGCATGAAGGAACATGATCATCCCTTCCACGATCCGATCTATACGTTTCTGTTTCTCTCTTCCACTCATTTACCTCAGGCTCGCTTGACGGCAGAAGGTTTGATGCATATCAAAGAAAAAAAGGTGTTGATCCCAGCAGAACGGTTGAAATGAATGAAAAACAGGAGGGGGAATTGCCCCTCCTGTTTTACCGGATATCGGCTTTTGGAAACGCTGTGAAGAATTCGTCACAGGGAGGGTTGGTTTTATATGGAGCGTTCAGAGCTTTTGCGCGAAATGTGAACCCCCAACCCGACCGACTCAAAGCGGTAAATTACAGTTCATCAGGGAACATGGTATGGAAATCCCAGCGTGGGAATCTACGATCCCCCCACCTGAAATAAGGTTCATCAAACATCCGAGTTCGGCCTTATGTACGGCTCAGGCGGATGAATTCAACAATTAGAGGTAATAGAAGAAAACAAGATATCTTCCATGAATAATTCCTGATGCCGGGGAGCCTGTTTTTTGGTTTGATGGCTCTTTGGGAAAAATGGGTGCCATGTGGTGTTGGTGGGAGGATACAGATGGATCCTGTCGAACCATAAGAGGGGGTTCCAATTCCGAGGGAGTGTGGTAAGATGCGATACAGGGTCTTGATAGAAGTCGGGGTCATTTTATGGATGGTGGCCGGCTGTTCGCTGCCGAGAGTTCTCCCTCCCGATACAGAGACAAGTGGAGAGAAGGAGATCCGGAGGATCAACCCTTTGACGGGGAAGGAGATGGAAAAGGAAACATCGGGTCGCCCATGGATGGTGATGGTGAATAACCAGGCCCAGGCCAGACCCCAATCGGGATTGGATCGGGCAGATCTTGTGGCAGAAGTTCTGGCAGAGGGAGAGATCACCCGCTTCGCCGCCTTTTACTATGGGGTAAGGGAAGGAGTTGTCGGACCGATCCGGAGTGTTCGGCCTTACTACCTGGATCTGGCCCGGGGGCCGCAAGCAGTGGTGACTCATGCCGGCGGATCACCGAAGGCAATGGAGCGGATCCGGGAGGAGAGGTTCCCCAGTCTGGATGGTATTCATGGGGACAGCCGTTGGTTTTATCGTGTAAACTTTCGACAACCTCCCCACAATCTGTACACAGATCTCGAGAAGTTGCGGGAAGGAGCCGAAAAGAAGGGGTATGCCGAAGGCACAGTTGAAAGCCCTTACATTTTCAGTCGGAAAGAACCTGATAAGGGGAAAGCTGCATCCCGAATCGATTTGAGATATCATCGACTGTACCGAGTGGAATATGGGTATGATCCGAAAACCGGGCGCTACATCCGGTATACACAAGGGAAAAAACAGGTGGATCGGGAGAAGGGGACGCCTCTGTCTATGGAAAATGTGCTGGTGATTCGTGCACCCCATCGGGTGATCGACTCCTCCGGCCGCAGAGAGGTGAGCATCACCGACGGGGGAGAGGGGATGCTCTTTCGTGGGGGAAAAGCTTGGCCCCTTCGCTGGGAATACAGACAAGGCTGGATTGTTCCACTCATGGACGGAAAGACCGCACCGCTTGCTCCAGGGAAAACCTGGATCAATGTCCTCCCGGTGGATGGAGGACTCAAGTACGGCAAATAGAAGGAAGTCAGCATATTTTGTCGAATTTTCTATTTTAAAGGGGTAAAGTATTCTGCCAGGAAAGGGGGATTTGTATGCAATTGGACAAACTGAGACAAAAAGAAGTGGACAACTTGTTTGCCGCTATTTTGACGTTAAACAGCATTGAAGAGTGTTATCGCTTTTTTGACGACCTTTGCACGGTGGGCGAGATCAAATCCTTGGCCCAGCGTCTGGAAGTGGCCCGCATGTTGAAAGAAGGGTTCACCTACAACCGGATTGAGGCCGACACGGGTGCCAGCACCGCCACCATTTCCCGGGTCAAGCGTTGCCTTCACTATGGGACCGATGGTTATACCTTGGCTCTGGATCGATTGAAGGAGCAACAGCAACAAGATGAAGGTGCGCAAAAATAATCGCCGCGGAGCTTGCTCCCGGCGTTTTTATCAGAAGTGTTGTGAAAAAGAGAGGGTTGGGTTTCACATGGAGCGTCTTTGGATCGTCAGAACAAGGGAAGCGGGAATGTGAAACCCAACCCCGACCGTCCCCAGAACGCACTAAATCACAACCTTCCAGGCGGTTGTCCATTGACTTCAATCAGCTGAAACCAGCGGCACATCCCAAAACTGGATGGATGTGCTGCGGAGTTGGCCTCACGCTGTATTTGAGATGTCTGTTTCATCAAAAGTGAGGGGAGAGCAGATCCGTTGAAAATCACTTCAAAGACTGGTTTGTTGTTGATCGATGTGCAGAAAGCCTTTGATGACCCGAAATGGGGCTCGCGGAACAATCCTTTTGCAGAAGAGAATATCGGGCACTTGCTATCGGTCTGGCGTGCAAAAGGGCTACCGGTTGTCCATATCCGTCATCTCTCCCGGAACAGGGGCTCACTTTTTCATCCCGACGCCGACAGTTGTGATTTCAAGGAGGAAGCCCGTCCGCTGGCGGAGGAGCCGGTCATTGAGAAGTATGTGAACAGTGCCTTCATCGGGACGGATTTGGAAGAGAGACTCAGAGAAAGAGGGATTCAATCCTTGGTGATTGCCGGTCTGACCACGGATCATTGCGTCTCCACCACGACCCGGATGGCGAGAAATCTGGGCTTTGACCCCCAACTCCTGTCTGATGCCACGGCCACTTTTGACCGGGTGGATCTTGATGGCAATCGGATCCCGGCAGCGGAGGTTCATCGCATCCATCTGGCCAGTCTCCACGGCGAGTTCACCCAAGTGACAAACATCCGCAATCTGATCGCTCATCTGTGACTCTGAGGGTCTTTTTGAAAGGGGACTTCCATTTTTTGAACTGTTGCGGCCAATCCTGTGGAACGAACTGGAGTCTTGTCCCGGGGATCAATCAAAGGAAAAGCAAATCCCTCCGTTGATGATGGAGGGATCTGGACGTTCCGCTTCAAGAGCCCCGTGGGGCTCCTTTTTTGGGACTCTCGAAGCATTGTGAAAAAGACGTTCACAGGGAGGGGTGGCTTTCACATGGAGTGATTTCACAGTTAAGAACAACATGTGAAAACCAATCCCGACCGGTCCGCCCCGGATATAGATTGATCAGACACGCCCTAATAAGCCCGGGAGAACCAGACGGTATGTTGGGCTTTTTCACCGCAGTGGATACAGGTTTTCTTGATGACCGGGGGTTCAAAGGGAATGTTTCGGGAGGTGAATTTGGTCTCTTCCTTCACCTTGGATTCACAGGCGTCCTCACCACACCAGCCGGCCAACACCCAGCCTGCAACCTTGGCTTCGCTTTCCTTTTGGGTGATATGGGTTTTCAATTCTTCCAGGGTGTTGATGTGCAGATGAGAGTGGTGGTCCCGGAAAGCCAGCGCTTTTTGAAACATGTTCTCTTGGATCTCTTCCAACAGTTCGCGGACCTTCTCAACTGCCTGATCGATCGCGACTGCCACCTTCTCCCCGGTGTCACGGCGGGCCAATACCACTTCCCCTTTGTCCACGTCTCGGGGTCCGATTTCCAGGCGGAGAGGAACACCGCGCATCTCCCATTCATTAAACTTCCATCCCGGCGTCTCCTCCCGCAAGTCAGCCCGTACGCGAACCCCCGCGGACCGGAGATCATCGAACAGCGGATCGAACCTCTCCATCACTTTCTCCCTCAGCTTGACCGGGCCGACGGGGATCATCACCACCTGTGTCGGTGCCACGCGGGGCGGCATGGCCAGTCCGCGGTCA
Organism: Kroppenstedtia guangzhouensis; assembly: GCF_014637345.1. Lineage (GTDB taxonomy): Bacteria > Bacillota > Bacilli > Thermoactinomycetales > DSM-45169 > Kroppenstedtia > Kroppenstedtia guangzhouensis. The sequence continues at coordinate 30,162 of NZ_BMEX01000013.1, forward strand.
TCGCCGTGAACCATGATCATGGAGCCGATCAGGCGGGTGGAGGTTCCCCAGGAAGTGGTGTGGACGTATTTCAGCTGGTTGTCCTTGTCCAGGAATTTAATATCAAATCCCTTGGCAAAGTTTTCTCCAAGATAGTGGGAGGTGCCGGCTTGAACCGCTTTACCGTCTTTCATCATCGCTTCGATGGAATAGGTCTCCACTGCACCGGCAAACCGCTCACTGGGGGTTTTTTGCCCTTTCCAGACCGGAATGGCCAAAACTTGTTCCACCACTTCCCTGTAGATTTCCAGCATCTGCATCGTCTCTTGGCGGGCTTCCTCCTCTGTGGCATGGGCGGTATGTCCTTCCTGCCAGAGAAATTCTGAGGTTCGCAGAAAGGGCATGGTCCGTTTTTCCCACCGGAACACATTGGCCCATTGGTTGATCAACACCGGCAGGTCCCGATGGCTGTGGATCCACTGACTGTACATATGGCCGATCATCGTCTCTGAAGTGGGGCGCAGGGCCAAGCGCTCTTCCAGTTTTTCGCCGGCGGCTTCAGTCACCCAGGGCAGCTCCGGATTAAAGCCCTCCACATGTTCTTTTTCTTTTTGGAAAAAAGACTCCGGAATCAGCATCGGAAAATAGGCATTCCGGTGTCCCGTCTCCTTGAACCGCTGATCCATCGCCGCCTGAATCCGCTCCCACAACTCAAAACCGTCCGGCTTGAACACGATGCAGCCGCGGACGGGTGTGTAATCCATCAAATCCCCTTTTCGGATCACATCGATATACCAGCGGGAGAAATCCTCCGACTGCGGGGTGATCTCCTTTACAAATTTTTTTTCATCGGCCATCTGATATCACTCCTTGAACCCATTGTAAACAAAAATCCCCCATCCCCAAAGGGACGGGAGATTCAACCCGCGGTACCACCCTGATTGACCGCAGACTGCGGTCCGCTTGATCCCGATAACGGAGGGGCATCCGACATGGCTCATCGCCAGTGGCTCCAGGATGGGGAACAGATACCCTGTGGATCGACCTTCCAGTCAAGAGCCGACTCCCTGGGACACAGTTGGTACCTGCAGGTCCTTTCATCACCTTCTTCGGAAAAATCATATCAGGGACAACCATCATTGTCAATTTGATGACTTCGGAAAAAGGTCAAGCAAATCCGTGGAAGATCAGGATGAAGACTGCATATCCGAATAAACAGGCGACGATGGTGGAAATGCACAACACCAATCCCAACAGGAGCGAGACCCAAGTGCGGGGACGGGTAGCGGCATACCGGTAGGAGAGAATACCCGCTGCCACTTGGCCGATTCCTAGGGGAATGACAAACAGGAGGCCAAATCCACTGACCCAGTACCACAGGAGTTCACGGCCTTCGGGGGATACCGCTCCTTCAAATAGGTTGTACCGGCTTCCGATCCACAGATAGCCGATGAGGAACACCAGGCTCCAGATCCCGTAATATCCGCTCGCGCTCCAGAACCATTTTTTCACCTTGCCCCCTCCCCACTCTTGGATTCCCTTTCCTGTTTATCGCTTCATCCTATGCGCCGATTGGCGGGATTTTTCCATTGTGAATCTAAAAGAAGCGTTTCTTTTTCCCTCTTTCCTTGTCGTGTATAATGATCCTGAATGGAAAGAGCGGCTGTGGGAGGATGAACATTTGCTGACGGAACGCATGAAAAAATGGCGACATGTGTTTAAACTGGATCCCAATCGGACCCTGTCCGAAAAATCTTTGGAAAAGGTGTGCACCAGCGGCACCGATGCAGTGATCGTGGGTGGGACAGATGGCATCACTTACCAAAATTCTCGAGACCTGATCGAGCGGATCGCTGAATACCCAGTGGAATCTGTCCAGGAAATCTCCGCTGAATCGGCTGTCGTCCCCGGTGTGGACGGTTATCTGATCCCCGTCGTTCTCAATTCCGGATCCCTGCACTGGGTGCTTAAGGCACAACATCGGGCGATCCGGAAGTACGGGGACTGGATTCCCTGGGAAGATGTAGCCGCGCTCGGCTACGTGGTGCTCAATCCGGAATCCAAGGTGGGCCGCCTGACTGAGAGCCGGACGGGGGTGGGAACTGCTGACCTGACGGCCTACGGCCGTCTGGCGGAACACTTGTTCAGAATGCCCGCCTTGTATGTGGAGTACAGCGGAATGTACGGCGATGAAGGGATGGTGCGGGCGGCGCGCCGGGGATTAAAAAGATCCCGGCTGTTTTACGGGGGCGGGATCTCCCGGGAAGACCAGGCCCGGGCCATGAGCCGGGAAGCCGACACCGTGGTCGTGGGCAATCTGGTTTATCAAAACCTGGAGGCGGCGCTGGAGTCCGTTCGCTGGGTCAAGGAAACGGAATCGAAGGGAGTCTCGGGGGATCAGGGCATAAATTAACCGGAAAATGGCGGTGAGTACACTGCCAAAGGGAACTTTGCATCACAGGCACTGCAATTCGGATGGGCCGAAGCCCTGGGTCTAAGGTTGCCATTCCACCCAGCGGAAAGTCTTACGGGAGGGCGTTTAGGGGCAACATTCTTCCTTGTGATACGTCTTTGCCCCTGCCCGACGGTCAGATTCGGAGCGGCCAGTCATTACTTCCTTGTGGGATAGCATAGCGCGAATGGGAGGCACGACCCCAAGCGCGACTCGTGCCCTATGGGCGGCCTCGGTTGCATGGCGGAACAGGATCCCTCATCCAAGATGTTGGATCAACATGCTCCCGAAGGATGATTAAAGCGGAAAGGTGCGGATCACAATGGCACAAAACACCTGGGCGAAGGGCTCCCTACTCCAAGGGTTGAACCCCGATCAGAGACTGGCGGTGGAGACGACGGAAGGTCCGCTTCTGATCGTGGCCGGGGCCGGCAGTGGCAAAACGCGGGTGTTGACCAACCGGGTGGCTCACCTGTTGTCGGAAAAACGGATTCATCCGTGGAATATCCTGGCGATCACGTTCACCAATAAAGCGGCCCGGGAGATGAAGGATCGGATCCATGCTTTGGCAGGAGCTGAGGCGGAGGAGATTTGGATTTCCACCTTTCACTCCATGTGTGTCCGCATCCTGCGACGGGACATTGACCGGATCGGTTACAACCGGAACTTCACCATTCTGGACAGTTCCGATCAGCTGACGGTGATGAAACAGATTTTAAAGGAAAAGAACCTGGATCCGAAACAAATTCCACCTCGGGGCTTGTTACACCGGATCAGCCATGGGAAAAACCGGCTTCAAACCGCCCGGGACATGAAGGAGCGGGCCCAGAGCTACATGGACGAATTGGCGGCGGAGATCTTTGAAACCTATCAGGACAAGCTTCGGACCAATCAGTCTCTGGACTTCGACGACTTGCTTACGGAGACGGTGCGCCTGTTCCGGCAGGTGCCGGAGGTACTGGACTTTTACCGGAAAAAATTTCAGTACATCCATGTGGATGAATATCAGGATACCAACCATGTGCAGTATGTCCTGATCCGCCTGCTGGCGGAACATCATCGGAATCTGTGTGTGGTGGGGGATTCCGACCAGTCCATCTACCGCTTTCGCGGTGCGGACATCAGCAACATTCTTCATTTTGAGCGGGATTATCCCGACGCCCAAGTGATTAAACTGGAACAGAACTATCGCTCCACCCAAACGATCCTGAAGGCGGCCAACAGTGTCATCTCCTACAATAGGGAGCGGAAGCCGAAGGATCTGTGGACGGAGAATGAAGCTGGCGAGCCGGTGCAGTTGTATGAAGCGGAGAATGAACATGAGGAAGCCTATTTTGTGGCGGACACTGTTGTAAAAGAGAGGAAAAACGGGAAGGGGTACAAAAGTTTCGCGGTTTTGTACCGGACCAATGCTCAGTCCCGGGTGCTGGAAGAAGTCCTCATGAAATCCAATATTCCCTACCGGATGGTGGGTGGGCTGAAGTTTTATGAGCGGAAGGAGATCAAAGATCTACTGGCCTATCTGCGGTTGGTGGTCAATCCTGACGACGATCTCAGTTTGCGTCGGGTGATCAATGTGCCCAAACGGGGAATTGGACAGGCCACTGTGGACAAAATCGCGGCTTTTGCCGATCGGGAAGGGATCTCCATGATGCAGGCGCTCCTGGAAGTGGAAGGGATCGGCCTCTCCAATCGCTTCTTGCGGCCCTTGGAGAAATTCACCGGTCTGATCAAAGAGCTGAATGCGATGATGGAGTATCTGTCGGCGGGAGAGCTGACGGAAGAAGTCCTGGAACGGACCGGCTATCGAGAGGAATTGATGAAGGAGGAGACCGTTGAAGCGGCCAGCCGTCTGGAAAACATCGATGAGTTTCTCTCCGTGACCCGGGAATTTGAAGAGAAAAATGAAGATAAATCCCTGGTGGCTTTTTTGACGGATCTGGCTTTGATCTCCGATGTGGATACTCTGGAGGAGGATCCGGACGCTCCGGAGGATGCCGTCACCCTGATGACCCTGCACTCCGCCAAAGGGCTGGAATTTCCCCAAGTGTTTCTGGTGGGAATGGAGGAGGGGATCTTCCCTCACAGCCGCACCTTGGATGATCCTGAGGAGTTGGAAGAGGAACGGAGACTGGCTTATGTGGGCATCACCCGGGCCGAAGAGAAATTGTACCTCACCCGGGCGAAAATGCGGATGCTGTTCGGTCAAACCCATACCAACCCCCCGTCCCTTTTCCTGCGGGAGATCCCCCGGGAGTTGGTGGAGCCGGTCGGCAAGCCCCCGGCGGTTTTGAAGAAGCCGGTTCTGCGCCGGGGTCCGGTTCGTCCCGTCCCCGACACGGAGACGGATTGGCGCGTGGGGGACAAGGTGAGTCATAAGAAATGGGGGATCGGCACTGTGGTCAAGATACAGGGGGAAGGTCAGGATTTGGAGTTGAACATCGCTTTTCCCGCCCCCACAGGCGTGAAAAGACTGTTGGCCCAGTTTGCCCCCATCACCAAGGTTTGAAGGTATGAACGAGGGAGGAAGGATGCGTGGAGCGGAAAGAAGCGGAACAACGGATCGAGGTCTTGCGCCGGGAGATCCATGATCACAATTACCAGTACCATGTGTTGGACCGTCCGGTGATCTCTGATGAAGAATATGACAGGAAGATGCAGGAGTTGCTCCGGCTGGAACAGGAACACCCGGAGCTTGTGACCCCCGATTCCCCCAGCCAGCGTGTCGGCGGGGAGCCGCTTCCCTATTTTGAAAAAGTGCGGCACACCCAACCGATGCTCAGCCTGGCCAATGCCTTTAATTTTGAGGAGTTGCAGGAGTTTGACCGGCGGATTCGCCGGCTGGCCGAAGTGGACGGGGTGGATTATGTTTGCGAGTTGAAGATCGACGGTCTAGCGGTCACCATCCGCTATGAAGAGGGGGTGATGATCCGCGGGGCCACCCGGGGGGACGGCACCATCGGTGAAAACATTACACAAAATCTGAAAACCATCCGCTCCCTGCCTCTGCGCTTGCGGGATGAAGTCACCCTGGAAGTGCGCGGAGAAGCCTTCCTTCCCCGAAAAGAATTTGAACGGATCAACCGACAGAAGGAGAGTCGCGGCGAGACCCTGTTCGCCAATCCCCGAAATGCGGCAGCCGGATCCCTGCGCCAGTTGGATCCCAAACTGGCCGCTGAGCGGGCTCTCGATATTTTCCTCTACGGGATCGGGGAACTCCACGGTACAGAAACGCCAAAGACCCATACCGAATCCCTGGATCTGTTGTCCCGGCTCGGTCTGAAGGTCAACCCTGTGCGGGTGACCGTCAAGGGAATCGATAATGTGATGGAGTTTATCGATCATTGGCGGGAAAACAGGGAAGAGCTGGGGTATGACATCGATGGGATCGTGATCAAGGTGGATGATCTGAGGCTCAGAGAACGGCTGGGTACCACCGCCAAGAACCCACGCTGGGCGATCGCCTACAAGTTTCCCGCGGAGGAAGGAGTCACCGTACTCCGGGGGATTGAGATCAACGTGGGTCGGACTGGAGCCGTCACTCCCACCGCCTTGTTGGATCCCGTCGTCCTGGCAGGAACCACCGTCCAGCGGGCCACCCTTCACAATGAGGACTTCATCAAGGAAAAAGAGATTCTGTTGGGAGACCATGTGATTGTGAAAAAGGCGGGAGACATTATTCCCGAAGTGGTCGGCGTGGTCCCGGAGCGCCGCACCGGGGAGGAGAAGTCCTACCGGATGCCGGAGGAGTGTCCCGAATGTGGCAGCAAGCTCGTCCGGCTGGAGGGGGAAGTGGCCTTGCGTTGCATCAACCCCCAATGCCCTGCCCAAACCCGGGAAGGGATCATCCACTTTGTCTCCCGGGGAGCGATGAATATCGAAGGGATCGGGGAGAAAGTGGTCACGCAACTCTTCAACGCCGACCTGGTCCGGGGGCCGGCAGATCTTTACGACCTGAAAGCTGAGGACCTTCTCCCACTGGAGAGGATGGGGAAAAAATCCGTGGAAAATCTGCTCGCCGCCATTGAGAAAAGTAAGCAAAACTCCGTCGAAAAGCTGCTCTTCGGTCTGGGGATCCGCTTTGTCGGCTCCAAAGGGGCACAGATTTTGGCGCAGCACTTCGGTGGACTAAAAGCCATTATGGCGGCGGACCGGGAGGAGCTGGAAGCCGTCGATGAGATCGGACCCAAGATGGCGGAAAGTATCCAGACTTATTTCAACAAACCCGAAGTGAGAGAGATGATCCGCCGGCTGGAAGCGGCGGGAGTCAATATGATCTATAAGGGACGGGCTCCGATACAGCAGGGAGATTCCGACAGCCCCTTCGCCGGCAAAACCGTGGTGCTCACCGGCACACTGGAATCCATGTCCCGCAAGGAAGCCGCCGACCGCATTGAAGCACAGGGGGGCAAGGTGACTGGAAGCGTCAGCAAAAATACGGATTACGTCATCGCCGGGGCAAAGGCGGGCTCCAAACTGAAAAAAGCCCGCGAGCTCGGGGTGGACGTGATCGATGAGCCCACCTTTTTAGCGATGCTGGAGGGATGAAAGCCGTTCATACAGGAGGGTTGGGTTTCATATGGAGTGGAGTGTCTTTGGCTCGTCAGAACAACGGAAGCGGAATATGAAACCTAATCCCGACCGTCAAGGAGCGCACTAAATCACAAGGCTTCAAGGTCTGGAAAGGCTTCAGCAAACCAAGGGAACCATCATCTCCTCGCTGAGTTCCCGACCCTGTCCACCCGGTAACCATTTGTCAAAGCATCATGGGTCACAGCTGTCAGTCAAAAAGCCACCGGATTCCGGTGGCCCAAGAGCTTGGCTTTGCTCTTTTTTATAGGGAAGCATGATCGCAGTTCATCGGGACAGGTTTCTTTCAGGCAGATGAACCTCAAAGTTGATGCTGGGAAGCAGCTGGTGATAGTGGTCCACCGCTAGCAGGAGATAGCGGACTCCCTCGTCGGTATCCCCCGATTGAATGTAGTGTTTACCAAGGGTGTGGGAGGCCCGGGCCGCATTTTCCGGGGCGCCCAGACGAAGAAATGATTGGATCGCCTCCCGGTAACAGCGGGTGAACTCCTTGTAATTCCCTCGGTGATAGTGGATTTGTCCCAGAAAAATCAGACATTCGGACTTGAGGCGTTCCCGGGATTCCAGTAAGGGGAGTGCTTTCTCAATATGATGTTGCGCTTGATCCAACTCCCCGGTCTTCAGATAGGTACGACACAAAATCTGATGGACGAATCCCTCTTCCCAGGCGGGCAGATGATCCGGACTGACCACTTCCAGTGATTGGTTCAGATAGTGGATCGCCTGTTTGCAATCCTCCAACCTCAGATAACAGACACCCAACTCATGGTAAGTTCGGGAAATCAGTATTTTGGAGAACTTAAACTGATCAGCGATCCGAAGCACCCGTTCGAAACACTCGATCGCATCCTGGAAATTGCCTTTGTTGGTGTGACAAGCACCCAGGATGTTGAACATGGAGCATACTTCCAGCCAACGATCCTTCTTCAGCATGATATTGATCGCTTTCTCGGTATACAGAATGCCGAGAGCAGGGTCGGAAAGGAACAGGTGGGTTTTTCCCAGATTTCCGTAGATATAGGCTTTTTCAATGTCATCAGTCACTTGGGGAAACAATTTTTCCGCCTGCTTGTAGCAGAGAAGCGCCTGATCATACATATCCTCCAAAAAATGAATATTTCCTTTCATCCGAAGGTACCAGACGAGAAGGTTGGTATCTTCCTCCGGATTTCCCCATCTTTGTTCAAAAGCGGCAAGTTTGTCATGGTACTTCTCTTTTTCGGCAAAATGAATTAAAAAATTGATCTCTATCAGATCGGTTTTGATATGGACCCGTTGATCAGGGGTCTTTCCGGAGAATTCTCTCAAGTCTTTAAGAAAGGCTTTTGCTTCTTGATATCGTTCATACACCAGAGAGCTGCGGATTTTGTCAATCAAAAAATCCGCTCGGCGGAGGTCGTCTTGATCGATGACACCGAGAAGATCTTTCACAGAGGAACGGAGGCGCTTGGCGAGGGGGACAAGGATATCGGGTTTGGGATGGGCCTTTTCATTTTCGATCAGACTCAAGTATGGTACGGAAATGATCCCCTCGGCCAGTTCGGACTGGGTAAGTCCCAGCTCCTTCCTCCTGTATCGAATGTTGTTTCCGAGACCGATGGCTTGTTCCCTCCTTTCGATCATTGCAGGAATGAGCCGGCCAGGCGGCTGATCTGCCTGCATAAAGGGGAATGTGGTCCCGAGGATTCACAAAAAATTGGAGTGTGCATTACTAACATCTTACTTCTATCCGACCTGCTGTCAACTGTGGATTGGAAGGAGGAGCCAACGGACGAGGGAAGTTTTAAAAACTTTAAATGGAAACCGGGTTAAAAGCCCGGAAACCAGGGAAGATCATGTCGAATTCCGTCGAATTTTTAAAAACACAGGTTCATAAAATTGTAGTATGATATAGTCGGGCCGGGGAATCGGTGATACGACCGATCCATTTAGGTCTGGGTATTGCGAAGTTCCACTGTTTTTGAGGTCTTGGTCTTTCTATATCAAAGGGCGCCTTGGTCAGGTGCCTTTTTTTTTGCCAAATTCGTTGGTGATTTCAGGTATTTCGTTGATATAATGATAAGAGGTTTTTTAAAGGGGCTGACAACCCCGCCTATATTGCCCCATTCCTTGAGAAGGGGCTTTTATATGGAGGGAAATTCCGATGAAAAAGACCCTTCTCACAGGGAGGATTCTGCTGGCCCTCATGGCAGTTATCATAACCGTCGGTTGTCATCCCATGTTCGCTTTGGAGTCGGAGGCGGAACCGAATCAGAGTGATTGGGATCGTGTTGCGGCGGAAAAGAACGAACAGTTGCCACTGACCAAACTGAAATTGAAACCGTATGCTGAAGAGGTGGATGCAGCTCTTTCCTCACCCCGATATCAACGTTTTGCCGTCAATTCCCATTTCTGGGTGTCCGGCACTGTTAAAGAATATGAAGATTTTAAGTCTGAATTTGTTTGGATCGAAGTGGAAAAGGTGAAGGGAGGGAAAGGGACCGGCGAAAAAGATCTTTCCTTTTACACCCATATCAAAGACGGAAAGTTCAGCCGCCGGGTTACCTTGTTTAACGGTGAAGGGGAGTATCGGGTGACCGTCCGGCTTCCCAGTGCGGAACGGGAAGATCGGTTTTACGATCTGGCCCGCTTTCATGTGATCAATGTCAATCCGAAGGTCCATCGGGAGGTGGTGATGACACGGGCCGGTTTGCAAGCTGGTTTGCAATTGGAACTGCCTGGTGGCGGCTTTGTCCAAACCGATGGGGATATCCGACTGAAAGGCTCCATCCAGAAGGGCAAAGCCCAACGGGTGATGATACGGGTGGAAAAGGGGGGCAAGGAGTGGAAGCATCTGCTGCGGCTGCAGGAGGGTTCTTTCGATACCCGGGTTCCGTTCATTTACGGGAAGGGTATCCATAAACTGACCGTGATGACTCCGGATCCCCAACGGGAAAATTACTACAATGAGGGAGCCACCCTGCTGGTTTATAACCGTTCCTCGGAGGAAAAGTCCCCGATTGAGTATTTCAAGCATTATGAAAGCCGGGGAGTCAAACTGGAGCATCCCCTCACCGGAGGCGGCAAGGGGGAGATGAAATACCGTATCAAGGGCTCGATCGACCCGAAAGCCCCTTACGCTGCAAAAACCAAGCATCTGATCGTTCAAACGAAGAAGGACGGCCTGGAAGCCACTTATATCATCCCTGTGGAAAATTACCGGTTTGATGGATCTTTCTGGCTCCGTTTCGGTAAAGGGACCTATGAAGTGACTGTAAATGTTCCTGAAATCACGGACCGACAGCGGGATTATTTTCGATTTTTCGGAGTGGCGCGATTTACTGTGAATAACACTGCGGATCAGGATCTGCGCAACCTGCTTCCCTCCCGGGGGATCCAATCAGATGACCCTTCCATTGAAAGCCTGGCCCGCGATTTGACCCGGGGGAAACAGACAGAGCGGGAAAAAGCCCTCGCCATTTACGAATATGTGGCCCAAAATGTCCGCTACGATGTGTGGAAATTCCGAACCGATGCTTTTGATTACGATGATTCGGCGATCAAGGCTCTCCGTCAAAAGAAGGGAGTCTGTCAGGATTACAGCTTCTTGGCCATCGCTTTGCTCCGTTCCATCGATCTGGAAGCACGCTTTGTGGAAGGGGTGGCCGATGGAAATCGTCACGCCTGGGTGGAAGTGAAGACAGATGGAAAATGGATCACGATGGACCCCACCTGGGGATCCGGGTATATCGATTCCCGGGACCGGTTTGTACGAAGATACACCACCAAGTATTTTGATCCCAAGCCTTCGGAGTTTGCCAAGACTCATCGGCGGACGGGTGTGATGTACTGAGGGAGGACGGCGGAACCGGGATTTTCCCGGCTGGTGACACTCTGTGACCCGAGCAACAAGGGACACAGGGTTTTCTTTTTTCTTTTGCGCGACAATGGGTGGGCTTTATGTGAGTGACATAATTTAAGGTTTTCAGTGTGACAACGTTAGGTTGCGCCATAATGCGCCTAGAACTATCTTTACTTTAACCATTCACATCAATAATACTGACAGTAAGGAAAGGCGTTGAATAACATGGTTTTTAGTGAACGATTAAAAATAGAACGGGAAAAAAGAGGTTGGTCGCAAACAGACCTTGCTGAGAGAATTAGTGTTAGTCGCCAGTCAGTTTCAAAATGGGAAACTGGCAAGAACTATCCGAGTATCGAAGTGATCATTGATTTGAGTGATTTGTTTGGCATCACGATCGATGAATTGTTGAGGAGTGACGAAGAATTGAAAGAAAAAGTTATTCAAGATAGTAAGCAGTTGGCGTATCCGAAATGGAAAGTGTTTTTTGATAGTGTATGGTTACTGGGCACATTTTTGTTAGTGGCAAAACTGCTGATTCTAGCTTTAAATTATTTTGTTGGTACAGATATTATGATTTTAAAAGGCTTACCGAAAGTCGTATCGAATTTTTTACCACTGGCTTTAATGGTGATCGGTGGCATTGGGTCTGACCAGTTGAAAAATAAATATATTGATTAATCAAGGGTAGCGATAAAAATGTATTTTTTTGGATTTTAAAAAACAAGAAAGGGATGCTGGGTGGCAACTGTCAACGGTAAATCGGACTGAACGAGGGAGAATGTTGGAGCCGGTTCGGAGAGTGAGCTACTGCCCCTTCAGGCAGCAAGGCGGGGGCAGGATGGTGGGGCGGCTCCGATCTCTTGCAAAAAGCGCAAAGGCGAATCAAATCCCCACCATCCCAGAAGCGTTGTGATTTGCTGCGTTTGAAGGCGGTCGGGATTGGGTTTCACATGACCTTTTCGTTGTTCTTACGATCCAAAATCACTCCATGTGAAATCCAATCTTCCCTGTGAACAGCTTTTTCACAACGCTTCTACTACTGCTTTGAGCCTTACGTAAAGAGTGTCAATCGATGTCGAACATAGTCTGTATTGTGGGTGTGGAGCGAGCTCCAAATGCAGAATCACCGTCTGTTTTCAATTGGCTTGGGACAATATTCGACATTTTCTTGAATAAAATTCATCAACACTCAAAGCAGTACTAGCCCTTCTGTGATTTTTCAACATAATGTTCGCTGAGGGGGCACTACTTGACTTCGATCAGGGCGTGAACGGGAGGGAGCCTATGGCCCGAAAAGCGGATTATCTCCATCAGGTTCGGGGGGAAGAAGAGGGAAAGATGGTACGACAATTGCTCCGGAATCGATTTCGTTTCTCCCGCCGTATGTTTCGTCGCCTGAAGGAGGCTAAGGCGGTGGAAGTGAATGGGGAACCGGTGTATCTCACCTCCCGGGTGAAAGCGGGGGATCGGATGGCAGTATTTCTGCCAAGGGACACAGGGGAGGGTGTAAAGCCGCAACCCCTTCCGATCCAGGTGATACATGAGGATGAAGACCTGATCATCCTGGATAAACAGCCCGGAGTGGTGGTTCATCCCACCCGGAACTATCCGGAGGGGACCTTGGCCAATGGATTGGCTGCTTATTGGCAAGAACGGGGCGAATTTCACCTGGTGCGTCCGGTCACCCGGTTGGACAAGGATACTTCCGGTCTGATCGTATTTGCCAAACACCCTCATGCCCATGCCATTCTGTCCGGACAGATGAAAGGGAAACGTTATCTGCGGGAGTATCTGGCCGTGGTGCACGGCAGTCTTGAAAAAGAGGAGGGGAAGGTGGAGGAGCCGATTGCCCGTTCACCGGAACATCCTCATATTCGGACCGTCTCCCCGGCGGGGGCGCCAGCCTGCACCCGTTACCGTGTCATCAGGCGGTGGCCGGAGGCCACACTGGTTCGATTGCGTCTGGAGACGGGACGGACACATCAGATTCGCGTCCATATGGCTCATCTGGGACATCCGCTTTTGGGTGACACCCTGTATGGCGGACAGACCGCAGAAATTGAGCGACAGGCTTTACACGCGGTGCGGCTCGCCTTGATCCACCCCAGGGATGGAAAAAAATGCTGCTGGGAATCCCCATTGCCAAAAGATTTTCACCTGCTTATGGAATCTCTGCCATCAATTTAAATATTATAAACAATTAAAAAAAGATGCAGGAATACCCGACAGTTGAATCGAATTGTCTTCTGGGAGTGGTGAGAGAACAATTCGATTTTGAAATGAGGTGTTCCACATTGAAGAGGAGAATGTGGAAAGGAGTGGTGACGCTGCTGGCCTTTCTTTTGGTGCTCCCGGCGGGCTGGGTGCAGGGAGCGGCCTCAACAGAAAAAGCGCCGAAGCCGAAACCGGCCGGCGTGGTACCACCTCCTTCCAAAGTTCAAGGTGAGTTCAAGGTCACCGGTGGCAAAGGTGGAGGAAGTGACGGGGGTGAGCCGGGAACATGGTATGTGGGAGCCACTCCTCCCAATATGGACAAAAGCAAACCCCCCATTGTCTTTGTCCAGGGATTGCACGGGCATGCGAGCAATTGGTGGGAGGATACGGTATATCACGGTCACAATGATATGTATGATTACGCCTATAATCATGGTTATCGCACTGCCTTTGTGGAGCTGTACGATTCCGCCGGAGGGGACGCGGCGGATATGTGGGACAATGGAGCCCTGTTGGCCCGCCAATTGAGTGAGATTCGGCAATATTTCGGTGAAAAGGTGAACATCGTCGCTCACAGTAAGGGAGGGGTCGATACACAGGCGGCCTTGATCCATTCCGGAGCATACCCCCATGTCGGCCGTGTGATCACCCTCGGCTCTCCGCACGAGGGCTCCCATTTGGCGAATCTCGCCTTTAGTTGGTGGGCCGGCTGGTTGGCGGAACTGTTGGGATCGAGAGATGCGGGCACCGAAGTGTTGCAGACCGGTTATATGGAGTATTTCCGTTCGGTGACCGATTCCCACGCCAACGTCGGCAAAAACAATTACTACACCTCCGCCGGTACCAGTTGGGGGCCATTTCCATCCGCCCTCTGGACGGGTGGAGCCTATTTGGCGCCTCACGGAAGCAATGACGGAATGGTCAATGTTTGGAGTGCCTCTCTCCCTTATGGGCAACATCTGTTTACCGAATCCTTTGATCATGACAATATTCGGATGGGAAGCACGGCATTTCCCCGGATCGAACCCTCTTTGCGGTCAGCTGCCGTCACGACTGCGGAGCGGGATGCGTTGAAAGAAGTGGCTGTCTCCTCCGCCGATGCTGATTCCGAAGGTTCGGAACAGGTGGTTCGCGGGGACTCCCTTCCCGCCGGCACCCCGGTGGAAGAGAAAGTGGCCGTGGAATCAGGGGCCAAAGAGGCGATCTTCAACCTGATGACCGGCGACCCCTCAGTTTCAGTTCGTCTCATCTCCCCCTCCGGCAAGGTATACAATCATCAGAGTGCGCAATTTTACCGTACTGGGGGAGATGAGGAAATTTTCCGGGGGGCTGCCATCCAAGGTTATCGAATTTCCGACCCGGAGGCGGGGCACTGGAAGGTTCGCCTCATCTCTGAAAAGGATGACGCCTACCTGTTGACGACCACTTTGATGGATAGTGCCGAGATGAAAGTGGATGTCCAAGTTCCGGGAAAATCGGGGCGGGATGTTCCTGTTCGGGTCAATCTGCCCCGAGGTTGGAAAGCGAAACCGGAGAATGTGAAGGTTCGCCTGGTTCCGCCGAAGGCCCACAGCATTCACAAAATGAAAGCCGATGCTTTTCATGGAAAACTGGACTCGACAGGCAAAGAGAGATCTTCTTTTTCCGGGCACCTCCCGAAACAGATGAAACCCGGTGTTTACAATCTGACGGTGGATGTTCAGGGGGTCAACGACAAGGGAGAAGACTTCCAGCGAACCGTGATCCGCTCCTTCTACCTGAAGTGACCCGCACTGGAAATCACCTCCTCAAACCCGCCGAACAGGCGGGTTTTTTAAAAGAAAATGTATTCGGCAAGACCCTGGTGGGTCATACTGGTTAGAGATTGGAGGGATTCAGATGGAGGATTGGTCGTTTCTTTCCTTGTGGGAATGGCAGGCGATGAGTGTGATCCTGGTTTTGTCATCCAGTCTCGCCTGGGTGACCAAACGGCGTCTATTCCGGGCTGTCGCCTGGGGGAGTATCGCCTCTCTCGTACTTGCTTTCGCCATTCTCGATTCTTCCGGACCTCTGCTTACCGTTGCCGGGATCATCTTGGGGGCGATCTGTCTGCTGTTGATGTCCAAACAGATCCTGGAACCGGTCAGGGATTGACCTCTGAAAACCTTGTGAAAAACCCGTCACAGGGAGGATGGGGTTGCACATGGAGCGTCTTTGGATCGTGGAGAACTTTGGCTTTGGCGCCGGAATGTGAAACCCAATCCCGACTGACCCGGCCATCACTTATCACGCTTCTGAAAGGGAGGCATACAACGGATCATACTGATGAAACAGCGACCCGCCGGGTCGTTTTTGGTTTGCACTTTCATAAACGGTGAATCCGAATCAGGATGGGGGAGATCAGGGGAGCTTCTGTGTCCCCCATATTTCTTGGAGAGGGGTAAAAACCACTGCTTGGGAAGGCAGTGGTTTTGTAACAAAACGGAGATTCTGCAACAAACTTTATCCCGGTTACGTTATAATGAGAGGGTATTTATTTCATCCAGGCGTCATCCTTTCCCACCTGTCCTTTGAAAGTACAGGCCCAGTCCAAACCAGAAAATCGAACCGGCCAGTCCGAGGGAAAGACCGGTGATACCGTACATTTTCCAGAAGAGGAGGGATGCGAGGATGCCGATGAACCCGGTGAACCGGCAGGCAAACACCGCTGCTTGGGTGTTCATGGAATCACCTCGTTCCCACTATACCATAACGGAAAGAAGCGGAGAAAGAGGTCGATACCGAATTTGCAAGGGATAAGATCCCCCAGGAATCATCGGTTTTTGAAGATTGAGGATTTCATTGTTTTCTCAGTACTCATAAGATCCTTTTATTCGGAAATACAGACAAAACCGGGAAAATGAATGGAATGCAGGGGGTTTGAAGTGATGGATAATTATCAGATGACGCCGGGGGGCATGCCGCCGCGGTCACGCAGTACTGGCCGTAGAGCAAAGCGTCGTTCCCTGGCGGGCCGTTCCTCCCGGGGCGGTCGGGGAGGCGGCAGCGGGAAACGTTTCCGTTTTTTCAACAAAAAATGGTTTTTCCTGGTGTTCACCACCACCATTCTGCTGGCGGTGGGCGGTTGCTCCGCAGTGATGATGAGTGCAAAAACCTACAATATGGATGAAGTTAAAAAGAGCATGGAAACCTCATCCGTAGTTTATGATCGTGACGGGAAAAAGGTGATGCAGCTCGGATCTACCAACCGGGAGTATGTGAAACTGAAAGATGTGAAGTCCCCTGAATTATATCAGGCCTTTGTCGCAGTGGAGGATGAACGCTTCTACAATCACCACGGTGTGGACTATTGGAGCCTGGGACGGGCCGTGGTGAAAAACATCATCGCCATGGGCAAGGCCGAGGGCGGTGGAACGATCACCATGCAGGTGGCCCGGAACGCGGTGATCAAAGATCGGAAGAAGACCTATTCCAGGAAATTGGACGAGATGATGGCAGCTTTAAGCCTGGAGAAGGAAGTATCCAAAACCAGGATTTTGGAAACCTATCTCAACTATATCGATTTCGGGAACAACGTGCAGGGAATCAAGATGGCGGCCAAGATCTATTTTGACAAGGATATCACCAAGGAGAAGTTGGAGCCCCATGAGATCGCCCTGTTGGCGGGGTTGCCCAAGGCACCCTACGGTTACGATCCCTTCCGTTTCCCGGATAAAGCCAAGTTCCGCCGCAATGTGGTGCTCAACAAGATGGCGGAAGAGACGGAAGCTCCCTTCGGTGCTTTGATCACCAAGGAGGAAGCGGAAAAATATAAAAAGATGGACCTGGGCGTCAAGCAGGAAGCAGTCCAAAAACATCTGAAAAGTAGCGAATTCTATGCGTATAAAAGTCTGATTCTCAATGAAATTGAGGAGCGTTACCCTGGGATCGATTCCAAAGATCTGATCAACGGAGGCTACAGGATTTACACCGCCCTCGATCCCAAGGTTCAAAAGGCGACGGAAGAAGCCCTGCAGAAGGATGAGTTTTTCGTCGACAAGGATACCGGCCGGAAGTTGAAGCCGGAGGAACTGAACGCCGCCATGACGGTTCTCGATGCGAAAACCGGGGAGATTGTGGCTGTGGGCGGCGGCCGCGATTACAAACCGGGGTACTACAACTGGTCGATCACCAACCGGCAGCCGGGATCCGCGATCAAGCCGATCACTGTTTACGGTCCGGCAATCAAGGATCATAACTTCAATGAATACACGATGGTGAAGGACGAACCGATCAAGATCGGTGACTGGGAACCGAAGAACATGAGTCGCAAGGTTTATGGAGACATCCCGATGCAGGAGATGGTGAACAACTCCCTGAACCTCTCCACCATCCGGATCCTGCGGGATCAGGTGAAACTGCCTGCGGCGGCGGAATACGCGGAAAAAGCGGGGATTCAACTGGATGAAAAGGATAAAGGCAGTTATGCCGCCCTGGCTCTGGGTGGGATGACCAAAGGGACGACCACGGTCGAGATTGCCCAGTCTTATGCAACCTTTGCCAATCTGACGGGGACGAACCGGGACGCACATGCTGTGGTCAAGATTGTGGATCCACAAGAGAACAACCGGGTTCTCCAGCCTGCGAAACCGATTAAAAAACACCAGGTGTTTGATCCCAAAACCGCCTGGTATATGACACGGATGCTGCTGAATAACGTGGAGGAAGGGACCGGGACCAACGCTCAGATACCGGGTCATCAAGTGGCCGGAAAAACCGGGACCACCCAGAGCAGCAAAGAGGCTTGGTTTGTGGGTTACACATCGAAGTATGTGAGCGCGGTCACGGTGTTCAACCAATACGATAAAAGCAAGGAGAACGATGTGGAGCTCTCCGGTGGAGGTTATGCGGCTCCCATCTTCCAGGATGTGATGAGCAAAGCCCTGGAAGGGATGCCGCCCCAGAAATTCCGGAAACCCTCAGGTGTGCCGGAGCCCGAGCCGCCCTTTGAGCTGAAACCGATTAAGGACCTCAGAGGCGGGTTTGACGGCAGCTCCCAGGTGAATCTGCAGTGGTCCGATTACTCCGACCGGTTGAAATACCGGGTGGAGCGCTCCGAAGACGGTTCCAACTGGAGTGCCATCGGCGAGACATCGGATGGGGCCTTCAACGACAGCAACATTGAGGTGCCCAGTGATGGCTTGTTTGGCGGCGGGTCGAAGACTTACCATTACCGGGTGATCGCCATCGACACTCAGGCGGAGGATCCCGATAACAAGGAGTCCGGGCCGTCCAATGTGATGACGATCCGAATCACTGCCAAGCAGGAAGAGCCGCCGGAAGATGATGATGAGGAGGAGGATGATCAACCAAAGGATCAGGGAGAGGATCAGAACCCCAACGGCGGTGACACGCCCTTTCCCCCGGGGAACGAGCAGGGAGATCGCCCCCCCGATGGTGGCGATCGTCGGGGTGACAACGGAAATGATAACGGTGATAATAATGGTTGGCGACCCCCATGGGACAGATAATCATATGAGTAAGACCGGTCTGTATGGACCGGTCTTTTTTTGTATTTGGATGTTATGATTGGAAAAGGAAATCTATTGGATTTAAAGGAAGAATTGGAGTAACATAGATGCCAGGTATGATCATCGGATGGATACAGATGGAGGAGTCAAAGAGAGAGGGAGGTTGAGAAGCATGGAGGAAAAACGGGCCGAGTCCAGGAAGCGAAGAAGGGGCTTCAGACGACTGATCAACCGGAAGTGGATTTTGCTGGTGTTGATCACCACGGCCCTGTTGGTGGCAGGGGGATGTTCTGTGGTGATGATGACGGCCAAGTCGATGCCTCTCGACCGGTTGAACCGCATCGACGTGGCTTCCACCATCTATGATGTGAACAACCGCCCGGCGACCAAGCTGGGTTCCACCAACAAGGAGTATGTTCACATGGAGGATGTTCGATCCCGCAAACTGATTGAGAGCGCCTTTGTTGCGGTGGAAGACCGCCGATTTTATGAACATCACGGAGTTGACTTCAGGGGCCTTCTGCGGGCGGCGGTCCATAATGTGCTGCAAGGCAGAAAGGCAGAGGGTGGCGGTACGATCACCATGCAGGTGGCCCGGAATGTCATCCTGGAAAACAAGACGAAAACCTACACCCGAAAATTGAAAGAAGTGGCTGTCGCGTGGAATTTGGAACGAAAATACCATAAAGAAGATATTTTAGAAGCTTATCTCAATTTTATCTACTTCGGGAATGATGTCCAGGGAATCCAGATGGCATCCAAAATCTACTTTGGAAAAGATCTGACCAAGGCGAAGCTCGAGCCGCAGGAGGCCGCCCTGCTGGCAGCCCTGCCCAAGGCTCCATCCACATATAATCCCTATCTGAACCGGGAGAAGGCATTGGAGAGACGGAACCTGGTTCTCGATGTGATGGCGAGAGAAGGAGTGATCTCCCGGGAGGAACGGGAACGACTCCGCGAGACGGATCTGGGGGTGGATCGAAAAAATCTGAAGAGATACCTGAAGTCGGATCAGTATGTAGCTTATAAACATCTGGTGGTGGAAGAGGCGAAAGAACGTTATGGCATCTCCGAGACGGAACTGGCCACCGGGGGATACAAAATACAGACCAACCTGGTACCCCAAGCCCAGACGGCGATGGAAAAAGCTTTCGATGATGATTCCCTCTTCCAAGAACATGATGAATTGGATGGCGGGGCGACGATGGTCCACACCAAAACCGGAGGCATTGCCGCCATCGCAGGTGGACGTGACTATAAGGGTCAGGGATATATCCTCCGTTCCAAAGCGGAATTGAAGCAACCAGGATCAGCGATCAAGCCGATCACGGTATACGCTCCGGCAGTGCAGGAAAAGGGGTATGATGAATTTTCACTCGTCCCCGATCCGCCGGGTTTTCGGATCGGGGATTGGCAGCCGAAAAACTTTCAACAACGTTATTTTGGAAAGTTGCCACTGAAGGATGTGTTGGCCAAATCTCTCAACGTGGCCACAGCCTGGTTGTTGAAAAATGAAGTGGGACGGGATACTGCTGTGGATTACGCCACCCGGATGGGTCTGACACTGAACCGGAAGGATCGGTCCTCTGATGCTGCACTGGCTCTCGGGGGATTGACCGAAGGGGTGAACACGATCCAAATGGCCCAGGCTTATTCCCCCTTTGCCAATAACGGCCGGATAACCCAAGCCCATGCCATCCGAAAGATCACTGTTGAGGATCGGGAATGGGAAGCGAAGAAAGAATTGGCGAAAGATCAGCAGGTATTGACTCCGAAGACCGCTTATTACCTGACCCGGATGATGCACTACAACATTCTTCAGGGGACGGGAACCAGTGCTCGACTCCCCGATGGTCGGGATGTGGCCGGGAAGACGGGAACGACGCAGAACAGCCGGGAGGCTTGGTTTGTGGGTTACACCCGGGAGTATGTAATGTCCGCCATGGTATTTAATCAGGAAAATGGAAAAGTGGAACTTTCCGGCGGCGCCTATCCGGCCAAGATTTTCCGAAGAGTGATGTCGGAAACATTGCAAGGAACACCGATCAGTCGGTTTCAAAATCCCGGTGTGTCGGAACCCCAGCCCCCCTTCCAGTTGAAACCGGTGCAACTGTCTGCATCCTTCGATTCCGATCAACAGGTGGTCCGGTTGAAGTGGAATGATTACTCCGATCGTCTGAAATATCGGGTGGAACGTTCCGAGGAGGGAGGCAACTGGCAGGCGATTGGAGAGACCAGTTCCGGTTCTTATACAGATGGAAGCATTGTTATGCCCCAATCGGCTGACGATCCCCTCGGTCAGATCTTCAGCGGGAAAAAGACCTACCAATACCGGGTGATCGCAGTAGATACAGTGAAAAACCAAGAGGCAGGTCCATCCAACACGGTGAAGATTCAGTTGGTTTCGGAACAGCCCCCCACTGAGAATCCAGGGGATGAGGAGGGGGATGACCCACCCGGGGATGAGGAGGGGGATGAGCCTGGAGACCCGGGAGAGCCGGGAGAGCCGCCTGGGGATCCACCCGGCAATGATCAAGGAGATCCATTCCCGATTCCCGACCGGAGAGACTGGGGTTCCTGGCGGCCGCCGGTTTGGGGCAGGTGAAAAAACTCTTTATCTACATCAGGATGCGGGATCAGGTCATACTAGAAGCATTGTGAAAAAGCCGTTCAAAGGGAGAGTTGGGTTTCGCATGGAGTGATTTTGGACCGAAGAACAACGAAAAGGTCATGTGAAACCCAATCCCGACCGTCCCGGCCACCACTAATTCACAATGCTTCTAGGGGCGGAGCCCGGAACCTGATGGAAAGGAGAAGCACATTTCATGAAGAAGCGGAAGAATTCCAGCCTGGAGCAAAAGAGGAAGGAAAAGGAGAACAGAGAAGTACGTGACAGGGAGTCACGCCCCGGACTTGGAAACAGAAAGTTGGAAGGTCCGGATCGTCCGGGCACCTGAACAACCGGCCCCCTCCCATGAGGATGGGGCCGGTTGTCTCATGTAAGCATACGGACAGGTTCTAAACCGGGTGTTGTCCCAATAGACTGATTCTACGGGGACGAGTTTCAGCCGGGGAGGGGTTGTCTGTGGTGCTGCATGAACGGTGGTTTACCGCTTCTCGTGTCGGTTTCACTTATATTGGCACGGTGGTGGGAGCGGGGTTTGCCTCCGGGCAGGAAATTATGCAATTTTTTACGGTCAGCGGTTTCAGAAGCGTATGGGCCATCTTACTGGTGACCGTTCTGTTTTCTTGGTTGGGAATTCGTATGATGGTGATTGGAGGACGTTTGAAGGCCCGTTCTTATGAAGAGTTTAACAATTACTTGTTTGGCGCCGGCGCCGGCCGTTGGATGAACTGGTTTGTGGGAGTGATTCTCTTCGGAGTGACAACAGCGATGATGTCTGGGACAGGGGCCTTATTCAAGGAGCAGTTGGGATTGTCCTTTCATTTTGGCGTCATCGTCACCTCTATGATTGCCTTTTTGGTGATCATCAAAGGAATGGAAGGAATCTTGAATGTCAACGCCCTGGTGGTTCCCTGTATGTTCGCCTTCACCTTGGTGGTGGGAATCCAGGGCTTGTCGGGATCGGGCCTCGGTGAATTTTTGGTGATGGAACCCATGGAAGGAACCCGGAACTGGATAATCTCCGCCATCACTTATGTCGCCTTCAACCTGGCGATGGCACAGTCGGTGCTGATTCCCTTGGGAGGGGAGATCCAGGATGAAAAGACGCTTCGATTGGGAGGGATTCTGGGGGGGGTCGGCCTGGGCGTCATGTTGTTGGCCAGCAATTTCGCCCTGTCACTCAAAATCCCTGAGATCTTCCATCTGGAAATCCCGATCGCGCTGGTGATCTCCACCCTGGGAGAGGGAATGAAGTACTTCTTTTTAGCAGTGATGTGGGGGGAAATATTCACCACTCTGATCGGCAATGTCTACGGGTTGGCCGCCAATCTGGAAAGTGTGATCCCGGTTCGGATCCATACGCTGATGGCCCTGATCTTTATCCTGGGGTATGTCTGCTCCCTGATCGGATTTCCGGTGTTTATCGGATATATCTACCCCATCTTCGGCTATTGCGGGCTCTTGATGTTGCTGTTTCTGGCTGTTCGCAAATATCCGGGCAAACAGGGATGAGACGGTGCCACAAACAGGGTTTCTCCGAGCAGGGGTGAATGGGATAGAATAGAACGGGAATCCAATGAAAGGGGAGAGCTTGTTTGGAAGTGAAGGATGCCATTCGGTCCCGGAGGAGTATTGGAAAAGTAAGTCAAACCATGCCGGAACCACAGCTGATCGAAAAAGTGTTGGAAGCGGCCCGCTGGGCTCCCAACCATCATATGACCCAGCCTTGGAAGTTCTTTGTATTGACAGGAGCTGCCCGGATTCGTCTGGGGAAGGTGTTGAGAGAGATCAAAGAAGAAGGTTGGACGGAAGACGAAAGACAGGCGAATGCTGAAAGCTTGGAGCGGGAAGAACGGAAGCCCCTGCTGGCACCCGTGGTGATCGCTGTTGCGGTCACTCCTTCCGATGATCCGAAAGTGGAGGAAATCGAAGAGATCTGTGCTGTGGCAGCCGGGGTGCAAAATGGGTTGTTGACAGCTCATGCCTTGGGGCTGGGGGCGATCTGGCGTACGGGCAAGCCCACTTACCATCCCAGGATGAAGGAGTTTTTTCAACTGGGTGAAAGGCAAACCTTGCTCGGGTTTTTATACATCGGTTATCCCTCCATTCTTCCCAAGGAACGTCCCCGGGCCCCCATGGAGGAGAAAGTGGAATGGTGGGATCATTGATCCTGCATTGATTCCAGAGGAAGCATCCCGTCACCGGCTTCAAGGGTTCCCGGTTGCTCGATCTGCCTGAAAGGTGGAGGAAGACAATGATGCTGATCTTGATTGCTGTCACGGGATACCTGATCGGTTCACTCCCGGTCTTCACTCTGCTTCACAGCCGGAGGGTTCCCCGGGTGAGCCATCTCTCCCCCGGCGGGATCCGTCCGGGGAGAGGCTTGCGGGAAGGTATGATCTTTGCCGGGTTGCAGATGGGGAAAGGGGCGTTGGCCACCCTGACGGGATTGTTGCTGGCAGGGTGGACGGGAGGTGCACTGGCGGCCGCGGCCGCGGTGCTGGGGGATCTGTTTTCTCTGTTCCGGCACGTTCATGGCGGGGGAGGAGTGGCAGTTGCCGCGGGGGGATTGCTAATCTTGAGCCCGCTTTTGGTTGCTTTGGGTATGAGCATCTACTTGCTGACTCTCGTTCTCACCCGCTACTTTTCCGTCTCTGTACTTTTTGCTTCCATCGGGGTCATGGTTTTTTCCCTGGTTTTGTTTCCGGGGGTGTACGTGGTGTTGGTGGTGTTGTTTGCAGGGGGGGTGATCTGGTTGAGGAACAGGGGGCGTCCCGATCGCTGGTTCAAAGGAATGGAGCCCCCGGTGTGGAAACGGGGTTTTCGCCGTTGGCGATGAGGAATCTCCAGAAATGTCAAAAGCCGCCGACGGGTTTTGCTGTTCGTCAGCGGCTCGGCTTTCTGGTGGTTTATTTCTCAAACTGCCACTTCCACTTTATAACCACTGAACTTTCGAATATTGATCACCCCGTTGTCCAACATCAGATACTGGGCCTTGGCCCCGAGCAATTTTCCCCGGATCCGGTCCAACTTATCCAGGTTCAGAGGTTTGATCTTTTCCGGAACTTCCAGACATGGATAACGAAAGGTAAGTGGTTCTTGGTCCCCTTGATAGTATCTCCGGTATTTTTCGGGGATTTTTGCTTCCATATCGGCACGTACTTCCTGCAGATCCCGGTCGGCGATTTCATTTTTCAGCATCCGTCGCCAGTTGGTCTTATCCTTGATATATTGAGCCAGATGCATCTCGATTTCCCCTGCGGTTTTGCGATCCGGAACCTCGGCGATGGGAACCGCCGTCACGGCTCCTTGGTCGATCCATCGCTTCGGCATGTTGGTTTTCCGGGTGATACCCACTTTCACATCATCACTGATCGCCAGATAGACGATATGAGGTTGCATGCAGTGGCGTTCACCAAAGTCGGCATCACGGCAAGTGCCCAGGTGAAAGTGGCATTGATGAGGTTTCACAATACATAAGTCATTCTCTGCACGATCCCGGAAACAAGGATAGCAGGAACCGTTGTTAAAAGTCTTTTTGATCTTCCGTCCACAGTATATACAAGCTTTTTCCCCTAAAAAACGGATCTCCAACTCTTCTCCCAACAACTCATTGATCGGAATCTCCCGGTCGGGAAAGGGCCAAAAGTAAGTGACCGGATCTGTATGCTGATGTGTCAACGGCTGGATATAGCCGGTCAGCTGCATGGATGACCACTCCCTTAATTGATTGAACTTCCTAATCTAAACGTTTTCTTGAAGTAATATTAGGCAGTCGCCGTCAGAGATGCTCCAATCTACATTCCAGGAGGGCGTATCGGCAAATCTCCATATCTACTGATGTATTACAGAGCATGCACTTACAGCTTACTAGAAGCACACATTCTTTTTCAACGGCTGGAATCTTTCATGACCCGGAATACGCCTTTCGAGAAGTGGAGTATAAGAGAGGCGAGTTTAAGTTTATAAGGAAAACTGACAAAAACAAGGGGGGATACTTCATGGAAGTCGAGGCGCTGGAAAATCGAAGGAGTAAGGGGTCTGCATTTCAGGATGGGCCGGAAGTGTAGATAAAATCAGGCAAACGAGTGTAATCTGGAAGTCATAGGTCGATTCGGGAAAGCGAAACCTCCTTCAGAAGAACTTCGTTATTATGAATGAAAACGGGAAAACCTGAAAGGGAACAGAATTTGCGTGGGTCAAAGTTCACTTTTTTCACCGATTGACATATATTTTTATATGGTATATAGTGTGAATAGATGTTTTGGAAGGTTGGGAAATATGTCTACAAATCCAAAGTCCATTGCAATCCTCCTTTAAATTGATAAAAACGAGTTTGACCCCCTTGAGACGAAAAGGCCGGCCATTTTTGGCCGGCCTTTTCGTCCTAAAAAAATTCATCTGAAAATTTCCCGCAAGAAACGGGTGGTTGCCTCGATGGCTTCATTCAGTTGTGGAGTGGATCCCTGGAAAGGGTGAACGACGTTGAAAGTATGTCCTGCCCCGTGAATGAGGTGGAGATCGGCATGGGGGGCGGCATTCCGGAGGTCTTGAGCGGCTTGGATAGGAACCGCAGCGTCCTTGTCCCCCTGGAGGATCAGAATCGGCTTCGTGAAGCCGGGCAAGCGGCTGAGGAGGTCGAACCGTTCCCGGTGGAGTTCGATATCATCCAACACTTCCCGGTCGACGGGCATCTCCTGACCGGTTCGGGCATTGAGGAGAGTGGCTCTTCCTTTCTTGCGGATCTCCTGTTTCAGTTCATCGGAAAAGAAGTCGACGCGGGAAACGCTGTTCCAGAGAATCACCCCATGGATAGCGTCTGTGTGATCCAGGGCAAACAGCAGGCTGTTGGCCCCACCCCGGCTGTGACCGAGGAGTGCCACCCGGTGGATGTCGAGGAAATCGGCACCGGGCAAGGATCGATTGTATAATTGTTGAATCAGAAACTGCAGATCCTCCTGCTCCCGGCTGAAGGTGTTGCGGGCGAATTTATCCAGTTCTCCAAAGGTATCAGGGTCCTCCCCCACGCCATTCATGGAGAAGTTGAAGGTGATGGCGGCCAATCCCGATTGGGCCAGACTTCGGGCGGTATGGGGGAAGAAACCCCACTCTTTGAATCCCTTGAAGCCATGACAAATGATGACGACCGGATGAGGGCCGGTGCTGTCGGGAAGGTGTACCTCTCCCCGGATCTTTCGGTCTTCCTTGTTCAGGTTCAATATAAAGTCTTTTCTGTGCATTCCAGACGGTGCGGCCGAAGCGGTCCACACCTGTCCTCCCTTCGCTGATCTTTCACCATAATCTCTTCTTTGCGGATCTTCGGTATCCTTTTTAATTGATCCGGTGCAGGATTTCAGTATATAATAGGTTCACAAGTCGATAGGATGAAAAGGTCTCCCCACCCCCATGGAGGGTGGGGAGTGAAAAGGGAAGCCGGTGAGATTCCGGCGCGGTCCCGCCACTGTGTTTGGGGAGCGAAGCCGCATGATGCCACTGTTTTTTAGAACGGGAAGGCGCGGCCGAGTGAGGATCCATGAGCCAGGAGACCTGCCTTTTCATCTGGGAAACTTGCGATCTCCTTCGAGGCTGAGGAGATGCCACCGGATCCTGGGATCATTTTTTGATTCGGTCAGGACCCCCCTTTGCCTCACGGTAAATGGGGGTTTTCTTTTGCCTCGGAACAAAGGCGAATGGGAGCGGATGAAAGATGAAGAGATGGAGACGAATTTCTGCAGTATGGTTGTCCTTGTTGCTGGTGTTTGTGATGGTCGGCTGCGGGTCCACTCCAAATACGGGTGACAATCCCCCGGCCGGCGGGGATTCCGGAAAGCAGGAAGCCGACTTCCCGGTCACCTTGACAGATGGCACCAACACAAAGGTCACGGTGAAAAAGGAACCGAAACGGATCATTTCCCTGATTCCCAGCATGACAGAAACTGCTTATGCTCTGGGATTGGGGGACCGGATGGTCGGGGTGACGACCAATGACGACTATCCCGCCGAAGCAAAGAAAGTGGAAAAAGTGGGCGACATGAACATCGATGAGGAAAAAGTGCTCTCCCTGAAACCGGATCTGGTTCTGGCGTCCAGCGGGCTGAACGACAAGAAGACGATTGAGAAGCTCCGTAAGTTGGGATTGACTGTCGTCGCCTATGAACCTCAGGATCTGGATGGAGTGTTCCAACAGATTCGGGATGTGGGGAAAGCGACAGGTGCCGGAAAAGAGGCGGAGCAGCTGATCGGAAAGATGAAGAAAGAGAAACAGTTGGCGGAAAAGGTCGCTGCTAAAGTGCCGGCGGACAAACAAGCCAAGGTATGGATCGAAGTCTCCTCCGATCTGTTCACAGCCGGGGATGAGACCTTTATGAACGAACTGATCACCCTGGCCGGTGGGAAAAACGTGGCAACAGGAGAGAAAGGCTGGTTCCAGGCCTCTTCGGAGAATGTGGTCAAATGGAATCCCGATGTGATCCTTTACACCCACCCGGACAAAAAGGAAAAAATCACATCCCGGGGGGGATGGAAAAGTATTCAGGCTGTGAAAGAGGGACGGGTGGAACACCTGGAGAGCAATATAGTCAGTCGTTCGGGACCGAGGATCACTGAAGGACTTCTCCAAATCTCCAAGGCGATCTACCCTGATATCTATGCCGAAACAGCCAAATGAAGCGATGGAGTTGGCTTTCCCGGTTGATTCTCTGGTCTCTCTCTTTGACCCTTCTCCTGGTGCTGGTGATGGGAGCGGCGATCTCCTGGGGGAGTGCGGATCTGGGATGGGAGGATGTATGGCGGACGGTGGGCACCAAGTTGACAGGGTCCGAACCGGTTGATCCGGCGACAGAGGCGATCATCTGGCAGATTCGTCTGCCCCGGGTGATTCTCTCCGCTCTGGTTGGCATGGCATTGGCGGGGGCCGGAGTGGTGTTTCAAGGACTCTTGCGAAATCCTCTCGCTGATCCCTATATCCTTGGAGTTTCCTCCGGTGCCGCACTGGGGGCGGCGATCGCCATTTTCACCGGCGCCGGGGCGGCCTGGTTGGGGGGATGGACGGTGCCGATCTGGGCTTTTCTCCTTGCTTCTGTCGCCCTCTTCCTCGTATTGGGACTGGCGGGACGGGGATGGAACAGGTCGACTCTGATCTTGGCCGGTGTAGTGATCCAGGCCTTTTTTGGAGCGATGTTGACCTTTTTAATCGGGATGTCTTCAGCGGAAGAGTTGCAACAGATCCAGTTTTGGATCATGGGAAGCGTGTCCGCGCGGGAGTGGCACCACATCTATGTCGTGCTTCCTTTTCTGATTTCCGGACTGACCTTGATCTGGTTGATGGCGCGCCCATTAAACCTGTTTTCTCTGGGAGAGCGATCCGCCGCTCACTTGGGTGTTTCCGTCCGACGGACCCGGATGGTGTTGCTGTTGTCCGCCACGCTGATGACGGCAGCTGCAGTCGCTGTCTCCGGTACCATTGGATTTGTGGGATTGATTATTCCCCATATCATGCGCCGGATCGCGGGGCCGGATCATCGGGTGTTGATCCCCGCAGCGGTTCTGACAGGAGGCCTCTTCCTTGTCGGGGCGGATACTGTGGCCCGGACGGTCATGGAACCCCGGGAACTGCCGATCGGGGTGGTGACCGCCTTCGTTGGGGCACCGTTTTTCGCTTGGCAGCTGAAGCGCAAACATGAATATCAATGAGCGGCCGGGAACAAGGGGGGCTGGAGATGCTGGTTGCAGATGGTTTGCATAAATCTTATCCGAACCGGAGGGTATTGTGCGGGGTGAGTCTTTCGGTGTCTCCCGGGGAGGTGTTGGGAATTGTTGGACCCAACGGCAGCGGAAAGACCACACTGCTCCGTCTGTTAACCGGGGAGGAACTCCCCGACAAAGGGGAAGTTCGGCTGGATGGGCGTCCCTTGTGCGATTGGTCCCAGCGGGAGAAGGCCAGGTGCTTGGCCGTCCTGCCCCAGGAGGGGTTGCCTTCGGTACCCTTCACCGTCAGAGAAGTGGTGGAGATGGGACGCCATCCTCATCAGGGATTTTGGCCCTGGGCGGGGGAGCGGGACCGACATGTGGTAGAGAGTGTCTTGCTGGAAACCGGATTGCAAGCAGATCGCGACCGGCATGTGGATCAGTTGAGTGGTGGGGAGCGGCAACGGGTGGCGATTGCCAAAGCGATGGCCCAGGATCCCCGGGTGTTGATTCTGGATGAACCGACCACTTTTCTTGATATCGCCCATCAATTGGGTATGCTGGACTGGATCCGGTCTTGGAGTCAAAGGGAAGGGATTGCAGTCTTGATCGTCCTCCATGATCTCAATCTGGCGGCTCTTTACTGCGACCGGATCCTGATGTTGAAAGAGGGAACCTGTTTTGCACAAGGATCTCCTTCTGAAATCTTGACTCCGGATCGGATCCGGAAAGTATACGGAGTGCAACCCGTTCTCACCCGCCACCCGGTCACCCATGCACCCCAAGTCTTGCTTCAACCCGGAGCCGGAGATTCCTCCGCCACAAAACCGGCGGAATCGTTTACATTGTGATCGCGGTATACTCAAACCGAGGGGGAATGGAACATGAAACTGTATACCCGAACTGGAGATGAAGGACAGACCGGTGTGATCGGAGGCAGGGTGGATAAGGATGATATTCGGGTGGAGGCATACGGCACCATTGATGAGGTGAATGCCTTTGTCGGGGAAGCGATTGCCCGGCTGGATCCGGAAGTTCATGCCGATCTGATTGCCGATCTGATGGAAATCCAGCATGAACTCTTTGATGCGGGAGGAGACCTGGCCCAGGCGGGGAAAAAACGGAATTACAAAGTGACTGGAGAGATGGTGACCCGTCTCGAGGAGTGGATTGACCGTTATGACAAGGAAGCTCCGGAAATCCGCCGATTTATTCTGCCCGGGGGAAGCCCGGCATCAGCGGTGTTGCACATCTGCCGGGTACTTACCCGGAGAGCGGAACGGCGTGTGGTCACTCTCGCCCGGGAACAGGAGACCAATGAAGAGGTTCGCCGCTATCTGAACCGCCTGTCGGATTACTTCTTCGCCATCGCCCGGGTGGCCAATGTCCGGAAAGGGATTGGCGATGTGGAATACAAGCGGGGAGGTCAGGTCTTCCGATAATCGGCTCCAATCGGGTATACTGGGGGGAACAAACCCTTGGAGGGATCTGGAATGATTTTGATCGTGTATCAGTATCCGCGCTGCGGTACCTGTCGCAAGGCGCTCAAATATTTGAATGAGAAGGGAATTCCCCACGAGGATCGTCATATCGTGGAAAATCCGCCCTCCCGCCGGGAATTGGAGGACCTGGTGCGAAAGAGCGGATTGCCGCTGACCAAGTTCTTCAACACCAGCGGGAAAAAGTATCGGGAACTGGGGCTCAAGGATCGCTTGAAAGAGATGGACGAGGCGGAAATGTTGGACCTGCTCGCCTCTGACGGAATGCTGATCAAACGTCCCATCGTCACTGACGGAAAGAAAGTGACCGTCGGCTTCAAGGAAGAGATGTTTGACGAAGTTTGGGCCCGCTGAAGTTTGCACCGGATCTGTCGATCCGGTGTTTTTTTGGTTGCTTCAGATGACCGGTGAGGTGAGCGCCCTGTATGGTCGCATGGGTTATACAGGATTTTCCCATAAATACGGAGAATCGCCTGACCTGGACTTGTCAAATCAGGAGACCGAGCTTTGCGGTATGTCCATCGAAATCCGATACAGACTAAGAATGAAAGGAGGAATGTTCCATGGCAATCAATCCGAAGACATCTGTTCCGTCTCGGACCGCAGCCGGATATCTGGTGGAACAATTGGCAGCCTGGGGATGCAAAAGGATCTATGGTGTGGCGGGGGATGCCACCTTGCATCTCATGGATGCGATCGCCGCCCAGGATCAGATCCGCTACATCAATTGCCGTCTGGAGACCACGGCTGCTCTGATGGCTTCCGCCGAAGCGAAACTGACAGGCCAGCTGGCTGTCTGCACTGCCACCAGCGGTCCCGGAATCGTTCACATGCTTAACGGTCTGGCGGATGCCGCCCAGGATCGTGCCCCAGTGCTGGCGATCACAGGACAGGTGGAACGAAAAAAGCTGGGGACGGGGAGCAAACAGGATCTCAATCAACAGTTGATGATAGAGCCACTGGCGGTTTACTCGGCACTGACCGCCGATGCAAGAGCACTTCCTGTTCAGCTGAATCTGGCCATGAAAAAAGCATGGTCCACGGGCGGTGTCGCACATCTGTCGGTTCCGAAGGATGTATGGATGGACAGCGTCCACGGGGAGTTGTACCCCCCGCTGGTTTCCCGGACGGCCCCGCCGCCGCAAGAAAATGAACTGGAACGGGCCATCGAGCTTTTAAAAAGCTGGGCCCGTCCAGTAATTCTGGCCGGCCGCGGGGTGAAAGAATGCAAAACAGAATTGCTCCATCTGGCTGAGAAGTGGGGAGCCCCCATCATGACCACTCTCCCGGCCAAATCCTGTGTTCCCCATGATCATCGACTCTATATCGGCGGTTTGGGCCAAGGGGGGAGTAATATCGCCAAGGATCTGCTTTGGGAAGCGGACGGATGTCTGATTTTGGGAGCCACCTGGTGGCCACAGGGGGTAGTTCCCGCCTCGATCCCGGTTGTCCAAGTGGATGCCCGGCCGGAAAATATCGGGGATGCGATGCCGGTTAGCGCAGCAGTGGTGGGGGAGATGGCCTCTGTTTTGCCGCAATTGAACCGGGCGATCGGGGAGGGGGATCGTTTCACCTGGTTGCAGCGGGTTCAGGATCTGAAGCAAGGCTGGAAATCACAACTGGAACGGGAGGCCTGGATGGATACGGAGCCTATCGTCCCGCAACGGGTGGTGGCCGCTCTCAACCGGGCGGTGAAACCTGATGCCGTCATCACCCTGGATGTGGGGGATCACCTGCTCTGGTTTAACCGGATCTTTCAGGCGGAGGAGCAGGAGATCCTGATCTCGGGGCGCTGGCGCACCCTGGGCTTTGCACTGCCGGCTGCCATGGCAGCCAAGCTGGCTGAACCGGAGCGACAAGTGGTAGCTTTGGCGGGGGACGGGGGATTTGGAACGACACTGGCGGATTTGATCACGGCAGTAACTTATGAGCTTCCGGTCACCATCGTGCTGATGAATAACGGGGTTTATGCCATGGAGCGAAACCGGATGATCCGGGGGGGACTGAAGAGACTGGGAGGCGAGGTTAACAATCCGGATTTTGTCGCGATGGCGGAAGCATTCGGAGCAAAGGGATACCGGGTGAGACAGACAGAAGAGTTGGAGACGGCGTTGACGGCAGCCCTCGCCTCCCACCGGGTTTCCCTGGTGGATGTCCATTGCGACGACACGATCGTCCCTCACACGAAACTTTGAAATAGGAAAAACAGAGGTTCCGTTGAAATATCATGCAGAGAGAAGGGATTTGAGACTGAAAGCGGGGGGATGAGGGCATGTGCGGACGTTTTACCTTGACTGCGGGGCTGAGTGAAATTAAGCACCGTTTTCAAATCGGAGAGCTTACAGCGATGGGCCATAAACCCCGTTTCAACATTGCACCGACCCAATCGGTGCCGGTTGTGATCTGCCGGAAAAACACCCGGAGACTGACGCCGATGCGATGGGGACTGATCCCGCATTGGGCCAGGGATGCCTCTGTCGGAAACCGTCTGATCAACGCCCGAAGTGAAGGATTGTCGGAAAAGCCGACCTTTCGCCACGCCTTTCGTCGCAAACGCTGCCTGGTGCCGGCGGACAGTTTCTACGAGTGGAGACAGGACGAATCCGGCAAAAAGCAGCCGGTGCGAATCCTGTTTAAGGAAGGCGGCCTGTTTGCCTTTGCCGGACTGTGGGAAGAGTGGACCCATCCCAAGGAAGGTCACAGGGTATACTCCTTCACCATCATCACCACCCATCCCAACGATAAGATTCGTCCGATTCACCGTCGGATGCCCGTGATCCTGGACCGATCGGAGGAGAATCTTTGGCTCGACCCCGGGGTGGAGGAACCCGCTTTGCTGGAACCGTTGCTGGGGCCCTGTGAGTCGGGTCACATGCGGATTTATCCGGTCTCTCCCATCGTCAATTCCCCTAAAAATGACCAACCCGAATGCATCCTTCCGCTGGATTGAAATGATAAGAGACGTTTGATTGCGGAAGTCCGCATAACCCCGGAAACGGAAGCGGGCGAGTCCGTATTTTTTTGGTATGATGGCCGTCGGGAGTACCTGACTTTGGACACGCAAAAGACCCCGTCCCGTGCTTCAAGGGGGATGCAGAACTACGCTCGCTTTCATCTCCTCATTGAAATGAGGAGGATTCCCGCTCACAATTCTTAAAACGGAACACGGGGACGGACCGGGAATGGGATGTGAGGATTGGAAGGCACTAATGTACCGTAAAAGAACCAAGGGATCAAAGGGTTTGCGATATACCAAGGAACAAGGATAAACATCGAAAAATCTCCTCGAAGAAGTTTTTTTCATGATATGTGATTCAAATGAAAGATGTTAACTTTTTTGGGATATCGCAGAATCAAAGTACAGTCATCCATAGAAAACATACAAGGGAGGGGATCCGGTGATCCGTTTCACAGGGACTGTGCCGTGGCGAATGAGTACTTGGCCTATAAGGATCGGTGGAGAAGGCTAAAAGGACGGCCCGGGACCCCCCTACCTAGAGAGCCGGTGGAAGTGGTTGGGCAACCAGGCCTGAAGCCAGATGTGGATCATCTCACAATTTCTTTTTTCACAACTTGATCAAACTCCCTTGTGAAAATCAGATCGTCGGTCTCCATTTTTGGACAACGTGTGACGATCTTTTTGCAAAATGTTTAATTTATCGTTGAGAACCATTCCCATGTTATATCAAATTTAACATAGTATTGACTTCTATAATACAAGTGTTATTGTATACATGGGACCTGGCAATCGGACGGGTTTACCGGATCGATTGCATGGGTAGATTACTAACGTGGGTCCATAAGATCACTCAAGGATGAAGGAGGAATCCATATCATGCCTACGCGTTTGGTAGGATTGCCGGCACCCGACTTTGAAATGAAAAGCACGAAGAACCTCGAAACCTTGGATGAAAAGGTGAAACTCTCCGACTACGAAGGGGAGTGGCTGGTTCTGTTCTTCTATCCCAAGGACTTTACCTTTGTCTGTCCGACTGAGATTACCGCTCTTTCCGACCGTTATGAGGAGTTCCGGGACGAGAACTGTGACATCATCGGTGTCAGCACTGACACGGAGTTCGTTCATCGCGCCTGGATCAACACTCCCCGGGATGAAAACGGTCTGGGTGAGATCAAATACCCCCTCGCCGCCGACCCGACACACCGCGTGAGCCGTGCTTATGGAGTGCTGAACGAAGACGAAGGTGTTGCCCAACGCGGTCTGTTCATTATCGATCCTGAGGGGATCGTCCGTTACCAGGTGGTGACCGATGACAACGTGGGTCGCAGTGTGGATGAAACCCTTCGGGTTCTGAAGGCCCTGCAAAGTGGGGGTCTCTGTCCTTCCGATTGGAAACCGGGTGAAAAAACGCTCTGAGGTACAAACCCAAGGGCCTAACGCCGCTGTTAGGCCCTTTTTCACCAGAAAAGGAACTATGTTCGGTAAGGGATGATGAGGGAGGTCTAAGACATGGCATTACGATTGCGCACGGAAATGCCGGAGCTGAAGGATGTCACCGAATGGGTGAACGGTGAAGTGACCAAGGAGGAGCTGAAAGGAAAGCCGGTCCTTTTTCACTTCTGGTCCATCAGTTGCGGCTTGTGCAAAAAGAGCATGCCGGAGGTTCTGAAAATCCGGGACCACTACAAGGAAAAAGGCCTGCGGGTGGTTGGGATTCACATGCCCCGCTCCGAGAAAGACACCGACCGAGAGGCCGTCAAGGAAACGATTGAAAAACATGAGCTGACGCATCCCCAGGCCATCGACAACCAACACAGTGTCGTAGATGCTTTTGAAAACGAGTTTGTGCCTGCCTTTTACCTATTCGATGCGGAAGGGCAATTGCGCCATCGCTCCGCCGGGGAAAATGCTTTAAAAATGTTGGAGCGCCCTTTGGAGCGACTCCTGGGAACTCAAGAGTAACAGGAGGGGTTTGGGATGAATCTGCCCAAGGAACTGAAATACAGCGAAGAACACGAGTGGGTCAAACAGGAAGGGGACAACCGAGTACGCATCGGGATTACTGATTTTGCTCAAGACGAATTGGGAGATATTGTTTTTGTCGAACTGCCGGAAGCCGGGGAGGAACTGGAGGCCAACTCTCCGTTTGGCAGTGTCGAATCGGTCAAAACTGTATCCGAACTGTACTCCCCGGTCACCGGAAAAGTGGTGGAAGTCAACAAGGATCTGGATGATTCTCCGGAAAAGGTGAACGAATCCCCCTACGGTGACGGGTGGATGATTGTCGTTGAGGTCAGCGATACCTCCGATCTGGACAAACTGATGGATGCCGACAAATATGAAGCGATGGTTTCTGAATGATGATCTCCCGGTGCCCTGAAGGCGCCGGGATTTCTGTTTCATGCATTTAAGCGACGTGTATAAAATGATCCGGTCTTCCCGGAGCCGTCGATAAAATTTTCCCTGCTGCGAAAGTTGGAAAAAGGGTATCCCCGTCTGCCAAATCCATGAGGTCAGTCGCCTGCCGGGAGTGATCGCCCCCCTTAATCGACAAAGAGGGAACCAAAGTATCAGTGGGTTCCCTCTTCCCGGTCGGAGCACCTTTTACCCCCGCATGCGAAGTTTATGGTTGAGTTGTTCCGCTTTGGACAAAGCGTTCAAGTCCCGCAGGATATCTCCGGGATTGTTTCCATTGCCGATGATGTAGTTTGTAAATTCGATGCCCATAAACTCGAAAATCCAGTAGAATTGCTGGATGAGGGGAAATCCTTTGATTTGGGGATCATCCCCGCCGGTCACCACGACAATCGCTTCCTTTTCGCTCATGCGGTCTTTAAAGATCATATCGCTGTAGTATGTGGACCAACGATCGATGAAGTTTTTTAGAATCCCGGGCATGCCGTACCAATAAATCGGTGTTGCAAAGAGAAGGATTTCATGTTTCAACATCTCCCGGACGAGCTTGGAATGATCGTCATGGACGGGTTTGAATCCTTCGGGATCGTGGCGGAAGTCCCGGATCGGTTCGATATGATGATCTATTAGATGAATTTTGGTGCAGTCCAAACCTTCCACCACAATATCTGCCAACAAATCAGAATTTCCCTTCCTGCGGGTGCTACAGTATAAAGCCAGAATACTCATGGATCTCCAACCAACCTTTCTTTCAAACTCACTTCCGTCCGGGGTAAAGCCACTTCTAATATCATAGCTGAAGAAAGGTGGATTGGCGAGAGGATGGATGGAATTACCCATTTCAGGGGATATATCGGAGTCTAAATCCGTTGATTCACGGGTTTAGTGAATATCCTGCTTTTTGAAATGTCCGCCCTTCACATCATAGATATCTGCGAATGCCAAAAAAGCATCTTCATCGATTTCTTCCACGATGGACTTCAATTTGGCTTCCTCCAGTCGGGTGACGATACAAAAGATCACCTTCTTTTCATCCCCACTGTAACCGCCTTCGGCGTGGAGATAGGTGACACCTCGTCCCAACCGGTGGAAAAGGGCATTTCTGATCTCCCGGTGTTGGTCACTGATGATCCAGACGGACTTGGTTGACTCCAAACCCTCAATGGTGAGGTCAATCATTTTAAAGGCGATAAAGTAAGCAATCAATGAGTACATCGCGTGCTCCCATCCGAACACAAACCCGGCGCTTCCCAGAATGAACAGATTCATCACCATCACGGTTTCACCAACGGAAAAGGGCAGTTTTTTATTGAAGAGGATGGCAAGAATCTCTGTGCCGTCCAGGGAGCCGCCGTAGCGGATCACCATTCCGACACCGATTCCAAGAATGACACCGCCGAAGACGGCAGCCAACAGAGGGTCATCGGTCAAGGGTTCCACCGGGTGCAGAAGGGACGTTGCCACCGAGAGAACGACGATGCCAAACAACGTGAATATGGCGAAGGTTTTCCCGATTTGTTTGTACCCGAGGAATAAAAAGGGGAGATTGAGCAGGAACAGGAAAATACCCAATTTGACTCCACTGAGATGAGAAAAGATCATGGAGATTCCGGTGATTCCCCCGTCAATCACTTGATTGGGGGCAAGGAAGATTTCCAGACCGACTGCCACCAGGGAGGCACCGAGCAGAATCATGATCAACCGTTTTAATAAGTGGCTACTCTCCATTTTCTTATGTTCAATTGTATCCGTGACAGACTCCATACTTCCGAAACACACCTCTTCTCTGAAAATTATTTCCTTTTGCAGGATTAACTTTCCTGTGTCAATATTATAGCATTTCTAAAGGGGCCTTTTCATTTGTTTAAAATAAATGAATCCCCCCGACAAGCTCGGAGGGAGAGTTTTCAGTTGTCAGCCAAGATGGTCTGGATTTGGTTGATCAACAGGCCGACCGCCACCTGGTTGTAGCCCCCTTCAGGGATAATCAGGTCAGCGTAGCGTTTGCCCGGTTCGATAAATTGCTGGTGCATCGGCCGGACCACGGTGAGATATTGCTGAATAACCGAATCCAGCGTCCGTCCGCGGTTCTTCACATCCCGTTCCAAGCGGCGCAGGATCCGTACGTCGGCATCGGTATCCACAAACACTTTGATGTCCATCAGATCACGGAGCCGTTCATCTTCCAGAATCAAGATACCTTCCAGAATGATTACATCTTTGGGCTCCACCGGAATCCTTCGGGCTGCCCGGGTGTGAAGGGTATAATCGTAGATCGGCTTTTGGATGGGGATTCGTTTCAGCAGTTGCTGCAAATGGGAGATGAGCAGCTCCGTATCAAAGGCGAAGGGATGGTCATAATTGGTGTGAATGCGTTCTTCCAATGGCAGATGGGATTGGTCTTTATAATAGGAATCCTGTTCAATTAGTGCTACAGAATCTGAAAACCGCTCGCAGATATTGCGGGCGACAGTGGTCTTGCCGGAGCCGCTTCCCCCGGCAACCCCGATGATGATCGGTCTCTTCATACATAATCCCTTTCTGTTCCTTCGGTCTGTGAAAACCACTTTGCTGATGATAGCAATTTCGGGAGTTTTTTTCAAGAAAGCCCGGTGGAGTAAAGAAAAAATCCCTCATTGGTGGTATTATCCCCATACGGTAGACAGTGAAAAAAGTCCATCTGGTAAGATGGACAAAAGCACTGAACTGCCGGAGGGGATTTTCTTATGGCGAAAAAAGGGCA
>NZ_BMEX01000014.1 GCF_014637345.1 Kroppenstedtia guangzhouensis
CGTTTCCAGAAAAAATTGGGCGACCTTTCCCCTGTAGAGCATCGGGAAAAAGTCGCCGCATAACCGTTCTTTTTTTCATTGTCTACTTGACGGGGTCAAGACCAAACCCAGGGGTGTTTTTTTGCCGTTTTTAAGATTGCGGGGGATTCGCTATTGTCAGTAGTCATATTTAGATTTTACACATTTAGAAAAAATAGAAGGGAGTAGGGAGTACATTGTAGAATATTATGGACACCCCCTTATCTTATAAGTGTGCAAGAATAGGGGGTTTGTCACGGGAGAGCAAGTTTTCCTATCTCATGTTGAACACCCCGAGAGTGGAAAGTTTTTCTGATTCCTCTTTTACTACTTCATCCAGTCGAATTTCGAGAAGGTTACACATGGCTGCCAGGTAAAACAAATTTTTACCCATCTCCGTTTTGACCACTTCCAAACAATGGTCGCACAGCAACCCGCTCAAGTGGGAATCAAGGTTGGTTTCCTCAAGGGGGGTTCCTTCCGTAAAGGGTTGACGGGCTGCCTGGATCCGAATACAGCCGCACTCCGTCACCGACTTCATCAGGGCCCGATTCACCCGACTGTTGGATTCCTGAAATTTGGACGATACATCCAGCACACTCCGATGTCTCAAAAGCAGGTCTGCCACCTGTTGCTGAAAAGTCTGCAGGTTTTCAGTTTCCAACTCTTTTCACCTCTTCCATTCTGAGCATCAGCACCGGATCGGGGTATGGGCAAACTGTCGGAAGCTATCGAAGATTCCGTACAAAATAATTATAGCCCCTCCTTGAAGAAAGTGTCAATTTATTCCGGGATTCAGATCAGAAATGACCCTTTTGCGAAAAATCTATTGACGTTATTGCTTGATATGTGCTAAGATATTCATTTTAATTTATTGACTTCCTCCTGCGATTGTGATATCTTGGAAATGGATATTGCCCTTGGAGGTGGGTTGAGTGTTCAACATCGGCGACAAAGTGGTATACCCCATGCACGGTGCAGGCATCATCGAGGCGATCGAAGAGAAGGAGATCCTCGGGGAATCCCAACGTTATTATGTGATGCGTATGCCTGTCGGCGATATGAAAGTGATGATCCCGATGTCCAAGGTGGACACCATCGGTCTGAGGGAAGTGGTCGATGAGAAGACGATTTCCGATGTGATCGAGCGGTTGGCCAATGGCAGTTCAGAGGTTTCCGGTAATTGGAATAGACGTTACCGGGCCAACCTTGACAAGATGAAGAGCGGAGATATCCATGATCTGGCCGATGTGGTTCGTTGCCTGATGCTTCGGGAAAAGGAGAAAGGTCTCTCCACGGGGGAACGCAAGATGTTGGACAATGCTCGCCAAATCCTGATCAGTGAACTGGTACTCGCGAAGGAGATGGAAGAATCCCAAGCCTTTGGGTTGCTGGACGAAATCATTCTATCGGAAAGCAAGCCCCGGGTGGAACGGGCCTGACTTGGCAGGACGGGGATATTTCCTCTGAGATGCAAATAACAGGGTTTTGATTTCCAGTGATTGTCTATAATGTGAATGAGGAGGTGAAGCCCCGTGCTGAAAAGGTCTGTCCATTTGGCCTTCGTATTGATCGGAGCGACACTCGGTTTTTACCTGGGACCCACACTCTTTCAAATGCTTCAACAACCGCCCATCGGATTGGTTGATGTGCCGGCCCCTCGATACATCGGAGCCGTCCTGGGGGCGCTCCTCCTGTACCTGTTGACATATTGGTTCACCGGAAATGTCATCGTCCGTTGGATACATTGGAGCGAAGAGCGCCTGGTGAAAATACCGGCGGCAGATACTCTGTTTGGCGCAATGGGTTTGATCTTCGGTCTTATCGTAGCATTTCTGATCGAGCCCCCTTTGTCTGAACTGCCGCTGCCGGTCATCTCATCGGTCCTTCCCATCCTGGTGTCCGCCCTGTTGGGCTACCTGGGATTTCGGGTCGGATATAAAAAGCGGGATGAGTTGATCGCCATCTTCACCATGAACCGTCAAGGAAAAGATCGTGGCAAAAAAGAAAAGGAAAGTCGCGACAACGTGGAACATAAAATTTTGGACACCAGTGTGATCATCGACGGGCGGATCGCCGACATTTGCCGGACGGGTTTTTTGGAGGGAACCCTGGTCATTCCCAGCTTTGTTCTGGAGGAACTCCAGCACATCGCCGACTCTTCCGATGTTCTGAAACGGAACCGGGGTCGCAGGGGGCTGGATATCTTAAACAAGATCCAGAAAGAGCTCAACATGCGTGTTCTGATCTATGAAGGGGATTTTGAAGAAGTGACCGAAGTGGACAGCAAGCTGGTCAAGCTGGCCAAGGTGTTGTCCGGAAAAGTGGTGACCAACGACTTCAACCTGAACAAGGTGTGTGAGCTTCAAGGAGTCAAGGTGCTGAATATCAATGATCTGGCCAACGCCGTCAAACCGGTGGTTCTCCCCGGAGAAGAGATCAATGTTCAGGTGATCAAGGACGGAAAGGAACATGGTCAAGGGGTGGCTTATCTGGATGACGGCACCATGATTGTCATCGAGGGCGGTCGGGAATACATTGGGGAACGGATTGACGTCTTGGTCACCAGTGTGTTACAAACATCTGCAGGGAGAATGATTTTTGCCAAACCGAAATTGCTGGAAAAGGCGCTCTGAAACACAGAGCGTTTCCGGACGCCCGGCGCCGGGTGGACAATCTCGCCGCCGGGCTCTCTTGTGTTTGAAAGGGGATGTGCGGTGAACGCGGGTGTGGTGATCCCGGCTGCGGGGAAGGGAAAGCGGATGGGGACTCCGATCAGCAAGCAGTTTCTCGATCTGTGCGGGGAACCGGTGCTGATCCGGACGCTCCGTGTTTTTCTCGATCATCCCGCCGTCAGTCGATTGGTGTTGGCAGTCCATCAAGACGAGGAAAGGTCAGTCTGTCAGTTGTTGGATAAATACGGAGTTCCCCGGGAAAAAGTAGGAGTCACACTGGGGGGGGAGGAACGGCAGGACAGTGTTTACCAAGCCCTGCAGGAAATGGCGACGGAGTGGGTGCTGGTTCATGATGCGGTCCGCCCCTTCGTCACCCACGAACAGATCTCAGAGTTGTTAAACCAGCTGAAGTCAGTGGATGCCGCTGTGTTGGCAGTCCCCGTCAAAGACACGATCAAGGAAGTGGCCCCCGGGATGGATGTGGCCCGCACCCTGGAACGGAGCGGTCTGTGGGCGGTACAAACCCCTCAGGCTTTCCGCCGCTCCTTATTGGTACAAGCCCATGAGGAGGGGAAAAGAAAGGGATTGGCCGCCACTGATGACGCTATGTTGGTGGAGGCGATGGGCATGCCGGTCCGGGTGGTGAAAGGCGATTACAGCAACTTGAAACTGACGACGCCGGAAGATATGGTTCTGGCGGAAGCGATTTGGAAGATGAGGAGTCGACCGCGATGATCAGAGTGGGACAAGGGTTTGATGTACATCAGTTTGCAGAGGACCGTCCATTGATCCTGGGTGGTGTGAACATTCCTTATTCCAAGGGGTTGGTGGGACACTCCGATGCGGATGTTCTCCTGCACACGATCACCGATGCAGTGCTTGGCGCATTGGGAAAAGGGGATATCGGGACGCACTTCCCCGACACCGACCCTCGGTATGAGGGAGCGGACAGTGCTGAATTGCTCCGCCAAGTGTGGAGGATGGCTGTCGATGCGGGTTATGTTCTCGGAAATTTGGATGCGACCGTGATCGCCCAGAAACCCAAGATGGCCCCCCATATTCCGGTGATCCGGGAGTGCGTCGCCCAACTGTTGCAGGCGGACTTATCAGATATCAATATCAAGGCGACGACAACCGAACGCCTCGGCTTCACCGGCCGGGAAGAAGGAATCGCTTCAATGGCGGTTGTCTGTTTGGTAAAAAAGGCCTGAGTCAGGGTTGGGGATTAAGCGGTAGATGAGAGGCAGAAGGGGGCGTGTCCTGTAGCGAGATCGGGAGCAACCCTGGAGAGGCTGGTCTGGTAATTCAGCTGCGATGTAAGGAGAAGGAGAGGCTTGTGTGACTGGCGGAGCTCCTTTGCACTCATCAGTACAAGTCTTGCCAGGGTTACTTCACTCCGGGTCTCGCGATGCGCTTGTCGCAAGAGATCGGAGACGGTCACACAGGAGACCCCATCAGACACGCCCTTGTGCCCAATGGGGATGCAACAGTTGTAGGGCAGAACACGGTCTCCTCAACAAAAATATGGCGAATTAACATGCAGATTTCAGCACGCACGAGAGGTGAACGGAGACGATGAGACAAGTTCGTACGCGCTATGCGCCCAGTCCCACAGGACACCTACACATCGGAGGGGCACGGACTGCGCTGTTCAGTTATCTGTGGGCCCGAAAAAACGGCGGGGCTTTTGTGGTTCGCATCGAGGACACCGATGTGGAACGCAATCTTGCCGATGCTGAGCAGAAACAGCTGGAGGCTTTGAAGTGGCTGGGCATCGATTGGGACGAGAGTGTGGATGTGGGGGGCCCCCATTCGCCATACCGCTCCATGGAACGGTTGGAGATCTATCAGAAGCACCTGCAAAAATTGTTGGACGCTGGACATGCCTATCCTTGCTACTGCACCCAGGAAGAGTTGGAGCGGGATCGCGAACGGCAGCTGGCGGAAGGAAAGGCTCCCAAATACAGCGGTCGCTGCCGTCACCTGACCTCTGAAGAGCGACAAACCTTCGAGCAAGAAGGGAGGAAACCCTCCATCCGTTTCCGTGTGCCTGAAGGCCGGGAGATCACCATCCAGGATGAGGTGCGGGGGGAGGTCCGGTTTGAAACGGAGGGAATCGGCGACTTCATCCTTCTGCGTCCCGACGGCCGTCCCACCTACAATTTCGCGGTGGTGGTGGATGATGCCCTGATGGAGATCACTCATGTAGTCCGGGGTGAAGAGCATATCTCCAACACCCCCCGACAGATTCTCCTGTACGAGGCTTTGGGTTTGGAGCCTCCCGTCTTTGCCCATGCTTCCCTCATCCTGAATGCCGAAGGGAAGAAAATGAGCAAACGGGATGAATCGATCATTCAGTTTATCGATCAATACCGGGAATTGGGTTACCTCCCCGAAGCGATCATCAATTTCCTGGTGCTCCTGGGGTGGGCGCCGGAAGGAGAGAAAGCGGAGGAGGAGATCTTCTCCCTCGATGAGCTGATTCACCTTTTCTCCCTAAAACGGGTCTCCAAAGCGCCTGCGGTATTTGATGCGGCCAAATTGATGTGGATGAACAATCACTACATTAAAGAGTCCTCCACGGAGCGGATCACTGAGCTGGCGATTCCCCATCTGGCCCGGGCCGGGCGGATCGGGGAACAACCTGTCGGGGAAGAAAAGGAATGGGTGACCCGTTTGGTGGGACTTTATCAGGAACAGCTGGACTATGTGGCACAGGTGGTCGAACTGACGGAAATGTTTTTCCGCAAGGAAGTGTCCTACTCCAATGATGCCAAAGAAATCCTTTCCCAGAAACAGGTCCCCACAGTGGTGGAAGCACTGATCCGTCAACTTGAATCCACTGGGGAAGAGTTGACGGCGGATACAGTTAAACAATTGTTGAAGTCAGTTCAGAAGGAAACCGGTTGCAAGGGAAAACAGTTGTTTATGCCGGTGCGGGCTGCAGTGACCGGTGAGGTGCACGGACCGGATCTGAGAGAGACGATCTCTCTCCTGGGTAAGGAGACTGTGTTGG
Organism: Kroppenstedtia guangzhouensis; assembly: GCF_014637345.1. Taxonomy (GTDB): domain Bacteria; phylum Bacillota; class Bacilli; order Thermoactinomycetales; family DSM-45169; genus Kroppenstedtia; species Kroppenstedtia guangzhouensis. The sequence goes on from NZ_BMEX01000014.1 coordinate 5,710, forward strand.
TTCGCTTGAAGTGTTTCCTTCAGAGGCAGGGATGATCTATTTCTCTGGCTCATGTGGTTGTGATCAGAGAAAAGGGAGTATATAATAAACGAAGTTATACGGGAACAAAGGGAAAGTATTCTCCGTTCATGAACAAAAACAGGTGATGACCGGGAGAGTACGGCGGAAGGGATTCAACAGAGAGGAGCTGCCAGGCTGAAAGAGCTCCGCTTCCCGACCGGCGGAAATGCACCCGTGAGCCGCCCCCCGAAGCTTCTCCCCGAGGTGGTAGGGCGGGCCGGTCCCCTCCGTTAACGGGAAGAGCGGGTCGGACTGGAGGTCCGGCCAAGCAGAGTGGAACCGCGGATTCCATCCGTCTCTGCAGCCTTGTGCTGCAGAGATTTTTTTGAATCCGGATGAACTTGATGCGTGTGACAAACTCGTCATAGGAAGGGGGGCACATGGTTGTGAAACCCTATCCCTCCCTGTGAACGGCTTTTTCACAATGCTTCTAGTGCTCCCTCAGCGAACATTGTATGGAAAATTACAGATGGGCTAGGATGGTGGGGATTTGATTCGCCTTTGCGCTCTTTGCAAGAGATCGGAGCCGCCCCACTATCCTGCCCCCGCCTTGCTGAAAAACAAGATCAAAGTTGCCTGAAGGGGCACTAGCCACGATTAAAAGGAGGGGAGAGCAGTGAATCCATTTCGGCGATGGAAAAACATCCGTTCTGTCCTGAAATCCGATATCGATGCTGTTTTCGAGAGGGACCCGGCAGCCCGGAGCGTGACAGAAGTGGTTTTAACCTATTCCGGCTTGCACGCCATCTGGATGTACCGGATTGCCCACTGGTTATACAAACATAAATGGTTTTTGTGCGCCCGGCTTCTCTCACAGCTGGCCCGCTTTCTGACTGGCATCGAAATTCATCCCGGCGCCCGCATTGGCCGTGGATTGTTCATTGATCACGGAATGGGTGTGGTGATCGGTGAAACCTGTGAGATCGGGAATCATGTGACCATTTATCAAGGAGTCACTCTGGGAGGGACCGGAAAGGAAAAAGGGAAGCGCCATCCTACGATTGAAGATGGGGTGCTGATCGCTACGGGTGCCAAAGTTTTGGGATCGATGCGAATCGGCCGCGGCTCCAAGATCGGGGCTGGTTCCGTGGTGCTCAAAGAAGTGCCTCCCAACTCCACTGTGGTTGGAGTTCCCGGCCGTGTGGTGGTTCAGGACGGAGTTCGTGTCAAATCCCCCGGCAATCTCGATCATACGGATCTGCCAGATCCGGTGGCGGAAGCATGTGAAGATCTGGAGAAGGATATCGACCGTCTGAGATGTCAATTGCAGCGTCTGGAGAGGGAACTGGAAACCATTCGAAGGGAGCAGGAACAGGATGACTTTGCAGGTGTTCAACACACAAACCAGAAAGCTTGAACCCTTTCAACCTCAGCACGATCGGAAAGTCACCATGTATGTGTGCGGGCCGACCGTCTACAACTATATTCATATCGGAAACGCCCGGGTGTTTGTCTTTTTTGACGTGGTCCGTCGGTATTTGCAGTATAAAGGGTATGACGTCACCTACGTGCAAAACTTCACCGATGTCGATGACCGCCTGATCGAAAGATCCCACCAGGAGAACACCACAGTGGAAGAGTTGGCGGAACGTTACATCCAGGCTTATTTCGATGATATGGATGCGCTCGGGGTGAACCGGGCCGATATCCATCCCAGGGCGACGGAACACATCCCCGAAATGCTGGAGGCGATCCGCTCTTTGCTTGATAAAGGCTATGCTTATGAACGGGAGGGGGATGTCTACTACCGGTCCCTGCGGAAAAAGGACTATGGAAAGTTGTCCAAGCAGTCGATAGAAGAATTGAATGCAGGGGCTCGGGTGGAGGTGAATGAGAAGAAGGAGAATCCGCTGGATTTTGCCTTGTGGAAAAAAGCGAAGCCCGGTGAAATCAGTTGGGAGAGTCCCTGGGGCCGCGGACGTCCCGGCTGGCATATCGAGTGCTCCGCCATGTCCAGGAAATATCTCGGGGACACGCTGGATGTGCATGCCGGGGGAATGGATCTCTGTTTTCCCCACCATGAAAACGAGATGGCCCAGAGCGAAGCCTGGACGGAAAAACCCTTCGTCCGGTATTGGCTTCACAATGGATATATCAACATGGGTGACGAAAAGATGTCCAAATCCTTGGGCAACGTTGTTCGGGTCCATGAATTGAGGGAAGAATATTCACCCCGGGCTCTCCGTTATTTTCTGCTGTCGGCCCATTACCGGAATCCCATCTCCTTCAGCCATGAGGCGATCCGCCAGATCGAAAGCAGCCTGGAACGCTTCGACACGGCGGTGAACAACTTGCACCACCGGATAGGGGCCGCTCAGGAAGGAGAGGCTGAACCCGAAGTGAAAGAGCGCCTTGCTTCCCTGACCCGGGAGTTTGAAGCGGCGATGGACGATGATTTGAATACCGCCAATGGGATCAGCGTATTGCATGAGAGCGTCAAATTTGCAAATGAGACGGTGGCCCGTTCAGTGGTTCCCAAAGGCTCCCTCACGATTTTGTTGGACTGGATCCATCGATTTGGGGGAGAAATTCTGGGCCTGGTGACAGTGGGAGAAGAGGATTCCCTTGCCAGAGAGATTGAAGCTTTGATCGAAGAACGGCAACAGGCCCGCGCTGCCCGGGATTTCAAGCGGGCGGATGCCATTCGGGACCGGCTGGCTGAACAGGGGATTGTTTTGGAGGATACCCCCCAAGGTGTTCGCTGGCGGAGGAAATGAAATGGAATCGATTCTGGGACAGATCGGAACACTGAAAAAAAGACCGGAAGAGATAAATCCTCTGTTGTTGGCGTATCTGGGGGATGCGGTCTATGAACTGTTCATCCGGCATCATCTTTTGGCGCGGGGAGAGTCACGAACTCACAATATCCAAGGAAAGGCCGTCCGCTTTGTTTCTGCTGGTGCCCAGGCGGAGGCGGTCAGAATTTTGGAGGGTTGGTTGACCGAAGAAGAAAAAGAGGTGGTCAAGCGGGGGAGGAACGCCAAGGCCAAGAGCATACCCAAAAACGTCAACACCCTGGATTATCGTTACAGCACCGGGTTGGAAACTTTAGTGGGACATTGGTATCTGACAGGAAACACCGATCGTTTGACGCAAGGGATGAAACAAGTGATCCAATCACTGGAGGGAGCGTTGGAGGATGGAGAATGAATGGGTGATCGGCCGCCGGGCAGTGAGGGAGGCACTGAAGGCTGGGCGCAGCATGGGCAAGCTTCTGGTTGCGGAAGGGGCCGGCAAGGGAAAGGGTGGGCTGGGTCCTTTGATGGAAGAAGCTCGGCAACAGGGAGTTGCTATTCAACAGGTTCCCCGCCAGACGTTGGACCGGGTGGCCCCGGGGCTCAACCATCAAGGAGTGGCGGCCCAGGCCAAACCCTGGCGGTATGCGGATCTGGAAGAGTTGTTCCAACGGGCGGAGGAGCGGGATGAAGCTCCCTTCTTTCTCCTGCTTGACGGGATAGAAGATCCCCATAATCTAGGATCCATCCTTCGCACTGCAGATGCTTCGGGTGCTCATGGAGTGGTGATTCCCAAACGACGGGCGGCAGGCCTCACTTCGACAGTGGCCAAGACTTCCGCCGGTGCCGTTGAGCACGTCCCTGTAGTCCGGGTGACCAACCTCAATCGGACGGCCGACGAGTTGAAGAGACGGGGGGTATGGCTGATCGCCGGTGATGCTGATGCCCCCAGCCGTTATGATGAAATAGATTACTCCCTTCCCGTGGCCCTCGTCATCGGCAATGAAGGGAAGGGAGTCAGCCGTCGTCTGAAAGAGAAGTGTGATTTTACCGTGGGTCTGCCCATGAAGGGGCTAATCTCTTCCCTCAACGCTTCCGTGGCGGCGGCACTCCTGATGTATGAAGTGCTCCGCGGACGGGAGAAATGAAGCCGTGAAGGACTTGGAAGAGTGGCTCATCGTGGATGGGTACAATGTGATCGGAGCCCATGAAGAGTGGGATCTTCTCCCCTTGGAAGAAGCCCGTCACCAGTTGGCGACCTTGTTGTCGGAATACCAGACCGTCTTTGGCCGCCGGGTTTTCCTCGTCTTTGACGCCCACCGTGCTCCGGGGGCCGGATCCCGATATTCCGAACAACAAATCACCATCTTTTACACCAAAGAACACGAGACGGCGGATCAGATGATCGAACGGCTGGTCAAACAACATCGAAAACCCGGACGCCGAATCTATGTGGCCACCTCCGATTATTTGGAGCAGCGGGTCGTTTTCGGACAGGGAGCTTATCGAATTTCCTCCCGGGAGTTGCTGGAGGAGTTCAGGCGGATGAAAGGGGATATTTCAAGCAAAATCAAGGAAGGACAGGGATCCAGGCCCACCCTGGGACAGGGGCTCGGGGAGGAGGTGTTGAAAATATTGGAAGTGTGGAGGCGGAAAAAATAGGTGAAAAATTGACGTTTTTGTTGCAACTCAGCTATAATACAATTATCATGGTTTTCCAGCCAACGGGTCGGAGGGATGAAGGTGAGCGTCAATCTCCAATGTACTTTGACGGACTACGAATCGATGGCCGACGAAGAGCTGGTGGAATATGTTCGGGCGGATGACAGGGCTGCACTGGAACAATTGATCCACAAATATAAAAATTTTGTGCGTGCCAAAGCCCGCTCCTATTTCCTTATCGGAGCAGACCATGAAGATATTGTACAGGAAGGTATGATCGGGCTGTTCAAGGCGATCCGCGACTTTCGCGGGGACAAGCTGGCTTCTTTCAAGGCTTTTGCCGAGCTGTGCATCACCCGTCAAATCATCACTGCGATCAAAACGGCGACCCGTCAAAAACACATCCCGCTCAATTCTTATGTTTCCCTGGACAAGCCCATCTACGATGAGGATTCCGATCGCACCCTGATGGATATTTTGACAGGGGGCCGGGCCTCAGATCCGGAAGAGCTTTATATCAACCAGGAAGAGTTTGATGATATCGAGGATAAAATGTCACAAATTTTGAGCGATTTGGAGCGCCAAGTGTTGATGTTGTATCTGGATGGACGTTCCTATCAGGAGATCGCCGTCGACCTGAAACGGCACGTCAAATCCATCGACAATGCCCTCCAGCGTGTAAAACGGAAACTGGAGCGCTACCTCGAAGTGCGTGAGGTCTCCTCCTGAAGAAGAATGGATTCAGGTGGGAAGTGATCTGGTGCTTGTCTCGATTCCCTTTGTACATCCTGATTTCTCATTTCGACATGTTCTGCCAATTTCCTTCTCTCTCTCGAAAAAAATAAAAAGAATTCCCGACGGTTTGAAGTGGGGAATCCGCGTCGATAATGGAGAGGCATGTCTTCTATTCATTGACATGCCGTTCTTCGTATGATAATGTTGTTTGGGTATTTGTATGACGCCTGTAAAAATTTGTGGGCACGGTATTTGAGGAGGTGTTTGGTCTTGCGTGTCTTGATCACATTGGAATGCACGGATTGCAAGGAGCGCAACTACTCGTCCACTAAAAATAAACGGAATCATCCCGATCGTATGGAGTTCCGGAAATATTGCCCCCGTTGCAACGGGCATACCCTGCATCGCGAAACCAAATGATGTGAGATTTAGGGGGGGGACGCTCATGGGTTTTCTCGGCCGCCTTGGCACCGGCATCAAAAGGAGCGTGACCGGAACTGTCGATTTCTTCAAGACCGGCGCAGCCGAACTGAAAAAAGTTCGATGGCCCACGCGCCAAGAGCTGATAAAATATACGCTGGTCGTAGTGGTGACTGTCATTCTGGTTACGCTGTTTACCTTGTTGATCGATATGGGGATCGCTTCACTGATCGAGCAAATCAGGTAATTTTGTGTCATAAGGGGGGACAGGGCGGTTAAGCCCTGATTTCATGGAGAAGAACTGGTATGTGGTCCACACCTATTCGGGCTACGAGAACAAGGTGAAAACCAATCTGGAAAAACGAGTTCACTCGATGGATATGCAGGATAAGATTTTTCGCGTCCTCGTCCCGACGGAAGAAGAAGTGGAACACAAGGACGGGAAAAAGAAAACGGTCCAGCGCAAGGTTTTCCCGGGATATGTGTTGGTCGAGATGGTGATGACCGACGACTCGTGGTATGTGGTGCGCAACACCCCGGGTGTGACGGGCTTCGTCGGTTCGCCCGGGGGCGGAGCGAAACCCACCCCCCTTATGCCGGAAGAAGTTCACACCATTCTCAACCAGATGGGGATGGAGGAAGCCCGGCCAAAAGTGGTCTTTTCCGTTTCCGAAAGCGTAAAGGTGAAGGAGGGTCCCTTCGCTGACTTTGTCGGCACGATCGAAGAGGTGGATCCCCATCGCCGGAAGCTGAAAGTACTGGTGAACATGTTCGGTCGGGAAACCCCGGTGGAGCTCGATTTTAACCAGGTGGGAAAAATTTGATCCCATGTACGATCTTTCTTTTTGCCTGGAGTTGTGATAATGTAATTGTGTTTGCTTCCGGCTGATTCGGGACTTGTGCCACATCCCGGACAGCACCCGGTTTTGTCTGACCGTGGGAGGGTTTAACCCGAGGGAACCACATTCTGTAAAGGAGTTGGATGGTGTGGCCAAAAAAGTCATCAAAGTCGTCAAACTGCAGATTCCGGCCGGAAAAGCCAACCCGGCGCCGCCGGTGGGTCCGGCGCTGGGGCAGGCAGGCGTCAACATCATGGGTTTCTGCAAGGAGTTCAATGCCCGTACTTCTGACAAGGCGGGTATGATTATTCCGGTGGAAATCACCGTGTTTGAAGATCGTTCCTTTACCTTTGTGACGAAAACCCCTCCGGCAGCTGTCCTGTTGAAGAAAGCGGCAGGTCTTGACAAGGCTTCCGGAGAGCCCAATAAGAACAAAGTGGCCACGATCAAGCGGGACAAAGTCCGAGAAATTGCGGAGTTGAAATTGCCCGATCTGAATGCCGCCGATGTGGAAGCCGCGATGCGAATGGTGGAAGGAACCGCTCGCAGCATGGGGATCAACATCGAGGACTGAGGCGTGGCTGCACGGACGACCGCCACGGGTTGTCGGTGCGAGTGGGAGGATCATCCGTTATGACCACGAAGGGAGGAAACACCGTGGCTAAACATGGCAAGAAGTATCAGGATGCACTGAAGAAAATCGACCGGGAACAAGCTTACGAACTGGAAGAGGCACTTCGACTGGTGAAAGAGGTGGCCCCCGCCAAATTTGACGAAACCGTCGAAGCCGCTTTCCGGTTGGGTGTGGACACCAAGCGTGCGGATCAGCAAGTTCGCGGTGCAGTGGTGTTGCCCCATGGAACCGGTAAAACCAAGCGGGTTCTCGTTTTCGCCAAAGGGGAGAAAGCCAGGGAGGCTGAGCAGGCCGGTGCCGATTTTGTCGGCGAGGAAGATCTGGTCAACAAAGTGAGCCAAGGCTGGCTGGACTTTGATGTGGTCATCGCCACCCCTGACATGATGGGGCAGGTGGGTAAGCTGGGCCGGATCCTGGGGCCCCGCGGACTGATGCCCAACCCGAAAACCGGGACCGTCACCTTTGAAGTGGCCAAGGCTGTCGAAGAAGTGAAGGCAGGTAAAATCGAATACCGTGCCGACAAGGCTGGCAACGTCCACGCCCCGATCGGCAAGGTCTCCTTTGACACCCAGAAATTGGCCGAGAACTTCCAGGCTTTGATCGACACCTTGATCAAGGCCAAGCCGGCAGCCGCCAAGGGCCAATACATGAAGAGCGCCACTGTCTCTTCCACCATGGGGCCGGGAGTCGCTGTCAACACTTCCCCTTTCGCCGGACACTGATCGTCCGACAGTAACATCAAGCATTCTGTCACAATTGAATCAGATTCTGCCGTAGACAGCCGGGGCACCGGAACAGGTGCTTAAATATCCTGCCGAGGTATGAACATGCGTCCGTCCTGCGGGATGGGTTTGTTCCCGGCCTTCGTCTGTCTGCGAAGGCCTTTTCGTTTACGGCGGCACTTTATTTGAGGAGGTGGATCCCATGTCCACGGCAATTGAAAAAAAGAAGCAGGTTGTGGCTGAAATCGCCGACAAACTGACCCGGAGCAAAGCGACGATCCTGACGGATTACCGCGGCCTCAACGTCTCCCAGCTGACCGAATTGAGGAAGCAACTCCGGGAGGCGGGTGTGGACTATCAGGTGTTGAAAAACACCATGACCCGGCGGGCCACGGCCCAGACGAACCTGACCGAACTGGATGACAAACTGGTGGGGCCGACGGCCATCGCCTTCTCCAATGATGACGTGGTGGCACCTGCCAAGGTTCTGCACAAGTTCGCCAAGGAGAACACAGAGCTGGAGATCAAGGGCGGAGTGGTCGAAGGGCGTGTGGTCAGCTTGGACGAGATTAAGGAACTGGCTGAACTGCCTTCCCGGGAAGGTCTTCTGTCCATGCTTCTGTCTGTGCTGCAGGCGCCGATGCGCAATTTCGCCCTGGCCGTCAAAGCGGTGGCCGACAAGGATGGCGAAGGCGAAAGCGTCGAAGCTTGAGGCTTGTGTTGTGACATTCTCCCCGTCGCGGGGATTCCGTAAAAAATATACCTGTCAGGAGGTACCATCATGAGTAAAGAGGAAATTCTTGAGGCCATCAAAGGCATGAGCGTGCTTGAATTGAACGACTTGGTAAAAGCGATCGAAGAAGAGTTCGGTGTCACTGCCGCCGCTCCCGTCGCTGTGGCCGGAGCTGCCGGAGCTGGGGAAGCTGCCGAGGAGAAGTCCGAATTTGACGTGATCCTTGCTGCCGCCGGATCCTCCAAAATCAACGTTATCAAGGCTGTCCGGGGAATCACCGGTCTGGGTCTGAAAGAAGCCAAGGCGCTGGTGGACGGTGCCCCGGCCCCGGTCAAAGAAGGCGCCTCCAAGGAGGAAGCCGAGGAAATCAAGTCGAAACTGGAAGAAGCCGGTGCTACGGTGGAGCTGAAGTAAATCCACCTGAAATGCCGGACCCGCCGGCTGATTGCCGGCGGGTTTTCATTATACGAGGTGAATGTGGATGACAGACCACTACTTTTCCAAAGAACCCGGTGTTGCCAGGGATGAACGGGAAATCACCGCTCTTCTGCGCGGGAAGACCTTTCGCTTTCTGGTTGACGCCGGTGTTTTTTCAAAAAAAGGGGTCGACTATGGTTCCCGGCTCTTGATAGAAACAGCCGAACTACCTGGACGGGGGGAGATCCTGGATCTCGGGTGTGGATACGGTCCGGTGGGGATTGCCTGTTCCGCCTTTGCACCTGGCTGTCGGGTCACGATGGTGGACCTCAACCGGAGAGCATTGGAACTGGCACGGCGAAACGCCGAACGCAACGGGGTTTCCAATCATGTGGAAATCCTGGAGAGTGATGGTTTGTCATCCCTCGGAAATCGGCGATTCGATTCCGTCCTGACCAATCCTCCCATCCGCACTGGCAAGAAGACGGTCTACCGATTGTTCGCAGAGTCATATGACAAGTTGTTGCCGGGCGGGTCGCTCTGGGTTGTCATCCGCAAACAACAGGGTGGTGCTTCGGCCAAGAAGGAACTGGATACCCGGTTTGCCGAAGTGGAGATTGTGGAGAAGAAAAAGGGCTACTGGATCCTTCATGCCCGGAAATCAATTGCATAAAAATCATTGACACGGGTATAGGCCTGTGATATCGTTTTATAATGCTATCCCACTGCTTGTGGAATGTAGGGATTCGACAGCTAAGGGAGTTTTTGTCATGAATATACAAGGAAGTTTTTGGCTACGCTATGAAAATAGACCATATGGTTGGAAAAAAGAGACACCATTGGATGGTTTATATAGGAATAATCGGAGTGGATTCAGGAAAGTCCCTTGGAGACAGTCCTGAGAGTGAGGGTGGATGTTGGATAGTGGATGGATATGTATGGAGGCGACCCTGCAGGGGGTCGTGAACCAATCGACTGGGTTCGAGGGGGGAGCTCGTTTGGCGGGTAAATTAGTCCAATACGGTCGGCGAAAGCGGCGCAGTTATGCAAGGATCAACGAGGTGCTCGAACTGCCCAACCTGATCGAAATCCAGCAACAGTCCTACCAGTGGTTTCTGGATGAAGGTTTGAAGGAGATGTTTGAGGATATTTCGCCCATCGAAGACTTCACCGGCAATCTGGTTTTGGAGTTTATCGATTACTCTTTGGAAGAGCCGAAGTACTCCGTCGATGAATCCAGAGAGCGGGATGTCACCTATGCCGCGCCTTTGCGGGTGAAGGTGCGCCTGATCAACAAAGAGACCGGCGAAGTGAAAGAGCAGGAAGTCTTTATGGGAGATTTCCCGTTGATGACAGACACGGGTACCTTCATTATCAATGGTGCGGAGCGGGTTATCGTCAGTCAGTTGGTTCGCTCGCCCAGTGTTTACTATAATAGCAAAGTCGACAAAAACGGGAAACCCACTTTTACTGCCACGGTCATTCCCAACCGAGGGGCGTGGCTGGAGTTTGAAACCGACGCCAAGGACATTATCTATGTGCGGATCGATCGCACACGGAAAATTCCGGTGACGGTCCTTTTGCGTGCTCTCGGTTATTCCAGCGATGCCGAAATCTTGGATCTTCTGGGGGATGACGAGTACGTCCGCAACACACTGGACAAGGACAACACCACCAACACCGAGAAAGCCTTGATTGAAATCTACGAGCGTCTGCGCCCTGGTGAACCACCCACGGCGGACAATGCCCGTAGCTTGTTGTTTTCCCGCTTCTTTGACCCGAAGCGCTACGACTTGGCCAATGTGGGACGATACAAGATCAATAAGAAACTGCACATCAAGAATCGGCTGCTAAACCAGCGTCTGGCCGAAACTGTGGTCGATCCCGAGACGGGGGAGATCATCGCCGAAGCGGGCCAGACCGTGGATCGTCGGTTGCTGGAACGGATGCTTCCCTACCTTGAAAAAGAGGGAGGGATCGGATGGTCGGAGTACTCGGTTCGCGGAGGGGTGCCGGAAGACGGCTTGATCCGCCTGCAATCCCTGAAGATTTTCTCTCCTGTTGAGGATGGAAAAGTGATTGAGGTGATCTCCAACGGTCGGATCGACAAAAGTGTGAAGAATATCACCCCGGAGGATATCATCGCTTCCATCAACTATTTCATCAACCTCCTCCATGGGGTGGGCAATACCGATGACATCGACCACTTGGGGAACCGGCGTCTCCGTTCTGTGGGCGAACTGCTTCAAAACCAGTTTCGGATCGGCCTCTCCCGGATGGAGCGGGTGGTCCGGGAACGGATGTCGATTCAAGACGCGAATGCGATCACGCCTCAGGCTCTGATCAACATCCGACCGGTGATCGCTTCGATCAAGGAGTTTTTCGGGAGCAGTCAATTGTCCCAGTTTATGGATCAGACCAACCCCTTGGCGGAATTGACCCACAAGCGGCGTCTGTCCGCCCTCGGACCCGGAGGGCTGACCCGGGAGCGGGCCGGGTTTGAGGTCCGGGACGTTCACCACTCTCACTATGGTCGCATGTGTCCTATCGAGACACCGGAAGGCCCCAATATCGGGTTGATCAACTCGCTGTCTTCTTTTGCCCGGATCAATGAATACGGTTTTATTGAAACGCCCTACCGGAGAGTGGATCCCGAAACCAACCGGGTGACGGATGAGATTACTTACCTGACAGCAGATGAAGAGGACAATTATTATGTGGCGCAGGCCAATGCCGAGTTGGACGAAGAGGGACGCTTCGTAAGCGAACAGGTGGTGACACGGTACAAGGAGGAGATCATCCCCGTTCCCCGGGAGCGGGTCGACTATATGGACGTCTCCCCGAAACAGGTGGTATCCGTGGCCACGGCCTGTATCCCCTTCTTGGAGAACGATGACTCCAACCGGGCTCTCATGGGATCCAACATGCAGCGGCAAGCCGTTCCTCTCCTGCAACCGGAAGCTCCCTACATCGGTACGGGGATGGAATACAAGGCTGCCAGGGATTCCGGCGTCATGGTCCTGGCCAAACGGCCGGGTGTGGTGGAACGGGTATCCGCCGATGAAATCTGGGTCCGCCACGAGGAGGAAGTGGATGGCCGGATGGTGCGCGGGGACCTGGATAAATACAGACTGCACAAGTACATCCGATCCAACCAGGGGACCAGCATCAACCAACGCCCGATCGTTCGCGTCGGTGAACGGGTGGAAAAAGGGGACACCTTGGCTGACGGTCCCTCGACCGATAACGGGGAAATGGCCCTGGGACGGAACGTCCTGGTGGCATTCATGACCTGGGAAGGATACAACTACGAGGATGCGATCCTCCTGTCCGAACGTCTGGTCAAAGAAGATGTTTACACCTCGGTTCACATCGAGGAGTACGAATCCGAGGCCAGGGACACCAAACTGGGGCCGGAGGAGATCACCCGTGATATTCCCAACGTGGGGGAAGATGCCCTGAAAAATCTGGACGAACGCGGAATCATCCGCATCGGTGCGGAAATCAAGGCCGGCGATATCCTGGTGGGGAAAGTGACTCCCAAGGGGGTCACCGAGCTGACGGCAGAGGAGCGACTCCTGCATGCTATCTTCGGGGAGAAGGCCCGGGAGGTACGGGACACCTCACTTCGAGTCCCCCATGGGACTGATGGAATCGTCGTCGACGTAAAAGTGTTTGAACGGGAAAACGGGGATGAACTTCCCCCGGGTGTCAACCAACTGGTTCGTGTCTACATCGCCCAGAAGCGGAAGATTTCCGAAGGGGACAAGATGGCCGGTCGCCACGGAAACAAAGGGGTGATCGCCCGGGTGCTGCCTGAGGAGGATATGCCCTTCCTTCCTGACGGAACACCGGTGGAAGTGGTGCTGAACCCCCTGGGTGTTCCTTCCCGGATGAATATTGGGCAGGTGCTGGAGGTGCATCTGGGGATGGCGGCACGGCAGATGGGGCTTTATATGGCGACCCCCGTCTTCGACGGAGCGTCAGAACTGGATGTGTTCGATGCATTGGAAGAAGCGGGTCTGGATCCGGATGGAAAGACGATCCTCCATGACGGCCGGACCGGTGAGCCCTTTGAAAACCGGGTGACTGTGGGCGTGATGTACATGATCAAGCTGGCTCACATGGTGGATGATAAGATCCATGCCCGCTCTACCGGACCTTACTCTCTGGTTACACAACAACCTCTGGGCGGGAAGGCTCAGTTCGGTGGACAACGTTTTGGAGAGATGGAAGTATGGGCGCTGGAAGCCTACGGTGCAGCCTACACCTTGCAGGAGATTCTGACGGTCAAGTCCGACGATGAAATCGGGCGCGTGAAAACCTACGAATCCATTGTCAAGGGTGAGAATGTCCCTGAACCTGGTGTCCCCGCTTCCTTTAAGGTTCTGATCAAGGAATTGCAGAGCCTTGGTATGGATGTCAAGTTGATGGGGAGAAACCAGGAAGAGATAGAGATCAGGGAGTTTTACGCAGAGGACGACGAACCGGTCAACGAAAGAGCGGGCCTGGTTGTGGAACAGGATCAAGCGAAGCGGTCTTCTTCGTAACCGGTTTGCCCGGCCTCAATCAAAGAGGCGTTTTGCCATCAAAGGATCACCACCCGCCGACAGGTTGATACGGGATGATCCCGAGGGAGGAATGCCCAGTGCTGGACGTCAACAATTTCGAGTTTATGAAAATCGGTCTCGCCTCGCCGAATAAAATCCGCTCTTGGTCCCGGGGCGAAGTGAAAAAGCCGGAGACGATCAACTACCGGACTCTGAAGCCGGAGAAGGAAGGCCTTTTCTGTGAAAAGATCTTCGGCCCCACCAAGGACTGGGAATGCCACTGCGGAAAGTACAAACGTGTCCGCTACAAAGGGGTCGTCTGTGACCGTTGCGGTGTAGAGGTGACACGGTCCAAAGTGCGGCGGGAGCGGATGGGGCATATCGAACTGGCCGCGCCGGTGTCCCACATTTGGTACTTTAAGGGGATCCCCAGTCGGATGGGGTTGGTGTTGGATATGTCTCCCCGTTCCCTGGAGGAAGTGATCTACTTTGCCTCCTACGTAGTGGTGGATCCGGGTGCCACACCCCTGGAGAAAAAGCAACTCCTGTCAGAGAAGGAGTACCGTAACTACCGGGAAAAATACGGAAATGCCTTCACCGCGATGATGGGAGCAGAAGCGATCAAGCGGCTGCTTTCCGAGATCGACATCAACAAGGAAGTGCAAATCCTGAAAGAGGAGATGCACACGGCTCAGGGACAGCGTCGCAGTCGCGCGATCAAGCGGCTGGAAGTATTGGAGGCTTTCCGTTCCTCCGGTAACCAACCGGATTGGATGGTGCTGGATGTACTGCCCGTCATTCCGCCGGAGTTGCGACCGATGGTGCAATTGGATGGGGGACGTTTCGCCACATCCGATCTGAACGATTTGTACCGTCGGGTGATCAATCGGAATAACCGGCTGAAACGACTTCTGGATCTGGGTGCCCCTGATATCATCGTGCAAAATGAGAAACGGATGCTGCAGGAGGCCGTCGACTCCCTGATTGATAATGGGCGCCGTGGTCGTCCGGTCACCGGACCCGGAAACCGTCCGCTCAAGTCCCTTTCCCATATGCTGAAAGGAAAACAAGGTCGTTTCCGCCAAAACCTTTTGGGGAAACGGGTGGACTACTCCGGCCGTTCTGTGATCGTCGTGGGTCCCCATCTGAAAATCTACCAGTGCGGTCTGCCCAAAGAGATGGCCTTGGAGCTGTTCAAGCCCTTTGTGATGAAGGAGCTTGTGGCCAAGGGTCTGGCCCACAATATCAAAAGTGCAAAGCGGAAAGTGGAACGGATTCATCCTGAAGTGTGGGATGTATTGGAAGAGGTCATCAAGGAACACCCGGTGCTCCTGAACCGGGCACCGACGTTGCACCGGCTGGGAATTCAGGCTTTTGAACCGACCCTGGTGGAAGGGAGGGCCATCCGTCTCCATCCTTTAGTCTGTACGGCTTACAATGCGGACTTTGACGGGGATCAGATGGCCGTTCATGTGCCACTGTCCGCGGAAGCCCAGGCGGAAGCGCGCCTGCTGATGCTGGCTGCCCAGAACATTCTCAACCCGAAAGACGGGAAACCTGTGGTCACCCCTTCCCAGGACATGGTGCTGGGATGTTACTATCTGACCCTGGAGAAGGCGGGTGCGCCTGGGGAAGGAAGGGTGTTCACCGGGCCGGGAGAAGCGATCAATGCCTACACCCAGGGGATAGTCGGCCTCCACACCCGGATCGCCGTTCCGGCGAAGAGCCTGAACAAAGAGAGCTTTTCTGACAAGCAACAGAAAGCCTTACTGCTGACCACGGTTGGCAAGCTGATTTTCAACGAAATCTTCCCCCCGAGTTTTCCCTATATCAACGAATCTTCCAGGGCCAACCTGGTGGACGGGACACCGGAGAAGTATTTCGTTTATGAAAAAGGGGTCAACATCCCTGAAAAAATCAGGAGTATGCCTGAACAGGAGGCTCTCAAAAAAGGGTTCCTGGGCTCCCTGATCTCTGAAAGCTTCCGTCGTTTCGGCACCAAGGAAACCTCAGTGCTCATGGACAACATGAAAGCCTTGGGTTACTCTTTCTCCACCAAGGCGGGGATCACCATGTCCGTCTCCGATGTGGTGGTTCCCGAACAAAAACAAAAGATCCTGGACGAGGCGGAGGACAAGGTGGGGATGGTCCTCAAACAGTATCGCCGCGGTCTGATCACCGAAGATGAGCGCTATGAACGGGTCATCCAGATCTGGAGCCAAGCCAAGGACGATATCACGGATGTTCTGATGAAGAAACTGGGTAAATTCAACCCGATCTACATGATGGCCAACTCCGGTGCCCGGGGGAACGTCTCCCAGATCACCCAGCTGGCCGGAATGCGCGGACTGATGGCTAACCCGGCGGGACGGATCATCGAGTTGCCGATCAAGTCCAATTTCCGTGAAGGGCTGACGGTGCTGGAATACTTCATCTCCACACACGGAGCCCGGAAAGGTTTGGCCGACACGGCTTTGAGGACCGCCGACTCCGGCTATCTCACCCGACGCCTGGTGGATGTGGCCCAGGATGTGATCGTCCGGGAGGATGACTGTGGCACCGACAAAGGGTTGGCAGTCAGCAAGATCGCCGACGGCGGTGAAGTGATCGAAGAGATGTATGATCGGATTGTGGGTCGAATGGCTTTTGAAACGGTTCGTCATCCAGAGACCGGTGAGGTGTTGGCCCATCGCAACGAGCTGATCGATGAGGAAAAAGCGGGCCGGATCGTGGAGGCCGGTGTGGAGAAAGTGGTTATCCGTTCTGTCCTCAGTTGTCGCACCAAACACGGGGTTTGCCGGATGTGTTACGGTCGCAACCTGGCCTTGGGCACCCATGTGGAGATCGGGGAAGCGGTGGGCATCATCGCGGCCCAGTCCATCGGGGAGCCCGGGACCCAGTTGACCATGCGGACCTTCCACACCGGTGGTGTGGCTGGGGATGATATCACCCAAGGTCTGCCCCGGATTCAGGAATTGTTTGAGGCCCGGAATCCCAAAGGACAGTCCATTATTACCGAGATCTTCGGAACGGTGAAAGAGATCCGCGAGGTGAAGGATCGTCGGGAGATCGAGGTGGAGAGTGAAGTTGAGACCAAAACTTATCAAATTCCCTATGGCTCCCGGCTGAAGGTGAGCGAAGGGGACCGGGTGGAAGCCGGGGATGAGCTGACCGAAGGCTCCGTTGATCCCAAGGACTTGCTCCGGGTCAAAGGGGTTCGGGGCGTGCAGGAGTATATCCTCCAGGAAGTACAAAAGGTGTACCGCCTGCAGGGAGTGGAGATCAACGACAAACACGTCGAGGTGATGATCCGCCAGATGATGCGCAAGGTACGCATCACCGATTCGGGAGACACCGACCTCCTGCCAGGCTCCATTGTCGACCTGCATGATTATGAAGAAGCCAACCGGAAAGTGCTCCTCGAAGGTCTGGAACCAGCCGTGGCACGGCCGATTCTGCTCGGGATCACCAAGGCCTCTCTGGAGACGGAGTCCTTCCTGTCGGCGGCTTCTTTCCAGGAGACCACCCGCGTGCTGACCGACGCGGCCATCAAGGGCAAGGTGGACTGTCTCCTCGGTCTCAAGGAGAATGTCATCATTGGGAAACTGGTGCCTGCAGGAACCGGAATAGCCCGTTACCGGGATCTGGAGGTGGATGGGGATCTTGAGCTGTCAACCGTCCAATCCCCGGGCACCGCGGATGACACAGTTTTGGTGGAATAAGCGTCCCGGTCCTGAAAGTTACCGGGGACCTGCCTTTCACCACTTGTTGACAATGTCAGTTTCAGGTGATAATATATCGTCGTGTGCTTGGGTCAATTCACTTTGGAGGGCGTTTTGTGTGTCTTATGATAAAGTGAAGAAGGCAAAATCACTCTTGATCGGAGCCAAGCAATCCAAAAAAGCGATCCAACAGGGGAAGGTTCGGGAAGTGGTGATTGCGACAGATGCCGACGAGGAACTCAAGCAATCACTGATCCAGATTTGCCGGAACCATGGGGTGGCCGTCAGCTATGTCGATTCGATGCAAGGACTTGGAAAAGCCTGCGGGATCGACGTGGGCGCGGCGACTGCCGCCATATTGGAATAAGAATTGGAACAGCCAGATCCCAAAGACTGACCGCATGCCGGTTTGATACGGGTGCGGTCGGTATTTGGGTTGGCCTCCAATTTTGTGTCGCAAAATGATCCGCCTGGTTCTGTGGACTTGAATTCAAAGTGATTCAATCAAGGAGGTGAAAGAGATGCCGACAATCAACCAGTTGATCCGGAAAGGTCGCAAAAGAAAAGTATCCCAATCCGACTCTCCGGCGCTTCAATATGGCTACAACAGCTTCCGGAAAAAATCGACCCGGCAAAACTCTCCGCAAAAGCGTGGTGTCTGCACCCGCGTCTACACCACCACACCGAAGAAGCCGAACTCTGCACTCCGTAAGGTGGCCCGTGTTCGCTTGAGCAACAACATCGAGGTTTCCGCCTACATTCCGGGAATCGGTCATAACTTGCAAGAGCACTCTGTGGTGCTGGTTCGCGGCGGTCGGGTGAAGGATCTTCCCGGTGTCCGCTATCACATTGTCCGGGGGGCACTGGACACCTCCGGTGTGCAAGACCGGATGCAAGCTCGATCCAAATACGGCAGCAAACGGCCCAAGAAATAACATCATAGATCGATACAACCGAGCCAAAGGAGGGAAGACGATTGTCGCGAAAAGGACCCGCACCTCGTAGAGAAGTGCTGCCGGATCCGATCTACAACAGCAAGTTGGTCACACGTTTGATCAACCGATTGATGTACGACGGAAAAAAAGGGAAGGCCCAACGCATTCTCTATGATTCCTTCGATCTTGTACGTGAACGCTCCGGCAAGGATCCGATGGAAGTGTTTGAACAAGCGATGAAAAACGTGATGCCGGTCCTGGAAGTGAGGGCCCGCCGAGTAGGGGGTGCCAACTACCAGGTACCGGTGGAGGTGAAGCCGGAGAGGCGAACCAGCCTGGGGCTCCGTTGGTTGGTGAACTACGCCCGCCTGCGTGGTGAAAAATCGATGCAGGAGCGCTTGGCCAACGAATTGCTGGATGCAGCGAACAACAGCGGTGCCGCCGTCAAGAAGAAGGAAGACATGCACCGCATGGCGGAAGCCAACCGTGCCTTCGCCCACTATCGCTGGTAATTCGGCTTCCCCATTCTCGCCAACATGAAAGGAGACATATCCGATGGCACGCGAATTTTCCTTGAATGACACGCGCAACATCGGGATTATGGCTCATATCGACGCCGGTAAGACCACGACGACCGAACGGATTTTGTTCTATACCGGCCGGGTTCACAAAATCGGTGAAACACACGAAGGCGCTGCCACCATGGACTGGATGGAGCAAGAACAGGAACGGGGGATTACCATCACCTCCGCCGCCACCACAGCCCAGTGGAAAGGTCATCGGATCAATATCATCGACACTCCCGGCCACGTGGACTTCACCGTCGAAGTGGAGCGGTCCCTGCGCGTGCTGGATGGGTCGGTCGGGGTCTTCTGCGCCAAAGGTGGCGTGGAACCTCAATCGGAAACCGTCTGGCGTCAGGCGGATAAATACAAGGTCCCCCGAATCGCCTATATCAATAAGATGGACATCGTCGGGGCCGACTTTTTCGGCGCGGTCGAACAGATGCGTGAACGGCTTGGGGCCAATGCAGTTCCGATCCAGTTGCCGATCGGGAAAGAGGATACCTTTGAGGGGATCATCGACCTGATCAAAAACGTGGCGTACTTTTATGTGGATGATCTCGGCACCCGGACGGAAGCCCGGGACATTCCGGAAGAGTACAAGGAACAGGCCGAAGAGTACCGCACCAAAATGATTGAAGCGATTGCCGAGCTGGATGAAGACCTGATGATGAAGTATTTGGAAGGGGAGGAGCCCACGGAAGAGGAGCTGAAGAAAGCTCTCCGCAAAGGGGTTGTCAACGTGGAGATCATCCCCGTCCTCTGTGGCTCATCCTACAAAAACAAAGGGGTTCAGCTGATGCTGGATGCCGTTGTCGACTATATGCCCTCCCCGCTGGACGTTCCCCCGATTCAAGGGGAACTGCCTGACGGCAGCGAGGCCCACCGGAAGTCCGACGACAACGAACCCTTCTCCGCTCTGGCCTTCAAGATCATGACTGACCCTTATGTGGGTAAACTGACCTTCTTCCGGGTGTATTCCGGTACGCTGGACTCCGGTTCTTACGTGCTGAACACCACGAAGGAGAAGCGGGAGCGCGTCGGGCGGATTCTGCAGATGCACGCCAACTCCCGGGAAGAGATCAAAACGGTTTATGCGGGGGATATCGCCGCCGCCGTCGGTCTGAAAGACACCGGCACCGGTGACACCCTGTGTGATGAAAAAAATCCCATCATCTTGGAATCCATGGTTTTCCCCGAACCGGTGATTGACGTCGCCATCGAACCGAAAACAAAGAGCGATCAGGATAAGTTGGGGATGGCTCTTGCCAAGCTGGCGGAAGAGGATCCGACCTTCCGGACGGAAACCAATGAAGAGACCGGTCAGACCATTATTTCCGGAATGGGTGAACTCCATCTGGACGTGATCGTCGACCGTCTGAAGCGGGAGTTCAAGGTGGAGGCCAATGTGGGGAACCCGCAGGTGGCCTACCGTGAAACCTTCCGTTCTTCCGCCAAGGTGGAAGGGAAATTTATTCGCCAGTCCGGAGGACGCGGTCAGTACGGCCATGTCTGGATCGAATTTGAGCCTTTGGAAGAAGGCGCCGGCTTCGAATTCGTCAACAAGATCGTCGGCGGTGTCGTGCCGAAGGAATATATCCCCGCCGTCCAAAGCGGAGTGGAAGAAGCTCTGCAAAACGGGGTGCTGGCAGGTTATCCGATGGTGGACATCCGCGCCACCTTGTACGATGGTTCCTACCACGATGTGGACTCCTCCGAGATGGCCTTCAAGATTGCGGGGTCCATGGCCCTGAAAGCGGCCAAGTCCAAGTGTCAACCGGTTCTGCTGGAGCCTGTCATGAAAGTGGAAGTAACCGTTCCGGAAGACTACATGGGCGATGTGATGGGGGATATCAACTCCCGTCGCGGCCGGGTCGAGGGGATGGAAGCCCGTGGCGGTGCCCAGGTAATCCGGGCGATGGTGCCGTTGGCCGAGATGTTCGGTTACGCCACCAATCTGCGCTCCCGGACGCAAGGTCGAGGAGTGTACTCCATGTTCTTTGATCACTACGAAGAAGTGCCGAAGAACATCTCTGAAGAGATTATTTCCAAGGCTTCCGGGGAGTAATCCGCCGGTTGCCCCCCATTTGGTGAAGAAGGTTGTGAAGCGGAATATCCGCTTCCCGGCTTTCTCCCTTATACATCAAACAATGATTAGGATCCAAAGGAGGATTTCGAGTCATGGCCAAAGAGAAGTTCGAACGTACGAAACCGCACGTGAACATCGGTACCATCGGTCATGTGGACCATGGCAAAACCACCCTGACCGCTGCGATCACCACGATCCTGTCGACCAAGGGCGGCGCTACCGCCACCGCTTATGACCAGATCGACAAAGCTCCTGAAGAAAAAGAGCGGGGGATCACCATCTCCACCTCCCACGTGGAATACGAAACCGAAAACCGTCACTATGCCCACGTGGACTGCCCGGGTCACGCTGACTATGTGAAAAATATGATCACCGGTGCCGCCCAGATGGACGGTGCGATCCTGGTTGTGTCCGCCGCTGACGGTCCGATGCCGCAAACCCGGGAACACATCCTGCTCTCCCGTCAGTCCGGCGTGGAATACATCGTGGTCTTTCTGAACAAAGTGGACCAAGTCGACGACGAAGAACTGCTGGAACTGGTGGAAATGGAAGTTCGTGAACTGCTGTCCGAGTACGATTTCCCCGGCGACGACATTCCGATCGTGTCCGGTTCCGCCCTCAAAGCTTTAGAAGATCCGAACAGCGAGTGGGGAGAAAAGATCCTTGAACTGATGGCTCAAGTGGACGAGTACGTCCCGACTCCGGAACGGGATAAGGACAAACCCTTCCTGATGCCGGTGGAAGACGTCTTCACCATCACCGGTCGCGGTACCGTGGCCACCGGTCGTGTGGAGCGCGGGGTGATCAAGGTCTCCGATGAGGTGGAAATCGTCGGGATCGAAGAAGAAACCAAGAAAACCGTGGTCACCGGGGTGGAAATGTTCCGCAAGATGATGGACCAAGCCGAAGCCGGCGACAACATCGGCGCCCTGCTTCGCGGGGTGAACCGGGATGAGATCCAGCGTGGTCAAGTGCTGGCCAAACCGGGCAGTGTGAACCCCCACACCAAATTTAAAGCCCAGGTCTATGTCCTGAGCAAAGATGAAGGTGGTCGTCACACCCCCTTCTTCAACGGTTACCGTCCCCAATTCTACTTCCGCACCACCGACATTACCGGGGTTATTAAGTTGCCGGAAGGTACCGAAATGGTGATGCCCGGGGATAACATCGAAGTGGAAGTAGAACTGATCGCCCCGATCGCCATCGAAGACGGTACCCGCTTCACCATCCGTGAAGGCGGCCGCACTGTCGGCGCCGGTTCCGTAACCTCCATTCTAGCTTGATTGCTTCCGAAT
Source organism: Kroppenstedtia guangzhouensis (assembly GCF_014637345.1). Lineage (GTDB taxonomy): Bacteria > Bacillota > Bacilli > Thermoactinomycetales > DSM-45169 > Kroppenstedtia > Kroppenstedtia guangzhouensis. Next base: position 27,821 of record NZ_BMEX01000014.1, read on the forward strand.
GAGGATCAGACTCCCGCATTGCGGGAGTTTTTTTATGGAGAATTGCTGGATGAAACTTCAGGACTTCTCATCCGTAATCAATAAGAGAGTTCTTCTTATCTCATCTATAGGAGGAAAAGTTATGAAGAGTGGGTTTCGGATGGGAATCATATTATTATCCTTTTGGTTGCTCACCGGTTGCTCCTTGATTACCAGTGGTTTCACCGCAGGTGACGAGGGAACATCGACTGGTGAGAAGGTAATGAAGAAGAAGGAGAAAACAGCGGCAGAGATTTTGGAAGAATCCAAACAGGCGATGGAGAAAATGGCCGGCTATCGTTGGGAGTTGAGTGGGGAACAGCGGATGGACATTCCCGGTGAGAGTGAAAATGGGTTGACGGCCTTCAGTGGTTCCGTGGACTATCAGGAATCCACCCGTTATGCCGCGGATTTCGAAGTGAAAATTGAATTCTCCAACCAGCGTCATCACACCATGCTGAAGATGATCGTGGATGGGGAAACAGCCTACCTGCAGGATAAGGCCCGGGGAGATTGGCTTCGTAAAGAGGGTTCCGCCGAGGAGATCCACAGTATGATGGGCTTGGAAAAACAATACACGGATGCTGTCGAAGTGCTGGAAATGGTGGGGGCACGGGCAAAAGATCTGAGCATGAATCAGGCTGAGGGTGTCCGGCGACTCACTCTGCGGCTGGAAAACCATGACGATATTCAACCCTTTATGCAATATGCGGTGGATAACTGGAGAGAGGATGATAAAGTAAAGGCGGAGGAAGTCACCTTTTCCGATCTGGAACTCATCCTGACCATCGATGACTCCACCCAACGATTGACACAAATCGAGAAGAATGTGAAGGTTGTGTTGCCTTTCGTTGACGGGGTTTCCACTGATCTGTCTCAAACATTCACATCCAAGATGACCGGTGAAGTCGATGAAATCATGATCCCCGAGGAAGCCAAAAATGCTCCCCTCGTCGATGAATGAGCCGATGGTCAAAGACCTCTTTGCCGTGTCGGGATTCAAGTGGCTGAAGAAAGGCACGGTCCCTCCCGGGGCAAGAGAGTGCATGGAAGCTTGGTGACACAGAGGGTTGGGTTTCCCCATGAACCCCTTGGACTCGTCAAAACAAGTGAAATGCGAAGACCCATTCCAAAGGTCGCGGCCGGGAAAGGACACCGTATTTTTGGCATGATAATATCTGTGAACAGATGAAGGCAAAGATTCAGGTTGCAGTCCGGCTGTACCGGAGGGGGAAGGAGAAATGATAACCGTTTACGGGCCTGTGGTCGATTCGCAAGGCCGATGCAAACATTACCATACGATGAAAGATATTGTTGCTGTTAAATTCAAATGTTGTAACAAATATTACCCCTGCTATAAATGTCATGATGAGTGTGAGGATCATCCCGTCACGGTATGGAAAAGAGAGGAATTTAGTGAAGCTGCCATATTGTGTGGAGTTTGCAGAACCGAATATACAATCCATCGCTATTTGCAAATGAATCGTTGCAACTGTTGTGGCTCCCGATGGAATGAGGGATGCCAAAAACATTACCACCTCTATTTCCAATTCGAAGAGGATGGTTGCCGCCTGTAGCCCGGTTGACGGGATGGTCTGGCTTCATATAGAGTTATTTTGCCAGCGAACAACAAAAACGAAATGTGAAACCCAACCCCGACCGACACTATTCATAATTCTTCTAGTCGAGTTTGGATAAGCGGTTGGCAATCTTCCTGTTGTTCTGAGCAGCAACGGTCATCAAGCTGGTTTTCCCTGCTCCTCAACTCAACCGGAAGCGTCCTGCGCAATTCTCCTGCATTAGAGGACGAATGATCTGGAGGGAATTTCTCAGGGTTCGGGATGAAAATTAAGCCCTGTTTATTGACTCTTTGAATCCTGTCCAGCCTGGAATGAAGATGGAAAAAACCTTTAGTCCTTTGACGCAATGGTTCGTGGCCTTTATACTTGGTTTAGGCGGCTATTTTGTCCAACAGAACAGAGGGTGAAAAAACCGGGGAGGATCCCGGTTTTTTCTTGCAATGGGTCGGCTGTTTCCGTATAATAGGGAATGTTGGTTTTGAACGGCGATGATGTGGAAGGTTGCCGACACGCCCGGCCCCTTTGCCATGGGGTGTGGGGAAATTTCCACGGAGCAAGTTCATTTGAAAAATGAGCGAAAAGGAGGGGCATGAATGGCAAAGCAGAAGATTCGCATTCGCCTCAAGGCCTACGACCACCGTGTGTTGGATCAATCGGCGGAGAAGATCGTCGATACAGCCAACCGGACGGGGGCGGATGTATCCGGACCGATTCCGCTTCCGACGGAACGGGCTGTCTACACGATCCTTCGCGCGGTTCACAAATACAAGGATTCGCGGGAGCAGTTCGAGATGCGCACGCACAAGCGGCTGATCGACATCGTCAATCCTACGGCCCAAACTGTGGATGCGCTGATGCGACTCGACTTGCCGTCCGGCGTAGACATCGAAATCAAACTCTGATCCAAAATAGACCAGCCGGTAGGAGGTGTGCGACGTGAAAGGGATTCTCGGTAAAAAATTGGGGATGACCCAGGTGTTCGGTGAAGACGGCACTGCCATCCCCGTCACGGTGATCCATGCCGGTCCGTGTTCCGTTCTTCAGAAGAAAGAGGCGGACACGGACGGTTACGAATCCGTGCAACTGGGTTTCAGTGAGAAAAAGGAACACCGGGCCAACCGTCCGGAGACGGGCCATGCCAAAAAAGCGGGGACTACTCCCAAGGCCTTCGTCCGTGAGATTCGCGGGATGAATCCAGCCGACTATGAATTGGGCCAGGAATTGAAAGCGGACCTGTTCAGTGAGGGTGAACTGGTGGATATCACAGCCACGTCCAAGGGGAAAGGGTTTGCCGGTTCCATCAAACGGCACAATCAGGCCCGTGGTCCGATGAGTCACGGTTCACGTTACCATCGGGGCCCCGGTTCTCTGGGTGCTGTCGATCCCGCACGTGTCTTCAAGGGGCGCAAATTGCCCGGACGCATGGGCGGCGACAAAGTGACCATCCAAAACCTGCAGGTGGTCAAAGTGGACCCGGAGAAAAACTTGCTTTTGATCAAAGGATCGATCCCGGGTCCGAAAAACAGCTATGTTGTCATTAAATCTGCGGTGAAGGCCGCACAGTAACGTCAACGGGAAGGGAGGAGACGACATGCCGAAAGTAAATGTACTGGATATGAACGGCAGCCGGGTGGGCGAGTTGGAATTATCCGATTCCGTCTTCGGAATTGAGCCCAACACATCGGTTCTGCACGATGCCGTCGTGATGCAACAGGCATCCCAACGTCGCGGAACCCATGCCGTGAAAAACCGTGCCGCTGTCCGGGGCGGTGGACGGAAGCCCTGGAAACAGAAAGGGACGGGGCGGGCCCGCCACGGCAGCATCCGTTCCCCGATCTGGGTTGGCGGTGGTGTGGCCTTCGGCCCGACGCCCCGCAGCTACAGTTATAAACTGCCGAAAAAAGTTCGCCGTCTGGCGATTCGCTCTGCGCTGTCGTCCAAGGTGAAAGCGGATGAGTTGGTCGTGCTGGACCAACTGACTCTGGAGCAACCGAAAACCAAGGAGATGGTGAAAGTCCTCTCCAACCTCCATGCAGACCGCAAAGCGCTGGTTGTCGGCAGCGGGTATGACGAAAATGTGGCCTTGTCCGCACGGAATATCCCCGGAGTGAAGTTTATTGATGCCCAGGGGTTGAATGTTCTGGACGTGTTGAACCACGATAAACTGATCATCACCCGGGATGCGGTGTCACGCATAGAGGAGGTGCTCGGGAAATGAAGGATCCCCGCGACATCATCCGGCGCCCGGTGGTGACGGAGAAGACCACAGACCTTATGGAAGACAACAAATATGTCTTCGAAGTGGATCTCAAGGCCAACAAGACCGAGATCAAAAACGCAGTCGAGAAGATCTTCGGCGTCAAAGTGGCCCAAGTGAACACCATGCGGGTAAAAGGCAAACCGAAGCGCCTCGGCCGTCACGCCGGTCGTACTTCAGACCGGAAAAAAGCGATTGTCAAGTTGACCGAAGACAGCAAGAGTATCGAGCTCTTCGAAGTTTGATCACCTGAAGGAAAAGGAGGGAACACCATGGGTATCAAGCATTTTAAACCCACGTCGCCCGGACGTCGGCAGATGACGGTCTCCACCTTCGAGGAGATCACGACCGATAAGCCGGAGAAGTCCCTGACGGTCCCCCTGGTCAAAAAAGCTGGGCGGAACAACCAGGGACGGATCACCACCCGGCACCACGGCGGCGGTCACAAGCGTAAATATCGGATTATCGATTTCAAACGGAACAAGGACGGCGTTCCCGGCAAGGTTGCCACAGTGGAATACGACCCGAACCGTTCCGCCAATATCGCTCTGATCCATTACGCCGATGGTGAAAAACGCTACATTCTTCATCCTGAGGGGCTCAAGGTGGGCGATGTGATCATGTCCGGTGCCGATGCCGACATCAAGACAGGAAACGCTCTGCCTCTGGCCAAAATTCCGGTGGGTACAGTGATTCACAATATCGAATTGAAGCCGGGTGCCGGCGGGAAGATGGTCCGCGCCGCAGGCGGTCAGGCACAGCTTCTCGGTAAGGATGGGGGATATGCTGTGATCCGTCTTTCTTCCGGTGAAACCCGGATGGTACGAATCGAATGTCGTGCCACCATTGGCCAGGTTGGCAACCAGGATCATGAACTGCTCAATGTCGGAAAAGCGGGTCGTTCCCGTTGGCAAGGCAGGCGACCGACAGTGCGCGGTTCTGTGATGAACCCGGCGGATCACCCCCACGGTGGTGGTGAAGGTCGCGCTCCGATTGGACGCGTCTCCCCGGTGACGCCCTGGGGCAAACCGACGATCGGCTACAAGACCCGGAAGAAAAACAAGCCGTCTGACAAGTATATTGTTCGTCACCGCAAAAAGTAACCACATCTCAAAATGGAAGTTGGAAAGGGGGTTGGATGTATGGGTCGCAGCCTGAAGAAGGGACCTTTCGCGGATGACCATCTGTTGAAGAAAGTGCGGGAAATGGGCGACAAGGAGAACAAGAAGGTCATCAAAACCTGGTCCCGTCGTTCCACGATCTTCCCCGAATTCGTCGGCCACACCATCGCCGTTCACGACGGGCGCAAACATGTCCCGGTGTACATCACCGAAGACATGGTGGGTCACAAGCTGGGTGAATTTGTCGCCACGCGGACTTTCAAGGGTCACGCCGGAGACGACAGGAAAACCCGGAAACGGTAAAGGGACGGGATCTGACAGGTCAGCCAGAGAGGAGGTCAGATGATGGAATCAGTGAAATCCAAGGCGGTTGCGCGTTACGTGCGGATTTCGCCCCGCAAGGCGCGTCTGGTGATCGATCTGATCCGCGGCAAATCTGTGGATGAAGCGCTGGCGATCCTGCGGTTCACCCCTCGCGCCGCTTCACCGATCATTGAGAAGGTGCTCCGGTCGGCGATTGCCAATGCAGAACACAACTACAACATGAATCCGGGTGAGCTGGTGGTGGAGAAAGCGATGGTGGACGAAGGTCCGACGATGAAACGTTTCCGCCCCCGCGCACAGGGACGTGCCGGCCGCATTAACAAGCGGACCAGCCACATCACAGTGGTCGTATCTGAAAAATAAGGAGGGATAGAGATTGGGCCAGAAAGTAAACCCGGTGGGGCTTCGTGTCGGCATCATCCGTGATTGGGAATCCAAATGGTACGGTGGCAAGGACTACGCCGACATGCTCCATGAAGACATCGAGATCCGGGACTACCTGTTTAAACGTCTGCAAGATGCGGGGATCTCTTCCGTGGAAATCGAACGGGCGGCCAACCGAGTCAACTTGACCATCCATACCGCCAAGCCGGGGATGGTCATCGGCAAAGGCGGCTCCGAAGTGGAAGCCCTGCGCAAGGAACTGACCAAACGGACCGGTAAAAAGGTTCACATCAATATTGAGGAGATCAAGACCCCTGAGCTGGATGCCCGCCTGGTGGCGGAAAATATCGCCCAGCAACTGGAACGCCGGATTTCCTTCCGTCGGGCCATGAAACAAACCATCCAGCGCACCCTGCGCGCCGGAGCCAAAGGGATTCGCACCCAGGTGAGCGGCCGGTTGGGCGGTGCCGATATTGCCAGGACTGAAGGGTACAATGAAGGAACTGTTCCTCTGCACACCCTTCGTGCAGACATCGACTATGGCACTGCGGAAGCCCACACGACCTACGGACGGATTGGAGTGAAAGTGTGGATCTACCGCGGTGAGGTACTCCCTGCCAAGAAAAAGGGAGACGCGGAAGGAGGCAAGTAACCATGTTAATGCCGAAACGCACGAAGTTTCGTAAGGAACATCGCGGTCGGATGAAAGGCCGGGCCAAGGGCGGAACGGAAGTGACCTTCGGCGAATACGGTCTGCAGGCGTTGGAGCCCTCCTGGATCACCAACCGGCAGATCGAGGCAGCCCGGATTGCGATGACCCGGTATATGAAGCGTGGCGGTAAAGTGTGGATCAAAATCTTCCCGGATAAACCCATCACCCAGAAGCCCTTGGAAGTTCGGATGGGTAGCGGGAAAGGTTCTCCGGAAAAATGGGTGGCAGTCGTAAAACCCGGCAAAATCCTGTTTGAGGTAGCCGGCGTGTCGGAAGAGGTGGCCCGGGAAGCCATGCGTCTGGCTGCCAACAAGTTGCCGATCAAATCCAAGTTCGTAATCCGAGATGAAGCGGGTGGTACACATGAAAGCTAAAGAGCTGGTTGAAATGACCACCGCCGAGATCGAACAGAAACTGGCCTCGCTGAAAGAAGAGCTGTTCAACCTCCGGTTCCAGTCCGTGACCGGGCAGTTGGACAATACCGCCCGGATCCGCCAGGTTCGCAAAGATATCGCCCGTTGCAAAACGGTGATGCGTGAACGCGAACTCGGGATTGAAAGGAGGAAACAGGCATGACCGAAGAACGCAACCGCCGCAAGGTTCGCGTGGGCAAGGTCGTCAGCGACAAAATGGACAAAACGATCGTCGTTGCGGTGGAAACCTATAAAAAAGATCCCCTGTATGGAAAGCGGGTTAAATACAGCAAAAAATTCAAGGCCCACGATGAAGAGAACAGAGCCAAGACGGGAGACGTCGTGAAAATCATGGAAACCCGCCCGTTGTCCAAGGATAAACGGTGGCGTCTTGTGGACATCGTGGAAGAAGCCGTAATCGTTTAACCAGATCTGACTGGCGGAAGGAGGGAGACCGATGATTCAGCCGCAAACGCGTCTGCGCGCTGCAGACAACTCCGGAGCAAAAGAACTGATGTGCATCAAGGTTTTAGGCGGTTCCAAGCAGAAATCGGCTGGGATTGGCGATTTGATTGTCGCATCGGTAAAACATGCTACACCCGGGGGCGTTGTCAAGAAGGGTGATATCGTGAAGTGCGTGGTGGTTCGTTCCAAGCGGCCCACCCGCCGTCCGGACGGATCCTACATCCGGTTTGATGAAAACGCCGCCGTGGTGATCCGGGATGACAAAAGCCCGCGGGGAACCCGGATCTTCGGACCCGTCGCGCGGGAGCTCAGGGAACATGATTTTATGAAAATCATTTCGCTGGCTCCGGAAGTGCTCTGATTTTTCTATGCCACAGAGCCTGTAACCACCGGTTGAAGGAGGTGCCGACATGGCCAAGCGACCGAACAAGTTGCATGTCAAGAAAGGCGACACTGTGATCGTGATGCGGGGCAAAGATGCCCCGACGCGTGACAAAAACGGGAAAATGATCTACACCAAAGGGCGCGTCCTGAAGGTTTATCCTGCAGAACGTCGTGCGCTGGTGGAAGGGGTCAACATGGTGAAGAAACACTCTCGCCCGTCCCAAGACAATCCGCAAGGGGGCATCATTGAGCAGGAGGCTCCGATCCATATCTCCAACCTGATGCTGGAGGACCCGAAAACAAAAGAACCGACCCGGGTGGGTTACAAATTTATCGAAGGTAAGGGCGGCAAACAGACGAAAGTCCGCTATGCCAAGAAATCCGGCGAAGTGATCGACTGACGTCCGGATCGGAAAGGAGGATGGAAACCGTGGCAACACTTCCATTGAAAGAACGGTACAAACAGGAAATCAGCCCATCCCTGATGAAAAAGTTTGATTACACTTCACCGATGCAGGTTCCCAAAGTCGAAAAAGTCGTCATCAACATGGGCGTCGGGGAAGCGGTTCAAAACCCGAAAGTGCTCGATGGGGCTGTGGAGGATCTGACACAGATTTCCGGTCAGAAACCCGTGGTGACCCGGGCCAAGAAGTCCATCGCCGGTTTCAAGTTGCGGGAAGGGATGCCGATCGGGGCTAAAGTGACACTTCGCGGCCAGCGGATGTATGATTTTCTCGATAAGTTGATCAACGTGGCCTTGCCCCGGGTCCGGGATTTTCGCGGAATTTCCCCGAAAGCCTTTGACGGTCGGGGGAATTACACCCTGGGCCTGAAGGAACAGCTGGTCTTCCCCGAGATCGATTATGACAAGGTGGATAAAGTCCGGGGCATGGACGTGGTAATCGTCACAACGGCCAATACTGATGAGGAAGCCCGAGAACTGTTGACCCGGATGGGAATGCCCTTCCGTAAACAGTGAGAGACGGATCGGTGGTACGACATTCCAAACCAAAGGAGGGAATCCATTGGCCAAGAAATCGATGATCGCCAAGGCGAAAAGAAATCCGAAATACCGAGTCCGGGCCTATACCCGTTGCGAGCGCTGCGGACGGCCGCACTCCGTGATTCGGAAGTTTCGTCTCTGCCGGATATGTTTCCGTGAATTGGCCTATAAAGGGCAGATTCCCGGCGTGAAAAAAGCGAGCTGGTAATCGAGAGTGGAAGGAGGGATAACGCATGGTGATGACTGACCCGATTGCTGACATGCTGACCCGGATCCGTAATGCGAACTTGGTTCGCCACGAGAGTCTGGAAGTTCCCGCTTCCAAACTGAAGCGGGAAATCGCGGATATTCTGAAGCGGGAAGGTTTCATTCGCGATGCTGAGTATATCGAGGACGGGAAACAGGGGGTCCTCCGGATCTTTCTGAAGTACGGTCCCAACAATGAGCGGGTGATCACCGGATTGAAACGGATCAGCAAACCCGGTCTGCGCGTCTACGCTAAAAACGACGAAATCCCGCGTGTGCTCCGGGGCTTGGGCATCGCTGTCCTGTCGACTTCCAAAGGGGTCATGACGGACAAGGAAGCCCGTCAATCCAAAGTGGGCGGCGAAGTGCTGGCTTACATCTGGTAAGAACTGCATACGGACGGAGGTGAACGAGATGTCCCGTATCGGTCGGAAGCCGATCGCCATCCCCAACGGGGTGGAAGTGAAAGTGAACGGTGCCGAAGTGACAGTCAAAGGGCCCAAGGGGACATTGACCCGTACATTGAGCCCGGAAATCAGCATTAAAGTGGAAGAAAACCAAGTGATCGTGGAACGCCCGAGCGATCACCGGAAACACCGCGCATTGCACGGTACGATCCGGAGTCTGGTGGCCAACATGGTGGAAGGGGTCACCAATGGCTTCAGCAAAACCTTGGAACTGGTCGGGGTGGGTTACCGGGCCCAGAAAAAAGGGAACAAAGTGGTTCTCAACGTGGGATATTCCCATCCGGTGGAAGTGGATCCGCTGGATGGGATCGAGCTGGATGTGCCTTCCCAGACCCAGATCGTGGTGAAAGGGATTGACAAGGAGAAGGTGGGCGCTCAGGCCGCCAATATCCGTGCACACCGCGAACCGGAGCCCTACAAAGGGAAAGGGATCAAATACTCCGATGAGCGCATCCGTCGCAAAGAGGGGAAAACCGGTAAGTAATGTTGACTGGAAAGGAGTGAATGCGGCGTGATCCAGAAGCCTGACCGGAACAAGAACCGGAAGCGGCGTCACATCCGGGTGCGGAGGAAAGTCATGGGTACTCCGGATCGCCCCCGCCTGAACGTGTTCCGTTCCTCCAACAACATCTATGCACAAGTGATCGATGATGTCCAAGGGAACACCCTCGTCTCAGCTTCCACTCTGGACGCTGAGGTGAAAGCGAAAGGGATTCACGGCGGCAATGTGGAAGCGGCTCGTAAAGTGGGGGAACTGGTTGCCAAACGGGCCGGTGAAAAAGGAATCAAGCAAGTGATCTTCGACCGTGGGGGTTATCTCTATCACGGACGGATCAAAGCTCTGGCGGAAGGGGCCCGAGAAGGAGGTCTCAAATTTTGAGCAAAGGAGGTAGAAGCATGCGCAACGATCAGCCCAAAGACGACCTGATGGAAAAAGTTGTCAGCATCAACCGTGTGGCTAAAGTGGTGAAAGGCGGACGCCGCTTCAGCTTCAGCGCCTTGGTAGTGGTTGGAGACGGCAAAGGCAAAGTGGGCGCGGGCATCGGCAAAGCCGCAGAAGTGCCGGAAGCGATCCGCAAGGGAGTGGAAGTGGCCAAGAAAAACATGATTCATGTTCCTCTTCAGGGAACGACGATCCCTCACGAAGTGATCGGCCACTATGGAGCGGGACGCGTATTGATGCTGCCTGCCACCGAAGGTACCGGTGTGATTGCCGGCGGTGCGGTTCGTGATGTGTTGACTGTGGCCGGTGTCGGTGACATCCTGACCAAGTCGACGGGTTCCAACAATCCGATCAACATGGTTCGCGCCACTCTCGACGGGATTCAGAATATGAAACGGCCCGAGGACGTCGCCAAACTGCGCGGTAAATCCGTGGAAGAGTTACTGGGATAAGGAGGGACGACCGTGGCGAACAAACTGGCTATCACCCTCAAACGGAGCATGATCGGTCGCCCTGAACCTCAACGGGTCACCCTTCAGACCCTGGGGCTCAAGAAACGGGAACAGACCGTCATTCAAAAGGACAATCCCGCCATTCGCGGGATGATCGAAAAGGTGAAACACCTGGTTGAGGTGAAAGAAGTACAGGAGTGAAAAATCTCTTGTTATTGAAGAGTTGATAAGGGGAGGTGTGAAGGTTGAAACTTCACGAACTGAAACCGTCTGCAGGTTCCCGCAAAGTCAGAAAGCGGGTGGGTCGTGGAATGGCAACGGGACACGGTAAAACCTCCGGCCGTGGGCAAAAAGGTCAGAAAGCCCGTTCCGGTGGCGGAGTCCGTCCCGGCTTTGAAGGGGGACAAAACCCGATTTACCGTCGTCTGCCCAAGCGTGGTTTCACCAATATCAACCGCAAGGAATATGCCCTGGTGAACCTGGAGACATTAAACCGGTTTGAAGAAGGTACGGTGGTCACACCGGAACTTTTGCAGGAGACGGGTGTGGTGAAGAATCTCAAAGACGGTTTGAAAGTGCTGGCCAATGGAGAGCTCAAGGTGAAATTGACGGTGAAGGCTCACAAGTTCTCTAAGAGCGCGCAAGAAAAAATTGCGAATGCCGGAGGCACGACGGAGGTGCTCTGATGTTTCAAACCGTGAGCAACATCTTCAAAGTGGAGGATCTTCGGCGCCGGATCCTGTTTACCTTGGCGATGCTTGTGGTTTTCCGGATCGGCAGCTACATCCCGGTGCCCAATACCAACAATGAGGCTCTGAAGATGCTGGCCGAACAGAGTGCCGGCAGTGGTGTTTTCGGTTTGATAAACACCTTTTCCGGCGGAGCGTTTCTCAACTTCTCCATCTTTGCCATGGGGATCATGCCTTACATTACGGCATCGATCATCGTGCAGCTGTTGACGATGGATGTCATCCCCAAGTTTGCCCAATGGGCCAAAGAAGGGGAAGTGGGAAGGCGTAAACTGGCCCGGGTCACCCGTTATGGAACAGTGATTCTGGGATTGATCCAGTCCATCGGTCTGACCATCGGATTTGACCGGGCGGGTGCCGGATTCGGGATGAGCTTTATCGAAAACCCCACCTTTGCCACCTATACTCTGATCTCCCTCACCCTGACTGCGGGTACGGCCTTCCTGATGTGGTTGGGTGAACAGATTACGGATAAAGGGATTGGAAACGGGATCTCCATTTTGATCTTTGCCGGGATTATCGCGGGGATTCCGCCAGCTTCAACTCAGATCTATGAAACCATGTTTGCCAATGCCGGGGATGAGATCTTCCTCAGCATCGTGAAGTTGGTTCTGATCGTGGTTGTGTTGATCCTGATCGTAGCAGGTGTGATTTTCATCCAACAAGGGGTTCGCAAGATTCCCGTTCAATACGCCAAGCGCGTGGTAGGCCGCAAGATGTTTGGTGGGCAATCCACCCATATTCCGATGAAGGTGAACGCCGCTGGTGTGATTCCTGTGATCTTCGCCATGTCGCTGTTGATCTTTCCATCCACGATTGCCAGCTTCTGGAGCGGCAATGCGGTGGCTGATTGGATCATTGTCAATTTCAGTTTCGATCAACCGCTGGGCATGGTCATTTATGTCTTCCTGATCATCGGATTCACCTACTTCTACACTTTTGTGCAGATCAATCCGGTGCAGTTGGCGGATCAGATGAAGAAGAACGGCGGATATATCCCTGGTATTCGTCCGGGTAAAAACACCTCCGTCTACTTGACCAAAATTATGAACCGCATCACTTTGGCCGGGGCGCTCTTCCTGGCTGCCGTCTCCATTTTGCCGGTCTTTTTCACCACTGTGGCCGGCCTGCCGCAATCGGTGCAGATTGGTGGCACCTCTTTGTTGATTGTGGTGGGGGTTGCCCTGGAGACGATGAAGACCATTGAAAGCCAGCTGATTAAACGTCATTACAAAGGCTTTATCAAGTGATCGGGGTCCCGGAGCTGATCCACAGGGGCATCCTCACCGGACCCTTTATCACGCAGCCGATTCGCGGGCGGATTATCATCGAGCCCTGTCTGTACCGGTTGGCTGGCTCTGTTCACGGCTCGCGAATCACCGGGAGGGATGAGATTTGAATATCGTGCTCATGGGATTGCCTGGTGCCGGGAAAGGGACTCAGGCTGACCGGATCACCGAAGAACTCCATATCCCCCACATTTCCACAGGCGACATCTTCCGGCAGGCGGTGAAGGAGGGGACACCGCTGGGACTGGAAGCCAAGAAGTACATGGACGATGGCCAATTGCTTCCCGACCGGATCACGATCGGTATTGTACAGGAGCGGTTGGGCAAAGATGATTGTGCCGAGGGATTTCTTTTGGACGGATTTCCCCGCACGGTTCCTCAAGCCGAAGCTCTGGATGAGATATTGAATACGTTGAATCGCTCCCTGGATCACGTTCTGTATATTGAGGTGGCTGAAGCTGAACTGTTGAAGCGCTTGACCGGACGCAGAATCTGCAGCAGTTGTGGCGCCACTTATCATGTGGTGTTCGATCCGCCGAAACAGGATGGGGTTTGTGATCGTTGTAGCGGCACCCTCCATCAGCGGGATGATGATCAGGAGGAGACCGTGGCCAAGCGGTTGGAAGTCAATTTGGGGAAAACCCGGGAGCTGGTGGATTACTATCAATCCAAAGGCAATCTCCGCAGGATTGACGGGGTGCAACCCATTGAAAAGGTGACTGAATCGATTCTGAAGGTACTCAGGGGAGCCATCCAATGATCATCCTTAAATCTGCCAAGGAATTGGAACGCATGCGTGAAGCAGGACGCATCGTCTATGAGACACACCAGATGCTGAAGGAGGCCATTCGGCCGGGAGTGACTACCGGAGAGCTGGATCGTCTGGCGGAGCGATTTATTCGCGAGCACGGAGCCACGCCTTCCTTTAAGGGATACAACGGATTTAAAGGAAGCATCTGCACTTCGGTGAACGAAGAGCTGGTGCACGGAATTCCCGGGGATCGGGTTTTGAAGGACGGGGATTTGATCAGCCTCGATATCGGAGCTTGTCTGGAGGGTTATCACGGGGATTCAGCCTGGACGTATCCCGTCGGGAATATTTCCGATGAGGCGGCCCGTCTCCTCGAAGTAACGGAGAAATCTCTCTTTGCGGGCTTGGCTGAAGCGAAACCCGGGAACCGGATCGGAGATATCGCCCATGCTGTCCAGACCGTTGCTGAAAGTGCCGGGTTCTCCATCGTCCGTGAGTACGTGGGTCACGGGGTGGGGCAAGAGCTTCATGAGGAACCCAGTGTCCCCAATTTCGGGCCTCCGGGGAAAGGTCCCCGCTTGACACCGGGAATGACCCTGGCCGTTGAACCGATGGTGAACGCGGGCAAACGCTATGTGCGAACGCTGGCTGACAACTGGACCGTCGTCACACAGGACGGTTCCCTGTGTGCCCACTTTGAACACACCATCGCGATCACGGATCAAGGCCACGAAATATTGACCACAGCGTGATAGGTGAAGGGTGATGGATGTGATGGATACCGAAACTCGACCTCAAAAAGGACAGGTGGTCCAAGTGTTAAGGGGTCGTGAGGCGGGGAGATATGCAGTGGTGATCGGCGTGGTTGAACCCCACTTCGTCTTGTTGGTGGACGGGGACAAACGGAAGGTCGGCCAGGCGAAAAAGAAGAATATCAAGCATATCCAACTCACACACTACATCGCCCGGGAAGTAGCGGAGTCCTTGGAAAAGGACGGTCGGGTCGACGACGCCAAAATACGCTGCGCCTTGAACCAATACCTGCTCCGGCAGGAGCGGAGAAAAGGAGAGTGAGTCAATGGCCAAAGAAGATGTGATCGAAGTGGAAGGGACGGTCATCGAACCTTTGCCCAATGCGATGTTCCGAGTGGAACTGGAGAACGGTCATAAAGTCCTCGCCCATGTTTCCGGCAAAATCCGAATGCACTTTATCCGGATTCTGCCGGGGGACCGAGTGACGGTCCAGCTCTCCCCGTATGACTTAAGCCGCGGCCGAATCACCTACCGCTATAAGTGACGGCCCGGATGGGTCCCCTCGGATGTCGCACCGATCCAAATTAAAATCCGGCTCCGATTCCGGAGAACTGACACCGAGTGGAAACAGGAGGGATAGAAAATGAAAGTACGTCCTTCGGTCAAACCGATCTGCGAAAAATGCAAAGTGATTCGCCGAAAAGGAACCGTTATGGTAATCTGTGAAAACCCCAAACACAAACAAAGACAAGGATAAGACAGGAGGTGTTCACCATTGGCTCGTATTTCGGGTATTGACCTCCCCCGCGACAAGCGAGTGGAAGTGGCATTGACCTATATCTTTGGGATCGGCCGTTCCCGTTCCAAAGAGATTCTGAAGGAAACCCAGATCAACCCTGACACCCGGGTCCGTGATCTGACAGAAGAGGAAGTTTCCAAGCTTCGCAGCACCATCGACAAAAATTTGGTGGTCGAAGGAGACCTGCGCCGTGAAGTCGCTCTCAACATTAAACGCTTGGTTGAGATCGGTTCCTACCGTGGGATCCGCCACCGCCGTGGCCTGCCGGTCCGGGGTCAGAAGAGCAAGACCAACGCGAGAACTCGTAAAGGTCCCCGCCGGACGGTTGCCAACAAGAAAAAATAATCAAGGTAAGGAGGGAGAAGAATGGCTGCTAAGAAACGGACAACTAACCAGCGTGTGAAGCGTCGTGCGCGCAAAAATGTTGAATCGGGTGCGGTGCATATCCGTTCCACCTTCAAC
Source organism: Kroppenstedtia guangzhouensis (assembly GCF_014637345.1). Lineage (GTDB taxonomy): Bacteria > Bacillota > Bacilli > Thermoactinomycetales > DSM-45169 > Kroppenstedtia > Kroppenstedtia guangzhouensis. The sequence continues at coordinate 43,393 of NZ_BMEX01000014.1, forward strand.
AATACGATTGTGACCATCACCGACAAGCGGGGAAACACCATTTCCTGGGCCAGTTCTGGTACCCTCGGTTTCAAGGGATCCCGCAAAAGCACGCCCTTTGCTGCGCAGATGGCTGCGGAAGCCGCCGCCAAACAGGCGATGGAACACGGGATGAAGAACGTCGAAGTGACGGTGAAGGGGCCGGGTGCCGGTCGCGAAGCGGCGATCCGTTCCCTGCAGGCTGCCGGGTTGGAGGTCAGTCTGATCAAAGACGTCACCCCAATCCCCCACAACGGTTGCCGCCCGCCGAAGCGTCGCCGTGTCTGATGCGTGACGCGGGTTGATTCCGGGATTGGCGTTGGTTTATACTGGTAGAACTATGTGTATAATGGTACTGGACAAATTTGACTGGTTGATTACCCAGCGATCCATCCGGCCGGGAACACGCATAGATTTTCACCATGATTGACTGAAGACCACCCGGAATGCGACGTTCTGAAGGAGGGTTTCAAACCGTATGATTGAAATCGAGAAGCCGAAGATTGAAACCGTGGAACTCGGCGATGACGGCCGATACGGAAAATTTGTTGTGGAACCCTTGGAACGCGGATACGGTACCACCCTTGGCAATTCACTCCGACGCATCCTGTTGTCCTCTCTGCCCGGTGCGGCAGTGACCTCGATCCAGATTGACGGGGTCCTGCACGAGTTTTCCACAATTCCCGGGGTGGTGGAGGATGTCACCGAGATCATCCTCAATCTGAAACATCTGTCTCTTAAGATTCATTCCGATGAAGAGAAAGTGTTGGAGATTGATGTGGAAGGCGGCGGAGAAGTGAAAGCCGGGGATATCCGGGCCGACTCTGATGTGGAAATTCTAAATCCGGATCTTCACATTGCCACTCTGGCCAGTGACGGGCGCCTTCATATCCGCATGACCGCCGACCGTGGCCGGGGGTATGTACCGGCTGAGCGAAATAAACGGGAGGAGCAGACCATCGGGGTGATCCCGATCGATTCTCTCTATACTCCCATCAAACGTGTCAATTACCAAGTGGAGAATACCCGGGTTGGCCAAGTGACCAACTATGACAAACTGACGCTGGAGGTATGGACGGACGGAAGCCTTCACCCTGAGGAATCCGTCAGCCTCGGTGCCAAAATCATGACGGAACATCTAATGCTCTTCGTCGGTCTGACCGAAGAAGCCAAAGATGCCGAAATCATGGTGGAAAAAGAAGAGGACAAAAAAGAGAAGGTCATGGAAATGACCATCGAAGAGTTGGATCTCTCCGTCCGATCCTACAACTGCCTCAAGCGGGCCGGTATCAACACAGTCCAAGAGCTGACACAGAAGACGGAAGAAGACATGATGAAGGTTCGCAATCTGGGGCGTAAATCGCTGGAAGAAGTGCAGGAGAAACTCGCAGAACTGGGACTCTCCCTGCGCAGCGATGAGTGATCGCAATCTCTAAAGAGGGAGGGGAAATCCATGGCATACTCCAAGTTGGGTCGCAACTCAGGGGCACGGAAAGCTTTGCTCCGTGACCTTGTGACTGACCTGATTATCCATGAGCGGATCGAGACGACCGAATCCAAAGCGAAGGAAGTCCGTTCCATCGCTGACAAAATGATTACCCTGGCAAAGCGTGGCGATCTCCATGCCCGCCGTCAGGCAGCTTCCTTTGTCCGCAGCAATCGTTCCCGGACAGAACGGGACGGGGAGAAGGTTGCTCATGAAACCGTGGATGCAGTGAAAAAGTTGTTTGATGAGGTGGGCCCCCGTTATGAAGAGCGCAACGGTGGGTATACCCGCATCATCAAAATCGGGCCGCGCCGAGGTGACGGGGCGGAAATGGTTTATCTTGAATTGGTGGAGTAAGAAAACACTTTTCTGAAACAAAGGGAGAGGGCAGGATCGTTCCGGTCCTGAAATCTGCCCTTTTTTCTTTATGGAGAAAGAAGCTTCCTCGAGGTGGATAAGATGGAGCCGATCCTGCAACTGGATGGGGTGGGTTATCATTATGGTTCCCCTGGGGACGGAAACGATCCGGAATGGATTCTCACTGGGTTGAATCTGTGTGTGAATCCCGGGGAATATCTGGCCGTGATGGGGCCCAACGGCTCGGGAAAATCGACTCTGGCGAAACTGATGAACGGGTTGTTGACCCCTATTACCGGAAAAATCCGTGTGGCTGGACTGGACCCCGGAAACGATCGGGATCTGCCGCTAATCCGTCGCAAAGTGGGGATGGTTTTTCAAAATCCGGATAATCAGATTGTCGGAACCACTGTGAAGGATGATGTCGCCTTCGGTATGGAAAACATGGGTGTCCCACGGAAACAGATGTTGATCCGGATCCGTGAGGTATTGGAGCGCACCGGTCTGGCCGGGTTGGAGGAGGCTTCTCCCCATCATCTCTCCGGGGGGCAAAAGCAACGTCTGGCCATCGCCGGCGTGATCGCCATGCAGCCGGAGGTGATCATCTTCGATGAAGCCACCTCCATGCTGGATCCCACAGGCCGGAGAGAAGTGTTGGAAGTGATGGGGGAGCTTTACCAAGGGGGAACCACCATCATCCATATCACCCACTCCCCCCAAGAGGCCATCCGTGCAGAACGGGTGTTGGTTCTGGCGGAGGGTCAACCGCAACTGGACGGGCCTCCCGCTGAGTTGTTCCGTCACCGGGAGCAGTTGGCCGACTGGTCCCTTGAAATGCCGCTTGCCGCGGAGCTAAAAGAGCGCCTTCGGTGTCATGGCATGCCTATCAGAGAAGATATCACCGGGATGGAAGAGCTGGTGGAGGATCTATGGACATTGTTATCCAAGGCTTGACCCATATCTATATGGCCGGCACTCCCTATGAACGAACCGCATTGTCGGGAGTGAATTTGAAGATTCCCTCAGGGGGATATATTGCCGTGGTTGGAGCCACCGGCTCGGGAAAATCCACCTTGATTCAGCATATTGCCGGCCTGTTGACCCCTACCGGAGGGCAGGTGCGGGTGGGAGAGGTGGAGATCAGTCCCGACAGTCGGGATTTGTCTGCGCTCAGGGGCCGGGTCGGGGTGGTTTTTCAGTATCCGGAACACCAGCTGTTTGAGGAGACGGTGGCAAAGGATATTGCCTATGGTCCACGAAACCTGGGCTTGAGCGATAAGGAGGTGGCCCGGCGCGTTGAGCAAGCCATGAACTGGGTGGGACTTCCCCCGGAGTTGTCCGGCCGCTCTCCCTTTCAGTTGAGTGGTGGCCAGATGCGACGGGTGGCAGTAGCAGGTGTGTTGGCGATGCAACCGGAGGTTCTGGTGTTGGATGAGCCGACGGCAGGGTTGGATCCCGCCGGACGGCGCGAGCTTTTGAGCCGGATTCACTCTTTGCACCGGGAACGGGGGATGACCGTCGTCTTGGTGTCCCATAATATGGAAGAGGCGGCTCGGTACGCAGATCAGATTTTCGTCATGCATCAGGGAACAGGGGTCTTTGAGGGGACTCCAGCAGCGGTTTTCTCCCGGGGAAACCAGCTGGAAGAGTGGGGGTTGGAAGTGCCGGAGGTGGCCGGGTTGACGAACCGTCTCAATGAAAAGCTGGATCCGCCATTGCCTGCGGAATTGTTGACCCTGGAAGAACTGGAAAGAGAAATCATCTTACGGTGGAAACGGGGGCGACCCCGTTGATCCAAAATCCCATCCTGGGACAATACGTACCCGGTGATTCCCCTCTACACAGGTTGGACCCCCGGGCCAAGTTGCTGTTTGTCTTTTGCTTTATGGTGGTGGTCTTCCTCGCCAACAATGGTGCAAGCTATGGATTGCTGGCAGGGGTGACGGTGCTGGCGGTGGGATTGTCCGGTGTTCCGGTTTGGATGATCCTGCGGGGGTTGAAGCCGATTCTGTACTTGATCCTGTTGACGGCCATTCTCCACCTCTGGTTGACCCGGGGCGGCGGGGTGATTCTGGAATGGGGTCCCTTCATCATCCATCGGAACGGAGCCCTGCAGGCGGGATGGATCTCCCTTCGCTTTCTCATCTTGATTTTGATGGGAACCTTGTTGACCCTGACCACCTCTCCCATCGCCTTGACCGATGGTTTGGAGCGTCTTCTGTCCCCGTTGACGCGAATCGGTGTTCCGGCCCATGAGCTGGCCTTGATGATGTCGATCGCCCTCCGATTTATCCCCACCCTGTGGGAAGAAACGGATAAAATTATCAAAGCCCAGCGAGCGCGGGGGGCTGATTTTGAAAGCGGGGGCCTGTATAAACGGGCCAAAAGCTACCTCCCGGTCCTTATTCCATTATTTATTTCTTCCTTTCGCAGGGCGGAGGATCTGGCGCTGGCGATGGAAGCTCGTGGCTACAGGGGAGGCAGGGGAAGGACCCGGATCCGGGAGTTGCATTGGGGAAGGGCGGACACAGTGTCCCTGTTGATCTTGGCTCTGCTCACTGTGGGATTGTTATGGTTGCGGAACTGACCAGGGAGGGGAGGAGTCACCTGTGGGTAAAATCAAATTGACGGTGGCGTATGACGGGACCGATTTTTCCGGATTTCAGCATCAGCCGGGAAAACGTACGGTACAGGGTACCTTGGAAGAGATACTGTCCCGTGTGACCGGAGAATCCGTCGCCATCACCGGTGCCGGGCGCACGGATGCCGGAGTTCATGCCCTCGGACAAGTGATCCATTTTGAGACCTCGGCTCCGGTTCCGACAGAGCGCTGGGTGCGTCTGCTCAACGCCTCTCTTCCCCGGGATCTGCTGGTGACACAGGCGAATGAAGTCTCTAAGGAATTTCATGCCCGATATGATGCCTGCTGGAAGCATTATCGATATACTCTCGACACTTCCCCGATTCCGGATCTCTTTCGTCGACGGTATCTAACCCATTATCCTCACCCCTTGTCTGGTGACCTGATGCAAAAGGCGGCCCGGCACTTGACGGGAACCCATGACTTCACTTCTTTTTCTTCAGCCCGAGCCCAGGTGAAGGATCGGAGAAGGACCTTGTATCACTGTGAAGTGAGAGAAGTGGGCCCGGGGATTTTTTCCTTTGAAGTGGTGGGAAACGGTTTTCTCTACCATATGGTGCGTATCCTCGCCGGAACCCTGGTGGATATCGGCGCCGGGAAAATTCCCCCCGATGCAATTTTGGGGATTCTGGAAGCGAAGGACCGGTCAGCCGCGGGAAAGACCTTTCCCCCGGAGGGGTTGGTGATGGTGAAAGTAGGGTATACCCCCTGGAACTGCGGAACAGTGAAAAAAAACCTATCTTGACTTTCCTCCCCTGTTGGTATATTATGATCGATGGTATTTTTCCACTTGCCCCGGTGGAAACATGTTCGGCGCACAGTTGAAAAAATGTTGGGATTCCATAGATTGTCTGTCTCTGACACGAGGAGGGAAAATGATGCGAACCACATACATGGCCAAACCGAACCAGGTGGAACGGAAATGGGTTGTGGTTGATGCTGCGGACAAACCCCTGGGTCGCGTCGCCACGGAAGTGGCCACCCTGTTGCGGGGGAAACATAAGCCGGAGTATACACCTCACGTGGACACCGGTGATTTCGTGATTGTCATCAACGCGTCCAAAGTTCACCTGACCGGAAAAAAAGCGGAGAAGAAAATGTATTATCGTCACACCGGTTACCCGGGTGGGATCAAAGCCGTTTCCGCCGGTGATCTCCGGGAAAACCGTCCTGATCGGTTGATCGAACTGGCCGTCAAGGGTATGTTGCCGAAGAACATCCTCGGACGGCAGCAATTCAAGAAATTGAAAGTATATGCAGGACCGGAACATCCCCATGAAGCTCAAAAGCCTGAAAAATGGGAAGCCCGGGATAAGTAAAGGAGGGAACTGATTTTGGCACAAGTCCAATTTTATGGTACCGGTCGCCGTAAAGAGTCTGTTGCCCGTGTCCGTCTGGTGCCCGGTGATGGTCGCATTGTGATCAACAATCGGGAGATGGACAACTATTTCGGACTGGAGACCCTGAAAGCGATTGTGAAACAACCCTTGGTTTTAACGGATACGGTTAACCGCTATGATGTCCTCGTCAATGTGAACGGCGGCGGCTTCACCGGTCAAGCCGGAGCGATCCGCCACGGAATTGCCCGGGCTCTCCTGAAAGTGGACCCGGAATTGCGCCCGACGCTGAAAAAAGCCGGCTTTCTGACACGGGACCCGCGAATGAAAGAACGGAAAAAGTACGGTCTCAAAAAAGCTCGCCGCGCTCCTCAATTCTCCAAACGGTAAATTTACAACGGAAGTCTCCGCCAAAGGCGGGGACTTTTTTTGATTGATAAGCGGCGGGAAGTCCCACCCTCATTCAAATGAGAAGATAAAGTGATCAGTCAGGGAGGCGATCACGTCAGACAAAGGAGAAGCTTGCGATTGCTATAGGGAGAGGTTGACTGCCTGATTTTACAAAAGTAACCCCTGATGTCTCTGGCAACACTATGGGTACTCAAAACGGGGGGGTCCATGGTGAGTAAAGTGGTTTGGTTGGAGGTGTGGCGCCTCAACCGGGTGGAAAAAATGAGACAGGAGGCTTTTTACGGCTTTCCATGGGGGAAGTTGTCCCGGTTGATCGACAGTGTTCTGGAACCTGCAGTCAGCTCTTTAGACACCCTGCAACGGTTGGCCATCGATGAGGCGGTGTACCGATTGGCTTTTGAAGCTTATGTCTCCGGTATGGAAGCCAGCAGAAGAGGGGAAACGGAATGTCCGCCAAGTCTGCCTGCTTCGGAGCGGAGACGTTGGTGCGACCGGATTTTTGGATTCGGAGGCAGCCGATTGATCGGACAAATCGCCGAGGAGATGGATGTCTTTCGGCAGTTGGACGAATGGACCATTCAATCCGTGATGTATTTTTTTGAGGAAGTTACATCCCGTTGGTTTATCCAAGGCGTCGATTACGGAATCCGACTTCGCAAACGGGGAATCCTCTGACATAAGGACCCGACTCGTCCCATATAAATGAATCAAAATAATCTGCAGGGGGAGTCGGAATTTGATGGAGAAATGGGGAGAGTGGGCCCGAAACCGGAAGGTGCGCTTAGGTGTGGGGGCGGCACTTGCGGCCATCTTCCTGTGGGGGGTGGCCACCTACGGCATTCCGGGAGATTTCAGCCGGAATGTTTGGAGCATGCCCCTGTCCGGAAAAGTGATCGTGTTGGACCCGGGTCATGGTGGTTATGACGGTGGGGCAGTCAGTCGTTCGGGGCTTCAGGAAAAAGGGGTGACCCTGAAGATTTCCCTTCTGCTTCGGGATTATTTGCAGGAGTCAGGGGCGCTTGTGATTATGACCCGCGAGGTGGACAAGGATTTGGCGGGAACCGGTTACAGAAGACGAAAGGCTGCCGATCTTATGGAACGGGCGCGTATTGTCAGGACCAGCGATGCAGATGCCTTTATCAGCATTCATCTCAATGCGATCCCTTCTCCCCGTTGGTCCGGTGCCCAAACCTTTTATTACCCCACACTGGAATCCAATAAAAAATTGGCGGAAAGTATCCAGTCCGAACTGATCCGCGACCTCGAAAACACAGATCGAAAGGCTCGATACAGCGGGGAGGTCTATATACTGAAGACATCACCTGTTCCCTCAGCCCTGGTGGAAGTCGGATTCTTATCCAATCCGGAGGAGGCGGAGCTGTTGGGGGATGAAGCCTATCAGAAAAAGCTGGCCGCCGCGATCTACAAGGGTCTGCTCCGTTATTACTCGGTTCAGGATTCACCAAAGGATGAAGGATAAGTGTGTTATAATCGGGTTGAAAATGAAAATGTCACAGTCATTGAGGTGTGATCCCATGCTGACCGTTGAAAACATATTGGAGGCTCTTCGGAAAGTGGAAGAGCCGGAGTTGAAGAACAATTTGGTGGCACTGAACTTGGTCCGCAACATTCGGATTTTTGGGGATCGGGTGGTTTTGACCATTATGCTCTTCTCCGAAGACTCTCCACACCGGGAACAGCTTCGCGAGGAAGTGATCTCCACTCTTCAGCAAGCCGGTACTGAAGAGGTGGAGATTGAATTTGATACCCTCTCCGACAGAGAACAGAAAGCACTGGCGGAGCGGATTCGCCGGGAACACCAGGAGAAAGTGCGCGCTCGCAGGGTGGCGGGCCGGACACCATTGCAGCAGCAAAATCAGGTTCCCCCTCTCTTGTCCAAGGATTCCCCCACGGTATTCATTTCGGTCGCCAGCGGGAAAGGAGGCGTCGGAAAATCCACCGTCGCCGTCAACCTGGCTGTGGCACTGGCCCGGGAAGGAAAACGGGTGGGAGTGATTGACGCGGATATCTACGGGTTTAGCGTCCCGGATATGATGGGGATTGAAGAGAGACCCACTGTGCAGGATCAGACCATCTATCCTGTGGAACGTTTCGGCGTCAAAGTCATCTCCATGGGCTTTTTTGTGGAGGAAAATGCGCCTGTCATCTGGCGGGGGCCCATGTTGGGCAAAATGTTGCGCAATTTCTTCCAGGAGGTGGATTGGGGAGAGATAGACTATATGATCTTGGATCTGCCGCCGGGAACCGGGGATGTTGCCCTCGATGTTCATCAGATGTTGCCTCAAAGTAAGGAACTGTTGGTCACCACGCCTCATGCCACCGCCGCTTTCGTGGCTGCCCGGGCAGGGGCGATGGCCATCCACACCAAGCACAAGATCCTTGGCGTGGTGGAGAATATGGCCTATTATCAATGTTCTTCCTGCGGAAACCGTGACTACATATTCGGCCGGGACGGGGGAAAAAAGCTGGCAGAAGAACTGAACACGGAACTGCTCGTCCAGATTCCCCTCGGGGCTCCCGACAACGGCAATCCTGAGGACTCCGATTTCTCTCCGTCCATTTATGGAGAAGAGAGTCCAACCGGTCAACTCTATCGGGATCTGGCACGGAAAGTGTTGGACAAAACCTGAACGCATCCCGCTGTCCACAGAAATCCGGTTGAAACACACACCAGTTTATCCTGAGGGCGGATCAGAACGAGATATGACCGCCGCGGCACCGGCCCTCGCCGGTGTCTTTATTTTGAAAGAAGGGATATAAAATATGGGAGCGTTGATTCGGATCGACGGGGTAACCAAACGATACTGCAGCACCAATGGGACTGTAACCCCCCTGAACAGGATTTCCGCTGAGATTCCCCAGGGGAGACTGGTAGTCTTGATGGGCCCTTCCGGAACGGGGAAAAGCACGTTGTTTCGTCTCCTCAACCGCCTGGAAAATCCCGATGTAGGAGAGATCACTTATCAGGGGATTCCCCTAACAAAATGGGATCCGGTTCGTCTGCGTCGGGAGGTGCACTATGTTCATCAAACCCCGATCCTGTTTTTGGACACGGTGGAGGAAAACCTGTCCTATCCCTTGTCTCTTCAGGGTAAAAAGGCATCGACGGAGCGGATGAGAGAGGTGCTGGAACAGGTGGGACTGCCCGAATCCTTCCTGAAGCGACACGTGGATGAGTTGTCGGGAGGGGAGAGACAACGGGTTAACCTGGCCCGCTCCCTGATGTTGGACCCTCCTGTCCTGATGTTGGATGAACCGACATCCTCCCTTGATCCCAAAAGCGTCGACACTGTGGAAAAAATGATGATCAGGGCCCGGGATCAGGGACGTACTGTTCTGTTAATCAGCCATAGCCGGGAGCAGGCGGAAAGAGTGGCAGATGTTTTATGGCAACTGGAAGAGGGTCGGCTCATCCCGGGGCAGGTGATGAGATGAGTACCACTGCAACCGTCGCCACATTGGGGTTTATTGTCATTGCCATGGCTCTTTCCCTCTGGTTGAAATTGAAATTGGAACGGGAAATTCTGATCGCCACCGTTCGGGCTGCCATCCAGTTGATGGCGATCGGCTATGTACTGCAACTGATCTTCGACGCGGACCGGTGGTATTTCGTCCTGGGGATGATTTTTCTGTCCATCCTGGTGGCATCCAGAAACTCCGCTTCCCGGGGAGTCGGCATCCCTTGGATCTTCATCCGGGTCTTTGTCACCATCGCGACTGTATCCGGTTTGACACTCGGGATGATGCTTGGCTTGAATATGATTGAACCCCGCCCTCAGGAAATGATCCCCATCAGCGGAATGTTGGTGGGAAATGCGATGGTGGTCTCCTCTCTCCTCTTGAACCGGATGAAAGAGAACGCGGAGACAATGAAGGAAGAGATCCTGGTGGCTCTCTCTCTGGGGGCCACCGGAGCGCAAGCCAGTCGAAGGGCCACCCATCGGGCGATTCGCTCTGGTATGATTCCGATCATCGATTCGATGAAAACAGTGGGTCTGGTACAGCTTCCCGGGATGATGACGGGTTTGATTCTCGCCGGGACCAGCCCGGTGGAAGCGGTCCGCTATCAGTTGTTAGTGATGTTTTCTTTTACAGCCTCCAGTGCTCTGGTCAGCATTTTGCTGGGACTGATGGTGTATCCCACACTGTTTAATTCCGCTCACCAGTTTGTGGGCTGGAAACAGAGAATGGAAGATAGGTGATGAAGTGGCGTCTTCCAGGTTAGCAAAAAGACCGGTATGACACCGGTCCGATCAGCCAGTGAGAATTAGATGGTTCTGCATGTTGATGGCAGAGGCTTTCCGAAAGCTGATAAATGATTTCCCATGTGAGAATCCTCCCTGTGACGACTTTTTCACAAACCTTCTAAGTCCCCATTTCACTCTCTTTTTTCTCTTTACCCCCTCCTTCTTCTTGGCCTCCCCCCTGCGGCTGGCCGCCTTTTTCTGAAGGCGGTTTTTTCATGGCTTCACTCAGCAATTTGAGAAATTTCTCCTTGAAGGTGGGGCTCTCCAGAGCTTCTTCCATCACTTTTTGCATCTGTTTCCGGTTTTCCCTGCTTTTCATCACTTGGTTCAATTGCTTGGAGAATTCCGGGTCTTTAAGGAGATCCAGCATCATCTTCTGATATTCGGGGTCCTTCATCAACTGTTTGAACAGATCTTTTTGCTCTTTTTGTGTCGCCTTGGCAAAGCTGGCGGCCACCTGGGGCTTTTCGAACAGCCGCTCCAGTTGTTTTCTCATTTTTGGATCGGTCATCGACTGAGTGATCGCTTTTTCAACATCCTGGTCCGAAATGATGATCTCCCTTTTGAAATCAGGTTCCCGGATGATCTCCTTTAAGGCTTTTTTTCCTTCCTGGGTCTGGAGGACATCCATCACCAACTGTTTTGATTCCCGGTAACCTTGTTGTCTGCTTTCCGTTTTGGAGTTGGGGCTGCAGGAAGTGAGGATGACCAGAAGTAAGGATAAGATCAGTGGGAGTGCCCGCTGTGGTGCTCTGTACATGAAAGGTCCGCCCTTCCTTGAGAACTTCACCATTAATATGGGCGGTACCCGACAGATTTATAACAACGGGAAATAATAACTGTAGAGTGAGGTGCTCTCCCGCAATTTCTGTCACGAAACGCTCCGTTTCCATTCAGGCTGTTCCTCGTTATAATGAAATGAAAGGTTGGCAATGGGTATTTATCAAAGGAGAGGCCGAATTCATGACAATCCGAAAGATGTTTTTCCTTTTTTGGACCACTGTGGCACTGGGAATTGTGACCGCGCCGCTGGCAAGTCTGTTCGTCAAATTGATATATGGCTCCCTGGGAGTGGGATTCACCTCGATCCTGTGGGCCGGGGTGTTGTTCGGTGTGGTGGCCCAAATGGGTTTCTTTGCTTATTTGGTGTTTAATATGGTGGCCAAGGGATTTATCCGCAATCCATACGTTTACCAAGCATTACAATTGCTTGCGATGGCAGGGGTCTTGATTTGGTTGTTTCAGATTTCCGCTGAAAAAACGGGGACTCCCGGACCTTGGATTTTACCTTCAGTGATTCTGGGGGTGGCGTGGGTGGCAGCTTGGTTCAAGGTGAAAGCCACCACGCGGGCCTCCTGGATTCCGGCTCTGTTTTTTATGGTGGTCGCCACAGTGTTGGAAGCCATCCCTTCCCTGGAACAAAATTCTTTTCCGATGATCCTGCTGATGGTGCTGGTTTTGCTGGTTTGTAATACTTGGCAGATGATGCAACTCCATCGGTTGTTGGAAAGCAAGGAGGAAGACAGACAAAAGAGCCGGACCCGTTGAGTCCGGTTGTTAATCGACGGGGTTCAGTTCCACTTGGGAACCGGCGATCAATTCGGAGACAGTGACGAATTGATATCCCTTTTTTTGAAGTTTATCGATGATCACTGGCAGGGCTTCATGCAGCTGTTTGCTGGAATCGCTGGCGTGCATCAGGATGATGTCTCCTGGGTGGGCCCGACTGATCACCCGGTTGATAATCTTTTCTTTGCCGGGATTCATCCAATCCAAGGAGTCTGTATCCCATTGAATGGAGGTATATCCCAGCTGATCGGCGATTTTTAACACACGTTTGTCGAAGTCGCCATTGGGATAACGGATCAGATTGGGCTCTTGTTTGGTCAATCCCGTCAAAATCTGGTGAGCCTTTCGAATCTGCGTTCGGATCTGCTCTTCGTTCAAGGTGCTGTAATTGACGTGGCGGTGGCCGTGACTCCCGATTTCAAAGCCCATATCCGCGATGCGTTTCACCACGTCCGGATGGGTTTCCGCCCAGGGAGAAGAGAGAAAGAACGTCGCTTTTTTCACTCCCTTTTGTTCCAGTACATCCAAAATTGGGCCTGTCCGTTCTTCCCCCCAACTGATATCAAAGGTCAACGCCAGCTGTTTTTTATCTGTGTCCACACTGTAGATCGCCGCCGGACCGGAATTCAGAGGCATAAAGACCTGGATGTTTTCCTGCTCGGCATAGAAGATTCCCAACGCGAAGAAAATCGCCACTACGGCCATCAGGGCCCGTCTGATCCGTTTCCCCGATAAGACCCAAAAAAATCTCATCCTTGCACCTCCGACCACTTCGTATGGGCTTGGGTACCTGTCCCATACTAAATGTATTCCGGTGGACGAGGGTTATGAATGAAATTGGAGGAGGGCTGGTATGCACCGATTTTTGGAGGCGATCCGAACGGAGAAAAAGTTGATCACCATCGCCTCTTTGCTGTTCATCCTGGCCATTGTTTCTGGTTACCTTGCCAGCGGCCCTGCCGGTGAATGGTTGAAACAGGCCGGAGTTTGGGATCAATTTATACAAAAGGCGAAGACCATCGGGAAAAACCCCGGTTGGGTGGACACATTTGGGCTGATCTTTTTTAACAACCTGTTTGCTTCGATGACGATGATCGGAACCGGCCTCTTTTTCGGTTTTTATCCGATACTGGGCTTAGTTTTTAACGGGGTGTTGGTGGGGGTGATCCTGGGAGCAGCAGCCGAACAGTCGGGGATTCACCCGTTGATTCTGTTTGTTACACAAATTCTCCCCCACGGGATCCTGGAGTTGCCGGCAGTGATCCTGGCCGCAGCTTACGGTATTCGGTTGGGCATCCTGGTGTTCCAAAGCGTGATTGGCTTGGGTTCGCCCCGTCTCAGGCAGGCAAACCGAAAAGCCTGGTCCGATTATCTGGGAAGGATCACACCGCTTCTTGCCGGGATGGTGGTGATGTTGGCGGCAGCTGCCGTGATCGAATCGGGACTGATCGTCTTTTTTGCCAAATAGAGCGAAACCGGAGGGAATGAAAATGAAAACCGACCTTCAGTGGAAAGGAAAGATGCAGTTTGAAGCCCGGACACCTTCCGGGCATGGGGTCACCCTGGATGCTTCCCCCGAGACAGGTGGGGAAGACCAGGGTCCCCGGCCGATGGAACTGTTGCTGACGGCAGTGGGGGCTTGTTCCGGAATTGATATCGTCAGCATTCTGGACAAGATGCGCCTTCAGGTGAAATCCTTTGATATGGAAGTATCAGGAGTACGGGCAGAGGAGCATCCGCGCCGGTTCACCCAAGTGCACATTCATTACCGTTTGGAAGGGGATCTGCCGGAAGAAAAAGTGAGACGGGCAGTGGACCTTTCCCGTGACAAGTATTGCTCCGTTTCCCAATCCCTTCGGGCGGATGTGACCACCAGTTTTGAGATCAATGGAAAAAGGTTTGATTGATGAAAAACCGCAAGCCCTCTGGGTGCTTGCGGATTTTTAGTTCAGGTTGCCGGGGTGTTATAATGTGTGGGGAAAGAGCAGGGGGATACCTGCCCATGATCGAACCGGAACAGACGAAAAGGTGATCCTAAATGGCAAGAAGAAAAGTGGATAAACAGGAGTTGTTTGCGGTTACAGAGGCATTATTGTTGGAGAGGGGTTATAATGGCTTCCATTTTGGAGTACTTTCCGAACGACTGGGCGTGGGAAGAAGCACGATCTACGAATATTATTCCAGTAAGGAACAGCTGATCCTCGTTTATATGGAGCGGGTGATGAACCAGATCATGAAGGAATGTCAAGAATGGGCATCGGATCCGGCTTTGAAGCGATTAAAAGGATATTTGGCTGTGTTTATGCGGTATTCACAGATTCACAGGATCACACAGATTTTGCCGATGATCGACAGGTCAGTTTCACCGGAAGTGAATGCTTCCATCAAGCAACTTTCAGACAGTCACCAAACCGTTTACAGCTGGATTGTTGATGCGATTGAAGAGGCGAAATCGGAAGGAGAGATTCGGAGAGACCTGTCGACATCGCTGATCGCTGCCATGATCTTTTCCTCCATTCAGCTGCCGGATGCGATGCGGGGAGAGCAGATTTCCGGGGATCAAGTCTTCCGTCTCTTATACGAAGGGTTTCAACTGAGATTGTGATTCTTCTGAAAGGGACAGTCTGTTCCCGGCATATATTAAAAATGACGGGTTCAGCTGGCTCGAATGTTCCCAGATGGATACAATTCGTTCATTGACACATGTGTCGGGACCGATATAATTAAAAAATGGAAGACCATTTGATTTTTTTTTTTGCGTGAATCTGACACATGTGTCAGTTTGTCTTGTTTTTTCGCCCACATTTTGCGATAAACAGTAGAGGAGTGTGAAAGGATGAAGCGATGGATTCAATCGCTGACTTCGGCGGTTTCCAGTCGGAAGGGAGCCAAGGTCAGTCTCATTGTCTGGTTGGTTGCGGCTGTATTGATCAGCGGACTCTCCGCCGGGGCTAATGAATATGCTGTAAATGTCAATGGCGGTGATTTGCCGGAGCAGGCGAAGTCCGTCATCGCCGGGAAGGAATTGAAACGTTATTTTCCTGATGAAGGGGGGACACCGGCACTTCTTGTCTTTCATCATCAGGATGGGCTAAAATCCGACGATCTGAAACAGGTTGGCGAAATGAGTAAGTATCTACATTCAGATGATGCTCCGGATACGATCAAGGAGGCACCTCCTTATCACCAGTTGCCAAAACCGGCCCAACAATCCTTTTTGTCAAAGGATAAAACGACACTGGTTTTGCCAGTGATACTCAAAGATGGGCTGGAGATGTCGGACATTAATGAAACCGTCACTCAATTTAAGGAAAAGGGGGATTCGTTTCTTTCCGGTTCCACTGAGCTGAAAATAACGGGGCCGGCAGGGATCGCATCCGATACGATCGCCATTTTCTCCAATGCGGACTTGGTACTGCTTTTTTCCACCATCGGGCTGATCTTAATCCTTTTGATCGTGATCTATCGGTCTCCGTTGCTTGCTGTCATCCCCTTGTTGGTGTCGGGAATCGTATATCAGGTAATGGATCGATTCCTCGGATTTTCGGCCAAGAGCGGTTGGTTCGAACTGGACTCCCAATCGGTGTCCATTGCGAGCATTCTTCTGTTTGCCGCTCTGACGGACTATTCGCTGTTGGTCTTTTCCCGGTTCCGCGAGGAGTTGAAGAAACGGGAGAATAAATATGAGGCCATGAGTGAAGCGATGAAGCATGTGTGGGAACCGATCTTCTTCAGCGGTGGTACCGTTTTGGCCGCCATGCTGGTTCTGTTTATCGCTGATTACAAGCCATACCACAGCTTTGCACCGGTCTTCTCCATCACGATGGCGATTATTCTGGTTGCCGGCCTGACTCTGGTGCCATCCTTGTTTGCCCTGTTTGGCCGAAAGGCTTTCTGGCCTTCGATCCCCAAGGTGGGAGATCCGGAAATCAAAAAGGATTCGATCTGGTCCCGAGTGGGCAGATTTGTGATCCGTAAACCGGGAATCATCTCCATTGTGATGGTGGCTGTGTTGGCCTTGTTTGCTCTCAATATGACGCAGACTCAGTACTCCTTCAATCTGATCAAATCATTTCCCGAAGATATGAACTCCCGGGTCGGTTTTGAACTGTTGGAAGATCACTATTCCAAAGGTGATTTGGCTCCCACCACCCTATTATTGACGGGATCGGAGAAGCTCCATCATAAAGAGCTGTTGGCTCTGCGGGATGTTCTGGAAAAGCAGGAGGGTGTGAAGAGGGTCACCACCGATCTGGAGCCGGCTCACGGAGGAGCAGTTGCCGTCATGAAAAACGGAGAGATCGTGTCAGAAGACGGGAAGGCTGCCCGTATCCAATTGACTTTCAAAGACAATCCTTACGACCAATCTTCTTTGGATCATTTGGAGTCGATCCAAACACATTCAGATGATATTTTGAGGAAAAGCGGTTTGTCCCCGGAAAACCACACCCTCCAATTCGCAGGGGAAACGGCAAGGCAAGTGGACGTGCGGGAGTTGAACGAGAGCGACACGAAATGGGTGATTCTGTTTGTCACGCTCTTGATCACCGTGTTGCTGGGAGTTCAAACCCGTTCCCTGGTGGCACCGCTGTATATGATCGCCACGATTCTCCTCTCCTATGGAGCGGCGATGGGACTCAGTACGTTCATCTTTGACAAGATCTTTGACCTGCCCGAGATGAGTTATCGCATTCCGTTGTATACCTTTGTGTTCTTGGTCGCCCTCGGAGTGGACTACAACATCATGTTGGTGTCCCGGATTCGGGAAGAAAACAACCATCTTGAACTGAAAGAGGCGATCAGCAGGGGAGTGTCTATGACCGGGGGTGTGATTTCCTCCGCCGGTGTGATTCTCGCGGCCACCTTCGGTGTTCTCATGACCCAGCCCATCCTGGAGCTGTTTATGTTTGGTTTCGCTGTCGGTTTGGGGATCTTGATGGATACTTTCCTGGTCAGAGGATTGCTTTTGCCATCTGTGATTACGTTACTTGGGAAAATCAGCTTTTGGCCTTCCAAAGTCAAGGTGAATGAGGAAGCTTAACTTAACATACTATCCATCTGCCCCTGAACTGGGAGAGTGGTAGAAGCGTAGGATGGGAGGAAAGGCCGTCCGGTTGATGAACGGTAAAAGACGTTTAAGAAGAGACTAGATCAAAACAATTTTTGGTGGCATCCCAATGTATTTATGTGTTGCTCTCCGGATCATGGTGTTTGTGAAGCCAGGTCCAGAGTGGTTCCCCTCTTCTGGATGACCTTCATGGAACGGGGGAACCGGGCCTCTTCAGCTCTGGTTACTCTACTGGAAAATAAATCTCCACAAGGGTGTTTGTTCTGTTTCGCCAGAGGGAAAATAGGCTGATATCCAAGCGCGCCTCTTCGGAGGAACGCTTTTTTCTTCTGTAAATAAAAAGGTGTTGACTCTACTCCGGAAGCATGCTAATATACTATTTGTCCTTAAGACAACGAATAGCGGTGCAAACCGCTCAACAAAATAAATCAAAAAAGCTGTTGACAGGAACTGCAGAGCATGATAAGATAGTTCTTGTCGCCGCGAGAGAGGCTTTCCCTCCTCGAGTGGCGGAAGCAGCGAGATCAAGCGTTC
>NZ_BMEX01000015.1 GCF_014637345.1 Kroppenstedtia guangzhouensis
ACTGGAACAACACATCGACAGCGAACCAAAGGAAAATAAGCCCATCACCGCGTAAAACAGCGAAAAAGGCCGTCACGAAAATCTACGACGAGTGGGACAATCCCCATAATCTCACTCCAATCTTGTTCCTCTCTCATTTGGTTACTATAACCATTGTAAATGATTAGAAGAATATTTCAACACAATTTATGCGATATATTTTTATATGTGATTCGTCGGCCTTGTTAGACCTCCCCAAACCTTGAATCTTGAGTTCTCTCATTCAGCCCACACAAAAAAAAGAAACCCTGCAGCGGGCTCCCTTCTTCCATGAGGCCTGATCTTATTTTCCCACCGGCTCCCGCTTCAACAATACACCTTCGGCGATCCGGATCCGATCTTCTATCTCCTGCAAAGGAAGTTTTCGATCCTCCAGCAAGTGCATTCCGGCCAGCATTTCCCCCACCCGGCACAGATTGTCCACCGCCGTCCTCAGCTCAGCCGGAGAGTGGTCCCCCTGGGACACCGTCACTTGTAAGTGCAGTTTGGTCAAACTGCGCCGGATCCTTTTTACCCGTTGCTGTTCCGCGATGGTCAACACCCTTCGTCCCCCTTCCCTCTATCAACATATGTAAGCAATCCACCCGGCGGCAGAAAGCAGCCGCCATTACCATTTCTATCCACAGGATTACACAGGTATGCACATTTTTGTCCAGAGATGGTTCAATATCAGGGGTAATGTGGAGAATCAACACGCCTGGTTAAATATATTCGATTGGTTACCAGCCTCTCAAATCTCAATCGTTTTTCCTCTCCTTTCCCCATTCACCTCCACCGCCGCCCGGATTCCGGATTCAATGGCGCCCTCGATCCAGCCCGGGGTGGATGAGGTGTGTTCTCCGGCAAAGTGAACCCTCCCTTCCGGAGTGGGGATAAAGGGAAACAGTTCTGTGTACTGAAGCGGCTCATACAGAGAGACGGACCCCGCACTCCAAGGATGGCGGGTCCAGCTGAAGGAAGAGCCGGTGATGAACTCCCGGTATGCCCGGGAACCATGAAGCCGGGCCATATTTTCCAAGGCACGCAAGATCCGTTCCTCCTCTGACAAACCATCCCAAGGGGCGGCGTCATCCTCCCAGGTGTAACTGGCCAAAACCACTCCGGGTCCGCCACTTCCGATCCCGTGATTGGGATAATAAGTGAAGCGGATTGGGAGATCCGTCACCGCTTTTCCTCCCCAAAGGCCTTCCTGCTCCCAGAACCGGCTCTTAAATTGAAGGCCGGTTTTGACTGAGGGAACATAGTGGAGCTCCCGAATCGCCTTCCGCTTGTTATGGGAGAAGGAGTCCCGAGGGTCTAATTTCACCCATCTGAGGACGGAGAAGGGAATGGTGATAATGGCTCTGTCCCCTTCATATTGCGAGATCTCTCCTGTCTCCCGATTCCGGGTGTAAATCAGCACACGATCCCGCTCCTGACGGATCTTCACCATCTGTTGTCGAAACCGGATCTCCTCTTTCAGTTGGGGCAGAAATGCCTTGGGCAATTGATCAAAACCACCGGAGATCTCATAAAAATGCATCCGGGGATCCAGAAAGAGATTGAGAATCTCTGAGATCCCGAGAAAGGAATATTCCGATAAACCTTCCAGATCCCAAATCACCTTGATCATTTCCACCGCCCCCGGAGACAGCGCCGGACCCCATGGGTGGTTTCGAAGGTAGGTCTCCATGGAGTACCGATCCATTTCCCGGATCAACCGCCGCTTTCCCTTCGAAGGTAAGCGCTGGTAAAGAGAGAGGAACGGCCGGAGTGCCCTTCGCAACAATGTACCTGCGCTTTTCCCCCTCTCCCTGGGCCACACCGGATACCGAAGGAGATCCGGTTGCCGCTGGTACTCCCATTGCCGGTTCGGACTCCGTTGACGTAGATCAGGTCCATGGGGGTGTCATTTCGGAAGGGGTTGACTGACAAGCCCCATTTCCGTAAATACTCAAACACGAGAGAGTGGCTCGCCGGAATGCGCATCGCTCCCGCCTCCATATACAGACCGTCAGTGAACGGAGAGCGAATGGTCAGGATCCGGCCTCCGATCCGTTCGGATGCTTCCAAAATCTCCACACGATGTCCGGCCCCCTTCAGAAGAGATGCTGACACCAGACCCGCCATCCCCGCTCCCACGATGAGCACCTTTTGGGGATGAGGGGATCGGGGCAGACCCATCCGGATGGTCTGGATCATCTCCCAGTCCTTTAATTCTTCCAACGGAATCTCTCCCTCCCCGCCAATGGTCCGTGCCACGGAGGAGGTATTTCCTCCTCCGTTCTGACCTTATGCAGGAGGGACTCTCATCTTCCGGAAATCATAAAAAAATGCGCCCTGGAGCGCAAAAAAGACGAAGTGTGTCCAAGCTATAGATTGACCAGAAAATAAGTGTCGAAAACAAAACTATCCTTCGCTTCCCCCGCTTGCCCCATCGCTTGTGGGGACAAAGATGGTTCAGTCTCTTGCAAGAAGCACAAAACCTCTTCATTGGATCATCCCGATTTTACCCAAGATATGGCCAATCAACACACCTGAAAGGAGTTATCTGCATATTTGAAGTGAGACAACGGCGATCAATCGACAGTGGAACCATCTTTTTCATCTTGCCTTCTTGTAAAGCTTCCCACATTCTTTTCGTTTATTTCGCAGCTCCTGTCTGATTTGCTCCATGGTTTTGCCTCGGGTGTCAATCCCCCATCTCTTCGCGTGTTCCAACACTTGTTTTTTCCATTTCCCATTCGGCTTCATGCCTTGTTTCTTCCATTTTTTCCGCAATTCCTGTTTAATTTGGTCCACGGTTTTGCCTTGAGTATTGATCCCCCACCCTTTGGCATGTTCCAAAATTCGTTCTTCCCATTTTTTCTGTAACTCCTGTTTGATCTCCTGATCCGTTTTACCCCGGGTGTCAATTCCCCAATACTTCGCATGTTGGCTCAATGGAGGACAGGGTGAGGTACCATCCCTTGCGGAAGCATCATCTGCGTAAACAGCACCTGTCAATAAACTGCATCCGCAAAACATCATCACGCCTGCCACCATCCCGGTCAGCCATTTTTTATTCATTTTTGATCCCTCCAACATTTTGTATAGGTTATTTTCGCCAAACCTCGTCCTGCTATCCAAAATAGGAAGGAATTTTATAGTTCACTGCCCATTTTTCAGTAATCCACACCCCTGACTTCAACAGAACCATTCCAAAAAAAAACGCCAACAGGTGGAGTCACGGTTCACCTTTGGGCGTCTTTTATTCTCATTCTGTTTGATCAACAGCCGGGATTCATATTTGTTATTTTTTATAAGTTGTCTTTCGTGCGGAAAAAGTTTGCATGGTCTGATACCAGGAAGCGACCGTGCCATCCGGCACACTGGAGGTCAGGAGTTTCCGTTGGCCGATCCGGCGACATGAACCTGATTCCATCAGTAGCAGATAATCAGCTTCTTCCGCCAGTGCCAGATCATTGGTGGCAATCAACGTGATCCCTTGTCCACGCCGCCGGTTCAATTCAGCCAGGAACAGACGATATCCCCAATCATCCAGACCATCTGCCGGCTCGTCCACTATCCAGAGCACGGGATCGCCCACCAAGCTGGAGGCCATCAGGTAGCGAGAAGCCACAGGTGCCGGCAACTCCCCCAAAGGATGCCTTCGATATGCGGCCAATCCCCACCGGGCCACAGTCTCCACGGCCCGCCTCTTCGGATGGGAAACCCGATGGTAAAGGGCTAGTTCAACCAGAGATTCCTCCAGGAGGAGATCCATCTGAAGTCTCCTGTATTGAGGTACGTAACCGATTCTCCGTCGCAGGGATTCGACGGAGGACGCCTCCCCCATGGCAGCCGTCCGCCTGGACCAGACATAAGATTGTTTCTCCCACTCATAGGTGATCCTGCCGTCATCGGGAACTGAAACAGTGGAGGTGACCTGCAGAAGAGTGCTCTTGCCCGAGGATTCCGGACCCAGTACCACTGTTATTCCTTCCCTGAGGGTTACGGTAAAATCCAACAATCCCCAACGTCGCTGCCGCCGGGATCGGTCCCTTCCCTTTGGTTCCTTATCGGTACCAACCCATTTATCTACGTGAGTCCATTCGATTCGCAAGTGACTTCACCTTCTCTTTTCTGTTTCCCTCCATTCACCATAACCTATTTTACCGACAGGGTGGAAGGTTGATCTCCTTGTTCCCATACTCAAAAACAGGACCCGGATGCAGGGCTGCGGCCCCTCTTTTCAATAGACGAATCAAAAGAGAAAAGGTTACGGGAAAGGAGAAGGGCAAATTCCCCAATTCATCCTTGATCCTCCCAAGCAAATGTGTTTCAATGAGGACAGGCAACTGCATATTCCACGGGAGCTTGGAGAAGCCAGGCTGAGAGGGCGGGAACTCTACGCCGACCGTTTAACCTGATCTGGGTAATGCCAGCGTAGGAATCTAACGGAGTCACAAGGGATTGATGTGATTCTGTCATCAGGCCGTACGCTGAAGTACGGTTTTTTTATTTTCTCCTCTTCGAACCCCCTCCGTCTTTCCCAGGACCTCCTCCCCGTTTTGCAGTGGGCCACAACCCTTTGAGGAGGTAAACCTGTGATTGATCAACCAACCACATTCCCCAACAGTCGGAAAGTCTATCTTACCGGTTCCCGGGAAGATATCCGGGTACCCATATGGAATTTGTCGCACTTCGTGAAGGAATGGACCCCGAATTTGTACGCAGTGAAGTGGCTGCCGGACGTGCGATCATCCCGGCCAACATCAATCACCCGGAGACCGAACCGATGATCATCGGAAAGAACTTCCACGTGAAAGTGAATGCCAATATTGGGAATTCCGCTGTCACTTCCTCCATTGAAGAGGAGGTGGAAAAAATGGTGTGGGCCACCCGTTGGGGGGCCGACACGATTATGGACTTGTCCACCGGAAAGAACATCCACACCACAAGGGAATGGATCTTGCGCAATTCCCCGGTACCGATCGGCACCGTCCCCATCTATCAGGCACTGGAGAAGGTAAACGGAGAACCGGAAAAACTGAATTGGGGGATTTATCGGGAAACGCTGATCGAACAAGCAGAACAGGGTGTGGATTACTTCACGATCCACGCAGGGGTACTCTTGCGTTACATCCCCTTGACAGTGGAGCGGGTGACGGGGATTGTTTCCCGGGGAGGCTCGATTATGGCGGCCTGGTGCCTCGCCCACCATCAAGAAAATTTCCTGTACACCCGTTTCCGGGAGATCTGTGAGATCCTCAGATCCTATGATATCGCTGTTTCACTGGGAGACGGCCTCCGACCCGGTTCCATCGCCGACGCCAATGATGAAGCTCAATTTGCCGAATTGAACACATTGGCGGAATTGACCCGGATCGCCTGGGAGTACGATGTTCAAGTGATGGTGGAAGGTCTCGGTCACATCCCAATGGACAAAATCAAAACTAATGTGGATATCCAGCAACAACTGTGCAAGGAAGCGCCCTTTTACACCTTGGGTCCCCTTACGACCGATATCGCCCCCGGATATGACCATATCACCTCAGTCATCGGAGCCGCCCTGATCGCCTGGCACGGAACTGCCATGCTCTGTTATGTGACACCGAAAGAGCATCTGGGTCTTCCAAACAAAGAGGATGTAAAAGAAGGGGTGATCGCCTACAAGATCGCGGCTCACGCCGCCGACCTGGCCAAAGGTCACCCCCGGGCCAAGATGCGGGACGATGCACTGTCCAAAGCCCGCTTTGAATTTCGCTGGGAAGATCAGTTCAACCTCTCCCTCGACCCTGAACGGGCACGCTCTTTCCATGATGAAACACTGCCGGCTGAACCGGCCAAAACGGCTCATTTCTGTTCCATGTGCGGGCCGAAATTCTGCAGCATGCGCATTACACAGGATATTCGTCAATATGGGCGGCCGGATCACTGTATGTGAAATTATTTAACAAAGATGATATTAAAATCCGTACAGGGGTAACTGAGACGATGCCATCACTGTCTTCCACTCATTCTATTTCCTCTTTACCCTCATAAGTTTTACGGTTTGGCTTCTCATTTAATACGGAACGCAGTTCCTTGATATCCTCTTCAGTCAAAGAATCCTCTTGGATAAACTGAACCAACATTGACTTTAAAGTGCCACCATAAATTCGCTTAAGAAAAGACTGTGTCTCGGCGTGCTGACATTCTTTCTGCGAGTACAGCGGAAAAAAAGTATAAACCTTTTGATTTCGGTTTACACCAACCACCTTTTTTTTGACCAGACGATCCAAAAGGGTGCGTACTGTTTTAGGCTTCCAATCCTTACGCTCCCGCAACGAATGGATGACTTCATTGGCCGTTTGTGGTGCCTTTTCCCAAAGCACGTTCATGACTTCCCATTCCGCTTCCGAGATACTTGGTACTTTTTTAGACACTTTTGTCCTCCTTCTTTGGATGTAAAATATTCTTTTCAGCAAATACTTAATATATGCCTTTACCCCTCAAAATAGATAATGTGATTTCTGCTGCCATACTTCCCTTGGCGTTGTCTTCATTTTGTATATTTGTTGCAAAGAAATAAGTGTTTTCCTTGGTCTCCACATACCCAATGAACCAACCGTTAATATTTTTGTTATTTACAGCCCCTGTACCTGTTTTCCCAGAAAGCTGTTTACCAACCTTCTTTTCCAATTTGATCGTATCTTTGACGGTCTGAACATTCCTCTCTTTAAATCCAAATTGGTTTGTATAAAAAGCTTTGAGTAATTGCACCTGCTCAACGGGTGATATCTTTAATGAAGATTCCAGCCAATATGGTCCGGTTCCGCCGGAAAGATCGGTATTACCATAGCCGATTTGTTTCAGAAAAGCTTGCAGATCATCCCGTTGGATTCTTTTATCCAAATCCTCAAAATACCAGTTTACTGAACTTTTCATTGCCGTAAATAAATCCTGATCCTGATTCCAAGCACTATAAGGATACTGTATCCCATTCCATTTCATGGTGGAATTTTCACTCGTGATGACATTTGACTCTAATGCAAACAATGCGCTAAAAATCTTGTAAGTGGAATCCGGGGAAACTCTCAGTGTGCTTTTATTTTCATTATAGATATGATATTGATCCGCCTGCAGATCATATAATACAAAGCTTCCTTCAAACCCAGCAAAATATTCGTTCAGATCCTCGTAAACAGTCCGTTCACTTTTAAAATCGTAACGAGTATGATCCTCAGCCATCACGGAAATGAATGGAACCTGACTTGCAACAAGTCCTCCCACCAGCATAAAAATAGCGATACTCTTGCGCTTCAACAGCTTTGATTCAGTCGTAAAGGATGCAATCTTTTCAATCCGTTTTTTTATTTGCTTCTTAGAACCGTTCAGCTGATTTGTCAAAATGAAATTCCCAGGCTGTGATACTCTGTCTACAACATTGATAATCGTATTTCCATATTCGACATAACCGTGCTTGTCCAATGAATTTAAAACGGCATGATCACAGGCTATTTCTCGATCCAATCTCATCTCCCTAAAAGCGACCCAAACAAGGGGGTTGAACCAGTATAAAATTTGAAAAACGACAATCAGATAATTCGTCAAAATATCTTTATTTTTATAATGATTGAGTTCATGCAAAAAAATGTATTTGATATCCTTCATGGACAGCCATTCTTCAAAGTGAGTCGGCAGTACAACATAGGTCTTGAAAAGTCCAAATGTCATTGCAGATTTGACAAGTGGTGATTCTCTTACGTTAATATTTCCCGATATACCCAGATTCAGCTTGCACTGTTCAAACAAGCGTAGAACCTCTTTATTTTTCACCTCAGATGTACTGCTTTTAATGTCCTTTACCTTTAACCAAGCTTGTATTGTCAGAACAGACAAAACGAAAACCCCGGCCATCCATATGCCAGCTATAACGATATTCAGGAAGTCCGGAATGGAATGGTTGACAGATAGCGTAAAGTCCTGCAACCAATTGACGTTCATCACATGATCCCCGGTAGCATTGGCCGGCGCTCCTATTCTATTGCCATGATTTATATCGAAAAAGCTAGCATTATTTTCGAAATTAAATAAATGGCTCGGTATAAAAGGAAGTGTTAGTGCAATTAACAATAAGAACCATAGATTATATTGCCATTTTGCCGATAGCTGCTTTTGGAACACTTTTCTTATCAGCATTATTACGGCAATGGTTAAAGAAGAGACTATAAAGCCTATAACCAAATGAGTTAAGATTACGTTACTCGTCTCCATCACGCATCCTTTCCTTTGGAAATCTGACGCAAACGGATCTTGCTGGATGCCACCCCGCACCAGAATAGACAGTAATAAGCCTCTGTTTTAGAGGCTTATTACATGGGCTTACTACCAGTATCCCACGTAATACAGTATATTGAAAGCCCAGTCCGTTACACGTTTCCAAACAAAAACAACAGATCTGTCTGGAAACAATGGAACAGCGAGATTTGCTGTGGTTGGTATTTACTTCACTTCAGGGCATCGAGTGCGACCTTGGTAGCCTGCGCGATCAACTTATCGTTATATTCGGCATCCTTCTTGTCCCGGCTAGAAAGTACTGCAATAACAATAGGGTCTCCTTTCGGTGGCCAAATGATAGCAATGTCATTTCGCGTTCCATATAATCCCGCACCACTTTTATCAGCAACTTCCCAATTTTTCGGTACTCCCGCACGAATTAATGTATCTCCAGTGGTGCTTCTCTTCATCCAATCAATTAACATTTCACTTTTTTCCGTTGGGAGTACGTCGCCGATTGTGAAAGCCTGGAGGCTGGTGGCAAGCGCTTGGGGTGTGCTCGTATCTTGTGTTTCTCCTGGTTTCACTTCGTTTAACTCCGGCTCAATTCGCTCAGGATTGGTAACATCATCCCCCATCTTCCTGAGGAATTTTTTAAACCCACTGGGTCCGCCCAGTTGCTCCAGAATGAGGTTTCCAGCCGTATTATCACTGTATCGGAGAGAAGCATCACAAAGCTCTTTCAGAGTCATTCCGGTATCAACATGCTTTTCTGTGATTGGACTATAATTCACGAGATCATCACGGGTATAGGTGATTCGTTCGTCAAGGTCTTCGATTGACTTTTGTTGCAACAACGCTCCTACGGCTAAAGCTTTATGAGTCGATGTATATGCAAAACGCTCATCCGATCGATAAGATACTGTTTGGTTTGTGCCGGTGTCCAGTGCGAAAACGCCAAGTCTTGCGTCAAATTTCTCTTCAAGTTTGGCAAAACCATCTGTAATTTCGGTTTCTTGATTTTGTTGCTTGGGTAAAGCGGCGCTATTCTCTGAACAACCAACCAGCGCTACACATGAGAGAAGTAGTACAGGTACAATTTTTTTGCTTAAAACCGTGTTCCATGATTTCATAAGAATCTAACCTCTTTCTTAGGGAATGTTTTGAATCCGTTAATGCCTCCGAGATACTGGATTCCCCCCTCCTTTTTAATCGGATTACATATGTAGTACAGTACTACATATGTAATCCGATGTCAACCTCCGAGGATAGACAAGTAAAAGCAGCACTGAAACGATTGGAACCCGGTTGGAGGAAATCATCAAGGAGATAAGGACTCTTTTCTTTCAAATGTCTCAAGGAGAACAGCTGGATCATCGAGAAGAGATAACCGGGAGATTCTTCTCGCACCAAAACATCGCTTGAAGGAGGAGCATCTGATGGCGTTATCCACCACACTTCAAGTTCGCTTCAATGAATGCGATGGCCTCGGTCATGTGAACAATGCCGTTTATTACACCTATATGGAAACAGCGCGGATCGAGCTGTTTCAGATGCTGGATCCGGAAATGGACCTGAACAATTGGAAACTGATTGTGGCTTCCACCAGTTGCGAATACAAGGCGCAAGCCGCTTTTGCTCAGTGGTTGAAAGTGACCACGGAAGTGGAACGGATCGGCAAGAGCAGCTTCACTGTTCTGCACCGGATCTCCGATCTGAAAACGGATAAGGAGATTGCCGTCGGGCGGGCAGTGTTGGTTCATTACAGTTACCATGAACAGAAGAGCCTCCCACTGACACCTGAAATGAGGAGAGCTCTTCAATCTATCGCTATGCCGCAGTGAAGCAGAAGGAAACCAAAAAGAAGGGGCCAAACCCCTTCTTTTTGGTTTATAAATCCAGTGCAACCTTTAGTCCAAAATCTCTTGGACCCGTCCCACCTGTCCGCTTTCCAGCCGCACCTTGATCCCGTGGGGATGGGTGGGGGAGTTGGTCAGGATGTCTTTTACCACACCCCGGGTCCGCCGCCCCGTCCGTTGATCCGCCTTCAGAATAATATCCACTCTCTGACCCGGCTGGATGTCGCTCCGCTTACGTCCGTCGATCCTGTTCACCTCCTTGAAAAATGGATGCCAAATGACCGATCCCAGACGGAAAAGTAATGCCCGGACTCTCTATTACGATCCCCTTTTACCCCTCTGGTGAGTAAAGAGGAAACAACCCAGGACAATTGCTAGAACGGCAGGAGTGAACCGGTCCACTCCTTGTCTGAACGACATCCACTGTTCCCATCCGTAGGGGATCCCGGCGAAGATCAGAAAGATGAGAGCCAGCCTGATCACCCGTCCTGTATTTCCCCGGCCAGGAATGAAAATCACCGCGACAGCCAGTGCATAACAGAGGAGATAGACCGGTTTCAAAGTGATCAACCCGGCCGCCTCCAACACACCCAAGACCACCGCACTGGCCGCCAACAAACCGATGAGGAGAGAATCAAGACGTTTCATGGAAAACTCCTTTCCAGTGAGTCGATCCTATTATATCAAGAGTCAGGCAGGCTCACGACAGGATCTCTTTACACTCTGATCCGCCCGATGCGCTCGATGACCCAGCCAGTAGAAGAGCATCCCCAGAGCGACAACTCCCGCCAGCAGGAAAAAGGTTCGGGAGCCGCCGACTGCCTCCAGCAACCACCCGCCCAAGGTCGGACCGATAAAGAAACCGATGGAGCGAAAGCCACTGGCACCAAAGTACGTCCCTCTCAGCACCGGTGGGGCCAATCGGTCGATAAAGAGACTGCCGGAAGGAAAGAGAAGGATTTCTCCAATGGTCAGAATGATCATCCCCACGACAAACCAGCCCCAGTGCCCGCCGATTCCCCAGCAGGTCAGTCCCAGAGTGAACATCAAGCTTCCCAGGGTCATATGAGTCAGGATCGACCTCCCTTCCCCCCAGCGGGTGATCGCCATCTGAAACAGGATCACAACACCTGCGTTCAGAGCCAACAGGGAGGGATACAAGACATGTTCTCCCCCAAAGAGTTCCTTGAGATGAAGAGGAAGGTTACTCTCCATCTGGGAATAACCGATATGCCCCAGGATGCCTATTAGGTTTTACATGTAGCGTCCTTGGCACATCAGAACGGAAGCGGAATGTGAAATCAAAACCTAAATCACAACGCTTATAACAGAGGAAATCTTCGATCTCAGGGGAAAAAAACACGTCCCCCGGATCGGGAGCGTGTTTTTTCCATTTGCTTTTTCAACCCGCGCCCAATACACGAAACTGGGCGGCAACCAGATTGAAATATTCGCCGCGTTCCGCCATCAGTTGCTCGTGGTTCCCTTCCTCAATGATGTGGCCCTCTCGCAATACCACGATCTTGTCGGCGTCCCGGATGGTGGACAAGCGATGGGCAATCAGAATGGCCGTCCGGCCGGCGAGCAGGATTTGCATCGCTTCTTGGATTCTAAGTTCAGTCTCGGTGTCGATACTGGCCGTCGCCTCATCCAGGATGATGATCCGGGGATCCGCCAGGAGCGTACGGGCAAAGGAAAGTAGTTGCCGCTCACCGGTGGAGAGAATGTTCCCCCGCTCTTCCACTTCGGTGTCATAACCTTGGGGCAACCGCCGGATAAAATCATCCGCTCCCACAGCCTGTGCTGCGGCCTCCACCTCCTCGTCGGTGGCACCCGGACGACCGAAGCGGATGTTTTCCCGGATAGTGCCGGAGAAAATAAAGGTTTCCTGCAGGACGATGCTCACCTGGGAGCGGAGATCATCCAGCTTCAGATCCCGTAAATCCCGCCCGTCAATTTTTACCCATCCCTCCGTGGGATCGTAGAAGCGACAGATCAGGTTGACGATGGAGGTTTTTCCGGAGCCGGTGTGACCGACCAACGCCACCTTTTGACCGGGGAGGAATTCCAGACAGATCCCCTTCAACGCTTTCCGTTCCCCATCGTAGGAAAAGACCACATTTTCCAACTCCACATGCCCACAGATCTTTTTCACCGGTTCCGCCCCTGCCCGTTCCGGAACCGACGGCTTTTCATCCAGGAATTCAAAAATTCTCTCCGTCGACGCCATCGCCATCAGCAACTGATTGTACACCTGCCCCAGCCGGGAAATGGGCTCCCAGAAGTTTCCCATGTAATAAGCAAAGGCGACAAACACCCCGATGGAGATCTCACCCGTCTGATAGAGAGAGGCTCCGTAGACGATCAGGATCACCGTTCCGATGGCACCGGCCAGCTCCACCAATGGCCGGAAAGTGGCACTCTTGCGAGCCGCTTCATTCCAGGCGTTGAAGTTATCCCGGTTCAGCCGGCTGAAAAAGTCCATATTCTCTTCTTCCTGGGTGTAGGATTGGGTGACCCGCATTCCCTGAATACTCTCGTTCAGATGGGAGTTGAGCACCGATTGTTTCAGGCGCACCTTCTGCCAGGAACGGCGGATTCTCCGGCGTAATTTGACAGAGATGAGAAACATCACCGGCAGGATTATCAGAATCGCCGCCGTCAAACTGGGACTCAACACTGTCAACATGATGATGATCCCCGCCAGCAGGATGATATCCATAAATACGTTGATAATCCCGTTAGTCAACAGCTCCTGCAGGGAATTGACATCATTGGTGATCCGAACCAGGATTGAGCCGGCCGACCGTTGGTCAAAGAAGCGGTGAGAGAGGCGCTGGATATGGCGGAAAAGATGTTCCCGCAAATCATAGATGACTGACTGCCCTAGCACTTGCATCCAGCGGGTCCGAAGCATATTGCCGATCCAGTTGAGAAGATAAAGTGTGATCAGCACTCCCGCAAAGAGAAGCAACCGGGGCACATCTCGGTCCACCAGGGCATGATCGATCGCCAGACTGACCATAAAGGGAGCGAACAGACGGGCCCCTGTGGAAACAATCATGGCCGCCAAAGCCAGTGGCAACAGTTTTTTGCTGTAAGGTTTGACATAGGTGAGCAGACGGGCCATCAGCGACCAATTGAAGGGTTTGTCGATCACCATCTCACCCGGATAGGAAAACCGCTCCCGTGTGTTGGACCGGGACAATTCATCCACCCCCTCAGGAGATTGGAACCCTGTTTCGGTCCCGAAATTGGATATCGTAGATACGGCGATAGAATCCCTTTAGTTGCAACAATTCCTCATGGGTTCCCCGTTCCGTCACTCGCCCCCGATCCAGCACCAATATCTCGTCGGCCTCCTTCACTGAGGAGATCCGATGGGCGATGATAAAGGTCGTGCGCCCCTTCATCACTTCCCGGAAGGCGGCCTGGATCTTTTGCTCCGTTTCCATGTCGACAGCACTGGTGGAATCGTCCAGGATCAAAATCGCCGGATTGATCACAAGCGCCCGGGCGATGGCGATCCGCTGTTTTTGTCCTCCGGAAAGGCCCAACCCCCGTTCACCCAGCATGGTTTCATATCCTCGGGGAAAGCTCTCGATAAAATCATGGGCTTGTGCCCTACGGGCCGCCTCCCGGATCTCATCCATGGACGCCTCCGCGTTTCCATAGGCGATGTTATCCCGGATGGTGGAGGAGAACAGGAAGGATTCCTGGAAGACCACTCCGATGTTTTGCCGCAAAGAACGGAGATTATATTCCTGAACCTTCCGACCATCGATCAGGACCTCCCCTTCCGTCGCTTCATAAAAACGGGAGATCAGCTGGGTGATTGTGGTCTTTCCCGCCCCGGTGGCTCCGATCAGACCGATCACTTTCCCCGCGGGTACGTCAAAGTCGACATCCCGAATCGCCCACTCTTCCTTTCCCGGATAACGATGGGAAACATGACAAAACCGGACATCTCCCTTCAATCGTTCTTTGACAATCGCATTGGGACGGGACCGGATCTCCACCGGTTCATCCAATATTTCCAACAGACGTTCCCCAGCGGCTTTGGACTGGGAATAGGTGTTGATGGTGAAACCGAGAAACATCAAGGGACCGATGATATACCAGATCAAACTGAAAAAAGCGACCAACTCCCCCAGGAGCAATTCCCCCCGGAGCACCAGCCAGCCCCCGTAACCCAATAAAGCCACGACAGCTATATTTCCGATCCACTCCATCAGCGGAAAATAAGTTCCCCAAATATATCCCGTCTCCACGTTGGTCTGTTTATACTGTTCATTTCGCCGATTAAACTGCCCGATCTCAAAATCCTCCCGGGCCATCGCCTTGACCGTCTGGATCCCGCTGATGTTCTCCTGCACCTTGGTAGTCAGTTCGGCGAAGGAGCGGCGGATGTTTTTAAAAGCAGGGTGTACCTTTTGATCAAAACGGTAGACCGTCACTGCCAGAAACGGCATTGCCAGCAAGGTCACCATCGCCAATTTGAGATTAAGAGCCACCATGATCCCCAACCCCAAGGTCAACAACAAAAGAAAATTGATAAGCTGGGCACAGCCGAAGGAAAGAAAGAAACGGAACGCTTCCACGTCCGCCGTCAGGCGGGACATCAAGTCCCCGGTCTTGGCGTTGTCATAAAAGCGGAAGGGAAGTGCCTCCAGTTTTTTATAGAGGGCGTTTCGCAGCTCGTAGACAGACCGGATCCCAAACAAATCCCCGTTGTACTGATGAAAAAAAACGGCGATCGCCTTGAGTGTCATCAGCAGCAAAAAACTTCCCGCGATCCAGGGAACCCATTCATATTTGCCTTTTCCGATCACCTCATCGATGGTCAACTTCAGCACCAGAGGATAGATCACCGTAATCACCGTCACCAGGAGAAGGGCGCCGATGGACAAAAGGAACCGGCCCTTATGGGGCCAGTAAAAAGATTTCAATCTCTTAAACGTGTTCAAAATTCGCACTCCTTTAACGGGAGACTACGAGTTTTTATTTTTCTGTTGACTACATCCCAATCTATTCGTCACCCGAATCATCTATCCCTGTCAAAAAGTGAAAAAGGATGGCCTTACAGGCACATCCTGTCCACATGGAGAGCGATACTCCGAATCACAAGGAAAAAGAGGGCAATTTTATTATCACTTTGTCTAAAAAAGTTCACAGGACCTGAAAAGGAAAGCCAATCGAAAGCTCATATCGACTGTTTTAATGGAGCGTCTTTGCTCGTCAGCTTTTGTGCGGAATGCGAACCCCATCCCGACCGACTCGGAAAACACTATATCACTGAGCTTCTGTGGTCCGGCTTTGATGGAGCGCCCGACTCTTCCTGAGGGAGACTTTTTCACAACGATTCAAAGTCCCTAATCATTAATGACGATAAAAATTTAGTACCTTGTGGGAATATACAGAATGCCGGTATTCCCTTACACTGGATTTATATCAACTCCGCACAATAAAAGAGGTGGAGCAGATGCAAGTGGAACAGTTTCTGCAGGAACGAAACCTGACTCCTCAAAAATTTAAACACGATGTCCTCCGCTATTTGGAACAGGGATTGACAATGGAAGATATCGCCTTGATTTATCAGATCAAGCTTGTTCAGCTACTTCAATACACCCGGATCCTGGGCGTTTTTAAAATCTCCAGCTCCACGGCCTCTTCCCATTCCAATTCCTGATCACGGACGACCTTGGGAAAGCCCCTTCTCTCTTTGCTGAAAGAGAAAGCAAGCATTTGACATTCCTTGAGAGGAAGTGTTTCCGATTACACATTTTGAGAAGAAAGAACGCGATCTTCGACGGGAAGTTCAGGAATGCGAGCGTCAGGAGCCGGCTTCTGCCCCCATGGATCCTTTCAAACTCCAAAACGCAAGTGAAGAGAGACCGGGCTGGAAACAACGGGAGCGAATCCGAAAAAGACCTGCCTATCGCGATGTTAAGTAAAACCACTGTTTTCGCTTCATCATGCCATGGAGCATTTCCTTAGATAAAGTAACTCCTTTTTCAACAACTGTGAAGTTCACTCATACCTGTCCATTGCTCCGGAATCTCCCCCTCGGCGGGAGATTCTTCCATTTTTGATATGATCCAAGGGAAGGGAGAAGCCTCAAAGAGAGTCAAGCCATCCTTGCATTTTTGCACTGTCAAGTATAAGATTTAATTATAGAAATCGGCTGCGTCTTTCTTTTTTTTTATCACAACTGTTATATATCAATATCCTTACAGGAGATGACATCCTTGTTGGCTGATAAACGTTTTCATCAATATCAGCTCCCTGATGTGAAGCGGGACTTAATGGCCGGGATCACGGTCGGAATCGTTGCCCTTCCCCTTGCGATGGCTTTTGCCATCGCTTCTGGTGTGAAACCGGAATACGGGATTTACACCACGATCATCGCCGGGTTGATCGTCGCTCTGCTCGGAGGATCCCGCTTCCAAATCGCTGGTCCGACCGGTGCCTTCGTCCCCATTCTGCTCTCCATTGTCCTGGAGCACGGATATGAAGATCTGCTCATCGCCGGGTTTTTGGCGGGAATCCTGCTGGTTGTGATGGGATTGTGCAAACTGGGGAACCTGATCAAATATATTCCCCGATCTGTAACCATTGGATTTACCTCAGGGATTGCAGTGATTATTTTCACGGGACAAATCGCCAATTTCTTTGGATTGAAAGGGGTGGAGAAGAAAGAGGCTTTTCACGAAAACATCCTGGAGCTGGTTCGACAGTTCCACACGGTCAACAGTTACAGTCTGTTGACCGCCATGATCGGTCTTCTGCTACTTATCATCATCCCGAAAATAGCCCCCCGGCTCCCGGTGCTTCTCGTGGCCCTGGTGGTTCCGACCCTGATCTCGGTTCTGTTTTACCCCGATCGGGTGGAATCCATCGGGTCGGCTTTCGGAGGGATCTCTCAGAGTCTTCCCCCTTTTCAATTTCCGGAAGTGACTCCGGACAAAATCATGGAACTGTTGCCCTCCGCCTTTGTGATTGCGGTATTGGGGGGAATTGAATCTCTGCTGTCCGCCGTGGTAGCCGATGGAATGACAGGAAAACGGCATCATTCCAACCGGGAACTCATCGGACAAGGTGTGGCCAACCTGGTGACGCCTCTTCTGGGAGGAATCCCGGCGACAGGGGCCATCGCTAGGACGGCAACCAATATTCGAAGTGGAGCCGTCAGTCCTCTTTCCGGGGTGTTTCACAGTCTCTTTGTGTTGATCATCTTGTTGGTGTTCGCTCCCTTCGCCTCCTATATCCCCTTGGCGAGTATGGCACCCATCCTGATGATCGTCGCTTGGAACATGAGTGAGCAAAAAGCCTTTATGCATATTTTGAAATTACGTTCCGGTGATTCCCTTGTCCTTTTCACCACCTTTGTACTGACCGTCTTTGTCAATATAACGGTGGCGGTTCAAGTCGGATTGTTGCTTGCCATGATCTCCTTTATCAAACGGATGGGAAATATGCTGGAAGTGGAGAAAGTGCTCCCGGATCACCGCCATGGGGAGCAGATGTCTCCTCATCCCGTGAAAACCGGCCACCATTGCCCCCAGCTGTCCATCTACACTATAGAGGGGCCCCTCTTTTTTGGGGCCGCCGATCGGTTTGAACGTACACTCACCCGATCGATCCATCACCGGCCCAAAGTGCTGTTGTTGCGTATGCCCCATGTTTCCTTGATCGATGCCACTGGAGAAAGCCATCTCTCCTCCCTCGTATCCGATTTCCAAGAGCAGGGAGGAGTGATCCTAATCTCTGGGATTCGGAAACAACCGATGGAAATGTTGAAAAAAAGCGGTCTGTATGACAAAATCGGTCCAGAACACTTCTTTCCCCGCACGGGAATGGCCCTTCGTCACGGCCTCTCCCTGATCAACCGGGAGATGTGCAGATCTTGCCGGCACTTCGCTTTCCGTGAGTGCGAGGGGTGGCACATAAGCGGGGGGATAACCGGGAGAGAAATAACGGTTTCTGATGGATGATCGATTTCTGCAGTCCCCCGCCCGGCCTTTCTTCTTCCACCACCCCCAGAAATTTCTCCGCGGGCGGGAATTTATTCCACGACCCGGAAACATAAAACCCGGCCTGAACAGAACAGGTCGGGTTTTTTGGCCAAAGTTTCGATTTCAATGGACTCCCATGGGAAGTATATAAGCCACCATCATCGCAAAGTGAAGGCCGGTTCCAACCATGATGAACAGATGAAACACTTCGTGAAAGCCAAAGCGGTTGGGGAAAAAATCACACCACTTGGTGGCATAAATCACCGCACCCAGGGTATAGGCGACGCCACCAGCCACCATCAACACCAGCGCCCCGACGGGAAGGCTTTGGACCAATTGCACCAGGGGAATCAGAGCGATCCAGCCCAAGGTGACGTAAAAAGCGGTGGATACATAGCGTGGAGCATGGATAAACCGGATCTTCAGGATTATCCCGATCAAGGCCAGCACCCAGACCGCCGTCAGCATCACCCACTTCCAGGCTCCTTCCAATCCGTAATAAAAGACTGGTGTGTAAGAGCCGGCGATCAACAGATAGATTGCAATATGATCCAGCTTTTTCAGGATCATCTCTTTTTCGGGGGTGGTCCGCACCCAATGATACAGGGAACTGGCCCCATAGAGGAGGATCACGCTGACCCCGTAAATCGTCATGGTGATCAGAGCAGACAGCTGTTCACGGCTGAGCAGAATCAGGAACACCAGTCCGACAATTCCGGCTAGAAACGTGACAAAGTGCGTCCAGGTATTCACCGGTTCTTTCATTTTCCACCATTTCACAGGGCCACACCCCTTTATCGAAGTTACACCCGATTATACAACGGATTCCGGATCTTGTCCTCTGCGGTGTCAGAAGCATTGTGATTTTGTTTTGTGCGTTCTTGGTACCCGGCCAGCACTCATTCACAACGCTTCCGGCTCCCCCTCACTAGCTATTAACTGCTCTCCGTAGGATTCCGGCAGGGAACGGTTCAGGTACGCCTTTGCAGCCGTCCGCTCTTTCTCCGTGGGCAGCTCCGGTTTCCTCACTCCGGTCCAATCCTCGATCACTTTCAGCAGTCCTTCCGCCACCTGTTGTCCCGCCACTTCCGGGGTGGAATTGACCAAGGAGGCGAGGGTGGCCACGGTGTCGATATATACCGGCCGGGTTCCCTCAGCCATCTCATAAAAGGCATTCAGGGCGGAAACCGCCTGCTCCCGGTCGATCCAGGTGAGAAGGGTGGCGTGGGCCAAAATATAGCCCGGCCGCTTGGACTTCAGTCCCGCCGGCCCGCCTTTCCAGATCTGAGAGGTGCCGACGATCTTTTTCCCCCCGACCACCACATTGTAACGCCCGTCACAAAATGAACCCGGTACTTCCCCAAAGTAAGGTTCCAGACTGAAACTTCTTTTCAGCATTCGAATCAGGGGAGCCCCCAGCAACCGATAGATGTCATCGATGTTCCACTTCATCTCCTTCGGGCGGGGCAAAAAGAGGGACAGATTCAGCGTGCCGGGGCCGTGTGGAACGGCAGTGCCTCCACTCTGCCGGACGTAGACCGGCCAGTCCACCTCTTTCATCATTTGGGCCGCTTTTACCGCCTGCGATGTCCGCAAATCTTTTTTGGCCACCACCAGAGCCCGGGGCCCCTGCCAGATTCGTAGCGTCGCCGGAGCCTCCCCCCGGGCCACACTTTCTCCGATCGCCTCTTCCATGGCATAGGGAAGGGAGCCCTCTCCATCAGGTTCATACAGAACCCTCCATGGCTTGACTTCCCGAAACCGGGCTTCCGCTTGTTTCAACAGATCATCCATGTCTCCCACCCTTCCGTACCGTTCACATCCTGTCCATTATAACCGATGATGGTAAAAACGGCGAAAACGGAAAAAGAGCCGGTGCCAGAAAAGACTTTCCCCCGTGTCACATTCGTGTAACAGTTCCCTTTGGTCATCACGGAGTACCAGTCTCCTTTCCCCCCTTTTTCAAATCCTGTGTTACAAAAGATTAAGTGTCCTTTACAAATCCCTTCATTTTCACTATTTCGCCAGCCAAGGGATTATAATGGATGTAACAAAACAAACGGGGGTTATGCATGATGAACCAAGCAGCCGTCGGCCTGTTCAATGCATTTCTTCTCAGCATTCCCTGCTGGTTCGCGATCGTGTTCGTCCTGCGCCATCTGATCTGATCCCCACGACCGGCAGGCATCAAGCAGGATGCGATCCATTTAGTTGATCATGGGTGGATGTAGTTTAACGGCAGAATGCCGGCGCTGATTCGCCGGTGGAACAGGTTCAACTCCTGTCGTCCGCCTGACATGTCACGGGGCCGTCTCCGATCGGAGACGGCCCCGTTGGGATTTTTGGACGGATTAAAACCTCCCCGCAACGGCAAAGGCAGCCGATCGTCACTCCTGGTTCTTCAGTTCATCCAACACCCTTTCCAACAACAAGGACTCTTCCCGATAATTCCGGATACTCCGCCCTTTCCGCTCACCTTCGGCCAACTTCCGTTTCAATTCATTGTATCTCCGTTCAATACAAGAAAGAGCAGCACGCCACTCCTCACTGGACAGATTCATCTTTACTTTCATCTGATCCACACTCCCCACCCTCCTTGTTCAGTCTTACAATGTATGACCCGGGACCTGTCCGGTTGACAAAATCGGATCCATTCTCATCAAACAGAAGGGTTCTGTTCAGCGGAACATCCTGTGGTGACAGGAGATGTCTGGAGAAAAAGGAGCGATGGATTTGAACAGAGAGGATTTTCGAAAGATCACCCGATGGCTCGCCGGATTCACTGGTGGAAAGGATAAGAAGATTCTTTTGGAACAACTGCCTGGGGCCACTTCCTCCTCCCTGTATCGAGTGAAACCGGTGGAACCATCCGGTGAAAAGCCTCTGATCCTTGGTATGACCTCACCAGCTTGAAACCACCGGACTGGTCCCGCCACAGGAAAAGATGGGACCAAGTGCTCATGCTTCTCTCAGCGGCACGACAGGGACGGGCTGCTTTTATTCACCGGGATTTCCATCCGGCAAACATTCTGTGGGAGGAAGACCGGATCAGCGGTGTGGTGGATTGGGTCAACGCCTACAGGGGACCGGCGGAAGTTGATGTCGCCCACTGTCGCATCAAACTGGCTCTAATGGTGGGACTGGAAGCCGCCGAGTCGTTCTCACAAGCTTATGAGCAGTGCTCCGGCCAGGGATATGACCCATGATGGGACTTAAACGCATTCTCTGAATTCTTTCCTGACCGGCTGATGGCGGAACGGGCCGATCGGTTTCTGGAGGCAGCACTGGCCAAAATGAAGGAATGATGAATGGGCGGGTAAGGTTTTCACTTGGTTTCCAGGGCTTTGCCCAGATGCTTCGCATTCTTTTCCATGAGGGTGAAATAGTCTTCCCCCTGGGACTTTTCCTGCGGGGTCAACCCTTCCAGCGGGTGGAGGGTCAGAGGGCGAGCGCCGACTTCTTTCTGTACAGTTTTGGCCACTTTACTGCTGACCAGAGTTTCGAACAGAATATACCTCACCCGGTGCTTCCGCGCTGTCTCTACCACTTCACGCAGTTTCCCGGGACTGGGTTCCTCCGAGGGGGACAATCCCGATATGGAGATCTGATTCAATCCGTAGCGGTTGGCAAGATACCCAAAAGCTGCGTGGGAGACGACAAAGGACTTGCCGTCCGCATTGTCCACCGTCTCCTTGAACAGGTGATGGAGATCATCCAGACGTCGGGCCAAGCGTTTATAATTCCGTTCATACTCCCCTTGATGTTTCGGATCCTTCTTCACCAAGGCATCCTTGATATGGGCCGCTTGTTGCTTGGCACGA
Organism: Kroppenstedtia guangzhouensis; assembly: GCF_014637345.1. Taxonomy (GTDB): domain Bacteria; phylum Bacillota; class Bacilli; order Thermoactinomycetales; family DSM-45169; genus Kroppenstedtia; species Kroppenstedtia guangzhouensis. The sequence continues at coordinate 21,958 of NZ_BMEX01000015.1, forward strand.
ATCGGATCCAGCCAGACATGGGGATCCTGATTTCCATGTTCATGGGCATGATCTTTCTCATGCTCATCATGCTGGTGTTCCTCATGGTCAGGATCTGCTCCTATCAAAGGGACACCCTCTGTTGTATTCACGATCAGAACCTTTCCTTCCAGGGTTCTTTTCACCTTATCCACCCAACCTTCCAACCCGACACCGTTATACAGAAGTATATCGGAGTCGGCCATCCTCACCACATCTTTCGGTGTCGGTTCGAAATCGTGGGCATCGACCCCCGGGGGAACCAAATGGGTGACCGTCACATGCTCCCCCCCGATCTGTTCAGCAAAAAAAGCAAGAGGATACATACTGGCCGACAACTTCAATTTTTCGTCCCCCGGACCGGCTGTGGCTCCACTATCGCCACAGCCTGACACCACCCAAGCGAACAGAATAATAAAGATCCCAATCCTGGCTGCCTGTCGGTTCATTTACTCTCCACCTCCGTGAAAAATTCCCTTTTGATGCTTTTTCATTATAACGGAGATCACTCTATATGTAAATCGTAATTATTACGATTTATACTTTCTTTCTTATCCCATAAAAAACAAAAAGCCCTCCCAAGGAGAGCATCTATACCGTCACAGGAAGGGCCAGTTCTTCCACGGAACTATTATATGAAATCCGAACAGATGGCAAAATCCAAATTTCCACCATTTTAAGGTGAAAGCGGATTGACTGTGGTGATCCCTTACTGTACGGAACGCACATCCCGGATGATTTGCCCGTAGTCCGGCCGGATTCCGTTATAAGCCGAGATCACCTTCCCTCTTCCATCCACCAGGTAAAAACGGGAGGAATGACTGATCAGTGGTTCTCCCTCTTCTCCAACCTCTGTCTTTCGCGAAATCGGAGACCCGAACGCCGTCTGCAGAAACCGATGCATCACCGGTTCGCTCGAGGTAGTAAGAAACTTCCAGTTCCCGAAATCAGCCCGCAGGTTTTTTCCGTACCTTTCCAAAACGGCAGGGGAGTCATACAGTGGATCAATGCTGAATGAGACCAGTTGCACAGCGAGCCCCTCTTTTTTCAACCGTTCCTGCAAGCGAACCATATTGGCTGTCATCGGAGAAGCGATGCCGGGACAACGGGTGTAGATCATATCCGCTATCCACACCTTTCCTTTCAGATCCTTAAATCCATAAGGTTTTCCCTTCTGATCGGTAAAGGTGAACTCGGGTACGGGAGAACTGAGGACACCCACGGGATCCGGAGGAGGGGACGGAGGATCCGGATTCCACCTCATCCACCCCACAAGTGCCAAAAGTACAGCCACCAACCCCAAGATTTTCGTTCTTCTTCCCCGGAAATTCTTCATTTTGATTTCTCCCTCCTGTTCTGGTCCGGCCTCTTCTCCTTGTCCTTCTATAGGGATATATGGTGGACAATATCCGTTTATACATCGTATAAATCTCGACTCTGGGAAGAACAGCTAAAGGAAAGAAGAGAGCAAAGGAGGGAAATCATTGCCAACCAACGATGAACGCCGCCGCAGCCCGATGGTGGAACCTGCCGCCGGAAAAAAGCGGGCCGACACGGATGATCCTGTCGACCCCCGGCGTAAAACCGCCAAAGAACCCTTCCCGGAGACGGCTCCATGGCAAACCCCCCGGTCGGAAAAATAGGTTTCCGGAATAAAATAAAGGGGGGAATTCACCCGCCATGTTTCAACTTCGCCAACTTCTCCCCTCCGACTACCCGGCGGTCATCTCCGTTCTCAACCTGTGGTGGGGTGGCCGTCACATGACCGACATGCTTCCCAAACTCTTTTTCCACCATTTCCACAACACCAGCCTGATCATGGAAAAGGAGGGGGAGCTGGTCGCCTTCCTCGTCGGATTTATCTCCCCCGCCTGCTCAGAGGAGGCTTATATCCATTTTGTCGGAGTCCATCCCGATTATCGGAGACAAGGCTTGGCCGGACATTTGTACCAACGCTTTTTCGACATCGTCTCCAAACAGGGATGTCGAACCGTCCGCTGTCTCACTTCCCCTTCCAACAGGCGATCCATCCAGTTCCACAGCCGTCTGGGATTTCAACTGATCCCCAGTCGGACCCTTCTGGAAGGCATCCCTATTCACAAGGATTACGACGGTCCGGGCAGAGACCGCGTCCTGTTTGTTAAAGAGATGGATTAAAAGAACGGTGGAATGGTATTAACCCTCCGTCTGCCGTCTGATCTCTTCCCGCCAGGCCCGGATCATCATCCGAGTGACCCTGCCAGGAGTTCCAGCGCCGACAGAGCTTCCGTCCACCTCTACACATGGAAAAGGGCCCCAAGTGGAGTTGGTGAAAAACATCTCCTCTGCCCGCTGTAAATCTTCGGACAGAATACGGGTTTCCTCCACTGCAATTCCCCAGTGAAGCGACTTATGGATCACCCACTCCCGGGCCACACCGGGCAAGGGACCCCGATCCAATCCGGGGGTGATCACTTTTCCGTCCTTCACCAGAAACAGGTTGGAGGAAGCCCCTTCACACAGATCCCCCTCTACTGTTGGCAGAATCGCCTCTTGGGCTCCCCTGTTTTCAGCCGCTTCCCTAGCCAGAATGCTTTCGAGAAAGTGAAGGGATTTAATCCCAGCGATGGGGGAACAAGGGTTTCGCACCGGTTGATAGATGATCGCCCCAATTCCTTGTTGATACCGGAGAGGATTCAGAGAGTGTTCCTGGGCTTCCACCCAGTAACAAGGTTGATCCAAATGCATCAAAGAGAGCCCAAAAGCGCCATTTCCCCGAGTGAGCGTCAGACGGAGATAGCCGCTCTGCACCCGGTTCAACTGGATCGCTTCCCGGATGGATCCGATGAGTTCCCTTTGATCAGGAATTCGGACAAAATGAAGTTTTTTTGCACTCCGGGCCAGACGGTCCAAATGTTCCTGGAGGAAAAGGGGAATTCCTTTCTCCACCCGAAACGTTTCAAAGAGCCCGTCACCGAACAGGGCTCCTCTGTTTTGTGGGGAAATTCTCGCTTCTCTCTCACAATAAGCCTGTCCATTGACGACGATCCACTTCATTCGCCCTGCTCCCCCCCGGTCCAGCGGCGGATCGCTTCCGCCATTCCCGCCACTTGGCCAAGATTTCCTCATACTCCAGCACCGGAACCGAATGGCCACAATTCCTCCTCCCACGTGATAAGAGAGAGTTCCCCTCTCCCCACTGACCCAAGTCACCGTCCGGATGGCTATATTCCACTCTGCATTTCCTCGGGCATCCAGATAACCGATGGATCCGGTATAAAACCCCCGGCGCCCGTTTTCCAGTTCGTGGATCACCTGCATGAAACGCAGCTTAGGGGCTCCGGTGATCGACCCTCCGGGAAATGCGGAGCGAAAAATCTTTCCCGCTGTGGTCCCCTCCCGATAGGGGCCCGTGATCTTTGCCACTTGATGCCAGAGAGGAAGAGCTTCCAGCGTACAATCCACGGCTGGATAAACGGATGGATTTCTCCCCTGAACAAGCGTCTTCATCCAGACTGGCTCCAAACCAGTACCGTATGTCGTCCCCGGCCGCAACTGTCCAACAGCAAAGTCGCCCCCCCGGCAGTCAACCGACGTCCCGCCTGCACCAGATCCACGGTCCTCTCCATTTTCATCCATACTGTCTGCATCGATCCTTCACCTCGACTCTGTTCCCTCCGGAAACCATTTTATCTCCCGGCACTTCACCGGCCCATAAAAAAAACTCTGTGAGATCAGGGGGGAAAAGAATGACGTCCATTGGCTGCCAAGGAATGAAGGAGGCCGGACACTTCATTCTCCCAGTCGGAACACTGCCCGGGGTTGGTACATTGGCGAACGATAAATGTGGGTTTCATAGAGAACCAACTCTTCCACGGTCCATTGAGATCGATCGAAGTCCGGTTGGAATTGCCGATTCATGGTTTGATGGGGAAAATCATTGAACCGGTATTTTTTGGCCAAGGTGATATGGGGGCGATAGGGACGCTTTTCCCGTGGAAAGCCCAGAGACTCAACCGCCTGAATCACATGGGAATATAACAAATGAAGATACTCCAGATTCCCTTCCACTCCCGCCCACAGGATGCGTGGACGGGTGGGAACCCCGAACTGACCGATCCCTTCTATGGAAAGGTGAAAGGGATGGAGACGAGGGGAGAGTTTCTTCAAATTTTGCTGCACCTCCCGGGTCTGGCGAAAGGTACAGGCACCGAGGAACTGGAGAGTGAGATGATAATCGGAAGGATGGACCCACTTCTTAAAACTCCATTCTTTCGCCATTAACTCACATTGGCGGGCCAGCATCTCTTTCTGCGCATCCGGCAACGGAATGGCGATAAAAAGCCGGTGAACCGGGTGGGATCCCATCAGTTGCACCTGCCTTTCCCCATCGACGAAGTAACTCCGCCGCAAAGTGTTCGCACCAAAGTTGTGACAAGCCAAAGGCCTCCATGTGAACCCAGCCCACCCTGTGACAAGTTTTTCACAACGCTTCGAGCAGTTCCTGACAAGACGAAAAAGAGACAAAACCTAGGAAAAGATCCCGGGACATCTGCATTCATCGGATCAGAGAGCTTTCTTGGCCGCTTCCACCGCAGCTTCGTAATCCGGATGCTGGGTGGCTTCGGATACATACTCCACATGAACCACTTTGTCAGACGCGTCAACGACAAACACCGCCCGGGCCAACAGACGGAGTTCTTTGATCGCCACACCGTAGGCGGTACCAAAGGAGAGATCCCGGTGATCGGAAACGGTTTGCACCCGGTCGATCCCGGCCGCTCCACACCAACGCTGCTGGGCAAAAGGCAGATCGACACTGACTGTGATCACTTTCACCCGGTCTCCCAGATTGACAGCCTCTTCGTTGAAGCGACGGGTCTGGGCATCGCACACCCCGGTGTCCAAGGACGGAACCACGCTGAAGATGCGAACAAATCCGTTGCTGTCTCCAAGGGTGACCGGACTCAGGTCATTGGCCAGCGCGGAGAAATCGGGAGCGGTCATCCCCGGTTTCAATTCCGGCCCCAGGAGTGTCACAGGGTTTCCTTTGAAGGTGATTGCACCTTGCCGTTCTTCTGCCATCGCAAGTTTCCTCCCCGGTTATGTAGTGGTGTTCCCACAGTTATCTTATCATACTTTTTCCAAAAATAGAGGTCATCCATTCTTCCCTCTCCCACCTGTATGTTTTTCCGAAAAACCCAGGATAATAACCTTTGACACCCAGGGCTGTTGATTAACCCGAAAATGGGCGGTGGAAGGGAGTCGTGTGCTGCCAAAGCGACCTTTGCACCACAGGCACTACAGTCCAGATGGGCTGAAGCCCTGGGATGAAGGTTGCCATCCTACCCAGCGGAGAATCTGGAGAGAGGGCGTTTAGGGGCAACATTCTTCCCTGTGTTGCTTCCGTAAGGCTTTGCCCCTGCCCGATCGGAAGATTCGGAGCGGCCAGCCATTACTTCCTTGCTGGATGGCAACCGGAGCGTGGTAGAACACGATCTCCCCACCCAAAATATGGCTGATCAACACTCCTGCCTTTGACCATTGGATCAGGAGATACATATGAAAAACATACTGTCGATCTATGCCCGGGACCTGAAAAATATAACGAGACATTGGGTGGCAGCTGTCATTATCGGAGGATTGATCCTGTTACCTTCCTTGTATGCATGGTTTAACATCAAGGCCTCGTGGGATCCCTATGGAAACACACAGGGTGTCCCCGTCGCCGTCACCAACCTGGACAAGGGAACCACAGTGCGCGGACACGAAATCCGGCTCGGAGACGAAGTGGTCCGCTCATTAAAGAAGAACAAAAAACTGGGATGGATCTTCATCAACCAAAAAAAGGCCTATGAAGGGGTCCGGCGGGGAGATGTTTATGCCAGCATCACGATACCCGAAGATTTTTCGAAAAAGATAGCGACTGTGATCACAGGGGAACCGGTAAAGCCGGAAATCGTCTATTATGTGAATGAAAAGATCAATGCGATCGCCCCCAAAATGACTGAAAAAGGGGCCACCGGGATCGTGCAACAAGTGAGTGACAACTTTGTAAAAACAGCGACCGGTGCGATGTTTAAAACCTTTAACGAACTGGGGATTGAGCTTGAAAGAGAATGGCCCACTGTCAAAGCGTTGGAAGAATTGGTTTTCAGACTGGAGAAGAGCTTTCCCACTGTGAACCGGGCCGTCCGGATCGCCCTTGAAGATGTGAACAAAGCGGCTGAGATCACGGGAAAAGCTCAAAGAGGCCTCGCCCGGGCGGCCAGAATCACCCGAGACGGCAAGGAGTTTACCCACCGTCTGCATCGGTTTTTGGACCATCTCCGAGGATCCACCGAAACCCTTCTGCCCCGGGTGAAGGATCGGATCGAAACGGTTCACCAAACTGCTGTGTCCATGCAGCAGTTGACTTCCCGACTGCAAAAAACCGACATGGACCCGACTGATGTGAAAAGTGCGGTGTCAGAGGCCACCGGCCGTCTGACTGCGGGTCTGACTGCAACGGACCACATCATCCAACTGTTGGAGAGGGTGAACCGACTGGCGGATCAACCCATCCTTGACCCGGAAATTAAACGGTTGCAGAGGATCAGAGAGGGCTTTCAACAGCAACTGATGCTCCTGGACCGGATCGAGAGCACTGTCAGCAACGGCGAAGCACCGGGGAAAGATTTATTCCGACGCTGGAACGATGCTTCCCGGATCACACAGCAACGGACCCAAGATGTGATGAATCGCTTGGAGGGGGAATTTCAACCCAAAATACGAAAGGGCCTGGATCAAGCCGACTCTTCCCTCGACCGCGTCCAGTCCATTTTGGATGAAACAGACCGCACCCTCCCCGATGTGAACAAAATCATCCGTGACGCCACCAAAGGAATCGCCGTCGGCAAGAAAGAACTCCGGACCATAAAGGAACACTTGCCTCAGATCGAGGCAAAGGTGCATCACCTGGCCGATGAGATCCGAAAAGCGGAAGCGGAAACGGACTTGGGTGAAGTGATCGATCTGTTAAAGAATGATTTTCACAAGGAGAGCGATTTTTTTGCACAACCGGTGTTACTGAGAGAAGTCAAGCTGTATCCGATTCCCAATTACGGTTCAGCCATGTCCCCCTTCTATACGGTACTTTCATTATGGGTCGGCACGCTCCTGCTGGTGTCTCTGCTGACAACGGAAGTTCATGATCCCCACGGAGTTTATAAAAGTTACCAGGTCTATTTTGGACGGTATTTGACCTTCTTGACGATTGCACTGATGCAATCGGTCATCGTCACAGTGGGCAACCTCTTTGTTTTACACACCTATTGCTCGGATCCACTGTGGTTTGTCCTGTTCGGTCTGCTGATCAGTGCCGTTTCTATGTTGATCGTCTACACACTGGTCTCTGTGTTCGGGAACGTCGGAAAAGCGCTCAGCATTGTGTTGCTTGTCCTGCAACTTTCAGCTTCCGGCGGAACTTTCCCCGTGCAGGTCATGCCACTCTTCTTTCAGGCCATCCACCCGTTCCTTCCTTTCACTTATGCCATCAGCATGATGCGGGAAGCAGTCGGGGGAGCCATCTGGGAGATTGTATGGAAAGACCTGTCGATATTGGGTGTATTCGCTGCTCTGGCCCTTCTGATCGGACTCGCTTTGAAAGAACCGATCAACCGAAAGACTTCCAAGCTGATGGAAAGTGCCAAAGCCAGTCAATTAATCCACTGAAGTTCATGCAGGTCCTCCACTTGCTTTCCAATTTATGCACTCCTCCCGAAGGGGGCGTATCAACCTATCTGGCAAACCATCTGTAATCTCCCTGTAATGGTATCCATCCCCCGATTTACGTATCATGAAGTTGAATGATCCGTCATTGAACAGAGAAGGAGTGTAAAAATGGAAACCCGGCAAAAAGTCCTGCAACCCGTCTCTCCAAATCACATTCGCCGCTGGATCCGGGGGGCCGGTTCTGCCCTCTGGAACCTGATCGTGCTTTTCCTGCCGGCGGCACTACTGATCCAATCCGTCCACTTCCTGCAGGAAGTTTTTTTTCACCGTCAAGGCGCTCTCTATTTTCACGCCTACCGGGATGGGGATACCCGGACTGCCTGTGTGTTGTTGATTCTTCTGATTGTCTTTTTTCAGTATCAACTTCTGAAAAACGGCTTTCGCCAATGGTGCCGCACTTTGTCACGCAACTGGCCCTCTCTGGTAGCGGTCGTCCTTCTGTTTGCACTGATCCTGGATTCCTACATTATGGTGAATGACCGGGTCATCGTCCACTCGGACTTCCTGAGTCTTGGGCGTGAGACCACCCATTCATGGAACGATGTGGAAAAGATCACCGTGGGATACACCTTGGATGATGAATACAGCGACTTGTTTGCCGGTTCTTACATTCTCCAGTTCTCAGACGGTTCCCATCTGGAAATCTGGAGTGGCGGAGGAATGGGGGTAAGTGATCTGAAGGTAATCGACACCCTCGCACTGAAGCGGAAAATCCCCTTCACCATCCAATCCCCCCTCTCTCCCGATGCACTGGATACCTTGAAAACCGAAAACCGGTCCCCGGAAGACCAACAGTTCCTCACCAATCTGTATCAACGCAGATGATCTTTCCCACAAAAATGCCGCCCATTCTGTCCTTTGGAAAAAACGCCCGCGGCGGACAGATCAAACTTTGACCGTCATCCCAAACCTCTTTTTCAGACGCCTCCGCAGGTGGCGATGATATCTTTCACTCACGATGTCTTTGCTCCCACGTAGGATCTCCCGGGCATAATGCTCCGGCGGAGGGGTCTCTTTTCCTTTATGGATCACGATGAAGGTAAGCACATTCTCCACCGTCTTCCCTTCGATCTCCACAGGAATCCAGGCCGGACGATAGGTCCCCCCATCCACCCCTTCCCGCCAAAAAAGATACTTCAATGCCTGGCCACCCACTCTGTAAACCTTTCCTTCCACCACACTCTTCGGTCGTTCCACCAAATCAGCCCGGCCCCCGTCGGGACGGGGAAGCGTATAACGCATCGCATGCCCCTTCAGGATTCCCCGACCGACCACGTCACGGAAATGCTCGCCCACTCCCTGGTCGTAAAACCGCTCATCATCCATACAGGAACCATACGCAAAATAGAGCCACTCCCGTTGTCCGTCCAAATGATGTGCCTTCCAATCTCCATAGGGGACTGCCGCTCCCCCTGATGCCGGCACCCGGGCATAAATATAGACATCGGCTTCCACCGGTCCCCGGTCGGTCTGGATCCGGCGGCGAATCCGTCGATATTCACCCGAAGATTCCCATTCCCGCCGATGATCCGCTTGCAGTTCATCCAGCCGGGCCAAGGTCTCTTTGTCTATCCGGTACAGTTCCCCGTAAACCTGCTGTTCACCGGGAATCAAAAGCCCCGGATAACCCCGGCCTGTATCCAACAGCTTTCCATCCGTCCAAGCCTGCCGGGCCATTAACTCGGCACCCTGCATCAGGTGATGATTTCTCTCCCCCTGTCTCAGAGTTCCATATACAAACACCTTTTTCCATTCCCTGTTCAATCCGGTCTCTCCTTCCTTGGCTCCCGCTGCCTGCAGCAAAAATCCGGAAGCCCACTGTGGTCACACTTTCCGGCCGGGATGGCTGGTTTCCCCTGGCCCCGATTTCCATTTCAATACTTCACTATTCTCTGTCGGTGCACAAATCCTTTTCCATAATTATTGTATTGTATTAATTTCTTCCATTGCAGCAGGAGGACTCCCTGCCTCCGTCGTAATTTCCAATATACAAAATAGAAAAAAGAAAGAGGGTTGGAGAAGGATGAGTGAATGGGAGCCTCAGTGGGTGGTTGCCTTGTTCTTTGCCCTGGGAATTCTGTTTTCCGTATCCGGAGCTTTGTGGATTGAAAAGCAGGTGGAAAATATCCGAATCCGCCGTCGTCGAAACTCACTCACCGCAGTGGAGGGAAACCAAAAGAATTCCTGTCCGAAAAAACGAAAAAAATCATCCCTGTCCGAACGGAGTCCCCAAAAATGGACCCCTGAACAGGATCGCCTTTGAAACCTGTTCAAGTCATCTGAAACTGGAAGCGTTGTGATCCTTTCTGAGTCGGTTGAGATGGGGGGGCACATCTCATGTAAAAGTTAGCCAAAGACACTCCATGTGAAAGCCGCCCCTCCCTGCATAGCGTGACCGGGGAGCGAAGCGATCCTAGGCACGACTTGTGCCCTGTGGGTATGACGGCTTTTTCACAACGCTTCCAGGCATGTCAATGATCCGACGGGCAGATCGTGTATTACCACGGACATGGAACCGACCGGAAGTCGCCCCGGGGCTGCTTCATCCCGGTCTCGATCGACACCACAGGCCCCATGTTCCGATTGATCGACAGCGCCTGGTTTGAAGCTGACGCAGATCAGGTCATCCGCGATCTGCAAAAGGTGGGATCGGCATTTGACAAGACAAAACGGAGCAGTTCCATATGGGAAGGGGGAGGGCTGACGCCTCCCCCTTTTACGCAATGGGTTAAATCCGTTTCTTTTTCAGGTACCAGTCTGTACCGGAGAGATCCCCCCGGAGACGTTGATTCACCCCCTCCACATCCGTCGGAGCCGGTTCCACCACGTCCTCTCCCGGTCTCCAGTCCGCAGGGGTCGCCACCCGGTGTTGATCCACGGTCTGCAAACCATCGATCAGCCGCAATATTTCATCCATGCTGCGCCCCACATTTAAAGGATAATAGATCATCGCCCGAATCACTTGTTGGGGGTCGATCACAAACACACACCGGACTGTCGCGGTTTCGCTGGCTTCTGGATGGATCATGCCGTACTTCTGAGATACAGCTGTGTTCAGATCGGCAATCAACGGAAAGGGGATTTCCACCCCCATCTTCTCCTTGATGTTGGTCACCCAGGCCAGGTGGGACGACAGACTGTCCACGCTGAGACCGATCAATTGGACATTCCGCCTTTTAAATTGCTCGTTTTTTCTGGCGAATGCCATAAATTCTGTGGAGCAAACCGGAGTGAAATCGGCTGGATGGGAAAACAGTACCACCCACTTCCCCTCATAATCCGAGAGATTGATCTTTCCCTGGGTCGTTTGGGCTGTGAACGGGGGGGCCTGATCACCTATTTTCGGAAGCGGGGAAGAGGTGGAGACACCGTATGTCACTGAACTACCTCCTTTTTTGGGAGTGGGATCACAGAAGGTTCTGTTTTATTTTACAGATGGGAATCCAGTTTTTTCAAATCAGTGGAGAAAAGGGATTCCTTGTTTTTCTCCGCAAACCTTTTGATTCCTTTAATTACTTCATTTTATTCCCGAATATGGAAAACGGATGGGGTCGATTGGGTTTCACATGACCTTTTCGTTGTTCTGAACTGCCAAAATCACTCCATGTGAAACCCAACCCTCCCTGCATAGTGTGGCCCAGGAGCCAAGCGACCCTGGGCACGACTTGTGCTCTGTGGGTATGACGGCTTTTTCACAACGCTTCTCGTTCCCCATGAGCCCTGCACCCAGACCCATGATGAGGAAAAATGCCGTTGGGATGCATTGAAAAAACCGGTTCGAGACCGGCTTTTCAATAATAGGGTGAGATCATGATGTAGACCAGGACACCCGTGATACTGACATAGAGCCACAGCGGCATCGTCCAACGGGCGATCTTGCGATGCTTTTCCACTTTCATGTTGATCCCCCGGAAGAAGGTGACCAGCGCCAGCGGCACAATGACTGCAGCCAGCACGATATGGGTGATGAGGATAAAATAATAAAGATACGCCAACATGCCTTCACCGCCGTAACTGGTGGAAGGGGCGATGGAATGGTAGTACAGATACGTGATCAAAAACAGAAACGTCGACACAAACGCCCCGTAGATAAACCGTCGGTGCATCTTGATATTCTTTCTGCTGACAAAAAACCATGCCCCCAACAGAAACAGTGTTGTAAAGGAATTGAAGATCGCATTGAGCCGTGGCAGAAAAACCAGGTTGTCGTGGTTCACCGTCTGATCCTTCGGCATGACATACAGCACTGCCACAATAACGATGACAGCAACGGATAATGCCACTACCCACGGGGTGTAGTTCATATTTTTTTCCGTCCCGTACTCCGGTTGTTGCTGATTGGCCATAAAAAATCACCTGACTTCTCCATCATGATTGTTCTTAGTATAGCACGGTTACGATCCGGAAAAACTTGGGGCCGTTCACAATTTGATGACACTCACAGTACAAGGGGTGTCTCATCCAACCCTTGCCGGGGACCGGGCCTGTGTGACCGTCTTTCGATCTCTTCCCTCCGGAATCTTGATTTCAACCGGTTCCTTCCCTCTGTTCCAGGTTGCGGACGGTTTCGCTCCTTTCCACCTCATTCTCCTTCTTAAAAGTACCGAACAACACATCGTAGAAAGGTTGTGTCACTCCAAACCAGAAATGCTCGTTTTTGAAATGATGCCAAAGATGGACCTTCTTCATCCATTTTCCCCATGGAGTCCACGGCTGGATGGGACGATGTGCCACAAAATGGGTCCATTCATAGTACAACAGAAAGGTGATCACACCGCTGACAAAGGCAAGGGTCAGTGAAATGGAAGCGGTGAGAAGATAAGCCAGGCCTCCGGCAATTCCGATCAATGGAAGACTGTACCAAACCGGTAAAAACAGCAGTTTCAGATTGTTGGGATCCATATGATGGTCATAATGGAGGCGTTTTAACAGTTTCAGAAAAAAAGGATTGCGTGGAGGCTTCAAATGAAATAAAAAGCGATGGATCAGATATTCACTGGCTGAATAGGAGCCCATACCGACCACAATGGCCAGCCATATTTCCGGACGGTCCAGATCCGGAATGACAAGAGCCGCTCCGATCAACCAGAGAAAACTGGTGAAGGCGATATCAAAATGGCTGAAAAAAACCTTCAGATGATTTTTCATGCGGATTCCTCCCACATCCATCAGAATCCCCCATAAAATTCGAGTCGGATATGCCGATTCCCTTTCACACTTTTCAAAAGAAACCATGATGAGAGAGGCTCGGAATTTCCTACTCACCCGCCACTGCCGTATCCCGTTTTTCCCTGCGGAAAGCGCCCATCCCGCCGGCGATCAGGAGCAGGAGTCCCGGCAAAACATAAAAGAGAGAGACACTGACAATGCCGCCGATGGCGGAAAGAATCATCAACCATCCTCCAATTTTGGCTTTCGCTCTGACGAGTATGGAACCGAGGATGGCCAAGACAGAGAATATGAATGCGGTATAACCCAGTCCCGTGATTTCGTAGGAGGCTTTGGAAGCCACCTCATCCACCTCTCCAATAAAAAGAGCAAAAAACGCAGCTCCAAGCCCAAGTATTCCTCCCAGCAATCCCAGTATAAACTCTGTGTTTCGTTTCATTTCCGATCCTCCCCCTTTAGCTTGTCAATGTGATTCGATGCCGGGCCCGGACAGGATGGGAATGGGCCTTCTGCATTATCCGTTGTTTCCATGGATGCAAATCGTTTAAGATAATGTTATATAACAGAAAGGATGAGTTGAATGAAAACAGCGGATTTGTGCGATTCCTACCATCGGGAGTTGCGGATCTGTGAACCGATCCTGACTTCCTTTGGAGGCAGACGGCGATTCTCAGGTCCGATCACCACCGTAAAAGTCCTGGAAGATAATGTGTTGGTCCGAAATGCTCTGGAGAGCGTCTCGGAAGGTTCGGTCCTGGTGGTGGACGGAGGCGGTTCAAAAAAATGCGCCCTGATGGGGGACCGACTGGGAGAAATCGCCGTATCCCGCAATCTGTCGGGGGTGATCATCAACGGATGTATCCGGGATTCGGCAGAACTTGCAAAGATGGATCTGGGCGTGTTGGCCCTGGCGGCGATGCCTCTCAAAAGTAAGAAAGAAGGGAAAGGAGAGCAAAACGTCACAGTGGAGTTTGGAGGAGTTCACTGGGAACCCGGCCATTATGTATATGCTGATGAAGACGGAATTGTGATCTCCCCGAGAAAATTGGCCCTCTGAAGGCAAGAAAAGCGAAGCGTCATGTGCGCTTCGCCTTTTTCACTCCTTTGGAGACCGGAAGACCCGTCACTGGGTGAATTTCATTCATTTTTCCGGAAGGCAAAATCCAAACCCGTGGGTTTGGTGAAAAGAGATGATTCTGGCCTGCAGAGATTCCAAGTTCTCCAAAGACATCCTGCAACATCTCGCTCACGGATTGGGTATTGCCGGATCCCGCTCCATCAGTCCTTTTAAAGGAACCTCCTGAATCTCCAATATTTTATACTTACCGAAAAGTATATCCTTATTCGGAAGTCCTTGTCAATCCAGAATCCATTCCGCCAAAGCAGACCCCATCAAAAAGTTTACACCAATCTATTTTTGTTCCTCTTCAAACACAGGATAGGCACTCACTTCCCAATCAGTGGCCGATTTGGTGACCGCAGAGGGAAGTTTTTCGTCATAAGCCCGAAACCGGGCCTTGCCGCCGGCGGGAATGCCGGGATCCAGATAATCACTGATCACGGCGATCAAGTTCCCTCGTTTGTTCTTGAGGGCCGCAGTGACCAGGATACTCTCCACCTGTTTGTCGTTGGGATTTTTCACGGTTCCCGTCACTGTGGTGAATCCCCCGTCGTTTGGATCCCGGGAAAGGGATTCTGTTTCCATTTTGACCGGAGGGATGTAACTCGGGGTGTAGTCTGCATCCAAAACCATTTCTTTAAGCTCCCCGGTGGATTTGGCCCGGCGGAGGTGAACCGTTGCACCCACATAAGCCGACTCTCCCGGCTGAATAACCTTGGGTACAATAGTGAAGACCTCTTTTTCAATCAGTTGGCGATCATCTTTCCCCAAAAATCTCAACCGGGCGGAATCCAGCTGAATCGGCTTTTTTCCGGTGTTCTTGATCTCAGCGGCCCCATGAGCCATCACTTTCCCCTTCGACGTTTTCCATGCCTTCGAAACGGTGTTGCTTTTGATTTTGTGCTCCTGAGGATCTTTCTCCATTTGTATCGACTTTCCGGGTTTTTCATCTTTTCGGGCTGATTCCCCTTCGGCGGAACAACCCGCCGCGACCACGGACAATACAGTCAGCAGGCCCAGACCCGCCCGGCTCCATCTGTAAACTGCCACGCTTCTCCCTCCCTTTTCTCTGAATCTTCCTTGTCCAAAATGCCAGGTTTCATATTACCACATCTGAAATCAAAGATAAAAACCCTCCCCAGCTGGGGAGGACAAAGGGTGGCTCTGGGTCAGGAGAGCTTCACCAGTTTCCGTCCACGAACTCCGCCCCGGAGGATGCTGGACATCGCCGCGGGCAGGTCGTCCAGGGCAACTTCTTCGGCTCCGATCCAATCCAAGAGACCTTCCGGTTTCAGGTCGGTGGCCAACCGATGCCACACTTTGCGCCGGTATTCATTGGATACGTGGGCGGAGTCGATTCCGAGGAGATGAACCCCCCGCAAGATGAATGGATACACCGTCGACGTAAACTTCGCACCCCCTGCCAATCCACTGAGGGCGACAGTGCCGCCAAAACGCATGGTACTGAGAAGATAGGAAAGAGTCTGACCCCCAACAGGGTCCACCGCTCCGGCCCAGCGGCTTTTGAGCAGAGGACGCTGTTGGGGGTTGGTCAGATCCTCCCGGGACAAAATCTCAGCGGCCCCCAATCGGCGGAGGTAATCATGGGCGTCAGTTTTTCCCGTCCCGGCAGCCACTGTGTAGCCCCGTTTGGCCAGCATAGCAACAGCGGTGCTGCCCACCCCGCCCGTGGCTCCGGTGACCAATACGGGACCGTTCTCCGGTTTCAGGCCGTTCTCTTCCATCCGCTGGATCGACATGGCAGCAGTGAAACCGGCGGTCCCAAGCACCATCGCTTCCTTCAGGGTGAGCCCCTCCGGGAGAGGAATAACCCAATCCCCCGGGATCCGGGCCATTTCACTGAAACCGCCGCTGTGGGAGACACCCAGCTCGGCACTGGCGACGATCACTTCCTCCCCTTCCTTGAACCGGGAGTCGCTGGAATGGATCACGGTGCCGGCCAGGTCGATTCCGGGGATCAGAGGGTACGTTTCCAGGATTCGTCCGTCGGGAATCCCGGCGAGACCATCCTTGTAGTTCACTCCGGACCAAGCGACACGAACTGTGACCTCCCCCGGGGGAAGCTCATCCAGTGTCATCTCTTTAATTTCGACGGAAAAGGATGTATCAGACTTATCCACAACCAATGCGCGAAACCGGTCAGTCACGGATACCCCTCCTCAAATAATCGCTCAAATCTATCTTACCACTTTCCGAAAAGCAAGGCGGTTGTTGCTTGGGAATAGGTTGTGAGATCACAGGGGACCCTTATTCCTTCCCTTTGCTCCCATCATTTGTGAAGAGGGGGACGGCGGGACAGCTCGATCTCTTGCCAACAGCCCATAGCGAGACTGAGACTTCAGTCACCAAACATTCCGTTCCTTCAAGGCCCGGTGCAAATACCCGAGGAAACGGTCCGCCGCATCCCGGGGAGGACGGGTCGCCAAGCTCACCACAATAAACAGAGCCATAGAGATCGTCAATCCCCAAACACCGGAAGCTTGTCCCAACCACCGGGCCTGGGTCCACTCCAGGCCGATCACCAGCAAGCCTCCCCCAATCACACTGGCCAACACACCGGAGGCTGTTCCCCGTCTCCACAAAAACGCCCCCAGGATGGCCGGAACCAACACCAGCAATCCTGCCGAGGAGGCGACAGCCAGCACCGCAATCAGATTCAACTTCAGACTGGCAAAGGCGTAGGCCAAGACCGCGATCACAGGAATTACGATTTTTCCCACCAGCAGCTGTTTATCCACATCGGCTTTTTTCTGCACGTTTCCATAAAGATCCCTGGCGAACAGAGAGGAGAGGGTCAACAGGATCGAGTCCACAGTGGAGATGGCCGCCGCCATAATCCCCACCATCACCACTACGGCCAAGATCGGAGGAACCAAATCCGATGCGAGCAACCGAGGGGTGGCCAGATCGGGGGATGAGAGGGACGGAAAATGGACCGCCGCCGAAAATCCCCACAGCACCGCCACCAGGGTGTACAGGAATCCGAATATGAGAAAAATAATCAGCATTCGACGCATCTCTCCCAGATTTTTCGGCATGAACATCCGCTGACTCACCTGGGGATTGGAAATGCTGAAAAAAAACCAAGGCAGGGTGAGCCCGATAAAAGTACTGATGTTAAAAAAGCCATTGCCCGGCACCGCCAGCAACTCCGGTTTCCTCTCTCCCAGCGTGCCGAAAAAGCTATTGAATCCACCCAGGCCATCAATTACGATCCATACCACCCATGTGGCGGTGATGATCATCACCAGCGCCTGAAAAGCGTCGGTCCAAGCCACTGAACGCATCCCGGCAATCCAGGATAGGAGCACCGCCAGTGCCGTTGCCAGAACTGCTCCTGTCGTGAAGGAAATACCTCCCCCGGTCATTCCTTCCAATAGATACCCCACTCCTGCCAATTGAACTGCGCTGTAAGGGATCAGGAACAGACAACTGGCAACAGCGGTCACAGCAGCAACCGCCCGGCTTCCATAGCGATCCCCCAACATCTCCGAGGGAGTCACATAGCCGAATCGTTTCCCCACCAACCAGAACCTGGGGCCAAAAAATGCGAACAGAACCATACCCGACAGGTAAATCAGTTCAAAGCCGAGAGCTCCCACCCCTCCCTGATAAGTCAGGCCGGCCAGCCCCACCAGCATGAAGGCACTGAAGGTGGTAGCACTGTAACTCAAGGCGGCCACTCCGCCTCCGAGGGAGCGTCGGGCCAGAAAGTAGTCGGACAGCGAGATCGCTTTGCCGCTCCGGACCATATAAGCGATCAGGAGTGAGAGGAGAACATACAGGGCGATCCCCCACCAAACATAAACGGAATTCATCGGGGATCCCTCCACCGGGATGCAATCCAAATATTCACCAATATAGCGGACACGGCAAAAACGATCCAAAACAGGAAGGCACCCGTCCACGAATAGGTTTGGTTTAAAAGGGTATAAGGCACTCCGTACGCCGATATGATTAAGCTGATGATCAACAACAACACCCATCGACGTGGATTCACTCTATTCACCTCTTTTGCGGGATGGAATCATTTGATATAGTGAGCATGTTCAACACTATGATTTGAAGAGGAGATTTCTGTGAACATCCGGATCAGTCCCTTGGCTGCCGCTCGGTTGAACATCCTTCTCCATTGGGAAGGAGAGGGAGAACATCTGGCCGTCCGGTTGGTTCCGCTCACTTCCGGATGCGGAACTTCTTCCTTCACCCTGGAGCTGACCGAGGTGAGACCCGACGATCTCGTCATCTGGGCGGAAGGGGTCCCGTTTACCTGTCCAAAATCGGAAAAAACGTGGCTGAACAGACCACTTTTCCATCCATCATCCCCATCCCCCCTCCCGCGGAGGCTGCTGTCTTCCAAAATCCAACCCAAGCTGAAAGGAGAGCAGGAAAACGTGATCTCATGGTTGATCGCGATTGGCGTGGGAATCGCAGGATCCTTTGGATATTTCTTGTGGATCCGGGTCTCCACCTTTGATGGAAAAAGGTTTGTGCCCATCCCCAGACAAGGAGCGATCATACTGGGCGCCTCCCTGGAGGGCCACCGGCCAAGTCCCGCATTGAAGGAGAGGCTGGCCCAAGCCCTGGAGCTGTATCAGCGTGATTTGGCACCCATCCTGATCCTGTCCGGCGGTTCTCCCCGGGGAAGCATTCCCGAAGCTCTCGTGATGATGGAATATCTGGTGGAACGGGGTGTCCGGAAACAGGATCTGATTTTAGAAGACCGTTCCACGAATACTGCGGAAAACCTGATCCATTCCAGGAAGGTACTTTTCAGTCACGACATCCAGGACGTCTATCTGGTGACCCACGATTTCCATATGTACCGAGCGATCCGTTGCGCCCGCCGGGCGAAGCTCTCTGTCACCCCGGCCCCTGTTGCCAGCCGATCCCTCTGGATGCCTTATCATAAGACCCGGGAGTGCCTGGCACTCATCAAAGATTATTTTGTAAATTGAAAGGCCTTGGAACCGGGCGGCCATAACCATATTCATTTTACTGATTTCGATTCCATGGGGAAAGTCTCAATGATCTCCAGTCACAACAAATATCCCCCTTTGACCATACCAAGGGATTTTGTATATTGCCAACTTCCTGCCTTCGTGCGTTCTTGGACCGTCGGGGTTGGGTTTCACATTTCGGCGCAAGTTTTTAGCCGACACGCCTGCTTCAACGGTCCCATCCAAACAGCCGGGAAGCGTTGGCCGTGGTCTGTCTGGCCAGTTGCGGGAGGGAAATCTTTTTGATTTGGGACACGGCCTCCGCCGTACGTCGCACCCAGGCCGGCTCGGCGGGATGTCCACAGAAGGGGCCGCTGTAGCTCCAGGGGGCATCGGTCTCCAGCAACAGGGAAGAGTCCGGGATGTGCCGCACCAACTCCCGATCCCGTTGCCGGTAGCACACCTCAGGAGTGACCGATACATAATAACCCGCCCCGACGATAGCGTTCACCACCGGTGCAGGTGCTTTCAGCCAATGAAAAACCGCCTTTCGCACACGATAAGTCTGAAGCATGCGGAAGACTGTCTCCGCCCTATCATGAACAGCGTGAAGAAGAACAGGCAAGTCCAACTCCACTGCTGTCTGCAAAAAGCGTTCCAACACGCTGAGATGTTCCGGATCCGGTGCCTCTTTCCTTTCCTCCGGAGACAGGGAGTACCAGGGAAGTCCCACCTCCCCCACCCCACAGAGTGAATCACGATGCTCCCGGATCTGGCGGAGAACGATCTTTACTTGTGCCCAGTCCACCGGTTGCTCCGGATGATAACCGAAAGCAACTTCCATAAAATCCGGGTGTTCCTGTTTCAACCGCAACAGTTTCACCCCTGATTTCCCGTCGCTTCCCACTCCCACCGCCCGGACCACCCCCGCTAAACGGGCACGGCTGAGGAGATCCGGCCATTCTTCCAAGGAAATCTGGTCCCCGTGAACATGGGTATCCACCAACTCCATGGGTCCCATCGTGCTCACTCCCCTCTCTTCCCGGTTTTTCCCCTTTGTTCGATCCGGACTTCCCGTCCCATCGCCTCCACCCGCTCCTGCAACAACGGATCCAACACCCGGATGTCCAGGTGTTGTTCGGGGAAGGGAGGCTCCTTTAACTCTTCCAAAACATCTAGACGGGCTCGTGCATCCTGGCGGAAAGCCGCCAGATCGATCCCCAGGGCATCCTCCGGCTGGTACTCCAATTTACCCAGGGCCCCCCGAAACAGTTTCCTGGCCCCGTTCACATTGCCGTTTCGATGATGATACAACGCCACCGCCACCTGCAGCAGCCCCTGATAGAGCGGATCCCTCCCCTCTTCCATCCACAGCTCTTCCAGAACCTCATGGCATTCATAATAGTCCCGATCTCCATTGAAATGGTGAATAAACTTGACAAACAGCGGCGAATATCTACGGTCGTCAACGGGCTGCAACCGGACCCCTCCTTTTTTCCAGTCATCGGTACCGGGTGAATTTTCCGATTCAATCCTATAAAATAATAGCAGAGAGGAGCGATGGGATGAACCTGGATGAAGCGACCCGGGAAAACTTGAATCGGATGATCGAGTCGATCAAGAACCACCTGAATCTGGTCAACGCCTCCCTGATCCGTCCGGAAGATTACAGTTTGGAAGATTATGATGAAATCCGGGACTTGTTTGAGATGACCGAGAAGAAGAAAGGCAAGTTTACCATGATGGAGCTGGAAGGCATTCTCGAAGAACTCGGCGACCTGAGAAAAAACAGCCGAGGCTGAAAAAACCGCCTGTCGGCGGTTTTTTCATACAGAGAAATGTCGGGCCAGCTCTGTCGGAACCGGCACGCTTTTCCGCGTCTTCAAATCGATGGTGACACTGACCACCTCCGCATCGGCCACCCGCTCTCCCTGTTCATTTTCAATGATGTGTTCCAGTACATAGCTGGTGCGTCCCACTTTCAGAGGCCGGGTCTTGATGGTCAGGTGTTGGCCCAGCAAGGCTTCTTTGCGATAGTTGATATTAATATTGACGGTCACAGTACCGACGTTCATCTCCGTGAACCGGTCAAAGGGAAGTTCCGCCTTGTTATACCAGTCTTCCCGTCCCCACTCCATATACTCCAGATATTTTGCGTTGTTCACATGACCCATGACGTCAATCTCCGTCGGACGCACCTCAATCTCAATCGCTGTCTCCACTCCGTCCTCTCCCTTCCCCCTGAACAGGATTTGCGGTTATTCTACCATTCTTCCGTGATGGTCTACAACGCCAACCGCTCCGGTGCCCGGCGGGCAAGCTGTAAATCATGGGTCACCAGCAGCACCGTTTTCCCTTGGATATGTAACTCCTCCAATAGCGAAAAAATATGATCCGCATTTTTCGTGTCCAGATTTCCCGTGGGCTCATCAGCAAAAATATAGCGGCTGTCTTTGGCAATCATCCGTGCAAAGGCCACGCGTTGCTGCTCACCCCCGCTCAATGCGTATACCTTCTTCTTCTCAACCCCTTTTAAACCGACGCGCTCCAAGGATTCGGCAATAATCCGTCCCCGATCGTCCCCTTTTTGATAGCGCAAAGCAATCCGGATATTCTCTTCCACCGTTTCATTGGGTATTAAGGCGTAGTTTTGAAAGAGATAGCCGATCGTGTGCCGGCGCAACATCATTTTCTCCCGTTTGCCCGGGTTCGTTTTACCCGCAATGGTGATCTCACCAGCATCCGGTTTTTCCAGCAAGCTGAGCATATTTAAAAGGGTCGTTTTGCCCGCTCCGCTCTCCCCGGTGATCGCTAAAAAGGAACCCTCCTCCACGCGTAAATGGTAATCGGCAAACAAGGTACGTCCACCCAATATTTTTGTAATCCCTTTGGCTTCAATCATCCCTTACAGCTCCTTCTTCAAGTTCTGATGGATGCGGTTCGTCAGGTACTTCACCAAGACGACACTGGCCCCGATGTTCAGCACGAGCATGGCCAGTGTGATCCACGTCAGCATCCCCAATTGCAGGAGGAATGACAGGCCCAGCAACAGGATGAAGATACATCCATGCATGACCATCAGCCCTTTGGTCAATGGATAAAAACCTTGTCCATGAAGATGCTGTACAAACAGCTTCAATTTGTTTTTGTGGAAATAACAAAGGGTGTAATAAAGACTGACGCTGAGGGCGGCGATCCCTAACGCCGCAATCACCAGAAGCAGGAACACCCTCGTGACAGACAGTTCCTGAATCATTTTCCCATAGGCATCATAGACAGACTCCACGCGTTGTAATGTGGAAGCATCATGGGCCGCGGCAATCGGGCTGATCCTCTGCATCGGATCATCTTCATCGGAATAAAAATAATAGGAACTGCCGAGATAACTCATATAAAATGAAGCGTCAAAACTGGCATTGTCGATGATCGCAATCGGGTCATGGATGAAATAATCACCCTCACCCTTTTCATTCGGATTAAACGTAAAATACGATTGATTATCTTTTACATAAATAATATGGACATCGAGATCCTCTTTCTTCATTTTGTTCAAAGGTTCGCCTTTTCCTTCACGATAAATATTTTCAACTTCAACCTTCTGAAAATAAAAATGTGAAATGAACTTCTCTTTGATCTCGGATTCTTTTTCCCGCAACGAAACCGGTACCAATAGATTTAATACGTTTTCGTCATCGATCAACTGTTCACGAATCGAGCCCTGCTCGCTCTCAATGGGGTTGTGCGCTAAGTAATTCAGATTGATCGTAATCGTTTTCCCACCAGGGTTCGTCCGAACATCTTCCCCTTCTTTTGTATTCAGATCATATGTATACACACCTTCATCGACCTCGGAGTAATTAGACGCGTCCATGAGGAAACCGTCCACTTTCTTATTCAAATCTTGGTATGCTTTTTTGACGGCCTGGTTTTGTTCATCTTGTACATGTTCACTCACCTGATCTTGGCCGATATATGTCGTCACCGTCTGATAAAGATTCTCTGTTTTCTCCCACACAGACAGATTTTCTTCAAAGCGGGCCAGTTCTTTATTCGTATCTTGCAAAAAGGAAAGTGCACCCACAAAAAAGGCGAGAAAGACGAGGTTTAATAGGAGGCTGGCACCCATCAACAGTTTATAGGGCTTTTTCCCTTTCAACCCCTCATATTCATCCCGGCTGGCGTACATCGATCGAATCAAAAGTGCACTGTAACCGGCAAAAAACAAAACAGACAAACTCACGGCCACTAAAAACAAGACCGTCATTTCAACCCCATTGAAGGGGGATCCTGTAAACATCGTGTAGCCAAAAAACGAGAGATAAGAAACCATCACCGCTGACACTAAAGCAGGCACCCATTTGCGCCATTGCGCCAATACGGTCGCTCCCCATGTATATCCGTTCAATTTCATGACCAGGATGTCACGCTTGCGATGAACGAGCTCAAATGTCATTGCACCTATAATGCTGATAAATAAAGCAAGCATTGTCAGCGTGACAATCGCAGATGTCTTGATCAGAGTTTCCGGTGCTATCCATGGCTGAAAGGTCACATCCATGATTTCGGTAGTAACCTGTTCTTCAGAAAATCGATCCAATATTTTTTGGATCTTATCCTGATCTTCTGTATCCAAGTAATAAACCCCATCGGAGGATGCCTGATTTTGATGATCCAGTAAAAACAGATTGATCTTGATTTGGGATTCCCCTGATGTAAACCTGCCCACTTGGGCGGGGCTGTCTGTCATCTTGGTGGAAATAAATTCACCTGAACCGGCAGCGGGCCAGGTTCCTTCGATCAAGCGAATCCGACCGTCCAACCTCGGATCGGTGGTAAATACTTGGATGTGCGTGGAATCCTTGTACGAATACTTTGCAATGCCCACCTCGTAATCTTTTGCAACTTCCTCGATAAAATGGTTGGGATTTTCTTTTCGTTTAAACTCCCCAAAACTCAACATCACCCCGGTACGTCCGTCATACAAAAGTTGATGAAATTTATATTGTTCAACCACTTGCGCAGACAAAAAAAGAATGAACACAAATAACAGCGTCGTCAAGGCGGCAAATACATTTTTCATATCGCTCCCAAGCTCCTTTTCAAGCGAAAATGCGGGAATGACATCATTCCCGCAAACGGTATTCACTTATCAGATTCCGTATTATGTAGACTTCGTTTATTCTATAACAGTCCACACTCCTTTAGCTGGATTATTTAAAGTTATAGTAGGCTTTGTTTGTTCCCCAGGTAGTCCACACTAATTTAGCTGTACTGAATGTATCCTTTGGCTTCCATCCTCCCGATTTATAATCTCCATTCCCATTAACAACAGAAGCATGCCCTTGCTTCGTGTAATGCTTATAGCTTGAATAAACATGTGCAACTAAGTTGATCCGCTTCTTCCCACGGATCCAATAGCCACCAGCTTTTTTTCCGCTCTCAATAGCAGGACTAACACCACCATCTTTACCGTCGCGATCACTCACTTCACTTTCAACTAAGCCATGAGATTCAGTAATAACTTCCATTCCTCCGTCTCCGTCAACTGCAGGATCCCCCGCTGCATTCACCGCCGACGCAAACGGGAATGTGAGTAATCCTGCAGCTGCCAGGCTCAGGGCTCCTTTTGTGATCATTGCTCTCATCAAATACCATTCCTTGTACATTTTAGTTTTGATTCCAGTTGAAATCATTTGTTACCAAAAACTCCATCTCTTTCTATTCGATTTTCACTTTAATTTATATTGTTTATATTTGTCAACATTTTTTCACTAAATAATTTAACCTCCTATCATCCCAATAACAAGTATCGATTCACTACTATGGGTAAGGTGATACTTGAAGATCTCAGTAAATTCATATCAAAAAAAGTTCCCGGGCGATTGCCCGGGAACTGCTTCTCAGTTTACTTATTCACCATGTGAATCGCGTTGCCCATGATTCCTTCGGCGGCTTCCATGAAGGTTTCCGGGAGGGTGGGGTGGGCGTGGATGGTAAGGGCGACATCTTCGACGTTGGCACCCATTTCCATGGCCAATACCACCTCGGAAATCAGGCTGGATGCTTCCGGTCCGACGATCTGTGCACCCAGAATCTGCTTCGTTTCCTTATCGGCGACGACTTGGAAGAAACCTTCGGCGGCGTCCAGGGAGAGGGCGCGGCCGTTGGCGGCAAAGGAGAAGCGGCTGACTTTGACGTCATAGCCCTGATCCTTCGCCTCTTTTTCGGTCAGTCCGGTGTAGGCCAGCTCCGGATCAGTGAAGATGACATAAGGCATCGCCCGGTAATCCACTTCGCTGGGCTGGCCGGCGAGGGCTTCAGCGGCCACTTTTCCTTCGTAGCTGGCCTTGTGGGCCAACATCGGTTGTCCAGCCACATCACCGATGGCAAAGATCTTGCTGTTTTTGGTACGCATCTGCCGATCTACGGGAATGATCCCTTTGTCATCGATATCGATCCCCGCCTGATCCAGACCCAATTCGTCGGTGTTGGGTTTGCGGCCGACAGCCACCATCACTTTATCCGCGGAGAAACTCTTCTCTTCTCCCTTCACCTCAGCAGTAACGGTGACACCTTCACCGGATTTGTCTGCGGATTGAACCTTGGCTCCGGTGACCACTTCAACTCCCAACTTTTTCAGACGGCGGTTCACCATGCGAACCATGGAGGGATCCACCCCGGGCAAGATACTGTCCATCCCTTCCAGTACAGTCACTCGAGTGCCCAGCTTGCTGTAGGCGGTTCCCAACTCGAGGCCGATGTAACCGCCGCCGACGACGATCAGTCTTTCCGGAATTTCCGTCAGCGACAAGGCTTCGGTGGAAGAGATGATCTTTTTCCCGTCAAATTTCAAGGATGGAATCTCCGAGGGGCGGGAACCGGTGGCGATGATGCAATGGTTAAACTGATAGGTGGTGCTGTTGCTCTCAGTGGCCACCTTGACCGTGTTCTCACCGGAGAAATAGACTTCCCCCCGAATCACTTCCACCTTATTCCTTTTGAGCAGGGAACTGACGCCGTCGGTCAGTTTTTTCACCACGCCGTCTTTCCACTTGATCGTATCGGCGAAGTTGATCTTCACCCCGTCCACTTCAATCCCCATGTGCTGCGAATGCTTCACCTTGTAAGCTTCATCGGCGGCATGGATCAAAGCCTTGGAAGGAATGCAGCCACGGTTGAGGCAGACTCCGCCCAGTTCAGCTTTGTCCACGAGGGTCACTTTTTTACCCAATTGGGCGGCCCGGATGGCGGCCACATATCCGCCAGGTCCACCACCGACGACAAGAACGTCGACTTCCGTCGCAAAATCTCCAACTACCATGTTAATTCATCTCCATCATCAAGAGTTTTGGGTTCTCCAGCAACTCTTTGACACGATTCAGGAATCGAGCCGCCACATCGCCGTCGATCAGCCGGTGGTCGATGGACAAGGATACGTTCATGATCGGGCGAACCACAACTTCACCATCCACAGCCACCGGACGCTCAACCATCTTGCCCATACCGAAGATGGCCACTTCCGGATAATTGATAATCGGGGTGAAGAATTGTCCGCCGAAAGAGCCGATGTTCGTAAT
The DNA here is from genome assembly GCF_014637345.1 of Kroppenstedtia guangzhouensis. Classification (GTDB taxonomy): domain Bacteria; phylum Bacillota; class Bacilli; order Thermoactinomycetales; family DSM-45169; genus Kroppenstedtia; species Kroppenstedtia guangzhouensis. The sequence continues at coordinate 48,555 of NZ_BMEX01000015.1, forward strand.
GGTGAAGGTGCTGCCCTTCAACTCTTCCACTCCCGCTTTCCGGTCGCGGGTACGTGTCGTCACATCCTTGATCGCCTCTGCCAGCTGGAAGATGGACTTGCGGTCCACATCCCGGATGACCGGAACCACCAGGCCGTCTTCAGTGGCGGTGGCGATTCCCATATGGTAATACCTCTTTATGATAATCTGTTCATTTTCCTCGTCAAGGGAGGCGTTCAGATAGGGGAACTCCCGAAGTGCCGCAGTCAGGGCCTTGATGACGAAAGGCAGATAGGTCAATTTAATCCCCCGCTGCTCAGCCATCGGTTTCGCCCATTTGCGCATTTCGATCAGTTCAGAGGCGTCCACTTCATCCATCACCGTGACATGGGGAGCCGTATACATGCTCTGGGCCATGCGCTTAGCGATGGTGCGGCGCATGCCCCGGAGCGGGATCCGCTCCTCATCCCCCTCTGGGATGACCGGAGCCGATTGTTTTTTCGCCTCCGTCTGTTCCGCTTGGGATGGGGCAACGGCGGTCGGTTCCGGTTTGGCTCCGCCGCTCTGGAAGGCTTCCAAATCTTCAAAGGTAACCCGGCCGTTTTTACCCGTCCCTTCCACCTCGGTGATGTCGATCCCCAATTCCCGGGCTTTTTTGCGGACAGAAGGCATGGCCAACACTTGCTTGCCGGATTTATCACCGCCGACACCGGCCGGTTTTGCTGCTGTGGTTGCACCTTCCCCGCGGGGTGACGCTTTTTCTTCCGACTGACTTTCTGCAGGTTCGGCAGCCTCTTCCTTTCCGGTGTCAAAAACAGCCAGGACGGAGCCGACCTCCAGGATTTCCCCTTCCTTGGCGTTCAGCTTGGTGACCGTACCGGACACGGGCACGGGAATTTCCACCACGGCTTTGTCCGTCTGCACTTCTGCAAGGACATCGTCTTCTTGAACGGTGTCCCCTTCTTTCACGTGAAACTTCACGATCTCGCCTTCATGGATCCCTTCTCCCACATCAGGCAATTTAAATTCGTAGGCCACTTTTGAAACCCCCTTCCTGAATCAGAAATCCAACGTTTTGTAAATGCCGGCACAAACCCGTTCCACTGTGGGCAGCCATTCGTCCTCGATCGCGGTCAGCGGGTAGGGGGTGTCAAACCCAGTCACCCGCACCACCGGCGCTTCCAGTGAGAGGATCGCCTCCTCATGGATCCGTGCGGACAGTTCGGCGCCAACCCCGCCGGTCTGAGCCGCTTCGTGAACGATGACGGCACGGTGAGTCTTTTGAACGGATTGGATGATCGTATCCAAGTCGAAGGGGGAAATCGTCCGCAAATCGATCACTTCCACTTGGACCCCCCGCTCTTTCTCCGCCTGTGCCGCCGCTTTTTCACACAGGGGCACCATGGCGCCGTAGGCGATCAGGGTGACGTCCGCCCCTTCTTTTACCACATGGGCTTTGCCCAGGGGCACAGTGTAGGCTTCTTCTGGGACCTCAGCTTTGACAGAACGGTACAGCTTCATCGGCTCATAAAAGATGACCGGATCATCATCGCGAATAGCGGAGATCAACAGGCCCTTCGCATCGTAGGGATTGCTGGGTACCACCACTTTGACACCGGGACTGTGCAGGAAGAGAGCTTCCAGACTGTCCGAGTGCATCTCCGGCGTCTTCACTCCGCCGCCGTATGGAACCCGGATTGTGATCGGTACATTGAACCGGCCGCCGGAACGCATGCGGAGGCGGGCCGCTTGGGTAGAAATCTGATCCATGCATTCATAGACAAAGCCGGCAAACTGAATTTCCGGCACCGGGCGGAACCCTTGGGAAGCCAGGCCGATCGCTGTTCCGATGATGGCCGACTCCGCCAGCGGGGTGTCAAAGGAACGCTTCTCACCGAAGGTCTGGTACAGATCGGCGGTGGCACGGAAGACTCCGCCGTTGACCCCCACATCTTCCCCCAGTACAACCACGCTTTCGTCCCGTTCCATCTCCACTCTCATCGCATCATTAATCGCTTTGATCAAGGTCATGGTGGCCATGGTTATTTGCCCTCCTTCCAGGAGAGGTATTCGTCTTTTTGTTTTTTCAGGATGGCCGGGGTTTCGGTGTATAGATCATCGATCAGATCGGCAACCGTCCCTTTGGGCATCTTTTCAACTTTCTTGATCGTCTCGCTCATCTCATCCATCAGTTTTTCCACAGTCTTTTCTTCCTCTTCGTCGGACCACAGGCCCTTCGATTCCAGATACTTCCGGAAACGATTCAGCGGATCCCGTTTGGAAGTCCAGGACTCTTCCTCTTCCTTGGTCCGGTAACGTCCCGGATCGTCTCCGGCCATGGTATGGGGCCCCATCCGGTAGGTGACCGCCTCGATCAGTGTCGGTCCTTCCCCTTTACGGGCCCGGTCAGCTGCTTCTTTGGTGACTTGATAGACGGCAAGAGCATCGTTTCCGTCCACCCGAACTCCTGTGATCCCATATGCCACCGCCTTTTGGGCGACGGTTTCGGACTTGGTCTGCTTGGAAAAAGGCACACTGATGGCGTATTGATTGTTCTGGCAGAAGAAAATCGAGTTGGAATTGTAGACACCGGCGAAATTGAGACCTTCGTGGAAGTCCCCTTCGGAGGTGGCCCCGTCACCGAAGAAGGCGATTGCCACCCGGTCTTCATCCCGCAAACGGTACGCCCACCCGGCTCCGGTGGCGTGAAGCACCTGGGCCGCAATGATGATTTGGGGTGGAAACATATTGACATCCTCCGGGATTTTCATCCCGTCGATCTGACCACGGGAATAGAGGAATGCCATCTCCATCGACATTCCGTGATACATGGAAGCACCCATGTCCCGGTAGCTGGGAAACAGCCAGTCCGACCTCTTGAGGGCGGCCATGGAAGCGATCTGACAAGCTTCCTGACCGGCCATCGGTGCGTAAAAACCGAGGCGGCCTTGACGGTTCAGCTTGATGGCACGACCGTCGTAGGCTCGAACCCTGAGCATCCAGCGGTAAATCTTTTTCAGTTCATCATCGGACAAATCCGGAGCTTGTCGGCCTTCAATGATTTCGCCCTTTTCGTCCAGTATTTGGAACATTTCCGGATCCTGCTTTAACTCCATCACTTTGGGCACGATGGATCCACCTCACTTTTTAAAGGTTTGCCCATGATTTTGGGCATCTCGGAAAACAGTTCATGTCATAGATTGCCTAAGTGGCACCTGAAGCATTCTGAAACCACGCAGAAAGCTTCCAGGAATCCGGGAGGATCACTGTCCCCCCTCGCAGGCAAAACCCACGAGACCCGACCGGTGAACCGAACAGGCTGTTCTAGCATTTGTTTTTCCGGTTAATCAACAACCCGGATACAAATCAAGCTTGCGCAATCCTTGACATATTGAAGCTTGAAAGCCGTTTCATCTGCATGATACACCTCCCCTACAACCCAGTCAACACCTTACCATCGTACTCCAACAACGCTTATATATAAGGATTAAACCGGACTATAACAGATGGGTACAGTTCATGAAAACAGTTGGTGGTACAGCGCTGGGACAGCATACCGAAAAAACCGCAACCACAGGGCCGCGGTTACCTCCTTTTCTGACAACCCGGATTGCTTAGAAGGCGTCCATTTTTGCTGCATATCCGGATTCAACCCCATCCATCCCATTTATGATGGAGAGGCTCCCTCACATATTTTCCCCGAAGAACGAAGATCAAACTTTGGATTGGCAATTTTGTTATACTTGGGAGTATGACATTGTTCAACAAAGGAAGGATGTATCATGAGCCGGATGGATGCCCCATCGCCGGAACCGATTCCTCTCTTTTGGGGGGATAAAAGATACCATACATGGAATCACCATTTGCGGAGCCATTTTGGGCATAAAGTGTTTAAAGTCCCGCTGGATGGCGGATTTACCTGTCCCAACCGGGACGGAACCGTTGCCGCCGGAGGTTGCACCTTCTGCAGCCCCCGCGGTTCAGGAGACTTCGCCGGCGACCGTCGTCAGGATTTGGTGAAACAATTTCACACGGTCCGGGACCGGATGCACCAAAAATGGCCAAAAGCCAAGTACATCGGCTATTTTCAAGCCTTCAGCAACACTTACGCCCCTGTGGATGTTCTCCGCCCAATGTATGAAGTGATATTGGAGCAACCCGATGTGGTGGGCCTTTCCATCGCCACCCGGCCCGACTGTCTTCCCGACGATGTGGTGGAACTGCTCGCCGAGCTGAACCAACGCACTTACTTATGGGTGGAGCTGGGGTTACAAACCATTCATGACTCCACCTCCAAGCTGATCAACCGGGGTCATGATTACGCCTGTTTTCTGGATGGAGTCGCCAAGCTTCGCCGGCACGGAATCCGAACCTGTGTCCATATCATCTATGGACTCCCCCGGGAATCCGTGGAGATGATGCTGGAGACAGCCAAAGCATGTGCAGCCATGGATATCCAAGGAATCAAAATTCACTCGCTCCATCTGTTGCGCAAGACCCCCATGGTGCGACAGTACAGGGAAGGACTTCTGCAATTGCTGGATCGGGACACCTATATCCGGTTGGTCGCCGACACTTTGGAGTTGCTACCGCCGGAGATGGTCATCCATCGTGTGACTGGGGACGGTCCTCCCGATCTGTTGATCGGCCCCCTGTGGAGTTCTAAGAAATGGGAAACATTGAATGCAATCGATGATGAATTAAAACAGCGCGGTTCATGGCAAGGGAAAAAATGGCCTCCCGGGATCACCTCCCTTCTCCCGCAGCGGAACCCGGGTGCTCATCCATGAGTCTGCCATCCACTCTCACCTTGGCCCACCATTTGGTGGAAGGAGTCTTGCATTCCGGCTCCCTCGCCGTCGACGCCACGGTGGGCAACGGAAAGGACACTCTCTTTCTCGCCCGGGCAGTAGGAGTTTCCGGGCAAGTCCATGGATTCGATATCCAGCAGGAAGCACTGGATCGGGCCGAAGAACGTCTTCGGGCAGCGGGTGTGGCAGAGAGGGTCAGACTTCACCGCAAGGGCCACCAGCAGATGGCGGAAACCCTGCCCCCCGACTGGAGAGGCAAAGTGCGGGCAGTCATGTTTAACCTCGGCTATCTCCCCGGGGGAAATCCGACTGTCATCACCCGCACCGACACCACTCTCCCAGCTTTGGAGCAATCCCTGGAGTGGCTGGCCCCCGGCGGAATTTTGACGGTAATGCTCTACACCGGTCACCCCGGCGGAAAAGAGGAAGCGGACCGGGTGCTGGAGGTTCTGAAAAAGTTGGACGCCCGCAGGTTTCGAACGGTGTGTTGCCAAACCCTGAACCGACGCCAAGCCCCCTTTCTGATAGCTGTTTCCAAATCGGGGAAAACTGTTTGACCCCTAAAAGTATGTGAAAAGCCGTTTAAAGGGAGGGTTGGAGTTTCACCTGAGTGATTTTGGCAGTTGAGAACAACAAAAAAATCATGTGAAACCCCATATCGACCCACCCGGCCAGCACTCATTATTCACATCACTTCCAATGTTTTTTGGCAAATATTATTTTTCAGCCCGACGGATCATGATAGAATCGTAATAATCGAGCCAGTGGCCGCCCCCACGGCCGGCCACGGCCGCTTTTTCCAAAGAAAGGTGATGCAAGTGGAAGGAAAGTGGTTGGGCGGCCGATATCAGATCCTTAAGCATGTGGGCGGTGGCGGAATGGCTGTCGTCTACAAGGCGATGGACACGGCTCTGGGCCGTCATGTTGCCGTAAAAGTGATGAATGACTCCCTCAGCCACGACGAAGATTTCATCCGGCGTTTTGATCGGGAAGCCCGGGCAGCGGGAAGTTTATCCCATCCCAATGTAGTCCATGTCTTTGATGTGGGCAGGGAAGGTCATATCCACTATATCGTCATGGAGTATATCGAAGGTGCTTCCCTGATGGATCTGATTCAGAAGAAAGGAAGGATCCCTGCAGAGGAAGCAGCCCAAATCGCCGCCCAGGTGTGCGACGGACTGGCCCACGCCCACGGAAAGGGCATTGTTCATCGGGATTTGAAGCCCCATAACGTCATGTGCACCCTGGATGGCCAGTATAAACTGGCCGATTTCGGTATCTCCCGAACAACCGGTTTATCCACAATCACCAAGACCGGGTTTGTGATGGGATCAGTTCACTATTTCTCACCGGAACAGGCCCGGGGCAATCAGGTGAGTGTCCGGTCGGATCTGTACTCCCTCGGGGTGACGTTATATGAGATGGTCACCGGTCGGCTCCCCTTTGACGGGGAGGAGGCCGTTGCCATCGCTTTGAAACACTTGCAAGAACCGGTGCCCGACCCCCGTTCCGTGGTACCCGATCTGCCGGAATCACTGTGTGCAGTGATCTTAAAAGCCATGGAAAAAGACCCGGAACAACGCTTTCAATCAGCCAAAGAGATGTCTGATGCCCTTCGTCAGCTTACAACTACAGGATATGAACCCCCGCAACAGGGAGAACCTCAAGCCTTGATCCAACCTGAAAAGCCCCGGTCAAAAAAGGGTTCCCCATCTCTTCGGAACCCAGAGAAGCGAAACACCCGGATGTCCCAGTCCCGCAATGGCCGCAAAAAGGGACAAAAGAAGAAATGGGTGGGCCTGGCAGTCGCAATTGTACTCTTATTGTCCTTATCTTATGGAATTTTCTCTTCCGGGCTGTTTGACACATCCGGCGGCCTGGTTGACGCTGAGGAACAGACGGATCCAACGGATCAGGAGAAGGACCGTCAAGCGGAGAAAGGCTCACAGGCGATCGATTCTCCAAGGGAAGATAAAGATGATGAAACCACCCCACCTACCACTTCGCAAAAGCTTTCCCCGTTAAATCCTGACGACAACGATTCCCGGGAAGAAAAGAAAGGATATGACTGGCAGAAAGAGTTTTGGGAGAACGGTCACCCTCGTTTCAACAATATTTCCTCCAGCGGGTCTGAAGGCGTATATCAGGTAACTGTGGAAACCGATTTGAGTCCGGAATTTTACTACGATGTGATCATCTTTGATACCCGAGGAGAAAGACAGGTGATCACACGTGCCACCGTCCCCACCCAAGGGAGGGGCAATGGGTTTAAGACGATTGATTTTCAAGTGAATGTTCCCGATGTACCCAGTAAAGGACTGGTGAAAATCCGATTGTACGGAGAAGGCGGAATCAAGGCCTACAAAATCCTGGAACGACGAGGGTAATATGTAAGGCACGCCCTTGGCGTGCCTTTTGTCTTGAAGACGGATACAAAAAAACACCTTCCGATCTGATGGGCCGGAAGATGTGTCATCTCGGGTGACGGATCTATGTTCTCAACGACCTTTTTTCTGCTTGGCCGCCAACGCACTCAGGCGCTCTTCACTGCTCTTCATCCACTTTTTCATCATGTCTTCAAAGTCTTGGGCGCCACCCCGGCCCCGTCCGCCACGACGTCCTCCCCGAGGACGGTCGTCGGTGAGAGCTTTGATCGACAGTGAAATCTTTCCGGATGAATCGATGGAAAGTACTTTTGCTTTGACCGTATCTCCAACAGTCAATTCGTCCTCCACTTTCTCGACGAACTTGCTGGAGATTTGAGAGATGTGAACCAGACCCGTCTCTCCGGTTTCCAGTTTGACGAAGGCGCCAAAGGGTTTGATGGCGACAACTTCGCCAGTCACGACGGATCCTTCCGCTAGCTGACTCATTCAAACACTCCCGCAATCATATTCATTCTGTATGAAGATAACACTTAATCAGGAGGAAGTCAATGGGCGGGCCGCCTGATCATCACACCTCTTTTTGGTTATAATCCATACGATTTAAACCAAAGGGGAAATGTGTTATACTTTTTCCGTCAGTAACCGGGGATATGCCCCCCCAATCAGTTACAAGATGTAAAGGAAAGGATGGACTGATGAGGACACATATGGACACCAACCATTCCATGAAACTCCAGTTGGATGGGGCCGTACACCGAAACCTGACCGCCCCCCGGCTGGTGGAAAAAGCATTGGAACGCGGGGAAGGAATTCTCACCAGCACTGGTGCCTTTCGAGCCGTCACGGGTAAATTTACCGGGCGCTCTCCCAAGGATAAATACCTGATTGAGGAGCCCAACATCCGGAATCAGATCGATTGGGGAGAAATCAACCGCCCCATGGATCCCGGAACATTTGAGCACCTGTTCCAACAGGTGAAGGATTACCTCAGGGAGCGGGAGGTATTTATTTTTGACGGTTATGCCGGTGCTGATTCCCGGTACCGCCTTCCCATCCGGGTGATCAACGAGTATGCTTGGCACAACCTTTTTGCCAGACAACTCTTTGTCCGTCCCACGAAGGAAGAGCTAAAAGAACATCAACCCCGGTTCACCGTGATCAGTGCGCCCGGAGTTCAGGCAAACCCGAAAGAGGACGGTACCCGTTCGGAAACATTTATCGCCGTCAGCCTGGAGCAGAGGGTGATTCTGATCGGTGGAACTGAGTATGCCGGTGAGATGAAAAAATCCGTCTTCAGTGTGATGAATTATCTGTTGCCTGAACAGAATGTCCTTCCCATGCACTGTTCCGCCAATATGGACAGCCATGGAAACACTGCTCTTTTCTTCGGACTTTCGGGAACCGGAAAGACTACCTTGTCCGCCGACCCCGAGCGGAGTCTGATCGGGGACGACGAGCACGGCTGGTCCGATGACGGCATCTTCAACATCGAAGGTGGTTGCTATGCCAAATGCATCGGCCTCTCCAAAGAGAAAGAGCCTCAGATCTGGGAGGCAATCCGGTTCGGGTCCGTATTGGAAAACGTGGTGGTTGACGACGACGGTCACGCCCACTATGACGACAGTTCCTTGACGGAAAACACCCGCGCCGCCTACCCGATTGAACACATCCCGTCAGCCAGGATCCCCGGTGTGGGTGGACATCCCGATGTGATTATTTTCCTGACAGCAGATGCTTTCGGCGTACTCCCCCCCATCGCCAAACTGACTCCCGAGCAAGCCATGTACCACTTTTTGTCAGGTTACACCAGTAAGCTGGCTGGAACGGAACGGGGGATCACCCAACCGGAAGCCACCTTCTCTACCTGTTTTGGCGCTCCCTTTCTACCTCGCCCCGCCAGTGTCTATGCAGAGATGCTCGGGGAAAAAATCGACCGCCACCGGGTTCGCGTCTATCTGGTGAACACCGGCTGGTCCGGCGGCCCCTACGGGGAAGGAGAGCGGATGAAACTTGCTTATACAAGGTCCATGGTTCGTTCCGCTCTGGACGGTTCCCTGGAAGAAGCCACCTACACTCCCGATCCGGTCTTTGGTATCCATGTTCCCGACCGGTGTCCCGGAGTTCCCTCCGAGGTCCTGCTTCCACGAAACACCTGGGCCGATCCCAAAGCTTACGATATCAAAGCCCGGGAACTGGCTCGCCGGTTCCGGGAAAACTTCGAGCGGTTTCCTGATGTAAGCGATATCATCCGTCAGGCCGGCCCGACGAAATAACGAAAGAAAAAATCCCTCTTCCATGGTCTTGACCCCGTCAAGTAGACAATGAAAAAAAGAACGGTTATGCGGCGACTTTTTCCCGATGCTCTACAGGGGAAAGGTCGCCCAATTTTTTCTGGAAACG
>NZ_BMEX01000016.1 GCF_014637345.1 Kroppenstedtia guangzhouensis
GGCGACGGAGTGGCCCGGGGCTACCTGAACCGCCCGGAATTGACAGCGGAGCGGTTTGTGGAGAATCCCTTGGTGCCGGGAGAGCGTCTGTACCGGAGCGGGGATCTGGTCCGGTGGTCGCCGGAGGGAGAGCTGGAGTACCTGGGACGGATCGACGAACAGGTGAAGATCCGGGGTCACCGCATCGAACTGGGAGAGATCGAGTCGCGTCTGTTGGAACACCCCTCAGTGGAGGAGGCGGTGCTGGTGGCCCGTCGGGATGAAGCGGGTCACTCCTTCCTGGCGGCGTATCTGACGGGACAATCTGTGGCGGATGCCGACCTGCGGCGTCATCTGAGCGAAACCCTTCCGGAGTACATGGTGCCCTCCTCCTTCACCTTTTTGGAGGCGCTGCCCCTCACCCCGAACGGAAAAGTGGACAAAAGGGCGTTGCCGGAACCGGTGACCCGGTCGGAGGAGCAAAGCTCCCCGGCGACGGAGACAGAACGGGCGTTGGCGAGGATCTGGGCAGAAGTGTTGGGGCGGGAAACCGGGGTGAACGAGCACTTCNGCGTATCTGACGGGACAATCTGTGGCGGATGCCGACCTGCGGCGTCATCTGAGCGAAACCCTTCCGGAGTACATGGTGCCCTCCTCCTTCATCTTTTTGGAGGCGCTGCCCCTCACCCCGAACGGAAAAGTGGACAAACGGGCGTTGCCGGAACCGGCGACCCGGTCGGAGGAGCAAAGCTCCCCGGCGACGGAGACAGAACGGGCGTTGGCGAGGATCTGGGCAGAAGTGTTGGGGCGGGAAACCGGGGTGAACGAGCACTTCTTTGAAGTGGGAGGCCATTCCCTCAAGGCGATGGTGTTGACCGCCCGGATCCATAAGGAACTGGGGAAGGAAGTGCCGTTGTCCGAAGTGTTTGCCCGGCCGACGATCCGGGAGATGGCGGCGTGGATGGACGATCAGGAGCAGCGGGTCGCTTCCGAGATCCGGCCGGTGGGCGAACGGGAGCACTACCCCGTCTCTGCCGCCCAGCGCCGGATGTATATCGCTCAGCAATTGGAAGGGGAGCAAGGGGTCAGCTACAATGTACCGCTGGTGATCGAAATGATCGGAGAGTTGGATGCTGATCGCCTGGAAGCGGTTTTTCGCCGGTTGATTGATCGGCACGAATCCCTCCGTACATCCTTTCACCAAGAAGATGGAGAACTTGTACAGCGGGTTCATCCATCCGTGGATTGGAGCATGGAACGGGTGAAGGCGAAAAGCAGGGAAGAAGTCGACCGGAAGTTGCAGCAGTTCATCCGTCCCTTTGACCTTGCCGAAGCCCCGTTGATCCGGGTGGTTCTGATCCAAAGAGAGTCCAAAAAGCATGTCCTGTACGTAGATCTTCACCATATTATCTCCGATGGGGTTTCCACCGATGTGATACTTCGGGATGTGATTTTGCTTTATAAAGGGGAAGAATTGCTGCCGGTGAAGATTCAGTACAAGGACTTTGCCTGTTGGGAAAAGGAACGGCCTTCGGAAATCGATCAGCAGGGTGCCCATTACTGGAAAAAGCAGTTCAGTGACGGAGTACCGGTATTGGAGCTGCCAACAGACTTCTCTCGCCCGCCCATTCAAAGTCATAAAGGAAGGACCCTCCCTTTTACGGTCCCGGCGAATTTGATGAAACAGGTTTATGAACTGGGACAAGAGGAACAAAGTACGTTGTTTATGACACTGTTGGCAGCTTATAATGTGTTGCTGTTCCGTTATACCGCACAGGAAGATATTGTTGTTGGAACTCCTGTTGCCGGCAGGCCCCATGCGGATTTGGAAGAGACAGTCGGTGTGTTCATCAATATTTTGCCTCTTCGCAACTATCCTTTGAAACATCTGACGTTCCGGGAATTTTTGCGCAAGGTTAAGGAGCGGGTGTTGGGTGCGTATGAACATGCCGATTACTCTTTTCACCGGTTGGTGGAAAATCTGGAACTGGAGCGGGATCTCAGTCGTCACCCTCTCTTTGACACCATGTTGAACCTGCAGAATTTTTCCATATCCGAAGAGGAAATTCCCGGTCTGCTCTTCCGCCGTTTTGAATGGAATTATCCCAATGCCAAGTATGATCTGAATTGGGATCTGGCGGAGTTGGAGGACGGATCTTTAATGGGGGGCGTGGAGTACAGCACTGATCTGTTTCAAGAACGGACAATTGAACGGATGATCGGGCACTTCCTTCATGTATTGGAACAAGTGACAACAGATCCGGATCGGCGGCTGGATATGATCGAATTGACGACAAAACAGGAAAAGGAAGAGATTTTGAACCGTTTCAACGACACATCCACTCCCTATCCGGACTGCCATTTGTTACACCAATTGTTTGAAGAACAGGTGGAGAAAACACCGAAACTGCCTGCAGTGATATTTGAGAACCGGCGGTTGACCTATGAAGAGTTGAATGAGCAGGCCAATCGACTGGCCCACACCCTGCGGGATCAGGGTGTACGGCGCGGAGACTTGGTGGGTTTGCTGTTGGACCGGTCGCCGGAGATGATTGTCGGGATCCTGGGAGTTTTGAAATCCGGGGGAGCATACGTTCCGATCGATCCTGGATATCCGGGGGAACGTAAGCGCTATATGCTGGAAGACAGCGGAGTGCAACACTTGGTTGTCAATCGAGAAGACGATGTGCCGACGGGATATGACGGGGTATGGCTATCCTTGCCTGCAGAGAGTGGCTCCGTTCCCAAAACAAATCCGGTATGGGTGAATGATCCGGATGATCTCGCATACGTGATATACACTTCGGGATCAACCGGCAAGCCGAAGGGTGTGATGGTCGACCACAGGAGTGTATGTAATCTGTATTTGATGGCAGATACATACGGAATCCGGGAGGGGACAAGGGTTCTGCAACTTGCCTCTTACAGCTTTGATGCGTCCGTCGGGGACATCTTCCACACTTTACTGAGTGGCGCGACGCTTTACCTTTCCACACGGGAACAATTGTCTTCGGGACGAGAATTTGTTGATTGGCTGAGATCCAATCGGATTGAAACCATTCCTTTTATTCCGCCCTCTGTATTAAAAACACTTCCACTGGAGGATTTGCCCGATCTCCATACGATCAGTCCCAGTGGAGAATCTCTTCCGCTGGATCTGATCGGGACGTGGGGGCGGGAGCGGACCTTTATCAATGCCTATGGACCTACAGAAACCGTTGTGGATGCCACAGTGCATATTTGTGAACCGCAAATGGACAAGTCAATCATTGGTAAACCGATTCCAAACAAAAAGGTTTATGTAGTGAACGAAAATGGACAATTGCAGCCAGTGGGGGTTCCGGGGGAATTGTGGATCGGGGGAATCGGGGTGGCCCGCGGTTATCTCAATCGTCCCGAACTGACACGTGAGCGGTTTGTCACTGCACCGTTTGCTCCCGGAGAGCGTCTGTACCGGAGCGGGGATTTGGTCCGGTGGTTGCCTGACGGGTCATTGGAATATAAGGGGCGGATGGATGATCAGGTCAAAATTCGGGGCCACCGCATCGAACTGGGAGAGATTGAGGCGCGTCTGTTACAGCACCCTGCGGTCCGGGAAGCAGTTGTGGTCTCACGCCAAGACGATGAAGGAATGGCTTATTTGGCGGCCTACTTTACATCTGATAGCCAGTGGACTTCGGAAGAGTTAAGAGTTTTTTTGGCCCGGGAGCTACCTGAATACATGCTTCCGTCCAGGTTTATGGAATTGATGGATTTGCCGTTGAATCCGAACGGAAAAGTGGATAAACATGCTTTGCCGGAACCCCCTGTACCGGAAACAGGGACGGCCAATTACATTCCTCCCAGAAATGAAATGGAGCAATTGCTGGCCGACATCTGGCAGGATATTCTCAGGATCGAAAAGGTCGGAATCCGGGACAACTTTTTTGAACTGGGGGGCGATTCGATCAAGGCGATCCAAATCGCCGCCCGACTGCATGAACAACAGTTACGGTTTGAGATGAAAGACTTGTTCCGTCATCCGACGATCGCCGAGCTGGCCCCGCTGACCCGGCGGCTGGAAGTGAAGCGGGAGCAGGGTCCAATGGAAGGGGAAGTCCCGCTCACCCCGATTCAGCACTGGTTTTTTGAGCAACCGCTCGAGGCGCCGCACCACTACAACCAGTCCATGATGCTCTACCGGGCGGAAGGTTGGGATCCGTCCCGGGTCGAGGCGGCCTTTGAACGGCTGGTGGAACATCACGATGCCCTGCGGATGATCTATGAGCTGGAAGGGGAAAGAGTGCGTCAACGGTGCCGGGGGTTGGAGGAAGGTCCCTTTTTCACCCTGGATTGTGTCGATGTGCGGGGAGAGGTCGATCCGGCAGGACGAATCGAGGAAACCGCCGAGGGGTTGCAGGCGGGCCTGGATTTGGAAAAAGGCCCGCTGGTGCGATTGGGCCTGTTTGCCACCGATGAGGGGGATCATCTGTTGATCGTGATCCATCACCTGGTGGTGGACGGGGTATCCTGGCGGATTCTGTTGGAGGATTTGGAGACGCTGTACGGGGGCGGAGTTCTTCCGGAGAAGACAAGCTCCTACCGGGAGTGGGCCGAGGGACTGATCCGGTACGGGGAGAGTCGGGAGGCGGCGAAGGAAGAAGTATACTGGCAGGAAGTGGAACAGCAGGAGATCCCGTCTATGCCCCGAGACAGGGAAAGCCGGGAGGTGCACCGGTTCGGCAACAGTCGGACCGAAGTGGTGACACTGGATGAGGTGACGACCTNGTGGAACAGCAGGAGATCCCGTCTCTGCCCCGAGACAGGGAAAGCCGGGAGGTGCACCGGTTCGGCAACAGTCGGACCGAAGTGGTGACACTGGATGAGGCGACGACCTCCCAATTGCTCACTGAGGCGCACCAAGCCTACCGGACGGAGATCAATGATCTGTTGTTGGCGGCGTTGTCCCTAGCGATCCGGGAATGGAGCGGAGCGGATCAGGTGGCGATCCATCTGGAAGGGCACGGTCGGGAGGAGATTCTGCCGGAGGTGGACCTGACCCGGACAGTGGGCTGGTTCACGTCGATCTATCCGGTGGTGCTGCCGGTCCGGACGGAAAATCCGGGGACAGTGATCAAGGAAGTGAAGGAGACTTTGCGCCGGGTGCCCCATAAAGGGGTGGGGTATGGAGTCCGGCGGTATCTGCAGGGGAAGAGAGGGAAACTCCAACCCGGGATCAGCTTCAACTACCTGGGACAATTTGATCAGACAGGTGCCGATGCATCCAGTCTGCCCACGGGAACTCCGGTTTCTTTACGCAACCGCCGCGCACACGATATTGAAATCACCGGAGTGATTCGGAATGGGCGGTTGCACTTTTTGGTGGACTATTCCTGTTATTGGGAAGCCGAAACGATCAAACGATGGATGGAAAAGTTCCTTCAACATCTCCTTCGGCTGACAGAGCACTGTCTAAAAAAGGATACATCAGAACGGACACCCAGCGATTTCAGCATGAAAAATATGACAATGGAAGATTTGGAAGACGTATTCTCCACATTGAAAAATCTTTAATTGTACTCGTTTGAACTTCGAGGGGGGTTGTTTGGTCATGTTTGATCCCGAGCAGGTAAAAGATATTTATCCGCTTTCCCCCATGCAGAAGGGGATGTTGTACCACGATCTCCGTGAGGGGGATCGATCCCTCTACTTTGAACAACTGGATTTTAAGGTTGAGGGTGTGCTCGATTGCAGTTTGTTGGAACAGAGTTTAAATGGCTTGATTCAAAGGCATGAAGTGTTGCGTACACTGTTTCTTCACCAGAAAATGCGGCAACCGGTGCAGGTGGTTATGAAAGAAAGGACGGGGCGGGTTCACTATGTGGATCTGCAATCTTTTCCCCCCGAGGAACAGGAACAGCGACTGGAAGAAATCAAGAGAGAAGACCGGGAGAGAGGATTTGACCTCTCCCGGGACTTGCTCTTTCGACTGACATTGGTCCAATTNTCAGCCGGTGGGCGAACGGGAGCACTACCCTGTCTCTGCCGCCCAGCGCCGGATGTATATTGCTCAGCAATTAGCCGGTGAAGCAGAAGGAACCGTTTACAACATTCCGGTAATATTGGAAGTGATCGGAGAGTTGGATGCTGATCGCCTGGAAGCGGCTTTTCGCCGGTTGATTGATCGGCACGAATCCCTCCGCACGTCCTTCCATATGGATGAAGAGGATCCCGTACAGCGGGTTCATCCATCCGTAGACTGGAGTATGGAACGGGTGAAGGTGAAAAGCAGGGAAGAAGTCGACCGGAAGTTGCAGCAGTTCATCCGTCCCTTTGACCTTGCCGAAGCCCCGTTGATCCGGGCGGTTCTGATCCAAAGAGAGCCCGAAAAGCATGTTTTATGTGTGGATTTGCACCATATCATCTCCGATGGGGTTTCAATCAATCTTCTTACAGCGGATTTATTTGCTGAATACCAGGGAAAGGAAAACCCGCTCCCACCGATTCAGTACAAAGATTATGCTGTATGGCAACAAACGGATGAGCAACAGTCCCGCCTCGAAAAAAGCAAACAGTATTGGTTGAATCAGATGGAAGGCGAACTTCAGGTGTTGGAATTTCCCACCGATTACTTACGCCCCCCTGTTCAATCATTTGTGGGTGGATCCATTTCCATTGAGTCTGATCCTGACCTGTTGGAAGATTTACAGCGGTTGTCCAAGGAAGAAAAGGTTACACCCTTCAGTATTCTGATGGCAGTCTATATGGTCTTTCTTCACAAATCCAGTGGTCAAAGTGATCTGATCGTCGGCACCCCGGTTTCCGGGCGCAGTCATCCGGATTTGGAACGGGTCATCGGTATGTTTGTAAACACCTTGGCGATCCGGGCCAAGATTCATAAGGATCAGCCGTTTCGTCAGTTTTTTCATCAAGTGGCTGACAGTTTGTTACAAGCCCAAAAATACAGTGATTATCCCTTTGAAGAACTGGTGAACGATCTGAATCTGGAACGGGATCTGAGCAGGCATCCTTTGTTTGACACCATGTTTGCGATGCAAAATATGGATACGATGAACCCGGTGCTGCCGGATCTCTCTCTCCTGACCTGGGAACAGGAAAGCACCAACACCAAGTTTGATATGACCTGGGCTGCAGTGGAAGGAGAGACGTTGCAGTTGACAGTGGAATACAGTACCGACTTGTTTCGGCGTGACACTGTCAAACGAATGTTGGACCAGTACCTCCATCTCCTGGAGCAGATTGTATCCGATCCGGATCTGTCCATTTCACAGCTGGAGTTGATAACTCCATCAGAAAAAGCACAAGTTTGGAAGTGGGTGGAGGGGGAATCAGTGGAACCCCCGGGACAAAGAATTATAGAGCTGTTTGAGCGGCAGGCGGGACGCATTCCTGAAAAGAAAGCATTGATCACGGCGGATCGAAGCATGACCTACCGGGAGCTTAACGAAACTGCCAATCGGCTGGCTCATGCCTTGCAGCGGGAGGGTGTGGGTCCAGGTGTGAGAGCGGCGTTGTATATGAAACAGTCTTGTGATTACGTGGTGGGGGCCTTGGCTGTACTGAAAGCCGGTGCAGCATTTGTTCCAATTGATCCCGCTTATCCGAAGGAGCGTAGCCAGTATATGCTGACGGACAGTGGAGCACAGGTGGTGTTGGTGTCCGAACCCGGATCCGCTCCGTCGGGAACTCTTCGGGAAATGGTAGTGTCCGACCCACAATATCTTGATGAGCCGAAGGAAAATCCGATGAACCGGATTGAACCGGAAGATGTGGCCTATGTGATCTACACTTCCGGATCCACCGGAAAACCCAAAGGAGTGGTCGTGGAGCACAGGGGATTGGAGAATTTATGTTCTTGGCACCTCCGTACTTTCGGTATTAACAAGGAAGACAGGATGAGCAAACTGGCAGGGGTTGGATTCGATGCTTCCGTGTGGGAGGTTTTTCCTTGCCTGATCGCCGGGGCTCAACTTCATCTGATCGATGACCAGGTGCGGATGGATCCGGTCCAACTGAATCGAAACCTGGAAGAACAAGGGATCACAGTCGCCTTTATGCCGACTCAATTGGCTGAGGCATTCATGGAGGAGACGAACCGATCACTCCGTTTATTATTGACAGGGGGAGATCAGCTTCGCAAAGTTCCACCCGTTCCCTATACGGTGGTTAACAATTATGGCCCGACAGAGTGTTCCGTGGTTGCCTCAAGTGGGAGAGTGACTGCGAAGGATCCGGTTGTGTCGATTGGACGTCCCATCGACAACACGCGAATTTATGTCATGAACAGCGATGGTCAAATCCAACCGGTCGGAATACCTGGAGAGTTGTATATCTCCGGCGCTGGGGTGGCCAAAGGTTACCATCAGATGGCGGACCTTACAGCGGAGCAGTTTCTAGTGGATCCGTTTATTGAAGGAGAACGGATGTACAAAACTGGGGATCTGGCTCGGTGGTTGCCAAATGGAGATTTGGAATATATCGGTCGGGTGGATGATCAAGTACAAATCCGTGGTTTTCGGGTTGAACCGGCTGAGGTGGAAAAGCGGATTTTGGAGCTTCCGGAGGTGGATGAGGCCGTCGTCATACGAACAGACGAAAGCGATGCTGAGCTTATTGCTTATGTGACCGGGAAAAATGTGCAGACGGAGTTGATATTTAGCCAGCTTGTGGATCGGTTGCCCGATTACATGATACCTTCCCGGATCATGAGGTTGGATCGACTCCCTCTGACTCCCAACGGAAAAGTGGACAAGCGACGTCTTCCGGAACCGGATCCAGTACTCCCATCTTCCCGTGAGCCTGTTGGAGCCACGGAAAAATTGGTGGCCCGCATCATGGAAGAGGTTCTAGGAGTAGAGTCGATTGGTGCGGAGGATCATTTTTTCCATATCGGTGGTCATTCCCTCAAAGCGGCTCGACTGGTTGCGAAAATAAACAAAGCGACGGGGACGGAAATTTCAATCCGTGATGTATTCCAGTATCCGACAGTGTCTCAATTGGCTCGGCGCATTTCCTGCAGGAAAGATCGAGAGGAAAATCAGTTGCACGGGTTCAGCCGGTCGGATCGTTCCGGACCGATTCCTGCATCCTCCGCTCAAAAGCGCATGTACATCATGCAGCAAATGGGGAATCCCGACGCAACCCACTACAATATTCCCCTGGTCTTTAGAATCCGCGGAAACCTGAATCGGTCCAAGTTGGAGCAATCGTTTCAGTTTCTGCTGCAACGTCATGAAATACTTCGTACATCTTTTCACCTGGCTGAAGGTGAGTTGGTGCAACAGGTACATGAGGGAATCCAGTGGCGGATGGAGAAGCAACAAGCGGCTGAATCTGAAATTCCCGGTATAATAGAGAAGTTTATTCGCCCTTTTCGTTTGGATGAGGCACCGCTATTCCGTGCCCGGTTAGTCCGTATTGACCGTGAGGATCATTTGTTGATGACTGATGTGCATCATATTGCCGCAGACGGAGTCTCTGTCAATCTGTTGTTGACTGAGCTGTTTGCCTTTTACCGGGATGAGATTCCGGAATCTCCAAAACTTCAGTATGGGGACTTTGCTCTCTTTCAGCAAACGGACACCTGGAAAAGACGGATGGAAACCCAGGAAGAATATTGGATCAACCTTCATCAACAAACGGGTCCCGCTGTGGAAATTCCAACTGATTACCCCCGAAGATCATCCCGAAGGACTGTGGGGGAAATGTTGGAAGTCGCCATCCCGCCGAAGCTGTCCGAGAGTGTCCGTCACATGGCGCAGGAGATGAATGTCACCCAATATATGTTGTTGTTGGCTGCGTACAAACTTTTCCTGCACAAGATGACAGATGCTGAAGAGGTGGTTGTGGGGATGCCGGTGGACGGTCGCCCCTATTCTGATTTGGAACAGACTGTGGGTATGTTTGTCAATACATTGGCACTTCGGACACGGATTGATAAAGGGGAATCGTTCCGTTCATTGGTACGGAATGTCCGGGAGCATTTGCTGGATGCGTATGAAAATGGAGATTATCCATTTGATCAGTTGGTGGAACGACTGGGTTTGTCCCGGTCCACCCGTCGGCATCCTCTGTTTGACACCATGTTTATGCTGCAAAATATGGAGATGGATTCAATTGAGGTCTCCGGTCTGTCGATTTCCGCTCACCCATGGAGCTGGAATCACTCTAAATTTGATATGACATGGTCCATAGTGGAAACCGACGGATTTCAACTTTCCGTGGAATACAGTACGGAGTTGTTTCAGAGAGAAACCATACACCGGATGATCAACCGTTATCTCCATATATTGAAACAGGTGGTTTCGGAGCCGGATGGTCTGTTGGAGACAGTGGAATTGATCACAGAAGAAGAAAAGGAAGAGATTCTCCATCAATTTAACAACACGGCTCAACCATACCCGGATCAGCACACGATACACCAGCTTTTCGAAGAACAAGTGCAGCAGACACCGGAACAACCTGCAGTGGTGTTTTCCAAACAGCGACTGACATATCGGGAATTGAACGAGCGCTCCAATCGGTTGGCTCACACTCTGCGGGGACGGGGGGTTGGTCGGAACGATTTGGTTGGCTTGTTGACAGGGCGTTCACCGGAGTTGATCATCGGAATGTTGGGGATTCTCAAATCCGGTGGTGCATACGTCCCAATTGATCCGGATTACCCGAGTGAACGTGTTCGGTATATGTTGCGAGACAGTGGAATCCGACATCTGATTGTGGATCGGGTGGAACATGTGCCCCCGGATTATGACGGGGAATGGATCTTGACGACTGAGGAATCGACGGCAACACCGGCAACTAACCCGGAAAGGGTGAATCATCCGGATGATCTGGCTTATGTAATCTATACATCCGGATCAACAGGAGAGCCGAAAGGTGTGATGATCACTCACCGGGGTGTGTGCAATCTGCATGTCATGGCAGAGGCGTATGGAATCCAGAGAGGGACCAGAGTGTTGCAGTTTGCTTCCCCCAGCTTTGATGCAGCGGTAGAGGAGGTTTTTCACACTCTTTTAAACGGTGGAACATTGTATCTTCGCACCTCCGGCATGTTAACGGATCCGGAAGGGTTTCTTGATGAACTGGAGGCTCTTGGGATTGAGACGGTGACGTTGCCTCCGTCCCTGTTACAGATCTTGCCGCAACGGTCATTACCCTCTCTTCGCACACTGATCTCTGCCGGTGAAGCATTATCCCCCGATGTTGCAGAACGGTGGGGTCGAAACAGACGGCTGATCAATGCTTATGGCCCGACAGAGGCAACGGTTTGTACGACGATGGGACCTGTGAGACCGGGAGAGAGAATTCGGATCGGCACTCCGGTGGCGAATAAATGGGTCTATATTCTGAATCGTTTCGGTCAACTGCAACCGACGGGTGTTCCCGGAGAATTATGCATCGGCGGGGAGGGTTTGGCCCGGGGATACTTGGGGCGGTTTGAGCTGACCAGGGAAAAGTTTGTGGATAATCCCTTTGGCCCCGGTAAAATGTATCGGACCGGTGATCGGGCAAGATGGTTGGCCGATGGAAACATCGAATATCTGGGCAGAATGGATGAACAGGTAAAAATACGCGGTCACCGTGTTGAGCCGGAGGAAATCAGGTATCATTTGCAGGAACACCCGTCAGTAAAACAAGCAGTTGTGGTGCCTTGGAAGGATGGAGAAGAATGTTACTTGGCTGCCTATGTGGTGCCCCTTGGGGAGGGGAAAGCAGATACAGAGCAATGGCGGCAATTTCTCAAGGGACGCTTGCCGGACTACATGATTCCGTCTTTTTTTCGACAAATGGAGTCCTTGCCCATATCGCCCAACGGAAAACTGTTGAAACAAGCGTTGCCGAACCCCAGATGGGAGGAAGGTGTGGAAAAGTCCCCACTCCAAGGATGGGAGAGGGAAGTGGCAACAATATACGAGGAAGTTCTCGGTCAAGGGAATTTGGGTCCGGATGCCCACTTTTTTGAGTGTGGGGGGCATTCTCTCAAGGGTCTGGAGCTTGCGCTCCATTTGAACAGGAAATTTGGGTTGCATTTGACCCTCCAGGATGTCTATATGTATCCAAGGATCAGAGAGATGGCGCAACGGATACGCGGACGAAAACAGTCGGATGATACCGTCACCCCGGTATTTGATCTGGAGAAGTTGCAGGGAAGACTGACTTCACTGCCCCAACAGGATCGATTACCGCCTTATGCGGACCCGGAAAAATTCGAGGAAGAAACACTTTGGATGGGTTCCGGTGGAATTCAGGTGCCGGCTACGTTGACATATCCAAAGGGAGCGGGTCCGTTTCCTGCTGTGATCCTGGTCCCCGGGGATGGGGAACAAGACCGGGATGCCAGTCTCTTTGCCCAAAAACCATTTCGTGATCTGGCTGTGGGACTGGCTGCGGAGGGTTTTGTGGTAATCCGGTATGAAAAGAGGACTAAGAAGGCAATCTTCGGAACAGATTACACGATCCAAGATGAATTTGTGCCGGATGCATTGGAAGCATTGGATTTGTTGCATCAACATGGGAAAGTGGATGGGAATTCCATTTTCCTTGTAGGCCATTGCCGGGGAGGGTGGATGATCCCGGAAATTGTGCAATGCGCAGGAAAACAACGGGTGGCGGGGGCTGTTTTGTTGTCTGCTCCGGATCCCTGTCTGGATGGAGTGGAAATGTTATATCGCAAAGCGTTGCCCGGAGTTGGAGATGAAGAGATGGCACAGATTCGGAGTGAACTGGATCAGCTGGAAAATCCCCGCTTGAAAAAAGAAGAATTCAGGCTGGCCCCCGGATTGAAATGGTGGAGAAGTCTCAAAGGATACAAACCCGTCCAGTTCATGGAAGGACTCCGGATTCCTTTGCTGATTATGCAAGGGGGACGGGATCTGAATGTGGACTTCAGAGACTTTGAAATGTGGAAAGAATTGATGGGAGACAAGGACTGGGTCCGGTACCGTTACTATCCACGTCTCAATCATGCTTATGTTGAGGGAGAGGGTTCGCCTTCCATTGAGGAGTACTTGCATCCGGGTCATATTCCGAAAGAGGTGATTTCAGATCTTGCCAAATGGATGAACCGTTCTGCAGTTTTCCGCCATGAATTGTCAATCGATTTGACATAAACTAAAACCGGACCTTTCATGGGTCCGGTTTTTTGGCCCCGATGGGGGAGAGTGGTCGGATTCCAGGTATGTTGATATGGGAAACGGGTGTTGTGTTTGCTGCGCCAATCGTGCTGGTGAGGATAAGGATGGTGGGAGGGCATGATCTCTTGCTAAAAGTGCATCGTATGGTGAGGCCGGGAACCAAGTGATTCCGGCGAAACTTGTGCTTCCCTGAGTGTAAAGAAGAGTCAAAGTTCCATCATCCTGATTCTTCCACTTGCTGAAATATGGATAACCAACAGCCCTGACCCTGTTTCAATCTCTGAGATGGAAATGCATTAAATTGGGTAAATCAAAATACTCAATCACGTGAAAGAGCGGTTTTCCCTGATGTAATATGTGATAGCCTTTCTTAGGGTACATTGTGGAGGAGAGGGGAACGATTTCGTGGAAATCATCCATTTCTTCACTGGTGACGGTTGTTAATTCAACAAATTCCCTGCGGGTATCGTACTCATGGATAATCTTCCCGATCGGAAAACGCTTGGCTCTCAATTCATTTGCTATGTAATCAGGCATACAGCTCATGTCTGCATAGACCACATTGTAGGATAAATAACGACCGTTTAACATCAAACTGGACAGGCGTTTAAGGAAGGGGCCTTCGCTGGTAAAAGGAACATGATCCGGAAGTTCGGAGAAAGAGAGAAGTGAGTGTCGAAAAACATGGATTTCAACCTGTTGGTGTACGAGAATTTCAATCATGCGTGTCGTCGTACCATCTGAATATAGTAGAAGATCCTGAATCATCCCTTGAGCCAAGCGTTCTCCTCTGATGGGTGCTTGTGACATTTCGCCACCTCTTTTATGTTAAACTTGCGTACAAATCCATTATAATGAAAACTAAGCCGATTTGACACAAAATTTCGCAATATAAATCAGGCGAAATGGATCGTCAATGTTGGGTCCGGGCAGATCTTACCGAAGCGTCTTGCCATGATCCGGGGGGATAGAAAAATTGGCGGAATTTCTGAATTGGAACGATTTCGAGGAGGAAAGACAGAAATGTCTGCGGAAGAAGTAATATGGGATACCATGAATGAACCAAATCAATCTCTTTTTATTGTCTTATGTAAACCATGGGTAAATCCAATATCGGCGGTGATAATATGGGTAATTTTACAAATCGATGGATATGGAATCCAAAACCCAATCCCCATTCCAAATTACAACTGTTTTGCTTTCCCTATGCAGGTGGGGGAATTTCCTCTTTTGGAGATTGGATGAAACGCTTGTCCTCAGTGGTCGATTTCTGTGTTATTCAGTATCCGGGCAGGGGGTCCAGGATTCATGAACAGGCGTTCACTTCATTGGATCCTTTGATTGAGGAACTTACTGAAGCCATTTTGCCCAGTTTGGATCGACCATTTATATTTTTTGGTCACAGCATGGGGGCTTTGGTTAGCTTTGAATTGACCCACTCTCTGTTGAGAAAACATGGGATCACACCGAATCACCTGGTTCTGTCCGGTCATAATGCTCCACAACTTCCTCGGGATCTTCCGGATATCTGGCAATGCCCGGATGACGAATTTATTGAACATATTCGGTCGTGGAATGGAATACCTGATGAAATTTGGTCGAATCAGGAGATGGTTGATATCATCCTCCCTGTTCTAAGGGCAGATGTCACTTTGTGTGAAACTTATTTGTATACAGAAAGAGAGAGTCTGCCTTGTCCCATCACCATATTTGGTGGGGAGAGTGATCCTCTGGTCTCGAGGGAAAATTTGGAGAAGTGGGATATACACACGTCTGGTTCGTTTGAGATAGAGATATTTCCCGGCGATCATTTTTTTATTCATCAAAATGAAGAGATGGTACTTAATAGCTTGCAAAGATTGATAAAATCCGGGGAACGGTCCATCGATCAATCCAAGGACCAAAGCAGTAATTTTTATGCATGGTCATCAAAGAAAGCATAGGTGATACGGATGAGCCATCTGGAAACGTATTGGGTGGCCGTACCTGACTGGGTTTCCCCTGATCTTCTCACCGAATATCGCTCATTTCTTGATCCGGAGGAACAACAAACCTATGATCGATACCGCGTCGATTTCAAAAAAATTGAGTTTCTCACAGGAAGAGTCCTGTTGAAAAAACTGTTGGGTCACAAGTTGAGACTTCCATCTGAAGAGATCCGCTTTGTCCGGAATGATTACGGCAAGCTTTTTCTGCAAACAGAACGGCAACCGGAATTGTTTTTTAATCTCACCCATACCGATCGCCTGATCGCCTGTGTTTTGTCCTCTTGGGATGGAGTCGGGATCGACATGGAGCGGATCAAAAGAGCACCTTATGAAGTGATGGACCAGGTTTTTCTGCCGGAAGAGATTGACTGGATTCAATCCCAACCCACCCCGAACATGAAAGAGAGGGCCTTTTTTCTCCTTTGGACACGAAAGGAAGCCGTTATGAAAGCGGAGGGTCTGGGCTTTTCACTGCCGCCAAAGACCTTTACAGTGCCCAGGACCTGGGGGGAAGTAACAGATCACCGGTACAAGTATTTTATCTCCCGGCTGTCTCTGCCCGAGTCTGATGCTCTTTGTTCCGTGGTGCTCACCCGTCACAAGTCTGTGGAGTCACATGGGCTCAGCTGCTCTTTTCATCGGCTGACGGTTGAACAATTGTACGGGTTGGAGCGTGGATAACCCAGCCTGTCCCTTGATTTTCAACGGTTTTCCACCATCCCCGAAATCTTTCGGGGATGGTGGAGTGGTTTGCAAATGCTTTAAAAGGATGTATACTGGAGGTATTCCAAAGAACCGGAGGTATCCAAAAGACCGCGATGCGTTTCGACCGTTAAGACGTAACCAATCGGATACGGCGTCATTCTCTGCCCTGGGGCGGAACGGTCGGGACAGGTGTGCCCTTTTTCCGGGACTCCGATTAACATCGGTGGTTGGACGATGGAGCCGAGTGGTTTTTCCTGAGGGAAACCGGTGAGGCTTTCTTTGTCCCTGTTTTCAAATCCATTTACCAAACCAAGACCCTCTGCAATCCGGGGCGGAACCGGGACGGCGCCTGTGCTGTTCAGGTCACAGCAAACACGGAATGCGGAGGTTTTTTTATGTGGGTATTGAAGGCGGAGGGCTTGTTGAAAGAGTGGGACGGAAAAAGGATATTTGAAAAGGTGGATCTCGCGGTCCGGGAAGGGGAGCGGGTGGCTCTCATCGGTGCCAACGGGATCGGTAAAACCACTTTACTGGACTGTCTGATCGGAAGAACCACACCCGATGCGGGGAAAATCCACCGCCATGTGCCAGTCTCCCGGTGGGGGATGGTGGAGCAGCAACCTTCAGTTCCGAAAGGAATGTCGTTAAAGGACTGGATTCTCTCCGCCGACCCGAAGCGTTTCGACTTAAGGCGGGAGTTGGCCCGGTTGGAGAGGGAGTTGGCCGCTGGTTGCGGATCCGATTCCATACTCCGACGCTACAGCGAGATCCAAGGGGAGTATCAGATGTCGGGTGGATATGAATGGGAGTTGGAGGGGGAGAGAGTACTTCATCGCCTCGGTTTCCCTCCGGATCTGCAGAAGCTTCCCTACAGTCAGCTGAGCGGGGGGCAAAAGACCCGGGCCCGGCTGGCCCGGGTGATGGTGGGACAGCCTTCCTTCCTTTTGTTGGATGAGCCGACCAACCACTTGGACTGGGAAACCCTGGACTGGCTGACAGAGTGGTTGGCCGGATTTCCGGGGGCTTGTCTGATTGTTTCCCACGATCGGGCCTGGATTGATCAGGTGGCCCACACCACAGTGGAACTGACAGCGGAAGGAACTCGAGCTTTCAAAGGTGGCTACTCCGACTTCATTAGGCAGCGGGAGCGGGAACAGAAGGAGCAGAAGGCACTTTACAGGAAGCAACAGCAGGAAAAGAAGAGGCTGGAGGAGGCGATCCGTCGCTACAGTGACTGGTTCCGACAAGCCCATGCCGCCGCCGGGGAGCGAAACCCCTTTTACAAAAAGAAGGCCAACAAACACCAGACTCGGTTGAAAGCCAAGGTGCAGGCATTGAAGCGCCTGGAAGCGAAACAGGTGGAGAGGCCCGGGGTTGCTCCCCGGATCCAGGCGAACCTCGGCGGTGAGGCGTTGGCGGCCCGCCGGTTGATGCAAATGGAGGGGGTCGGCTTTTCCTATGGAGAGCAACCAGTGTTCCAGGGGATGGATCTGACCCTTTCCAGGGGGGACCGGCTGGCGGTGATCGGTCCCAACGGCAGTGGGAAGAGCACTCTGTTGAAGCTGATCATCGGTGAACTTGCGCCCACAGAGGGGCGGGTGAACCGGCATCCCGCACTTCGAATCGGTTATTTCGCCCAAGAGCTGGAGGGCCTGGAGCCGGAGCGGACGGTTCTGGAAAGCCTTCTTTCGCTTCCCGGCATGACGGCGGGGGAGGCACGGAAGGTGCTGGCTTCCTTCCTGTTCCGACGAGAGGATGTGCACAAACGGATCGGCGATCTCAGCATGGGGGAGCGGTGTCGGGTCGCCTTTGTCCATCTCTATTTCTCCGAGGCCAATCTGCTGGTACTGGATGAACCGACCAACCACCTGGATATCCCCACCAGGGAACGGATCGAGGAAGCTCTCCAACATTATCCCGGCACATTGGTGCTGGTCTCCCATGACCGGTATCTGCTGGATCGCATCTCCAACCGGGTGGTGGTGTTGAAAAAGGGTTCCGTGAAGGTCTGGCCGGGGGGATTTCAGGCATACCGGGAGCATCTTCGGGAACAGGCGGAACGTCCGGCCGATCCGGAGACGGATCAAAAGATCCGCACCTTGGAACTGGAACTGAGCCGTCTGATGGCCTCAGAGGAACCGGAAACAGAGGCGGACCGGGAGAGGCTGCATCGGCAGATCCGGGAGGTGAAAAAGTCGTTGGATGACCTTCGCTGAGGAGGGAGAAACCCAGCTTCCACGAGGGAAGCTGGGTTTGTTTAACCGGGTGACGGGAACACGATATCCATTACAATGATTTATTTTTGTATACGTTCATCATTCTCAGCTTTCCACGGGTTGAATCATAAGTTGACGGAGATGTGAAAGGGCAAGAAGCGTTGTGAAAAAGTAGTCACAGGGAGGGTTGGGGTGTCCGCGGAGTGCCTTTGGTTCGTCAGAACAACAAAACGTAGCGGAAAAACCAATCGATCTCCTTCAAACGCAGTAAATCACTATGTTGCCAGTTCGTCCGTCGATACACAGCTGTCTTTTTGTTCTTCGGTGATTTCGGCAGAGTGGGGTTGACCCGTGATAAAATACGGGTGTGTGAAACACGGAAAGTTGATTTGCCGAGGACAGGATTTTTGATCGACTCCAAAGAAAAGTGATGAAACTCTCCTATTTTTCAGCAATCCAATCATTTGGAGGCAATTGGAAACCAAAAGGAGGAGTCACACATGTGGGGAGAAAACCGGCTTACCCGGATGTTGGGTATTCGTTATCCTGTGATCCAGGCCGGGATGGCAGGGGGGGCTGCCATGCCGGAGCTGGTGGCGGCCGTCTCCGAAGCGGGGGGATTGGGAACGCTTGGCGCCGGTTATTTGTCGCCGGAGGAGATCCGGGAGGCGATCCGGGGGATCCGAAGTCGGACTGATCGTCCCTTTGCCGTCAACCTGTTGGTCACTCAGGAGCCGTCTCCCTCAGCCGAGGAGTTGCAACGGGGGAAGGAATTGCTGACACCGATTCTGCGGGAGACGGGGCTAAAACCTCGGGAGCCGGCCCGGTATGCTCCATCCTTTGAAGCGCAGATGGAGGTACTGGTGGAGGAGAAGATCCCTGCCTTCAGCTTCACCTTTGCCATCCCGGAACGGAAGTGGCTAAATCGGCTGAAGGACAACGGTACCATCCTGATCGGGACGGCCACCACGGTGCGGGAGGGAGAACTCTTGGAAGCGGCGGGGGTGGATCTGGTGACGGCCCAAGGGGCGGAAGCCGGTGGTCACCGGGGTACTTTTGCCGGAGCGTATGATCAGGGAATGGTCGGCACCATGGCTCTGGTTCCCCAGTTGGCGGATGGAATCGGGCTGCCGGTCATTGCCGCCGGCGGGATCATGGACGGGCGTGGATTGGCGGCGGCCCTGGCTTTGGGGGCTGAAGGGGTGCAGATGGGGACGGCTTTTCTCACCTGTACCGAGAGCGGGGCTCACGAGGTGCATCAGGCACAAATCCTGGAAGGAACTGAGGAGAACACGGTGGTGACACGGGCCTTTTCCGGGAAGCCGGCCCGGGGGATCCGCAACCGGTTTATTGACCAGCTGGCGGGACGGGAAGAGGAGATTCCGCCATATCCGGTGCAAAACGCTTTGACGAAAGAGATTCGGCAAGCCGCCGCCCGCAGAAAGGACCCGGAACAGATGAGCCTTTGGGCTGGACAGGGGCTACGTCTCTCCCGGAGGCAGGGAGCCGGGGAACTGGTCCACCGAGTTGTGGCCGAGGCAAAGACTATTTGGGGGCGATTTGCGGGCCTCAGGGGATCACCGGAATAGGCCTTTTTCAGCGCGAAAAGGGGCGTCATCGGCTTGAAACTGTGGTAGAGTGAAAAAAAAGAATTTTTTCGGAGGAGGCCGACAGTATGGTGGATGCACCCTCCCTTTTTCAAAAACAGAAGGCGTTTTTTCGCAGCGGGAAAACACGGGAGATGGATTTTCGCCGGGAAAGCCTGAAAAAGTTGCGGGAAGCGATTCAATCCCGGGAAGCGGACATCATGGCAGCGCTAAAACAGGATCTTAATAAATCGGAGCAGGAAGCTTTTGTCACTGAAATCGGTTATCTGGTTCAGGAAATCAGCTTCGTTACCAAACACATGAAGTTCTGGGCCCGGCCGCAAAAAGTGAAAACCGCTCTCACCCATGTGGGGTCCTCCGGCTATATCTACCCGGAACCGTATGGCGCTTCCTTAATCATCGCTCCCTGGAACTACCCGTTTATGTTGGCCCTCTCCCCATTGATCGGAGCGGTCGCCGCGGGCAACTGTGTGGTTCTCAAACCATCGGAGTTGACCCCTCATGTCTCGTCCCTGTTGGCAGATTTGATCGCAGATACCTTTGATCCCGATCATGTGACCGTGGTGGAGGGCAGTGCTGATACAAGTACCGAATTGTTGAAACAACCCTTTGATAAGATCTTTTTCACCGGAAGCCCTGGAGTGGGCCGGATTGTGATGGAAGCGGCAGCCAAACACTTGACTCCGGTCACCCTGGAGTTGGGAGGCAAAAGCCCGGCGATTGTGGACCAGGATGCCGACCTGTCCCTGGCCGCCAAGCGAATCGCCTGGGGGAAGTGGTTAAATGCAGGCCAAACCTGTGTCGCTCCGGACTACCTCTGGGTTCATGAGGAGATCAAAGAAGGTCTCATCCAGCAGATTCAAAAGGCGATCCGCCAATTTTACGGGGAAGACCCCCTGCAAAACCCCGATTACACCCGGATTGTGAATGAGAGGCACTTTCAACGCCTCACCGCTTATCTTCAAGAAGGTACTGCCATCCTTGGCGGAGAGACCGACCCGGAACATCTGAAGATCGCTCCCACCCTGCTGGATGGAGTGACATGGGAAGAATCAGTGATGAAGGATGAAATTTTCGGTCCGATTCTCCCGGTGTTGACTTTCCAGGATCTCTCCCAAGTGGTGGAGCGGGTGACGGCGCGGCCCAAACCGCTGGCTCTCTACTATTTTTCCAAAGACAGAGGAAAGCAGGAAGAGATTTTGCGTTCCATCTCCTTCGGTGGCGGATGTATCAATGACACCATCATGCACCTGGCGACCCCCTACCTCCCCTTTGGCGGTGTGGGTAACAGCGGGATTGGAAACTACCACGGCAAACACAGTTTCGACTGTTTCTCCCACCAGAAGAGCGTCCTGAAACAGACCGACAAGTTTGATCTTCCCTTCCGCTATCCCTCTAGCAAGAATGGATTGAGAGTACTCAGAAGGATCATGAAATAAAACAACCCGCCCCTGAATGGGGCGGGTTGCTGATTTAACTGCAGAAAGGGTTCAAATTTCCGTCTATTGGATCTTGACACGCTTTTTGCAGAAGGTGTAATCTGTGTGTAACCGGTTACAGGAAAAGTGACCTTCTCTTTTTTTTGATGTGTAATCGGTTACACAGGGAGTGAATCCAGCGTATGACAACGATACGAGATGTGGCCAGGGAAGCAGGGGTTTCCGTGGCGACGGTATCCCGGGTTTTGAATGGAAAAGGGTATGTGAACCTGGAGACAGAGGCCCGGGTACGTCAAGTCATCCGGGAATTGGACTACCGACCCAACCCAGTGGCCCGCAGTCTGACCAGCCGCAAAACGGGAACGATTGCTGTGATCCTGCCGGATATTATGAACCCTTTTTTTTCCGAATTGGCCCGTGCGGTTGAAGACACGGCCAGATCCCGGGGGTTCACGGTGATTATCTGTAATTCCGATGATTTGGATGTCCGGGAGAAATCTTATATCGAAGTGCTTCACCAAAAATATATCGACGGAATCATTTTTGCTTCCAGCACCCTGGGGGAAGAGGAACTGGAGTATATGAACCGGCACAACATCCCGTTGGTGGTGTTGGATCGGGCCCCAGGTCAAGGTGGATGCTCCGTGATCCGTTCCAAAAATGCCGAAGGGGCGAAACTGGCTGTTCAACATCTATCGGATGCAGGATGCCGCAAAATTGCCCATATCGCCGGCCCACAGGAATTGATTACGGCACAGGAGCGGCTAAAAGGCTACCGGGAGATGGTAGAAGATCGCGCCTGGTTTGAAGAATCCCTGATCGTGCCCGGCCATTTCTCCATTGCCGGGGGCAAAGGAGCTGTCCAGGCATTGATGGAGTTCCATCCTGATGTGGACGGGATTTTCGCCGGTAACGACCTGATGGCGGTGGGTGCGCTCAAGGCGTTGCATCGGATGGGAGTGAAGGTGCCGGAGGAGGTGTCCCTGTGCGGCTTTGACGGAGTGGGGGCTGCCGAGTGGACAGAACCGGAATTGACCACGGTTGCCCAGCCGATCTACGAGATGGGAGCCCGAGCCGCTCTGCACCTGATCGATCGGGTCCAGGAGAAAACGGAGCAAGTGGTGGACCTGGAGCTGGATATTCATCTGGTTCAGCGGGATTCGACGAGGAGGCGAAAAGATTGACGGACAAGCAAGCCCGCGTGGCGGTGATCGGAAGTCTGAATATGGACGTCGTGGTTCAGGCTTTGCGGCCGCCACAAATGGGAGAGACTGTGCTGGGGGAGGCGGTTCACTTCATTCCCGGGGGCAAGGGAGCCAATCAGGCGGTGGCCGCAGCCCGGCTGGGAGCTCATACGGAAATGATCGGTTCGGTGGGTTCTGATCCCTTTGGACAGGACCTGCTGGAATCTTTGAAGAAGAGTGGAGTGGAGACGACGGCGGTGAAAACCGTCTCCATCGCTCCCACCGGCGTGGCTTCGATTCTGCTGTCCGGTGGGGACAACCGCATCATCGTTGTTCCGGGGGCCAATGGCCACTGCCTCCCCGAGGATGTGGATGCCGGCAAAGAGCGGATTGCCGGGGTGGATGTGGTTCTGTTGCAGTTGGAGATTCCTCTGGAGACGGTGCTGTCGGCGGCCCGGACAGCCAAGGAGTTGGGAAAAAAGGTAGTGCTGAATCCTGCTCCCGCTCGGGAACTTCCCGGAGAGTTGTATCGGTTGACGGATGTGATCACCCCCAACCGCTCTGAATTGGAGCTCCTCTCTGGTCATTCGATAGGGGAAGAAGACTTGGCGGAAGCCATGCAGGTGTTGTTGGACCAGGGAGTCGGCTGTGTGGTGACCACTCTTGGAGAACAAGGGGCTGCGATCCTGTCCGGGGAAGGATTTCGGCGGGTGGCGGTCCATCCTGTGGATGTGGTGGATACCACCGGTGCGGGAGATGCCTTTAACGCCGGGCTCGCCTGTGCCCTCTCTGAAGAAATGGAGCTCGCGGAAGCCGTCGATTTCGCAGGTCGGGTGGCTGCTCTTGCTGTCACCCGGTTGGGAGCTCAGGACGGCATGCCGACCCGGCGGGAAGTGGAAGCTCTTTATGGAACGGAAAGGAAGGACGACAAGTGAAAAAGACGATGCTGTTAAACAGTCATTTGTCCAGGGTGATCAGCGAGTTGGGCCATACGGATCACATTGTGATTGCCGACGCCGGTCTTCCCATCCCGTCGGAGACGGAGCGGATCGATCTGGCACTTCGTCCCGGCACTCCGGGGTTTTGGGAGACGTTGGAGGCGGTATTGTCGGAGATGACAGTGGAAAAAGCGATTCTGGCCAAGGAGACGGCAGAGGTGAGTCCCTCTCTGCATCAGAAACTGATACAGGCACTTCCGGAGGTGTCCTGGGAGACGATCTCCCATGAGGAACTGAAAAGCTTGACCCGGAAAGCAAAAGCAGTGGTCCGCACCGGAGAGTGCATTCCCTATGCCAATGTGATCCTGCAAGCCGGTGTCCCTTTCTGAAAGAAGGTGAAACCAATGACAAATCCGCTTCTGGAAATGACCCAAATCCAAAAGTCCTTCTCCGGTGTCCAAGTGCTCACTGACGCGGGCTTCTCCCTGGAAAGTGGAGAAGTGCATGCCCTGATGGGGGAAAACGGAGCCGGCAAGTCCACCCTGATGAAAATCCTGGGCGGCATCTACCGGAAAGACGGAGGCAGGGTGAGGGTCTCCGGGGTGGAACGTGAAATTTCCGATCCCCGGGAGGCGACAGGACTGGGGATCGCCATGATCCATCAGGAGCTCAACCTGATTCCCCATCTCTCTGTGATGGAAAACCTCTTTCTCGGCCGGGAGTTCGTCTTTGGGCGAACGGGTTGGATCCGCTGGAACCGAATGAAAGAAGAGGCGAAAAAATGGTTGGAACAGTTGGAGATGGATCTCGATCCCTCAGTGAAAACAGGGGATCTCTCTGTCGGTCAGCAACAGATGGTGGAGATCGCCAAGGCACTGTCCCTGGAGGCCAAGATCCTGGTGCTGGATGAGCCGACGGCGGCGCTGACCAACCGGGAGATCGAGTCCCTGTTCAATGTGATCCGTTCTCTGAAAAAACAGGGGGTGGGGATGATCTACATTTCCCACCGGATGGAAGAAATTTTTGAAATCTGTGACCGGATTACGGTGATGAGGGACGGGGAAACGGTGGGAACCCGGGTCAGCAGCGAGACGGACATGGATGAACTGGTCCGGATGATGGTGGGGCGAAAGATCAAGAACCGTTATCCCCGCAATCCTGTAATGCCTGGAGAAGAAAGGCTGTGCGTCGAGGGATTAACCCGAAAGGGGGAGGTAAAGGATGTCTCCTTTTCCATCCGACAGGGTGAGATCGTCGGGCTGGCCGGGCTGATGGGGGCCGGCCGGACGGAAACGGCGGATCTTCTCTTCGGTGTCAGAAAACCCGACAGTGGAACCATCCGGATCGATGGGCATGAGGTTCGGATTCGGCGCCCGGAAGACGCGATCCGGCATGGGATTGCTTATGTGACGGAAGACCGGAAGCAGGAAGGCTTGGTGCTTCCCCTTTCCCTCCGGGAGAATCTGGCTCTGCCCAACCTCCGCTCCCTTTCAGCCTGGGGGGTGATTCACCGGCAGAAAGAGGCACGGCTGACTGAAGAGACGGTGGAAACCTTATCAGTGAAAACATCGGGTCCCGAGCAGGAGGTCCGAACCCTGAGTGGAGGGAATCAGCAGAAGGTGGTCATCGGCAAATGGTTGGCCACTTCCCCCCGGGTGCTGATTCTGGATGAACCCACCCGGGGGGTGGATATCGGGGCCAAGGAAGAGATCTACCGCCTGATGGATCGTTTGGCCCGGGAAGGGTTGGCGATCCTGCTCATTTCCTCGGATTTGCCGGAAGTGCTGGGGATGAGCGACCGGGTGTTGGTGATGCACGAAGGGCGGATCACCGGCCAATTTGATAAAGATGAGGCGACACAGGAGAATGTGATGAAAGCCGCCTCGGGAGGTGAAGTGTGATGCAAACCCAACTGAAAAGCTCCGGGATGCAAGTGAGTTGGGTGCAGAAAGTCGGTCCTCTCCTGGGTCTGGGGGTGATCGTGGTTGCGCTGTCGCTCATCAGCCGGGACTTTCTGAGCATAACCAATATCTTCAACGTACTGAGGCAGATCTCCATCAATGCCTTGCTGGCCTTCGGGATGACTTTTGTCATTCTGACTGGAGGGATCGATCTTTCCGTCGGCTCTATCCTGGCCCTGTCCGGTGCCTTCAGCGCAGGGATGCTGGCATCGGGAATGGATCCTGTCCTGGCGATCTTGACCGGGGTGGCGGCAGGTACTCTGATGGGAGCGGTCAACGGAGTTTTGGTGACCAAAGGGCGGGTGGCACCGTTTATCGCCACCTTGGCGACGATGACCATCTTCCGGGGATTGACCTTGGTTTACACCGAAGGCCGCCCGATCGCTTATGAGAATGACCTCTTTTCCATGCTGGGCAAGGGATATTTCCTAGAGATTCCAATTCCGGTCATCTGGATGCTGATCTCCTTCTTTATCCTATATTTTGTTCTGAAAAACACCACCTTTGGCCGTCATGTTTATGCAATTGGCGGCAATGAGGAAGCGGCGATGCTCTCCGGAATCCGGACCCACCGGGTGAAGGTGTGGGTGTACGCTATCAGCGGTCTGTTCGCTTCCTTGGCGGGTGTGATTCTGACGGCCCGTCTCAACTCCGCCCAGCCGACAGCGGGGACCAGCTATGAGCTGGATGCCATCGCCGCTGTGGTCATCGGGGGGACGAGCCTGGCCGGGGGCAGGGGCTGGATCGTCGGCACCCTGATCGGTGCGATGATCATCGGGGTGTTGGACAACGGACTCAACCTGCTCAACGTCTCCTCCTTCTACCAACAGGTGGTGAAGGGCGGGGTGATCCTGCTGGCGGTGTTGCTGGATCGATCCAAAAAATCCTGAACCCGGTCATGAGACTTTTGTATAAAAAAAATTTTGAGGAGGAACCCAAGTGAAAAGGATTTGGACTCTGTTGTTGGCCGCGGTGCTGGTCGTCGGCGTGCTGGCCGGCTGCTCCAGTGAATCCACTCTGGAAAAAGAGGAGAAGGCATCGGCAGATGACAAGGTGAAAATCGGCCTGTCCGTCTCCACTCTGAACAACCCCTTCTTCGTCTCCCTGAAGGAAGGGGCGGAGGAAGCTGCCAAAGAATCGGGAGCCGAGCTGATCGTGGCCGATGCCCAGGACGATAACGCCAAACAGCTGAACGATGTGGAGGATCTGATTCAGAAAAACGTGGACATCCTGCTGATCAATCCCACGGACAGCAAAGCCGTCTCCACCGCTGTCGAATCCGCTAACAAAGCGAAAATCCCTGTCATCACCGTCGACCGGGAATCCGAAGGTGGCGAAGTTCTCGCCCATATTGCTTCGGATAACGTGGCCGGCGGGAAGATGGCCGGGGAGTTCATCCTGGAACATCTGAAAAACAAAGGCAATATCGTTGAGTTGGAAGGGATTCCGGGAACCTCCGCCGCCCGCGACCGGGGCAAGGGTTTCCATCAAGCGGTGGATAACCAAAAGGGTATAAAAGTGGTTGCCTCCCAACCGGCCAACTTCAACCGTGACAAAGGGCTGACTGTGATGGAGAACATCCTCCAGAGTAATCCGGAGATCGATGCCGTCTTCGCCCATAACGACGAAATGGCTTTAGGTGCCCTGCAAGCGATCCAGGCCGCCAAAAAAGAGATCGTGGTTGTCGGGTTTGACGCCACCGACGATGCTGTCAAATCGGTTAAAAAAGGTGACCTCGGGGCCACCATCGCCCAGAAACCGGAAGAAATCGGGAAAACCGGAGTGGAAGTGGCGGTCCAAGCCGTCAAAGGCGAAAAAGTGGACAAGTTCCACCCCGTGGAGCTGGAATTGATCAAGAAGTGAATATTGGAAGAATGGAGGGAGTGCCGGTGATGAGCCGGCGCTTTCTCTGTTTTGGGATTTTTATCGGCGAGCTTTTCCACTCGCCCTTCCGGATCATTCCCCCTTTTTATATTGCAGGATGCGCCGATACATCCTTCGGTCTTTCAATTTGCGGAAGTGGGACAGGATGGGGGATCGGTTGGCCTCGATAATCCAGATCTGTCCCTTCCGGTTCACTCCCAGATCCAGCCCGTAGATGCGATGGTCAGGATAGTGTTCGGTCAAACTTTCCGCCGACAACAACGCGATCCGGTTGATTTTGGAACGGATGTAATGGAGGGAGAGGTGTCTCAGGGATGATTTTTGGAGCGCCCGTTTCACTGTCATCAGGCTGCCGTTGCTCCTTTCATTGTTGGTGACAATGTATCCTCTCCCGGCTACCTTGGCCACTGTTCCTGTCACTCGCCATGGATCAAAGCTGCTTTTGCGCTGAACAATCACCCGGATATCAAAGGGACGGCGGCCGATTCGGGCAAGTTGAATCCGTTTCTGGACCATATAGCGTCGGGAGCGTGTCAGCTCCTTCAGTTTGTGATATGTTCTTTTAAACCCCCGGATCGTTTTTTTCTTATTTTCAAGATGGATCTGATAGCGGTTTTTTGTCAAGGGTGTCACCTGGATCACGCCAAAGCCCCGGCTTCCAATCACAGGTTTTAAAATCACCTGCCCGTATTTGGAGATCATTGCCTTCAAAGATTTCATCGTGAGCAGATGTGTTTCCGGCAGGTGGGGTTTCAGTCGGCTGTCTTTTTCCATAAACAGATATCGCAGCCACTTGTCTTTTCTCAGAGGTCGATTCATTTGTCAACCCCCTTTCGGCTGGTATTGGATGCTGTTCAGGTAGCGTTCCAACAGATCGATAAAGACTTGGATCTCTTGATGGGTGATATCCCCGATATTGGCGATTCGGAATGTTTTTAAATCGTCCAGTTTACCGGGATAAATCGTGATATTCCGGCTGTAAAAATAATCATGCATCTGTTTGAAGTCATATCCGGCACAATCCGGTTCCAGGATGGAGGTGATCAGCTTGGAATGATGCGGTTCCGGGACGAGATATTTCAATCCCAGCCGGGTAATTCCGTGGATCAACCATTGCCACGACCATGCGTACCGTTGATATCTCTTTTCCACCCCCTCCCGTTTCAGCTCCACAATCGCCTGATACAGGGCGTACAGGGTTTGAACCGGAGGGGTGAAGCGCAGCTGGCGGGTCTGTTCGAAATACCGGTATTGGTCATAAAGGTGAAGATAGTAATTTCGCTTTTTATGGTGACGCAAACCATCCAATTTGGCCCGATCCGCGATCACAAATGAGACCCCCGGCATCCCTTGCAGGTTTTTGTTGGCACTTGCAGCCAGATAACTGATATTCATCGCTTTCATCTGAATCGGGATGGCGGCGAAGGAACTGACGGCATCCACGATCAGATCGATTCCGTAGTTTTTGCACAATTGCCCCATCGCTCCGATGTCGTTTAACAAGCCGGTGGTCGTCTCATGATGTACGACGGCGAGATGGGAAATCTTGTGGGGGGAGATCTGGATCTGTTTTTCGAGGGCTTTGATGTTGACGGGTTCCACAGGAGGACTGTCAAAGGGAATGAATTGGATTCCATAAGCTTCGGCGATATCACACATGCGTCTGCCATAGGCGCCATTGTTAAGGATAAGCAGAGTGCCTTCATTTACCACTGAACTCAGGATGGACTCGACCGCCGCCGTTCCGGAACCGCCGAACAAGACGGTGGTGTATTCCCGGGGATCAGCCACCAGCCGGGTCAGCTCCGCGGCCACGGTTTCCATCAGGCGGCCGAACTCCGGCTCCCGTGGGCAAATATCGGGAACCACCTGTGCGTCTTTGACGGTGTCTGTCGTGGTGGCGGGGCCCGGAGTCAACAGGATGTTTCGCTTGACCCTCCGCATCGGTTATCCCTCCATTGATCAAGGGAGAGGTCCTTGAGCCATTTCTGCAACCGTTCCTTCACTTCATGGGGTTTGACTTGGGGGCGACCCAGTTGTTTCCGTGATCCTTTGGAAATTTTCATATACAGAAAGGTGAGTCCCCGTCTTTGTCTCCATTCATTCAGGGCTGAAGACAACTTCTGAAGGCTGTCAATGTAAAGCGAGCGGCTGTAACCGCAGGAAGCGGCAATCTCCACAAAATCGACACGAGGGGAGACGGTGCTTTGTCCTCCTGTGGAATCGTGGGCATGGTTATCGAGCAGGAGATGGAGCATATTAGACGGATTGTAATAACCGTTGGTGGCCAAACTTCCCATACGCAAGAGCAAGGCGCCGTCCCCGTCGATCACGACGGTCTCCAGATCTTGTCGGTTCAATGCCAGCCCGAGCCCGAGTGAACCGGCGCATCCCATGGAGCCCACCATGTACAGATGATTGGGAGCATCCTCGATTTCATACAATTCCCTCCCCGTTTTGCCGGTGGTGGCGATCAGGAGAGTTTGCTTCTGTTTCCATGAATGGACCACATGAAGTGCTTCCACCCGGGAAGGCTTTTGATCTGTGGAGGCCGGGGGTTTGATGGGCTTTGCGGGGAAGGGGCGGGAGGCGGTTTGTCTTTGCAGGGGCTCTTCGCTGAACGTTCCTTTCTTTACAACAAAAAAGAAGGAATGGTTCTGAGCAATCCATTGATCGGCTTCGGCCAATTGGTTTTTGGCTTTTTGCAAATCGGTCTGCAAAACCTGCCATTTCACTTGCATCAGATCCAGCATATCGGTGGTGATTCTCCCCATCAGCTCATGCTGGGGTTCATCCCGAAGACCGGGTTCCCCGCGGAGACTGACAAAGCCGAGGACCGGGATTTGAAAGGGGTGGTTCAGGGAGACCAAGGGGGAAACTGCATTGGTCAGCCCGGAATTTTGCATCAGGACCACAGATTTTTTCCCTGTCAGCCGGGCCCCGGATGCGATCGCCACGGCATCCCCTTCATTGGCAGCCCCGACATACTGGCAGTGGTTGATGGCATAGTTGATCAAGCTTTTCAGAAAGGAACACGGGACTCCGCTGTAAAAAGAGAAACCCAGTCTTTGCAGTTCTTCCCCGAATATTTTTGTATCGAGCATGGTCGATCACTTCCCATTCTTTTGAGGAAGATATTTCTTTTCTGCACTCCTCAGCTCTTCTGCCTGTTGGAGGCGAAAGATTTCCTCGATGGGTGTTACCTTGTTTTCCACGTTCACCAGACTTTTTTCACGATGAATTTGTTGTGAAATGGCTTTCATAGCATCGATGGATGCTCTCATATTGTGGTTGGCCCAAATCACGAGCCGGACTCCCAATTCCTTGAATTTATCTGCCGGAGTGGAATAGTATTTGGTCGGTACGATGACCACAGGATGTCTGCCTTCCCACTCTTGCATGAAGGCTTCAATTTCTGTGATGTCTGATCGCTTGCTGTGGATGAGGACAGCATCGGACCCTGCTCTCCGGTAGGCTTCCGCTCTTCGCAAGGCTTCCTTCAGCCCCCAGCCAGCGATCAGGGCTTCCACCCTCGTGACCACCACAAAGTCATCGTCCTGCTGGGTATCTTTCATCGCTTGGATCTTTCCGCAAAACTCTTCCACATCGGCAAGAGGTTGGGCTTCGCCGTTAATGAAGGAGTTGGTCTTCGGGAACAGTTTGTCTTCAATGCAGACACCTGCGATTCGGCGTTGTTCCAACTTTTGGACCAGACGTCTGGCGTTATTGAAGTTTCCGTAACCGGTATCCCCGTCGAGCAGGATGGGGATCGAGGTGGAATCGCTCATAAATTCCAATACATCCAGTACTTGTGTCCAGGAAGCTTCGTTGTTATCCCGGACCCCCAGGCTGGCAGAGATCGTGAGTCCGCTGGCCCAAATCCCTTTAAAACCGGTCTCTTCAACGATTTTTGCAGATATGCCGTTATGAGCTTCCATAATGAAGTCTGGATCCTCTGATTGAATCATTTTTCTTAAAGCTGTTGTTTTCCTCATGGAAGTGACCTCCGCAAAAGTTGGTGGTTAATACAAGGATATTAAAGGGATAGAGAGGGGGTGGCGGCGGATATCCATCGGGGTGCCCATCGGTCTTGTTGTAGATCGATGTTCCTTTGTCCGAAAGTGGGATATCACCTTAATTGTGACCTAGGAAAAGTCCCGACAGGGATTGTCGCCGCGGGCATCCTTGGGTAGGATAAGAGGAAACCCGGTTCGTATCCGGGATGGAAAAGGAGTGTTGCCCGATGGCGCGAGCCACATTTGGTGCGGGATGTTTTTGGGGCGTGGAGGAGTTATTTCGCCAGACGAAGGGTGTCACCTCCACGGCTGTCGGATATATGGGGGGAACCACGGAGAATCCCACGTATGAAGAGGTCTGCACCGACCGAACAGGTCACGCCGAAGTGGTGGATCTGGAGTATGATCCTTCGCAGATCACCTATGAGGAACTGCTCCGGGTGTTTTGGGAGAATCATAACCCGACCACACCGAACCAGCAGGGTCTGGATATCGGTACCCAATACCGTTCTGTGATTTTTTATCATTCACAGGAACAAAGGGAAGCAGCAGAAAAATCCAAACAGGAGCTGGAAGCCTCAGGTAAATGGAAAGATCCTGTGGTGACCCAGATTGTACCGGCGGCCCCCTTTTACCGTGCGGAAGAATATCATCAGCGTTATCTCCAGAAGCGGGGGCAATCTTCCTGTCATTTTTGATCACTTAAAAACCCCGTCTCCCAGAGACGGGGTTTTTATTGGAAACCTATGTGGTTGGCGATTCGTCTTTCCGCTCCTCCCACCATTCCTTCAAAAGATGGATGGCATAATTTTTTGCCTGGCTGAAGGTGACTTGGGCCGGCATCGGTGCTTCATCAGGGTCGACGAGCACATCGAGGATCACCGGCTTCTTGATTTCAAATGCTCGGTGGAGAGCGGTTTTCAGTTGATCCCGGGTCGACCCGGATGCCGATTCCGCCGCAATCTTCCGCGTAGCGGGCAATGGGGTTGGTGAGATCGGTTGCAAACTCGGGATGGCCCATCACTTCCTGCTCAAATTTGATCATGGCAATTTTGAAGTTGTTCAGCACAATCACCACGATGGGCAAGTTGTATTTTACCGCTGTGACAAAATCAGCCATGGTCATGGCAAAGCCTCCATCCCCGACCACGGCGACTACCTGTTTGTCCGGAAAGGCCAGTTTTCCTGCAATGGCGCCGGGCAGTCCGCAACCCAGGGTGGCCAGCCAGCTGGAGATGATGAATTTCTGGTTGCGGACGAGGAAGTTGCGTGCCATCCAGACGGTGATATTTCACACATCACAGGGAAGGACGGCATCATCGGCGAGCACTTCCTGCAAAGCGACCGGAACCGTTTGCGGGCGAAGGGGAGTCCGGTCTTCCTCCCCCTGTGCTTTCATCTCTGCGAGCCAATCTTTCATCTCTTGCTGATGACGGCACAAAAATTCATCCTCCTGTCTCTCGGACAGGCGCTTGTTCAACTGCTGAAGGGTGTAAAGAGCATCTCCCGCCAGTCCGACATCCACCGGGGTGCGCTTTCCGATCTGGGCCGGGTTGGAGTCGATGTGGATCGTTCGGGCATGGTGGGGAAGAAATCCGATAAAAGGAAAGGAGGTACCGATCATCACCAAGGTTTCCGCTTCCCGCATCGCGTAATAGGCGGGTTTGGTGCCCAAAAGTCCCAATCCGCCGAGGCAATACGGATGATCGTCGGGGATCGCCCCTTTTCCTGGGAGAGTCAGCACGATCGGTGCTTTTAATTTTTGGGCGAAGGTGATCAGTTCCTCCCGGGCGCCGTGGGTTCCCCGACCCGCCAGGATCACTGTTTTCCCCGGATTGGACAGTAGGGATGCGGCTTTTTCCAAATCGGACTCCCGGGGGATGACCCGGGAAGAGACAAATATGGAGCTGTTCCTCCGTACGTGGCGTTCCACTTTGAATGCAGGGATGTCATCGGGAATATTCAGATGGGCAACCCCCCCGGTGGGTCATGGCCATCCGGAGGGCCTGGTTGGCGATGACGGGTAGTTGCTCGGCGGACATGGCCCGCTGGTTGTAAACCGCTACATCGTCAAAAAGTCTGTCCAGGTTCACCTCCTGAAAAAAATCCGTACCCATCAGGTCGCTCTCCACCTGTGTTTTCCCGGGGAAGTCGGATTATGTGGCTCCGTGGAAAAAACCGATCCCGTTTCAGGGATCGATTGATCTTTTCAGCATACCGAATCATCGGGCTTGGGATTCTTCATGCCGAAGAGTTTCCGGAGGGGAAGGCCGACGGCGGTTCCGAGCAGGGCCATCCCGATCCAGACCCAGCCATGGAGACTGAAAGAGGCGATGCCGCTGAAGAAAGCACCGATATTGCACCCGTAGGCGAGTCGGGCACCGTAGCCCATCATCAGCCCGCCGATCACTGAAGCAAGAGCGACTCGTCCGCGGACCTTGCGGATGGCATAGGTCCCCGCGGCGGACGCTGCGGTCATGGCACCCAGGATGATGCCGAAATTCATCACACTGGTGGCATCGGCAGTGAGGGGTTTGTTCAAGGCAGCTCCCCTTTCTCCAGACCAATAGGCCCAATGGGTGACGTCCATCCCGATGGACTGGAGGAACTTGGAACCCCACAGGGCAAAGGCGGAGGTGATCCCCCAGGGTTCGCCTTTGATTGTCAGGGTGAGGGCATTCAACACCGCCAACCCAACCGCAGCCACCCACAAAGGCCAGGAGCCCCGAAGCAGTCGCTTCCACCCCTTGGCTGTGGGGATCGGTTTGATCTTCGGCGGGCGTCTCTTCCGGCTGATAAGTATGGTGATCCAGGTGATGGCGGAGAAGAGAACCATCTGTAAAATCCAAGCACCTCCATAGCCGAGGCCGGTGGTTTCCGCCAGGGAGACCGGGGGCAAGGAAGGAACATCTTGGGTCCAGAAACCCCAATGCCAGGCACCCAGCACCGATCCGGAGATAAAGGCGACAAGGGTGATCAGGACGGGAGTGCTTCCGCTGCCCACAGCGAACAAGGTCCCCGAAGCGCATCCCCCACCCAACTGCATTCCGATTCCAAACAGAAAGGCTCCCACGAAGAGGCTGACACCGAGGGGGGAGACAGAAGGTTGGGGGTGGACCCCAAAGAGGCCGAATCCGGAGGAGAAGATCCAAGCAAACAAAGTGGAGGAGACCGCCAGCATCAGCATATGAGCGCGCAGGCCGGCTCCCTGTCCGACGGAGAGAAGCTGACGGAAAGCCGAGGTGAATCCGAACCGGGCATGATACAAAGTGTATCCCAGCAACAGGCCGATGGTGAACAGGAGGCACTGTTTCAGCCCCTGATTCCCGTGGATGCCCATACCCAACCCGCCGATGGCAGCCACAGCGATGGCCAGGACTCCGAATCGGGGGGCAGGAAGGGCAGGTGCGGCGTAGGACAGCGATCCCTTGTTACCCAAGGGTTGAGCAGGAGTTTGAATGGACAAAAGAATCATACCACCTTATCCGATTTATTTAGTTGGTTTTATGAGTGATATATTACAATAGGCGGGTGTAAATGTAAACATGCAGACAGCCCTTCCGGAAAAACATTGCAGGTTTGCCCAGTGACAATCAAAGATATGTCTGAGGTCAAGATGGCTGTCGTGGATCAAGGGTGATGACCGGAGGGACATTGACTGTCCGAGTCCCTCTGAGTAATCCCGGACCGACAAGCCTCAGCAGAATCCGAGCTTCAATTCCGGGGATGAAAAATTGCGGGTACGCCGAGGATAAGTGTATATGGGATTTCCCCGGTCCTTTGACAACCATATAATAATATGCTTATATATTGAGTGAGGTGGTGGTCATGAATTTTGACCGGTTGGCAGATTGCCATAAAGCCCTGGGGGACAAAACCCGCCTTCGAATCCTCGCTCTCCTGAGGGAAGAGGATTTGTGCGTCGGGGAATTGGTGGAG
Source organism: Kroppenstedtia guangzhouensis (assembly GCF_014637345.1). Taxonomy (GTDB): domain Bacteria; phylum Bacillota; class Bacilli; order Thermoactinomycetales; family DSM-45169; genus Kroppenstedtia; species Kroppenstedtia guangzhouensis. Next base: position 34,993 of record NZ_BMEX01000016.1, read on the forward strand.
ATTCTGAAGATCACCCAACCGGCGGTCTCCCAGCATGTCCGAAAGTTGAGGAACGCCGGGTTGGTCAAGGAACGGCGGCAGGGTCAGTGGGTCTACTACTCCCTGAACGGGGAGGATTATCCATACTTTCCTTCATTACTCCGCTCTCTTCCCGACCAGAGTCGCGAGATCGAACGCTTGAAAGAGGAAGGAAAGAAGGGGATTTGTACCTGAGGGGAACATGCCGCCTCATAGTATCTTTTGCAGATCTGTGAAAAAACGTTTGGAGGTTCGGACACATGCACAAAGTGATTATTCTCGGAACCGGACCGGCGGGTTTGACCGCCGCAATTTATCTGGCACGGGCCAATATGAACCCGTTGGTGATTGAAGGTCAGGAACCAGGAGGCCAGCTGACCACCACTACTGATGTGGAAAACTTCCCCGGTTTCCCTGAAGGGATTCTCGGACCGGAATTAATGGATAACATGCGGAAACAGGCGGAGCGTTTCGGTGCCCAATTTAAGCGGGGCTGGGTGACCGATGCGGATCTCTCCCATCGACCCTTCAAGCTGACAGTGGAAGGGGAAGGAGAGCTGACCTGTGAAGCTTTGGTGCTTTCCACCGGAGCCTCCGCCAAGCTGCTGGGAATCCCTGGGGAGAAGGAAAACATGGGTCAAGGGGTCAGTACCTGCGCCACCTGTGACGGTTTCTTCTATCGGGGCAAAAAGATCATTGTTGTCGGTGGCGGTGACTCCGCCATGGAGGAGGCCAACTTTCTGACCAAGTTCGCCTCCGAGGTGACCGTTGTGCACCGACGGGAAGAGCTCAGGGCTTCCAAGATTATGCAAGACCGGGCCCGGGCCAACGAAAAGATCAAATGGGCCCTCAACCGGGTTCCGGTGGAAGTGGTGACCAAAGAAGAAGGCAGTGTCAAAGGGCTGAAGGTCCAAAACAAAGAAACCGGCAAAGAGGAGATCCTCGAAGCTGACGGCATCTTTGTCGCCATCGGCCACCGTCCCAACACCGATTTTCTCAAAGGTCAGCTGAACATGGACGAACTGGGTTACATCCAGGTGACTCCAGGCACCACCCGGACCAACATCGAGGGTGTTTTCGCCTGCGGTGATGTCCAGGACCGGGAATACCGCCAGGCGATCACGGCGGCGGGCACCGGTTGCATGGCGGCTATAGACTGCGAGAAATACCTGGAGGGAGCGGCTGCGGTCGACTGGTCCAAGTCCCTTTGAGTACAAGAAAAACCGGCGGATGTAGCCCGCCGGTTTTTTTCTCCGTTGTGTCCGAGAGACCGGGCGTTTTCTTTTTATCGCATCAGTATAGGGGTCCAAACAGGGAACCGTCAGAGATCATAATCTGAAAACAGGATGTGGAGAAAGGAGGGGTTTCTGTGTTGGCCCGTTTGTCACAAATGCTGAAAAAACCCTGGGTAAAAAAGATCATGGGCTACTGGAATAAGATAAGAACAATCTATGGAAAAATCGTTCCCATTTTTAATATGTTGAAGCCCTTGATGAGTATGGGCAGACAGCAGCCCCGATTTTATTGATCGAGTCCCTCAGGGGACTTTTTTTGTGTTCAGTTCTACCATGGATTTGTCTGAGATGCCCAATTCTTTTGCGATGGATTGATACCCCTTTTGTCAAATCCACTGGTTTAAAAAGAGTCCCACAGCCAGCAGAAGTCCGAACAGGGTGTTCACCTGGGCGGTGGACTTCATGGCCGGGGCCATTTCCGTATTGGTGGTTTTTCCTTGGAATCCACGGACTGCTTGGATGGATTTGGGTATACTCAGAAACACCAACAAGATCCAGGGGGTAACCTTCCCGGCCAGGACGAGAATGATGACCCACAGGTAAGAGACGATAAACATCCCGGCGAGAAAGCGGACGGCTCCCTTGTGTCCCAAGAGGATAGCCAAGGTTTTGCGTCCGTTTTTTTCGTCTCCTTCCCGGTCGCGGATATTGTTGGCCATCAGGATCGCCCCGACCAGGATGGCGATGGGGATGGAGACAAGCAGGCTGTCCGGAGTGAGGGTGCCGGTCTGGATGAAAAATGCGATCAGAATGATTCCCATCCCCATAAACAACCCCGCTGCCAACTCACCCAGCGGGGTATAAGCGATGGGGAAAGGTCCTCCGGTGTAGAAGTAACCCGCCGCGATGCAGACGGAGCCGATCAACGCCAACCACCAGCTGCTTTCCATGCAGATATAGATTCCCAGCAAAACGGAGACTCCGCAGAAGGTGACGGCGATTCTCATCACTGTTCCCGGAGAGATGCCATGGCGCACGATGGCACCGCCGATGCCCACGGAACGTTCATTGTCCAATCCCCGCTTGTAATCGTAGTATTCGTTGAACATATTGGTTGCCGCCTGGATCAGGATGGAGGCGGTCAACATGGCCAGAAACAATGGAATGTCAATCCGGGTTAGCGGCATCGCCAGTGTCGTCCCGATCAGGACAGGCACAAAGGATGCGGTCAGGGTGTGGGGACGCAACAATTGCCACCATACCCGCCAGCCTTTTTCGGCGGTCGGTCCGGTTGTGGATGATTGCATCAGTTTCTCTCCTTCCTTTCGCCCCCATTATACCCCGAAACATTGGCTGACTCCAGTACAGCCGGAGGACACAGTCGGTAGAAAAGAGCGGGGATTTTGGGTATACTGGATTTGGTTTGATGATAGAGTAAGGGCCGGAAATGGTCATAGACCAAAGCGAATCCACAGGGAGATCGGATTCGCCGAAACGCCGTCGGGAGGGTGGTTTCCGACGGTATGGATGGGGGGGAAGGACCGTGACGACCATGAGAGAATTACGCAACCTTGCCGGGTTGAAGGAAGGGGCGGCCCGGGCCCGGAGGGAACAGAGAAGGGTGCTGGTCAGCCGGACCCGGTTGGTGAACAGCGTGGATCCCCTCTCTTTTTTTGCGTCCGCAACCGAATACCGGGGAACGCGGAACTTTTGGTCTGATCCTGACCGGGCGGTCACCTTGGTCGGAGTGGGTGTCGCCTGGGAGTTGGAGATAAATACCGGAGAGGACCCTTATTTGAAAACGGGGCAGGAGTGGGGTCGCCTTCTGCAAGGTGCGATCCGGGTTCCGCAGGAGTCACCGACGGGTACGGGGCCGCTCCTTTTGGGCGGTTTTTCCTTTGATCCGCTCGCTGGAAAGACCCCGCTCTGGGAGGGTTTTTCCGATGCTTCCTTCATCCTGCCGCAATTTTTGTTGACAGTGACAGGGAGAGAGTGTTGGCTGACGGTCAACGCCCTGATCCGGCCAGGGGAGGATGTGGAACAGACGGCGAAGAGGTTGACGGATAAGGAGGATGCGCTTCTGGGGGAAGTTGCAGACTTTCATCTCTCTCCCCCGGACCGTGCTTCATTCGAAATGTTTGAGGTGGAGCCGGATCGCTGGAAAAAAACCGTGGCCGCCGCGGCCCGGGAAATCCGGGAAGGGGTTATTGAAAAGGTGGTGTTGGCCCGGCAACTTCGGTTGCAGTCGGACAAATCTTTCTCTCCGGAAGCGAGTTTGTACCGGTTGCGAGAGAGACAACCCCACAGTTTCCTGTTTGCGGTGGAACGCGGGGAGGTCTGCTTTCTGGGTGCTTCTCCCGAACGTCTCGTGAAAAGGGAGGGAGAGCGGTTATATTCCACTTGCCTGGCGGGAACCACCCGGCGGGGGGAAGATCCGGAGGAAGATCAGAAATTGGGGGAAGCTTTGCTGTCTGATCCGAAAAACAGAGGTGAGCACGCAGTAGTGGTTCATATGATCGGCGAAGTTTTTCAACGGGGTTGTTCCCAGGTGCGGACACCAGATTCCCCCAGTCTGTACCGAGTACGGGATGTACAACATTTGTTCACCCCTGTGGAGGGAACACCGCTGCCGGAGACCACGTTGCTGTCGATGGTGCAACAGCTGCACCCCACCCCGGCTCTGGGCGGATTTCCCCAGAAGGAGGCGGTGGCCCGGATTCGGGAGACGGAAGGGATGGACCGGGGCTGGTATTCGGCGCCGGTGGGTTGGCTGGACTATCGGGGGGACGGAGAGTTTGCCTGCGCAATCCGGTCCGGCCTGATTCGGGGGAGGGAAGCCTCTCTCTTTGCCGGTTGCGGGATTGTGGGAGATTCTGAACCCAACAGCGAATACGAAGAGACGAAGCTGAAGTTCAAACCGATGCTGTCGGCGTTGGGAGGCGATAGCTGGTGAGTCATATGGAAGACCTGACGGCGACTGTAGGTGCCTTTGTGGACGAGCTGGTCCTGAGTGGACTCCGACACGCGGTGATCAGTCCCGGCTCCCGATCCACGCCGCTGGCACTGGCAATGGCCGCCCATCCCAATCTGAAGAATTGGCTGCTGGTGGATGAGCGCTCCGCCGGCTTTTTTGCCTTGGGATTGGGCAAGGCTTTGGGAGAGCCGGCAGCGTTGTTGTGCACCTCGGGAACTGCGGCGGCCAATTATTTTCCTGCGGTGGCGGAGGCGAAACTAGCCAGAGTTCCGCTGGTGGTGCTGACCGCGGATCGTCCCCACGAACTTCGGGATGTAGGCGCGCCCCAAGCGATGGATCAGATTGGAATGTTCGGTACCCATGTCAAATGGTTTATGGAAATGGCGTTACCGGAAAGCTCGGAGCCGATGCTGCGGTATGTGCGGACCACGGCCGGTCGGGCGGTGGCCACAGCCAGGACGGGTCCGATGGGACCGGTTCATCTCAATCTCCCGTTCCGGGAGCCCTTGGTTCCAGATCTCTCCTTCCCCTCCATCTGGCTGGGGGGGAGAAGGGGAGAGGGCTCCTCCCCTTACGTCCGGGTGGTTTCAGGAGAACAGGACCCGTCCGGTGGGGAACTGGACAGATGGGCCCAAATGCTTTCCCAGTGGGAGCGAGGTCTGATCGTGGTCGGTCCTCAGGAAGAATCGGAGTTGGGATCCGCAGTGCACCAGCTGGCGGAATCCCTCAGTTTTCCCGTTTTGGCGGATCCCCTCTCCCGTCTTCGAAACGGTTCCCATACCAAGGAGTGGATTCTGGAGGGGTATGATGCTTTCCTGCGGGAAGGGGAAGCGGTGGAAAAATTGGCCCCCGAGGTGGTGATCCGCTTCGGGGCGATGCCCGTTTCCAAGGCCCTCCTCCTGTTTCTGAAACAGCATCCGCATACCCGACAGATCGTGGTCGACCCGGACGGGGGATGGCGGGAGCCATCCCTGCTGGCCGCGGAGATGGTCTATACTGACCCGATCCGCTTCTGTCAAGGGCTGACTGAGCGGATCCTACCCCGGAGAGAATCTTCCTGGGCGCAACTCTGGAAGGGACTCAATCAGGTGACGACAGCCCAGTTGGCGGCAGCGGGCAGGGTGGATGCCCCCTTTGAGGGACGGGTGTTCCTGGAGCTGGCGGAGCTGTTGCCGGAGGAAGGGATCCTCTTTGCCGGGAATAGCATGCCTGTCCGGGACTTGGATTCTTTCCTGATGAAGAGTGACCGGCGCTTGCTCCCGATGGCTAACCGGGGAGCCAATGGGATTGACGGAGTGATCTCCACTGCTCTGGGCGCAGCGGCGGCGGGCTTCCATGTGACATTGGTGTTGGGGGATCTTTCGTTTTTTCACGACCTCAACGGTCTTCTCGCCGCCAAGCTTCATGCTTTGAACACCACCATCGTGTTGATCAATAATGACGGGGGTGGCATCTTCTCCTTTCTCCCTCAAGCTTCCCAAACGGAGCCCACCACCTTTGAGACGCTGTTCGGCACGCCTCTTGGTCTGGATTATGGGCATGCGGTGCGGATGTACGGGGGGCATTTGGATCGCCCCACTTCCTGGGAGGAGTTTCGGAAGAATTATGTGGCCAGCTTGGAACGGCCGGGACTGAATGTGATCGAAGTTCGGACAGATCGTCGGGAAAACGTAAACCTGCACCGCGGAATCTGGAAACAGATCGGGGAAGTGGTGCGAAGGCGGCTGAGGGAGGCGGAAGGCTGATGCACTTTCATGTCAACGGTGTCTCTTATCGGGTCGAGTCGGAGGGACAGGGCCCGGCCCTTCTCCTGTTGCACGGCTTCACAGGTTCCAGGGTCACCTGGGAGCCGTATCTCAGCAACTGGACGCGACAATTCCAGGTGGTGCGGGTGGATGTCATCGGCCATGGGGAGAGCGATGCACCAGCGGATCCGGCCCGATACACCATGGATCGGGCCACCGCGGATCTGGCAGAGATCCTGGACCGGTTGCAAATCTCCCATGCCCATGTCCTCGGGTATTCCATGGGGGGACGTCTCGCTCTCTCCTTCGCCGAGTGGTATCCCGATCGGGTGAACACTCTCTTGTTGGAAAGCAGCTCCCCCGGGTTGAAAACAGATGCGGAGCGACGGGCTCGCCGCGAGCAGGATGAAGCTCTGGCGGACCGGATCGAAAGGGAAGGGTTGGAATCATTTATTTGGTATTGGGAAAGTATTCCTCTGTTTGCCAGTCAGGCGAACCTGCCGGAAAAAGTGCGACAGGCCTTGCGGAAAGAGCGGCTGTCCCAACGGGCCCAAGGGTTGGCCAACAGCCTTCGCGGGATGGGAACCGGCGCACAGCCTTCTTGGTGGGGGCATCTTGGGAAGATCCCATGCCCTGTGCTGTTGATCACCGGGGAATTGGATGGGAAGTTTTGTCGGATTGCGAAGGAGATGAATGGACAATTTGCCCAGTGCCAATGGCGGGTTGTGCCCGGAGCCGGACATGCGGTTCACCTGGAAGTGCCCCGACTTTTTGATACAATAGTGATGGAATTTCTTTTGGATCAGGAAATCCCTTAAGGGCATTGTGAAAAAGTCATCACAGGGAGGACGGGGTTTTGCATGGAGTGCTTTTAACAGTTCAGAACATCGACAGGTCATCTGGAAACCCCATCCCGATCAACCCAGAACACACTTCATCGGATTCGGGTATTTGAGGGAGGATGAGCGAGTGAGCGTCCAATGGAAATCGGTACGGGAGTATGAAGATATCAAATATGAAAAGTACAAGCAGATTGCCAAGGTGACTATTAATCGTCCGGAAGTGCGCAATGCCTTTCGTCCCAAGACGGTGACGGAGATGATCGACGCTTTTTCCCGGGCCCGGGATGATTCCGAGGTTGGGGTGATCATTTTGGCGGGAGAAGGGGACAAGGCCTTCTGTTCCGGTGGTGATCAACGAGTGCGCGGGCACGGCGGCTATGTGGGAGAGGATGAGATTCCCCGTTTGAATGTCCTCGACCTGCAGCGGCTGATCCGCACCATCCCCAAACCTGTGATCGCCATGGTTTCCGGTTATGCCATCGGCGGCGGGCATGTGCTGCACGTGGTTTGCGATTTGACCATTGCCGCGGACAATGCCATCTTCGGTCAGACGGGCCCCAAGGTAGGCAGCTTTGACGCTGGTTACGGCGCCGGGTACCTGGCCCGTCTCGTCGGCCATAAGAAGGCCCGGGAGATTTGGTACCTGTGTCGTCAGTACAATGCACAGGAAGCTCTGGATATGGGTTTGGTCAATACCGTCGTCCCGTTGGAGAAGTTGGAGGAAGAGACGATCCAATGGTGTGAAGAGATCCTGGAGAAGTCCCCCACCGCTCTCCGCTTCCTGAAGGCCTCCTTCAACGCCGACACCGACGGGCTGGCCGGCTTGCAACAGTTGGGGGGCGATGCCACTCTTCTCTACTATACTACCGACGAAGCCAAGGAAGGGCGCGACGCCTTCAAAGAAAAGCGGAAACCGGACTTCGACAAGTTCCCCCGGTTCCCGTAAATAGGGAAACCCGGCTCTCTGATGGAGCCGGGTTTGTAATTTAATTGCAGGAACGCTTGTTCCGAAGTCGGTCTTTCGATTAGGATGAAAAGAGGGAGGGGTGGCTGTGAGTGAGATGAACCAAGAAGAATTTATCCGTTTTCTGATCCGGGCCAAGCAGGAAACCTATGCTGCACAAGGGGATGATGGCACCCGGCAGCCGTTGGTGCCCGGATCCAAGCAGTTGGAGTATGGGGAAGGTCCGTGGTTGTACCGGGACATCTACTTTGGGTTCTCCCATTTCAGCGGACAGGAGGTGGTATATGATCGGGAGTGCCCGATCTGGTCGATGACATACTCCGGGGGGACGGCCCCGGATATAAAAGATTCCAGAAGGATTCGGGAAGTTTATGCTTTCCTGCGTGCCGCCCTGCGGAAGCTCCAACCGGATCGTCCGTTTCGGGGGCCCTGTCTCTTCCGGGAAGGAGCCTTCCGGTATGAAGATGAAAGTGTGGGTGGGGTGGATCAGTTCCACGGGAGAGAGCGGATCACGGAGGAAGGTCGGGTGATCTACTCCCTGACTTACCAAGGGGGGTGGATCCGGTAGCTCTCCCGTTTCAGGGTGAGTGAGAGTTATAATAGGGAAACGACACCACGATGATCAGAAAGGTTGTATTTCATGTTGTACAACAATGGAACGGAAATGCCCCATTGGTTGGCCAAGAGAGCCTCTTTGACACCGGAGCGGATCGCCCTCATCTGTGAAGGGGAGGAGTGGACCTTCCGCCGCTTGGAAGAGGAAGCGGGCAGGATGGCACGGCGTTTGGCCGGATGGGGGTTGAAGAAGGGAGACCGGGTGGTTTTGTTGATGGGAAACGGTCTCCATATGGTGACGCTCATCCACGCCGTCACCCGTCTCGGAGCGGTGGTGGTGCCGCTCAACACCCGTCTCGCCCCGGAGGAGATTGCCTGGCAGGTGGAAGATGTCGGGGCCCGGATGTGGGTGGTGGATGAGGATCACGAGCCGAAAGCGGCGGCAACCTGGAGATCCTTCGGAACGACGGCCTACACCTGGGAGGAGCTTACCCGCTTCCCGGAGAAGGAGATGGAGCTTCCCTCCCGTCTCTCCCTGAAAGATCTACATACGATCATGTACACTTCCGGGACGACAGGACGCCCCAAAGGGGTGATGCTCACCTGGGGAAATCACTGGTGGAGTGCCATCGCCTCCGTCCTCAACCTGGGATTGGATCCCCGGGACCGATGGCTGGCTTCCGTCCCGTTGTTTCATATGAGCGGCTTGTCCATCCTGATGCGGAGCCTGATCTACGGAATGACGGCGGTCATCCACCCCGCCTTTGATCCGGCGGCGGCCAATCGGAGCATCCGGGGGGAGGGAGTCAGTATCGTCTCTGTCGTCGGGACGATGCTGAGTCGGATGCTGGAGGATTTGGGAGAGAAATTTTATCCGGATCATTTTCGGTGCATGTTGCTGGGGGGCGGCCCGGCACCGAAGTCGTTGCTGGAGCGGTGTAAAGAGAAAGGGGTGCCCGTGTTTCAAACCTACGGGATGACAGAGACAGCTTCCCAGATCGTCACCCTCGCCCCGGAGGACAGCCTGCGGAAGTTGGGGTCGGCGGGGAAACCGCTTTTTCCGTCAGAGCTTCGAATTGTGAAGGAGGGGGTGGATCTCCCCCCAGGAGAAGCAGGGGAGATCGTGGTTCGGGGCCCCAATGTCACCGGGGGTTACTGGAAACGGCCCGATGCAACGATGGAGGCGATCCGGGAAGGATGGCTGTACACCGGTGATCTGGGCTATCTGGATGAAGAAGGGTTTCTCTATGTATTGGACCGGCGCACCGATTTGATCATTTCCGGCGGAGAAAATGTCTACCCGGCGGAGGTGGAAGCGGTTCTTACTGCGCATCCTGCGGTGGAGGAAGCGGGGGTGACCGGGAGGTCCCATGAGGTGTGGGGACAGGTGCCCATCGGTTTTGTCCGGCTGAAAGCGGGGGAGTCCATCACAGAGGAAGAGCTGCTTCACTACTGCGGAGAGAGGCTGGCCCGTTACAAAGTGCCGATTCGAATCTATTTTGTGAGCCACCTTCCCAAAAACGCCTCTAACAAGCTGCTGCGCCGGGAGCTGTTGCAACTGATTCCAAAGGAAGGGAAAGGAGGGCGGGATTGGTGATCCTTCGTCAAGTGACGCTGTATCATGTCCGAATGACTTTGAAGACCCCCTTTTCCAACAGTCTCACCACTGTGACGGATCGGGAGCTGATCCTGGCGGAAGCGGAAGATGAAGAGGGGCGAAGCGGGTGGGGGGAGTGTGTCGCCTTTTCTTCTCCTTGGTACACTGAGGAGACGATCGGAACTGCCTGGCATGTGATGAAGGATTTCCTGATCCCCCGCCTTCTCCACACTCCCTTGCTACATCCCGGGGAAGTCCCGAAGCGGTTTCGGTCCGTCCGCCGTCATCCCATGGCCAAGGCGGCTTTGGAGGGGGCAGTCTGGGATCTCTGGTGCAAGGAGCAAGGGCTCTCCCTCGCCAGTGCCCTGGGAGGGACCCGGGATTGGATCGAAGCAGGGGTGGCTGTCGGAGCCGCTGATCCGGACACCATGTTGGAGACGATTCGACAGCGGGTGGAGGAAGGATACCGCCGGGTAAAAGTGAAGGTGAAGCCCGGGGCGGACGTAGAGGTGTTGGAACGGATCCGGGAGGCTTTTCCCGAGTTGCCGTTGATGGTCGACGCCAACTCCGCCTACACGCTGAATGACTTGGAACAATTGAAACGGATGGACAAGTTTCACCTGTTGATGATCGAACAGCCCTTGTCTGCTGACGATATCGTGGATCATGCCCGGTTGCAGGCGGAACTTGCAACGCCAATCTGCTTGGATGAGAGTCTGCAATCTTTTGACGATGTGCGGAAAGCACTGGAGCTGGACAGTTGTCGAGTGGTCAACGTGAAGGTGGGGCGGGTCGGCGGGTTGACGGAAGCCAAGCGAATCCATGATCTGTGTCAGAGAAAAGGAATTCCCCTCTGGTGTGGCGGGATGTTGGAGTCGGGGATCGCCCGCGCTCACAATATAGCCCTCGCCTCTTTGGAAGGTTTCAATCTTCCAGGGGACATTTCCGCCTCCAATCGTTACTGGGAGCGGGATCTGATCCGGCCGGAAGTGACAGTGGAGGCCGGTCAAATTCCGGTGCCTGACGGGCCGGGGATCGGATTTGAAGTGGATCGGGAACAGTTGCGGGCAGTCTGTCGGGTGCGTCAGGTGTTTACCTGATATTCAAATTCAACTTCAGAACTCAGGAGATACGCCTGGAATGACGGGGTTGGGGGACGGAAATGTCTTTCCCCGGTTTTGATGTGCATAAGTTCCTGAAACGGGTTAAAATGGAGGGGATATGTCAAAGAGTGAAACGAGGGTCCAAGGTGTTTAAATCTCTGTTCACCATTTCGATCTTTTCCTTGGGTGCCGGTTTTTCGGTACAACTCATTCTGTGCGGCCTGTATGTATCGGCGGTCATGGTTCCGGAAGATCCGGCTTTGTGGCTGCTCCTTGCACTGTACATGGCTTCAGAAACATTGGGGACGGGGGTGTTGCTCTTTGCGGGCTCCATTCCCCTTCAAGTGCTCGTGTTTGGGAAAATGAAGAGAGAAGATCCGGATGTTTATCCGCTGTCAGCGGTTGGAATCGGAATCGGTATTTCAGTTTCCACGGCGATGTGGGCGGGTGAATGGGACTGGAGGCTGTTTGCCCTGCTGGTGCCCACCGCCTTTTTCTTTGGGGGGATGTGGTGGAATCGAATTGGATTGCCCCGCTTGAACGAGGATGGGATTAGCGCCTGAAAAGAGTCGGGATCACCGGTGATGAGTCTCGGCTTTTTTCCTTTGTTTTCCGGGTACCATGCGAGGGAATCATGTTGGCTTTCCTTTTCCGTCAATTGGGTATATTCAGTCCATCTCTATTCCATGGTGGGGTGTGGAGCGATATAATCATAGTATGTGACGTTGAACAATCGGATACACAGCGGCAAAGATGAAGGGAAGGGGTTCAGTGCCTTATAACATGTCGGAAAATCAGAATGGAAGGAGAAGGGGAAATCTTGGCCGCCAAACATTGAAGGCGCGCTCCTACCGTCCGGAAACGGATGAAGGGGTGGTGGTGGAGTTTTATCTGGATCTCATACGGGGACATTATCGCCTGTGGTCGGAATTGGTCGGAGAGCATCATGATGCCGAGCATTGGGAGCAGGTGTTGGTGAGGGAAGAAGCAGGAGAAAAATGGGCAAGGGAACTGAGGAAGCGACTTAAGGACCCGGATTCACTCCTTTTGATCTTTACCTTGGACAGAGATGAACCCGTCGGCTTTTTGCACTTGGAGATCCGGAAGGACCCTCTCATCTTCAGCAAAAAAGGATTTATTAGTGAAATATTTCTGCACCCGGATTTCCGGGGGCGGGGTTACTCCAGGCAGATGTTGGCCTGGGGCGAGCGCTGGTTTCACGAAAAAGGGGTGAGTCCTCGCCATGTTTATGTCACCAGCAATAATCTGGCAGCCGTCAAATTATATGCATCCATGGGCTATCGGGTCACTGATTACCGGATGACCAAGATCGGCAACTTCTAAGCGGCTTGGATCAAGAGAATTTCGGGTATTATTACTTCTGTGATCGAAATCCAGTGGATGGAGGGGATTCCCATGTCCAACTTAACCAATCGACAGATCCTGCTTGCAAAACGTCCCAAGGGCTGGCCGGATGACAGCACCTTTCGGTTGATCGAATCTCCGATTCCGAACCCGGGGGATGGTGAAGTGTTGATACGAACCATCTACCTTTCTGTTGATCCTTATATGCGGGGACGGATGAACGATGCCAAGTCATATATTCCGCCTTTTAAATTGAATGAGGTGCTGACCGGCGGAGTGGTAGGACAAGTGGAAGAATCGAAGCATCCGGGTTTCCGGAAGGGAGATCTGGTAACCGGAATGATGGGATGGCAGGACTTTTCCGTGGTGAAGGGAGATCAACTCAACCAAGTGGATACGAAGCTGGTTCCTCCCACCACTGCTCTGGGAGTGTTGGGAATGCCCGGACTCACTGCCTACTTCGGACTCTTGGAGATCGGTCAACCTAAACGGGGAGAGACGGTGGTCATCTCCGGTGCCGCCGGTGCCGTCGGTTCCCTCGTGGGACAAATCGCCAAAATGAAAGGTTGCCGTGTGGTCGGAATTGCCGGTTCAAAGGAAAAGATCCGCTTTTTGAAAGAGGATCTGGGTTTTGACGCTGTTATCAACTACAAGACCGATCAGGTGAAAGAGGAGGTCGAAGAAGCCTGCCCCGACGGGGTGGATATTTACTTCGACAATGTGGGTGGGGAAATCTCTGATATCGTTGTTTCCAAGATCAATAAATTCGCCCGCATCGTCCTGTGTGGACAGATCGCACTGTACAACCTGGAGAGAGCGGATGTGGGTCCCCGGGTTCAATCTCAACTCCTGATCAACAGTGCTCTGATGAAAGGATTTATTGTCTCCGACTACCAAAAGCGCTTCAGGGAAGGGCTGACCCAGCTTGCCGAATGGTTGTCCCAAGGCAAGATTCAGTATCGTGAAAACATCGTCAGGGGTCTGGAAAATGCCCCACGGGCTTTCCAGGGGCTGTTCAGGGGGGAGAACCTCGGAAAACAGTTGGTGAAGGTATCAGAGATTAAAAATTGATTCCAAGCAAAGACACCCTTTCGTCATCGTGGGAAGGGTGCCTTTGTAAACCTTGGAGCTTTGTGGTTGACTTACCCCTTGACCATCATTTCTCCTTGGATCTTTTCGTGTCGAAGGAGGATCGAAGCATCACTACAACAATCATTCGGAAACAGATGGATAAAACAAACCCGGCACACTGCCTGATCCGGCGTGCCGGGTTTAATCTGTTCTCACTTCACCCGTCCGGCCTGCTTCTGGTATCTGCGGCGCTGGTTTTTGGGCAGGATCCGCTTCCGGATGCGGAAGGCCTGGGGTGTCACTTCCAACAACTCATCATCGGAGAGGTATTCCAGGGCATCGTCGAGGGAGAGATCCCTCGGCGGTTCCAAGCGCAAAGCTTCATCGGAGCCGGCAGCACGGAAGTTGGTCAACTGTTTCTTTTTGCATACGTTAACATCCAGATCGTTTTCCCGGATATGCTGGCCGACGACCATGCCTTCATATATCTCCGTGTTGGCCCCGATAAAAAGTGTGCCCCGCTCCTGGGCGGCATACAGTCCGTAGGAGGTGGCGTTGCCGGGCTCCCAGGCAACCAATGATCCGTGGTCCCGGGTCTGAATTTCACCGGAGTGGGGTTCATAGCCGCCAAAGAGGGTGTTCATCAGCCCTTCCCCCCGGGTGGCCGTTAAAAACTGCTGATTAAATCCGATCAACCCCCGGGTGGGAACACGGTAGGTGTAATGGATGGAACCGTCATCCCGCAGTTCCATGTTCATCATCTGTCCCTTGCGGCGTCCCAGCAGTTCCACCACCGCTCCCTGGTACTCGCTGCTCACTTCCACTTCGACGACTTCCACCGGTTCATGCCATTTGTCATCGATTTTCTTCAGGATCACTTCCGGTTTGCTTACCTCAAACTCATAACCTTCCCGACGCATATTCTCGATCAGGATGCTGAGATGCAACTCTCCCCGTCCCGCCACCAGGAAGGTGTCGGGGGAATCGGTGTCCTCCACATGGAGAGCGACATCCCTCTCTGCTTCTAGATAGAGGCGTTCCCTCAGTTTCCGGGAAGTGACGTATTCTCCTTCCCGCCCGGCGAAGGGGCTGGTGTTCACACCGAAGGTGACGCGGAGTGTGGGCTCCTCCACCTGGATCGGGGGCAGGGGCTGGGGATGTTCCAAAGCGGTGATGGTATCTCCAATGCCCACATCCCCGAGGCCGGTCAAGGCGATGATGTCGCCGGCGGTGACGGTTTCCACTTCCGTCCGTTTCAATCCTTCGTGAGTGAAGACCTGAGCCACCTTCAGGGGATGTTGGTTGCCTTCCCGGTCGATCTGCAGGACGTGCTGGTTTTTGTGGATGGTACCGCTGTTCAACCTTCCGATCACAATTTTCCCTTTGTAGTCGTCATGTCCCATCAAGGTTGCCTGCATCTGGAGCGGTGCGTCAGGGTTGACCTGGGGAGCGGGCAGATACTCCACAATTTTTTCTAATAGCGGCTCCAGGCTATCCGCCAGTCGGTCCGGTTCCTCGCCACAGATTCCGTTTAAGGCGCTGGCATAGAGAACAGGGAACTCCGCCTGTTCCTCCGTTGCCCCCAAATCGACAAATAGATCGAAGGTGGTGTCCACCACATAGTCGGGACGGGCGTTGGCCCGGTCGATCTTGTTGACGACCACGATCGCTTTATGCCCTCGTTCCAAGGCATGACGGAGGACAAACTTGGTTTGGGGCATGGGCCCTTCCACGGAGTCCACCAGCAACAAGACTCCGTCCACCATATTCATCACCCGCTCCACCTCACCGCCGAAGTCGGCATGGCCCGGGGTGTCGACAATATTGATCTTCACCCCGTTGTAGCGAACGGAGGTGTTCTTGGACAGGATGGTGATTCCCCGCTCCCGTTCCAAGTCATTGGAATCCATGACCCGTTCAGCGACGCTTTGATTTACGCGGAAGATATGGCTCTGTTTCAACATCGCATCCACGAGGGTGGTTTTCCCGTGATCGACGTGTGCAATAATGGCAATGTTGCGGATTTGGTCGGCTTTCATATCCAGGCGCGCAGGATGCGCTTCCCCCTTCAAGTAAAATCACCCGGCTCGCCCATGAACGGGACGGGGTCAAAGGTTGACATAAACTTTCAGGGAGTCATTATAGCACAGGATCGGCCTCATGGTGAAGAATATATCTTTACCGAAGGGAAAGGATCAGATATAATATATAAGGTTTGGAAAGCGGAATCGGTCCTGGGTAGAGTAAAGGTCACGGGGCCTTTACTTTTTTTATTGGAAAGGGGAGGAGAGTCATGGAAATGGGGGGATTTGGCAAAATTGAGCACACGGGGTGTTTCACCGGAAGACGCACTTCCGGTGGAAAGAGCAACCGTTTGGGGGGGATTCCAAACCGGCAAATTTAATTGTCGGAAAATTGGCGATGAGGGTCGATTACCAGGAAGTATCGGCAGATCTCTTCTCCATGGTTGATAAACTCGTGTTCAATGTTTGCTTCGAAATAAAAGGAATCCCCTGAATTTAGGATAAAAGTATCGGATCCGCCCAGAATCACTTGAAGCCTTCCTTTATCCACATAAATATATTCCTGGACATTTTTTTGATGGGCGGGAAACGCTCCGGTTCTTGCTCCAACCGGCAGAATGTTCATTATAAATTCAATTCCCTTGGATGGAAAGGTGGGCGACAACAAATGGCGTTCAAATCCGGAGGACTCATCTTTCAGTACTAATCTCTTTTCTTTTTCTGTATGAATCACTTCTCTGCGAACAGGTTCATCGATTAAGGGTTTTTCTTTTTATTTTATTGGGTCATTTCCTTTCGTATCCTATTTTCCATTTTATAAGTTCATCTACCAGCCAAAAAATTGTTCCTAGTGCCCCATCCGGAAATTTAGTTTGGTAATGGAGGAAGGATTTACACTTGGTTTTCTGGAAGGTAGAGAATCTACCACGGAAACAGCAGGTGAAAGAAATGA
>NZ_BMEX01000017.1 GCF_014637345.1 Kroppenstedtia guangzhouensis
GGATTGCCGATGGCGATCGCCCACTCCCCCACTTCTGTATGACGGGAGGAACCCATAGCCAAAGGTTTGAGCGGGGTGGAGGAGCGGACTTGGATCACCGCGAGGTCGTGATGGAAGTCCCTCCAAACCACTCTGGCCGGCAGGGGCCCTTTTCTGCCAAAGAAATGGACCAGAAGCCGTTTGGCCCTTCGAACGACGTGTTCGTTGGTCAAAATGTAGCCTTTGGGGGAGATCACGAAACCGGAACCGTACTGTCGCCGGGTATCCTGTTCTTCCTGGTCGGGAGGGGTAAAATCGTTGAATAAGCGATTGAATAAGGATCGGGAGGCGGGGGGGTTGTCTTCTTCGGCAGAGATGGCAACCACGCTGTTCCGCACCCTCCGGATGACAGGGACAAAGGAGTTGGCCGGATGATTGGCAGAGAGGGAATAAAGTTCCCCCTTGCGCCGATTGGAGGCTTTCATGGGAGCTGATGATGCTGGAATGCCCCGGTTGTCATACGATCCATGCACCTCTTACCTCCTCTCGTGGGCCCCGGGGGGGCCGATTGGATGGTGATCAGTAGTTCCTTTTCCTTCATCTTATTGGGAAAAACGCCCCGGAGTTCGGGCGGGGACTCCTTTTCCTTCACCCGGACGTCTGATAAAATAGGGGGAAAAAACAGGGGGACGTTATGGACAACAAAAAAATGACCGGATCGGGCTTTTTCACAGCGGAGGATGGCACCCAATGGTTGTCCGACCCTGAAGAGCGCTTCGGTTTCCGGGCCAGCTGGAAGATCAATCGGTTTCTCCATCGGGAACAGTCAGAGTTTCAGGACGTGGCGGTAGTGGAAACAGAAGGGTTTGGAAAAACATTGGTCCTGGATGAAATTGTACAGACGACAGAGGCGGACGGTTTTATATATAACGAGATGATCACCCATATTCCTCTGGCGACCCACCCTTCCCCCCGCGAAGTCTGCATCATCGGGGGAGGGGACTGCGGAGCCGCCGGGGAAGCGGTCAAATATCCTTCCGTGCAACGGGTGGATCTGGTGGAGATCGATCGGAAAGTGGTGGAAGTGAGCCGGAAATACCTGCCGGAAGTGGCAGGGGTGGGGGCTCTCGATCCACGGATTCATCTTCACTATGAGGACGGAACCTCTTTTATTCGGGAAAAGGAATCTGTTTATGATGTTGTGGTGGTGGATTCTTCGGATCCGGTGGGGCCGGCGGCGGTCCTGTTTGAACTCCCCTTTTACCGGGATGTACACCGGGCATTGAAGGCCGACGGCCTCATGGTTTGCCAGAGTGAATCGCCGGTTTTCCATCCCGGGGTTTTGTCCCGGGTGCATCAGACGCTCCGGCAACTGTTTCCGGTGGTTCGCACCTATCTGGCAACAGTGCCCACCTATCCGGGAGGAGTCTGGAGTTTCACCCTGGCATCCAAGACATATGATCCCCTTCGCGAAGGGAGCGGCCGGTTGCAGACAAGGGGGAATCGCTATGTTGACGGGAATGTCCTGGAGGGCAGTTTCCGGCTCCCGGTCTACGTCAAAGAGTTGCTCGGTAAATGTTAACCAAATTTTTATGGAGGTTGACAATAGTCGGCCTCTTTTTTTATTCTTGGAGAAGAGAACTGATGGATTGGGGAGTGGTCATTGATGACAAAGAGTACAACCCGGATCCGCAATATGGTCTTGGCTGCCATGTTTGCGGCGTTGTTGGCTGTATCGGGACAGATCGCCATCCCGGTGCCGCCGGTTCCGGTGACGCTGCAAACCTTGGTTGTGATGTTGGCAGGTTCGGTTCTGGGAGCCCGATGGGGGGGCGTCAGTGTTGGAATCTTCATTCTGCTGGGTGCCTTCGGAGTCCCGGTATTTTCCGGGGGACAGGGAGGGATGGCGGTTTTGGTCGGGCCGACTGCCGGTTATATCTGGAGTTGGCCGGTGGCGGCGTTCCTGATCGGCTGGATGACGGAAGAATCCGCCCACCGGCTCCGCTTTTGGAAACTGATGGTTCACCACGTGGTTTGGGGAGTGTTCTTTGTCTATCTCTGCGGTGTCCTGTGGATGATGCTCAGCCTGGGGTTGGATATGAGAGCCGCGTTGGCGGGGGGGGTACTTCCCTTTATTCCGGGCGATATGGTGAAAGCTGTTGTCGCTTCCACGGCAGCCCTCAGCTTGAACCGGGCCTGGCCGATCATCCGGTCCCGCCGGGAGACGGTTGAGGAAGGACCCGCCTGATGGCGGGTTCTTGTTATGAAACGGGAATCGAGATCAGATCCGTGTGTTGTTGGATATGACGGATAAAGCGATCCGACAGGGGAATCAACAGATCGGTCGCTCCCCGTTCAAACCGGCCGTTGCGGTTGATGATAAACATCCGGCTGACAGAGATCCGGTAGTGACGGTGATTGAACAGGGAAGTCATCTGAATATCATCGCCCAATACTTGCATCGTCGCTCCGGGACGGTTCAGTTGGAAAGGTATGATTCCCAACGTATCAGATAGCATGACCTGATAAGATGTGTGGGGCTTTTGGAAAATCAGTTCCCTGGTGGTCAGGGTGCATCCCAGCCGCTGACGCTTCTGGGACAGCAGGAGCTCACCTTCCATCTTGTTGACTTGGATAAAATCAGAGTAGGGCATGCAGGATTCACACCTTTTTTCATGTATTGACCGTATTCTATCATGAATGAGAGGTGGAATTGCGGCCGGGTTTGTGACAAAGTTTACGAAAAAAGGGAGCTGAAGGATATGAGGGGACCCCTGCGGAATATGGTCGATCTTCGGAATCTGCTACGCCAATATGGCCTGATGGTGTATACCGGCGACCGGATGGGAGATCTCGATCTGATGGAAAGTGAACTGGATGACCTGCACCGTGCCGGTTTGCTGGAGAGGGAAATCTTCTTACAGGCGAAGATGCTGATTCACAGTGAAAAAAGAAGAATGGGTAACAATTGATTTTATCCTGCTGAATAGAAAAAACTGTCGGCAGGACGCCGACAGCCATTGTGAATCATGGGCTCACAAACAATCGGTGGCGGGCTGTTCTTTTTTCATCGAAATGTGCCGGTTTTGGGGTGGTTTCTTTCCTTTTTCCACCCAACTCTCCAGCAGGTCGAGGGATTTTCGGTAACAGGGCAGAATGGGGCGCAATTTGTCGGGATGATCATCGTACAGGGAATCGGTATGGGTACCACCTTCCACCACGTAGTACCGGTGTTTTTTTCCATGTCCGGCCTGCCGGATCATCCGGCTGTAGATATCCGAATCGGTTCGGATGGGCAGGAGGGTGTCCATGGTCCCGTGAAGGGTGATCATCGGTTTTTTGATTTTACCGTTCAGGGAAACTTTGTGAATGGCTTCCTTCACTTCCGGAGGGCGACTATGATAATCATAATCAGCATCACACCCGGGTGTTCCCGATGAACAGAAGGGAATCCCGGCTTCCAGACTTCCATCATAGTCCGGGTCAAACTCTTCCCGGTAAATCCTTTGGGTCAGATCCCAGTATACATTGTAATGAACCTCCCAAAGGAATTGGGATCCCGGTTGGAAGCCGGCCCGGATCATGGCTCCGGCGGCACGGGGATCTCCCTGTTTGTATGCAGGATAGTATTTCAAAGCGGTGGGCAAAACGGTTAGCAAGTTGTGATCCGGGGTGAACAGAGTTCCTTCCCAGTCAACTCCGCCGTCATAAAGTTCGGGATGATTTTCCAGGGCATACCGTGTCAGATATCCTCCATTGGAGATCCCTGTGATATAGGTGTATTTCACCTGCCTACCATAGTGCTTGCCGACGGCTTTTTGGGCCGCTTTTGTCAGTTCGGTGATACGATGATGCCATTCTTTCACCGCATCACCCGGCTTATCACCATCTTGATAAAAAGTGGTGCCGGAGTTCCCTTTGTCTGTGGAAGCAAAGGCGTAACCGCGGGAGACAGCCCAATCGCTGATGATGAAGTCCAGGGCGTATTGCCGGCGGTTCCCCGGGGCACCGGTGATGATCAACTTGCCGTTCCATCGTTCCGGCAATCGGATCACAAACTGGGCGTCATGGTTCCAGCCGTGATGGGTGTTGAAGCGGGATGTGTCCGGAAAATATCCATCGATCTGGATTCCGGGAACGGGCTGGGTCGGCGGGGGAGTCTGCAAGGAGTGGAGTCCGGCCCAATCCGCCTGCACCGTGTGACCACTTCGGAGCAGGCCCGGGGTGGTCAGATCGTCCAGGCAGGCGTGAGTCTGATGCTCTGCCCCGGGAATCCAAGGAGCGGCCTTCGGGCAGGGACGCTCCCCGGCGGAAACGGGTGGGATCGGACTGAAGGACAAAAGAGCCAGGCTCAGGATGATCAGACAGATGATAAGGGGATTGCCCCGGAGTTGGGAAAGCATGTGAAAACACTCCTTTATCTCTTTACTTTGGATGGGCGGCGAAAAACTTCCACAGGATCCGGCTCGCATTGGGCCCCTTGGGATCGGTGTAAGAGCCGGCGCTGTTTCCACCGGACCAGGCATGCCCCATTCCTTTAATCATGTATTTCTCCATCAGAATATTCCCGCTTCCATCCTTGTAAAAGAAACGGGTATAGTCACGGCCGCCGGGCACTTTCCCCTGCTCGGAACCCTCAGGAATGTCATCGATGGTTCCTCCGCCTGATGCCAGATCGTTGGTCTTTGCCCATTGGGTGATCACCTGATCGGCGTTGACCGGATGGACCGTGGAGTCCGCTGTACCATGGAACACGATCGTCGGTACGGGTCGGGCCGCTGTGCCCATGGCTCGGTAGGCCAGTTCCCCTTGTTGTTCAGGATTTGGTCCGCCGGAGTACATGGCGGCGTAAGCTCCGGCAACTGTGACGGCGGCCTTGTATTCCAGTCCCGCCCCGACACCGACGGCGGCAAACAGATCCGGGTAAGTGGCTCCCATGATGACACTCATGGCGCCCCCGGCGGACAGTCCGGAGATATAGACCCGATTATGATCCACTGAATATTCTTTTTTAATTTGGTTGACGACTTGAGCGATCGAGGCCGGTTCTCCCATGCCTCGGGATTGGTTGATGGGAAAAAACCAATTCCAGCACTTATTCATGTTGGCGAATATGGGTTGTTCCGGATAGGCGACAAGAAACCCCTGTTGTTCCGCCAGGATGTTCATTCCTGTACCTGCGGCAAAATCATCAGGATTTTGGGTGCAACCGTGGAGCATGACAACCAAGGGGAGAGGTGTTTGCCCGTCGTGACGAGAGGGGATGTACAGTTTATAGGCCCGACCGTCTGTGGAGACTTTGTTTACAAACTGGCCCGCTGCATGAACCTGCGAAGGGTTGACTATTCCCCAAAAGATGTTCAACAACATCAGAACCGTAACAGTCAAAACACCCAAAATGCGACGGCTCGTCTTCAAAACTGCCTCACCTTCCATTTCTGCGGAGTATAGAAGATTCGGTATATTTTTTATGCAAGATCGGTTCCACTCCGGGAACCGCATCCTGTCAGCGGGTAGAGTCCAGCAAAATAGACGGAATGGAGGCGAGGATCTGAATATATAGGGGAAGATCAAAGGAGAGGAGTCTCAAATAATGGACTCAATCCAAATATTTGCACAATCCAACCCGTCAGGAAATCAATTTTCCTGACGGGTTTCCGGAAGATCCGTCCCGAGTGCTACCCCCGGCGAAGGGGCAGGGTGCAACAGCGAAAGGCGCCACCGGATTTCGTGATTTCCGACAGGTCCACTTCGATCACGGTGAATCCGCGCCGCCGCAGTTCTTCATTGACTCTGGGATTGACAGGTTGACTGATGATGGTCCGGTTACCGACAGAAAGAACGTTGGTTCCCAGACGGAATTGTTCTTCTTCGCTGACCTCGATCAAACTGTAGCGGGAGGCCAGTCGATGCAGATCGCTGTCCGTAAAGGCGTGTGTATAGATCAAGGCTTCCCGGGAAGAGAGGGGGTTGAACAGGCAATCCAAGTGCAGATACTTTTCCGGAAACCCGAGGCTGATCACGTTCAGATGGGGAAGGTCTCGCCGGAGAGCGGCGATCGCCTTCTGTGAGGTACGGCCGCTGTCCCCGATATAGAGGGTGTCTCCATCTATCAGTACGTCTCCGCCTTCGATGCTTCCTTCGGTGATTTGGGAGAAGGGGATATTTTCTTTCTGCAGCCACCCGGTCAGCCGCTTCTCTTCTCCTTGGCGAATCGGTTTTTCCATCCGGGAGATATACAGGCGGGGTCCCACGGTAAAGCCGATGTCCCGAGTGAAGACCTGTTCGGAAAAACGGGGATCCGGATCCAGCAGGATCACCTTTACCCCCAGCTTTCCCAGGATGTCGACCAGGTGTTGATGTTGCTGTTGCGCTTTCTCCCGATCGATGTTTTCATCGGCGAAATGACGTTGGGTGCGGTTTATTACTTCCCGGATCTCCAAGAAACGGGGCGGACAAAGGATCACCTGTTTCAAGGGAGCATATTCGCTGCGGCAGTCCGGCCGGAAAGTTTGTACGATGGTTTGGTTCATGAGCGGACGTCCTTTCAGAATGGTCTGTTCAGATGTTAAGCTTTCCTTTCACGGCCAATCCATGTACCGAGAACAGGTAGACCACCCTGACGGGTGGTCCAGTTCCAATTCATATGGTTTGATTTGCTTCGGTTCGATAATAACCGGGAAGATTCTTTTCATAAGCGCGGATTTTCTCTTCCTTCAGCAGGGTGATGGCGATCTCGTCCAAACCCTTCAACAGGCACTGACGTCGATAGGGTTCCACTTCAAAGGTGCTGATGAATCCGTTTCCGTCATCCATCCGCTCAGCTTCCAGATCGACGGTAAGGGTGCGGGTGGTTCCCTCCGCCACCCGTCGAAAAAGGACGTCGACGGTTTCTTCGGAGAGACGGATGGGCAAAATACCGTTTTTGAAACAATTGTTATAAAAAATATCAGCGAAGGAAGGGGCGATGATGGTTCGAAAACCGTAGTCATGAAGTGCCCATGGGGCGTGTTCCCGGGAAGAACCACATCCAAAATTGGAACGGGCAAGCAGAATGCTTCCTGTTTTGTATTCCTTCCGGTTCAGCACAAAATCGGGAATGGGATTGCCTTGGTCGTCAAAACGCCAATTATAAAAGAGATATTGGCCAAACCCGGTCCGTTCCACCCGTTTCAGAAACTGTTTGGGGATGATTTGATCCGTGTCCACATTGGCCCGGTCCAAGGGGACGACCCTTCCGGTGTGTTTCCTGAAAGCTTGCATGCCGATCCCTCCTCAGTCTGCCAATTTCCAATTCCGAACATCGACAAAATGACCTTTAATGGCCGCAGCTGCCGCCATCATCGGACTGACCAGATGGGTTCGTCCCCCGCGCCCCTGGCGCCCCTCAAAGTTGCGGTTGGAGGTGGAGGCACAACGTTCTCCGGCCTGCAGGAGATCATCATTCATCCCCAGACACATGCTGCAGCCTGATTCCCTCCATTCAAATCCGGCATCCAGGAAGATGCGGTCCAAGCCCTCAGCTTCCGCCTGCATTTTCACCTGTTGTGAGCCGGGGACAACCATGGCCCGCACACCGGGTGCCACCTTGCGGTTTTTCACTACACGGGCGGCGATGCGCAGATCCTCAATCCGGGCGTTGGTGCAGGATCCGATAAACACCCGGTCCAACCGGATGTCGGTGATGGGCATTCCGGGAGTGAGATCCATATATTCCAGGGCGTTTTGCACGGATTTTCTCTCTGTTTCCGTGGGGAATGAAGTGGGATCCGGCACCCTTCCGGTAACTCCGGTTCCCATCCCCGGGCTGGTGCCCCAGGTCACCTGGGGTTCGATCTCAGTGGCGTTGAACTCCACCCGTTTGTCATAGACAGCCCCTTCATCCGTACAAAGTTGACGCCACTCTTCCATGGCCTGTTCAAAGGCCTCCCCCTCGGGTGCGAAGGGTCTTCCCTCCAGATAGCGGAAAGTGGTCTCATCGGGAGCCACCATTCCGGCCCGGGCCCCGGCTTCGATGGACATATTGCAGACGGTCATCCGTTCCTCCATGGACATACGGCGAATGGCTTCCCCCGTATACTCGATCACGGTGCCGGTCGCTCCATCGGTTCCGATTTTTGCGATGACGGAGAGGATGACGTCCTTGGCGGTGACACCGGGGGCCAGGCGCCCCTTCACATGGATCTCCATCGTCTTCGGTTTCAGCTGTTGCAGACACTGGGTGGCCAATACATGTTCCACTTCACTGGTCCCGATTCCAAAGGCCAAAGCGCCGAAAGCTCCATGGGTGGAAGTGTGACTGTCCCCGCAGACGATGGTTTTTCCCGGAAGGGTAAGTCCCAATTCCGGTCCGATCACGTGAACGATCCCCTGTCCGGAACTGTGAAGATCATACAGTTGAATTCCAAACTCCTTACAATTTTTTGCGAGGGTGTCCATCTGTTTGGCAGAGATTTTGTCCTTGACTGGCAGGTGTCGGTGGATCGTGGGGACATTGTGGTCCATCGTGGCCAAGGTCAAATCCGGCCGTCGCACCTTGCGGCCGTTGAGCCGCAGGCCCTCAAATGCTTGAGGTGAGGTCACTTCGTGGACAAGGTGGAGGTCGATGTACAGGATTGCCGGCTTTCCTCTTTCCTGATCGACCACGTGACGTTCCCACACTTTTTCGAACAATGTGCGTGGTTTCACTGAACTCACCTCATCTGTCTTTATTTTTGAAAGAGACGGGGTTGAAAAATATATTGTTGCTATTGTAGCAAACTTTATGATTGGTGCAATACCCTTTTTGGTTTTATTTATTTAAAGTGTTGATACTGAGAGGAGATAAAGATTGAAAATAAAAAAATCCGCCATGGAGGCGGATCAAAGAGGTGTCAATATGTCCAGGGTACCTGAGGTCCTGACTTCTTCTCCAGTTTACCGTTTTTTGAACAGAGTGGCAAGTCCTTTTTCGTGATTATTTTTAACTTATTATAAATGTTTTCTCGTCGAACTGATTCGTTTCCCTTATTATCACCACTTTCCTTCCAATTATGAAAAAATGATTTTGGATAGGTGGAAAAGTTCCCGAGTTTGTTCCGGGTGGTTCTCTGTCTTCACCAATTCATTCGTTCCCGCAGAGAAGAGATGTGGGCGAGATGGTGCCGACAGTGCCAGGAATAAAGGCGGAGGGAGGTCTCCAGGGTCAGAAATCCCCATTCAGGATGCCGGTACCCTTTCTGAAACTGTTCTGACCGCATGGAATGGAGCAACCCCACCCACCGCTGATGGAGAGCATCCAGGAAATCGATCGAGACATCGATATTCAACTTGGAATCGGGAAGGTGGCTCCATCTGTCCTGGTCAAAGGGAGAGACCGTGGGCCGCTCTTCTGTGAGGGCCCGTTTGAACCGAAGGTATCCGTAAAGGTGACTGTCGGGCAGATGGTGGACCACTTGCCGAAGAGTCCATCCCCCGGGACGGTAAGGTGTATCCAGTTGTTCCCGATCCAAATCGGAGACAGCGTCCTTCAATCGTTGGGGGGTTTCGGCCAACATCCAGATATGCCAATCATGGGACTCTTTTTCCCGGTCGGGATTGAAACGGCCGATGGGATATCTGAGGTGTTCCACAGAGGATCCTCCTTTTGTATATTCATTTTTTATCGGGGTTGCCCTGTCCTCATCATCGAATCAAATCTTCAAAGCACCCGATTTAAGAACTCCCTCGTCCGTGCCTGTGAAGGATCGTCAAAGATTTGTTCCGGTCTCCCCTCTTCCACCAATCTTCCTTCGTCCAGGTAGATGACCCAGTCGGCCACTTCCCGGGCAAATCCCATTTCATGGGTGACAATCACCATGGTCATGCCTTCTTTGGCGAGGGATTTCATCACTTGGAGCACTTCTCCCACCAATTCGGGATCCAAGGCGGAAGTCGGCTCATCAAACAACATCACTCGGGGATTCATGGCCAACGCCCGGGCAATGGCTACGCGCTGCTGCTGTCCACCGGAGAGTTGGGAGGGATAAGCTTGGGCTTTGTCGGAGAGTCCCACTTTGTCCAGAAGGTCTTCGGCCTGTGTTTTTGCTTTTTTCCGGTCCGTCTTTTTGACCTGGACAGGTGCTTCCATCACATTTTCCAGGGCATTCATGTGGGGAAACAGATTGAAGTTCTGAAAAACCATTCCCACCTCTTGCCTGATCCGGTTTAAGTCATTCCGTCGAGGGTCCACTGTGTTCCCGTCGATCCGGATTTCCCCGCTGTCCGCCGCTTCGAGGAAATTTAGACAGCGAAGGAGGGTGCTTTTTCCGGAGCCGCTGGCTCCGATCAGAACGACCACATCACTCTCCCCGACGTTTAAGTCGATCCCCTTCAATACATGATTCTTTCCAAAACTTTTGTTTAATCCTCTCACCTGAATCATCCTGTCCCCCCCTTGTCTCCATGAAGGTGTCCTTCCATCCGGTTGAGCAGGAAGGTAAAGATCAGAACCAACGCCAGGTAGTAGAGTCCGTTCACCGCATAGGTGAGAAAGGGTTGGTAATTGGCTGAGGCCTCGGATAATGCCGCTCCGAACAGCTCATTCACACCGATATAAGCCACCAGGGATGAATCTTTCAGTCCGATGATAAACTGGTTTCCCAGAGGGGGCAATGACCGTCGGAAGGCCTGGGGCATGATGATTCTGCGCATGGCCTGGGTATAAGACATGCCCAGGGAACGGGCTGCCTCCATTTGGCCCCGATCAATCGACTGGATCGCTCCCCGGAATATCTCTGCAATATAAGCGGAGGCGTGAATGCCCAAAGCCAAAATTCCCGCGGGAAATTCGTTGATATTCCATCCCAGTCCCTGGGCCAAACCAAAATAAAAAAACATGATCTGCACAATCAAAGGGGTGCCCCGGATCAAGGCGATATACAGGTTGGCGCCCCATTGCAACACCCGGATGGAGGAGATTTTCAGAAAAGCGAGGATCAGCCCCAACACACTCCCCAGAAGCAGGGACAAGAAGGTGAGCTGAACCGTGATCCAAGCGGCCTGACCAAATCCAGCTGCCGTGGTGACCAATATTTCCCGGAAATCCATCAATTTTTCTCTCCTTTTCGAGCCTTCTCTCCGTAAAAAGGGATGCGCCAGGCGCATCCACTGCATCCGGGGTTACGGTTGGTTGGAGAGAATATTTCGGTTGAACCACTTTCGGCTGATTTTTTCATAGGTTCCGTTTTCGATGATGTTGTTCAGCGCCTGGTTGATCTCCTTTTCCAATCCAGGATTGTTCTTGTGGATGGCAATCCCCATCTCATCCATGGTGAGGGGCTTTCCCACTTTCCGGATTTTTAGACCGTCATATTTGATCGCGTGATCACCGACGCCTTCATCAGTGATCACTGCATCGATCCGTCCGGTGGGCAGATCCTGAAGTGCCACCACATCACTGGTGTACTCCTTGATATCCTTTGAATACTTCAGCGCCTCGTCTTTGTAAGTGCTCGCCTTGACCACCCCGATTCTCTTTTCTTTCATGTCTTCCGGTGTCCGAATCTCTTTGTTTCCTTTCCTGATGAATATTTGAGCTCCTGAACGATAATAGGGGTCGGTGAAGAGCACCGCCTGTTTTCGTTTCTCCGTGATCCCCATGCTGCCGATGACCGCATCGTATT
Organism: Kroppenstedtia guangzhouensis; assembly: GCF_014637345.1. Classification (GTDB taxonomy): domain Bacteria; phylum Bacillota; class Bacilli; order Thermoactinomycetales; family DSM-45169; genus Kroppenstedtia; species Kroppenstedtia guangzhouensis. Next base: position 11,622 of record NZ_BMEX01000017.1, read on the forward strand.
TACCCGCTTGCAGACCGGCCACGATGGTTTCCCAGGGGGTGGTTACGGGGTTGGCCTTCAGCCCCATTTCCTTCGCGATCGCTTTCCCGATCTCCACATCAAATCCGGTTAATTGACCGCTCTGCTTAAAGTTATAGGGCTTGTACAGTCCGCTCATGGCAAAGGTGAGCTTTCCTTCTTCTTTCAGTTTCATCCCTTTGTCACTGTCGGCTACCCCTCCGCAAGCTGCCAGGATTCCGGTCAGCGTGAGCATGACAACCATGGATACCAGGAACCTCTTTTTGAAAAAAATGAATCATCCCTCCCCTTATTCGCTTATATTATAAAATATTCGATCAAATAGACAAAAATTCCTTTCACTCATCCGATAAAGGGATCACCCCCCCTCCCCGGATTGAATGAGAAACTTATCATCCACATACTGTTGTGGTGAAGATGAATCAACGGGGGAGTGGTTGGGGTGGAGTATGAAAAATCTTCTCGGTTTAAACACCGGTTCTGGTTGCAGGTATTGGGGGATCTTGCCCGTTTTATCCGGGATGCCCTCGTACCGGAGGAGAAAGAAGAGATCCGACGTGCCGGGGAATATGTGCAGATGTTTGACAGGTTGCTGGAACAAGCCCGATCCAAGGTGGACGGGATCTCATGGCAGGCACTGGCGGGGAAGGCAGACCGGTGGGCGCGGGAAATCAGGAAATTTAATCACTTGATTACCTCATCAAATAGGCCGAAGTTTCCAAGGTGAAAGTGCCGAATTGCGATCCGGGACGGCCCCGATTGGAAAATTAAAAGCAAAGCGCCGCTTTCCGGAGGAGCAGGAGAGCGGCTGCTATGTTGGTTACAGACGGCCGCCCATCTGTTCCAAAATCTTTTCCGCTTCTTCAAAGTGTTCCTCGTCGGTGACCACAGTGACCGAAAGGTCCTCGGCACCAAATTCGTCACTGCCGTCAGCCATGCCGCTGGAATGAATGTCCGCGGCTTTCAGGATTCCCGCGTCCCGTCCCGTCACCGGGGCGCCGGTGATGGTGGCCAGGGAGGAGATGGGTTCGGCGATGGGATTGTCCAGATCGCTTCCATCTTCTTTGGGGCTCAGAGAAAAGCGGGAAAGATCCACTGTCTCAAATCCTTCAGCCTTCAGTTGCTGCACTGCCTCTCGGGCCTGTCCTTCCGTCCGGAAAAAAGCGATGACACTCCGTTCTCCCATGGGAGAAGCCTCCTTATTCAGGGATTCTTTATCTAATGTGGACAGAAAGTGTTGATTTTATTTCAGAGTGTGAGATTCATTTTTGCTTATTCACAGAGTATTTGTCATAATCGTTATATTGGGAAAGGGATGAAGAAAAAAGACAGTGTGGGGTATTTTGAGTCAGAATGAAGTGTCAAGGTGTGGAACTGATGAAGATTGGAAATTCAATGGGATGATCTGTGCAATGGCTCGCATCAATTTTTACCCTTTGACATCGCTATATGGATAAAAGAATCGTCGCCAGAGCCGGAAGAGAGCAGCAGGGTTAAGATTTAGGAATTGGGAGGAGGAAAAAACTTGAAACAGTGGTTATTTCACGGTGTGTTGTATGTGGTGGTTTTTTGTCTTTCCATCCTCAGTTTGGGACCCATGGTGTGGGCGGAGGAATCAAGTGAGGCCCCATACAACGAAACCAAAGAACTGGCGGACCAGGAGCGGCAAATCAAGTCGACTCTGAAGGTGAAGCCGGCTGATTCCGAACGAAACAATCAGGATCCGATCATCCTGGTGCACGGGTTGGGGGGATTTGACACGCTTTACACTCTCAATTATTGGGGAGGGATCCACAACGTCGTCAACGATTTGGGGAAAAGAGGTTATGAGGCATATGCCACGGACATCGGTACTTTTTCAAGCAACTGGGACCGGGCTTGTGAGCTGTACACCCAGATCAAAGGAGGACGCGTGGATTACGGAAAAGCTCATGCCGAGGAGCATGGTCATTCCCGGTATGGCCGCACATATCCGGGATTTGTACCGGATTGGGGAAAGGATAAAAAAGTTCATCTGATCTCTCACAGTATGGGTGGACAGACGGTTCGGATGTTGATTCAGTTGCTGGAGCACGGAGATGAGCAAGAGCGGGCCAACACTCCCAAGGAGGAGCTTTCCCCTCTCTTCGATCATCAACGAAAGTCCTGGGTCAAGAGCGCAGTCACCATCTCGACTCCCCACGACGGTTCTCCCTTTGTTTATGAAGTGAGCGGAAAAGCTCCCTACATCCAACAGATGGTTGGAGCTTTTGCAGCAGCTTTGGGAAATCGTCCCCTCGTCGATTATGATTTTAAACTGGATCAGTGGGGATTGAAGCGGGAGCCGGGGGAATCGTTTTCCGATTATATGAAGCGGGTCAGGAACAGTGGGATTTGGGAAAAGTCGAAGGATACTGCTGAATGGGATTTGCGCCCCGAGGGGGCACTGGAGTTGAATCGATGGGTGAAGGCACAGCCGGATGTGTACTACTTTTCTGTCGGTTCGGAACAGACTTATCCCTCTCCGCTTACAGGTCATGAGCGTCCGGAGCCTTTTATGAACCCGGCGATGTATTATTCATCCATCTATATCGGTAAATATACCCGACACACCGATGAAGTGGTGATTGACCGGAAATGGTGGAAGAATGACGGGCTCGTCAGTACCTACACCATGGATGGGCCGAAACTGGGCTCCACCGATGAGATTATACCCTACGACGGCAATCCCCAGATCGGTAAATGGAATTATCTCGGGACGATGAAGTCCCACGATCACCTGGATATCATCGGACTCGGGGTTCGGGATATGCGGGGGTTGTATCGGGATCTGGCCACTCTCCTCGGATCCTTGCCTGAATGATAAAAAGGACTCCGAAGAGTCCTTTTTATCATGGTGTTTATTCAGTTGATCCCGGATGTACCGGTGGTTTCCTCAGTCCCCTCGTCAATTTCTTCGGGTTCTTGGGACTGTGGGGGAGTGTATGGTTGGCCGTCCAGGGTTTCTAACGGCAATTGTAACTGCTTTCGCAGGATGGTGCTGATCCGAAGGCGTTCCTGATCACTGACCAGGAAGTACCAGACTCCTTGGGGATTATTTTTACTGTTTTCACCGTTGATTTCCAAGGTTTCCATCCGATCCTTGGGGATCTTTCGGTAGGTATCCTGAAGTGCGATCATCTGATTCATCTCCAGGTTATGACTGATGTTGTTACCCACGGCCTTCAACAGATCATCCACTTTTGTCACGGTCTTGACGCTGGTCATCTGATTCATCAGCGCTTGGATCACTTCTTTTTGCCGCTTGTTTCGTCCCAAATCTCCTTCGGGATCGGATTTGCGCATGCGGACGTAGGCAAGGGCTTCATGGCCGTTCAAATGAGCGGGCCCCTTTTTGAAGGAGTACCACTTGTAGAACAGGCGCATGTTGAAATCAAAAGGGACATTCACATCCACCCCACCCACGGCATCCACTGCTTCGATAAACCCGTTGAAGTTGATCCTCACATAATAATCGATGGGAATATTGAGGAAGTTTTCAACGGTTTGCACCGTGTTGGTCATCGGTCCCACCTGGGAGCGGGTTCCATAATAAGGTGCAGAGTTAATCTTGGTTTTCACCCCGTTGGAATTGGAGATTGCAGCATATGTGTCCCTGGGGATGCTCAGCATCTTAATTGAATTTTTTTTGGGATTGACAGCGGCAACCATGAGTACATCGGATCGCCAATCCTTGGCATCGGCAGTGCGGACGTCGGTTCCCACCAACAGGACAGTAAAGGGATCCTCCATGGTGATTTCTTTATCCCGTTTATCGGATTTATCCCTGTTCAGGGGGTCAAAAGATTGCTCCGCGGCTGCCCAAACCTGATAGATAAAGTAGCTGGACACACCGATGATTCCCACCATAAAAACTGTCAATATGCGAAGCCACAATTTACGTCGCTTCTTTTTTCGCACTCGATCAATTCTTGAATGTTTGATAGGTCAACCCCCGCTTTTACGTCCGGATCCGAAGATCTGTCTTTTATTCATGCAAGGCCGGGAGGGGATGGTCCCGGTCTTTTGACGTTTATCGTTGCCTTTAAGAATGAACGATGAATCAGCGACAGCTGTTTCGTCAGCCGGACTGACTGATATTGGAGAAATGACTTTTCACCTGCGACGGAGCAATCGGGACCTGAACAGATAAAGGAATAAGAAAACCAGAATGAATACGATGGCCAAACTGAGGACCCATCCCACGGGGTTGGGGAATTTCACGAGAACACGAACTGGATTTTTCTCACCCGGATCCAGTTTCCATGTCAGGGTTTTTCCATCCTCGGAAACTTGATCTGCATTGTGTTCCTCAGGTTTCAGGGGAAGGGTTAGGCGGAAGTGGAGGTTAGTTTCTTTCCATAAAAACCGCTTCATCGGATTGTCAGCCCTAAGGTGGGTCAGGTCTGCTTCCGTCTGCAGAAAGATCCGGTACTGAAACCAGCTTTTCTCGATGCGGACGGGACCTTTGGACCCCTCTCGGGGAAATGGGATCAAACCGGCCGTTTTTCCGGAGGGACCGAGGATCTCTTTCAATTCTTCTCCGGGTGGATCTTCCACCACACTTTTTACGTCTTTTTCCGCCAACCATCCGGCATGGTTATTCTTGCGGATTTCCCGTACCCGATAACCGCTGTTTTTCATCTTCTCCTGAAAGGGATCCAGTTGATCGGCGATTACAGATGGGGTCATCACCTTCACTCGGTAGGTACCCGACCCGTCTTGATGAATGATGACGTGGTAGTCGGCATTGACACATCCTGTTGACAATAAAATGATGGTCAATGTGATGATCAGGGGGACTCCTTTTCTGTACAGATTCACCGTCATCCCTCTCTTCCGCCGGTGCAATCCCCGTCAATAAAGTTCCACAAGCGTGAGCAGGGCGGTCACATTTTGATCCACCGATTCGGGTACGATGTTCCCCTTTTTGTCAAAACGGATCTTTTGAACGGACTCCTGAATCGGATTGGGACGTTCAAAGCGGACGTATCCCTTTTCCATCAACATTTGCAGTTCAGTCACACGTTTGTGAAGTTGTTTCCGGTTCATTCCACCGGCCTCCTTCCTGCAAATTTCGTGATTCGCTCAATACACCCGGAGGAAACGGGGATATATGTACTATCAAGATTACATCATGAGACGATGGAAAGGAAAGAAAAAAATACAGATCGCGGACAAAACAATATAAATGTAAGTATTCCATAAAACCAATCGACTACTTCCTTGGTTCGGTTGTCAATTTCAGTGAGGCGGTTTAACATAGATTTTCGCGAGAAGTTCTTTTCAGGAGAAGTACAGACAGATGATTTCCGGGTGCTGTAACCGATGTTCGGACTGCGAAACTGTTTTCTCCGGTCTGTTCCACCCCTGCTGATGGGTGGGCCTTGCGAAGGGTAGCGGAACGGGGACAAAGGGGTGATTCTGTGCTCAATCATATGTTTTGGATATCCATGGCTGTCACTTTCGGGTTGGGTGTACTGCTTGCACCATTGATCATTCCTCTGCTCAGAAGGTTGAAATTTGGTCAGTCCATTCGGGAAGAGGGGCCGAAAGCCCATCAGAAGAAAGCCGGTACGCCAACGATGGGGGGTGTGATTTTTCTCAGCGCGGTGGTGTTGGCCTCAGTCCCTCTCGCTAGCAGGGTGGATACAGGAAATCCGGATCTCTTCTTTCTCTTGTTTGCCACGTTGAGTTATGGAATTGTGGGGTTTATGGATGATTATATAAAAGTGGTGATGCGACGCAATCTGGGGCTGACCGCCAGGCAGAAGCTGCTGGGACAAGTCTTTATCGGGATGGTGTTGTTCTGGGTGCTGTGGCAAGTCCGGGTGGTGCGTGGAACCTATGAGGCAATTTCCACGATCGGAATTCCTGGGACAGATCTGTATGTCTCTTTGAACTGGCTTTATTTTCCTCTTTTGGTACTGATGATGATTGCAACTTCCAATGCTGTCAATTTGACGGATGGACTGGATGGGCTGGTGGCAGGAACCGCAGCCATCGCATACGGTGCGTACACAGTGATCGGGATCATGCAGGAAAACACCAGTGTCGTCATCTTTTCGGCCTCTGTCACCGGCGCGTTGCTGGCTTTTCTTCTCTTCAATGCCAATCCGGCCAAAGTGTTCATGGGGGACACCGGGTCACTGGCTTTGGGTGGGGGATTGGCAGCGCTGGCGGTGATCACCAAAACGGAACTGTTGTTGCTGATCATCGGCGGAGTGTTTGCATTGGAAACCCTGTCGGTGATGATCCAGGTCACCTCCTTTAAATTGCGGGGAAAAAGGGTGTTCTTAATGAGCCCGGTCCATCATCACTTTGAGCTGAAAGGCTGGTCTGAATGGCGGGTGGTGACCACCTTCTGGGGGATGGGATTCTTATTTGCAGTATTGGGGATCTATTTGGAAATATTCATCTGAGACCGGTTTGTCCGGTCTTTTTTTAATTACTGCATGTGGATTGGAGTTTCTATCCGTCCCGGGGCGGATGGAAAACCCTGCGGATGTCCGATTTGGATTCTTCACAGACACGGTAACCTGAGGATACTGAGATGGAAAATACCATTCAGAGGGATCGAAATATCGCGAGGGGGGAGATCAAGTGCCTGAAAAAGCTTCCAAGGGTTACAAAGGGTTGGGGATGAACGGTGTGATAGCCACCTGGTATGCAAAAAACACCCGAAAAAATATGAAAGAATACAGAAAGGTTGCAAAGAAGGTGGCAAAGTCTCTCTCTTTGCAGGGGCTTCCGTCTTGGAGGTTGCTCCGGGGCCGGGATATCTCTCCCTGGAGTTGGCGAAGCTTGGCAACTACACGTTGGCAGGATTGGATATCAGTAAAACCTTTGTGGAGATCGCACGGAAGAACGCCGAGGAAGCTGGCGTGGAGATTGATTTTCGTCTGGGGGATGCCGCAGCGATGCCTTTTCCCGATGAAACTTTCGATTTGATCATCTGTCGGCTCTCCTTTAAAAATTTTTCCCAACCGATTGCGGCTCTGAATGAGATGAACCGGGTGTTGAAACCCGGTGGAGAAGCGGTGATCTTTGATCTGCGGGGGGATGTTACCACAGAGGCGATGAACAGACATGTGGAAGAAGAGTTGGCATATACGCCTTAACGCCCTTCTGACCAAATGGGTGATGAAGTCGATGGTTATTAAACAAGCTTATACCAAACAAGCCTTTGAGGAGATGGTCTCCAAAAGCAAATTCGGGTCTTGTGAGATTTGGGAGGATCATATTGAATTGGAGATCCGACGGAGAGATCCTCGAAAGTGTTAATCAGACGAGCTGGGCTCGTCCAAAAAGATGAGATCCGGATCATGAATTGCGGCCAAAATCAAGGTCACCCGAGCTTTATTTCGGTTGACTTTCATGGAAATTCGATTGTTTCTCAGAGAGAAAGAGACGGTGTTCTGGACATTTTTGTTCCCGGTTCTAATCATTTGGCTGTTTGGATCGATGTTTGGTGATCAAACAATCGACGGTCAAAATTTTGGTGAGACGTACATTCCTGCCTGGATAGGTGTCAACTTGTTGACCACGGCCCTGTTCGGTGTGGGAACGATCTTGACCCAGTATCGGAAGCAGGGAGTGTTGCGTCGGTTGCGGGCCACTCCAATCCGGCCGGTCACGGTGTTGACTGCTCACTTGCTTCAAGGAGCCCTCACTTTTTTGATCGGCGCGTTGATCTTGGTCGGGTTTGGGATGGCTGTTTACAACCTTCGACTGCCGCAGTATCCGGGAAGTTTCATGATTGCAGTCGGTTTGGCAGTGTTTGCCCTCTATCCCTTTGCCATATTTGCCACCTCCTTTGCCAAAGACAACCGTACGTCGGCGGCGATCAGCTCTGTGTTACTGAATGTGATGCTGTTTCTCTCCGGTGCCACCTTTCCGTTGGAGATGATGCCGGAGTTCATACGCCAAGTGTCTAAAATTCTTCCTTTATACTATGTCGTCGATCTGTTTCAGGAGACTTGGAACAGATCTCCCCTGTGGGAGAACACCGGGAGTGCGGGGGTATTGGTGGGGATCGCAGTGGTGTTCACTTGTCTGGCTTCCCACTTCTTCCGTTGGACTTCCCGGGAACCATAAAAAGTAGAGAAGGCCCGGTTTGCTTCTCTTTCCTGAGCAGTTTCGGGCCTTTTTGTTTTCAAAAGTCCCATCCATCACAATCGTCCCGACTTGATAATGGAGTAAATCAGCCACATCAGCATGAATAATGCAACCACAAAGCCGATTTCGATGGCGGGTACTTTCCAGAGGAGGGTTTGTTGGCGAGTGAGAGAAGATCCGATGATCAATCCGCACATAATGATGCTGAAAGAGAGCAGGACGATGCTGTAGGAGAGACGGTTGACGATCTGATCCATTTTTCGTAAAAAAAGGTCGAGACGGGGGACGCCCACGTCCACCTGGAACCGGCCCTTTTTCAGATTTTCAGTCAGTTGGCGCAGATTCTTTGGCATCTCCAGCAAGGTTTCTCCCAGGTCGTATGCGTATCTCCAAGTCTCCCGCATGATCCGTCTCGGGTTGAATCGCTCCCGTACCAGTTGTTCACCAAAAGGCTTCGTGATTTGAGTAATGTTGATCTCGGGGTCCAGCTTTTTAACGATACTTTCCAACGAAAGGATGGTTTTTCCCAGGAGAGTGAGGTCAGGGGGGATCTGGATCCGGTGTTTAAAGGCCAGTTCGAACAGATCATGGACGGTGTCCCCGAGACTGATTTCGGAAAGAGTGATGTCGTAATATTTGTCGTTCAGCTCATCCACATCCAGCCAAAATGCTTCCGTATCCACATCTTCGGGGACCATTCCCATGCGGAGCATGGCCCGGACGGCGCCATCCGTGTCCCGTTGCATCATGGCAATCACCATCGAGGAAAAATGGCGTTGCATCTCGGGAGTGAGCCTCCCCACCATCCCGAAGTCGATCAGAGCAATCCGGTTTCCGGGAAGGGCGAACAAATTTCCTGGATGGGGATCCCCATGGAAAATCCCGGCGATCAGGATTTGGCGAAAAAGGATCAGCACCAGTCGTTCTGCCAACAGTTTTCGGTCAAAGCCCAGCTTCTCCAGTTCTTTCATCCGGCTCAGTTTTACACCGCTGATATATTCCATGGTTAAAATACGGTGGGTGGTCAGATCCCAATCCACCTGAGGGATGTAAACAGGGTCCTCTTCGGTGTACAGGCTTCGGATCTTGTCCATGTGACGGGCTTCGGCGGTGTAATCCAATTCCTGACGGACTGCACGGGCCAATTCGTCCACCACTTTGCCGATCTGGTACTGCTCGCCCCACTCCAGCCGTTGCTCCGCCACTTGAGCCCACTCCCGCAGGATTTGCAGATCGCGTTGAACAATGCCGGAAATTCCCGGACGTTGAATTTTGACCGCCACGGTTTTTCCGCTGTGTAAAACGGCCCGATGTACCTGACCGATAGAGGCGGCAGCGGTGGCATGCTCGTCGAATTCTGAAAAGTATTGGGAGTAATCCCCCAACTCCTGTTCCAGGACTTGCTTGATCTCCCTGAAGGGGAGGGGGCGCACTTTATCCTGGAGTTTTTCAAGTTCCCGGATCATGGTCTCGGGCAAAAGGTCGGAGCGGGTGCTGGCCACCTGGCCCAGTTTCACAAATGCCGGGCCCAATTCCTCCAGTGCCTCCCGGATATGTTTGCCCATGGAAGCCGGGTCTTTTTTGATCGGTGCCGACTCCTTTGCTTTTTTTGGAAGGGAGAGTATGGAGAAAATCCCGGTCTCCTCCAGGAGATATCCGAAACCGTGCCGGGCAAAGGTGGAAGCAATTTCCCAGTATCGGTTGAGGTTTCTTATTTTTTTTCCGAACATGACATGCCCCCCTTGATAGCTTGCTCCAAAAGCGAGTCAGGATCCCTGGTCGGGATCTTCCTGAGGAGGCGTGCCGTATTTGGTTTCCAGACGGGTCAGTCGCTCTTCCAGGAGATGGATCTGTTGTTTTAGGTCTTGGATGTCTTCATGGGTGGAGATGTTCATCTCCTTCAGCAGTTTGTTCATCCGTCCGCGGAGATATTGATCCAGTTGTTCCTGTTCCTGTTCTCCCCGGACAATCAGTTTTTCCAGGAGTTCTTTGGAAGCGGAGGGGGTCATTTCTCCTCGTTTCACCATGTCCCGCAGAATTTTTTCCATCCGTTCCTTGCTGATCACGGCCAACCCCATACTTGCAGCCAATCCTTTTTTCATCCAATCTCTCATCAGGGCTTCCTCCTTTATCTAATACGATTCGTCTTTCCATTCCTTATCCCTCTTTTCCCCCGATGAGGGCTGGATAATCCAATCGGATCTCAAGGGTGTGATCGGGGTTGGAGGTACCCATGACTGAGGGGGTTGGGAGGGGGGCTCATCTATTGCGAAATTTGAACAGAGAGGAAATGGGGACTGGTGATCGAATGGTGTTAAAAGGGTTTTATCCTTTTTCTCAGTAGAATACTAAAACAGGGAGAGATGATCGTGATTCGTTTTCCTCAACCGGATGTGGAGCAGTTTTTTCGCACGATGGATATTCAAACTTTTGCCGTCCGTCCGGACGAAAGACAGATTGTTTTCAGCACCAATCTGGGAGGTTCCTTCGATCTTTGGCAGATGGATCCGGAACATCCTTTTCCCAGTCAGATGACTTTTATCGGTCAAAGTTGCCAGGCACTCCATTTTGAGAAGAGGGGGCGCTTTTTGATGGCGGGCTTTGACCAGGACGGGGACGAGAACACCCAACTGTACGCTCTTCCCCCGGAGGGCGGGGAGCTGCTCCCGATCCGGAGGGCGGAGGGAAAGCGCCATTTCTTCGCCTCCCTCTCCGATGACGGAAAACGGCTCTACTACACCACCAACAGAGAAAACGAAACCCATCTGGACACTTTTTGCTACGATCTGGAAACAGAAGGAGAGAAGAAGATCCTCGCGGGATCAGAGGCTGCCACCTTTCTGGTGGATGTCAGTCCGGAGGAGAAAACCTTTGCCTATCTGAAACATTTTTCCAACACCCATGCCTTGCTCTTTGTTCAGCAGGCGGGGGAGGCGATCTGCCTCACGGCGGATTCCGGTCCCCAACACGTAGTCTACGATGCGGTCTACACTGACGAGAACACTCTCTATTTCCTTACGGATTATCAGGAGGACCGGGCTTACCTGGCCCAGTATGACCTGCAGCGGCGGGAGTTTCAAAAAGTGTTGGAACCGGCGGGGGGTGAGTTCACTTCCCTCTCTTTCGACCGGAAGGGGAAGGTGCTGTATCTGGTGGAAGGATATGGGGTGGAGGATCGGTTGATCCGCTTTTCTCTGGATTCCTCCTCTGCTGAGGAAGTGACTGTACCGGTGGAGATCCTGACTCAACTGGTGATTGCAAAGTCGGGGACCCTGTATCTGCTGGGGCGGTCAGCGGTCCGTCCTCACAATCTCTATCGGCTCCGGCCGGGGGAGAGTAAGTGGTCGGAACTGACCCGCTACCGAGTTCCTGGTGTCGCGGAAGAGACACTGGTTCAGCCGGAGGTGATGCGATACCCCTCCTATGACGGACTGGAGATTGAAGCCCTTTGGTTCCGGGCACGGGAAGAGGTTTCCAACGGCTACCTGATCCTGTGGCCACATGGAGGTCCTCAGGCTGCGGAACGAAAATCGTTCAGGGCGTTGTTTCAGTTTTTGCTCCACCGGGGGTACAGCGTCTTTGCTCCCAATTTCCGGGGCTCCACCGGTTATGGACTCTCCTTTGCCAAGAGAGTGGAAGGGGATTGGGGGGGCGGACCCCGCCTGGATTTGATTCATGGGTTGGAGTGGATGATTGAACAGGGTTATGCTGACCGAAGCCGGATTCTGTTGATGGGTGGGAGTTACGGCGGCTATATGTCCCTGTTGCTGACCGGTCGGCACGGGTCGTATTTCCGGGCTGTTGTGGACATCTTCGGACCCAGCGATCTGTTCACTTTTATTGAGTCGGTTCCGGAACATTGGCAACCGGTGATGGAACAGTGGGTGGGGGATCCAGTCAAAGACCGGGACAAACTGAAGGAGGATTCTCCGATCACTTATCTGGAGCAGATGGAGTTGCCGATGTTGGTAGTACAGGGGGCCAAGGACCCTCGTGTGGTCAAGGGGGAATCCGACCGGATCGTGGATGCACTTCGGAAGAAAGGGGTCGATGTGGAATATCTGGTCTTGGAGGATGAAGGACACGGGTTTTCCAAGAAGAAAAATGAAATGGAAGTTTACCGCCGGGTGCTGCGTTTCCTGGACCGGCAGATCTCTACCCCGACAAGTGTCTAAAGAGCGAACGGAAGTCGAACCCTCCCGGAATCCTTTCGGGGGGTTCGGCTTTGCCTGCAAAAGATGTTACATTTGACAGAAGGGTTGAAGAAAAGTATTGTTTTCGGAGATGGATCAGAATAGCGGTCCAGGCCTTTGTCAGACAAGGGGGAGCCCTATGTTTTGGAGTTGGATCCAACCTCTGATCGAGAGTGTGAGGGTTCAGGCCCATCCGGGGAATCAACTGGTGACGATTCTTCACATTCCAAAGGAGATGGAGAAAATTGGTGTAGGTACTGATGCGGTGGTGGTTCGTCACCCTTCGGAACCCCGGGTGGTGTTCAAGTGTTACGCACCCGGCCGGGAACAGAAGCGATTGAATGAATATGAGGTGTATCGCCGCCTGGGAGATACCCCGTACTTTCCGGTCTGTTTTGGAATGGGGGACTCATTCCTCGTCCTGAGCTACGAACAGGGTCCCACATTGTATGAATGTGTTTCCCAAGGGATTGTCATTCCGGAAAACATCATTACAGAAGTGGAAGTAGCACGCCGGTATGTCCGTAGTCGGGGTCTCAATCCACGGGATTTGCATTTGAAAAATGTCCTGTTACAAGAAGGTCATGCCAAATTGCTGGATGTTTCCGAGTATCTACAGTCCGGTGATGATGCCCGATGGGATCATCTGGTTCAGGGGTATCGGCTGTTTTATCCGTTGATTAGGGGACGCAAGGTTCCGGTTTGGCTGATGGAGCGGGTGAAGAAGACTTATTTTCAGCATTCGGCGGAGGAATTTTCCGTTCAGGAATTCGCTCGCCCCTTTTTGCACTTTTTACACCGGGGGCAGGGACAGGACCGTCCTTAAGGGGCGGTTTAGCTTTTGGTGTACAGGGTATGATTGAATAGATTTCCTTTGGAAAGAGAAAGGAGTGGTGAAATATGCCCGGTTTGTTGGATCCCGTCGAGTGGAAAGGATTGAAACTGAAAAACCGGATCATGATGTCCCCCATGTGCCAATACAGTGTGGAGGCGCGGGATGGTGCACCGGAAGAGTGGCACTATGTGCATTATGTTTCCCGTGCCGTGGGTGGAACGGGGTTGATCATGATGGAGATGACCGATGTCCATCCTGACGGACGGATCAGTGACCGGGATCTGGGACTTTGGTCCGATGAGCAGATTCCCGCTTTTCAGCGGATCATTCAGGCTTGTCAGCAATACGGGACCAAAGTGGGGATCCAGATTGCCCACGCCGGACGTAAAGCGGAATCGGAAAGTCTGCGGCCGGTGGCTCCCTCTGCGATTCCCTTCCGGGAGAATTTCCGTGTCCCCCATGAAATGACTCTAACCGAGATCCAAGAGATGGTGGAGCTTTTCGGGCAGGCGGCGGAGCGGGCGGTTCAGGCGGGGGTGGATACTCTGGAGATTCATGGTGCCCACGGTTATTTGATCCATCAATTCATCTCCCGCATCTCCAACCGGAGGACGGACGAGTACGGGGAACCGGATCGTTTCGCTTCGGATGTGATCCGAGCTGTTCGAAAACGGATCCCGGAATCGATGCCTTTGATGATGCGCCTCTCCGCTGTCGAATACGCCGACGGGGGATACACCCTGGAAGAGACGGTGGAGCGGTGCAAAAAATTCCGTGATCTGGGTGTGGATGTCTTTGATGTGAGTTCCGGCGGGGAGTCCCCGATGGGGCCGTCCCCAGTGCGGGCAGCCGCTCCGGGGTATCAGGTGCCCTTTGCTGCGACCATACGGCAGGAGGTCGGTGCCCCGGTGGTCGCCGTCGGTCGTCTGGATGACCCCCAGGTGGCGGAGATGGTGGTGCGAAACGGACAGGCTGATGTGGTGGCCATCGGCCGGGGCATGTTGCGCAATCCGTATTGGGCCAATGATGCAGCCCTTGCCCTTGGTCGGGAAAATATTCTTCCCCGTCCATATGGGCGGGCATTCTGAAAAGAAAGCCCGGCAGATCAACCATCGGTTGGGGGCCGGGCTTTCTCACGGATGTGTCTGTACAAGATTTTGGTGTCCACACACAATTTATTCATTTGCTATTATGGATGCGATATCCATCAGAATGGTTTGGGTGTTTGAGAAGATTTTGTGGCTGGCATGGAATCTGAAGGAAAGAGGGATATCTGTTGGAAAATCTGTTGAACTTGAACCTGGTCATGGACTTTTTCTTGATTTTACTTCTTTTACTACCAGTGGGGTTGTTGATCATTCTGTATGTGTTCGACCGGCGTCAAAAAGAGCACTCTATCCTTCGAAACTATCCGATTTTGGGCAAAATGCGTTATTTTTTGGAAAAAATTGGTCCGGAGTTGCGACAGTATCTCTTCAATAATGACAATGAAGGAAAACCCTTCTCCCGTAACCGGTATCAGCAGATCGTCAAGCGGGGAAAGTATCTTCAGGATCTGATCGGATTCGGTTCGGTGCGGGATTTTGGAGAACCGGGATACTATATTCGCAATACCCTATTTCCCAAACAGGAGGAGGAGCTTCGGGTGGACCGGGAACCGAAGATTCCGACCCAGGCTTATATTATCCACCACGACGGTTTGTTCTCCCGCAAAGAGAAAAGAAGGGAAGTGGAGGAACCCTCCTGGCTGTTGCCTGAACAGGATGCGGTGGTGATCGGTGAAGGATTAAAGCATCCCTTCCGCGTCCGGGGGCTGATCGGGATGTCGGCGATGAGTTACGGGGCACTCGGGGAGCGGGCTGTCATTTCTTTGTCCAAAGGATTGGCCCGGGCCGGAGGAACGTGGATGAACACGGGAGAAGGGGGGATTTCCCCCTATCACCAGGCCGGTGATGTGGATTTGATCATGCAGATCGGTCCCGGACTGTTTGGGATACGGGATCGGGAGGGAGACCTTGATTGGGAGGCCTTGCGGGAGAAAGCGGAAATGGAGCGGGTTCGGGCATTTGAGCTGAAATTGGGTCAGGGGGCGAAGCTCAGGGGTGGCCATGTGGATGGTTCCAAGGTGACCCCGGAGATTGCCCGCATTCGGGGAGTGGAACCGTGGCGAACCATTGACAGTCCCAACCGTTTCCGGCAATTTGACGATATTCCGTCCATGATGAACTGGATCAAAGTGATCCGCTCATTTACCGGTAAACCCGTGGGGATCAAAATCGTGGTTGGTGGTGGCGACACGTTGGAACCCTTAGTCCGATATATGGCAGAACAGGGTCATGGTCCTGACTTTATCACTGTGGACGGCGGGGAAGGAGGAACCGGTGCCTCTTATCAAGAACTGGCAGACGGGGTGGGACTTCCGGTCAAATCGGCTCTGATGCTGACAGATGCCCTGTTGCGCAAATACGGTGTGCGGGATAGGGTCAAACTGATCGCTTCCGGGAAACTGGCAACTCCCGATGAGATTGCGGTAGCATTGGGTATGGGGGCTGACTTGGTCAATATCGCCAGGGGTTTCATGATCAGTGTGGGATGCATCCAAGCATTGCGTTGCCACTCCAATGAATGCCCCGTCGGAGTCGCCACTACCGACCCCAAGTTACAACGGGCGCTGGTGGTGGAGGAAAAGGAATATCGGGTGACCAACTATGTGCTGGCCCTCCGCAAAGGCCTTTTCCGCCTCGCAGCGGCGGCGGGTCTGGAGTCGCCTGTGGAATTTGATCACAGGCACGTCGTGTACAAGGATGAAAAGGGGTTGACAACTTCCCTGGATGAGATCGTCCACACATTGATGGAAGATGGCAAGACCGTAGGTGTGGCTGTAGAAAGCTGATGAATGGATAAGCTTTCCGCCGGTCCGGGAAGTTCCGGACACGGCGGAATTTTTTTCAGTCGCCTGACAGAAGCGTTGTGAAAAAGCCGTCATACCCACAGGGCCCAAGTCGTGCCCAGGGCCGCTTCGCTCCCCGGTCACGCTATGCAGGGAGGGTTGGGTTTCACATGGAGTGATTTTGGCAGTTCAGAACAACGAAAAGGGTCATGTGAAATCCAATCCCGACCCACCCGGCCAACACTAAAATCACAACGCTTATAGTGCTTGTATCTGTTCCGGACGTAACGGGACTATTCAGGTGCCATAAGACATAGGGTGAAAAAAGGGATGAGAGATGATGGGGATGATGGAAATGCGGAGGAAACCGGTCAGAGAGGATGATGAATTTGCGTTTTTTCAACCGGGAAAAAGAATGTAAGTCCCGTTTTGAAGAGATTCGGGACGAGATGAATGAGACGCGCCGGGAGTGGGAACGGACCAAAGAACAGTTGGAACATCTCACCGATCCGGACCTGGTGGACAGTGCCATCTACCGGTTGAACTCTCTGGAAAAACGGTGTGTGTTTCTGATGAAGGAACTGAAGTCTTTGCATAGTAAAGTGGTTTGACACTGGCTCGCCGATGGCGGGCTTTTTTAGATCAGCGATCGGGATCGATTCAGAAAATTCGGGACTGCGTCCGGAAAGGAAAGACAGCGAATCATGCCGAAATGGTGGACGCAAATATCAGGCAGTCAGAAGAGGGAGGAAAAAAGACGTAGATGAAACCAATCGCAACGGGGCTTGTGTTGGTGGCGTTGGAGTTGATGGTCTCTTCCATCCCCGATGGTGGTAAATATAAAGTCCGGTCATCTTTTTTTCATCCGATGATCGGGATGGACTTGATCACAGATATTTTCAAGGTCTGGCGACGGGACAAGCTTTGATTATGGATGATTGGATGGAGAAAAAATGCGTTGGTTTTTTTCCATTTAAAATAGGAAGCGGTGGTTCCCAAGATACAGGTTTGGGGTATAGTTGGAATAGAAGGATGAGGAGGGAGTTTCATTGCATCAAAATCCGGATCATGACGAAATTCGAAGTCTGTTGAAAAGCGCAAATAACATCGCCGTGGTGGGCTTGTCAAACAAGCCGGACCGGACCAGCCACATGATCGCCCGTGCCCTGCAAGAGGCGGGCTACCGAATCTTCCCGGTCAATCCCGTCCTCAAGGAACCGGTCCTCGGAGAGAAGCCCTATGCCTCCCTTACGGAGATCAGGGAACCGATCGATATCGTCGATGTGTTTCGCAGGAGCGAATATTGTGTTCCGATTGCAAGGGATGCGGTGGCCGCCGGAGCCAAGGCATTGTGGTTGCAGCAAGGAATCGTGAACGAAGAGGCGGCTGCCATCGCCAGGGATGCAGGTTTGACCGTGGTGATGGATCGTTGTATCAAAGTGGATCATGCAATATTGTTGGGGAGGAGCTGACACCCGCCGAGACGGCGGGTGTTTTCCCACCTATCAGTTTCACCGTAGGATCTGTTGGTTGACAACTTGGTGAACACCGGAATCATATAATAAAATAGGATGTAGCTTCACAGAAAGACAGCACCATCCCTTTTCAAGAGGTGATCGCTGTGCAAATGATGAAATTGTCCACCCTCATCTTGACTGTTTCCCCTGAACTGTACGAACTGCTCCGTGAGGAAGAGCTGGAATCCGAAGTGATTGTCAGTGACCTCCGTAAGCTTAATAAGAAAGACATCAGTGAGATTATCGAACAAACCATCCAGCACTATCATCAGGCACATTACCACTAGAAGCATTGTGAATTCGTGCTGGCCGGGTCGGTCGGGATTGGGTTTCACATGGAGTGTCTTTGGTTCGAAATATTGCGCGAAATGTGAAACCCAACCCTGCCTGTGACATTTTCACAACGCCTCTCTAGAAACAGGGTGAAAGAGTCATCCCAGAAAGGTGTTCTTCCTATAACTGCTGTTTGACAGTGGCCATCCCGAGGGCCCAAATCAAATAATCCATCCCAACATTTCCGTCCTCCGATTAAATCAACCCCTTCACTAGCGTGAAGGGGTTATTGTGATCATCTCTTTTTATATAAAAAAGGACAAGATTCGTGATTTATTTTTTTAAATCGACACAAAAGTTTACTGTTCATACGAATGATTATATAAGGGAAGTAAAACAGAGGGGTTTGAAGTATGGATCGTAGAAGTTGGGCAGTACAGATTGGATGGAAACACCATCTCGTCGAGACAGATTTCAGTGAAGGAACCGGAACCATCCGGTTGAATGGAATTCTGATGGAACGATGGACCCTGGATGACGCCGTGGAATGCCATCGGTTGCTTGTCATCCGGGATCAAAGACTGGGGTTGCATCTGTCTAAAGACCACACGGGAAAATGCAACTGTGATTTGTCTTTAAACGGAATCTCCATTGAAACCGGTGAAAAGGTGGAAGCTTTTCTTCCCACCCCCTCAGGGGGAATTTGGAAACAGTGGTGTCTGCGGCTGGATAGCGGGCTTCACATCCTGTGTCTCGATCATTGTCTCCATATTCGGAGGACGGTTTATATCGACGGGAAATTGATGCTGGATATCCATTGTGAGGTTGAGGAAGAGGGGGACCACCTGTTTATGTTCAAGGGTTGCCAAATCGGGATTCACCTGCGACAGGTGGGGGAGGAAGGGTTTCTCTACCATGTGACTGTGGACGGGACTCCCCAGGATGTGGGGGAATTACCGGAGGATTCCGTTGAGAGGGAAGTGGAGTATGGGCGGAGTACTTTTTCCTTGTGAAGGGTCCGTTTTTTCGGTGTCGCCTAAACTTTTGGTTGGGAAACACTATGCTCTTTCCCGCTTCAGTTCCTTGGAACCTGGAAGGGTTATGAAAAACTCGTCACAGACAGGCTTGGCTTTTACATGATCGTTGGATCGCCAGAAATTTGTCTCCCGAATGTGAAACCCAATCCCGACCGCTTGGAAGGCACCAAATCACTACGCTTCTGGAAAAGATTCGAATTTGAAGGGATCCCGGGCAGCTGTCATCGATTCCGATCTTCCACTTGACGGATCCAGGGCGGTTTAATTGGATCCGGTTGTGTGGATGAGCGACTT
Source organism: Kroppenstedtia guangzhouensis (assembly GCF_014637345.1). Lineage (GTDB taxonomy): Bacteria > Bacillota > Bacilli > Thermoactinomycetales > DSM-45169 > Kroppenstedtia > Kroppenstedtia guangzhouensis. The sequence continues at coordinate 30,815 of NZ_BMEX01000017.1, forward strand.
GCACTCACAGGGAACAAGTGGAACCAGGAGTGGGCTCCCAAGGCCAGGCTGTGACAAGAGACGACTTCCCCGCTTGTTTCCTGGTTCGTCAACAGCCCTGAAATGGATTCTGTTTGATCTTGGAAATGTAACCACATGCAGTGAAAAGTATTTAGGGGGGTTGAACCGTGACCAAAACGATTGCAGTTATCGGTGCACTGGATACCAAAGGCAAGGATTATGCTTTTGTCAGGGAAGCGATCGAAGCCCGGGGGCACCGTGCCTTACTGATCGATGTCGGGATTCTGGGCGAGCCTTACATCCCTGCGGATATTCCAACGGAAAAAGTTGCGGAGGCCAGTGGTGTGACCCTGGAGGAGTTGAGAAAAAAAGGTGATAAGTCCTTGGCCATGCTGGTGATGACCAAGGGCGTGGCCAAGGTGGTGAAGGAGCTGTATATGGAGGGACGAATTGATGCAGGTTTTTCCATGGGAGGATCCAATGGGACCATCATCGGAACGGCGGCGTTGCGTGCTCTCCCCCTCGGAGTGCCCAAAGTGATGGTGAGCACTGTCGCATCCGGAGACACCCAGCCCTATGTGGGAGTCAGTGATGTGGTGATGTTCCCATCCATCCTGGATGTTTCCGGAGTGAACCGGTTCAGTGCTCAGATCTATGCCAATGCGGTTGGAGCTGTGTGTGGGATGGTGGAAACCCAAGTTCCAAAGATTGAGACCCGACCTTTGATCACAGCATCCATGTTTGGCAACACAACCACAGCAGTCAACCAATGTACTGAATTTTTAGGGGAAAAAGGTTACGAAATACTCGTCTTCCACGCCACCGGCACTGGCGGTCGCACGATGGAAGCTTTGGTGGAAAGAGGGTATATCTCCGGGATGCTGGATCTGACCACGACGGAGCTCGCCGATGAGTTGGTGGGCGGTGTCCTGTCAGCAGGTCCCGACCGGATGGCAGCGGCGGCAGAGCTGGGACTGCCCCAAGTGGTGGCTCCCGGTTGTCTGGATATGGTCAATTTTTGGGGGCTGGACAGTGTACCGGATGCATTGAGGGATCGTATCATCTATCAGTGGAATCCCAATGTCACCCTGATTCGGACCACTCCCGAGGAGAATGAACGTTTGGGTCGGATGCTGGCTCAAAAGGTGAACCGGGCTCAGGGGCCGGTGGCCGTTTTTCTGCCTTTGCAAGGGGTCTCCGCCTTGGATAGCAAAGGAAAGGAGTTTTGGTGGCCGGAGGCCGATGCCGCGCTCTTCGATGCAATTAAATCCCACATACGGGATGACATTCCCGTGATTGAACTGGATTGCAATATCAACGATCTTCAGTTTGCCGAGGCCGCCTCAAAGAAATTGTTGGAATTGATGGACTGATATTCAAACCATTGTACTGTTCACCTTCACCAAGGGATCAGGGGAATGGAAAACCGGAAGCCGTACCGTCTGGCAGTCCCAATCGTTTGGGGTTGCCAGACGGTTTTTCTTGACATGGAATCCGGAAGGGAGAGATTCACGGCGGCGGTGACTGGATGAAAACGTGGGTGAGTTTGTCGAAAGAGCGTGACAAAAATTGTCGAATGGGATAAAATCAATGTAACATGACAGGACACCAACCGGTGCGGACGGATCAAAAGGGGACAACAAACGGAAAAGGGGGAACTGCTGATGGCTGAAGGCACGGCAGCAAAAGCGGAAAGCGTACACCCAAAAACCCGGACATCAGATGTCGAGGGGACAGGGGTGGATTCCTATGCGGGGCAACAGTATGAGCTTGCTCGCACGAAGATGAGGAAAAAGCGATTTGCTGAAGCGCTGGCGGCTCTTGAAGAATTGAAAATGGCGGATCCCTTCCATGTTCAGGGGCATCTGCTCCGGGCGCAGATCTTGCAGGCACTGGGTCGGATGGAGGAATCCCGGTCCCTTTTTGAAAAAATTTTGTCACAATACCCGGATCATAGCGAGGCTTACCGGGAATATGGCTGTTTTTTGCTGTCGGAAGGTGCACCGGAGACGGCACAGGCTCATCTGTTGAAAAGTTTGACTCTCAATCCGAAGGATGCGTTTGCTCATGCACTTCTTGCGGAAGTTTATACGCTTACGGGGCGCAAAGAACAGGCTTTTCTCCATCTGGAAATCGCATCCCGATTCCGAACGGAGGAGATCCGCTATTTTGAAGTATATGCACGGGTGCTTTCCCGTCTGGAAGAATTGACGGAAGAAGTCCACTTTTTAAAAGAAGCCGTTTTCACTCATACGGACAACCGCATTGCCAAGGCGCGTTTCAAGAAGGCGATGCGGGCTCAACGGCGGGAAAAAAGGGGATTGCCTGTTTTTATGCGTTTTTTGAGAGTTCGTTCCTGAAACCGGAAAAAAACAAATCAAAAAATTTTCAAACAAACGTCGACAAAATTCGAAACATATGTTATGATAAATCTGTAAGCGAGGTTGACCTCCTTGCTTATGCTACCACGCTTCTTAACTCCTTAATCTTGACCCTCTTTCATGTGGCCAGGTGGTTTCCATCCTGGTCTTTTTCCTTTTTGTCGGTCCTTCTCTTCTTCCCCAAATGGGATGGAATTAAACCCTCTGTCAAATAGATATAGGAGTTCTACTCTCTCACTCTGCCATAGACAGGGTCAGAGAAAATGGCGGCCTCTTTCCTGCCGGATTTAGAGGCCGCGTCACAGATACTCATGAGGTGAGCGCCCAATTTCCTTTTCGGAAGATCGGCTCCCAGATCCCCTCATCCGTTTTGCCGTCAATGTCCAGGTCGGCGGAGCCGATCATAAAGTCCACATGGGTCATACTTTCATTTAATCCGGCTTTTCTCAATTCTTCCGGTGACAGTTCCGTTCCCCCTTCGATACAGGTGGATATGGCTGATCCAATCGCCAAATGGCAGGAGGCATTTTCATCGTACAGGGTGTTATAGAAGATAAGATCGGTATTGGAAATCGGGGAATCATGGGGAACCAGTGCGATCTCCCCCAGATATGCGGCTCCTTCGTCGATTCCGATCATGGATTGAAGGGCGTCTATTCCCTTTTCCGCAGATATCCCTACAATTTGTCCGTTCTCAAACCGCAAGCTGAAGTTTTCAATCAGATTTCCCTGATAGCTTAAAGGTTTGGTGCTGCGAACTGTTCCCCGGGTTCCCAGCCTCAGCGGAGCAGTGTACACCTCTTCAGTGGGGATGTTGGGATTAAACAGGGTTCCCCGTTCATTTTTGGCGGATCCGCCGCACCAGATATGGTGATCGGGCAATTCCACGATTAAATCGGTACCAGGGGCTTGATAGTGGAGTTTTTTATACCTTTTTTGATTCAGAAAAGCGATTTTTTCTTGCAGGAAGGCGTTATGCTTTTTCCACATGCCCTCGGGATCTTCCTGATCCACCCGGGTGGCTTGAAAAATTGCGTTCCAAAGTGCCTCCACAGCCTTTGCTTCCTCTTTTTCTGGAAACACTCTCTTCGCCCATGAGCGGGAGGCCGCTGCGATGATACACCAGCTCATTTGATCTGAAAGCATAGATTTCCGCCACTTTTTCAAGGCGATTCCCGCTGCTTTTGAGGCGGCGCTGATCCTGTCTGCATCCACCCCTTTCAACCATTCGGGATCGTTGGATTCAATCACAAGATAGGCACCGCCCTTTTCCGCCAGTTCCTCCCGGCCCATCGCCTGCCAACGCGGATATTCATCAAAAGCTTCCGTTGGCGCCAACTCATATTTCAAGCGTGTGCAAATTGGATCCTGCCACTCGATATACACCTGTTTGGCACCGGCTTGGTAGGCTTTCTCGGTAATCAGCCGCACAAATTCCGCGGTATCTATGGAGGCACTGATCATCAGTGTTTGCCCCGGTTCCACATTAACCCCCACTTTGACGGCCAATTCCGCGTACTTTTCCAGTTGTTGATAAAAAGACATGAAGTATCCCTCATTTGCTTTAATTTAAAGTTGTGTCCTTTTCCAATTTAGCTGAAAACTCCCCTACCGACAACATGCTGGTTGAATAGCGGTGAGGTGTCCCCGGATGCGGCGGCCGGTTCGATAGGGCGGCCAGAGGTGCTGTGAAAAATCTGTTACAGGGAGGCGTGGATTTCACATATGAAGCGTCTTTGGATCACCAGAACTTTGTGCCTGAATGTGAAACTCGATCCCGACCGACTCGAAGAGTATGGAGTCACAACAATTCTAAAAAGTCTATTCGCTTTGACAAGGCAAGGGTTCGGCGGTAAGCTGATGGAAATCCCATATGTCTCGGCAATAGGAGGAGTTGGAAGTGTTGAACCGGACAGGGCGGAAAGTGTTTCGGGGAAAAGTGATTCTTCCCGAGGGCATGCTGGAGGAAGGAATGGTAGTGACTGAAGGGGAACAGATTCGATATGTCGGTTCCCCTCTCTTTTTTGAAGGGGTGGAAGAAGAAGTTCGGGTGGATGGATGGATTTGGCCGGGTTTGATTGACCTCCATGTGCACGGGGCCGGCGGGAGTGACGTGATGGATGGAACCCCCGAGGCTTTGCACAGGATTTCAAACACCTTGGTTGCTCATGGAGTAACCGGTTTTCTGGCGACGACAGTCACGATGGATAAACCGCGATTGGAACAAGCCATTCTCAATGCCGTTGAACATGCTTCCGAAGTGAAGGGAGCTGAGATCCTCGGTGTCCATATGGAGGGGCCTTGGATCTGTCCGGCCAAACGGGGAGCCCAAAATCCGGAGTACATCACAGATCCCCTGCCGACAGATGCCAGATGGGTGTTGGATGTGGCCGGGGACAGTCTCCGTCTGATCACCCTCGCTCCCGAGCGTCCCGGAGCTCTTGATCTGATCCGGAGGTTATCCCAGCAGGGGGTCGTCATCTCCATCGGCCACTCCTCCGCCACACATGAGGAAATGGAGGCTGCTGTGGAGGCCGGTGCTTCCCACGTCACCCACATTTTTAACGGAATGACCGGTTTGCATCATCGGGAACCGGGGGTGGCGGGGACCGCGATGGTGGATGAGCGGCTTACGGTGGAATTGATCGGTGACGGGTTTCATGTGCATCCGACGGTGATCAAACTTCTGGCACGGGTCAAACAGACAGATGGACTGATTTTGATCTCGGATGGGATGCGGGCAGTAGGCCAACCGGAAGGAATTTATGACCTTGGCGGATTAAAAGTGCGGGCCGAGGGGGGGAAAGCGACTCTGGAAGACGGAAGTCTGGCCGGCAGTTTGCTCACATTGGATCGTGCCGTTCACAATATGGCCCGCTATGGAGGAGTTCCCCTATGGAAGGCGGTGAGAATGGCTTCCCTTGCCCCCGCCCGGCGTCTGGGATTGGACCTGGACCGGGGCAGCCTGGAGACTGGGAAGCGGGCGGACCTGCTCATCACCGATGAATATGGAAGGGTCATTCGTGTATGGATCCGGGGAAGAGAGGTTCCGATTCACTCTTGATCCAGAGAGACAGAATGTATCATCCACTCTACTGTCGATCTTTCCGATATTACCATGACGGATTGTATTGGAAGAATTGTGGCAAACCCGACGGCATGACGATTTCTATCACGGACTGATCCAGGTTGCGGCTCTCATGCATCAGTTGAAGAGGGGAAAAGTCCGAGGTGCCCGTAAATTGGCCACCACTGCCATCGGTTATTTGGCTCCTTTTTCCCCGGAAAAAAAGGGTGTGAATGTGGCAGAGGTCTTGCGTAGGCTTAAGAAGAGATACCTGAAGTTGCGCGGATCATCGATCCTTCCGATGTGGAAGCCTTGGACCCCGCTGTCTGTCCACTGCCCCGTTTATCCGTTGAATTTGTGGAGGAATATATGAATCACCAGGACCGTTGATTCATCCTCTTCAACGCACCTGGTATACCCCGCCGGGAAGGAAACCCTGCCCGGTGATTTTTTATGGAGAAAAACAGATCTGAAGTGGAAAATCCCACAACAGACAACATATTGGAACAGGACGGCCGTCCGAAGCATAGTATACCGATAGAATGCGCACCAAAGGAGGATTTGATATGAAAGGGCGCTGTTGGACGGAAGAAGAAGATCGATTGTTGGCCGAAACAGTTCTTCGTTCGGTGAGAGAAGGCGGCAACCAACTGGACGCCTTTCAGGAAGTGGCAGAAAAGATCAACCGGACCCCTGGGGCCTGCGGATTTCGGTGGAATGCCGTTGTCAGGAAGCGGGAAGCCGAAACCTTTCGGAAAGCCAAAAAAGAGCGGGTGGAAAATCAACTGAAACGGAAGAGGAAGCCTTCCATTACTATAAATGATGTGATTCGCCAGTTGAAAGAATTTGAAGCGGAATACCTCTCCACCCGCGAAAGGTTGTCTGAATTGGAGAAGAGACTGGCGGAAAAAGAGAAGAAGCTGCAGGCGGCAGAGGCGGAACACAGCCGATTGACTGAAGAATGGAATGCCTTTGAGAGCTTCCAGAATGAAATTAAGGATCGGTACACCAGTCTGCTTCGCCTTTTTCAAACTGCACGCCAATTGGAGACGACGGGTCGTAGGGAAATCCTGGGGGAAGAGACTGAATACAAAGAAATCGGGGCTGGAGTCGAGTCGAAGACGGAGGCGGAATCATAACATGTTCTATACAGGACGGAGGTCAGAGAAAAGAGGTGCAAGATGTGTCCCGTCCCTGGAACCCGAAAGAAGATCGATTCCTTCTCTCCATACTGGATGATGGCAGAGAATTGGGGATGAGCCGAAACCAAAGCTTCGCAAAAGCCGCGATGAAGTTGAGGCGCAGTCCCCGTGCATGTCTCACCAGATGGAAAGCATTAACCGTCCGTGACAAGAGTACAGTCACTGTCAGAGCCAACCGGCCGGATTTCCCTCATCTTCGGGACCGGATCAGACAGCTGGAACAGAAACTGGATACCAACCAAACACAGATGAGGGAGCTGATCAAGGAAAATCGCAGGATGCGGGAAGAGATGAAGTTTTTTGAGATTATGCTTCTGGAGGAATACCAGTTGCTGATCAGCCTCCTGGAAAAGAAACAAAACAGCGCCAGACTTCACCACTTCTGAGATTCCCAGAGGCAAAAAGATAGGGTAAGATGATGGTACAGTTTGCACAGAGGAGTGGGATAAATGGCGGGATGGAAAGAGATTACAACATTGGAAGAATGGGAGCAGCTCCTCCGTCAATCGACGGAATCCCCCGTCCTGGTCATGAAGCACAGCACCCGCTGTTCAGTCAGTGCCGAGGCTTGGGAGGAATATCAAACATTCGTGTCCACTATGGCTCCTGAAACGGTGGAATATGTCATGGTCAAGGTGATCGAGTCCCGGCCGGTTTCCAACCGGATCGCCGAGGATCTGGGTGTTCAACATAAATCTCCACAAACTATTCTGGTGAAAGACGGGAAAGAAGTCTGGAATACATCCCACTGGCATATTACAAAAGAGTCGCTGACAAATGCATTGAAGGCCGTCTGACATCTATTTTAGAAGTTTTGTGATTTAAATCGTTCTCAGGGTCGGGTTGGGTTTCACATTCCGGCACAAAGTTCTGGTGATCCAAAGAAGTTTCATGTGACTCCCAACCCTCCCTGCATAGCGTGACCGGGGAGCGAAGCGGCCCTGGGCACGACTTGGGCCCTGTGGGTATGACGGCTTTTTCACAACACTTTAAGCGGGCATCCGTAACCGGTTGCCTTTTTTTTAACCCCATCCGGGCATCTGTCATAAGCTGGTGGAGAGAGGAGGGGGAATTCCAATGACTGACGATGGACAGCGGGAAAGATCTCTGAGCAAATGGGAGATGTATCAGTTCCTGCAGAATGAAAGGGCAGATCGGTATGTCCGACTTCCCGAGACCAAGCCGTTGTCGGGGGAAAGCTTGCGGAAGATGCTGAAAAAGTTTGGGGATGTATACATCAAACCGGATAAAGGGTGTGGGGGTGAGGGCGTCAGCCGGTTGAGAATCTGTCAAAATGGGACGGAATGGACCTTTCAGGGGGAAAAGCGGAAGCATAGATCGGGGACAGAGAAGGAAATGATGAAATTACTTCTGAACCATTATGAAGAAGAGTGCATCGTGCAACAGACTGCACCCTTGGATCGATATGAAGGTAAGCCCTTTGATATCCGGGTTCATATGCAGAAGGAGACGGACAGCTCCTGGGTGTATGCGGGAGAAGTGGTCCGGGTCGGGGGGGAGGGGGGGATCGTGTCCAATGTGGAGATCAGCGGCGGATCGGTGTTTCCGTTGGAATCGGTGTTCACTGATGGGAAGACCCGGTCGGTGTTGCGGACTCAGATGAAAGAGATGGGAATAGCTTTATGCCGGATGATGGAGAAATGTCTCCGATTTCTGGAAGCGGGCTTGGACATCGGCATCGAAAAAGGTGGGGAGCTCTGGTTGTTGGAGGTGAACACGGATGACGACCATGGAGGACCCAGCCATGATCTGTTCAGAACCTTGCCCGACCCGCAATTGTATGATGAGATCCGTGCCCGGTATGCCCGGACTGCCGGGATGCCCGACTGGTTGCGTGAGTGGCTGTTTATGGAAAATTAGAAGACAAACCCCCGGTCACAGCCGGGGGCCTCCGATGGTGGGGCGATCAGTAGCCCCAAATGCCAACCAGGGCGAAGATAGTGGCGATCACGAGCAGGAAGAGTAACAAGCGGCCGAGACCAAATCCATACCCGTAGTTCCCGTAGCCCATGGAAACACCCCCTTTCATCAGACAAAAACATGTTCAGGGGGGATCTGGAATCAGTAACCCCAGACGCCGACCAGGGCAAAAATGGTGGCGATGACAAGCAGGAAAATGAGAAGGCGGCCAAGGCCGAATCCGTAACCAGAGTACCCGGACATGGATTTCCCCCCTTTTTTCGATGGTTGATAAACGATTGAGGCAGGAAGCCTGCCGTTTTATGAGAAAGGGATGACTCCCTTTTCTCCCACGATCTTTCCAAGTGGATCATCAGAGTATCGGTGATGTTCAGGTCTTCTCCGGTCAGGGACCGACCAAGATGAAGATGGTTGTAATCACCAATAAATACAGGAGTAATCGACCCAACCCGATGCCATAGTACCTGCCGGACATGATTGATTCCCTCCTTCTCTCTTTTCTGTTACACTATGCACCCCTCGGGTGAAGTGTACAGGCGGATATCCCGGGGATCCGGTTTTTTTAGAAGGCACCCACAAACCAGAAGATAACCGGGATCACGAGAAGGAACAACAGCAGGCGTCGGAGACTTCCACCTCCGTATCCATATCCTCCGTAACCATAGCCGGATCCATAGCCGTAACCGTAGTAGCCGCCGGGATAATACATGGATGACTCCTCCTTTCGATTAAAAAACCCACCGGGGGCTTTACTGTCAGCTTATTCAAAACTGTTGACAACTGTTTCGGCTTCTGAAGAGTTCCCAGGACCATGGACGCCCAAATCTAAGGGGATTTAGACAAATACCCGCGCCCTGTTCATCCCATCGGCATATGGTGAAGGGACCACGGATTAGCGGAGGGATGGAAATGCCGGGCAAAGGTCCTTCTACCAAAGAGATGACTCAACTGATTAACAATGTGATGGGCCATAACGTCCTGACGGAACAACAGTTGAAACAGATCCTTCAGGGAGCAAAACGGGTTCATGAGCGGGGCGGAATGCCTGCGGTTTTGGACTACCTGATGAAGGTGACTCGGGTGGATGTGGATCGGAGGGAACTGGAACAATTTGCTGAAAGTGTTCAGAGGAACCCTCAGATGGGAATGGACATATTGCATGGGAAACGAAAGGCACCCCGGAAAAAAAGATAAGATAGCCTGCGGCCTGTCGGGGAAACGGCAGGTCTTTTTTTACTTCGTCAATAATCGTTGAGGAAATGATCCATACTATCATGGAATCAACGGGAAGGTGGGGAGGATCATGGAACAATTGACACAATTGGAACTTTTGCATTTACAGGATCTGATTGAAGCGGAAGCATTGGCTGTCCGCAAGTGTGAGCTGTATGAAAAAAAGTGCAAGAGCGATGAGCTGAAAGGATGGTTTCGGGAGGCGGCCCGACTCCATCGCGATCACGTCGGGCGGATTTTGACACAACTCCGCAACCATGACGGGAGGGAACGGGAAGATCTTCCCCCTGTTCACTAGAGATTGTTCACAGGGAAGTGTCGGGTTTCACATGGAGTGATTTTAGCAGTTCAGATAACGAAAAGGTCATGTGAAACCCCATCCTGACCATCTCGGACACCACTAATTCAGAACACTTCCAGTGTCCCTTCAGCGAACAGTGGTGGAAAATCGCAGAAGGGCAGTGGGGATTTTAAGTCCAAGGAGGAAGGTAATAAAAATGGAACTGTTGGAACGGGAAATGGCGCAGGATCTGTTGATGATGGAAAAACAACTGGTCCAGGAGATCACACACACGGAAGCCCATTGCGCCAATCGCACGCTCCGGGAAGCCATGCATCAGATGCACACCGACACAGAGGAATTGCATATGCGTCTGTTTCACACTATGCACCGAAAGGGATGGGTGCAAACTTCCACAGCCGGGCAGCAGGAGATCGAAAGCACGATCCTGCACTGGGAACAACAGCAGTTGAAACAGTCGGAGTTGGGCGGAAACCATCATGGAAAAGACCGTTGATTTTTGGACAGTCAGGTGGGAGGAGGGAACCATATGTTGTCATGGCTGGTGAAATGGGTCACCAACGGGGTGGTCGATTCTGTGTTGGACCGGGTGATCCAGGATCCTTATACAGAGAATCTGTTCTCTTTTGTCACCATCGCTCAAAAATTGACCCCGCGGGCCATTGTGGAGGCGACCATGCGGGCGGAGTCGGGCAAGCCCATTCAACGTCCCTTGGGCAGTCCGGTAATTCGTTCCCCCTGGGATCAACTCACATTCAATCCGGTCCATTTGTACCGGATGCCCACACCCGACGGGGTCGGCATTCACACCGGTACCACCATCGGTCCCCGGGCGGCCAGGCCGCTGAATCTGGAGATTCCCATCCTGATCTCCGGCATGTCCTATGGAGGGGCGTTGGGATTGAAGGCCAAACTGGGACTGGCCCGAGGGGCCAGCCTGGCGGGGACAGCCACCAATTCAGGGGAAGCTCCCTTGGTTCCGGAAGAACGTCGGGAAGCCAAATATTTTATCGGCCAGTACAACCGGGGTGGATGGATGAACGATCGTAAATCTCTGAGTCAACTGGATGCCATCGAAATCCAGCTGGGTCAGGGAGCGCAGGCGGCGGCGCCGATGGGGACTTCTTCCTGGCAGATGGACGAGCCCTTTCGCAAGCGGTTTGGCATTCCCGACGGAGAGGATGCTCCCATCCACACCCGATTGGAGGGGGTGGACCGACCCGAGGATTTTCCACCTCTGGTGCGGTCTCTGCGGGAAACCTACGGGGTGCCGGTGGGATTGAAAACTTGTGCCGGCCACTATTTGGAGCGGGAAATCGATATCGCACTGGAGGGAGGGATCGACTATATTGTGGTGGATGGGGCGGAGGCGGGAACCCACGGAGGTCCGACCATTCTCCAGGACGATGTCGGACTGCCCACATTGTTCGCCCTGGGCAGGGCCATCCGTCACCTGGAGAAGCAGGGGGCGAAGCGGGATGTTTCCGTCATCGCCGCTGGCGGCCTGACCACGCCGGGTCATTTTCTCAAAGCGTTGGCCTTGGGAGCAGATGCCGTCTATATCGGGTCGATCGCATTGGTAGGGATGCTTCACACCCAGTTCAATTTGGCTTCCCCCTTGGAACCGCCGGTTCAGGTCCTTTTATACCAAGGCAAGTTCAAAGAGGATTTCAATGTGGAACAAGGTGCCGAACATCTGGCCAAATTTCTTAAATCCTGTGTGGAAGAGATGAAAATGGTCGCCTACGCCCTGGGAAAATCCGATCTCATGCAGATCGACAGGCGAGACCTCGTCTCCCTAGATCGGGAACTGGCCCGACTCCTGGGGGTGGATTACGCGGGTCATCCCCGGGAAGAGCAACATCTCGCTTGGACGGAGGAAGAGAAACCTTGGGAGTTTCCAAAGGTTTCCGAAGTGTACCCGGCTGAGACAGGGGAAAACGCCCCGCCCCCCCATCATTGATCCGGCGGAAACGGTCCAAACGCTAAAAGTGTTGTGATTTAGTATTTCCTGAGTCGGTCGGGATTGGGTTTCACATGTCGTTTTCGTTGTTCTTACGATCCAAAATCACTCCATGTGAAACCCAACCCTCCCTGTGACATAGTTTTTCACAACGCTTCTAACCCCCTCTCCAGCTTCGGGAGAGGGGGTTGTCATCCTGTCATCCGATATCGGCCGTCAGTCGGTCCAACTCCGCCAGGAATCGTACCAGGCGTTGCTGGATGATCGGAGGAGCTCCCATTCGCAGGCGCGTCCGTCGGGTAATGTCTCCTTGCAGGATCCGCCAGTGGGCAGTGATCTCATCGAAAACCCACAAGAGATGTTCCAGGCGAATGGAGTGAAGAAGTGATTCAGATCCGTCGGCATAGCCCCGGAGAAAACCTTCGGCGATGGCATCGAGGGTGTCCGGCTTCCAGTGGGCGGCGTGCCGCTCATAGCGGGGAGCGTCCAGATAGGCCGGTAACAGCAACGAATAGCAATGGTAAAAAAATGCGGCGTAGCGTGTTCCGTCATCCAGTCGCGGGACGGGGTCGATGATCCCGGTCAACCTGCCGCCGCTTCCCATCCAGTTTTCCGGGGTGAGATCCCTGTTTACCAGAGAAGCCCGATCCCATCGGCGGGAGGAAAGAGCCCGCTCCAAAGACCTTTCCGTCCGGGGTCGGTCAAAAGGCAGATCTGAGGCGGCTAGCCTGCCGTAATTGCGGAGCATGTCATCGTTTTTTTCTTGCAGGATCAGCGCCGGCGGACGAAGATCTTCCCCGATCAGTTTATTTCCCTTTGGGATCGGTTCCCCCCATCCTTCCAGTTCCGGCTTCTGCCTGTGCAGTTGTCGGTAGAATTCACCCAGATCCCGACCCAGATCCAGCGCTTCTTCTGCACAGAGATGCTTGATGGGGACGGTCTCACCCAGGTCGCTCTCCACCGTAAAGGTATTTTCCGGGTCGACCTTATAGTAGTAGCGGGTGGGACAGATCCCTTGTCGACACCGGTTGGCGGCGCGGTAGAAGAGGGCGACGGATTCATATTCGGCAATCCACTCTTTCTCATCAAAGGGCACCTGTTCTCCGTAGACGTTCTTCTTTTTCAGACGGACCACCAGCGATTCACCTGTGAAAAGCGTTACCCGGTAAGCCCGGTGCCAGGCCCCCTCCGCCAGCAGCCGGAACCGGAAACCTGATTCGATGGGAACATCGCTGAAACGGAGTGCGGCCCGAATGCGTTCTTCTGCAGTCATGTCCATCACAGGGACTGGCGCAAAATGGACAGAACGTCATCGCGGTCCAGCTGTTTCACACGGCCGAAGGGACCGTTGGCCATGGCCCGGTCGGCCATCAGGTCCAAACGGCTGTCATCGATGTCATAATCGGCCAGACGGGAGGGTGCACCAAGATCCGACCAAAAACGGCGCAGGCGCTGGATCCCTTCCAGGGCCGCCTCTTTTTTGGACTTACCGGCAGGGTCCACATCAAACACCCGGATCGCTAACTGGTGGCAACGATCCACGTTTTCGTCCAGGGTGTGCTTCATCCAATGGGGAAAGAGGATGGCCAGTCCTCCGCCATGGGGAATATCGTAGACTGCGGAGACCGCATGTTCAATATTGTGAGTGGCCCAATCCCCCGGTGTCCCCATGGACAACATCTTGTTCAGGGCGATGGTGCCACAGTAGAGGATGGTTTCCCGGTGTGGATAACTGTGCAGATCCTCCAACAGTTTGGGAGCAGTCTCCATCACCGTCCGCAGGACGGACTCACACATCCGATCTTGGAGAGGTGTATTGGGAGTGACATGGAAATATTGTTCAAACACATGGGACATCATGTCCACGATCCCGTAGACGGTCTGGTCCCGGGGAACGGAGAAGGTGTAGACGGGATCCAGAATGGAGAATTGCGGAAAGGTGTACGGACTTCCCCAGCCATACTTCTCCTGAGTCTCCCAATTGGTGATCACGGAGCCGGAGTTCATTTCCGATCCGGTGGCCGCCAGGGTGAGCACCGTCCCAAAGGGAAGAGCACCCTTCGCCTCAGCCTTCCGGGTGATGATGTCCCAGATATCGGCCTCTGAAGCGGCTCCGGCGGCAATGGCTTTGGTGCAATCGATTACACTGCCGCCGCCGACGGCCAGAAGAAACTGGATCTGCTCCCGTCGACAAATCTCGATTCCCTTGCGCACGGTGGCCAAGCGGGGATTTGGCTCCACTCCCGGCAACTCGGTGACAACAGCACCCAGCTCATGAAGCAGTGTCAAAACTTCATCATAGAGACCGTTTCGTTTGATACTGCCCCCTCCGTAAACCAGAAGCACGTTTTTTCCGTAACGGGGCAGCTCCTGCTGCAGCTGTTCCAATTGTCCTTTTCCGAAATGAAGACGGGTCGGGTTGTGAAAGGTGAAGGGTTGCATGGAATGCATCTCCTTTGAACCGGTGAAATTTCCGGCGAATGATCCGGAACGATTCCTATTTTACCCGATTTGGCAACGGGGATCATCCGGGCCCTCCCTCACCCAAACAGGAGCTCCACCCCTTTTCCCAAAGAGTGGGCGAGGAGGGAGAGGATCGGAATGAGGGGAATCGCCACCCACAGCATGGTGTTCAGCTGTTTCCGGTGAAAGGCTCCGGTTTGTACCGCCCTTTTCAAAAACCAGAGGCAGTAAGGGAGATTGAGCAGAAGGGCGGTGATCAGTCCGGGTTGGTAATGAAGACTGATCAGGGAGATCAGGATGTGACTGATGGCATTAATGAACAATACCCCCGCAATGAAATGGAGCAGCAGCACATCTGTTGCTCTTTGTCGGATACAGGCGGAGTAAGCCACCCACCAGACGAGAAGGGTGAGCAAGGTGGTGGCGACCGCCATCTGAGGGACACTCGGAGGAAACAGGGAGGAGAGCGCAGGGAGAAAGTTGAAAAGCGCATCAGGTACAGCAGCCTCCTCGATCCAGAATGTCTCTTCCAAGTTGTGAAGTGTGACCAGAATAGGGATCATCCACAAAAAGGTCGTCTCTGCCGACCGATTGAAACCGGCGGCCATCTCGATTCTCCTTTCCCGGATCTGTCACGGATCCTTCTTCTCTGTATTTCGGGACTCCCAGCGCGGTGGGGAATCCATGTGGGCTGCCTCACTTTTCGGTTTGGAAAATCGGTTGCGATGTCGACAAATTTCCCGGAAATTCGGCAAAAACTCTTCTCATTTTCGCAATCTCGTTTAAAATAGGAAGTAGGTAATGTTTGGTTACCCTTATACATGAACTCCCCCGGTAAGCCGACCCGCGGGGTGTGCTCCAACAAGACTGGAAAGGCAGGGATCAGGATGGATTCACAAAAGAAGCGCATGATGACAATTATTCTCCGGATGATCAAAGAAGTGTACCAGACAACAGTCCAACTGGAGGATGTGCTCCATTGCGGCAGTGTGCAGATCCTGGCGCGGGACTTTGATCCCATGAATGAATTATTGGAGGCCGTGGAGTATCCC
>NZ_BMEX01000018.1 GCF_014637345.1 Kroppenstedtia guangzhouensis
CTTTAACCAAATTCGGGCTTACATCCGATGGCGCAACAAAAATAAACGTCATGAGGCGATCTTACGTGAACAAAAGAAGATCAAGGTGGCCTGACAGGGCACTAGTTATTCGAGCATTCGTTTCGGTTTTGATGTCAATTTGAATGAAAAATAGTATTTTTTTGTTAAGCAAAGGCGTCATTCGGTCGGTGTCGTCCGGCAGTGCTTTACAACGCCTTGGTATCCTTCCTGTGTCCGCTTTCGTTTTCCATGTTCCTTCAACCATTCCACAAATGATTTCAGTTCCACAGTTGCACCTCGAGTTTTTTTGGGATTACCTCCATTACTCTCATCTTGCTTTTTACGTGTTAGGTAAAGTTGATTTATGCCCTTTTTTCGTGTGTTGGGTAAAGAAAATGCAAGGGATTACGGAAATTCTCTTTACCCAATCCATATTTGGGTAAAGAGAAAGTCGTAAGTAAGACAAAACAAAAACCGGCCTCAGAATCCGGAAATCCTGGGGTCGGTTTTGTTTTCATCAACTATGTCTAGCTCATTCTACCACTACATGGTAAACTATTCATAGGCAAGAGAGAACGGAAAAGCCTCACCGCCTGGGCCGAGTTCACGGCAAAGGGGGTGAGGCGCATGGAATGGTTTCAAGCTATTGCGGCGTTTTTTGTCGCACTTGTGGCCGTTGCTCGCTTCTTCCTGGACTGGCATGATCGCCACCGGAAGAGGTAGCGTTGACCCCTGGTTTGGGTAGGTGAAAACCGGTTGTGAAGGTGGTGCTTCGCAACCGGCCACAGGCCCACGGTGGGGCTTCCCTGATCCTTCTCTCTTGCCTTTAGTATACACGTTTCATGTGAGGATATGCAAACTTGTCGTCGATCTCCGGTGATGTAAAAACCCCGGGGACGACGACAATCTTCAAATGACTGAATTACCTGGTGTAACAGGGAAATTTGAAAATCCGGTTGTCTTTGAGAGTATTTTCTGTATGATGAGGACAATGAAGAAATGGCTTTGTACTGGGCTTTTGATGGGTTTCTAACGTACCTATGAGGAGTTCAAACAGGAACCAGAGCGCCTGTGTATCTTGTGTGAGTGTTCTTTTAGGGGTTGGATGTGCCATAGGCCTGAACCTTGAATCAAGACTTAAGGACCAAACAAAAAAAGCCGGGCAGGAACCGCTCCCCACCCGGCTTTACTGCGCCTATACAGGAAATTGAAACGAAGATCGCCAAAGAGAAAATCCGGGAGAAGCAACGGAAGGAAGTAGTCCCGAAGCTCCCCAGCGTAATCAAAGCGCAAAAGGCGACCGTTAATGTAAAGAAAAAGAACCGTCTCCCGAAGACGGTTCCTGACCTGGGTCCACTCTGAACCCCGTTTTGCAGTTCCGGCCGTTCACCCCTCCTCCTTCCCTTTCTTCTCAAAGAAGTGCTTCAGCGCATCGTAGACCTGCCCTTTCTCCCGAATCACATAGTGCATGAATTTCGGATCCCGGATGTGACGGTAAGCGGTCATCAAGGTACTGTGGCGATTGTACTGGTTTACTTCACCGTACCCGAACAGATTGGAGCGATTCATCAGTTCATCGACCAGTTTGACACATCGTTCGTTATCCGAAGTGAGATTGTCCCCATCGGAGAAGTGGAAAGGATAGATATTGTAGCGGCTGGGTGGATAGCGCTCATCGATGATTTGCAGGGCTTTGCGGTAGGCGGAGGAACAGATGGTGCCGCCGGATTCCCCTTTGTTGAAAAATTGATCTTCGGATACTTCTTTGGCTTCGGTGTGATGGGCGATAAAAACAATCTCTACTTTTTCATATTTGGTGCGAAGGAAACGGGTCATCCAAAAAAAGAAACTGCGGGCGATGTATTTCTCAAATATGCCCATGGAACCGCTCGTATCCATCATGGCGAGAACGACAGCATTGGAATGAGGGATGACGACCTCCTCCCACGTCTTGAACCGCAAGTCGTCTTCCGAGATCCGGCCGAGGCCTCGTTTTCCTTTAATGGCATTCCGTTTCAGAGCTTCCAGCAGGGTTCGTTTCTTATCGATATTGCCCATCAACCCTTTTTTGCGGATATCATTGAAACGAATCTCCTCCACCTGAATCTCATTCTCTTCTTTCCGTTGCAACCGGGGCAACTCCATCTCGGAAAACAGAACCTCCTCCAACTCTTCCACTGAGATTTCCGCCTCATACACATCATGACCCGGTGCATCCCCCGCTCCGCGGCCTTTGCCAGAACCGGCTCTGGCGGGTTCCCGTCCAAGAACATCTCCCACCTGGGATTTCCCGTTCCCCTGACCGACATGCTTTCCCTTGTTGTAATTGTAACGAAAGCGGTACTCTTCCATGGATCGGATCGGAATTTTCACCAATTTTTTGCCATCAGAGAGAATGATGCTTTCCTCACTGATCAGGTCTGACAGATTTCTTTTGATGGCATCTTTCACTTTTTCCTGATGACGCATCTGATCCTGGTATCCTTTGCGGTGCAGTGACCAGTCCTCCCTGGAAACGATGAAATTGTGGTTCGACAAATCCGTTCACCTCCCATTCCCTGCGATTTCGCCGGAAGGGTCAGCGGTTCAACAGACTGCCCACATACTTGAGCAAATCGTTGGCGCAGGTGGGGCAATATCCATACTCGTCGATCAGAGTAGCTGTGACTTCATTGATCTTCTTCAACTGGTTTTCATCAGGGGTTTTAGTGGAAGTTGTGATTTTAACCACATCTTTCAGATCAGCAAACAACTTTTTCTGAATCGCCTCCCGTAGCCGGTCATGACTGTTATAGTCAAATTTTTTCCCTTTGCGAGCGTAAGCCGAGATTCGGATTAGAATCTCCTCCCGAAAGGCTTTCTTGGCATTTTCGGAAATACCGATCTGCTCCTCAATCGAGCGCATCAGTTTCTCGTCGGGTTCCAGCTCTTCCCCGGTCAGGGGATCCTTGATCTTGGTCCAGTTACAGAATGCTTCCACATTATCCAAGTAGTTATCCATCAGAGTTTTGGCCGATTCTTCGTATGAATAGACAAAAGCCTTCTGCACTTCTTTCTTGGCCAGTTCATCATATTCTTTTCTCGCAATGGATATAAAATTAAGATAACGTTCCCGTTCTTCTTTGGTAATGGAAGGATGTTGATCCAGCCCCTCCTTGATGGCCCGCAGGATGTCCAATGCATTCAAACAATCTGAGTCGGTACGAATCAGAGCGCTGGAGATGCGGTTAATCACATACCGGGGGTCAACTCCGGACATTCCCTCGTTCAAATGCTCACTTTGCAGTTCCTCCAGATCAGCCCCCTTATATCCGTCCACCGATTTTCCATCGTACAGACGCATTTTTTTGACCAGATCCATCCCCTGCTTTTTGGATTCCTTCAATCGGGTCAGGATACTGAAGACTGCGGCGGCATAAAGGGCATGAGGAGCGATATGAACGTGATCGAGATCACTTTGGCCGATCAGCTTGGCGTAGATCTTCTCCTCCTCGGACACCTGCAGGTTGTAAGGAATCGGCATCACGATGATCCGGGATTGAAGTGCTTCATTCTTCTTATTGGAGATGAAAGATTTGTATTCCGCTTCATTGGTGTGAGCCACGATGAGTTCATCAGCGGAAATGAGAGCGAACCGGCCCGCCTTGAAATTCCCCTCCTGGGTGAGGGAGAGCAGGTTCCACAGGAATTTCTCGTCACATTTCAGCATCTCCTGAAACTCCATCAAGCCCCGGTTGGCTTTATTCAATTCCCCGTCAAATCGGTAAGCCCTCGGATCGGATTCCGATCCGTATTCGGTGATCGTGGCAAAGTCAATACTTCCTGTCAGGTCGGCGATATCCTGGGATTTGGGGTCTGAAGGGCTGAATGTGCCAATTCCCGTCCGTTCATCCTCTGAGAAAAGCACCCGTTCCACCGGCACATCTTCGATCCGTCCTCCGTATTCTTCCTTTAAACGGAGGCGACAGGAAGGACACAGGTTTCCCTCAATTCGGACTCCCATCTCCTTCTCCACTCCCGGACGCATCGACCTTGGAATCAGGTGAAGCGGTTCTTCCTGCATCGGACAACCTTTGATAGCATAAACCGCTCCGGCATCGGTGCGGGAATATTGCTCCAGTCCCCTTTTCAACATGGTGACAATGGTGGATTTTCCTCCGGATACGGGTCCCATCAGGAGCAAGATTCGCTTGCGGACGTCCAGCCGCCGTGCTGCCGAATGGAAATATTCCTCCACCAGACGTTCAATGGCTCGATCCAGCCCGAAAAGCTCCCGGCTGAAAAACAAATAATTTTTATTTCCGTTCTCATCCTCCTCCACCCCGGCATCCGCAATCATATGGTAAACCCTGGAGTGGGATGTTTGGGCCAACTCCGGCCGCTGTCGAACCATCTCCAAATACTCCGCGAACGTCCCTTCCCACGCCAGCTTCTCTTCTCTTTGCCGCTGCTCTGCGATGCGCTTCAGGATGTCCATAGAAGCCTCCTCCCCGCTGCCGTTCGCTGATTTGAGAAAGCCGATTGTCCATTAGGATATTTCCAAGTTCCCCCTTGGCACATGATCTTCGTCGTGCCGATCCGCTCTTGAAAACTATTTTTTAAAGTGAGATTTCCTTTGGGGGTGATATATATGTATGCGAAGGGAGGGACAATGTTTCAACCTATTTCCCTTTACTCAAAGAAATGCACACCCCTTTTCAACGAAAAACGCCCGTTCACACCCTTCGACGGGATCCATCGGACATGAACTGCCGATGTCCAACCAGGAAACTGGGGGATTTCATCCAACCCGGATGCCCCAGTTAATATTATCCAAAAAAGTCTAAACAGAGGAAGAATAATAGTCTTAAAAGTCTATTGACCCTATCCCGGCTGAAATCTATGATGATTACAGTCTGACAGGATTTTACGTCATCAATATATTCGCAAACTTCAACAAAGGGGGAAACACTTTGCACGAAAAGCGAAAAGATCGAAAGCGGAAATCAAAGGCAAAAGTCATCTGGATCTTCGGCTTAGCGGCAACAGCTCTGGTAGTAGGATCCTTGGCCTATGCCGGAGCCTTTGAATCGGACGAAAAGCCGACAGCGGACAAGCCCTCCGCTGGGCAAAGCCAAGTCGCCGCCGATGACCTCACAACGGAAGAATTGGCGGACATGCCCGATGAGGAACTGGTGGACAACGTTTCCTACTACAAAGAAATTTCCGCCTCCAAGGATCAGATCGTCCAACGGAACCAAAAGGCCGTCTACATCGTCAAGCAAAAAACTCCACAGCCTTCAACCAAGCCGGATCTGGACAACAAGAAATACAGGGATCAGGTCACCGGATCGGCATTGGACCTGAATGATCTGAATCCCGAGGAACAAAAAGCAGTTGCGGATTATGCCAAAGAAGTGAGTCAATATGAAAACAAATTGATCAACAAGCGGATCCGGGAGCTGGTCGAGAAAGCGAAGACCAAAGGTCTCACCAAAGCGGAACGGATGGAGCTGATCAACCTCCTCCCGATTAAAAATCCCGGACCCGAACTTAAGCTGGAGCCACCTTCCGGGGAGAAAAATCCTGGAAAGCAACAACCCAAGGACAAAGAGCAGCCCAAAGACCCCTCTGAGGACAGCAAAAACCAAGACATAGAGCAGCCTGGAAATCCCTCTGAGGACAACGAAAATCAAGACAAAGAGCAACCTGGAAATCCCTCTGAGGACAACGAAAATCAAGACAAAGAGCAACCTGGAAATCCCTCTGAGGACAACGAAAATCAAGACAAAGAGCAACCTGGAAATCCCTCTGAGGACAACGAAAATCAAGACAAAGAGCAACCTGGAAATCCCTCTGAGGACAACGAAAACCAAGACAAAGAGCAGTCTGGAACGCCGACGGACGGATCCGACTCCGACAATAACCAAGAGCCACCAGAGAAGGAGCAGCCCGACCCCACCACCCCTGCATTAACCACAGAAAAGAATGGATACAACAGGCAAAAAGCGGTGGACTACGCCTACAAGTGGTGGAACGGCAGAAACCCCGCCTACCGCTCCTACGAGCTGGATTGCACCAATTTCATCTCCCAGGTCGTCAAGGCCGGGGGTATTAAGGAGCGGAAGGGCAGCCGTTGGGATTGGGCTGATTACTGGTACTATGACAGCAAACAGCCATCCATGACCTGGACCGTTGCCCACAGCTTCTACCGGCACATGAAACTGACCCGCCAAGCCGTCAATGAGTCTTCCAGCTCCAAAGTGAAAGTGGGGGACATCATCAGTGTCGACTTTGAAGATGACGGTAGAATGAATCACAGTGTCATCATCACCAAGATCAAAAACGGCAAAATTTATGCCACCTATCACACCACTGACCGGAAAGACTATGACATCACTTACTGGTTTACGTTCTATAAGGTCTACTCCTGGAAAATGGGCACGGTGAAAAACTGAATCAACGATCACCCCCCTGTTCCTATTGACAGGGGGGCTTCATTTCTGGGTCAGAAGGCAAAGATCCCCTTCCTTTTCTGAATATCGGCCAGCAGTTCTTCCAGCGTGCCTTCCTGATCCGGCTGATGAGCCGGCTCTCCGCGGTCAATCCGGCAATCGGTCACCAGATACGTCTTCATGCCGATCGTCCCTGCCACCAAGTCCTCCTGAACATCGTTGCCGATCATGGCACACTGTTCCGGGGAAACTCCCATGGCAGCCGCCACCTCCCGGTAATATCCAGGGTGTGGTTTGCAAAAATGAGTCTCTTCGTAGACGGAAACCCACTCCACCAGATCCTCCACTTGGGCCCAGCGCATCCGTTCCCGGATCGCTTCCTTTGGAAAGACGGGGTTGGTGGCGACGGCGACCCGGTACCCACAATCCAGGGCGGTTTGTACCACTTGTCGGGACTTTGGCGAAGGTTGAACGTATTTTTTTAATGTCGGAAAATGATCCCTGTAAAATTTATCAAACCTCGGCCAGATCTCCTCTTTTTTCAGGCCGGACCGGGACAGAAACCGTTCCGTAAACACCTCTTCATTGGTGCGGCTGTCATCTTGATCGTCGATCATGGTTTTGGTGGCGTCCCAGATCAGCGGAATCAGCTTGTCCTCCGGCAGAATCTTTGCCATATAAGGAGCCAACTCTTTCATGTAGTGTCCGATAAAGCTCTCTGTATCCATCGGTAACAGGGTTCCATCCAGATCGAAACACAGTACCTTCAGCACTCTTTCAGCCCCTCTCCCCTTTTTTAATTCAATCCAGGAAAATCCGTCTGCCGCAATGCTTCATACAAGATGATCGCCGCTGAATTCCCCAGGTTGTGGGAGCGGACAACCGGCCGCATCGGGATCCGGATATTGGTTTCACGATAGAGTTTCAAAATTTCTGGGGACAACCCCTTCGACTCCTTCCCAAAGACGAAGATATCCCCTTCCCGGTAGGAGAAGGAAGTATAACTTCGTTGTGCTTTAGTCGTAGCACAAAAAAAACGCCCCCCGGGAAAGGATGCGGCAAACTCTGCAAAGGAGTCATAATACCGGACATCCACCTTGTACCAGTAATCCATCCCCGATCGTTTCAGATATTTATCTTCAGTGGAAAATCCGAGGGGACGGATCAGATGTAGCACCGTACCGGTCACTGCGCAGGTACGGGCGATATTACCGGTGTTGTTGGGGATCTCCGGCTCAACCAGACAGATGTGAAACGGCATGGACTCTCCCAACCCTTTCCGATCTATTCCTTTTCCATTGTATCGAAAAACGAATCGAATTCCCAACAAAACCGGTACCGAATCTCCTGATTCTTGTTGTATCAGGGGAGGAGAGGCCGTATACTGGGGATATCTTGTCTCAAGGGGGAGTATCATGTCGAAGATTGCGCTGGTGACGGACAGTTCTTGCGATTTACCTGTCGACCTGTTGGAACACTGGAAGATCCGGGTGGTTCCCCTGCGCATCATCTATCGGGAACGGGAATACCGGGATGGGGTGGAGATCACGCCGCAGGAGGTTTATGCTCGATTGGGAGAGGAGATTCCCAAAACCTCCATGCCCTCCCCTGAAGATATCCAACAAACATTTAAAGAATTGCAACAGGAGGGATACACTCATTGTATAGTGGTTACCCTTTCCTCCGGTCTGAGTGCCACATACAATAATTTCTGCCTGATGGCCGAAGATTTCAAGGGGATGAAGATCGATGTGATCGATTCCAAAGGCTTATCCTGGGTCCTCGGTTTCCTCGTGCTGGAATCCGCCAAACTGATCAAAGATAAATTGGACTATTTCGAAATCCTGAACCGAATCGAGGGGGCAAAAAATCGGATTAAAGGATATTTTGTTGTCGATACACTGGAATATTTGAAAGAAGGGGGACGCATCGGAAAAGTGGCTGCCTCCCTCGGTTCCATGCTCAACCTGAAGCCGATCATCTCCCTCGACGTCGAAGGAAAGTATTATCCTCACAACTTGGCCCGTGGCAAAAAACAATCGATAAAAAAACTGATGGATCCGATCGTGAAACAGATCGAATCCACCAAATCCCGGATCGCTATCCTCCAAGGTAGAGCAGAAAAAGAGGCGGAAGCACTCAAAGAGCGTTTGAAAGAGTTGGAAAATGTGTGTGAACTGTATATCAGCTCGATCAGCCCCGCCCTGGTGGTTCACACCGGCCCGGGTCTGCTCGGACTGGTGATCCAGACTGTTGAAAACGGGGATTAAACCCGTCCATCGAAGGGAAAAGACGAATCTCAACCGCGGTGGCAGAACTTGAGCGATCCCTGGAGTTTCACATGTGAATCACTTTTTCAACCAATGGCCCGGTGACACAACTGCCTCGGAGATCTTTTGGGGGCTGTCGTCACCCCTCCAGATGATAATAGCGGTATTTACATCGGGGTGTCCAGGCGTGGGAATCCCGGTAATCCCAATACCTGCGGCGACTGTTGACGGTGTGAGCGTTTACCAGTGGCATCCCCGAGGCATCCAAGGCGGTGACGATGGTGTTATGTTCCCACCTCCCGTTTCCGTCAAAGTCATAACAAATGATATCTCCCGGCTGCAGATCCTGCGGTGAGCCCACGGAACGGGCTTTCATAATTCCCCCGCCGGACAGATACCCCTGCAAAGCATGGGCCACCGCCCAACTGTAGCTCCAGTTTTCCCAGCCTCCCCGGTACCACCAGCCCCGGTCGCGTCGCGAACTGTAATCCATCGGGATCCCTCCGGCATGGATGCATTGGGAAATATAGTTGGTACAATTGTCTTCGAACTTTTGGTAACGGGGATTGGATCCATTCCACCAGGTTTCGGCATACTGGACCGCCTGCAGCCGGTTGTAGCCGGATCCGGCCACCTCCCCTTTATCAGGGGATTGGTAGTAGGTCCATCCCTGATCTGAACCGGTATCCATCTTTTCCACCTGACGACACCCGGTGATGGCCCATCCGTCCTCGCCCTCGATCAGATCAAGATCATATCCGTTGATCTCCTCCTGTTCATAGAGCCGTCCTGACAAACCATAAAGTTGACGTTGATGGACGACCACCCTCATTTGGATTCCGACCCCGTCCTTTTTTTCCCTGCACACCCGGATCCGGGTCTCCCCCTTGACAGGTCGGATTCCCCGCTCCCGTTGCTGTTCCCGGATTCGAATCCAACGATCCCGCTCCTCCTTCACCCAGTCGGCATCTCTGTCTGAGATCCAATCAAAGAGGCGGTCCGGCTCCCCCTCCACCCACAGCTGGTTCTGCCCGCGGAACCAGGTGGTCACAGGCTGCCTCCATGAACGATTTTCCATAAGGCACCGTCCCTTCAAGGCACATCTCTTTTTCCATCATATGATGCCCTGCCCTTCAGGTATGCGATCAATTGAAAAAGCATCGCCAAGGGAAGCACACCAACAAGATCTCTCCCTAAGGTGCAGGGAGAGGTCTTGTTTTAATTCAATTTCAACACCATATGGATTTCGTCCACATAACGGTCCGGCAATTTCAACGCTTCCCGCTCCTTGCCGAACGCTTCAAAGCCGAGGGAAGCGTATAACTGAAAAGCGGCAAGATTGTCTGCCGCAACCCCCAACTGAATCTGCTCCAAACCCGGCAGACTTCGGACTCGGGCCAGCAGATTTTCCAATAAGGCTTTCCCCACACCTCGTCGCCTGACATCGGGATGGGTGTACATCCCTAAAACGAAACCCTTGTGCCGCAGCTTGTTCCTCTGTTGACGAAGAAACCCCACCGATCCGATCAGACAGTCGCCGTCAAAGGCACCCAGGATGAAATTCTCCCGGGTGCTTTTCAAGCGCTCCACCATCTGCTTTATCCCCTCTTCTTTTGCCTCTTCATAAGAGGTTGCAAAAGCTCCGGGAAGCTCTCTCAACATCCGCAATCGAAGGGAATAATACTCCTCTGCATCCTCCACCGTCAACACCCGGATTTCCATATAGCCTCCCCTTTCTCTTATGCCGGTTCAGACACACCCTGTTGCAATAGATACATCTTGTGGTAGAGCCCTTTTTGGGCCAACAGTTCCTGATGGGTGCCCTTCTCCACAATCTCCCCCTGGTGAAGCACCAAGATCAAGTCCGCATCCTGAATAGTGGACAGTCGGTGGGCGATGGCAATCGTGGTCCGCCCCTTACGCATCCGGGAAAGAGCTTCCTGAATTTTCTCCTCCGTCTCCGTATCCACACTGGCGGTGGCTTCATCCAGCACCAGGATTTTCGGCTGAAGGGCCATCGTCCGGGCAAAGGAGAGCAACTGCCTTTGTCCGCTGGAAAAGGTAGCCCCCCGCTCTCCAACTGGCTCTTGATACCCTCGGGGCAGTTTTTCGATAAATCCCTCCGCCTGTACAAACCGAGCCGCCGCCCGAACCTCCTCATCGGTCAGATCCGGATGGTAAAGGCGAATATTCTCTTCCACCGTCCCCACAAACAGAAAGGGATCCTGCAGCACGAGCCCCATCCGCCTTCGCAGCTCCTCATCGGTAAACTGGGTCAGGGGAACACCGTCAATGGTGATGGAACCCCGTTTCAGAGGATAAAAGCGCATCAACAGGTTGATGATGGAAGTCTTTCCGCTGCCGGTATGTCCTACCAGAGCCACGGTCTGCCCCGGTTCTGCGGTAAAGGAAATGTTTTTCAACACATCGTTGCGCCCATCGTAGGAGAAAGTGACATCGTCAAAAACGATCCGCCCCCGCTTGATTTCCGGACACCCTTCCCCTTCCCGGGTCGGAGCCGTCTCCTCTTCATCGAGGAGTTCAAAGACCCGGGCAGCCGAGACCATCGATTGCTGCAGAAAAGAAAGCTGCTGCATCATCTCATTGACCGGCTCAAACATCCGGTTCAACAGATTGATAAAGGCGTACAACACCCCGATCTGGACCACACCATCCGTTCCGATCCCGAAATAGGTGAGTACCGCCATAATCGTCAGAAGATAGATCAGGTCGACGGCAGGGCGGAGCAACAAACCATTCAGCCGGACATTTTCCATATTGGCCCGGTAGTGATCCCGGTTGGTCCTTTCAAAAGCTTTCTGCAACCGTTTTTGTTGCCGAAAAGCCTGGATCACGTTCATTCCTTGCAGGGATTCATTCAGTTTGGCGTTCAATTCACTCAATTTTTGCCGAATTGTCCGGTACACCCGATGACTCAGCCGATGGTAGGTGTACATCAATCCATAGAATATGGGTAAGAGAACCAGACTGTAGGCCGCCAGTTTTGCATCCAAGAGGAACATCGCCACAAAGACTCCCAGGATCAGGACGATATCTTTGACAAAGAAAGCCAGGACACTGACAAACAGCTCTTTAACTGCCTCCGTGTCATTGGTGATCCGGGAGATCAACGCTCCCCCCGGCATCCGGTCAAAGAAAGAGAGCCCCAGATGTTGCACCTTTCCGAACACATCCATCCGCAGTTGCTGGATCACCCGCTGCGCAATCTTGTGAAAGCTAAACTGCTGAAAGTACTGAAGAAAAGCTACAGCAAAGTGGAGAAACAGGTATGCTGATCCCAGGAACACCAGTGGCTGTACCGGAAACTTCCCGGGAATCAGGTAATCGTCGATAAACACTTTGACCAACACCGGTCCGGCCACTTCAGCAGCGGTGGCCAACAACAGGAGGATCAGTGCCACGGTGATCGACTTACGATGAGGCTGGAGATACCGGAGTAGCCGCCGCATCACCATCGACCCCACCTCCTTTCTCAATCAGGGACTCCAGTTGTTGCCGGTGGTGCATCCAGGCATACCATCCGTCCTTCGCCAACAACTCCTGATGAGTTCCCCGTTCAATCAGCTGACCCTCTTCCAACACAATGATCTCATCGGCATGTTCAATCCCCGACAGGCGGTGCGCGGCGATCAAGGTGGTTTTCCCCCTCCGCTCTTCCCGCAGGGATTCCAGAATCATCTCTTCCGTTTTGGCATCGACAGCGGAGAGTGAGTCATCCAGGATCAGAATCTCCGGATCGAGGAGCAAGGCCCGGGCGATGGAGATCCGTTGTTTTTGTCCCCCGGACAAGGTGACCCCCCGCTCCCCGACCACCGTGTCGTATCCCGATTCAAACTGGAGGATATCCTCATGAATCCCGGCGAGGCGGGCGGCCTGCTCCACTTCTTCCACCGAGGCATCCGGTTTTCCAAAGGCGATGTTTTCCCGGATGGTGGCAGAGAAGAGAAAATGGTCCTGAGGAACATACCCGATCCCCCTCCGAAGAGCGGACAAGGTGTAATCTTCCACCGGCACCCCGCCAATGGAGATCGCTTTTTTCTCCGCCTCAAATTCCCGGAGCAACAACCGGAACAGCGTGGTTTTTCCGCTCCCTGTCTTCCCCACCACCCCGAGGGTGGCCCCTGAAGGTACTCTCACCTCGATCCTCCCCAAGGCGGTTTGTTCCGCCCCCGGGTAGGTGAAGCCGGAGAGATCGATGCAAAGATCACCGGAAGCAGGCTCTTTCACAGCCCCTTCCTTATCAACAATTTCCGGCTGTTCCTGAAACAGGGTGCGAATCCGATCGTAGGAGGCCCTTCCCCGCTGAATAATATTGGTGAGAAAGCCGAAAGCCAACATCGGCCAGATCAATTGCCCCAAGTAAATGGTGAACTGGGTCAACTGCCCGATCGAGATCTCCCCATTCGCCACAAAAACAGCACCGAATGCCACTGTTAAAAAGTAGGAAAAACCGATAATCAAACTGATGGTGGGATCAAACAGGGCATCGATCCGGGCCACGGCGATATTTTTATCCACCGCATCCTGTGAAATCTTCCGAAAAGCTTCCTTCTCCCTCTCTTCCAGACCGAAGGCTTTCACCACCCGAACACCGGAGATGTTCTCCTGGACCTTGTCATTGATATCTGAGAACGCGGCCTGGGCCTTCAAAAACCGCTCATGGATCAGACGGCCAAAGTGACTGACCGCCAGGGCCATGAAAGGCATGGGCAGCAAAGCGATCAGAGTCAGCTTCCAACTGATAAAGACACCCATGGTCAGAACCACCAGTCCACCCAACACCAGGGAATCCACCAGGGTCAACACCCCTTCCCCCGCTGTCAACTCCACGGCCCGAACATCATTGGTGGCATGAGCCATCAAGTCACCGGTCCGCCGACGGTTGAAAAATCCCGGAGACATCCGGGAGAAATGGGCGAACAGCTCCCCTCGAATCTGTCTTTCTAATCGTCGTGAAGCCCCGAACAGTAGAATACGCCAGGCATAACGGAGAACATACATGGACACCCCCGCGACAGCCAATAACGAGAGCCACTTCAGGAGAAAGTCTGTCGTCACCTTCCCGCCCTCGATCACATCCACCACCAGCCGCACCACGTAAGGAGGAAAGAGTTCCAACACCGCCAGCACCAGCAGCATCAGAATACCCATGATGTAACTTCTTTTCTCTTGTTTAAAGAACCACCACAATTCCTGAAAGATCCGCATCAGACACGATCTCCTTCTCGCTTCCGTAAAATATCGTTCACACCGGGAAAAGTCCGGCTGAAGTTATCGTCTTAAGGGTGGGAAAATTGCAAAACGAAAAAAGTGTCCTGTCTCCGAAACGATTATACCACGGAGGAAGCCCTTTCTCCCCCAAGATTCAAATAAGAGCCGGGCATTTTGCACCGGCTGCGTCCTGTGATGTGAGAGAATCAATTATTTATTTTTCGATAATATGCGGCTTAAAAGCACGGAAATAGGTCTCCACATAAACCCTCGCCTCCAAAGGAACCTTATATTTGCGCATGGCCGCGTTAATATGCCGGATGGCACGTTCATAATGTTCAAAGGTGAGACCTAACCCCTTATGGCTATTCCGCAGGATCTTGTCCCGGTATTCGTGAGTATGACGTCCCAACATATGATTGGTGAAGTAACGGATATGCCGATTCCGAAGCTTCTCCTGGTCAACCCCTTCAAAATAAGGGGCCAGCTCCTCATCAGCAAACATTCGATCATAGAAGTCGTGAAGTATGTTTCTGATTCCTTCATCGGCACCCAGCAAATAAAATATTCCTGAATCGGCCAAGCTTATTCCCTCCAATGGCTCTGATGGGATCAATCGGCTCCATACCAAAATTGTGAAGAAGTACACACAAGACCCTCTTTAGACTAAGAGAAAACATCGTCTGCGGCAACATCGTCCTGAATAAGGTCACCAAAATGACAAAAACAGGCGGTAAAACCGCCTGTCAGCCGAATGACAGATAAAAGAGTGCATCCCTCGTGCTAAACCTGGACTTGGGCAGGTAAAGCGTCTTCCAACCGCAACAAATACTCTTTGATCTTCAAACCGCCTCCGTACCCGACCAAGGAACCGTTGGAGCCGACCACCCGATGACAGGGAACCAGGATGGAGACGGGATTTCGATTATTGGCACCTCCCACGGCGCGAACCGCTTTGGGTGCACCCATCGCCTGGGCCACCTCCTTATAGGAGCGGACTTCTCCGTATGGAATCATCAAGAGCTGTTGCCACACCAGTTTTTGAAATGATGTTCCGAACAGATCGATGGGAAGATCAAACCGTTGACGCTTCCCAGCAAAATATTCATTCAGTTGCGAGATCACCTTGGCCAGCTCCGTGTCGTTCCGTTCCAGTCGGACAGATCCAAACCATTCCTTGGCCCAGCGTTCCAGGGAGAGGAGTGCCTTTTCTCCACTCATGTAATCGAGATGGCAGACGCCCTTGCCCGACATGACCAGGGTGATCGGGCCGACCGGGCTATCCATTTCACTCCAGATGAGTACGCGAGAACCTGAGACCATACCTTTATGCCTCCCTGTACCTGTGTTCCGCCTTTTTTTCCGAGTGACGTGCTTGCAAGGCACTGGCGATTTCCTTCAGCACTTGTTCGTCCTGTTCCCGAGCCTTGCTCTGACGGAGCGCCGTTTCCACCTCTTCACCGCCGATCCGGCCCAGCGCCCAAGCCGCTGTTCCGCGGATGACAGGACGAATGTCGGTTTCCAACAGATGGATCAGATCCGGGACGGCCGTCCGGTCACGGTACCACCCCAAAGCGATAATCGCATTCCGTTGGATCGGTTTTTTTCCCCTCCAGGAACCCGCCATCGAACCGAACCGTTCCCGGAATTCCCGGTTACTCAGATGCAACAGAGGCTTTAACAACGGTTTTACCTGGTCCGGTTCCGGAGTGAACTCCCGATGGTGGGTGAAGTTCTTTCCCCGATTGTAGGGGCAGACCATCTGACAAGTCTCAAAACCGTACAGGGAACCTCCCAGTTTGCCACGATATTCTTCAGGTAGAAAACCTTTGGTTTGGGTGAGATAGGCAAGACATGCCTGAGAATTGAGGCGCCCCGGCTCCGTCAAGGCGCCGGTGGGACAGGCATCGAGACAAGCGGTGCAATCACCGCAGGCTTGGGTGATCGGTTCGTCAGGTGGAAGCTGGACATCAGTGATCATCTCCCCCAGATAGACCCAGGAACCAAACTCTTTAGTGATGATGGAAGTGTTTTTCCCACTCCATCCGATCCCGGCCCGCTCCGCAACCGCCCGGTCGGAGAGAGCTCCCGTATCCACCATCACCATTGCGGCGGCACCGGGAACCAATTCCGACAGTTTCGCTTTCAGCCCTTCCAGTTTGTTTTTCAATACCCGGTGGTAATCTTCTCCCCAGGAAGCCCGGCAAAACTTGCCCCTCAAAGCTCCAGCGCGGGACTTCGGCGGATTTTTCATCCGGGTGGGATAAGCGAGGGCAATGGCGATGATGGACCGGGCTTCAGGGAGACTTTTGCGGGGATCGGTCCGTTTTTCCAGATCGGGCTCTTCAAATCCCGACTCAAACCCCGCCTTTCGATGTCGAATCAACCGTTGCTTCAGTTCGGTGAAGGGTTCCGCTGAGGCAAAGCCGATTTTGTCGATGTGAAGCCGCTCCGCTTCTCTCTTCAGTTCTTCCTTGATCTGTTCAGGGTCCATGCCGCCACCCCCCATTCATCATCCACATTATCCTTATGATAACACGGCCACTCAATCACTGCTCCATCGGATACCGGATTGTTATTGTCATTTTATAGAATGTACAAGTGATCCATGCCCGGTTTTCACTGGGTCAACCCTTGGGGATGGCCTCCCGAGCCAGTTCGTCACAGCGGTTGTTCAATTCCACATCGCTGTGTCCTTTCACCTTGACGAACTCCACCTCATGCTTACGCACTTCCCGGAGCAACTCTTGCCACAGATCCTTGTTTTCCACGGGTTCGTTACGGCTGTTGACCCAGCCCCGCTTCTCCCAATTGACGTACCATTTCTGTTTGAAACAGTTGGCCAGGTAGGCACTGTCTGTATAAAGTTTCACCCGGCAAGGTTGTTTCAACTTCTTGAGCGCTTCGAGAGCTGCTGTCAACTCCATCCGATTGTTGGTGGTTCGACGACTTCCACCGGTGATCTCCTTGCGCCGATCACCATAGATCAGCACCGCCCCCCACCCCCCGGGACCCGGGTTTCCGGAGCAAGCGCCGTCTGTGTAGATCGTCACTTCTTTCAATTTGGTGAACCTCCTCATTTGACCCTCAGTGTTCGCAGCCGATTGACAGCCGCCGCCACCTCGTGCTTGCGGGGGAGAGCCAGATCACCGGGATGCTGTCCACGGAAGGGGGAAAGGAAATCCAGGCCGTTTTTTTTCATCTCCTGACAGATCTCTTCGATCAACTCCCGCAGAGTTTTGGAGCCATCGGCCCGTTTGCCCAACAGTCGCAATATCTCTGCAATGGCCCGGGTCTGACTGGGATCGACCAATTGTTCCACTCCGGCCAGGTTCAGGTGGGCGGTACCGAATTGAATCGTATGGAGCCCCTTGGCATCCACCTTTTCCCTTTTCCCTTTTTTGGGATCCAAACCGGCGGCAAGGGGAACCCGGGAGGTAACATCCCCAAAAACCTTTCCCCCCTCCTGGTCGCGGTTATTGCTTTGAGCTTCGGCCACTTCCTTTGCCTGGCGGGTCACATCGAAGGGGTGATATTCATCCATGAGAATCACGGTATCCGCCACATCAAAATAGTCACCAGAGCCGCCGAGAACGAGAATGCTGGAGGTACCTCTCTCTTCGTACAGCTGACGTACCTTATCGATAAAGGGGGTGATCGGTTCTTTTTCCTTCGCCACCAGTTTTTGCATCCGGCCGTCCCGGATCATAAAGTTGGTGGCGCTGGTGTCCTCGTCGATCAGGAGACAGGAAGCCGCCATCTCCAGGCTCTCCACAATGTTGGCAGCCTGGGAGGTGCTCCCGCTGGCATCCTCTGTGGAGAATTGAAGGGTATCCCGGCCGAAGGGAAGGTTGTTGATAAAGGGGGAAATGTTCACTTTCTCCACTCGGCGACCGTCCTCGGCCCTCACCTTCACCGCATCCACATCCGTAATCACGTACTCCCGGCCGTCTCCACCGATGTGATCGTAGACTCCCCGTTCCAGCGCGTTCAGGAGTGTGCTTTTTCCATGGTAACCCCCACCCACGATTAAGGTGATCCCATCGCGGAGGACCATTCCCTGGATCGGCGGCCCGTGGGGAACCTCCACCGTAGCCCGCATGGATTCAGGAGCGCGGAATCTCACCACTTCTTTCCCTGTCAGGGGAAGGTCACTCACCCCGCTCTCCCGGGGTAATACCGCACCATCAGCCACAAAGGCAATCCAACCCTTCTCTTTGAGGTGGGATCGAATCGACTGTTGGTTATCCACCAACCGCATCCGCTCCTCCACCCCTTTCCGATCGATGGCTTCCACCGGAATCGCTTCATCCACCAAGCGGGGGAGGAATCCGCAAAGCATCTCCTCCGCCTTTCTTCCCAACACACGCCGTCCTTGGGCGGGAAGGCCCACCGTCACGCGAACTTCCACATAATCCCGGGTGACCACCGCCGCAGTGCGGGGCAGGATTTCCTGACCCGGCCGGTCCACATCGATCAGACCGCTCTTACCTGTCCCTTTGGTGCGAAAGGAGTAACGTCCCACTTTCCTCGCCCAGACCCTGGTCACCCAGTCTTCCAAAGCAATTTTACGATGGGGAACACAAAACCACTCCTCCGGATAACCCGCCTCGTCTTGAG
The DNA here is from genome assembly GCF_014637345.1 of Kroppenstedtia guangzhouensis. Taxonomy (GTDB): domain Bacteria; phylum Bacillota; class Bacilli; order Thermoactinomycetales; family DSM-45169; genus Kroppenstedtia; species Kroppenstedtia guangzhouensis. Next base: position 18,557 of record NZ_BMEX01000018.1, read on the forward strand.
ACATCCGCACCCGGATACGGGAAGGAGCCGCAAAGGGGTCTCCCTGTACGTAGTCGATCCACAGTGTAAACCGGGGAAAACGGTACGCTCCCTGAATCTCTTTATAAGCCTTGTACCCCCTGCCGTCGATGCGGGAAAGCGTCTGTTGCAACCGTTTCAATGTGACTCCTCCTTTGTTCAAGTCTAGTCCGGTTCAACGGGGTGCAGCCAGCACCTCCCGGTACGCATCCCGGATGGCCTGAAAGTCGATCCAGGCCTCCCTTTTCGCCTCCGGATTGCGGAGAAGGTAAGCCGGATGGAAGGTGGGCATCATCCGGACTCCTTTCCGTTCCACCCACTGCCCACGCACCCGAGTGATCCGGGCATCCGGGTCGATCAAGGCACGGGTGGGGGCCGAACCCAGTGTAACGATCAGCCGTGGCCGGATCGCGACGAACTGCTCCCGCAAAATGGTGATGCAAGTCTCCATCTCCTCTTCATGGGGAGTGCGATTCCCCGGAGGCCGGCATTTGACGATATTGGTGATAAATATCTCTGCCCTCGGAATCTCCGCCGCTTCCAGCATCCGATTCAACAATTGCCCGGCCCGTCCGACAAAAGGGCGCCCTTGCCGGTCTTCATCCGCCCCGGGCCCCTCTCCGACGAACATCAGTGGAGAAGCAGGGTTCCCTTCTCCCAACACAATCCGGGTCCGCCCCCGATGAAGGGGACAGCGACTGCACCGGGCATACCTTTGGTGTACTGATTCCAGATCCATTCCGGTTCCCCTCCCATCTCTAAACTCCTTTTGAATTCCACCGGGATGGATAGAAGTATTATCGCATAATGAACCATCCTTCTTCCATGACACGTTAAAACATGGTTGTATCATGATATAGTAATAAGATATAAACATTAACAGCCATGTCCGTCTTAATAACCTCTTGACCGGTTCTTTACAGACATCTGTTAACATAAGGTAGGAACCATGTGAGAATGCCATTGAGGCGAAAGAGAAAAGGAGTGCATCTTTTTGTCCATTCTAAAATACCCATTGTTCGTTTCCGACATTGACGGAACCTTGGTCAACCAAATGAAAAAAATTCCCGACGCCAATAAAGAGACCCTTGCCGCCTTTCGTCACCACGGGGGACTCTTCACGCTTGCCACCGGACGAAGCTATATCGAAGCCAAGCATTTCATCGAAGAACTGGAGATCCGCATCCCTGTCATCCTTTGCAACGGAGCCCTGATCTATGATCCCTCCACTGACGTATTGTCACCGATGGCCACCATTGAACGGGAGATCATATTTAATACCCTGGTCGAACTGGAGAAACGAAAGGAGGTCTTGGACATCTTTGTCTATACCTTGGACCGGGTGTATGCCACGGGGATCAGCTCCTTCTCCCGGTCAGCCATTGAAGAGGGAGAGTTCCCTCTGGAACTGATCGACACATTTGACCATATTCCCCAGGTTCCTCTGATCAAGTTGGTGATGGTGTCCAAAGAGGAGACGATGCAACAATTCCGCAAGTGGATGCTTCAAGTGAACCATCCGCTGGAATTGGTCCAATCGGCGGACTACTATTTTGAGCTCCTTCCCTCCAATATCTCCAAAGGAAATGCGGTCCGGTCCTTAGCCGAAAAAATGGATCTGACCATGGAACAATGCGCGGTCATCGGCGATCACCTGAATGATCTGTCCATGGTGGAAGTGGCCGGAATCTCCGCTGCTGTTGCCAATGCCCATCCCCAACTGGTGCAGGCCGCCCGCCATGTGATGCCCAGTAACGAGGAAGCCGGCGTGGCCCACTTCATCCGCCGCCATCTACTGACGACCACCCCTCAAGCCCAGGGACAATAATCCAAATAAAGCGACCGGCGCGGAGGTTCCGCGCCGGTTTCTTTAATCGCGATCAACTGATTACACGAAGAATGAGATGGAGGAGAAACAGACCCGAAATGATATAAAGCGGTATCGGAACATCCTTTCCGCGACCCGCCGCCAGTTTCAGCAAAGGATAAACCACAAAACCGAAGGCGATCCCATCAGGTATACTGTGGGTCAAGGGAATCAAGGCGATGACCAGATATGCGGGGAACCCTTCGGTAAAATCCTGTAACGGGATCCGGCGGATACTCTCCAGCATCAGCCCGCCGATCAGGATGAGGATGGGTGCAACAGCGCTGTCAGGAATCATGCCGATCCAAGGAGCTGCAAACAGGGTGAGCAAAAAGAGCAACCCCGTCGTCACTGCTGTCAAGCCGGTCCTCCCTCCTGCAGTAATCCCCGCCACAGTCTCCACCGTGGCCACAGTGGGACTGGTTCCCAACCATCCACAGGACAGCGTGGACAGAGAGGCGGACTTCAACACTTGGGGGGATTCTTCCCTCCGCCGGAGCATCTCCAGTTGCCCTTGGATCAACCCGAAGTTTTCAAAGATGATCACCATAGTCAGAGAAAAGACCGCCACCCAAAAAGGGAGAGTGAGCAAACCGGCAAAAGAGAAGCCTCCGAACAACTGATGATAGGCTTCAAAGGAGTGTGTTTGTTCTCCCCCCGTTCCTGTCAAACCGGTGAATATCCCCAGCACCGTTCCAGCAGCCAAGGTCAGCAGCAGACTTCCCGGAACCTTCCGCGCATACAAGATCAAACCGATTACCAAGGTGGCACAGGTCACCAGCACCCGGGGCTCTCCAAGGTCCCCCAGGGCCAGGAGTGTGCGGGGATCGGAAACCACCAATCCCCCTTTTTGCAGGCCGATCAGGGTCAAGAGAAGCCCGATTCCCACAGTAATCGCCTCTTTCAGCGACCCCGGCACACTCTTTTGCAAAACACCCGACAGGGGGCTGAATGCGACCGCCGTAAACAACACCCCCGAAACCAGCACCACCGCCAGTGCCTCGGACCAGGACAGACCCATCTTCTGAACAAAGGTGTACGTGAACAGAACATTGATCCCCATCCCGGGAACCATCACGATCGGTGCGTTGGCCCACAGACCCACCAGCAGACTGCCGGCACAGGATGCGAGAACAGTCGCCACGACCCCTGCCTCCACAGGGATTCCAGCGTCAGACAGAATCGTGGAATTGACCGCCACAATGTAGACCACCGTCACAAAGGTGGTCAGACCGGCCATCAACTCCCTCCGGGGTGTGGTTCCATGTTCTCTGAGTTGAAACCAACGTTGGAAATAACGGTTCAAGATAGTCCCTTCTCGTAAAAAACCCTCCACCCAACCGCGATGCCGATCGCATCACGATACACATTGTAAAGGATCCTCATGATAAAGTGAAGTCAGTTGATTTTGAGGAGGAATGACATTGACCAAAAAGCGACTTCGAGAGCACGGATACTCCGTTGGGCACCTTCCCACGGGTGTACACAACTGCATCACCGATGTGGCCCAAGTCCGGGTGGGCCATACCACTCTCAAAGAACCGTCCCAGGGCATTCTAACCGGAGTGACCGCCATCCTCCCCCACAGCGGGAATCTTTTTCAGGAAAAATCGACCGCCGCCGTCCACGTCATCAATGGTTTTGGCAAAACCACCGGCCTGATCCAGGTTGAGGAACTGGGCGTGCTGGAATCTCCCATCCTGCTGACAAACACCTTCAGTGTCCCGGCAGTCACAGAGGGAGGCCTTCGCTGGCTGATGGACGGCAATCCCGACATCGGCGGGCGGGACGGAACCGTCAATGTGGTGACCGCCGAATGCAACGACGGACAGCTCAATGAGATTCGCGGCCTCCATGTCCGACCTGAGCACGCCCTGGAGGCGATTCAAAACGCCCAAAGCGACATCCTTCCTGCCGAAGGAGCCGTCGGAGCCGGCACGGGAATGGTCTGCTTTGGATGGAAGGGCGGGATTGGAACCGCTTCCCGACGGGTGTCTGTCCCCGGCCTCTCCGGCCATATCGGATCACTGGTCCTGACCAATTTCGGTGCTCCCGAAGACCTGACCATCCTGGGTGTGCCGATGGCCGACCTGCAGGCAACCCCCTCCCCGCCCTCTGCCGACGGCTCCGTCATCATCGTCTTGGGAACGGATCTTCCCTTGGACTCCCGCCAACTGAAACGGCTCGCCAAGCGAGCCACATTCGGCCTGGCACGTACCGGATCCATCGCCCACCATGGAAGCGGGGATATTGTGATCGCCTTCAGCAACGCCCACCGACAGCCTCATCGGCCCGAGACTCCCCTCCTCATCTCCCGCCGCATCGCGGAAGACGGCCGCATGATCTCCCTCTGCTTCCGTGCCGCCGTGGAGGCGACGGAGGAGGCGATCCTCAACTCTCTGTTCATGGCGGAGACCGTCACTGGCAAAGACGGCCGAACCGTACCTGCTCTGCCTCGGGAAGAGGTTTTAAAACGACTTCGGAAACACAAAGAACCCAATATGTGAAAAGAGTCATGAAAGCCACTTCTGCGCAGAAATAATCTCACCAAACCTAACATCCATATTGAAATAGAGGGGGAACTCTTTTCCCTCCCTTTTTCTCATCAATCCATGGAAACGGTTTTTAGGCTTGGCTGGAGCGATCGAGAGCATCTTTGCCGGAGAGCCACGTTTCATTCGTATAAGCCATCTCCCAAAAGGCCAATTCATACTCTTTGGCAATGATAAACTGTTCCATCATCTTTTCCCGGTCTTTGTCACTCGCTTCTTCCGCAAGATGATCCAAAAGGTCAATCTGTTCCTGCGTGGACGTCTGGAACCAATCGCTTGCATACATCTGAATCCAGTTTCGGTAGATACTCTGCTGAGGTTTGGCATCTTGATAAGCCTTTCCAATGTCGGCATACAGCCAATAACACGGAAGCATGGCAGCGACTGTTTCCCCAAGATTTCCCGAAAGCGCCGCCCGGTATAAATGCGATGTGTAGGCGTAAGCCGTGGGTGCCGGTTTGAATTGCGCCAAATCTTCCTCAGTGATGTGGAGTATTTTGGCATGTTCTTGATGGACGGTCAGCTCCGCCTCAGCGGTGAGCTTCGCTTTCTCCGCAAGCATGGATGTTACGTGAAAGTCCTCGGCCTGAGCCGCCGCCATGGCGTGGATCTTCCCATAATGTTTCAGGTAATAGATGTCCTGGAGAATATAGTATCTGAACGTCTCCAGGGGAAGTTCCCCACGAACAATACCTAAAACAAAGGGATGATTGAGACTCATCTCCCAACTTTTCCGGGTTGACTGGCGCAATTCCTCTGAAAATCTCATCAAAAAACCCTCCTCTTTGCATCATTCCGACGGAACGGAGGGTGAGGAAGGTAAGGTCGATCTACATTCGACATGGCTCCACTTCCCTCCGCTGGCATCAACCAGATCAGGTTCCAAGGGTTTTAAAGTCCACACTTTAATCTCAGCCTTCCCATAAAGGCACCCCTAGCGGAAAAGAATTCAGCTTTCACGCTTATCCTACCATTGCAGGAGAGAAAGTCAAACCTTCGATGTATTGCCCGGATCCAACCTTCACGCAAGCGATCCCTCTACATCCCATTACACACATACAAAAAACGGGCCGGATCCGGCCCGTTGTCCGTTTGATCTGGTCGGGGCGACAGGATTTGAACCTGCGACCCCCTGCTCCCAAAGCAGGTGCTCTACCAAGCTGAGCCACGCCCCGAAGATATTGGTGCGGTGAACCTTCAACCCAAATGCCGGTAATCAGCACTGTTTAATATTATATACCAAAAGGATCATTTGCTCAAGCACAAAAATGTGCCAAGGGAACAGCTTCTCCAACAGATACCTTTCCCCCGATCTTTTCGGATTTTTGCTTCTCTTCTCCTTAAAAATCCGTTACAATGGGGAAGATTCAATACTGGAAAGGTCGGAACGCCCATGAATGCGGAACGCTTATTTTCACACCGGATCGGAAGGGTGCTGACAGCGTTGACTGCCATGTTTTTGTGGGGCAGTGCCTTTCCTGTAATCAAATGGGGCTATGATTCCCTCCAAATCGCCTCCAAAGACACCGGACAACAGATCTTGTTTGCCGGGTACCGCTTTTTCTTGGCCGCCCTGATGATTTTGGTGGTCTTCTTTCTTCTTAACGGACGACCGCGCTTTCAGAGAAAGACATTCCTCCCTTTGGTATGGATCGGTCTTTTTCAAACCTTTCTCCAGTACGCTCTTTTCTACATCGGTCTCGCTTACAGTACTGGCATCCAAGGTTCCATCCTCGCCGGAACCACCTCTTTTTTTCAGATCCTGTTCGCCCGCTGGATGGTTCCCGATGAACCGATCACCCGACGCAAAATCCTGGGTCTGCTGATCGGCTTCGGTGGTGTGGTCATGGTCAACCTTCACCAGGAGAGTATGGAGTTCTCTTTGGGATGGGGAGCGCTTCTCCTGTTGATGGCGATGATGTCCTCTGCTTTTGGGAACTTGCTCGCCCGTAAGGGAGCGGCCCGGATGGATGTTGCTTATCTGACAGGATACCAAATGTTGTTCGGCTCCCTCGGTCTGATCCTGACCGGAGTCTCTCTGGCCGGTTGGCACCCTTTCTCTTTCAACCCGGAGTCGGGGGCCATCTTGTGTTACCTAGCTTTTTTGTCCGCCGCAGGCTTTTTGTTGTGGAACAATGTGATGAAGTACAATCCGGTGGGGAAAGTCTCCATGTTCCTTTTTGCCATACCTGTCTTTGGTGTCATGCTATCCAATCTGTTACTCGGCGAAACACTTCACCACTTCATTCTGATCGGGTTGGCCCTGGTCGCCACAGGCATCTGGATCGTCAACCGGGAGCCGGGAATATGAACCCCCTGGTGGACGCCTCGAATACAAGACCAACCCTTTTTAATCCCAAAATATCCAGCTGATAATTCCGCCGCCGGCCACTTTCCGGCGGTTTTTTTCAGTGAGGGAGAAGGATTACACAGGTCTTGAAAAACGTCCGTATAATCGGAAGATAAATTGCCATAATAGCAACGGAATAAAAAGCATTGCACAGGAGCCATCTCAAGGAAGCATCCTTTTCCATAGTCACCAAGTACTGGATCCCCCAGCGGAAAGTCCTATTCAATTAAGAACATCCACGAAATCAAAAAGAGGACGATGGAGATGAACAGCCATGAGGGGTTGCAAGATACAATGGAAAACAAATCCATGCCGATGACATCCATTACAAGCGGGATGGGACAGGAGGTACTTCCTGATCTTTACTGTTTTACGGATCAGATTGTAAATGTGGTTTTGGTAGGAAACCCGGACCAAGAAGATCACTGGGTTTTGGTCGACACGGGAATGCCCGAGACAGCCAATCGCATTGTGGCTGTTGCAGAGAAACGGTTTGGTGAAAACAGCAAACCTCAAGCGATTATTCTGACACACGGCCATTTTGACCATGTGGGAGCAGTGGTTGACTTGGTTGAAAAATGGGAAGTTCCAGTTTATGCCCATGAGGCTGAACTTCCCTTTTTAACCGGAAAGTTAAGTTATCCGGAGCCCGATGGGTCCGTTGAAGGGGGACTTGTGGCTAAAATGTCCCCCATGTTCCCCAATGAACCGGTAAATTTGGGAACCCATGTAGCTGTACTCCCCGCTGACGGCAGTATCCCTCACATGCAAGGTTGGCGATGGATTCATACACCTGGACATGCACCCGGACACATCTCTCTGTTCAGGGACCAAGACCGTTCACTCATTGCGGGAGATGCATTTATCACTGTGAAACAAGACTCGCTTTATAAAGTGACGACACAAGAGAAGGAAATCAACGGTCCGCCGAGGTATTTAACCACCGATTGGGACGCGGCAAGGGAATCTGTCAAAAAACTGGCGGCTTTGAAACCCACTGTTGCCGTAACCGGCCATGGGCAACCCGTGTCCGGAAAAGAGCTGACAACAGGTCTGAATCAATTGGTGAGGGAATTTGACAGCAGAGCCATTCCCGATTATGGACGTTATGTGAAACACTGACGACTGCGGTTTTAAGCCGGAAGGGTCCCAACCGGAAGATTCCCATCATCCGGAGTAAATCATACCTAAAAAGCCATCTGACAAGATGGCCCTAAAGCACTGAGGCCGGTAAAACCCCATTTTATATGGCGCTGATGTCTGTACCTTCACAGGCGTCAATTTGTTTCGTTTGGTAAGTTCGCTGCTTTGAGCCACTTTTCGCTGATGGACGTATTCCTTCTCCCTGGGTGCCTTATATGGCTTAACTGCGATCGCTATATAAAACGGCTCGTGCAATGCCGATAAAGTATTCTGATTCCCTGATGATGTGATCAAGTATGGTTTTGGCTGTCATATTATCTTTTGCTGCTGAACTATGAGTTTTAATCTGACGGATCAGTTCAATAAATTTCATGCTCTCATCCAGACTGAACGTAACAAGTTGGATCACTTGAGTTTGAAGCTGTTTATAGACATATTGGCTACGATTCACCGATTCCACAAAGCTGACAGCTTTTTGATGGGTCTCCGACAGAGATTGCTCCCATTTCTTCAAGATATCCACATATTCTTGCTCTAAATTATCAAGAGCCTCTCGAATAACTACGGTGTGCTCTTCCTCTTGCAATTTCCAGAATTCCACCTCATCCAAGATTCGTAACGGCATCTGCTGACCATAGTAAAATTGCATATTGATCCTCCCTGTTCTCAAATATCTTCCCTTCAACTATATGGGAAAAAGGGGAGGGGTATGCGGATCCACTTGTAATTGATTCGGCACAACCGCGCTCAAAACACACATAAAAAAGGGCTCCAGTTCACTGGAGCTCTCGATATGATTTGATGGTGCCGAAGGTGGGAGTCGAACCCACACTCCCGGAGGAACACGATTTTGAGTCGTGCGCGTCTGCCAATTCCGCCACTTCGGCTCGTTTCGTTGTTATGATGTTGATTCCATCTTTCATATATTGTTCACAGTACGAGTGGTGTCTCATCAGAGACATTTTTTATTATATAACGCAACGAAGCCAGTGTCAACAAAAAAAATGACATTCGACTCGTTTTCGATATTCAAATACTAAGATGCCTGTGAAACTCCCATTTTTTCTTCAGTTCGGAGCTTGCTGCAATATCCGTGGTTCATCTTTATGGGATCAGGGTGCCCATGGAACTAGAAAAAAGCACGTTTACAGGGAGGATTGGAATTCACATGGAGTGATTTTGGCAGTTCAAAAAGGGCATGTGAAAACCACTCAACCGAACCGGTTCGGCATCAATTTACAACGCTGTTCCTTTCCAAACTGGAGAAAGATTCGGTCAGGGCAGATCTCGACAGGTTTCAATCGCCACAGACCTCCTTTCGAAAAAGGCGTGGTTCTATCACCTATTTCTTGGTGAGGAAATCACAAATTTGTAGATCCATTTATATATTATAGCATCAGGAGAGAAAGGAGTTGATTCCCCGCAATGTCCCAACAGATGCCCCCACCCAAGTTGGATAGTAAACAGATGGAACAGGTTTCCCGCCAACTTGAAGACCACATCCGGAAACAGATCTATGACGCAATCAATGATTTCTTAAATGAAGATCCTCTTTCCAACTCATCAGCCAATCAACTCAACCAAAAGGGTTCCGATGCCCAACCGAAACAGCAACAAAAAGGGACTGAACCGATCGAAAATATGTTTCACAGCCTCGCCAATTTCCTGAATAATACCGTCCGTTTCAGCATGAACACACTCAACCAACAAAAGAAACAGCTGCTCCGGCAAGCCCAACAGCAAATGCAGATGAATCAGCACCCTTCCAATCCTCCTCCTTCTAACAACAAAATTCCTTCCAACCGAGAAAGAAACGGGTAACTTTGGTTCTCTTCAATCACAGCTGTCTGAAGAGCCTCCGCTCTCTGTTCGATCCTGATTGATAAGGAGGTAATGGTATGGATCAAAAGCTGACCCGGAAACAGGTCAACCAACTGGCGACTCAGTTGGAAACCCAACTTCGCAGCAACTTGGAACCCAATGTTCAACAGGTCCTTCGCTCCGCCCAAATCAATCCCGGAACCTTGATTGGAAATTTGTTGACCAATATCAACGGCCTGTTGACGGGTGTGGGAACCCTGGTTACACAGCTACTGAATGATCTGATCACCACAACACCGGAAAATTCACCCACCCCAACTACCGCAAACTCCCAATCTCAACAAAAATAATCTTCGCCCATTTTAAAAATGTTTAAAAGGAGTGGCCTAAATGAACTGCTGGTGCATCAAAAAGAAAAAGAGAAGAAGAAGAAGAGCAAATATTCGTGTGAGAAGAGAAAGGTTTGGCGCTGCCGCAAATACGATTAACCGTGCGAACACCCGGAACACTGCCGGATTGATCAACGTCATCGTTCAGGTTCCGATCCAAATCGGTTCCGACAGCAGCAACTTGGTGGGTAGCGACGACAACGCCGTCAGCCAAGGCATTTAACCATCTTGTTTACCGGTCCAGCGTGCCAACAATTAGTTGGTACACTGGACCTTTTTGTATGTTATCAGAAGTGTGACTAACAGAAAATGGACGTCGAGTGCCGGCGAAGCGAACCGGGCGAGACTTGTGCCCTATGGGTGCAACTCGTGTGACAGAACACGATTTTTCCACCTAAAATAGGACGAATCAATACAAACGGTACAATATAGCAAAACCTTTTCTCCATGTTTTCTTACGTGCATGAAATGAATCCTTCTCAGACAACCTAAGAAGCAAAGTTTGTGTCCCACCTTTTGGATCGAGGAGCGATGGTTTTGGAGAAACGAAAGTATTATGTTGCGCTAAACTCGGGAGAAGTTATGGGAGAGATCCTGCAACAACCCACAGATACCAGCTACGCCTTTGAAATTGAAGCGACTGAAAGCGACGTCCGCAAACTGAATTCCCTCCTCGGCAGTCTGACCACCAAAGATATGGAAACCTTTTGGAATGCTCATATCCCATTTCTCTACTATAACGAATCAGGGGAGAACGAAGGGTATGATCAAATCTACCACCAAATTTATGAAATGGTGTATCAACTGGGAACTCCTGATACCAAAAAACAGATCGAGCAACTCGGACTGCTTCAGATGGGGCAGGACAGTTGGGATGCCGAGGGTCCCGTTTATTGAGAAAAGCCGGGACTGGATATATCCCGGCTTTCTCTACTCCATCTGCTTGATCCGATCTAAAATCCTTTGTTTGGGCAGGATGGTCTGAACAAAGGTACCTGTTCCGACCAGGGATTTATCATGTTCCGCCCGGACAAGACAAACCACTTTGGAAGGCTTCACCTCACTGGCTTCTGCTGTGAAGGTGACTTCCTTGCCCACGGGAGCGGGCGCTCGGTGTTGGACAAAGATCCCACTACCTACCCCCTCCTCCCCATCCTCCAGGAAAGGAAGGATCACCTTGCGTCCCACCCATTCCATATAGTAGATCATGGAAACCGTGGACAAGGTGGGATGCACTGCTTTTCCTCCGAAGGAAGCGGTCATTTCGCTGGTCACCGTCACCGTCATCTGTTCCCGTCGTCCCGGCTTCAGCCCCGGTTTCATCCGTCACACTCCAAAGGGATTTAAGGGTTTGGAACCGATGTAAGCGTTGACACTTTTGGTCTCGGTATATAAGTCGAGGGTTTCCAGCGCCAACTCCCGGCCAAAACCGGATTGTTTATACCCTCCGAAGGGAAGGCCCGGCATGGCCGAAAAGGGATTGTTGATCATCACCGTCCCCGCCTTCAATTGAGCGGCCACCCGATGCGCCCGGCCGAAGTCCCGGGTCCAAAGGGCGGCGGCCAATCCGTAGATATTGTCGTTGGCTTGACGGATCGCCTCTTTTTCATCACTAAACTTGATGATAACTACCACCGGGCCGAAGATCTCCTCTTGCGCCACCCGCATATCATTGGTGACATCGACCAACACGGTCGGCAGATACCAGTGTCCTTTCTTAAACTCTTCCCCTTCCGGCCTCCCACCGCCACAGACAACCTTGGCTCCCTCTTCCTGAGCCAGTTTGACGTAGGAGTCAATGGTCTCCCACTGTGCAGCAGAGATCACAGCTCCCACGTGGGTCTCTTTACTGAAAGTGTCACCCAATTTCAGCTTTCTGGTCTTATCGACGAATTTCTCCACAAAGGCATCATAGATGGATTCATGGACAAACAAACGGGAACGGGCTTCGCAGGACATGCCAGTGTTGTAGTAAATCCCGAAAACGGAACCGTCCACGGCGGCATCAAGATCTGCATCGGCAAAGACCAGGTTGGGGGACTTTCCGCCCAGCTCCAAGGTGACCCGTTTCAGGGTGGCTGAGGCCCCTTTCATAATATCTTTTCCGGTACCGGTCTCCCCGGTGAAGGCCACCTTATCCACCCCCGGATGTTCCACCAAGTAGGCCCCGATCTCCGATCCACTGCCGGTCACCACGTTGAGCACACCGGCGGGCACTCCCGCTTCATGGCAAATCTCGGCCAGGGCATAAGCCGTCAACGGAGTCAGGGTAGCCGGTTTCAGGATGATCGTGCATCCGGCAGCCAAAGCCGGGGCGACCTTCCAGGCGGCCATCATCAAGGGATAGTTCCAGGGAACAATCTGGGCGCATACCCCGACGGGTTCTTTCCGGGTATAGTTCAGGAACCCGTTGGGGACGGGTTTGGCCTCCCCGGACAGGGTATGAACGGCTCCGGCATACATCTCGAAATCATCGATCGCCTGGTGCACCTGACCCTGGGCGGCAGAAAGAGATTTGCCGCTGTTCAGCACCTCCAGCCGGACCAAATCCTCAAACCTCTCCCGCATGATGGCCGCCACCCGGTTCAGAATCTGCCCGCGTCGAAAAGCGGGCCACTTGGCCCATTTGCTTTTTTCCAGGGCGTGTCTGGCGGCAGCCACCGCTCGGTCCACATCTTCTCTGGTCCCCTTAGCCACACGGGCGATCACTTCTCCCGTCGCCGGGTTATAAGTGTCGAACCACCCTTTGGACGACGCTTCCACCTGTTCACCGTCGATCAAAAGGCGATATTCCTCTTTCAATAACCTAATCTTTTTCTCTTCCTTCAGCATCCTCTTCCTCCTCCTCTGTTTGGGCGCGATCCGGGGATCGGTCTTTTTTCTCCGGTCCCTCCACTCCCTCTCCCCGGGTGCTGTCATCTCTTTCTCTATGCGTCGATCCGTTCCACCAGCGTGGCGATCCCTTGCCCGACACCGATGCACATCGTAGCCAGGCCGTAGCGGCCCCGGCACCTTTTCAATTCATGGACCAGCGTGGTCATGATCCGGGCGCCGCTGGCTCCCAGAGGATGACCCAGTGCGATGGCACCGCCGTTGACATTCACCTTTTTCGGATCCAAATCCAACTCTCGGATGCAGGCGAGAGCCTGGGCGGCAAAGGCTTCATTCAGCTCCACCCGGTCGATCTCCCCGACGGAGATTCCTGTCCGCCGGAGCAGCTTCCGGGTGGCGTAAATGGGGCCCAATCCCATCGTGTCGGGGTCACATCCCGAAACGGCAAAGGAGATCACCCGGGCCATCGGGGTCAGCCCCAATTCCTCCGCCTTTTGACCTTCCATGATCAAAAGTGCCGCCGCCCCATCATTGATGCCGGAGGCGTTCCCCGGAGTGACACTCCCTCCCTCACGGAAAGCCGGTTTCAAACCGGACAGTTTCTCCAGAGTGGTGTCCGGACGAAGGTGTTCATCCTTATCCACCGTCAGGGGCTTCCCTTTGCGACGGGATACGGACACCGGGATCACCTCCTCCCGAAAGCGCCCCCCTTCCCAGGCGGCGGCGGCTTTCCGCTGGCTCTCCAGGGCAAAGCCATCCTGCTCCTCCCGGGTGATCCCGCACCGTTCCGCCACATTTTCTGCCGTCTCCCCCATGGAGATCGGCTGGTGAATCCGGGCCATTCCCGGGTTGACAAAACGCCAGCCCAAGGTGGTGTCCACTAGGGTATGGTCGCCGCGGGGCAGGGCTTCCTCCGGTTTCAACATCACAAGGGGAGCCCGGGACATGCTTTCCACGCCACCGGCGATAAAGATGTCCCCCGCCCCCATCTTCAGCGACGCCACTGCTTGATTGACCGCTTCCAGTCCCGAACCGCAAAGTCGGTTGACAGTGCTGCCCGCCACCTGCCGGGGCAGCCCGGCTAGCAACAGAGCCATCCGGGCCACATTCCGGTTGTCCTCTCCGGCTTGGTTTGCACAGCCGAAGATCACATCTTCCACGGCGGCGGGATCCACCCCGGGATTTCTCTCCAGCAGTGCCCGGATGACATGGGCGGCCAGATCATCCGGCCTCACCCCGCTCAACCCACCCCGGTACCGGCCGATCGGAGTGCGCAGGGCGTCAATGATCACAGCTTCCCCCACGATTTATCCCCTCTCCCCCGCCATTTCGTAACGATAAAACCCCCGACCCGCGGCCCGTCCCAGCCGACCGGCATACACCATGCGCCGGAGCAGGGGAGCAGGCCGGTAACGGTCGTCTCCCAGCTCAGTATAAAGACCGGTCAAAATCCACAGGATTTGATCCACTCCCACCCGATCGGCCCACTCCAAGGGGCCGTGGGGATGGTTGGTCCCTTTTTTCATCGCCATATCGATATCCTCCGCCGTGGCCGCCTTCTCCGTCAGCACAAAAGCGGCCTCATTCACCATCAGGGCCAGGGTGCGCGGAAACACCAGGCCCGGCTCATCCTCCAGGATCTCCACCCGCTTGTTCCAACGCTCCCACCAGCGCACCCGCCCTTCCCAGCCGGGATCTTCCTCCGCCTGCAGGGGGCGGCTCACCTCCACCACGTTCATGGTCGGCAACAACAATGGGGAAAATCCGGCCACCCGCTCCGGCCGGTTCAGCCAAGAAGCGATCCGGGTGCAGCCCACATGGAGGGCTGAGGTGAAAATGGGGGTATCCGGGGAAACTGATTTTTCCGCCTGAATCAACCCCTTCCGCTTCCGGTCGACGGATCCGGCGAGCACATCGATGACGGCGGTCACTCCCTCACATGGATTCCCTCCCGCCTCCTGTGAGATCACCTCTGCACCCCACTCCCGGAAACAGGCGGCCGCCTCCCGGGCCAGCGGGCCGTCTCCCACCAGCAACACCTTATCCGTCATAAGAATAGTGCCCCCTTCCCACCTTGCGTCCGAGAAAGCCGCTCTCCACCAACATCCGTTGATCCGGATGGGGGCGGTAGCGGGATTCGTGGAAGAAACCTTCATAAACGGAGACGGAGGCGGAGTAATTGATGTCGATTCCGATCAGGTCCTGCAACTCAAAAGGCCCCATCTTAAACCCTGCCGAGCGGAGGATGCGGTCCAGCTGTTCTTTGTCCGCCACGCCGTCCCCCACCATTCGATAGGCTTCCAGGTGATAAGGACGGGCCACCCGGTTGACAAGAAATCCGGGGGTATCTTTCACCCGAACCGGATCCTTGCCGAGGGAACGGACAAAGTTCATTGCCTGTTCCACCACTTCCGGGTCGGTTCGCATCCCCGTCACCACTTCCACCAGAGGCATCACCGGAGCCGGATTGAAAAAATGAAGCCCCAGCATCCTCTCCGGCCGCCGGAGATCGGAGGCGATGGAGGTGACCGAAAGGGAAGAGGTGTTGGTTGCCAGCACCGCTTCTTCCCTTGTCACCTCTTCGAGGCGGATGAACAACTCCCGCTTCACCTCCAATTTTTCCACCACCGCCTCGATCACCCAGCCGGCGGAGGTCAGCTCTTCCAGCCGGGAGGTGGGGCGTAACCTGGCAAAGATCCCATCCGCCTTTTCCCGGGGAAGACGTCCTTTTTCCACCTGACGGTCCAATCGCTTTCGGATGCCATCCACACCTTTGGACAGCTGTGTTTCTCCGACGTCCCAGAGGTGAACGGGGTAGCCGGCGGAAGCCAAAGCTTGGGCGATTCCGCCCCCCATGGTTCCCGCCCCCAACACGGCGGTTACCGGTTTTTCACCCATCCTCATCCCTCCCGGGACACTTCACCGATCATCATGGTGACCAGGGATCCGGCAAAGCCCATCAGATCTTTGGCGGAAGCTTTTCCCTCAGGGGAACTCATGGCGGCATCAAGTGCGGCACGGTCTTCAAAATACATGGCCGCTTCCAGATAGTATTTGGCATCTCCGCCCATAGGAGCTCCCTGGATCCGGGTCACTTCCAACTTTTTCAGTCCCGGCATCTTTTCCACCAGCGGGGTGTGCACATCTTCATAATGCTTGTCGAAAGACTCTTTGTCCTCCGGATGGCGGTACAGTGCAATCAATTTCACCATGGATCATACCCCTTTTCATTGTTGATTTCCGGGAGTCAACCCTTGCGCTGGTCAATCACCCGGAGGGCCTTGCCCTCACTGCGCGGGATCGATTGTGGCGCTTTCAATGCCACGTTGCTGGTCACCCCCAAACTTTCTTTCAACAACTGTTGCAACCGCTTACATACTTGTTTACACTTTTCGTGCTCCGGATCAAACCGCCCCTCCATCGACCGGAGCAGACCATCGGACACCTCCACTTCCAGGGTGAGCCGATCCACTCCCCTCTCACGGTCGACCAGCAATTGGTAGTAGGGAGCCACTTCCTCCACTCCCAACACCGCTGCCTCCATCTCTGACGGAAACACATTGACCCCTCGGATAATCAACATATCATCCAGTCGCCCCTTGATGCGGGACATCCGGGTATGGGTACGACCACAACGGCAAGGCTCCCGACAGAGTGAGGCGATATCTCCAGTCCGGTAGCGAAGCACAGGGAAAGCTTCCTTGGTCAGAGAGGTGAACACCAGCTCCCCGAACTCCCCATCCGGGAGCGGGTCCCCTGTTTTGGGGTCCACCACCTCCGCCAGAAAATGATCTTCGGCGATATGGAGGCCCTCCTTGGCCTCCCGGCACTCCATGGCCACTCCGGGACCGATCACCTCCGACAAACCGTAGATGTCCAGAGCATCGATTCCCCACTGTTCCTCCAGGGTTTGCCGCATCTCTTCCGTCCAAGGCTCCGCGCCCAGGATGCCGTATTCGACATGGGTGTCCCGGGGATTGAAGCCCTCTTCCTTCATTTTCTCCCCCAGGCTGAGGATGAAGGATGGGGTGCCCGCGATCCCCCGGGGGCGAAAATCCCGGATCAGCACCGCCTGCCGGGAACGATTGCCGCCGGAGACAGGAACCACTGTCGCCCCGAGGCGCTCCGCTCCGTAGTGCAACCCCAGCCCCCCGGTGAACAGGCCATATCCATAAGCATTGTGAAACACATCCCCGGCCCTCCCCCCGGCGATCACGATGGCACGGGCGCAAACTTCCGCCCAATGTCGGATGTCTTTTGGGGTATAGCCCACCACCGTCGGCTTGCCCCGAGTCCCCGAGGAGGCGTGGATTCGGGCCAGTTCCTCCTGCTCAACGGCAAACAGCCCAAAGGGATAGTGATCCCTGAGATCTTTCTTATATGTGAAAGGGAGACGGCGGAGTTCTTTCAAACTGTGGATCGTATCAGGTTTTACGCCCACCTTCTCCAGTTTTCTCCGGTAAAAGGGTACCAAGTTGTACACGCGTTCCACTGTCCATCGGAGGCGCCCCACCTGGAGCTTCTCCAATTCCTGCCGGGCCATGGTCTCAAGTTCAGGCTGAAACAAGAGTGATCCTCCTCCCGGGTCAAATGGGTTTCATGCCTTCAAAGGGCTGATGACAGTTTCGGCAGTAAAAGATGGACCGGCAGGCCGTGGGACCGAACAGATTGAGTACCTCGCCCCCCTCAGCACCACAGAAGGGACACTCAGGCACGAAGTCCATGGGGTCTTCCCCCCGGGACCGGGGGGGAGCAATCCCAAAGTTCTTCAATTTTTCCCGGCCTTCCGGTGTAATGCGTTCGCTGGTCCAGGGCGGGTCCATCACAAAGGAGACCCTCACCCGGGACACCCCCTTCACCTGGGTCAGCTTTTCCCTTACATCGCCGGCGATCAGATCCAGAGCCGGACAACCGACAAAAGTGGGCGTAATCTCTACCTGTACCTCCCCTGCCTCCTCTGTCACCCGGTTCACCATCCCCAACTCCACAATGCTGAGGTCGGGAATCTCCGGATCCTTCACCTCCTGTAGGGCTTCCCTCCATACAGGTGCCATCATTTCCCACATTCGGATCCCTCCTACCAACGGGCCGCCGGGTCTGAGGAATAAACTTCGGACATGGTCCTGATCAACTCCGCCAGATCTTGGGTATGTTCACCCGACCTACCCTGCAACTCCGGTTGTGGCGGCAGTCCCGGCCAGAGGAGTTCCGCTTCCCGGAAGATTGGTTTCACCCGCTCCGCCCAGCGGTGCATCAACTCATCCGATCTGCACTGGATCAGGCCGTGGCGAAGCAGTTCCGCCTCTCCTTCCCCCCATGAAAACAGACCGCCTACTTCCGGCCACACCTCGGCCAAGGCTTGTTCCAACCGGCGGCGGGCCTCCCCGCCCCCCTGGGCGAGACGGATGACCCACATCTTCAAATGCAACAGATGATAGTACTCCTCCCGCCGGATCTTGGCCATTCCTTGCGCCAAGGGACGGTAACTGGAAGCGAGGAGCGACTCGGCCCGAACGTCGTCAAAGACATCATAGAGAAAATGGCGGAGAATCGTTTGGGCCCAATCTCCGTTGGGCCGTTCCACCAACACTGCATTCCGCCGCTCGGTTGGCCCCCGGGAAAAGGCCAGGAAATCAGGATCCGGCTCCCCCAACTCATGAAGCCGCTCCAAGTGAAACACCGCATGCCCCACCTCATCCTGGGCGATGGAACTGAAGGCGACATCCCCTTCAATGTCCGGTGCCACTCCCAGCCACTCTGAATCCCGGTGCCCCAGACAAAGCTCATCATCAGCCAACTGATACAACAACTCCACCAGCGCCTTTCGGTATTCGGGATCCTGCCGGGCCTGATCCGCACTTTCCACATTCACCCCTCCTCCCCTCCTTCTCCCCTTCCCGGGGTTTCCTCCAAATCCCGGACGATATCCTCCAAATGTAACGCCCGCTCCCGGTACATTTTCCAAAGCCGCCCGTTTTCCGAATAGCCGCCCACTTCCCGATACTTTCGATCCATCTCCCGGGCGAACCAGTCCGGTTCGTCATAAGGGGTCGCATGAATCTCCCCCCGGGGGACAATCCAGAGATTGACAGCTTTCTCCCTTCGCAAAAAGTTTTCCCGGGCAGTCATCAAGGCCACATCCGGAGAGGGAGCGACTACGCTCCCCACATGGACATGGAAATCTGCCTGAGTTTTCTGGACAAACACCTCAAACACATCGTAATCCGCACGTGCTTTTTGGCCATCCATCTCCACTCCACTCCTTTATCTATGTCACACGGTCTGCAACTCCCGGGAGCGAACCATCGCCTCCCGAACCCATCGTTGCTCTTCATGGGCGAACCGCCGGAGCCGGAGGCGCTCCTCAGACTTGGGCCCCCGGTTATGTTTCACAATCTCCCCAAATTTGTCCCAGTCAGGCGGGGTGTAGTGCCATTTTCCCTCCCTCTCATCATAGAACAGATCCGGATCGGGAATGGTCAGTCCCAGGGAGCGGATTCGTGGAACGTACTTGTTTAAAAACTGTTGGCGGAGCTCCTCATTGGTCTTTCTCCGGATCTTATAGTCCAACATCCGCCGGGCCGCCGGTGTCACTTCCACCGGCCCGAAGAAGAAAAGAAGAGACTCCCACCACCGGTTGACCGCCTCCTGCAGCATCCTTCGCTGCATCTTTGTTCCCCCGGCCAAGGCGAGGATGATGTTCTCCCCGTGTTGCATATGAAAGCTTTCCTCAGCACAGATCCGTTTCAACACCCGGGCATAAGGACCATAGGAAGTGTTGAGCAGGGCGGCCTGGTTGATGATCGCCGCCCCGTCCACCAACCAGCCGATCACTCCGGCATCGGCCCAGGTGGGCGACTCCATGTGAAACACATTGTGAAATTTGACCCGTCCTTCGATCAGATCCTCAATCAGATCTTCCCGGGTTTTCCCCAAGGGGGCAGCCAAGTCTTCCGCCACCCGCAACAGAAGCTGACCGTGCCCCACCTCATCCTGCACCTTGGCCATGATGCCCAGTTTCCGCTTCAGGGTGGGAGCTTTGGGCACCCATTCTTTTTCCGGAAAGGCCCCCATAATCTCGCTGACGCCGTGCATATGGATCAATTTAAGAAGCAACTTCCTGTATTCCTCCGGCATCCAGTCCGTCGCTTCAATCTTCTCTCCACGCTCAACCCGCTCCATGAAGCGGGTGTGTCGCTCCTTCTGATTCACCGATTCTCGCCTCCTTCACCGCCGATGAAACCCGACAGCAAGATGGTGGTAAAACGGTCCGCCACTTCCTCCGGTGACAGATCTCCCTTCGGGTTGTACCATTGGTACAACCCGTTGGCCGCCGACAGGATCAGCAGGCGGGCAAACTTTTCGTCCGCCAGTCGAAACCTTCCTCCTTTCACTCCTTCCGCCAGCAACGTCGACCACATCGCCTCGTACTCATCCCGTTTCTCCTGGATAATCCGGCGGCGCTTCTCTGTAAGTGCTTTCCACTCATGAAAAAAGACCGTTGCTGCCTCCAGATTGTCAGTGATCACCCGAATGTGTGCCACCAATCCCTTTCGCAGTTTGACCACCGGATCATCATCACTCATCACCACCGGCCGCAAGGAACGGAGAAACAGTTCTGCCCCCCGGTCGGTAATCTCGAAGAGAAGATCTTCCTTGGACTTGATATGGGCGTACAAACTCCCGGAGAGGATGCCGCTGGCTTCTGATATATCCCGGATCGTCGTTCCATGGTATCCTTTGGTGCGAAACAGTTGGCTTGCTTTTTCCATTATTTTCTCCCTGCGTCCGATTCGGGACACGGACAACACCTCACCCGCAAAAACAAGCGCTTGCTTGTTTTTAGAATAAACAACAGGAGGAATTTTGTCAATGGTCTGATTATTATTTTTTCTAGACATCAGAAAAGGAGCATCTAATAAATGTTATGCATCCGCTTGTCAGCTTCTGCCGATTTTCAAACGGCCGACCCAGGCCTGTCGATTAGCCACATTTTGGGTGGGGAGATCGTGTTCTACCACGCTCCGGTTGCCTTCCAGCAAGGATGTGTAGACTGTCCGCTCCGAATCTTCCGGTCGGGGCAGCAGGGGCAAATCCTTTCAGAAGTATCACAAGGAAGAATGTTACCCTAAAACGCCCCTCGCTCCAGATTCTCCGCTGGGTCGGATGGCAAAGATCACTTTGGCAGTGCACGACTCCCTTCGTCGCCCATTTTTGGTTAATCAACACCCCTGGGACCGACCCTTTCTAAAGAATTCATTATGTTACAGTGAAGGTGTGAGATCTGAACTAGAAAGGATGATGGACTTGGACCTCGGTTTAAAAGACCGCGTCGTGTTTGTCACAGGTGGTTCCAAAGGGATCGGCAAGGCAATTGCCAAAGCTTTTAAGGAGGAGGACGCCCGGGTGGCCATCGCCGCCCGGAACCGTGTCTCATTGGAAAAAGCCCGTGAAGAGCTGGGGAGCGTATCCATCTATGAAGGGGATTTCACTCAAAAAGAAGACCGAGAGCGAGTCTTCCGGCAACTGATCGAAGACTTCGGAACGATCGATGTGCTGGTAAACAATGTGGGTGGCAGCAACGGCGGAACTGTGGCGGAAACCAGCCTGGATCTGTTTGAACAGGTGATGGAGCACAACTACTTCTCCACTGTCCACTTCAGCCGGCTGGCCTTTGAGGTGATGAGGGAGAAAAAGAGCGGTTGCATCCTCAACATCTCCTCCATCTACGGCAGGGAATCCGGTGGAAGGGTGAGCTACAACATGCCAAGGCGGCGGTGATCAGTTTCACCAAAGCCCTGGCCGATGAAGCCATTCCTCACGGGATCCGGGTCAACGGCATCGCCCCGGGCTCCATCCTCCACCCCACCAGCAACTGGCAAAAACGGCTGAAGGACAATCCCGACCAAACCCAAGACTTTATCCGCCGGGAAATCCCGGCAGGCCGCTTCGGCAAACCCGAAGAAGTGGCCCACGTCGCTCTCTTCCTCGCTTCAGACAAAGCCTCCTGGGTCGTCGGCACCACCCTCCCCGTCGACGGCGGCCAATCCCGGGCCAATTTTTGAAATAAAAAACAGCCGGTACCTGTTTTCCCTAGGTATCGGCTTGTCCCATATACTGGATTCTTTTACCTTAAATAACAAGATCTAAGTTTAATCCTTGACCGCCGTTTTGGTTCCCCCTCCATGTTGAGTTACTCTTGGGCGGCATTGGATCTTCACTGGTTCTGGGTACAGGAGAAGCTTATGTATGGTCCAGTAAGGCTAGTGCCCTGTCAGGCCACCTTGATCTTCTTTTGTTCTCGTAAGATCGCCTCATGACGTTTATTTTTGTTGCGCCATCGGATGTAAGCCCGAATTTGGTTAAAG
>NZ_BMEX01000019.1 GCF_014637345.1 Kroppenstedtia guangzhouensis
ACGGAAGTTAAGCCCTCCAGCGCCGATGGTACTTGGGGCGCAGGCCCCTGGGAGAGTAGGACGTTGCCAGGCAATCTGAAAGAAGTGCCTGCGGTGTGACCGTGGGAAAACACCCCCCGGATCCAGTTGGATCCGGGGGGTGTTTGTATAGCCGGATTCTTATAAAGGACATCTAAAAGGCGCTGCTCAGCAATCAGCTTTGGGCAGATGGCTGGGGGGGCGGATGTGGAATCGATCCCCCAGCAGCCAGTTGTGGGTGAAATCGACTTGGACTCCATCCACTGCCTGTTGGTCCCGTTCTGCGACCAAAAAACGTAAAGAGTTGGTTTCAACGACAGTGTCTCCAGGCTGAGATGACTCTTCCAGAGTCATACCGTAACGAGGACCACCTCATCCGATTCCGTCGAAATACAGTCGTATAAAAATCCGATTACTGGCTGAACCTTGGTTTTTGATGATGTCCGACAACTTTTCTGCAGCTGTAGCGGTCACGTGAATGTTCAACAGTATTCCCTCCCTTATACCCTACCCCGTATATAGTAATGCATGCAAAGACACATTTCAACTCCCGGAAAGAGATAGGAAAAACTCCTTGACATAACGGCCAGTCCTTTATATAATAAAAATCGTGACTCGGAATAACCTTGAGACTTGTGGAGAGGTGTCCGAGAGGCCGAAGGAGCACGATTGGAAATCGTGTAGGCGGTTACCACCGTCTCGAGGGTTCGAATCCCTCCCTCTCCGCCATTTAGTTGACAGCGAAATGGATCTAATTTAACCTTGACAATGCTGTCGCTTTATGTTATGATTTAGTCTGCTGTGGTTCGGTAGCTCAGTCGGTAGAGCAGAGGACTGAAAATCCTCGTGTCGGCGGTTCGATTCCGTCCCGAACCACCACTTGGTTTCGCCGGTGTAGCTCAACTGGTAGAGCAACTGACTTGTAATCAGTAGGTTGGGGGTTCAAGTCCTCTCGCCGGCACCATTCGCTGTTACAGGGGCGTAGTTCAATGGCAGAACAGAGGTCTCCAAAACCTCAAATGCGGGTTCGATTCCTGCCGCCCCTGCCATGTCATTCAACACTGAAGTTCTCTTGAAAATGATTTTCCAGTTTTTTTAGCTCAGATTGTCCTCTTTGGATCCATTTGGATTCTACTCGGGCATCCGGATCCTCCGGTTCGGCGAACTGGTTGAAGGAGCCGGAGATCAGACCGGTGCTGACTTGATCATCCGACTTGGTTTGATACACATGTTTCAGGATGAAGGGCTTGCCGATCTGAAGAGTCGCCTTGCGAGTGCCAATGCTTCCGGAAACGGCAGTCACCGGTATTCGCAGATATGCTTGATGTTCTTTGTTTTCTTCCCAATCCAGAGCTTTGTCATAGTAACCATGATCGTATTCATAACCACCTCCGAGGACAAATCCCTTTTCATTAAACAAGCGGTCCAACTGGATGAAACTGCCCTTCAGGTTTTCGATGGATGACTGCAACGGGATCACGAGGACACTCTCCTTTCCTGAGTTGTTTTTATAATTCCCGGCAGTTGGATCTTCATACTGTAGTCATGGCGGCATAGCCAAGTGGTAAGGCAGAGGACTGCAAATCCTTTACCCCCGGTTCGAATCCGGGTGCCGCCTCCAAATAAATTTTCTGTATGCGGACGTGGCGGAATCGGCAGACGCGCTAGATTCAGGATCTAGTGGTCATTAGACCGTGGAGGTTCAAGTCCTCTCGTCCGCACCATGTGTGCCCTTAGCTCAGCTGGATAGAGCGTCTGACTACGAATCAGAAGGTCGGGAGTTCGAATCTTCCAGGGCACGCCACATATGCACTTTTCGGTGCATAATTACTTCAGGCGCGGAAGTAGCTCAGTGGTAGAGCACCACCTTCCCAAGGTGGGGGTCGCGGGTTCGAGTCCAGCCTTCCGCTCCATTTATATTTTAAAAAACTCTTGACTGACCTTTATCAGATGTTATACAATATTACTTGTCAATAAAATTCCGCGGACGTGGCGGAATCGGCAGACGCGCTAGATTCAGGATCTAGTGGTCACTAGACCGTGGAGGTTCAAGTCCTCTCGTCCGCACCATATGTGCCCTTAGCTCAGCTGGATAGAGCGTCTGACTACGAATCAGAAGGTCGGGAGTTCGAATCTTCCAGGGCACGCCAAAAAACGCACCAAAAGTGATGGTGCGTTTTTGTTGTTTTCAGGGATTGGGTTTCAGATCTTGCCTTGCGATCCGGTCTTTCAATGGGGAAATAGCCCAAAATCGGGATACTTGTTTAGGTGACATGTGAGCATGTTGAACCTATATCATTTGGTTAGAGCCCGAATGGGCTCTTTTTATCCTTTCTATTCTCCGGTTTTTTAGGCGGCTACTTCAGTGCATCCATCACTAAGGAGATCACTTGACCAATGGCTGAGGTGGCATCAAAGAGGGTTTGCCATTTCTCCAGTCTCTCCATCACGGGGCCAATCAGTGGCTTCTGCTCTGCCCCTCCCTTTTGGATAAGTTCCAACCACTCAAATGTGGCGTTTTTTTCTGATTCGGAAACCTTATCTGTGTCCGCCATGGTCTTGCGGAGCTGTTGGATCAGTCGGCCCAGTTCGTCGCACTGGTCATTGGATATATGAATGGTGGCTCCATGATCTGCATAGGTTCCGTAGTTGATCACACCACTATTGTTATAGATGTTGGACATGGTATCTCCCCCCTCCTATTTTTTCTGCTTTCCAGCGATGACTTGAATACTTGATTGATGGTCAGCATAGTTCGCTGTTCCGCCGGTTTCTGCATAGTTGATGATGCCGCCTATGTTGATGAAATTATTCTTCGTCATTTTTCTATCGGTTCCCATCCTCTTTTTCATTTTGGCAATCATGGACTCAATGTCCCTCTCCGGGATGTTCACCCAGCTTTCCGGAATTTGATTTAGGCGGGACTTCAGCATTCCGGAAGGTTTTCCTCGGTCTTTCCCAAAAAAATTCATATCCCCGAAGACCAAAAAGGATTCCTTCGCCCGGGAGACAGCCACGTTGAGCAAGAAACGGGTGGTGTCGTAAAGTGGAATTTGGTCGGTTTGTCCTCCCAATGTGGGGGAAAAAAGGACGATGTCTTTTTCAGCCCCTTGAAGGGAGTGAACGGTGTTTACGGTCAAGTCTTCGATTTGGTATTCGTTCTTCAGGTAACGTTGAATGAGGAAAGCCTGTTTACGATAGGGGCTGACCACAGCGATAATGTCTTTTAGTCGACGTTGGTCCTCTTGTGTCCATTCATCCTCCATCTGGTGGATCCACCAGGCAATAGTTGCTGCTTCCAAGTGGTTTTCCCAACTGCCTCCGGTATTTTCGGCGGTTCCCTCGATATGGAGGGATCCCAGACGGGGTAAATCACCGTAGGGTTCTTTTCCGGGATCGGGATTTTTCTTGCATGGGATCAACTGCCTGTCATAGCAAAGGGCGTTGCAGTACTGGATGATATCCTCCGCACAACGGAAATGTTCTGTCAGCAACATGCCCCCCAAATAATCCGGCTTACCAAACTGACTCACTTGTTGCGCCACTTTCATTACGCTACCACGGGAAGCCGCGATGCCGTTGTCACAATAGCGGTGGAATTCTTCCTCGCCGCTTAACAGCCCGCAGGTTTTCAGATTGGTAATGTCTACGGTTGCATTGACACGGGGAATCGGTTGCAATTGCTCGGTGTCCCCCACCACCAACGCCCGGTTTGCCAGGGCGAATGCTGGTCCCGCTTGCTCTGGAGTCACTTGTCCCGCTTCATCGACAATCAATAGATCAATAAAATCATACAGATACTCTGTGGGTTTATCCAAACGACGGAAGAAGTTCGGAGCACTTGCCATCGTGGCGACAAAGCATGGTGTCAATTTGGCGTAACGCTTCCATATCGTTTCGTCATTCTCCACGGAAGGGCTGTCTTCTGAACGGAGTTCCTCCAGCCAACGGGCTTCCCAATAATGAGTGGCCAGCAGGAACGCCTGATATCGCCAGTACGTGTCCAGCTCATGTAGGAAGTCTTTTTCCGGCGATCGATAGTCCTTCGTCCATGCTTCCCATTCTTTTTCAATTTTTCCCATATGATTTTGAAATGATTTCAGCTTGTGAAGTCGGTGTTGATGTTGATCATGAACTTGTTTGGCTTCGGAGTCTTTATCGAGCAAGACGGTTTTCACATCCGTGTCTTTGTAGGTGGGGAAAGACTCGTCCACTTGTTTTTTGCGCAAAAATGACTCGTTGGCCGAAGCTTGCAAAAACGGGAACAGCCGGTGCCACAACGAGCGCTGGTTCACCTCGTCCAGCCAATCAGAGTAGAGTCCGCTCCATCGTTCATGGTTATCGCGCGCCTGCTCTTCCTTCTGCGAAAGTTGGGACAATGCTTGTTCAAACACTTCCTTGGAGTGAAATTCATCCTTTAAGCGCTGTTGAAGACGATGCCTTTCGTGAAAGTGAGTCATCCGTTCCCTTATGGTCGCGCATGTGTGGACAAGCTCATGGTGCAAGCGGGATCTTGCTTGACTCAGATTGTCGATGGGCTCTCCGAAAAAATGAGTGCACTTGTTGAGAAAATACTCCTTTTTCCTTTGCCAGTTTCCTTTTTCCAGTTCAGGATGAAAACCGGTCCACTCATTTTTGTGACGACTTTGATTAAAATCTCGTTTAATGCAGGGATACTGATTTTGATATGAGTTGAACTTACCTCTTGACGCACAAAATAATCCATAGCTGTCGACTCCGGGCAACCAACGGGAAGCCAAGGGACGCAGTTTTTCGGTTCGCGGCTCGGCGGCTCCCGCTTTTTGAAAGCTGTCCAAGATGTTTAACACAGCCAAATTGTTACTGGATGCAGCCAATATGATTGGCGGTTCGTCCTCATCCAATGCCCGCTGAATCCATAAAGAAGAGACCACACTTTGAAGCAGGCTGGTTTTCCCTGTACCCGGGGGTCCGTTCACTCCGAGAATATTTCCCTTGTCTAAAGCAAAAAAGTGATGAAGGGTCTCCCGTTGGGATTCAGTGAGGGGATACTGATCCGTCATTTGTCCGTAGTGATGAACTCCGAACCTATGGTGATCGGGGAAAAAGGTTTGTTTTTGCCCTTGTTCAGCACCGGTATAAGTTTCAAATAACCGTGGGAGTTGCTTTTGACGGGAAAGGTTTTGGTAGCCGTAAGCGATATGAAGATGGGTTCCACTAGTAGTCTTTCCAAACCATACAAATGGGTTGGAAGCAGGATGAAAACCTCGAACTTCAAATCGGTCAGGCTTTTTTCCGGTCACTGCTTTAAACAGCTTCTCGGCGTCCCGCCACAGCATCTCCCACGTTCCCTCTTTTGGATGGGGGTGCGTCTTGCGAAACCTTTCGGAAGTCACCCATTTCCCCACCACTTCAAAGGAGGGTTCGTTGGGTTCCAGGTACTTTCGCGGGATAAAAGGGGGGTGATCCTTTTGTGGGTACAGGGAACCGTCTACTTCCAAAGATGCGGGAATCACCAAGGGAAACAGATGAACTGGCTTTCCGTCCTTTTTCTTTTGGAATAAAGGAAACGGGCAGATCAACAGATCGAGGGCTCCCTTTTTGCTCCAATCCGCCTTTTTCTCTACCTTCTCAAAGGAAGAAAGAGACAGCTCCCCGGCTTTTATCTCCTCCAGTGGAAGTTCTGCACATTGATTTGGCTTGATGTCCTCTTCTTTAAAATCGAGCCGATCACCATCTTCCACACTTTGTTGCCAATAATTCAGCACTTTTTTTGCGTAAACCAAGAGCCATCCCCTTCGCTAAATGTATATTGGGTTACAGGGGTGTTGGTTAGCCATATTTAGGGTCAAGGGATCATGTTTTATCACGCGACCGTTACAGCCATAGGGGCACGAGCCGCGCCTGGGGTCGTTCTTTTCCGGTAAGCGCTATGGGCAGTACACGACTCCCTTTCACCGCTTTCTTTCTGGTTAATCAACAGCCCTGATTGGGTTATATAAACAATGATAATCGTTTTCCTATAAAATTTCCATATCACACAGAAACTTATGACAAAATCAGTCTTGTCCAGCTTAGGCATCTGCAGAAATCATGAAGTTGGTTGTGTTGAATATGTAAAGAAACAAAAGGGACAGTACAAAAAGCCAATCGAGGAAGATCTCTTTTGAGACCGTGTTTATTTGATGGGTTATTTAAAATTTGTTATTCCGGGAACACCGAAAAACAACACTAATGCTTTGGTGCGTTTTTTGTTGGTGCGCGGGGCATGGACACGTTCGATAGGGTGAAAGTTCCCGAGCAGTGAAGGCAGCGGCAGACGTTAGCTTAAGTCAAGGGTGTCCACGGCGAAGTGGAATTGTAAAGAGTGCCCGGAGGCAAACCTTGGCCCGATGAACAGGCACTCCTTGAGAGGGAAGTCCTGCTTGGGACTGACCAACCAAGACAGTCCGAGCGGGTGGATGGAGGGAAAGGGGGTGCTTTCACCCGATGAGGTCTGGCGGAGACGCCAAGTGCCTTTGGCAATGGATTTGAGAGAATTCGCTGAGCCGCAAAAGTCAGAGAGGGGATGGGTCGATTGTCCACTGAATGATGAGGAGCGCCCACGAAAGAGGGGAATGAAAAAATCATCCTGTAGAAAATACAGGATGATTTTTATGATCCCGCTAATAGTGGAGCCCGCCATAGATCCAAGAAGGATGCCCGGATACATTTACAACCTTGATTTTGTAGTACCCAGTCGGCAGATTCATGGTATATCGAAACCACTTATGCCCAACCGCTTGCGCGGCACGGGAGATGACCAGTTGATCCTTTTCATTGTAAAAATCGAAGCGGATTTTCTCACTTTTGGTTGGATCGATTGGACTTTGTACTCCTTCAATCGTATCACCGCTGGTTAGATAAAAGGGATTTCCGTTGTTCAGCCAAAAGGAGGTGGAAAAATTGTCACTTCCAAAATCGTAAGTTCTTCCATTAGGGTATGAAGTGGACGCAGAGATCGCTTGCCGAACCGCATCAGCAAATTTTTTCATTTGGGATGGATCATCTAAAAGTTCATCCCGCAAAGCTCTGGTGAGTTCCAACTGCCCGCCTTCCAGGTTTCGATTCTTGTTGGCGATATTATCCGGATGGTTCCCGTTGAGATTTTCAGGTGCCTCCTCTACGCGAAAACCGGCGGCGGTCAATTTTTTCGTCATTTGATTCATCAAGTCCTGATTGAGTCCGCCCATGTAGACGATTTTTTCGGTGCCTTTTGCACCATGGAGAGAGACGACTTTGTTTTTTTGTGCTGTCATTTTGAGAGCAATGGGTTCATCAAAGTTTTTCGCAGTCAGATGCAGATCATTTCGTTGGTCTTTATTCGAATCTTCATAGATGTGTGCTTTAAAAATGTTAACTGTGATCATCTTGGGCGATGGCTTTAGCCAGTTGATCCGTCCCTTTTTCGATTCTTCCACCGTGAATTGCGAGAATAATGACATCGTTTGGTTTTGACTGGGTTTCAATGCTGAAATCAGTACCTTCTTTGTAATGAGAGGATAGCTGTTCATAGTTATCAAATATATCGGATGCGGCTGAAGCTGAAGGAATGTAACATGTCGATACAGCGAGCATAGATGCCAAAGTTAACATGAATTTTTTCTTCATTCAAGTTCCCCCTATCAATTGATACTAAATTCAACTGCAAGTGTAATCTTTAGAATTTCCAGGATCAATCCAACTTTAGGTGTAGTTTTCTTTTGGTTCAGATCAACTGGAAGTATTGTGAATGATGCTGACCGGATCGGTCGGGATAGGTTACAAACCGCATCTTTAATAGTTAATAACAACTAATCCGATTCCCACCGAGTTCAACCATCACTTCTCTCAGCGGTTTCTTTTGTTTGCTTCCCGGATGATTTTCCATGTGTCGGGATCTTCCGCACCCAAATACCAATGGGCGATTCCTGCGAGATCAGGATGATGTTCCAGAAGAAAACGCAATTTTTGTCCATATCCGACGGCATCCTGATAGTATCCGGTGTGGATCTGTTTTCCCACAGGATATTGGAACCAGGGTTGGTCACCGTTTCGTTGCAGGGACACATTGTGAGTATGGATCAGATTTTGGGCATCGTTGAAAGTTAAGGGACCCAGCCGGTCAGGTCCTGTCCAAATATAGCCTTGGGTGGAAAGGCTGACATATATTTTTTTGGCAGGCATGTCGGATGTGGCACGCTTCAGCACCTCTTCCAGCCAGGGCTGGGGAGCGGCAGGTCCCGGTTTTTCCAAACTGTAATGATAGGTCATGATCTTGACACTGTCCGCCGCTTTCCCGACACGCCTCCAATCCTGTGCACACTGGGAGGGGGTGTCTCGTTTTGTGCCTGTTTTGGGGTGGAGAGCCACACTGAGCCAACGCTGCTGTTCGTGCAGTTGGGCGGCCAGCTCTTCGACAAAGTGGGAAAAAGCATCGTGGTCTTCTTCCAAAATCGGTTCAAATTGAAGTTCAACCCCTGCATAGCCCTGTTTCAGGACGGTGTGGACAATTTCCTGAATCAATCGGTTTCGTTTTTCCGGTTGATTCAGCATCTCGTGAAGGAGGATGGGTGAGTATTGGTTGCCGATGATGGGGAGAAGCCGGATGTTGTTTTTTTCGGCGATCTCCAGTATCCGGCTCGCTTCGTCCGCTTTTCGAAGGATAAGGGTGCCGTCAGATTGAATGTCATACCAAGGATAATTGAGTTCGTTGATTTGATCTGCCACCTGTTCCAACCGTTCTGTGGCTGCAGGGTCCCAGTAAGGAATGCGGACTGCGACCTGTAACCTTCGGTCGGGGGGTCTCTCAAAGGGAGCTGGCCG
Organism: Kroppenstedtia guangzhouensis; assembly: GCF_014637345.1. Taxonomy (GTDB): domain Bacteria; phylum Bacillota; class Bacilli; order Thermoactinomycetales; family DSM-45169; genus Kroppenstedtia; species Kroppenstedtia guangzhouensis. The sequence goes on from NZ_BMEX01000019.1 coordinate 8,842, forward strand.
TACTGGGGGATTTGACAGCTGTGGGATGGAAGGGTTAGTTCCTCTGGTTCGGGTCTCAGCCATGGGAAGACGGTTCAGGTCGGGATTTTGCCAGTTGTTGTGAAGGATGTGTCGGGAGGAGGTGGTGGGTGGTGGTTGGATGACCGGCTTTTTTTTATCTTTTGTGGTGGTTTTTTTTTCAGGAATGATCGAAGGGTCTGTCGGATCCCACCAATCCTCCGATCCGGGAGTGATAGGGTCAGGATCAGGCGGCTCTTCCGGATGCCCGGCGATTGCAGGGGAGGGTTCAGGCTTGACCTTCCCCCCCTCGCCGGGATGGTCAGCGGAGGTCAGAATGAGCCAGCCGCCGGCAGTGATTGCAACCATACAGATCATCCAAATGATCATTCTTTTGCGCCTGTGTTTGGTCACTTCTCTTCTCTCGGATCCATTACCAGGGGGATTCTGTTGTTCCCGGGAAGGTTTCTTCCGTTGGAGATGATATTGGTTTCGCAAAAGAGTGTTTTCCTCCTTTCATGTACTCCGTATTTTATCCTTATCATCAAAATGTTTCCATGTTTCGACACGATAATATATCTTTTGTACAAGTTTAATTACTACTTTATATATAAGTTAGCCAAATCTACCCCTTATTTAGGAAAAGGGGCAGGATTTGTTCGCCGTTTGGGAGTATTAATTGAAGTGTCTAAAACTTCACAAGGGGGAACATCATGCGAAAAGTATCCCGTGGTTGGATGTTGGCATTTCTACTTGTTCTGGTCCTAACCATTACGGCACTGCCAGTTCAGGCCCAGATCAATACGGACGGGAAAGCGACACCGACAAAATCAGACGGAGATTATTACTTCGTAGAGTTGGAAGATGATCCGGTGGCCACCTATGATGGTGATGTAAAGGGTTATGAAGCCACTCAAGTGGAAGGACAAAAGAAGCTGTCAATGAAGAACAATGACGTAAAGCGTTATCAAAATTTCCTATCCAAAAAACGGTCCAACTACAAAAGTTGGTTGAAGGAAAAATCCTCGAAGGCTAAAGTGGTAGAGGAATATTCCGTTACACTGAACGGGGTCGCTGTCAAAGCGGACGGAATCAATCCCGATATCTTACGGAAAGGTCCGGGTGTCAAGAAGGTTGTGAAAAGCCTGAAGTATAAACCGGCGATGAACCGGAGCCATTCCATCATTCAGGATAAGCCCTTGTGGAAGATGGGTTACAAGGGAGAAGGAATCAAGGTGGCCGTCATCGACAGCGGGATCGATCAGAATCATCCCTTCTTGACGGACAAGTCCCTTAACATGCCCGAAGGCTACCCTAAGGTTCCGGAGGACAAACCAGAGTGGAAGAAATACACCACGAATAAAGTGATTGCGGCCAAAGTCTTCAGCCCGGACCCTGATGTCACACCGGAAGCGATCGGGAGCCATGGGACACACGTGGCTGGGACCATCGCCGGTGTGGAAGGTTATAAGGACCCGAGTGGAGCCGCTGAATCGCCGCTGTCCGGAGTGGCCCCTAAAGCGTATCTGGGCAACTACAATGTCTTTCCCTGTGACGATTGTTCAGCGGAGAGTATCCACATTGCCGCCGCAGTGGAAGCTGCTGTCAAGGATGGAATGGACGTAGCCAACCTCAGTCTGGGCGGTGAAGCGGAACCCGGTTTTGATCTGCTGGCGGAGATCGTGAACGCCGCGACGGATGCCGGGATGACGGTGGTGATTGCCGCCGGGAATGAAGGTCCCGGATCCATGACCATCGGATCCCCGGGGACTGCGGATAAGGTGATCACCGTGGGAGCTGTCACCAACGGTCACTTCATTGGAACCCCGATCCAGGTGAATGTGGACGGGGAAGAACGAACCTTGCCCGTGGCTACATCGGATCCAGGGGGAATGATCCGGGAGAAAGTGGAGGCTCCGCTCCAAGTGGTAGCCGATGATGACGGAAAAGCTTGTTCCGGCATCTCCGCGGATCTGACAGGAAAACTTGCCGTGATCAAACGGGGGGATTGTACGTTCACTGAAAAAGGTTTGGCCGCCCAAGAGAAGGGAGCGGTCGGTGTGGTGCTGATCAACAATTCTGACGGGGATCCCTCCGGCATGTCCGTGGAAGAATCAGTGACGATTCCGATGGTGATGGTCAGCTTGTCCGACGGGGATTGGATTCTCTCCGGCAACGATGTTTCAGCTATGTTGGATCCTTCCGGGATCCGTGAATTCCCGTCAGATAACGACAGCCTGGTGGCTGATTTTTCCTCCCGGGGACCGACGGTGAACTATACCTTAAAACCGGATGTGGCTGCGGTGGGAGCCAATGTGTACTCCAGTGTTGTCGGCGGAGGCCTCTCCTCCTACAATGGAACCTCTATGGCGACCCCTCACGTGGCCGGAGCGGCAGCCTTGCTGAAACAAGCCCGTCCTTCGTGGACACCACAGGATATCAAGGCGGCCCTGATGGCCACCGCTCAGGATCCGAAAGGTGAAGCCGGCCCGCTGGATGTGGGTGCTGGGATCATCAATGTCCATAAAGCGCTGAATCCGGCAGCGACAGCCTCTCCCGCCAGCCTCAGTTTCGGCCTGGTGAACAAGACCGGTAAAAACAATAAGAAAACGTATAAAGTGACCCTTAAAAACACGACCTCCAAGATACAGATCTATACCATCTCCACAGATAAAAAATTGGTCAAATCCAACAAGTCCATCCTGATTCTCGGGAAAGGAAAATCCGGCACCTTTGAGGTGACGGCTCTGGGTAACGGCAAGACAGTGGGAGAGGATTATCAAGGATACATCAATATCGCCACCGTCAGCAAACAGAAGGTCCGGATCCCCTTCCACTATCGGGTGGTCAAATAAACAGATCAGTGAAACCCCGTCGGCAGTGGGCGGGGTTTTTCTCATTCTTTAAAGAAAAAAGACCCTCACCGAGAGGGCCTGTGGTGGGAATCTCAGCAGAGGTCGGTTTCCTCCGCCAGCCCGTGTTTGACGGCGTAGACGGCGGCTTGGGTGCGGTCTTCCAAACCCAGTTTGGACAAAATATTGCTTACATGAGTCTTGACCGTTTTAATTCCGATCATGAGGCTGTCGGCAATCTGTTGGTTGGTTTTTGCTTGGCCGAGGAGATGTAACACTTCCCGCTCCCGATCGGTCAAATCTTCATGGGGAAGGGGCTTCGGTTTGCGCACCTGCTTCAGAAGTCTGGCGGAGACCTTGGGCTCCAGGGTCGATTCACCTCGGTAGGCAGATCGAATGGCGGCTGCAATCTCCTCGGCTCGGGCCGTTTTCAAGAGATAGCTGGTGGCTCCCGCTTCTAGGACCGGAAACAGTTTATCATCGCTGATATAGCTGGTGAGGACGATCACCCGGATTCCGGGGTGGATTTGCACCGCTTCCCGAGTCGCCTCCACTCCGTCCATCTCTTCCATCACCAGATCCATCAGCACCACATCAGGACGGGTTTTACGGATGAAGGCCAGCGCTTCTTTTCCGTTTGCCGCCTCGCCGATCACTTCAATTCCTTCTTCGGTCATCAAGTAAGTAGAAAGCCCTCTGCGAACCAACTCATGGTCGTCGACGATCAGGGTTCGGATGGGCAAGTTCTTTCTCCTCCTTTTTGATTGGGATAATCACTTCCAAACGGGTGCCCTTCCCTTCCACGGAGAGGATTTTGAATGTTCCTCCCATCTCTCTTGCCCGTTCTTCCATATGGGACAGTCCGTAGGAGGACTTGCGTTTTTTTTCATCGGAAAACCCCACTCCGTTATCCTCGATGGAAAGCAACAGACTGTGGGTAAAGGTTTTCAGCGTCAAATGAACCTGGGACGCCTGGCTGTGGCGAAGGACATTGGACAGACCCTCCTGTACGATTCTGAACAGGTGTTCCTCCACTCCCTTTCCTAAGGGAGGCAGATCATCCACCTGCCATCGATAGCGGATGGAATGCTTTTCCGATAACTCCTGCAACAAGTGTTCCAGAGCCGGTTTCAGATCCCGGTCTTCCAGACCGGCGGGTCTGAGGTGTAAGAGGAGCGCCCTCATTTCCGTCTGGGCTTCCACAGCCATGGTGTTCAGGTTTTGCAAAGAGGGGTGGATGGAGAGTTGCTCCCGCTTCGCCTTTCGAGCCAAGGCGGCTGATATCATGGATATGGCAAACAGCTGTTGGCTGACGGAATCATGGAGCTCCCGGGCCAGCAGTTGGCGTTCCTCCACCACGGCCAACTTTCGGGAACGGTCTGCCAGCTCTTTATTTTTTTGAAGCAGATTTTGCAGGGTATCGATCTGGGATTCCATCCGGTCCGCCATTCGATTCCATTGGGATGCGATCTGGGCGAATTCATCATCACCGGGCAGATTCACCCGATGGTCGTATTTCCCGTTGGACCAGAAGACTGCGCCATCACTCAATGTCTGGATCTTTCTGCGCAGGCCCTGTGTAACATAAAAACCGAAGGGAAGACTGGATAGAACGACTCCGGACAGAGCCGCGATCCACACCAGGGGATTCAGGACCAGGGACCCATTGAACAGATCCCAGCTGAGGAAGTCGCCGAAGATCCGGGAGATCCAGCCGATGGTCACCAGCAGGACGATGACAGAGAATGCGCTGTTCAGGATCAGGGCGATCAGGATTTTCCATCGCAAGCTGTGAAAGCGTCTGTTCATGCTAGTCCTTCCTTATACGCGCACGACGCGAAGTTCTCCACAAACCATGGACAAGTCGAGTACGAGTCGTTGATCGGCTTCCTCAAAATCGGGGGTTTGAAAGGAGGTATGCTTGACAATCCCACCGTCTTCCACACCCAGAATTTCGATGCTTCCCAGTTGGCACAGGGCGTTGACCCGGGTCGGCAGTTGGCTGGGAAGATAAACATTGATAGAACCGAATATTCCACTGGCTTGCAACACTGTCTCCCCATCGGGGATGATGGCTTGTGTCAGGTTGAGCTCAATGGAGCCGAATCCAACCCAGTAATGCTTGTTCTCCAGGGAAAAAGGCACCTTGCCGACGTTGATTTCCCCGAAGAGATTGTATTCGTAACCATCTCCCTGTTCATGTCGGTACCATTGTCCGGCTTTTCTCCGACCGGAATGGGATGAATCCCGTTTCTTGGTCCGTGGGGATAGCAGGAGCTGGATTCCCAAGTAGATGAGGAACAAAGGCCAAAATTTCCAGATATCCAACCAGGAGATATGGGGATATTCCAGATTCATGGCCAGAAAATTAGCTCCGAGAAAGAGGAGCAGAAGGCCGAAAAGAAGTTCGCCGAAATGAATTCCCCGGCCGTCAAGGACTCCGCGTAGACTTTGAACCAAACAGATCAAACCGAAATAGACAAGGATCAAAGGCCAGAAATCGGCAATCATTTCCCCGAGGGAGATATTGATCACATGAAAATTATCAAGTAAAAACAAGATTCCCGCCCCAATCACCAACAGGGCGGCAAACAATCGGTTCCACCGGTAACGGGTCTGCATGGACTTGGTAAACTCCTTTCTCTCAGCAACGAAAGGCGTGATGGCAAAGATCGCGCATGGTCGGATCCTGATACCATTGTAAAACAGGGGGGGAGAGGAGGCCAGCACCAAAAGACGGGGAATCCCTCCGTCTTCAGGCGGAAAAAAACCGTCCCGATTCAAGCGGAACGGTGGGTGCAGTTTCAGCAGTTAAAGGTGGATTGGATGATTCCCCCACCCAAACAGACTTCTCCATCGTAAAAAACGACAGACTGACCGGGAGTGACAGCACGTTCAGGTTGATCAAAAATAACGCGTACCGACCCGTTATCGACAGGCTCGACAGTGACACCCCGATCCTGTTGCCGGTACCGAAACTTGGCGGTACAGCGAAAGGATTTCCGACGTTTTCGGCGATCTACCCAGTGCAATTCATCGGCGATGAGTCCGTCGGAAAAGAGTGCCGGATGGTCGTGTCCCTGTTCCACCAGCAGCACATTCTTTTCCAGGTCCTTACCGACGACAAACCAAGGTTCACCACTCCCGCCGCCTCCGATTCCCAATCCCTGTCTTTGACCAAGGGTGTAATACATCAGTCCATCATGATGTCCCTTCAGTTCACCAGACAGAGTCCGCATTTCCCCGGGACGGGCGGGGAGGTATTGACTGAGAAACTCTTTGAAATCGCGTTCCCCGATAAAGCAGATCCCGGTGCTGTCCTTCTTGCCGGCAGTGGCCAGCCCCGCTTCTTCTGCGATTTTGCGAAGCTCTTTTTTGTGTAGGTGACCGATCGGAAAAAGGGTTTTGGACAGTTGTTCCTGACCGAGGGTGTACAGAAAGTAGGTTTGATCCTTATTGGGGTCGGCACCTCTCAGCAGACGATGGGTCCCGTCGGTCTCCTCCACCTGGGCGTAGTGGCCGGTGGCAATATAATCGGCTCCCAGCTGGAGAGCCTTTTCCATGAACTCACCGAATTTAATCTCTTTGTTGCACATGACATCAGGGTTGGGAGTTCGTCCTTTTTCGTACTCGTCCAAGAAATATTGGAAAACTTTGTCCCGATACTCTTTCTCAAAGTTGACGGAGTAGTAGGGAATGCCCAGCTGGCTGGCCACCCGGCGAACATCCTCGAAATCCTCGGTGGCCGTGCAGTTTCCTAATTCATCGGTATCATCCCAGTTTTTCATGAACAGGCCGATCACATCGAATCCCTGTTCTTTCAGAAGCAAGGCTGCGACGGATGAATCCACACCGCCGGACATGCCCAGTACGACTCTCGGCGATTTTTTCGCCACAATTTTCACCTTCTGTCAATCGAAATCCGCCTCAAAACCCGATCCCGGGTTTTGTTATATGTCATCGGTACTCTGATCATCTGACAGATCCCGATGGAGGAACTATTCCACATAGTATAACATGTCCCGGAAGAGAAGGGGAAAGTCGCCCATGCCAAAAAGGGGCGGATCCCCTGTTGATGTGAATGGATTTGTCTAAAATAGGAAAAGTCCTCACGAGATTTGAAGAATCCAAAATGGATGAAGAGGGACTTCAAGTTTGTGACAGGAATTGGTCGGTGGTTTTTGTTATAATTCTGAAGGAGGGGTTCCACACCACATTGCTATAACTCTTAAACGATCGGATTATCAACCCCTCTACTTAATCTCCTTGTTATATAATTTTATTAAAATTTCCATTCGCAAAAGCACTGATATTGGAGGTGGGGGCATGGGAAACACTCCCTTGTTTGACGAGTTCGGCCAACCTATTTGGACGGACAGGGAAGAGTTTCGAACTCGTGTCATACCGGAAAACATCCAGGCGGACTGGGACAATCCCCATAATCTTTATACCTTTGTAGTTCAGTTGTATAAGGATGGTTTTCTGGAAGAGGCGGAACAGGGAGTGAACCGCCTGTTGGAACTGACGGACCGGGAGGAGGAGGTTCTTCTTTTGCAGGCTCTGGTCCTGATGAAAGAGGATAAGCCTGAGGAAGGGGAACGAGTGTTGCTTGAATGTATCGATAAGTATCCGGACAGGGGGGTAGCCCATACATACTTGGCCCGAATTCTTGCTGCCCGGGGAGATCGGGAACAGGCTGTCCGGCAACTGAAAGAGGGTTTGTCCAAAGAGCCGAATCAGGAAACAGCCCTTCGTATGTTTACACAATGGGTGGAGGATTTGGAGGAGGCGTCTTCTTTTTTGGAGCAGTTGTCGGAAATCACCGACGCTTGGTGGCCTCTCCTTGAACTTGGAAAATTGCACTTAAATCAGAAGAACTCTTCCGCTGCGATCGCTTGTTTCCAAAGAGCTCTGGATCGGACCCGGGAATTTCGCGGGGAGGAGGGTTTTCCGGAATGGGAAGAAGAAGTGGCGGCGATGACGGTCTCAGCCTTGCTTCGCAAGGAAGGTTTGACTGAAGAACTGATTCGGTTCTCTGAGAAATATTGGACGCCGGCCTACATGACCCCCTTTCATGGGATGGATTATGCCCAGGCTCTGTTTGACTCGGGTAATCCCAAAGAAGCTGTGGATATTCTCGCCCGGATGTTGGAATACGTCGATCCCAATTATCAAAACATGGTCCGACTCCGGATGCAACAGTTGGATCGGACCCCTGAGAAAGCCTGAGATACAGATCCCGCCACCACAGATTGGATGGTGGGTTTTTTGTACAAAAAACCGCGCAAAAAACGCGCGGGGAATTGATTCATTATTTTTTGCGGGAAGGGTGATCCCTGCGCTGAGCCTCCGGTTTCCGCAACCGATCTGCCACTTCCGGGGCGACATCAGCCAGTTCACCACTCTGTTCGTATGCAAATTGCACCGGATCAAAATCAAGATTGTTGTCGTCCTTCCTGCGCTCTTCTTCGCTCATTCATAAAGCCTCCTCGCTCTGGGTTCGGGGGGGACCCGGTTATCAGTTTGCCTTTCAGGAAAAGAACTTATGCGAAAGGAGGAAAAGCTCATAAACAATCGCTATGGAGAACACTGGGTGCAGTATCGGTTGGGGAAATGGGGGTTTTCGGGTGCATTTATGATAAAATAGACTTCAACGGTTTGAAGGAAAGGAGCAGGGACATGGAGTACAGTGAAGACATGAAAAAACGCCTGCGTCGGGTGGAAGGACAGCTTCGCGGCGTCCTTCGAATGATGGAGGAAGAACAATCATGTAAAGACGTGGTTTCCCAACTCTCTGCGGTTCGATCAGCGGTGGATCGGGCCATTGCCTATATCGTCAGCCGCAACTTGGAGCAATGCATTCGGAAGGAGTTGGAAAATGAAGAAGACCAAGACACCCAGAAGTTGGTGGAAGAAGCGATCCATCTGCTGGTGAAAAGCCATTAGCCGTTGCATAGGTCGACGGCTTTTTTATATGGATTAAAGAAGAATCAGGATTCCCTTTGCTAATGATTCAAAAGAATCGGGATATAGGAACGTTGTGAATTAGGCTTTCCGAGTCGTCGGGATGGGTTTTCACATTTCATGCAAAAGCAGACGATCCAAAGACGCTTCAAGCACCCTAATCCTCTTTAGTATCGTATTTTTTCGCAACGTCTTTCAGTGGACTTTCATCCATTCCGGAAATGTATCAAAATGAGAACAAGGATGACGTTGGCTGATAGCATTGTGATTTAATACTCTGTTGTGAACTGTCAAAATCGCTCCATGCGCCAATCCTCCCTGTCCTTGAGACAACTTGTTCACAACGCTTTCCGTGTCCCTTCAGGCTTTGATTTTGTTTTTCGTAGGATGGGGGCAAGGTTGCTGGGGCGGCTCCGTTCCCTTGCAACAAGCGCATCGTGAGACCGGGAGGGCCAGTAGCTTGGAGAGGGGGAAGGTTATGCGTACCATCTTGGCAGTGGACGATGACCGGGATATTGTACACTTGATCACAGAGGGATTTCGGTATGAGTCATCTTTTGAGGTGATCCCCGCTTATACGGGGGAAGAAGCCTTGGCAATCGTGGACAGCTGTTCCATCGATTTTGTCATACTGGATATTATGTTGCCCGGATTGGACGGAATGGAAACCTGCCGGCGAATCCGACAACGACACACGGTTCCGATTCTGTTGTTGAGTGCCCGTGACAGAGAGCTGGATAAAGTGATCGGATTGGAAATCGGAGCGGATGATTATCTGACCAAACCTTTCAGCCCCCGTGAGTTATTGGCGAGGGTGAAGGCACACTTTCGACGGGTGGAACGAATGAAACGGGAGATGGGACCCTGTACCCGGTCGGGCCCCTTATCCATCAATGAGCAAACCTACGAAGTGTTTATGGATGGGGAAAAGGTGGATCTGTCCGCAAAGGAGTTTCAAATCCTTTCCTTTCTCGCCAAACATCCCAATCAAGTCTTGTCAAGGGAACAGCTGTATCAAAAAATTTGGGGACAAGAATTCGGAGATCTGAATACGGTGACGGTACATATCAAAAATATCCGAAAAAAACTGGGGCGGGATTGCATTAAAACCATCTGGGGAGTGGGGTACAAATTTGCGTGGGAGAGTGAGGAAGGGTGAAGCTGGAGTGGAAGATCCCATTCCTCTTTTTTCTGTTGGCCTTTGTGTTGTTTTTTGTCAGTGTGTTCTATCTCCGGGTGGAAGTGATTGAGCGAATCTGGGAACGGGTCTCCGACCGACAACAGGCCCACCGTGAGCAGGAGGCGGAAATGACGGAACAGGTGGCCCGTCTCCATCCAGACGTGGAGAGGATCCATTCTTACCTGGAACAAAAGGCTCGCCGGGAGCAACTCGCTTTGACTTTGTTCGAGGCGGATGGGGTGAGCCCCCTCCTGACAATTCCCTCTGAACAAGACGGAAAAACCTCGGAAGAAAGGTGGTTTCCTGTCAGAAGTCAAGGGAAAACGGTCTATTTTATTCAGGTGATTCGGCCTTTCCGAGAAGAAGAGATCGGGTTGAAAGAAGCACTGACAGACACATTTGGATTTCTGATGATGCTTCTGTCTGGGCTCATCCTGCTGTTGGCCCTCTATTTCAACACGTTGATCACCCGACCCTTGGCCCGGCTGAATCAACGTCTGGACCAGGTGAATCTGGAAAACCCGATGCCGCCTCTTACCAGTGAACGTTGTGATGAAATCGGGGATCTTTACCGCCGTTTTGGTGAGATGGAAGAGAGACTTCACCATGCGCATCGGGAGCAGGTGGACATGGTGGCCGCCATCACTCACGATCTCAAAACCCCCTTAACTTCCATTCGGGGCTTTCTGGAACTGTTGCTCACACGTCACGACATGTCTGCGGAAGAGAAGGAATATCTCCATCTGATCCGGAAAAAAGCGGATCAAATGAACCAATTGCTGAACTCTTTTTCCGGGTATACCCAAAATGAAATGTTGCTGAAGGATGTAAAGTTGGTCCCGATGCCGGTGGCTCCCCTGTTTCGATCGGTGGTGGAAGAATATGAGGCTGAGCTTTCAGGCTTGGGACATCGTTTGGTTTGTCGGCACCACCTGGGACAGGAGCAGATCCGGATTCATGAAGGGATGTTGAGACGGGTGTTTGCCAACATCGTCAGCAACTCGGTCCGGCATGGCGGCAGAGCTCGGCTGACCCTGACCTGGACGGCTTTTTATGAAGGAGGACGGGTCTGTTTTCGATTGGAAGATGACGGGAAAGGGGTTCCGAAGGAGAGCTTGCCTGAACTGTTCCAGCGTTTCTATACGGTGGATCCCTCCCGAGGGAGCGGTAAGGGTTCCGGTTTGGGGTTGGCCACCTGCCGTTCGGTCATCCATCGGCACGGGGGGGAGATCTCCGCTTTTTCCTCTTCAGCGGGGGGACTGGGGATCACTTTCAGCCTACCTGTAGTTCATGAATCGTAAGTCTTGTGGGGGGGTGAAGTTTACCTTTCTTCATTTTTGTTTCATCTTTCGTTCAGTTTTCATTGGTAACATAAACCCATGAACTCAACCATACGGGAGTGAGAGAAAACCTTGAGGAAAATCATCCGTTGGAAGTGGTGGATCCTTGCCTTGTGGGCGATGATCGCCACCTTGTCTGTCATCACTCTGCCGGATTTGGGCGAGTTAGTCCGGGAAAAGGGGCAGCCGGGGATCCCGGAAGAGTATTCTTCTCAAATGGCGGGGGAGCTGGAGAAAAAACTGAATGAAACCCCTGCCCAGGGCGAAGAGATGACCATGATGGTCGTTTTCACGGGGGATCGGGAGAAACTTGGCCCGGCGGATTTGAAAAACATCCAACAAGCCATCCGGCATCTGAAAGACCGTGACCGGGAGTTGGGGATCACTCAGGTATTGACCCATTTTGATGAGAAGGAACTGAAAGAGCAGTTTGTCTCCAAAGACGGTACCACGGTCCTCGCCGCTCTTTCGGTGGACCGGGGGAAACGCTCGGTCCAGGAGGTACGGGACCAGGTGGAAGAAGCCCTGGGAGACCCCGGCGTAAAACATGAATTGACCGGTGCTGAACTGATCAATGAGGATTTTGCCCAAACCACTCTCGACGGGGTTCGCAAAACAGAACAGATCACGGTGATCTTTATCATCCTGGTGCTGTTGCTCGTGTTTCGCTCCCCACTGGCACCCTTGGTCTCACTGGTTTCAGTGGCGGCATCCTATCTGGTGTCGCTGGCAGTGGTGGCCCATTTGGTGGACCGCTTTGATTTTCCCTTTGCCAGTTTCACACAGATATTTTTGGTACTCGTCCTATTCGGAATCGGGACCGACTATAACATCCTGCTCTTCTCCCGGTTCAAGGAGGAAATGGGCCGGCGCAAATCCATCTCTCTCTCCATTGTGGAAACTTACCGGACGGCCGGGAAAACTGTGATTTACAGTGCTTTGGCCGTACTGATCGGATTTGCCAGCCTCGGGTTGGCTCAGTTTTCCATTTACCAGGCAGGTGTGGCTGTGGCCATCGGAGTATTGTTTTTGCTGTTGTCTCTCTTCACGATCATTCCTTTTTTCATGGCGATACTGGGGAAAAAAATGTTCTGGCCGGCCCGGAAAGTGGGGAAGAATACGGAAAACCGGTTGTGGACGTTTTTGTCTGCCACTTCCTATCGCCGGCCGTTGGTTTCTCTCTTGCTTGTGTTGGTTTTGACGGTGCCGGTTCTTTTTCTCTATGAAGGCAATCTCTCCTACAACAGTCTGGAAGAGATGGATGATCAATCTCCATCCGTCCGGGGCTTCCATATCATCTCTGATCACTTCAGCCCGGGAAAAACCATGCCCGCTTCTGTGTTGCTGGAGAGTGATAAGCCCCTGGACAGCCAGGAGGGGCTGGCTTTTATCGATCAGGTGACAGAATCGCTGAGCCGGGTACAGGGGGTGGAGGCTGTTTTCGGCCCCACGCGTCCCAAAGGGGAGCCCATTGAAGAGCTGTATATCGACAAGCAGACGGAACAGACCAAAGAAGGGATTGGCGAAGCAAGCAAAGGAACGGGACAGATTCAGCAGGGGCTGGATGAAACTGTCCAGCAGATCCGGAAGGGAACGAACAAGGATTTCTCCCGGGTGGAGGAACTGGTGGAGGGCACGGAATCGGCCCGGTTCGGAGTTTCCCGGATCCGACAGGCGATGGAACAAATCCAAGGGGGTGTGGATCAAGGGGCCGGGGGGGCCCGGGAGATTCAGTCCGGCCTGAAACAACTGGAAACGGGAATGGAACAACTCTCTGTCTCCACGGACAGGTTATCCGGAGGAATGGGCGAATTGAACAAAGGGTACCGGCGCCTGGGGGGCGAGTACAGAAATCTGGAGACTCAAGTGGGCAACATCAAAGCCCTTGCCCTTCAAATGAGCCAACGGGTGCAAAGTCTGGGGGAAACTCATCCGGAACTGTCTGGTGATCACAACTTTGGGGAACTCAAGAATTTGTCACAAAAGATAGAAGAATCCCTGAGCGGGTTGGAAGCGGGTTTACAGACACTGAACAGTAATATGGAAAAGACGAATGCCAGAATGACTGAAGTCCAAGCCGGCCTGAAACAAGTGGCCGAGGGGCAGCGGAAGATGTTGGCCGGTGTTCGCAAACTGAAAGCAGGCTCTTCCCAGTTGGTCGAGGGTTTGCAAAAAGGGGCCCAGGGACAGGGACAGGTCGCCGACAGTCTGTTTGCGGTGGAAAAGGGTCTCGGGGAGATCACCCAAGGGCAGAAGCAACTCAATACCGGACTGCAAGGTCTGGAAAGCAACCTGAGTCAGTTGAGAACCGGTCTCGGGAAAAGTGCCGAAGGGCTGGATCAGATTACGGAAGGGTTGCAACAAGCGGAGGGATATCTCGGGGATTTGGCCAGGACAGAGGCTTCCCACACCTTTTTTGTTCCGGAGAAAGTTCTCAAGGGGGAGGAGTTCCAAAAAAGCCTGGATGCGTATATGTCCGATGACCGGAAGGTACTGAAATGGCAGGTTATTTTGGAAGGGGATCCCTATTCCAAAGACGCGATGAAAACAGCAGCCGAACTGGATTCCACTGTCGCCGGGAAACTGGAGAAGTCGGAGCTTGCCGATGCGCGTCACGGAGTCGGCGGGGTCTCTTCCCAGAACCGCGACCTTAACCAGATCTCCACCGGGGATCTGAATCGGACCGCTCTGTTGATGTTGGCGGGGATCACGCTGGTCCTGCTGTGGATCCTTCGCTCTTTTTGGAATACAGTCTATATTGTCGGCTCCCTGATTTTGGCTTATTTCGCCGCGTTGGCGACGACGGAGCAAATTTTCTCCGGTTGGCTGGGAATTGGTGAACTGACTTGGACGGTCCCTTTCTTTTCGATGATTATGGTGATCGCACTGGGAGTGGACTACAGTATCTTTCTCATGATGCGCTTCCGGGAATATCCGATGCTCACTCCGGGAGAGGCATTCGCTCTTTCAGCCAAAAAAATCGGGTCGGTGGTGATCTCTGCAGCGGTGATTCTCTCTCTCACCTTCGCGGCCCTTTATCCCTCCGGGGTGTTAACTCTGATCCAGATCGCGACAGTGGTAATCATCGGACTGTTCCTCCTGGCCTTTGTCATGTTGCCTATTTTCCTTCCCGCAATGATTTCTGTTACGGAGAGATTGAATACGGTGCCGACACAGACACGTAAAGAGAATTCTTGACCCAAGCCCCTGCGGGGGCTTATTTGTGTGGGGGTTGAAAATCAAATCTATAATTTGTTGGCGAGATCCTTTACTCTCTTAAGGGAAAGAAATTGTTTTTAAATGGATGTTCCGTAGGGATTATTATTTGCTTCCCAACACAAAATGATTATTATAATATAGGATTGGTTGAGGGTTAGTCCATTGGGATTAAAAATTTGCCGTCCATTAGGGGGTAACCGGTTTGTTTTTTAATCGCTCAAAAGACTCTGTGTTCTATCAAACACTTGTGGAGGCGGCTGGAAACATCGTCGAAGCGATGCAACTTTTCCGGCAAAACGTCGAGACGCTGGAGCACAAGGAAGAGTATGCGGAAAAGCTGAAGGATCTGGAGAATAAAGGGGATGAATTCACCCACCTTCTGTTGCGTGAATTGAACCAAACCTTTGTCACACCCATGGACCGGGAAGATATTCTGCAGTTGGCTGTAAAACTGGATGACGTGCTGGACGGAGTGGAAGCCTGCGCTTCCCGATTTGTCTATTGTCATGTGGACAAGACCACACCTTATCTGATGCAGTTCGCGGAGATTCTGGAAAGGTCGGCTGAGTTCTTGCAAGAAGCATTTATTTCACTGGAGAAGCGTGACTTTAACAGCATTCAGAAGTATGTGGTGGAAATCAATCTCCTCGAAAACCAGGCGGATCGACTGATGCGGGAATCGATCGGTTCCCTGTTTGAAACCCCGATGGACCCGATCGAACTGATCAAGATGAAAGAAGTGTATGAGCGGTTGGAAGATGTGACCGACACCGCGGAAGATTTGGCCGATGTGCTGGAAAGCGTGGTTATGAAGTATGCTTGACCCGACCGTGTTGATCGTTCTGGTCGTTGTCCTTGCTCTGATCTTTGATTTCACCAACGGTTGGAACGACTCGGCCAATGCGATCGCCACCGTGATCGGGACCCGTGCCCTCACTCCTTTTAAGGCGTTGATGTTGGCTGCTGTGCTCAACCTGGCAGGGGCATTCTTCTCCACCGCCGTTGCCAAAACAATTGGGGAAGATATCGTCGATCCCAACCATGTCACCCAGATGGTGATTATAGCCACGTTGGTGGCCGCGATCATCTGGAATACGGTGATGACGCTGATGGGTCTGCCGATCAGTGCTTCCCATGGATTGATCGGCTCATTGATCGGTGCCGCAGTCGCTTACAAAGGGATCGCGATCCTGAAATTGGGTGGAATCCTGGAGATCTTGATTGCGATGTTGGTATCGCCTCTGCTTGGGGCCTTTTTGGCATGGGTCTTGATGAAGCTGATTCGGGATCTGTTTCGGAACACCGCTCCTTCCAAGGTGAAGCGCATCTTTCGCCCTCTACAGATTTTGTCGGCCTCATTTATGGCTTTTAGTCATGGGACTTCAGATGCACAGAAGGCGATGGGGATCATCACTTTGGCTCTGTTTGCAGGCGGGTTTACAGACAATATGGAGGTTCCCTTTTGGGTAATTGTGTCCGCCGGTCTGGCCATGGCTCTGGGAACTGCGATTGGCGGGTGGCGTGTGATCAAGACCTTGGGCATGCGTTTAAACCATCTGAGCACGCCCCAAGGATTTGCAGCGGAAACTGCTGCGGCGGCTCTTCTGGCAACAATTGCCAAGGTCGGGATTCCAGTCAGCACCACCCATACGATCACCGGTTCCATCATCGGGGTGGGGGCCGCAGAACGGGTTAAATCAGTCCGGTGGGGGGTGGCGGGAAAAATTGTGTATGCATGGGTTTTCACCCTTCCCGGAACGGCTGTGATGAGTTGGCTGATTTATCAGGTGTTGAGGGTTTTGGAGTAGAATAGGTGGTTTTATTGGACAACCTCAAATCTTTCACCGGTTGTCTGCATCGCACAAAGGAGAAGGCCCTCCCGACGGGGGGCCTTTGCTCGGTTCAGACCACTGGGGCGTAAACGGGTCTCTCTTTTCGGGAGTTGCATTCCTTGCCTGTATCGTAGGAGATATTACCCAATAAACCGCACAGGGTGTCCTCAGAGGTTTTTCCTTTCCAGAAAGCGACGGTTCGATTGAGCAGATGGGCTCCTTCCTTCAGGGCGGATTCCCAGAGGGTGAGGAAGCTCTCCTGGTGTTTCTCTTTTGGAAAGTGTGGATGCACCCATTCTTCACCCGACACATTCAGGTAATCAATCCGGTCCCGAATCGGCCGGTGGCGGAAGGGGGAGATAGCTCCCAAGGTGAGCAGCCACTTGATACCGGTCGGATCATGGAAGATGGAGAGCGCCCGTTTCATGTCGCGATAACCTTCATTCCAATGGTGAGGCAACACAGACTCTGTCTCTTTCGGAAAATGTTTTTGGGCGGTACCTTGCAACACTTTCACCCATTGTCGGGGAAGAGAAGTTCCGATATCAATTCGTGGCACCACCGGTTGTTTCCATGTCTGGATCCCTTCCAGGCGTTGAGCCAACAAGGTGTCGATAATAACCTCCAGCTTCTGATGTTTATATTTTCCATCTCCGGATTTATAGATGATATAAGGATGCGTACAACGATCCAGGATATGATGAGTCAGGAACCCGGACACATAGTCCCGCATGCCGGGATGTTCCGCTGCCGCCGCAATCAGGTCCATCAAGAAAGGACCGCAGTGTTTTTGATGGATGACGCTGCCCAATCGACTCACCGATTTGTCTCGCTTCCAGGGCCAAAAGTTATGATACAGGAGAAAATCGGGACCTTGGCAACCGAGGTGGAAGGAGCGTAAGTCCCCTGCAGCGGACAATCCCGCCAGCTTCCGGACCCGGTCTCCAAACAGGATGTGACTCCATACATTGGGCAAAAGGATCAGCTCCTTTCAAAGGCTGGATCAATGCCGGGTCGGAAAGAAAAAAGGGCTTATCAATTTCTATTCGTTTTTTGCGACTTCATTCCTTTCTCCATTTGCGAAAAAAAGAAGGTCCTGTATGGAACAAAGGGAAAGCAGGACGATCACCGTCAGAGTGAGAGTGGGTGACAGCTGTTTTCATTGTGGTCAGTTGTGATAAGATGAATGCCATCACATGAGTTGGAACCAGAGGGAGATCCGGTCCCAGCCACCTGGGATGGGGGTCGCCGGACCGGAAATCGACCTGCCCTGGCCAGGGCGTGGTAGGTCAATTCAATTTTCCGAGGTATGTGAGACGTTGTGAGAGTAACAGAGGGAGGGTTGAGTTTCACATGGAGTGATTTTGGATCGTAAGAACAACGAAAACGACATGTGAAACCCAATCCCGACCGCCTTCAAACGCAGTAAATCACAACGCTTCTGGCTATACGTGGAAATTGCAAAGGAGGATGCAAAGGTGTCGATCGATTGGCAGCAAGAGATGAGCAGACGGCAGGATGAGATGATGGAGCGGTTGAAGGAGCTCTGTTCCATTGAGAGCGTCTTGGACGAGTCCACTGCTGGGCCGGGGGCACCCTTTGGCAAAGGAATCGCCGAAGCCCTCGACTATATGTTGGATCTGGGGGAAAAAGAGAGTTTTCGCACCAAAAATGTGGACGGTTATGCCGGCCATGTGGAGTACGGAGAGGGGGAAGAGATCCTCGGTATCCTGACCCATCTCGATGTTGTACCGACGGGGGAGGGGTGGACATCACCCCCTTTTTCGCCAGAGATTCGGGATGGGAAGTTTTATGCCCGGGGAGCCCAGGATGATAAAGGCCCGGCCATGGCTGCTTTTTTTGCTCTGAAGCTGGTGAAAGAGCTGGGACTGCCACTGAATAAACGGGTTCGACTCATCTTTGGCACTGATGAGGAGACCCACTGGCGGGATGTGGACTACTACTTCCAGCGGGAACCGATGCCTGAGACGGGCTTTACTCCCGATGCGGATTTTCCCATCATCCATGCGGAAAAGGGATTGCTCGATCTCACTCTGACCGGAAAGACCGCCCCGGCAGCCGACGACGGGGAGGGTGACTGGGTTTTGGCCCGGTTTGAAGCGGGCCAACGGGTCAATATGGTGCCTGATATCGCCGCTGCCCGCCTGGAAGGAGAAGGTGATGTTTTTGCGTTGAAGGAGAAGTATCAGGAATACCTGCTCAGCCATGGTATTCGAGGATATGCAGAAGAGGGGGATGATCATTTGAAGCTGGTGATGGAAGGGGTGGCCCATCACGGTTCGGAACCGGATCGGGGGGTGAATGCCGCCTATCGATTAACCCGGTTTCTTGACGGACTCTCTCTGGATGAATCGGGGGGAAGGTTTATCGCCTTCATTAACGACCTTTTGGCGGATGCCTTTTTCGGTGAGAAACTGGGAATCAATCAAGAGGATGAACGTGTCGGTCGGTTGACGGTGAATGGCGGCGTCTTTCGCTATGAGATCGGTCAAGGACAGCATGTGGAGCTGAATATCCGTTATCCCATCTCCGCTGATGCGGAAGTGATCCGTCGACAGGTGCAAGGGAAAACAAAGGCATATGGCCTCCTGATCTCCGAAGAGGATCACAAGCCGGGGCATTTCGTTGATCCGGAGCATCCTCTGGTACAGACACTTCGCAGAGTGTACGAAGAGGAGACCGGGAAAACCGGCGAACCCTTCGCCATCGGAGGAGCCACCTATGCCCGGGCGCTCAAGACCGGGGTGGTTTTCGGCCCTCTCTTCCCCGGAACGGCCGAGACGGCGCACCAAAAAGATGAATTCATTCCGGTGGATGAATTGGTGAAAGCAGCGGCTCTGTATGCCCGGGCGATTTATGAATTAGCGAAATAAGGGGATGGGAAATTTGCAAAAGGCGAGGCTCTTATCGGTTCAGGTGGGAAAACCACAGATATATACGGATGATGGCAAGGAGTGGATCAGCGCCATCGTCAAAAAAGCGGTGGAAGGACCGGTTTTCCTTGGGAAGCTCAACCTGGAGGGGGATGGCCAAGCCGACCGCAAACACCATGGCGGCCCGGATAAGGCTGTTCTCGCCTACGCCGCTTCCCACTATGAGCGGTGGAGACGACACCCGGATCTTCCGGGGATCGGCCCTGGCGGCTTCGGGGAGAACTTCACCGTGTCCGAACAAGATGAGGACAAGGTTTGCATCGGGGATATCTACCAAGTCGGAGAGGCTTGGATCCAAGTATCCCAACCCCGCCTTCCCTGTTGGAAGTTGGATCGGCGCTGGGGTGTGAAGGGATTGGCCGGACGTGTGAGAGATGATGGATACAGCGGCTGGTACCTGCGCGTCCTGGAGGAAGGAAGAGTGGCGGCGGGGCAGGCAGTGCAATTGGTGGAACGTCCCGATCCCCGCTGGACGGTCCGCAAGGTGAACGACATCCTTCACAAACGGGACCGGGATCCCGGGATGATCCGGGAGTTGGTCGCTTTCCCGCCTCTTGCTGAAAGTTTGCGCCGTATTCTGGCCGCCCGCTTGGAGAGGACGAGCTGATCTTCCCCTCCATGAAGGCACGTGGATTTTAAAGGGAGGGGATCTCGTGGCGGAAATGCTGGATATCATAGGGCCGGATCTGCAGGTGGTCGGGGTGGCTGATCGGGAACGGGTACACCGGGAAGGGCTATGGCATCATACCTTTGACTGTTGGTTGTATCGATGCGAGGAAGGAAAGATCTATCCTCTGTTTCAACTGCGCCATCCCGGTAAGAAGGCCCATCCCGATCAATTGGATATAACCGCAGCCGGCCATTTGCTGAGTGGGGAAGGCCGGGAAGACGGGGTGCGGGAGCTGGAGGAAGAGCTGGGACTTCCGGTGCATCCGGAGGAGTTGATCTACCTCGGTGTCCACCGGGAAGAGATGCGGGGAGAGGGATGGATCGACCGGGAGTATCGTCATGTCCACCTACATCAATTTAAGGGATCATGGGAAGACTTCAACCTTCAACCATCTGAAGTCTCCGGGCTGTTTGAGGCGGAGCTGTCGGAAGTGGTTCAACTGATGGAAGGAAAAAGGGCCACAGCCCGTTTCCGGGGGTTCACTGGGACGGAAGTTTCGACCGGCAGGCATGAGGAGCGGCGGGTGACCTGGGATGAGTTGGTTCCTCACTCCAAAAAGTACTATCGGATGGTGTTCCAGGCATTGGAAGCACAAAGGGGTCGGAAATGAACAAAGAAGGAAGCCGGGTAATCACCGGCTTCCTTCTTTGTTCATTTTGTGTCCGGTTTGGCTGTCTCCACATTGCGGCGGTTGCGGAGGAGGATCAGGCGATAGGTGTGGCTGACTATCACCTTGAGGACTGCATAGGTGGGAACCGCCAGCAGCAAGCCGAGGAATCCACCCAAGCTGCCTGCCACCAACAACAACAGGATGATCGTCAAAGGATGGATGTTGAGGGTTCTTCCCATCACTTGGGGTGAGATGAGGTTTCCCTCAAGTTGCTGGGCGACCACGATCACAATGAGCACCTTCAATGCCATCAAGGGAGAGTCGATGATTCCCACGATCAGGGCGGGGATGGCACCGATCAGTGGTCCGATGAAGGGGATCACATTGGTGAACATCGTGATCAAGGCCAGGATCAGGGAATAGTCCAGTTTGATGATCAGATAGCCGATATAAGTCAGAAACCCGACGCAGAGACTGACCAACACCTGTCCTTGAATAAAGGAACTGATCGCCCGATCCATATCCGCCAGGATCCGTCTCCCCTCGGTCCGTTGGGTGGAAGGGAGAAAACGAAGCACCTGTTTCGGAGCTTTTTCCCCATCTTTCAGCATGTAGAAGAGGATGAAGGGGACCGTCACAAAAACGACAATGATATTGGTCAGGAGTCCGATGAAATTGGCAATGTTGGTGAAGATAGTGGATGCACTGCTGCTCAAATAATCCGTTATATCCTGAATCAACTTCTCCAGGTTTTGTTGCTCAAAATATATGCCCACATAGGGATTCTGTTTCAGTTTGACCAAGTTGTCCCCCAGTTTGGCGATCAAGTCATCAGAATTTTTTACAAGTGTGGTGATCTGCTCTTGCAAAGGGGAACCGATCAGGAAAACCAACAGGATCATCAGTCCGATGAACAGCAGGTAGATCAGGAGGATGGAGTAAATCCGGGCCACGCCCCGCTTTTCGAAGAACGTGACCACCGGTCGGAACAGGTAATACAATACACCGGAGAGAAGGAACGGGAAAAAAAGTGTTTGTACCAGCACAACCAATGGCCGAAAAAGAAAACTGATCTTTGTTCCGACGAAGATGATCAAGAAAGCCAACAATATCCCGTATCCAATACGAAAGGGCTTCGTTTGTGGCATGTGAACCAGGTGTCTCCCTTCAAAAAAGGTCCGATATCTCCAACTTATCCAACCGGAGGGGTAACTGTACAAAAAAGCCCGTAAACCGGGCGGGCTTACGAGGCTTTTTTGTACCGGCGGAGCGGCGGCTCATTCCATCGTTTTCCCATCACCCGGGACCGGCTTGAAGAAACATTCAGGTTTTGAGTGATCTCCGTTCCCCTGTTCCGGCTCTTCAGGCTCTTCACCGGGTGGTTCCGGCTCCGGTTCCTCCGGGTCAGGGGGGGTATCACCTCCGGGGGGGATTGGATGGGGTTCGTTACTGGGGGGCTCCTCCGGCTCGGCTCCGTCATCGGGTTTTGAATCGTCCGGGACCGGTTCATCTTTTCCGGGTGGGATGCCGGGCTGGGTCGGGTCCGTCCGGGCTTTATCCGGTTTGTTCTTTTTCGCCGGTTGGCTCGTTTGGGGCTGTGTCGTCCTGTAAATCGGGACAGCCCCGGAAGGAGATCTCTCCGGTGAATCCAGTTTGGCCAGCCTGTCATCGGGTTTCCGGTCCGCCGGGGCCTCCTCTTTTTTGTGATGGGAGTCTCCCAGGTCTTCCTTTTGGGAGAGCCGGACTCGTTTCTTGGCGAACTGATCATCGGATACAGTTGATCCGCCTGCTACTTTTTCCCGGGAGCTCCATGAGTGTCCCTGAGGAGCCTGTGCCACCGGCAAGGTGACAAATCCTGAAACCATCAGGGTACTGACAAAACTGAACAAGGCTGCCTTGCGGAGTTTACGGGTTCGGTAAAATTTGACACGCACTTTCGGTTTCCCTCCCTCCGTCAGAAACTCACCCCGGTTTCCGCATTCATACTAAGTGTAACAAAAACCGGAGGGGTTGTCTTGTTGAAAGTTAGCAGTCAGAACATAAACAGTCGATGGTACCAGGGGCCGGGGGGGGCGGAGACGAGGATCAGAGCAGACGGGAGCGGAGGTCTACAACCGCCTGTTTCAGCCTTTCCGTCAAGAGGTGAATCTCTTCTTCCGTCGTCTGGTGTCCCAATGTGATCCGCAGGCTTTGATAAGCTGCTTCATCGGATTGTCCCATGGCTTTCAGAACATGGGAAGGCGCCTGTTTCCCGGAACTGCAAGCGGAGCCGCTGGAGACCGCCACATTCAGCCGGATCAATTCCAAAAGTACGGCCTGTCCCTCCAGTCGATCAAAGGAGATGTTCAGATTGTTGGGGAGGCGACGGACAGGGTGTCCATTTAACCGAACGCCACCAATCTCATCCTGGATCCTCTCCCACAACAGATTTCGCAGTCGGGTCATGGATTCCCGGGTTTGGGTCACTTCTTCGGCGGCCAGTCGACAGGCAATTCCCAGCCCGACAATTCCAGGCACATTGAGGGTGCCGGGGCGGAGTCCCCGCTCTTGGCCGCCTCCGAACAGGATCGGTTCGATCCTCACTCCCTTGCGTAAAAATAATGCTCCTATCCCTTTGGGGCCTCCCACCTTATGACCGCCGAGGCTGAGCAGATCGACATCCCATTCCCGCACATCCACAGGAGATTTCCCGAAGAATTGCACGGCATCGGTATGGAATAATATACCCCGTTCTTTTGCCAAGGAGGCGACTTCACGGAGGGGTTGTAGGGTTCCCACCTCGTTGTTGGCGGCCATGACCGAGATGAGGATGGTTTCGGGAGTGATTGCTCTTTCCAGATCCGTTTTCCGGATACGACCCCATTCGTCCACTGGTAAAAATGTGACGGAGAAGCCCTCCCTCTCCAGTTGACGGCAGGTTTCCAAAACGGAGGGATGTTCCACCCGGGTGGTGATCACATGATGTCCCCGATGACGATGTTTGCGGGCCGCCCCCAGGATAGCCAGATTATTGGCTTCACTTCCCCCGCCGGTAAACAGGATTTCCCGGGAGGAGCCGCCGATGGATTGAGCCACTTCGAACCGGGCTTTCTCAGTCAACTCAAAAGCTTGTTGTCCCGGGTCATGAAGACTCCCAGGGTTGGCGAATGTTTCCTCCATGCAACGGACCATGGACTCCTGTACTTCCCTTCGCAAAGGAGTGGTGGCCCCGTGGTCAAAATATAGAGAGTCCAACTCTGTCAGCCTCCTGTCATTGGCCGATCATATTTTCACAAGGATTTTTATGCTGTTTCCGATTATATATAACGAGATCCGAAAGAAGAGAGGTTCATCTTTGTGAAAAAATGCTCAAAAGATGTTGACAAATACTTATTTCCTGAGAAAATATAGATGAATTTTTGGTGACAAATTTGTGAAAGGGGTCACAAGATGAAGACGATTGAAACCGATTTCGCAGTGGTGGGAGGCGGTCTCGCCGGATTCATGACTGCTTGGCATCTGGCGGGGCACGGCCAGGTTCATCTCTTCACGAAAACCTGTCGGTGAGGGGAATTCTCACAGGCCCAAGGAGGAATCGCAGCTGCAGTGGGAGTGGGGGATTCTCCCGAATTGCATCAAAAAGATACTCTCCTTGCCGGAGCGGGGCTTTGTGAAGAGGAGGCGACTTCCCCCTCCGTCAGGGAAACCTCGGGTCGACCATTCGCCTGAATTGTTTATTGATGAACAAAAAGGGAGTTTCAAAACCGATCATCTTCGCCAGATCATGTGGGAACACGCCGGAATCATTCGGGATGAAAAAGGGTTGATCAGCGGATTGGATTCAGTTGCGAGGCTGTCCCGGGAGCTGGAGCCGGGAGACGTGACTTGCCACAATATGATTACCCTTTCACAAATTGTTTTGAAGTCAGCACTTCTGCGGGAAGAGAGCAGGGGTGGGCACTATCGTCGGGATTTTCCGGCATCCAGTGCTGCATGGGCAGAGAAACGAATTCTGGTTCGAGGGGGGAATTCAGTTGAATCAGTTGCAACTCAGAGCATTGGTACGTGAAGCATTAAATGAGGATATCGGAGCAGGGGATTGGACCACCGAATGCTTGGTCGCGGAGACAGAACGAACCACAGGGATCTTTCTGGCAAAGGGAGATGGGGTGGTGGCGGGATTGCCGGTGGCGGAGGAGGTATTTCGCCAATTGGACCCGGACATCCGGTTGACCCGTGAAGTGGCGGAGGGAGATCGGGTTTCTTCCGGTACCGTCTGGGCCCGGGTGGAGGGAAGTACTCGCGCTCTGCTCACCGGGGAGCGGGTGGCACTCAATTTTCTGCAGCACTTGTCCGGAATCGCCACCGTCACCCGCCAGGTGGTGGAGGCTCTGGAAGGGTTGGACTGCCGGGTGCTGGATACCCGGAAAACGATGCCGGGGCTGAGGATGTTGGAGAAGTACGCGGTCCGGACTGGGGGAGGGATTAATCACCGTTTGGGGCTCAGTCATGGGGTGATGATCAAGGATAACCATATCGCCGTGGCCGGAAGTTTGCGGAGAGCGGTGGAGAGGGTTCGCTCCCGGGTGGGCCACATGGTTCAGGTGGAGGTGGAGGCGGACACCCTGGAACAGGTGGCGGAAGCCGTCTCCCTCGATGTGGATGGGATTCTGTTGGACAACATGGATCCGGAAAAACTGCGGCAGGCTGTGGCCATCGTGGACGGCCGGGTCTGGACGGAAGCCTCAGGTGGCATCACCCCTGAAACCGCGCGAAGGGTCGCTGAGACCGGAGTGGATGCCATCTCCCTGGGATGGCTGACCCATTCGGCTGAAGCCCTGGATATCAGCCTGGAGATTCAATAAAGGAGGATGATGGACATGGAATTGTTGACAGCAAACTTTTCTGTCCTTCCGGAGAGATACCGCCACTTGTCCCACCGGGAAGTTGATGAGCGGATTCAACAGGCCCGGGACACCCTGGGTCCGGATTTGGTGATCATGGGTCACCATTATCAACGGGATGAGGTGTTCCGCTTTGCCGATTTTACCGGAGATTCCTTGGAGTTGGCCCGAATTGCCGAACAACAGAACAGAGTGCGCTATATCGTGTTCTGCGGCGTCCATTTCATGGCTGAAACCGCAGATATCCTGACCGGGGATGGACAGACCGTGATCCTTCCGGATCACAGAGCCGGCTGTTCCATGGCGGACATGGCCGCCATCGATCAGCTTGAAGAGGCTTGGGAAGTGATGCAGCAAGAATTTGGGGATACGATCCTCCCCGTGACTTATGTCAATTCCTCCGCTGACATCAAAGCTTTTGTCGGACGCCGTGGCGGGACCACTTGCACTTCTTCCAATGCGGAAAGTGTGTTGAAGTGGGCTTTTTCCCAGAAAAAGAGAATCCTGTTCCTTCCGGATCAACACCTGGGCCGGAACACTGCCTATTCAATGGGAGTGCCTTTGCAACAGATGGCCATCTGGGATCCAGTCCATGGACAGTGGGAGGAAGTGAAGGGACCGATGGAAGAGCTTCGTGTCCTGCTGTGGAAGGGATTCTGCTCTGTCCACACCAAGTTTACCCTTGAGCAGATTTACCAAGTGCGGGAGCGGGATCCGGAAATCCGGGTGATTGTCCATCCCGAGTGCACCTTTGATGTGGTTCAGGCCGCTGATGAAAATGGATCCACCAGCTATATCATCCAACGGATTGAACAGGCTTCTCCGGGAAGCAAATGGGCCGTGGGTACCGAGGTAAACCTGGTGCAACGCCTCGCCCAAAACCATCCCGAACAGCAGATCCAACTCCTCAGTCGGACGATGTGTCCTTGTCTGACCATGAATCGGATCGACCGTCCCCATCTTTTGTGGGTCTTGGAAAGCTTGCTGGAAGGTCATCCGGTCAACCAAGTGACTGTGGAACCCGAAACCTCATACTGGGCAAGGAAGGCATTGGATCGGATGTTGTCGGTTGTGTGAATTGAATGAAAAAATATGGACACTACAAAAATTTGGCTTCTTGTGTAACAATGGATTTGTTCAGCAATATTACCATTTCTAAAGAGAGGTATGATTACATGTTGCGTTTATCCCGTCTGTTGGCCATTTCTTTAACGATGGTCCTCCTGTTCACAGGTTGCCTGTCCCAAGGCCCTACAGCTGGGGAGGCTGAGGATACGGAGAAGAGTGAACCGCTGAAGAAGCTGACCACCCGGGAAGTGATTGCAAAAACACAGAAAGTGACAAACGAAGCAAAGGGACTCACCTTCAAGACGGAGGGTAATCAGAAGATCCAATTGGAAGTGGCGGGTCAGACCCAAGGAATCGATCAAAAAATCAACATGGATGTCAAAATGACCAACAACCCGGCTGCCATGCACTTTTCGGGCACAGTGGAAGGGGGCGGTCAGTCAGGCAAGTTGGAAGCCTACCAAGTGGGAGACGAAATCTATCAGCAATTGGACGGAACCTGGGTGAAAGGAAAAGGGGCCGACCTGAGCCAAGCATCCGGCGGTCAGGCGGAGGACCCTTCCAAGGCTCTGGAAATGCTGATGGAGATCCTCTCCAAGTTTAAGGGAGATAAAGACACTCCCTTCCAGATGGAGGAAACGGAAGATGAATATATCATCACATTGAAAGTAACCGATGAGCAAAAAGAGATCAAGGAATTGATGATGAAACAACTCTCCGGTGCATTGGTCCCGGCGATGAAACAGGCGGGTGTAACCATCAACGAAACGGACATCAAGTTGAACTCCCTGGAGCAGGTCTATCATATCGACAAGAAAACCTTTGATCAGAAGAAAGTGGATCAGTCCATGGAATTGGAGCTTCCGATCCAAGAGGGTGGAATCTCCGGCTTAATCAAGGTGGAACAGTCCACGGCTACCACCATGACCGGCAAATTTGAAGGAACGATTGAAGTACCTCAAGAAGTGAAGGATCAAGCACGGGAAATCTCCATGTAACTTCTTTTACAACAAGTGAAGCGCCCTGAACTGGGGCGCTTCACTTGTTGTACTCTCATCGGACAATGTTTTGATGAATAAAGGCCGTTTGACCGCTTTTCAGGCGAATCTGGATCCAGTTGCCTTCCTTTCCGGTTGCCTCCAGTTGCTTACCTCCGATCACCCGTTGCAGAACCTTTCCCGACATGGATGGGGCTTTTCTGATGTTGGCGAGACGGGCGGTCACTGTCACCTCTCCCTTGCGAGAAAGGACAGTGTTGCCCCCTTTCCGGGCCACAGACTGATGGATATAAGCGGTTTGCCCATCGGCCCGTTTCACCCGGTGCCAATCCCCGACGGTTCCGGTCAGAGTGAGTCGGGTTCCTTTTCCTGATTGCCCGACGACAGGAGCTGTCAGGGAGGGTTGGGAACGAAGGTTGGACTGGGTGGCTGTAACGGTCACCTGTCCGGAAACGGCATTTACCTTGGGACTTTGCCTTCCATCGTGAATTTTGACTAAAGTTCCCTCGGGAACCCGGTTGTATAGGTCGATCACATCCCGGTTTTTCATCCGAATACAACCGCTGGAGGCGTAGGTGCCGATGGAATCTGGCTGGTTGGTTCCATGGATTCCGTAGGTGCGACCCCGGTCTCCGTTCACTTGGATGCCGATCCATCGTTCTCCCAGGGGATTTTCTGACAATCCGCCGGCAATCCCCTTCCATCCCGGTTTGATGAATTTCACCACAACTTTAAAGGTTCCCTCCGGAGTCAGACTCTGGGACCGACCTGTTGCCACAGAATAGGTTTTGATGGTCCTTCCATCTTGATGCAAAGTGAGTCGGTTCGTCGCTTTATTTACCTCGATCCAGGGTCGGGTGGAGGCAGCTGCATCCGTGACGGGAACAGCTGCACCCAAAAACAGGGCCGCCGTCAGAAATACAGAGAGGCCCGAAGTTCCCCATGATCTCCACTTATTTATTCCGGTTCTCCTCCTTCTCATATAAAAGTGGCGGATTCCTTGACGGATCCGTCACTGGATTTGGTTTTTTGTTCTCTAATCATCATATAAAGGAAACAGCCACTAAGACAGATGGATTTGGAGTGAAAAAAGGTTGTTTTTCAGGGAAAAACCCT
Organism: Kroppenstedtia guangzhouensis; assembly: GCF_014637345.1. Lineage (GTDB taxonomy): Bacteria > Bacillota > Bacilli > Thermoactinomycetales > DSM-45169 > Kroppenstedtia > Kroppenstedtia guangzhouensis. Next base: position 37,525 of record NZ_BMEX01000019.1, read on the forward strand.
TCCTTTTCTCTTCGCACGGCTTCCCCCGCTCGAAGGCTTCGGTTTACTCTTTCAAAAAAGAAAACCCCTGAGTTGACGCGGGGCTCAAGGTTTCAGGGAGTTGATGGTAAAGAGGTGAGCGAATTATATTGAAAGGCTTAGCCGGAAGGATCTAATCTGCTTTTTTGCAGGAAAAATACGAACGGAAGGAAAGGATTTTTCCTTTGAGCATCAAAGATTTAAGAGATAGGCAACTATCAAATGGGATGACTTCGAAGATTGTGGAGGAATTAGTGATCATGCCCCTGTTTCCACGTTTTTCTCTGGGAATGGAAATGAATGATTCCCTGTTTAAATTGGTGGAGATGAAAAAGGGCCTGCGTCGGACACGGCTGACTCAATATGTGGTTCATCCGCTGTTGCCGGTTTGGCAGGAAGAGCGGACTGCGGTGGACCGTGAAGAGTTGATTCAGTCGATTCGGGATGCCCTTTTGGGTCGACGTTTCCGAACCCGACGGGTTCATCTCACTCTCAGCAACCGTCATGTGATCACCGGGGTATGGAACATCCCTGAAATGCGTCCTTCCCGGGTGCGGCGGTGGATTGAAAAGAAAGTTCTTCCGGAGTGGGATCTCCCCTATGACGATCCTCACTTCGATTATCAGCCGATCGGCCATGTCTGGCAGGAAGGGGATCACCAAGCAGTGGTGGTGGCGGTCACCTCGCGTTCCCATGTGGAGCAGATGGTGGAGCTGATCGGCTGTTGCGGTTTGGAACCGGTCTCCATCGACCTGGCGGCCCACAGTTTGCAACGGTGGGTCCATTTTTCCGACGATGGATCCTTGCCCCGTCTGGTCACCCTCCAAGTGTCCAGGGAAGGGGTGGAGGTGAATCTGTTCCATCATGGAGTGCTTCAGGGAGGAATCTATCTGTCCCTCGGGATGGATTCTTTTGCAAGGGAAGGGGTCCAGCCCGGGGTGGACCCGCTTTCTCCGGTATTGTCAGACCCAGATCCTATCGCGGCTTATGGTCATGCACTCCTGGAAGCACTGAGAAAGGAGGGTCCGGATTGGCTGAGAAGGGAACTGTGGAAACCGGGTCGGGTATGGGTTCTGACGGGAACGGGGATCGATCTGAACCAACTGCTCCGCTGGATGAAGAACAGGGAGACTCCCCAGGTACAGCTGGGGATCGGTCCCCGGGAAATCATGGACGAGGAGATGAGCCTTCATTCCTCCCCCTGGCTGGAGACCGCTTTGTCCATCCCCTTGGGGGCGGCATTGAACGGAGTATACGACGAATGAACCTGATGCCGCCGGTTCCGGCGGGAAGACGTTATTTCCGTTTGGGATTAACGCTCATCCTGCTCTGGTTGGCCCACTTTGCATTTTTCATGGGTTGGTATTTTAATGAACAGTACTTGAAAGCCATCGGAATGGAAGAAACTCACCGGGCCCGGATGAAGGCATTTCGGGAAGATCGGGAGAAGGTAGACTCCCACCGGAGATTTATGAAGCGTTTCGGCCCGGAAGTCAGATACCGGGAATCGGTGGAGGAATTGGAGAAAAACCGGATTTTGTGGGCGGACGGTTTGCGATTGGTCAACGATCACCTTCCCGCCGGCGTCGAGCTTTTCCATGCAGAAGCTGACGGACGGCGGATGGACGGGTGGGCGGTGTTCCCATCCCTGTCAGAAGCGGCGGCTTTTCTGGAAGCCCTGAAAGGAGAGGAACGGGCGGAGCAGGTCTCCCTGGACTGTCTGGGCAAAAACTGTGCCGGAGATGCTGCGCCGAAGAAAGTGGATCAAGGGGAGCAAATCCTGCACTTCCACTTTTTCCTGAAAGTGCAATCGGGTACAGAGGATTCCGGGCAGAGTGAGACAACGGGGACGGAGAATCCAGCCCATCTCTCCCCGCAGTCGGAGGTGGATGACGATGTGGAATAGAAAACCGAAACCGATGCGTCCCATCGGCCATTGGAAAAACGGCAAAACCCTCTTTGGGATCTGGGCAGGAGGCACCTTTTTGATCTTATCCGCCTCCCTGGCGGCTCTGTATCCGATTCAACACCGGATCCAAGAGATCCGGCAGGAACAAGCGCAAGCGCAAACCCATCGACAACAGAACCGGGAAATCCTCCGACCCGGGTTTCAATCACCGACGGAGCCCACTTCGGAGGAGTTAGTTTCCCTTCAGGATAAAGTTCCGGTCACGGCGGAGCCGGGCCGTCTCCTGACATCCCTGCAACAGGCGGTGCAGAGTTCGGGTGCCCAGTGGGAGGAACTGCGCACCGCAGAGAAAGCCTCGGAGCTTGCGAAGATGGATGAGGAGAAAAACAAGGAGAGAAGGGAGAGCGATGATGAGGAAGCGAAAAAGGAACCCGGACCCTTTCCCAAACCGGCCGACGGTTCCCGACTCCATCCCCGCTGGGCCGATCTATACATTCGGGGAACGGAGGAGCAACTCCTCACTCTGTTCGGCAACTTGCACCAGATGAAACGACTCGTCTCCGTCCAAGGTTGGGAGTATGTCGGAGACCAGGAAAAAAAGCCCGGCCGGATGGTCTTGACCCCGTCAAGTAGACAATGAAAAAAAGAACGGTTATGCGGCGACTTTTTCCCGATGCTCTACAGGGGAAAGGTCGCCCAATTTTTTCTGGAAACG
>NZ_BMEX01000020.1 GCF_014637345.1 Kroppenstedtia guangzhouensis
CTTCCACCGGTAGCGGAACCGTCCGGGCAACGTTTCCTTTCCCTTTCCGTACCGTCAATGATCCGCTACGCTCTCGGATTACCACGTCCTCCCGGTTGAGGTTCACCAGTTCAGAAACACGAAGCCCGCTATAAACAAACAGGTAAACAATCGCGATGTCTCGCCGGTTCCCGGTTCGCTCCACTTCCCGGAGCACCCGATTTCGTTCGTTCCGGTCTAGTGACTTCGGTGCAATGTGTCGGGTCTTCCGGATCTCCGGCCGGCGGATGTGCTGCAAAATGTCTGAGGCTCCTAGATAACGGGCTAGAACGGAGAGCGCGGCAAACTTGTTCTGGATCGTCGCCGATCCGTTACCCTTTTTCTCTAGGTAGTGGATATACTGCTGTACGTCTATTCGAGTCAGCTGGCTCAGATCACCACCATTTCTCTTCAACCACTCCGAAAACTCCTGTATAATGCGGGTATAAGTTTTGACTGTCCCCGGACTACTCCCCTTCGCCTGAAGATCCCGGATAAACCCCTCGATGATTTTTGCGTCGCTTTTTTCGGTCATTAGCTCCCCTCCCTTTAACGGTTGAATGCAGGTTCAAGCGTCTTTATTATACCTTGAAGTGTCGTAAAAGTCTTCTTTTGCGACGGTTTTTGGTACAGCAACGCCCCCGGATAACGGGGGCGTTGCGTTTGACTTGCAAAAGTCGGCTGACCCATCGTCCATTGTTCATCCTGAAAAATTAGAATCCAAATTTGTCACGGCGTATCTGTTCACTGACTTGTTTGGTTCTTTCAAGGTAGGGCTGATACCAGTTTTCTTCAGGAAGATTGTGGTTGAAGTCATTTGTACTCAAATCAAATTCACAATAAACGGTATCGTAATATCCGGGAGTGTAAAGCAAGTACCGCCATTTTTTGGGGTTCTTTTCTTTGATAAGTTGATTCTGGTTAACTGTAATGTCCAATAGATGTTGACAAAAAGGAATGGAAGAAGAATTAATGACCGATACAGAGCCGTTTCGATCAAAAACATGGAACATTCGGTTCTCCAGGTCTACAACAGCATCAAAATAGCAACCTGTTTCATTGGGATCGGGTTCTTTCCAAATAGGCTTTCTATGGGCGTATCGTTGATCTTTGATCTCAATCATTTTCTTTTTACGAAACAAGTGAGCAACATCCCTTTCGAAAAACAGCTTATTTTCATTATAAATGAAATGATTATTATAACCAAACCGAACCTTTCGGTCTGCCTGAATTTTTCCTAATTCATATTCGGTAAAGTAAATTGAATATGGAAAAACCACTCTTTCCCAGAGTGGCCCCTATTTTGCTTTTGGTTGCCGTACCCCTATTTCTTTTGCTCCGTCACCTGTTGGAGGCTTTGTAACAACAAAGGCGATCCCTTGGATGTAAGGTATTTAAAGTGATCATCAGATTCTGTATCCATATAACTAACAGCAAAGTGTAAAGCCCTTAGTAAATACTCAACCGTTCCACTCCGAAAAGTAAGCTCTTGATCAAAACTTTCCCGATACAACAGTTCCCGCTGTGTAACATCGAGCAAATACAAAAAGTTATACTTTACAGATCCTTGCTTCTCCACGTATTGAATCTGGGCAATAGGATCATCTGGAAACTTCTTTTGGACCTCGAAAGACAGCTTTCTGTATTCAGGATCTTCATAGTGTTTCGGATTCAACATTCAGTCCCCTTTGAATTTCACTTTTTAGTAGTCCTCGATATTTTCCTCATTGCAGGAGGCTATTCCGATCGTGTGATCTAACCAAATTTGAAAAGCATGGTGCAGATTATCATTCGTCACTTGCTGCCCTAATGATTCGGATAACTGTTTGAGAAAAAAATCATCCACTATCACTTTGAGTTCATAACCTTCTTCTCGAACTCCATTTTCATATTCAAGGATAATCGGTTCGGATCTCTTGGTGAAGATCAAATCATGATGCCTCCATCGGGGATAATATTTTTCCTCCATTATACCTTGCCTCTATAAGTCCTGGTAAGTCGTTCTCAAAACAAAACCGGCCTCAGAATGCGAAATTCTGGGGCCGGTTTATTTCTCCTCAAGGGGTAAGGGTACCCCCCTGGATTTCATTTTTTAGCACTCCAGTATTTTGAGCAGGCTTGCCATCCTGCCCGATGGTCTGTCGCAGCTCCGTTGGTGATGGTCCGAAGAGAGCATTTCAAATATGTGCCTCCGGATTGTTTCCGATACAAGTGGGTGCAAGTCTTACACTTCGCCCCTTCCGGACCAGGACCCTCCTCATCTCGTTCGGTTCCAGCGGTTCAAACCGTGTATCTATGAAAAGTTCCATCTGATCACCGATCACCATTATCTCACCGCCTCCTTTACCACTTCCAAATCCAGGGACAACTGTGGAGGATCTTGTTCTTCCCAAGCGGTTCCGACTATTTCTGTCTGAGAAAGTCCATTGTATGGAATCCACGGGCCTTCTTCCGACTGGGCCACGTACTCTTCTGCGAGAGGGTTCCAAACAACAACCAGCTCTTCTTCTCCAAAATCTTCATGGGTGACCAAATCAAACTGCCGTATTGGTCTCCCGTATGCGTCATTGACCCCGAGGCAAACCGGCCCTCGGTTCAGTTTTTTTCTCCATTCGTCGAACTCGATCACTGCGTTTCCTCCTCCCACTTGTTCATAATCCACCACTCCCCATCCTCACGGATCAGATCGACTGGATCCCCAACCTCAAAGGAGGTAATACACTCAATCCCGCCACGAAGCGATTTTATACGAACCGCCACCGGATAGTTAGAGTCCATAACTCCACCCGTAACCTGTCCCCAGCGCCCTATGGCTCCGGAGTGGACTTCCTCACCCTGCTTGATTAGATCTAGAATCCGCTGATGAAACCCTTGCCGACGTTTCCGCTTCACTGTGTTTGCCCCTTTTTCTGATTAATTAATAGACACCCGACTCCACTGGTTCTCTTCCGGCTGCACCCAGATACTCGTTCCTCCCATCATCCAAACACCCTCCGATGGGCTGCTTGGGGTGGAACGGCGTTTCCGATCCTTCCCGCCACCGTGCCTCACTGGTTTCCTCCAACTGGAAGAGGGGACCGTCCGACATTTTCTCCGGGAATCCTTGAAGCATAGCCAACTCGTAAGTCGCCAGCGGTCGGTGCCAAGTGCCGTCCTCAGCGACAATCACCCATGTTCCCGCTTCGATGTCTTTCGGGATCCGAGGGTCTGCCACCGCTGCTGTCCCAGCGTGAACATCTGCGGAGCCAGTGACCGTCTTAGCAACCTCATCCCACCTCAACACCCCATATGTACCTGCTCGGGGGCGGCAACCGATCCGGGGATCTGCAATGCTAATGGCCCCGTTATTCGGTCGGTGCGCTCCGGTTACGGTCCGTGCAGGCTCATCCCACCGACTTACCCGGTAGATGGCGGTGTGAGTGGACCCTTTGAATCCGACTCGGTACTGTTCAAAAGGGATCTCCTCCAAGTCCCGCCAGTCACCCCCGGCCCGGATCAGAGCCAACCGGACCCAGGTTTTCCACTGTAGCCGGGGGAGCTTGTGCATCTCCCCGCCCGCGTCCTCCCCAGGAAGCGGGAGCGGGCCCAGCACTTCGCCCACCGTCTTCATCTCCCGCAGTGGGGGCTGGTAGACGAATGCGGGAACCTTCTTTTCATTCCGAGCAATCAACAGAAACCTTTTCCGGGTCTGTGCCAATCCTCCGATCTCTCCGCAGTCGTGATATCCTTCGCTGACCGCGTATCCGTGAGAGCGCAAGAGAGCGGTAATCTGTCGAAGAAGCCCCTCCCCTCGCTTCGTGATCCTCGGCACGTTTTCCAGAAGGATCAGGGCCGGGGGATCATCCTCAAAGGCTTCCAAGCACAACCGGATCCCCCGGACGGTCAATTGGTTCAGCGCCTGATACTTCCGGCTACTGGCCGACTTTTGCGGGAGAAGACCGCTAAATCCCTTGCACGGAGGTGAGGTAAAGATGATATCCGGTGTCTCCCCACCAGCCGCTCGCCAAATATCGTAAGGAGTGACTTCCTCCCACCCGTGTGGCGGGTCTTCCCCGTGAAAATCGCGGTACTGTTCCCGGGAAAACAAGTCCATCTGAGCCGCCGTTGCTCCGGTGATCGCTTCAAAGTCCGCACAGGCCTCGGGGTCCGAATCGATTCCGACAAGTGTTTCCACCCGGCCAACGGTCCCCTTCCACTCTTCCCGGGCCTGTTGGAATCCCAGCGCCCCGCCGCCGATGCCGCAAAACAGATGCAATGATTTATAGATCATGCCGTTCCGCCTCCTCTGCCAGCCGTTCAAGGTCATGAGCGATCTCCCGCGCTGTCGCTGGGGTCATCCCCTTCCGCATGATCCGGCTGTCTGTCCCCCTGCGGGATATCAAGCCGATGTACACCCGGCCCTCCTCCGGATACAGCCAGATCTCACCCTGTTCATCCGCCCATGCCCAAGTGTTCATCTGCCGCTGCTGTCGCTTCACCTTCCCGCCTCCTCTGCCGCTGTGGCCGCATATCTTTTCACTGTCGCGGCCACATGCATGAGATCCTCCCATTCTTCCAACCGCCCAGAAATACTGTGCCTTACTGCGTCTCTCTCGATCCGCCTCACCAGCTCCACAATGGTCATTACTCATCCGCCTCCTTGTACATTTTCTCGTCAAAGGTCTCTATAATCGGTGCGACCGTCACCTTCATGTCATCGCCAGGCGGAAACTCCACCACAACAACCGTATCCTCATACCGGAATCCAAACACATCCCCATCCTTTGGCTCTTTTCCGCCCAGGTGCCGCCCGATTGCTGCCATGACCTTCATCATCACTCATCCTCCTCCTGCTCTCCGAAAAGCCACTGAAATGTGAGGATGAACCTGGTGCAATCGTAGCAATACTCATCCCCAGTCTTCTTGTTCACTGATTCGATTTGCGCCTCATTCTCACACAGACTACATTGCTTCATCCCAATCCCCTCCGTTTGATAATGTGCCGGGGATTGGCTCCCCGGTGGCCGTCAGTTATCTGAAATACATTACCAGTTCCATGGTATCCCTCGAAACTTTGACCGTTGTAAGAGTTGTTCGTTCAAACCACTGCACCCTCCGCATACTCTTTCTGCTCCGGTGTCATCTTTGCCGGGTCGTAAACAAGATCGATTGGCCCGTTATCCTCCAGTATTTCAATCAGATGCATGTACAGAGTGCCCGTGATGTCCACCCCTTCCTCGGCAATCTCCAACAGATCCCGGATACGTTCCAACCGGTCCAGGGCCACTTCAAGCTCCTCGCTTTCACAGTGCGGGCATACCCACCCGCCTTCATCATCGTTTTGTGTTTGGCTTGCTTCAAAACGAAACCCACACTCTGGACATTCAAACAAGTCCAGAACCTGTTCTTTTCGAATGTGTTCCTTGCTTGTGTAGCGTTTTGCCATCTCTCATCCGCTCCTTTTGTTTGTGTGTCGGAATGGAACTCCCGGCGTGGCCATGGGTTTTCCGCAATCACTCTGTAAAATTAGGGGGCCCGTAGGCCCCGAATATGATAGAATCAAGGTTGCATCAGCTTTTCAAAGTGCGGTGACACCGGCTGCCTCCGGTGCGCCGCTCTATTTTTTTTCACTTCCTCTAACAAAGCCGCCTGTTCTACGTGGGACAACGCGTCCCATTCTTTCTTGTTGATTGATTGAAGCCGCGGCTTTGCTGGTGGGTAACCCTCATCCACATGATGTTGCTGAAACCCTTCAAGTTCCACCACATTCACCTTCTTTCAATTCCCGCTTATTAGAGAATTGCTTCTATGACAAACCCACCTCTTCCACCTCTTCAGCCATTTCATCGGCGCGTCCTTGGGTGCATACCAGCGGATAAGCTCAACTTTTTTAGTATCCGCCACCATTCGCTCATCGTCCCAAGCAGTGAAACGAGTAAAGAAACGGACTTGCGGATAGGTATCTGGAGCCATCAGCCGCGAGATAAAATCGAGCAAATGTCCCTGAATGGCACAGTTTTCATATACTTTTCCATCAATCCGCAGATCGGCCCGGTAATAGATACTACATCGGTCTTCTCCCCTTCTAGAAAGGATTTCCCGAATCTTCTCCAGGAGGTCACAATCACTTTTCTCCATCTAATTTCACCTCCTCAGCAAGATTATAATAAATCCCACGGATTTATATTAACACCCCTATGGTTTATAATCAACCCCTAAAATTGATTATTATATCATTCGATTTTATAATAGAAGACAATTAAACAGAAGGAGAGGAATGTATCATGCTAAGGCCACGCATTGCCTCCGTTCTTGCTCGAAAAAAAGAAGAGGGAACTAAAATCACCCAGGTTGAAATTGCTGAAAAGTTAAAAGTAACCCCTCAGCAAGTTTCAGCATGGGTAACTGGAAAAAAAGTTCCCCGACTTGAAACCGCTTTTGAATTGGCTCACATTATCGGTTGCAAAGTTGATGATCTGTATGAGCGGATTCACGATGAAGAATAGATAGCACTTTGGACGTCAATATCAACTGGCTCACGCTTTTTCCTCAGAAATACTATCTACCGCCCGCCGACGGTCATGCTCACTGGGAGTAACATACCGCCGGGTTGTTTCCAAACTTTCATGTCCAGCCAATTGGGATACCACTTGAAGGGGCTGATGGGCATCAATCAGGTTGCGACAGAATGAGTGTCGGAGAGAATGGGCTGAGTGATCGAAGAGGCCCACGTTATCCAAATGTCGGCGAACCAAGTAATGGATTCCCTGCCGGGTCATCCGATCCCGGCCCCGACTGCCGACAAAGAAAGCTTTATCCTCTCCCTGTCCCCGTTCCTCTCTCCAGCCCTCCAAAGCTCGAGCCAAATCCGGGTTCATCTCCACCCGCCGGGTCTTCCCCCCTTTTCCCTCCCAGACGGTGACGATCCGTCGCTTCCAGTCGATATCCTCCATGTCCAGAGCAGCCACCTCTGAGATCCGCAAACCCGCCTGTAACATCAACTGACAGATTGCAAGATTACGCGCCCGCTTCCAAGGATTTTTCTCTTTGCGAATCTGGTGAATGAGATCCGCCTGTTGCTTGCGGGTCAACCACCGTGGTGCCTGCTCCAAAACTGAGATCCTCTTCATCCGGATTGGCTTCGTCGGGTCGAGGGTGGAATGCCCCGCTTCCATCAGGAACGACCAATAGGTTTTCACTGCGGCCACCCGCTGGTTCACCGTCGCCGGAGCCAACCGCTGTACCGTTTGCATGTGACTGATCCAATCTTGCAAATCCCGAGCTGTCACCTGATCGGGATCAAAGGGCTGGTCAGTTCGTTCTTCGTACCATTTGGCAAGAGCTTTTACAACTCCTTGGTATCCTTCCTGTGTCCGTTCTCGTTTTCCTTTTTCCTTCAACCATTCAACAAATGCTTCGAGTTCCATAGTCGCACCTCCAATTTTTTGGGATTACCCCATTACTCTCATCTTGCTTTTTACGTGTTAGGTAAAGTGATTTTCCGCCCTTATTTCGCGTGTTGGGTAAAGAAAACACAAGGTTTTTCAAAATTTCTCTTTACACAAAACGTATTGGGTAAAGAGAAAGTCGTAAGTAAGACAAAACAAAAACCGGCCTCAGAATCCGGAAATCCTGGGGTCGGTTTTGTTTTCATCAACTATGTCTAGCTCATTCTACCACTACATGGTAAACTATTCATAGGCAAGAGAGAACGGAAAAGCCTCACCGCCTGGGCCGAGTTCACGGCAAAGGGGGTGAGGCGCATGGAATGGTTTCAAGCTATTGCGACACTTCTTGTCTCGCTTGTAGCCGTTGCTCGCTTCTTCCTGGACTGGCATGATCGCCACCGGAAGAAGTAAGCGTTGACCCCTTGTTTTTTGGGTACTTAAAAGCCGTAAGTAAAGTGCCAGCTTTACTTACGGCCACAGGCCCACGGTGGGGCTTCCCTGAGACGTTCTCTCTTGCCATTAGTATACACGTTTCGTGTGAGCATATGCAACTGAACATAAAAAAGCCGAGCAGGGATTCCCCTGCCTGGCTATCTCTTTCCTCGTACAGATATTTCCTGTAGTTCGTTCTCTTTTGCCATCAGAGGGCCATAGCTCCCAACGAGATAATACCTAATCTGGCCATCCAATCCACTGATTGTTTGGATCGTCCACACCTCATTCAGCCGTTGGACAATCTGGCCCACCTTGAACTTGGCTTTTTCAATGACACGAAGTTCCTCTTCTGCCGCTTCCTTTGAATTCCACCAGGCTCGGTCTCCAGCGGGGTTTGTCATCCAACGGTTCTGTTCTTCATCCCAGATACCCCACCCCTCATGTGAAGGCCATTCCTTTACAATCATTTTCATCCCACCTTCCGGAAATCTCTTAGTTTTGAATCGGATGGCAGATCAACATATTCAAAGATAATCGCCAGAGCCTAATCGTAGCTTTCCGCCTCTATCACCCTATCGCTCATTTCTTTCATTTTTTCTTTCTGCCCCGCCTTCTTCAATACTCGACGGGCCTTTCCCAGAAAGATATTCCCGTTTTCATTTTGTACCACTCCCAATTTGATGCTAAAAAAGGGGGCCGAAGCCCCACTTACTAAAGCTCAATAACCTGTCCATTTACCTTTTCGGTATAGTTTCGGGCTTTATTTCGGTCGTCTGTCTCGAAAATCATTCGACCGATTTTCATTATCCTTTCTTTGTTTCGGATCTCCTCCCGGAGAGAAACTTCTCTCACGGCGTTGACGGAGAAAACGAACCTTTCCCCATCAACGAAGCCTTCGTAAACCCGGTGAACCAATTTCATCTCGCTCATCCTTTCCTCTTTTTATATACCGAAGGCAACGTGACTCGACTCATCGTCGAAGTCTTTTGCCTTCAAAACTTCATCTGAAAACAGTTCGACTGTTTCCCTCTCTTCAACCCCCAACAAGAGGCTTAAGACTTGGAACCCTTTTTTTTGTTTCGTTGAATTAAATCTTTCAACAAAACTCTCATTCAAATATGACTCCCCATCCGTCACGAAGATCACGTCCGCTTTCTTAAAGCGGCTTTCCTCGACCACCTTCAACGCTTCTTCCAGCGGACGGTCAAAATAGGTTCCACCGCCCAGAAAGGTCTCCGCCAGCGTCACCATTTCCTCTGGTAATATTTTTCCCTTCGGATACCGGAAAGTACGAGTTCTCCGAGAAAACAGGATCAGCGCAAAATCCCGCTTCTGTTTCCGGGCAATGGACATCAAGGCGAAAGCAAATCCTTTTGCCTGTGTGTCCATTGCCCGCATAGAACTGGATTGGTCAAGACAAAGGACCATTGGTCCCTTCCCCAAAGTTTCCTTCCCCTTTTGCTCATACTGCATCGTCTGCCCTTCTGCAAAACGACGCAGGAAGTCGGCTTTTGTGGCCGGATGGGAATACATCCCCAGTTCCATTGGTAGCAGCCGCTCCACCTGATTGCCCAATGTAATTCCGCTTCGGTCAACGGAGTCCTCATGCTTGGAACGTTGTTTCTTTCGGGCAATCTGCTTAAATCGACCCGCCCACTCCGCGATTTCTTTCAGCTCGGGAAGGGTGGAGATTCTTTCTGCCAGTGCGATCTGACCCCGGAGCGGAACCTTTTTCAGTTCAGCTTCCCCGCTCCCGGCAGTGATCCCACCAAGAAGTGACTTCAAATCACCTTTTGTTTTCTGTGTTTCTTTGACCGCCTCGGCCATGGCTTGGCTGAAGCTGGATTGCCCCGACTGTTGAAGCTCTCGGGCAATCTGCTCCATTGCTTGCTTCATAGCCTGCTGAAGATTCTGCTCAGCATCCTGCCTTTGCCCTTCAGCCCCATCATCTCCATCTCCTGATGCTTTCTCCTGCTGTTGTTGGAGTTGCTGATGCAATTTCCGGGCTTCTTCCATCTGCTTGCGTAGCTCCTCGTTTTTCCGCTCTTGCTCGGCCAGCCAGTCATTCGTTTTCTCCCCGAACTTGGCGGTACCGAGGGCGGAGGACAAGTCATCCAAACGAGTGAACTCACGGAAGTTTTGAAACGATTCGTCCGCCATGATGTTTTCCATCAGCCGCTTGTTTGCGGTTAGTGTCTCAGGGATTTCTTCCTTGATTTCGGGCTTCATCTTGTACAACGAAGCCCAAATGTCCCCGAGCAAATCAGGGAACGTCGGCAAACGTGGTTCGCCTGCTTCATTCAGTCCCTGCAACTGCTTGGACATGTTGAAAATTTCTGTGAAACGCCTTTTGTCGAACGAATCCGTGTTTAAAACGGACTTGTTTTTCATCAGATAAACTCTCTCCCTTTGGAAAATAAAATGGCCAAAGAAGTGTATTCCTCCTTTGGCCATGCTCTTTTATTTGCTTGCGACTTCAGCCCTAGCTTGAGCCTGTTCCTTAAAAGCGATATTGTACTGATCATTTAACCGCTTGTGGATGTCGCCCATTTCTTGAAGATACAGCCTACGAAGACCCTCGGGGACTTCATTGCTTTCAGTTACTTTCTCCATTTCGTGACGGATGACTTCAATAACATTTCCTAATTCTGAAAGAGTCAGTTGGACTTGGATGTTTTCAGTAAAGTAGGGTGTCATGAATGATCCGCTCCTTTTATTTGTTCCCCAGCCCGAAAGCCGGGGATTTAATAAATGTGGTAGCCGTTGTCTTATTTTTGAAACAGTTGAGCAATCAACTGTTCACGAACTTTGATGGGAGTCCGGAAAACCTCATCCCTCGTCATCCCCGTAGCTACTGAGATGAGTTCCACCTCAGCGGCAATGAAGGCATCTTCCGCTTCGTTGTACCCGGATTGTTCCTCAAAGGTTTCATACGCCTCAAACCAAGCTTGCGTATTCAATACCTTTTCCAAGTACCTACTGTTTTTTCGACTGAATGCTTCGTGTTCCTGATCCTTTTCCATCAGTCGTTTTTGGGCTTCGAGGTACTTTTCTTTTAGTTGATCTAGGATCATGTGATCCGCTCCTTTTATTTGTTCCACGACTTATTTGTTCCACGACCTGAAAGCCGGGGTTGTTCAATCTGATTCAGATTTTTATCCCTAAGGTGGTATCAGACACCGCCTTTTTCCCCTTCTGAACCTTCTGTATCAGGGGAACAATCTCTGTTTGCCTATCTGTGTAAACGTTGTAGAGGCGGTTTAACGAGATCTCCAAGGCGTTCATTTTCTGAACCGCCTCAATTCCGGCATCCGTTGAGCCACCACTTTCTTTAACGGAAGCCGCAATCTCCATAAACTCAGCTTCAATTCGCTCCAGTTCGGAAGTCACCCGATCCTGTGCATTTGCCTTGACAATCTGAAGGACCTGTTCCTTCTCGTCTGCCGTTTCCCAAAGAGCATTTGACAAGATCAGGATGTCTTTGACCTCAACGGTTTGCCGCTGTTCTATCAACGCCTTTGCCTGTAGCAATCCCAACGACTGCCGAAAACGTCGATCAGAAGGCCGGATGCCCTCATCCCGTAATTCCCGACGGATGGTGGCAAGAGTCTGGTACACATCCTCTGGGATGTCCACCATGTCGGCGAAGAACTGAAACTGTCTCAGTTCATCCAGCGTGATCGACGGCATAGTTTGTCCCTGTCCAGCTCCCTTTAACATGGAGATGAAGTTCTGGTCATCTCCAATGTAGTCAACCTCAAAGCGGAGTAAGAACCGGTCGAACAGTGCTTCCAACCCTTCTCCCTCCTCCGGGTATTCGTTGGAGGAGCCTACAATCGTCATCACCGGCGTTTGAACCGGCGATCCGTTATTGTAATACAACCGCTCGTTGATCAAGGTCAACAAGCTGTTCAAAATGGCCGAGTTGCTCTTGAAGATCTCATCCAAAAAGATGAGATGAGCTTCCGGCATCTTTCCTGTGGTGTTCCTTTTATATACGCCCTGTTCAAGCTCTTTCAAGCTCAACGGGCCAAACAGTTCCTCCGGTGTGCTGAAACGAGTCAGCAACCATTGGAAATAGTTCGTTCCCTGCACAATCTGCGCCAGTTCCGCCGACAAAGCGGACTTGGCTGTTCCGGCTGGCCCGATCAAGAGCAAGTGCTGACGGGCTAACAGGGCGATAAGGAGAGCCTCAACCTCTTTTTCACGCTCGTAGAACTTGGCATTCAGGGCGTTTTTGATATCAATGAGCTTTTGAAAGTCCATTTTGAATCCCCCTGTTCACTTTTAAATAAAAAAGGCCAAGTATCTCCGGATCGCCGGAAACACTCGGCCTTGGAATCTCTTTTCGTCTTTTATACGGCTTCCATCAACCGCATTACTTGGACACGGAGTTTGCCGATGTATGTCTCCATGGTTTCAAAATCATCCGATACAAGGTTTCTGTACTCTTTGTAGTCGGTGATCGCTTGTCGAGCGTCTTCAACAATCTGCTTGACTTGCCATTTCTTCAGATCCCCGGAAGAAGCAGATCCGCATTCCTTGACGATACGCTCAAAATGGTCTTTGAGTTTTTGGTTGACCATTTGCCGGTTGTCCATGGTGTTAACAAGAGGAACCATGAACCCCTCGCAATTTTCAAGCGAACCGGCAAACTGACACAGCCTCCGCAACCCATCTTCATGAGACGCAGGGACAAAATACACACCCCCACTGGGTCTCACGGGTGTCGGTGCCAGCGATTTTAAGATATTCGCTAGCATCTGGCGAATATGCTGGCTTGAGTGATGATCGCGGTAAAGGTAAAACCTTTGTTCCGCCTCCCGAGCCAGCTCCTCCGCCGTGGGGCTGGAGGATACAACCGAGATATTCTGGGTCTTTTTATCTAGTGTAATGACAGCCGCCTGACTGTTATAATCTAGCCTTTTCCCCTTTTGGTCAACGGTCTCGACTACAACATTTCGCTGGATCATGTCCTTGTCCGAGTACACTTCTCGGACAAGGTAATTTTCATGAACCCCAGCTTGTGCTGTGGATCTTTTCGTCTGGATCTCACTCGTGGCCCTCCGAAAGGCTCCATGAGGCTGAATCGGATTGGGCATCCAGCCCTCATCCAGTCCAGCGTCCGCCAACTTCTGTTCCAACACGTCACGTCGGATGAGTTGACTTCCAACCGAATACCACATCAAGTGGCCGATAATCCCTTCCTGCTGCTCATTTTGGACGGCGGCCATGTGCTGGAGATCAATCGCCATTTAAAAGTCCCCCTTTGGTTTTTTAAAAGAAAAACGCACCTAACCTTTGACGGTTAAATGCGTTTTAAAATCCTTTTTGTTTTTGACTTTATTCGGCTAGGAGGAGATCGTAAAGGTCAATCTCCTCAGGCAAAGGTTGGCGAGAATTTAGGCGATATAGCACTTCATCGCCAATTACCTCCTCCAACTTTGCGAGAAACATCAGGTCAAAAGTGATTGTTCCACATGCGCATTCATGAGCGGGAACATTGTACACCTTGACGACATATTTCTCTCCAGCGACATCGAACTCATACTCTTTCGTTCTTTTTACCCGCTTCATCACTTGACCACATCGGCAACTGATGACAGGGGTTTCCCCTTTAAATTGGCTGACTGCTTCACGGATCAAAGACTCTGTACTACCGCTATACAGGGCGGCCTTCAGTTCAAACATACGTTTTTCCTCCCTTGTTACTCTCACTTCAGGTACTGTGAAAGAACGGGAATCATCGGACTTCGGAGCCATTCCTTTCAGCCCCTTTCACCATTTTTCCCTATTGTACCTGAAGAAGGAGATAAAATCAGATTACGAGCAGAAACAGACTCTCTGCTCGTAATTCTCGTCCCATTTCCATGGTTTCGAACGGGGATCATACACCGTTATGACCCACCATTGTGTGTCTGTGACGATGTCGCAGACCACATGCAGCGGTCGATATGAGCTACTGTGTTTCAGATAGCCCATGATTAGCAACGATGTGTATCCTCTTCGCTTTCTGCGTTCAATTACCCATCCGTTCTCAACAACCGTGAGAACGTCTTTTACTGAGACTGCCCTTTCTAGACTCCTTTTCCCAAAATGGTCTTCATCAAGATGCAAAAACGCTTGCTTCTTTTGCATCTTCTCAAGAAAGACCTCTAGTTCTTCTGCCCCGATAGGGGTATACTTCTCCTGAAGTTTGAGCCAGTTTTCGTGCCTTTGACGACACGATTCCCTGTCACGGCATCCCATTTGGATCCCCTCCCAATGCAAAAAACCGACTTCATCCCTGAAGTGGATGAACCCGGTTTTTATACGCACTATTATGTAAACAGTTAATGAATACCAAAGAAACCTTTACAGCGGCGTGTACAAATCCGCTGGCCCAACTTCCTTCTAAACATCACGAATGGTGATGTGAAGGTACAAGGGCAACATCCCTCGCCAAACCTTCACCTATAAAAAGGTGATACGATGACTAAAAACAAAAATAAAGAACTACATAACTATTATAGCAAATAGCTCATTGAAAAGCAAAAAAGCCCATCGGAATTTTCCGATGGGCTTTTTTCGGGTCAAAGCGGAATAAGCGCGGAACGGTGGACCGATGTCCACACATCGGCCCCCCCGAAGTAATCCGGCTCTTCTGACCCTAAGACATGGATCACCATCATATCTTCGCAGTATTTCCAACCTTGTGGGGTATCAAGTGATACCCCACTTTTCACAAACTCCCCTTTCCACTCCCGGCCCCTCTCTTTGAACAACACCTTTTGTCCTAGGTGGACGACTTGACCGATTTTGGAGATGGATTCCAAAACAGAATCAACCTCCTCTTCTTTCAATAAGAGAACATCTGACGTGATTGGCGTATCATATGTGATATCCCACGAGGTTTTGCCATCAAAACGGATTACGGCCAGTTCCGCCATCCCTTTCTCAAGGAAAGGATGCTGGACAACACTGGCACCATAGCCGTTCGGAAAACGGTATACCCGTTGTTGGCCCGGTGCAAAATCAGTTTCTTCTACCAGAATCGGTTGGTATTTTTTCATAATATCCTCCTTCACACGTAGGCAGTGCCGGATGGCACTAACCTTACGTGCCACCCTTTACCGCCCGGTGGAAGGCGAATTTACTAAAACACGGATTTTCAAATCAAAGAAGAGCTTCTTCTGCCCTAAGGGCTTCCTTTTCCCGAGCTTCTCTCATCATTTGTATTTCCTCTTGAATTTTACGGTTGATCATCTCAACCGCTTTTCTGTACTCCGGCGTTCCCATAGCAAAGGGAACGTTGCGTTCAGCAACCTCCATCAGACCGGGGCAATCCGGAGAATATGCCCAATCCGTGTAAGCATCCTGAACATTCCACGAATTGAACCAGTTGTCAAAATCCGGTTCAATGGGGCCTTGCACTTTCAATGCCGCTTCAAAGGCTTCAAGGCTCATTTGCTCCGCAATCAACATTTCCTCGTGAGCGGAACAATCGTCACACAGCCGCTGTGCAGGGTGGATTTTCTCTCCACACTCTACACAGGATCCCTGCTTCTTCACGGCATTCACGATTTTATCCATGACTTTATTTACGATTTCGATTACCTTTTTCATAATATCCTCCTTCACACATAGGCAGTGCCGAGTGGCACTAACCTATGTGCCACCCGTTTTTTCTGCCCAGTGGAAGGCAATTTTATGGGATTGATTTGATGTCAGATGAGGAGCTATTCCTCCTCATCTTCTTGTAGTTAGTGGTTTTCGCTCACATAATCTGCGGCAATATCCGAAAGAAAATCAGAAACCATCCCACCAACTACTTCACCTACTTTTTCCCTGAAACTTTCAAGATGCCCGCGCAATTCATCCGCATCTGGGCGGTCTCCTGCCGCACCATCCAACGCATCGAAAAGGTTGTCATCGTTAATCTCCACAAGCAACCTATCTGTTTTCAATTCCACAGGCACATAGCTCATGATTCATTCTTCTCCTTTACTTTTTACGAGACGTAAATCTACGCGTCTCTTTTTTTGTGCCATATTGAGCGAGTTCTTTCTCACTCCACCCCAACCTCTTCAAACTGGCGGCAGAAAGTGACAGCAACTCCCACGGGTTCACACCGTCAAGGACAAGATCCTGTGCCATGTTTTTGAGGTCATCTGCCCCAAATTTCCATTGCACAGACGAAGTGTAGTCCCAAACCCTATCCCCCGTGTCAATGGGGCCGTTTTCGTCCACGAAACATTTCAACTGTTGTTTCATGGACTTTAATGCTACCTCCATACGTTCAATTTCGTTTGCCAGTTGGACAGCTTGATCAATGGTATGAACCTGATTGACCAAACTCTTTTCTGCAACCAGGCTCATACCACTTCACCCCCTTCAACCGGGGAGCGGTATCCTGCAAATGAATGCACTTGATAAATCCCTTTCCCGATGTTTGAGAGTATATGTTGCACGATCACCGGGAACAGACGGGTGAACCGCTCCCGATCAGCATCATGCAGATAGAACATCTCATTTTCAAAAATAAGACGTTGTAGCCGCCCCTTTTGATCTTTAAAAGCGAGGATAAACTTGTACAAACCTTCACTTTCCAACAGATTTACCATTTGAGCAACTTCTTCAACAATCTTTTTTTGAGTCATTCCCTCTCCCTTCCATGAATCCCGGCACGGTGGCACGGGATCCATGCCACCGTTTTACGCCGGGTGGAAGGCAGTTTTAAAACGCAAAAAAACCGACTTCATCTCCATACGAGATGACTCGGTTTTTAAACGTTTCCAGTACAATACTTTGTGACGGTTACCCGTCGCCCCTTCTTCCTTCAGATCACATATGATGTGAGAAGGTCCAAGGGCAAATTACCTGCCGAACTTTCACCCGAAAAGGATGATACGACGGCTGAAAAACAAACTTACTAACTATGTGAATTATTATAGCAAATTTCTCATCAAAAAGCAAAAAGCCCACCGGAATTTTCCGATGGGCTTCTTTCGGGTCATACCTCCTCACATACGGACATTTTTCCTATAACATTCAACGGCGAACGGGCAATGTTGACAGGATCCTGAAGGCGTGGCCGGAAACAAATCATCTGCTTTTCCCAAGCCGGTATCAAGAAGAAATAGATTCTTCTCGATGCTTTCCGCAAGATCCAGTGCCCACTGCCGTGAACGTTCCATGTCTTGATGGTTGAAGGTGTGCCTGCTTTCCCGTTGAAACCGAAGGAAATACAGACTCCCTTCAACTTCGTCCACCTTTGCCAACTGGCTGACTACCCATGCGTACAATCCCATTTGGTGATTGACCAGCACGTGATACGGCTGCCAGTTGGTTTTCCAGTCCACCAGCATATTCCCCATAACCAAATCGATGTAACCCTGGATTTCTGGGGCTGAAGGTGAACTGGAAAGAGGGAGACGGAAGTAAACCTCCGTCTCCCCCATGTCCCGTTGGATCGGGGCCTGTTTCACCAGTTCCGAGACCTCATCTTGCGACACCTCCGGGTGAAATTCAGCCGCTATCCAACCTTTCAAAACAGACTCCGAGTGACCGTCTCCGCCGATGACCGCCTCAATCGCCTCATGAACGGCTTTCCCCAACGCCAGCGACTTTGTCACCGGCTCTTTCCAGCCTTCGATATACTTTAATCGAAAGCGGAAGGGGCATTGTTCATAGAGATGCAGGCGTGAGAATGAATAGATCACCTTCTCTTAAAAGGGCAAATCTTCGTCGGAAATGTCTACCGGGCCATCCCCTGCAAAGGGATTCCCTTCGTTGCTCGACGGTTGATGAGAACCGTTTCCGTTCCCACGGCTCCCCTTCGGCTCCAAGAACTGTACCTGATCCGCCACGACTTCGGTGACGAAAACCCGTTGGCCGTCCTTCTCGAAAGATCGGGAGGACAGCCTACCATCCACGCCAGCGAGACTCCCCTTCTTCAGGTACTGGGCAGCACTTTCCGCCGCTTTTCGCCAAACGACCACCCGGATAAAATCCGCTTCCCGGTCACCATTCTTCGTCGCAAACGGACGGTTCACGGCCAACGTAAACGTTGCTACTCCAACCCCATTCGGGGTGAAACGCAACTCCGGATCTTTCGTCAGCCGGCCAACCAACGTAGCCCTGTTCATCATTTTCAAGCTCCTTTCTGCTCGTTACGAGCACCCTTCACTTGTTCTTCCGTTGAAGGGAACGGATATTTTTCGGCATCGCAGACGTGAAGCGACGTGAAGCGCAAATCCTTCCGCCTGTTCTGCCCAATCTGGCCGTTCGGGAAGAGAATAGAGTTTCAAAACGGGTTTCAGCAACTCCGCTCCGATCTCTTTTTCTCTCTTCTTGATCTTTTGAACGGCCTTCTGAAAGTTGCCGGTGTAAATACAAACGACCAGCGTCTGAAACGCCGACCGCCTTTCCTCGTCAACGAATGTTTTCCAATCCTGCCAGCATTCATCCCGTTTGCTCCTGTAAATGTGACGATCACACTTACGCAAACCGACAAAATCCGGCTTGTGTTGGTACCCCATCAATCGATACTGATGGAGCGATAACCTTTCAGCCGGGTGTGGTTTGTATCCCCCACTTTGACCTGTTCGCTTCCGGTACCGGTCCATCACTTGGCTTTCCGGGATCCCCTCCAGCAACGAGATGAAACGGAATACACCGCCGGATGCACCGCAGAACCAGCATTTGAAGACCTGATCTGTGGTGTTCAAAGAGAGATAGTACTTTCTCTCCTTACCTGGCTGGGAGTCCTCCATGCAAAAGGGACACTTGGCAAGCGTTTCTCTTTTACCGAAGGTCTTCGGGTTAAAGGTTAACCTGTGACGTTCGGCTACCGGGAGGATGTCAGGAAGCATAGGCATCACCCGCCATAACTTGCAAGGCGGTATCCTGTACGCTTCCCGGCACGGGGATCTGTTCCCAGTCGGGCTGAAGAATCACAGTTCGGCATACCGTTCGCACGGTCTTCGGTCGTTCCCACCACCGCCATTCACAGTAACTTGCTACCGCTTCATACATATGAGAGCAAGTATGCTTGAATCGATATGCTGGGCAATGATGGGTGACAATAAGTTCGTTACCATGTGTCTCCACACGGACAAGGTAAGTGCCGTTTTTAGATTGAGACGGGATCACGCATATGAGCGCAATCCCGTCTGTAAAGGCCGCAGTAATCATTACGCGGCACCTTGTTTTTCCTTTTTGCCATTAACGGATTCGAGAAACTTGAATCCGTTCTTTTCCTGAATCTCCATGTGAAACGGCTGATCCTCCGGAATACTTTCCGCCAGTTGGACACCTTCCTCCCCCTTCGCCAAGACCAAGATTTCTTCACCGTTGGTTTGGTCTTGAACTTTCACTTTGGCAAAAGGGACTCCTGAACGAGATTTCCCGGAATCTCGCTCAACCAACACATATTGTCCGGGATGTTCAGCAGAAGACGATTCATTGGTAGAGTGTGTTTCCTTTTTCTCCGATACCTTCTGCTGCTCATCTCCCGCCTTGGAAGCATCAGGAGCTGAAGTTTCAATCGGCTTTTCGTCCTCCACTTCAACCTTTTTCCGTTCTTCTTTCCGTTCTTCCTCCAGTTGAGGAGTGACGTGCTGAGAGGGCTGAGAGGGTTGCTTCAGTTGCGCGACCTCATTACCGCCGCCCCCATCCTCAACGTCGTCTAGCCCCATTTCCTCAGCGGTATAAAGTCCACCCAGCGGAAACTGCCGTCGAAGGACAAATACCTCGGCCACTTTTTGAATCATCGCGGATGGCATTGCATCCCACACGGGCGATCCGCCTTGTTCATTCCGTGAGCGAGCGTTGGCGTTGAAGTACTCGTCGAAATCGACGAATACCGAAACGGGGTGGAAACGACGGTGCTTCAAAATCGCATAAGCCCCCAAAATTTTCCCTCGCTTCTTTCCAAACTTGTGCTTGACATCCCCCTCGGAAGGGATAAATTCAAATTCATCTCCCTCCCGGACGACGTTGGACACCGGCGCGCCAACATAATCTTTCTGTTGGGATGCAATCCGGAGAAGTCCATCACGCGTGGTGATGAAGTTGGTACGAGGCCCTTGCCGGGTCTCGTATCTCTGGAAGACAATATCCCCAAGGAGAGGATTGAGTCCGAAGGTTTCACAGACCTCAATGAAATGTTTGGCTTCTTCTTCGGTCCCTCCATTGGGTTGGACGAACCGCTGCCATACGAGTGATTTCTGTTCTTTGGAGAACGTCAAAGCCTTTTCCATGTTGAAAACACTCCTCTTTTTGGTTTTTATCAAAAAAGACATCTTACCCTATGGGTGAGATGTCTTTTTCAAACATTCGTGTCATTCGTCCGGAAAATCAGACCGCAATCCCCAGACGCTTCAATTCTCCTTTTACACCGGTCATGAACCGTTCGCAACAAGATGTTGCAACAGCTCCCCCGCCGATTCCGTGGATGACGATTGTGAAACAATACATTTCTTCGGGGTCGGGGTTCTCTAGCAACTGTTCAATGTAACTGACGATTGTCCCCCCTACATCGTCGTCAGTGTGCCCATTCCATGCAGTGCTACTGTTGGTTGTAACAACTGTAGCTGTTACTGCCGTTACTTTTGTCATCTCCACTTTCAAAACCCCTTCCATGTCCAGACGAGCTTCTTCAGTACGTCTGGAGAGGTAATTTTCAAAAGATATTTCTCAAGGTCAACGACATCACCGACGGTGCGCCCGTTGACCTTGAATCTCTCCACCCCGTCCCCCTTATACCCAACAATCCGAATATGATTGTTGGAGATACGGATAAACTCCCCTTCCGGGAGTTCGTCCCAATGGGGGTAAACATCTTCTAGGATTTCGCAGATTCGGGAGATGATCCTTCGAATCACAACCCGAACCTCACGCCTTGGTTCATGAACGGCGAGAATAGCTGTAGCTTCCATTCAAAACATCCCCCTCATTTCTGTTCTGCATACACTATGATTTCTTCTTCGCAAATAATCTGCACCCGGAACCCCTTGGCACGTAAGGTCGATGCTACATCGAGCGCCTTCCCCATATCGGAAATATGCTCAATGCGATAGGCTACTTTCTCCATCTCATTCACTCCCTCAATATAAGTTCCTTTGATGATGGCTTTTATAAAAAAGACATCTCACCCAAATTGGGCAAGATGTCTTTTAAAACAAGCTTTCAAGAGAACATTCAGCATCTCTTGATTCATCTCCGGGATGTAGAAACTATCAACATCCCCCTCATTCCCCTCGTATTCGAAGTGAACGAAATCATCTTCTTCAAACGAAATCTTGACTTCACCCTTAGCCTGAGGGTTCACCCAACAACTGAGCTCCCTCTGGGGAATTGTAAATTCCCCATTCATGTTACGGTCAAGAAGACGGAGATTTTCTTTTACAAGTCCCTCCGCCAACAGCTCGGTTGCCTCACCCTTATCAATCTCCTTATAGATACCTTTTTCGGTATCCATAAGGATTCTCTTTTTATCCTTAATAACGATAATCTGACTCCGACAGGGAATCGGAATGTACGCTAATTCTTCCGCGTCGTTTTCCGTGTCGTAGAGCATACTTGAAGCACTATCACGTGCTCCAAGTTCCATTGCTTTTTTTCGCGTACTGGGGGCCAAGGTGAAACCGGCAAGCCCCTCCACAGCTTCTTCGTCTTCCCAGAACACGTTGTTCATAAGGTCATCGACCAAGTTTTCAAATTTGACTTCTTCACCGTCGATGAGGAATGTTTCCTCATCTTTAACACCGATGAAGAGTTGCTCGTTCATGATGGTGTAACCAAAGGGTACATCCAGCAAAAATTGCTGAATATCGTTGACCAACACCCGTTTTAAACAGGCTGTGTCGTTCGGATGAAAGTGCCCCGTGACCAAACACCACGGGCTTTCATGATACCATGGACGATGGCTAACCAACGCGGCATAGCCATCCTCCTCCCGAACGAAAATATAAGAGTCCGGCTCTTCAAACTTGATCGCATGGGGACGTTCGTAAACAACCCCGACATCTCCATCGATAGTTACTTTCGCAAACTCTTTTAATTTCATTTTTAAATTAACCTCCCAAAGACGCTTCATCCTATGCGCCTTGTTTGATTTGAAAACAAAAAAAGCCGACAGCTCCCCTGAGGGCTCCATCGGCTTTTAATGTTCAATATAAAAGACACACGGAATGTGCGTCTTTTTTTACAATATACAATACCAAATCCATTTTGACGGACCACCCGTCTATTCCTCGTCCTTCAGACCATCAAAAGATGTGAAGGTTCAGGAACACTACACAGTGCTGAATTTCCTTCAATTGAAGGTATGACAGCATCCCCAAAAAGGGAAACAAAAAAATCGTATATAGATAGTATACCAAAAAAACATCTATGAAACAAGGAATTTTCACTTTTTCCACCTACAAAAGGGACACGAGTATTTCTCATGCCACAACTTTAATACATTTAAATTTGCTTTTAATCACCTCCCATACGTTTTCCGAAATTCCCATTTGTGTTTGAATCTCTTGCTCCGAATACCGTTTCTGCCATTCCTTCAGCAGTTTTCTTTGCCAGTTTTCATCTTTCTGCTTCAAAAACTCTTTCAAGGGAAGGATCCTCTCGAAAATATTCCAACTTACCACCTCTCCTGCCTTCCGATACCGATACTTCTCTGATCTCCCCATCACATCAGACGGAAAAGTGAGGGTTCCGACAATGCCCCTTTTTCCGGTTCGGTAGCGAACACCCGAAGCCGTTTTCTTCTTCTCCACCAGATCATCCGTAAACATCTCTTGGTATGGATTCAATGAGTACATCGATCATCTCCCCTTCCTTTTGTGTTTGTTAACTGTTGACCACGGCTTGCTTCTGATGATTCTCCTTCACCCAATGGCCGTCTGCCCAGCGATAAAGGAGGTTTTGCAAGTTCCCCCGGAGATCCTGATCTGTTGTGACTCGGATTTTTAGATCCGGTGCAAAAGCATTC
Source organism: Kroppenstedtia guangzhouensis (assembly GCF_014637345.1). Classification (GTDB taxonomy): domain Bacteria; phylum Bacillota; class Bacilli; order Thermoactinomycetales; family DSM-45169; genus Kroppenstedtia; species Kroppenstedtia guangzhouensis. The sequence goes on from NZ_BMEX01000020.1 coordinate 22,855, forward strand.
AGGGGCTGAAGGTGACTGAGGGATTCGGTGACGATGAGCATCCGTTCGTTAAAGGTGCGCCATTTCAGATAGGTCAGTATGTCTTGCATATCCCCCCGCACCACGTACACATAAAACAGATTTCCTTTAAAAGAAACCGCCCCGACAAAGGGAGACGGAGCGGGAACAATCTGGGCTTTCGGGAACTTGTCATAGAGTTGGAAAAACAGAAGACGTTTCAAAACGTCTTCTGTTTGGTAGGTCACCCAATAGTTCTCCTCATATTCTGGTACGTTTGCGATCTTGGCCCCTCCAGGCCCAAGAGTATAAATCGGGATGGACTGCCGGTTCTTCTTGATCTCATGTCGGATGATCTTTTGTTGCCGGATCATTCGCTTGAGCTTGTTCTTATCCCGCTTCAAAAACAGGCGAGAAAGCTGAGAGCCGCCGATAGCACCGACGGCTCCCAACGCTTGCAACGCCTTTTGTTCAATCGGGGATTCTCCGTTCACATTCAGATTCCCCCGGTGGTATACCCGCTTCCAGTACAATGCCCAATCATGGGATAACGAAAAAGGGCTGATGGTCATCTCCTCAGCCCTCCTTTACAAGACCCGTGTAATGCGGGAGCGGATCTGCTCCTTCTGCACATCCACGTTCATCACCCGCACCAACACACGGTCTCCTTTTTTCACGTTCTGGAACTTTAAATGCGGTGCCAAGCTGTCCACACCCGGCTCTAGATTGACAAACACGCCATACTCCCGAACGCCGGAAACCTTGCCAACGTACTCATTGCCCTTGGCGAAACGTCCGGCGCAATCGGGCCACGGGTTAACTTGGGCGGCTTTCGCACTCACTTTGACTTTCTTGTTTTCTTCGTCAATCTCCAGTACCTTCACCCGGAGGTGGTCTCCAACTTTCACCTCTTCGGTCAGGTCGTCGATCCATCCGTAGGAAATCTCATCAATTGGAATCTTCACCTCGATCCCGCCAATGTCGGCCCGGACGAGAGAAGCACTGACATGGCGAGCAACGGCGATAATCACATTCCCTTCCTCGATCTTCCGCAATGTGATCTCCGCCATTTGATCCAAAGCGGCTATTCGGGAGGCGGTAAATACCCCGGCTTCCCGGTCATAGTTCAGCACTTTGAACGCCACCGACTGCCCGGTCATTGCCCGCAGTTGCCGCAAATTCTCCACCCCGGTAAACTCCATCGGGATGTATCCCCGAATGGTGCCCAAGGTCACCACGGCACAATGTTTGTCCAGATCCTTGTCAATCCCGTTCAGTTTTTCAATCCCGGTGATCGATGCTTGCAAAATGGTCTGGTTCTGATGCGCCCCGTAGATCTCTTTCCAGTCTTGATCCACTTCACTTTCTTGCACCTTGGACGGATCGAAACCTTCAATCAATACTTGCATAACATCGTTTGCCATTGAAACATCGCTCCTTTGATTTAAGTAGTTTTAAAATTGCTTTTGAATGAACTCCTTCTCAGTCCCAAAAGCCGTCTGAGCTTGCTAACGTTTTTTCTTCTCTTACCTGTTCATCGGTCGTTTGTTCGACTTCCCTTTCCTCTGCCGTCTGCTCCCGGGCCTCACCTCCTTTCAGGGGATCGGATTTGAGACAAAGGGAATCATCCGAACCCTTCGGCTCTTCTTGTGTCACGTTTCTTTCTTCTGCGACATCTTTTGTCCCTGACTCTTCTGATGCCCCCTTTTGGATCTTGTCCTGCCAGATCCCACGGAAGGATTCTGTCAACCGTTGGACGAAGGAAGTTGGTTGTTGTTCTTCCCACTCCCGCCGCTCCTTCCAATCCCTCGGGACAAAGGTCCCCTTTCCCAATACTGGCTCTTGCATTCGACCATTGTTCATCAGTTTGGCAATGTAATAAAACTGTGGCAGGCCATCCATGATCTCACTGTAAGAAAAGCGATATTCCTCATCCTCGGTATCTCGATACGTATTCGGGAAAATGTTTGGCGTCAGGATTTTGTTTTGGTAAGTGGATTGCCGCACCATCACTTTGTCCTTGCCAAATTCCTCCGAAAACTCCTTGGCATCTTTTTCGGATAATCCACCAAAAGCAATTTTGTTTCGGCAACTGGTCATGATTGCTTGTTTCATCGCTTTAGGGCCAATCTTCCCGGCTTCGACTTCCAGTTGTCCAAGAGATTGCGTGGCAAATACCCCAGCCACTTTGTATTCAGCGGCCAAGGAAAGAAACATCTCGACGTCCGGATTGATGTACCGACTGTATTCATCGACGATGAGAAAGTGAGGAATCCGGGTATCTTCTGTCCCCGGTCGGCGGAAGGTGCCGTTTTGCAAATGCATGATAACGAACTGGCCGAATGCGTCCCCGGCCTTCCGCAACTTCCCCAGTGCTGTGTTGACTGCGAGAACCCCGCCCTCGGCAAGGTGGCGGTCGATGTTTAGATCGCTTTTCCCGGTCATGACTTTCCGGAGGAGTTGGTTGCTCGTGATGTTTTCCAGTTGCGCCCGGAGTCCGATCACAAACTGCCGGTATTTATCTCCCATTGATCCCAAAAGTTCTGCCTCAAAAAAATGAACGAGATCGGTCATCCCGTCTCGTTGCTTGAGTTCCTTCACTTTTTTCTCCAATTCTTGCGGATCCCGCAGGGTGTTCATCACGTCGATGATATCCATTTTGTCTTTATGCAGTTCCTTGAGTAGCTTGGTGACGTTCCGAGCAGATAGTTCCTGCACAGTTTTGAAGAAGGCTTCTTGCTTCCCGAACAGCCCTTGTAGAACCACGACCGTTGCTTCGGCCACATCATCTGTTTCGCCCTCCATGGGGTTAAACCGGTGACTGGAAGGGGATTCGGGATCAATGTGTAGATAGGGTATGTCCATGGCTTCACTCATTTCTTTGACCATCCAGGCCATGTCCCCCTTGGGTTCGACGACAGACAGTCCGAGCTTCATTCCCCGCTTCTTTTGGAGCAGTAGCTGGTAGATCATCGGTTTCAAGATGGTGGCCGTCTTCCCGGATCGGGTCGCCCCAACAACAAGCATGTGGGTAAAACAGTCTTTCCCCCGCCAGGTGATACGGTTGTGGATGTCAGTCCGCATAATTTCCTTCAAGTTGCCAAGCAAGGCCGCCCCCCCTTCCTAGTATTTGTAGTAGCCTTTCTTTTCGATTTCTTCCACGGTTCCAAGAAAGACCGTGGGTAACCCCTGCTTGTCAAGCTCCCTTTGTCTTTTCCACTCTTCAAAACGTCTTTTGAAGGTAGGTTCTTTTTCCTGCTCCTTCAGATTCCCCCGTCGCCCATAGTACGAAATCAGCCACTGATTGTAGACAAAAACCAAGTAGGCGACTCCCACCACGGTCAAGATCAGGCTAACCCGTACCATTAATAGCACGGGAAGAACGGCATCAAAAGGCCAGATCTCATGGATCCAGGACGAGAAGGCCAATCCAAAAAAGAGAAGAGTGGCCGAGAAGGCCACCGTGGTTTGTCTACTTTGTCCTTTCGTCACCTGTTCAAACAAAAACAAGATCGCCATGCCTCCGCCGAGGATCATTAAGACGATGTGAGGAAGCTGGAACCATCCCGCGAACATCACACTTCCAACCACTATTCCCAGCAATAAAAAAACGATCTGGATCATGCTCCAAACCGCCTGTTGTTCTGGGTAATGGTGAGGACAAAAACCAACTCATCTTTCAAAATCCGTTTCATCAGGGTGTACATCTCCTTTTGGTCTTTTTTCGGTAAAGTAGCAATTTCTCTTTCAACAGCCCTCCTTCCCTGAATGTGCTTGGTAATGGACTTTAGTTCCGGGATCACGGCGGCCATGATTACATTTCTCCTTTCGTTCGTTTGGATGATTGGATTTGCTTTCGTGATAGCTCCAAATAACAGATGTTTCGACTTTCTCCCAACAGTTCCGCATGTAGCTCTTTTAATTTCGGTTCGGTTAGCACGAGTATCCGGCGTGGCTTTTCCCCAAACCGCTGCATCCGGGCAAGGTCTCTCAGGTAATTTTGGATGGCTTCGACTTTCATAAGGTCGGTATCCAGCAGGTTGACGAAGTACACCTCCTCTTCTTGGTATCGGGCAATGCATTCAAAACGTCTTTTGGTGGACGGAGCAAGCCAGCGTATCGGGGATCTTTCATCTTGAAAGATGCGTTTAAACGAGCTTTTGTCGGACAGGCGCGACTGGAGGTATTCGATTCCAAAGGTATAATCCATGATACAGAGGGAACCGCTGGTTACCAGCTTCTTTTCTCTGGCCCGTTCCACAAAGTGGTGAATGGAGTCCCTTCCCTTGGCGAAGATCGTAAAGTGGGTCAACCCTGCTCCCCCTTCGGACGTGGCCCGGATTTCCTGTACCACTTTCGCCATATTCTTTTCTAAAGTCCCTTTTTCCAGGACGAAGAAGCCATATTCGGTTCCGTCGGAACTGATGAGGGTGCCATGAATTTGATCGCCACGGTTCATGTTGTACCTTTTTTTGGTCTCCCGGCTATCTTGCATTTCCCATCCATAGGGTGACAATTCCACCATGATGTTGTTCGCCTCGTGAAGATAAACTAACAACTCATTGGATACCCGTAAAGCATCTGCCTTATATTCGGTGGAATACCCGTTTTTTCGTAGCTGGGTTATCCCTCGGTCTGTTAAACGGTGGTGCGCCTTCCCCTTACGTCCGTTTCGAGACACGGAGTAAGTAGTGATCCAACCACTGTTCCGCAACATATTCAGTTTTCGATTGACATAGTATTTGCTGTCAGGAAAGTGTTTCCGTTTTATCTGTTCAGTCGTCAACACTCGGTAGCGGTATAGGTCATGCAGGATGTCTAAATCCCGTTTCTGGATCTGTTTCACTCGTGCTTTTGCCATTCGGTTTATCACCTCCTTTCGTTTTTTTCTGATGTTGCGTTGGGGCTGTTTAGGAGATGCATCTCATCGTCACCTCTGAGATGCATCTCCTAAACCTTTTAATTTCTTCTAACTCACCCATCAATTAAAGACATTCTCAGATGTAAAGGATTTGTAAAGTATCTCTTGTGTAAAAATACCCCCTGTTTTTTGTGTAAAAATAGCTCTTTTTTACACCCCGCCATTTTTACACGCAAATATTCCTATAATAGGAAATTGGGATGCTGATTTTCATATCTTTTTTTACACGGAAATACGAGCCTAAAAAGTCAATTGGTTAATCATGATTCAGTACGACACATCTGCCCCAACTTCAAAAAACATGGAAAGTATTTTCGATCCATTACAAACACCTCGATATGATCTCGATCGTCTCGGAATCCTTCTTCCATCCATGAAATGTATTGCCAACTGTCATCTTTGATCAGCAATGTACGGCGTAGGGCATCCAGTAAATACTTGCGATTACGGTTATCCAAGTCTCTTTTACGGGCGCTGGCAAAGTAATGAGCAACGTAAACTGCCGCCTTATCAAATTGATCATTTACTGCTGTCCAATCATAAGATTGAAGCGTTTCTTTTAAGTAATAATCCCTGACCTTGATCTGTTCTTTTCGGATTTCACTATAGGGAGGCAAAACTCCCTCATAAGAAAAATGGAAAATCGGAAAATCCCCGTGAACTACTGAAGAAGGCAGACTTTTTCTCACGGTTATCCCCCTAACTATTTGAAATGCAGGTAATAAGATGGCTGATTGGCCGGGACTGTCCGACGGGAGAAGCTATACGGCTTGTAGTTATACTCTTCGACGGTGATCTTATCCCCCTTAACCTCGGTCACATAAGCCACATGGCCGAATTTGCTGGCGTGGTTCCCGGCCTTCCACTGTGCCACAGCACCGGGAGCGGGTGTCTTGTTCACCTTGATCCCCCCGATCTTCCGAGCATTCACATCCCAGTTGGTGGCGTTCCCAAATCGTCCACCCTTCATGAGATTGTGAAAGGGAATGCCGGCATCATTGAGCCGCCACGCTACAAACGAAGTACACTGCCGATTGTAGAACGCCCAAGCGTCCACACCCACAACGCTGGCATTTTTATAGGGATACGCCGTGTGAGGAGAACCTTTCGCTTTCCCGGACTTCCCTGCCTCTCCGCACTTGTATGAAGCTCCACCCAGTTGTTTCATATAGCCTTTAATTCCAGTGATCCAGTGCTTGTTTAACCCCAATGGATCGTTGGACGCTCCGACGGGGGCATACTTGGGTCCGATCTTCTCCGGTGTTGTCAGTCCCTGCTTGATGTAGAGTCGGTACAGGTTGCTTGTCATCCGGTCAATCCCCTCATTCAGTGAGGAGAAGACCATTAACCCACCACCGCCCGGTTTCATGAGTCCACCAGGGTTGTTTTTTTCCCGAACAGCTTTGGAGGTTCCGTTTCCGGTCTCATGCATGGCGATGGCCGCTACTAAGATGGGATCAACTCCATGCCGTTCCCCAGCATCAATAAAGGCTTTAGCCTTCCCTTTGAAGACTCCTTTGTCTTCCAACTTCTTGTTTAATTCTTTCGGGCTGATTCTTTTTGAATCCGACCAGCAATAAACCTCTTTGTCCGTTAAGTCTTGAAGTGATCCCGAACCGAGAATGGTAACAAACAGCATCAACCCTATGAAAAAGACTGAAGCTCCAATGAGCATGACAGGCGCACAACCAATGAGCAACAGCCATTTCCACTTACTCGTCTTCTTTTCCTCCAAGTTCGAGAGGTTCTGCTCCGGCATCGCCAATGGGCCCCACCCCCTCGATCACCCAGCGGCCTTCCTCCCGGCCAACCGCGACTCCATGCAGTGTCCAGGCTTTTTCCGACTCTCCATCACTGAACACTGTTTCCACCTGGGCTTTTACTGAATAGAAAAAACGACCCTCCTTTTGAGTCGTCTCTGGTAGAAACTCTACTTGTTTCACTTTTGCCTGTTTTACTCCGTCGGGAATATCGGGTTCTTTCCAACTCTCTCTCATTCGCTGTGACAAGTACTGACTCATCTCTTTTATCTTCTGATCCGGCTTTTTGTCATCATAGCTCAAATACGCCCGGATGAACTGATCCGCTACAGTTTTGGTTTCTTTTTTTTCCTCTTCTCCTTGGACTTCCAAATCCTCTTCGTTCTCCTTTTCACTGTACTCATGAACAGTTCTATCCGTTTGAACTTGCTGTTTTTTTGTTTCCTCCTCTTCTCCGTCCCTTACAACGGAAATGACTAAAATCACAGCAAACGCCACAGCCCCCAAAATAACCATGGCGTTTACAATCATTTTTCTGATTTGATCACGCTTTTCTTCATTCATTTTCTACTATCTTCCCCCCTTTTGTTTTCTACCCCTTGATCCAACCGGGCTAACTTGGGTCGGTCGTCCTGAACTGCATCTTTCTCTCCCTGAACCTCGCCGGTATTCAAAGACTCAAAGTCTGCTAATTGGTGTAGTGGAGATTCTGCTGGCATATTTCTTTCTAAGGATGCCATGTCGGACTCTTTATCCATCGCCCGTTCATCCTCCAAAGAAATCTCTTCCGGCTCCACCATGGAAGAAGGCATTACATCCCTGTATTGTTCTGGGGGCATCACATCCTTCAGCGAGACCAAATTGGGGGCATCAGTTTCAGTTTCAGGTGGAGCACTGGCTACCAAAGAAGCCGCATTCTCCTCAGAAGATAAATCTTCTTCGGTGGGCATATGCTTGAGATCTTCCTGCTCCATCCCTTCTTTTTTCTTTGAATCCGGAAAGTTCAACTTGTGTAATTGAAGTTGTCGTGCCCCTTCCGAAGCCACGTCGGATACGCTTGCTTCCCCGGTAACAGCTTTTCCAACTCTACTACCAATTGCCGCTCCGGTCATCGTTCCAGCCCCACCAGTTGCCGCCGCTCCGATAGCCGCACCTGCTACAGTTGCCGTGGTTTGCACGCCCGACTTAACCGGACGAAGCATGGATTCCCGCAAAGAAGCCATCTCCGCCCGCAACATCGCGATCTCCTTTGATCCAGCAGAGAAGATGCCAAAAATGCGCTTGCGGAGGAGAAAGAAGATGACCAAAATGACAAACTGAACGACACCAATCGCAATGTATTCGCCAACAGACAAAGATTTCCCCAAAATCCCTCCCCTTACTGTGTACAAAATCGAAATGATCGAAAACACAAAAAGCGCTCCTGCGGACACGAGCAATTTCAGTCCCAAGGGCAAGAACAGTTCCGCCATGTATTTCCGCAACACGCCAAACCGCCCCGGTAAAGCCGCATATAGAAAAGCGAACGGAGCGACCATGGCGATCCCCAAGAACCAAAATTGAAGCACCAGCAGCAGGAACGCCAACAGATAGATCGGGATCGCGTTCAAAGTGTTCATAGCTAAGTAGAAAAAGCTGAACACCAACCGATCTGTTACGTTTGCTGAGGTCATCATCTGGTTACCTTTTTTTCTTACTTCTTTTTGTACTATCTTTTCTCTGTCAGCACCTGGTCTTGTCTTGAGTAGTTTATTGACCCGTTTCTTCCCGATTGCTTCTTCGTTGTCCGTACCGTATTGCATAAACAGATAGGGACGGTGGATAAACATCCGTTTAATGTTTTTATTCATCTCTTTGCGTACATCCGCATTTGTTTTGTTGTCGTCCGTCAGTCGATAACTCCCCCCAGTTAAAATTAGTCCGCTTGCTTCTGTCGTCAACTTGTTTGCGTTCGTTAAAAAAGTGCTGTAGTTGCTAAACAATAGTAACGCCAGTGATAAGGCAATCACCGTTTGCAGAATCGTTCCGATGGACTCTAGTGAGGATCGTTTCCACAAAAGCAGAAACGCCGCATACCCAACAGAGATCATTGCGACAATACCGAGGAAACCATCGAACAGCCCTTTTCCTTTGCTAAATGAATTGTTGGAAATCCCGGTAAGATTCTGCATCATGGTGTCTAATTGGTTGATAATTTGGTTAACGAAGTCAAACTCATAAGCAAAGTTCAACACACCTAACATAAAGTTTGTCATCATGATATTAAAACGGAGAAGCATGTTGTTAAGCCAATTGGTAACAGCATAAATCGCATTCATTACAGTCCCAAAAGTATCTTCTACCGCCTCAACCATCGCCCATCCGGGGATTAGATTTTTCCAAGAGCCTTCATCTTCTTCTTTCTCGGCTAAATCCAAGTAATAATATTTTCCCGACTCCGCCCCGAACAGGGATTCTAAAATCCCGACCTTCCCTACCTGTTCTCGTTCCTTTTGCAACTGCTTTTGATCTTCACCCTTTGCCAAGGTTGTCCCCGGAACGGAAAGAAACAACACCACAATCATCAGGACGGCAAGGATTCGTTTTAGATTCTTCATAGCTATTTCGGCCAAAAGAAAAAACCCCGCTTCGTTAGAAGCAAGGGTTCAGCCGATTCCCTCCCTTTTATTTTATTGACAAGGGCTGGACATCATTTCTCTTCCTCCATCTCATGTACCGTTACTCCACCCACCTCCTCTGCTTTCAAGACATTTTTGCGTTCGGGAAAGAGACGATAAAATTCACTACTTTCCCCACGATAATCCGTAGACTTCCACTTACCATTTTCTTTTTCCATGAGTAGATGCTCTGTAAATAGCTCGTCATTATTCGGATGGTAATACTTTATACGATAAAACAATTTCTCATCTTCATAGTATTTATCATACCTTTCAATTAAATATTGTTCTCCCATTTTCTTTTCTGCTCCCGGAAACGAAACATTTCCTGGTTCCAAGACATCAATTTCTTTTAACTTCTTTACCTCTTTCTTAAGCAAAACTTTACTCTGTCTATCATCATCCCCCTCAACAGTCCCCGCAATCCACTCATAGACCGCCTTGTCCGCCGCTTCCAGATCCCTCTCCTTTTTAGACTTTCCCGCTTCCTTCGCTCCATCTCCCTGACTGCCGCCTTCACTACACCCTGATAACAAAAGCACCATGGCGATGACTGCCACCGCCATGATAGATCCATATCTTTTGTTCACGCTTGTCTCTCCTCCTACGATCCAATTCGCTTCTTCTCCCGTTCTCTCTCTTCCTTTGTGGCCGTCGATGAATCAAACGCATCCAGCAAATCCTCAAACACAGGATCAATCCGGATCTCAGCCGTTCGCCCATAGATGTCTTGGAACAAGGCCTCCCCCCGCCCCAAGTTTTTTAGGATCTCCACATTGTTTCTTGTTCGCGGAAGGTTAAAATAGTCCAGCATTTCCTCCGCCTCACGGGTAGACCGGAGACCAAAGCTGAACTTCATCCCCATGTTTGCCACTTCTTCATTGTAATCCGTGGCATTTTGCGTGCCTTTCAATAAAGTTGTGTTATAGTATCGCCCTTTGCGTACGACGAAGTCCATCAACTCTGATCCCACTGTACTACGGTCAATACTGCTGGCCTCATCCTGAAGAATAATTTTATGGCGATACCGATCTTGCTTAAACATGTATTGCTTCGTGAAAGCCGTTAAGGAAATCAGAATCGCTTCAGAAATCTTGTGCGAAATTCGGTGTTTCTTCACACTTTCATCCGGCAGATTGAGGTTTTGCACCATCATCACCTGCAACGGCTTCTCCACGTGTAACACCCGGTAATCCTGACCCACCTCCCCGAAAAGGAGTCTTGCCAACTGGTTCCGCCTCAACGTTTCCAGCGTAGCCTTGAGTCTTTCCACTGCCTCGTGGCGTGCTTGGGACATGTTCTCTGGCTTCTTCTTGTACAGATCCCGGAGATAATCAATTACTCCTCCGATACATGGATCTTGCATCTTCCCAACTTCTTCAATGGCCTCACTCAGAATTGTATATTCTTCGTGTTCAATGTCAATATTCGCTAAATACGCAAGAATGTCCATACAAATGTCCTTGGCTTCTTCGAGATCGACACTCGTTCGAAAGGGATCAAGACATCCGGCATCCGCTTCACTTTCTCCCAACGTCCACACAGAAATGTGCTCTTTGGGAATGAAGGGAAGACCCTTCGCCCATTCTTTCCGGTCTCCCTTCGGGTCAATCACGAGGGCCATCGAACCCATCAGCACGCACAAGTACGTCAACAAGTTCATAAAAAAGGACTTTCCTTTTCCGGTTGCCCCCGCCACCATGATCGAAATCGAATCGACCACGTTTTTGACGGAATCGAAGGCTTTGGCAGCGAGATCTGGCCGGACAAACACGGGCCGTCCGGTATACTTGGTATATCCGATATAAACCCCTTGCCCATCCCCAATATTGGTTGTAGCTCCAAACATCATCCCGGCCAACACACCCGGTTCCACCTCAATTTTATAATCCTCATTTGCCTTCGATCCCGGAATAGTCTCCATCATAAGATTCATCTGTTCTCCATAAGGAGAAACCACGGAAATTCCGTAGCGTGCAAGCTCATTTCTCAACTGATTCACACGCGTTTTTAATGTTTTCTCATCAGGAGCGTTCACTCGGAAGACGAAGGAACAAGCGTACCCTGGTTTCCCCGACTTCTTGAAATAACTCTCCATCCGAATCGCCCCGCTTTCCGATTCGGAAACGCTTAAATCAACGTTTGTACCCCCTTTCTGGGCTTCCTCTCGTTGATCCTGAAACTCCAATCGGGCATTGCTCAGTCGTTTCAGCATCCGAGCATTGGTTTGGTGATGTGCCCGGATTGAAACACTGACCGGAAAGGGCAACGAGGACTGAAGGTGATACAACCACTCAAACCCCGGATGATACTGCACTTCGTCCATATCATAACAGACCAAGTACTGTACATAGGTTTCATGCACTTCATTATCGATAATCTTGCTCAGACAAAGCGTTTTCGGCCCTATTTCATCCACATTGGCATTTTGCAAGTCAAAAAACGCTTTTTCATTTGGGCGAACTGCTTGGTGAACTTTTCCATCGTCTTCTCCCTTCACCTGATCCCCCACTGAAAAAGATTCCCGCACTTTTACATCCTGATTAGTAACCGAAAACACCTTTTCGATGAGATAAAGGGTTTCAACTGCTGTTAATTTCCGCACGGCTGAGGAGAAAGCGCTCCGAATTGTTGCCAATAGACTCTCAGCCTGATCCCTCCAAGCAGAAATATCTGCGAGGAGGATATCGCGGGGTTCCAAACCTACGGCCCGGTAAACTGGAGTATTTAGTCCTTCGATCATCTCCTGCACCGATTGAATCAAATTCGTGCCCACATTCCCTTCCCGATGCTTATTCTTCTTAGGATCTAATTGAATCCCTAGATATGCCCGATACTCATTGGACTCACTTTGGTTTCGTTGTTGAATAACAGCTTGTTTTTGTTGTCGCATAAATGCGATGCCTTCTTCTTTTAATAGATAATCGTCTTCTGACATCCGCTGGATGGTCTCCTCGCATACTTCCGTCACGTCCGTTGGGTTTGGAACTACCAAGAAATGAAGATCATGCCCGTTGTTTCGGAGAAACGACAGTTGTTGCTGAAACGGACGCATCTTTTCCTCATCTTCCCGAAAATCATATCCAAACCCTTGGATACCAAAAAACGTCCAGACCGTACCGTCTTTTCCAAAAACAAGATTCCCGTCAATATGACTGACGGGAATCTCCAACATAACCTCCACACTCTTTTCCTCCTTTTGTCATTTGATCGTTTCTCTGTATACGAGATACCCTCGAAATCTATAAGATTGAGGCTTGGGTATCTCCCGGCCTTTGTAATACGTCACCCGCTTCATCCGTCGCCAGTGATACAGCAAAAACGAACGAAAGAACGCCAGTGGAATCCGGCCTTCCGTACCGATGTCAGATAGCAAATAGGCAAGGACACCGGGAATGAAAAGCAAAAGCACTGGTGGAGTCATTCGGACGGGTGCACCCATGATGGGGATTAAATATAACACCCCCTCCAATAACAAAAAAACACCAAAAAATAGGGCCGTCTTCAAACGAATCGGTCTCCCCAGTCTTTTGCCTAATACCTGATAGATTTTCCGCTCAAACTTGAGGAAATTATTAATTGTATAGAGAGGAACGCGTTCCATTCCTCAATCACTCTCCAATATCCAATTTTTCCGCCAGCCATTCAGAAACATTTTCGATAATGTCTGGATTGAACACAAAGACGCCAATGAATGCGATGCCGACCAAAGCTCCAATCATCATAATCCACGCCCGTTTATACGCTGTAACCAGCAATACCACAATCATTACACCGAACAAGACATATTGAACTTGCTCCTTAAACCAATCAAACAGAGTTGCCAAAGTCATTGAAATTTCCTCCCTTTTATTCATTCATGGATTTGACAACAAAATGCTTTCCTTTCTGTTCTACAACCAACTCATAACTCGTGGTAAACTGTGCAGTCGAGGTTGGATCTTCAAATACCACCCCACAAACTACAACATATTGACCTTCCTCTTCTCCCTCATACACCTCCGAATGACGCACCTCAACGAACCGCATCGCATGATTCAAGCCATTCAGATGATCTGGATCTTCCAGGATGTATCCCAACCTGTCTTTAGGATCTTCGGCATAACTGGAAAAGAACGTGTCCAAGAAGTTGCGGATGTTGTCCGCCTCTTCACTGTTCGCTTGCCTCAGATCCTTTTTGAGTTCCTTGGCCTTTACCGTTGTTTTTTCGTCAATGAAAGTAAACTTCGGTAATTCATAAACACCATAGGTACCGTTATACGCTACAGGCACCACTACATACTGACTGGACTGCTCAGTTTTGTTGGTTTTCTTCCCTTCTTTTTTGTCTACTTCTCCCGATAGCTCATAACTGACGTGCAAGGTGATATAGGCCTTATCACGCCCCTTCTCCTCAACTTTTTTGACCGTAGACCCTAAGTATCGGCTGTCATAGGTCAGATTCTCCATGTTCAATCCTCCATGAGAATCTAACCCCTCCGCCAAATACCACTGGAGTCGTTTTTCCCGCTCCTCTTTATCCCCTCTTTTCCAAGTAAGGTATTGAGCAACAAAGTTTTGGGCAAAATGCACTGCCTCCGGCTTGGTTGCCGGATTTACTTGTTGCTGTACCACCTCCTTTCGAGATTCATTTCCTTGGGTGGAAGGGGACGTAATCGTTACTACTACCACCAAAAACATGAACCCAAAAGCCACCCAAAAAATCACCACCCCGATCCGACGGGCGATATAACCGCGTGGACGAGGTGGCTTTTTTCGTTGGGGTTGGTGGGGCTGGAGCCACTTTCTGAAGATCATCTTTCTTTGTTCTCGCTTCTTCTTTCGGCATTCCCTCTTCTGCTCTTTGGTGAGCAATTTTCGCTTGCTACCCATGCATTCACCTCCTCCTCTCAGTTAAGGACGCTTTCCCATTGATGCACTTGTTCCGACCAAAACTACAATTCCGATGATTAATAAACCCGTTCCGGTCGGGCCGAATTTTTCGAGGGACATCTCATATAACTTCTTTGTCTGTACCATCATCTCATCCCAAACTGGAACGAGTGAGGGAAACTGATCCAATAGTATACTCCCTACAACCATGATCACAAAGATCATCAACACCCAAACAAAAATAGCTCGTAGCAAATTAATTCACTCTTTTCTACAGGAGATTAAAAAAGGGATCTTTCATCCCTTTTGCAATCGGGGAGCAGGGATATTTGTTAATTGACTAACTCAGATTCAAAAACGAAGCGTTGCGGAGAATCTGGAGAATCGAACGGAAAACAGGTGTAACCCACGGCCTGTGGCTTACCGGTTCGCCGGATCACGGAACGGTCATTCTCGTCCGCGATCCAGGTTCGTGTGACCCTGTAGGTGAACCGGCCCTGATCCGTATCCAAGATGATCCTGTCACCCTTTTGGAGTTCTCCAGCTCGGCGAAAGGCCGTTTCGCGATGTCCAGCGAGCCCTACCAGCTCCGCTTCTCCCGGAAGTCCTAAGTCGTGAACACCGACGCCCTTGCTCAATTGCGAGTCGTCCGTTCCAGCCCATAGCGGAACCTTCACTCCAATCGAAGGAATCCGAAGCGTGCCGACTTTCTGACCCTTTCTCGGACGCTTCTTCCACGTGACTGTGATAGGTTCCGCCGGATCATCCTCGTCTGCAAGGGTGGGACCTGAATCTGTCCAGAGGATCTTTGCGGACCCTCCATTTGGCAGAGGAGCCGAGAAGGGAACCTCATAAACCCGCTCCCTCTTTGAAACGGGAACTTCCACTGAAGCCTCAGCGCTGTGAAAAAGTTCCGCTTTCCGGTGATCTTCCCATGTAACCCACGCGAGATAGCCGGTCAGAGCCAACGCCGAAGCAAAGCAGAGTCCCGCAACAATCCCGAGAATCCATCGACTCATCAGTCATCCGTCGATTTCCGACGCATCCCGTAGAGTGCAGACCCTCCAAGTCCGAAGAACCCGGCTGCCATCTGAGCGAAGGGAAGGGGATTGAATCCGGTCTTTGCCATCTTTTGTCCCTTCACTTCTTCCTTTCCTTCATTGTCACTGGCATCAGATTGAGCGTCACCCTTGGATTCCGTGGAGGATTCGGTTTCCTTGGTTTCTTCTTTCTCGCTTCCTTCAGACTTTCTCTCAGCGGAAGCTACCGAAGTCTCTTTCCCAGAAACAACAATACGATCTTTGCCGAAAGATCCAGTATCTTTGTGGGTTTCCGGTTCGGATGCCTTCATTTCTCGCTTATCTCGCTTAGGTTCTGGTTCCTGTTTTGGTTGCGGTTTCTCTGGTTTCGGCTCTTGCTTCTTCAGTTTTTCAGCCGGTTCCTCTGGTTTTTCAACCGGAGGAGTTATATTCCCCTCAGAATGAGATTGCGCTGGCGGTGTCTCCGGTTTCCCTGCTTGTTCCGGCACATTCTGTTGCTCTTGCTGAACTTCCGCCGGAAGGATTACAGAATCTTTCTCAGCATCGCCCAATCCAAACTCACCATTTGCGTAAACAGAATGGGCACCAGAGGCGATCAGTGCCAGAGAAGAAAGAGCGGAAACTGCCAAAACTGTTTTCTTACCCAATTGCATTACCCCCTGCAACCTGCTCCCCGATTGCAAAAAGGATGAAAGCACATCATCTGACCACCACCACCCCCGGTGGGGCACCACCACCACCCGGTAACCACCACCACCACCCGGTAACCACCACCACCACCCGGTAACCACCACCACCACCCGGTGGGGCACCACCACCACCGGTAACCACCACCACCACCCGGTGGGGCACCACCCACCACCCGGTGGGCACCACCCACCACCCGGTGGGCACCACC
>NZ_BMEX01000021.1 GCF_014637345.1 Kroppenstedtia guangzhouensis
ATCGCTTTCCACCCGGAGGTGGGTTCCTTCGATTTTCTCAATCACTTTTTTCAAGCCCATACTGATTCCCCCTCATTGGTGTTTTTCAAGCTCATCTACAGTATATATGCGCATATGCGCATAGTCAACCCCTTTTTTGAAAAAAGTTTAAGGAATTGCACACAAAAAAAGCCGGGCAGGGAAATCCCACCCGGCTTTTTTTGTGTTCAAATTGCCACCACGACAGCTTCGAATCCGGCTTTCCGGATCGCGCTGGCTCTTGCTTCTGCGTTTTTCTTTTCTTTGAATGCTCCGGCCTGAACTCGATACAAGCTCCCTTCTTTGACGGCGAAGGACTCGAAGCCCTTCTTTTTCAACTCTGCCACCCGCTTGTCAGCGTTTTTCTTTTCTTTGAATGCTCCGGCTTGCACCCGGTATTTTGCGGCGCTTGACGGAGGTGTGGGCGCAGGTTTCGGCGCTGTCGCTTTCTTCTTCAGCCCAAGTGCTTTGGCCAACCCCTCAGCGTGTGCACGGCCCAGCTTCTTGATGAAAGCTGAATCCTTCAATTTCTTAGCATCGGCCGCGGTATCGATGAACCCGTTTTCCGTCAGGATGGCAGGCGGCTTCGACTCCCGGAGGACGTGGAAGTTGGCCCACTTCTGCCCCCGGTCCCTCCAACCTGATACCTTCAACACGGCCGCATGAACGGCTTTCTGTACCGCCATGGTGGTGGATGAACCTTTCTGCACCCACCGGTAGGACTCAAATCCGGTGCCACCCCCGGCATTGATATGAATGCTCAGGAAAAAATCCGCGCCCCAAGCATTCGCCATATCCGTGCGCTGTTTCAGGGAAACCGTTTTGTCGGACGTGCGCGACATCTTGATCAGGTGGCCGGTGTATTCGTTCGCCAGCACCTTGCGGCACTCCAGGGCGATAGCCAGGGTCAGATCTTTTTCCTTCAGACCGTTCTCGACGGCTCCCGGAGCACTTCCCCCATGTCCCGGGTCAATGAAGATTTTTTTTGTCATTGGCTTTCCACTCCCTCTTTCACGTTTTTAGTTCCGCTGTACAACCCGGTAGCAGACAGACCCAGTGCCAGACCGACCACAATGCCCTCATACAGATCCCCTGTATCCAGCACAAACACGCCTGCCAGCAGACCCAGAACCACAGACAGAACCGGGCTCCATTTGTCAGGGAGCCCGGTTCGTTTGCACAACTCCACCAGCGCAAGGATCAAGGGAACCAGCGCCACGCCGAATACCTCTGCATC
This sequence comes from Kroppenstedtia guangzhouensis, assembly GCF_014637345.1. Classification (GTDB taxonomy): domain Bacteria; phylum Bacillota; class Bacilli; order Thermoactinomycetales; family DSM-45169; genus Kroppenstedtia; species Kroppenstedtia guangzhouensis. The sequence goes on from NZ_BMEX01000021.1 coordinate 1,256, forward strand.
CATGAAATCCATTCTCTCAACCTCCCAGCCCAGTCTGGGCAAAATAAAAAAGCGCGGATATCGCGCCTGTTGCTAACGCCAAAATGATGCTGATCATGATCTTGTCAATCTTCTCCTCTATCCGCTTGATCCGCTTGTGTGCGGTTTTCGCTTCCTCTTCCGCATCCTTCGCCTTCTCCAGGGCTTCCCGGCTACGTTCGTCGGCATTGTTCGATTGCGCCATCTTTGCCTCCAGTGACGACATACGGGATTCCAGGCGATTGAGCGACTGGATCACCTCCTGTTGGCCTCTATACATCTCCTTGAAGGAAATCGTCACTCCATTTTCCATCACCTCACCCCCTCGCTCAGGGATTGTGGTTGCCGGACTCACTGCCTTCCTCACCTCCTTGTTCCTCGACTTGTTTCCGATACGCCATGACCGCCCGGTGTGCCTCTTGCCGGAGGTTGACCAACACCTTTTCCACAATCAAAACAAGCGCCCCAGCAGGCAGGCCGCTTTCCATCATTTCTTGAGACATCTTTTCGATCAACTCGTCTTGTCGGACTTCGAAGGGCTTCACAATTTGTTGTTCGTCCACTATCAATACACTCCCTTCCCTATACTGACCATCCTGAACCTCCAGGGACGTTCCCGGAGCCAGCTAGATATCTCCATCCGCCATCGCTATCTCTCACCCGCAATACTACACCGCGTGTATCTGCACCAAGAAACATTTCCATCAGGGTGTCATCTTCCCAGGAACTTCCATTCCACATATAACCACGGAAATGGTATACCGTGAAATATGTTGTTTCCCCAGCGCTGTTCAATCCTCTTTTTTCAGATATGAAAAGATAAGCGGCATTGTTTGCTTTGAGTCGGACGGCTGGTTCCGTCGCGCTCGAATCGCCTGGCTGTCGATATAATGAAGCATCTATTTGAGTCGGCCCACGTCGTTCTCCAAAGTATGTGATGTTATGCCCCAGCCAAGCGAATTTTTCAGTGAAGTTGACTTCAAGTCCCGTCCACGTCTCGTAACGCTCACTATTCAGCTTCGAGAGCTTGATGTGGTCTTTGAATGTGCCGATACCTACCCCGCGTAAACTAGCAACACCTGGCGGGTCTCCTGCCGCGGGATAGGCATTCAAAGCTAGAGTTCCGGCTATTTTGTAATCTGGATTCGGGTGAGCTACATCATCGTCATATATGTCCAATCCGTACCCACCGGCTTGCATTGTCAGATTGCCATTGAAATATGTGTTGAGGGTCCCATCTGTCATCCGTATCAGCCGGTCGCCATCTTCGCTCACACTCTCGACGTTGATCAACTCAGCATTCAGCGTGCCGGCAGTGATTAGGTCGGCAGAAAAGCCTGAGCCCGTACCAAAAGCCCGCCAATCCGGCTCGCCTGCGACCGAGTCCCACCGGTCGGCGATGGCCATCATCCCGCCTTTGATTTGAAGATAGGAGGTGGTTTCCGGATCGCCGTATGGCCCGTCACACCACAGATCTCCCAATGTCTCGCTTTGATAATGGTATCCGACGGTGGAGCGCAAACGGTCTTTCAGATTTCGGACTGTTGTATCAAGCAGGGTGATAGAATCCCCGCGACTCACCTTCCTCTCCACTTCCCGTTCTACTCGCCGCACTGAATCAAGCACACCAGGGATGAATGAACCAAGGGTGATTTTCAGGTTCCGCTTGTTGTTCAAATCTACTTCTGCGGCGATCACACGGGCTTTCACCTCGACGGGTGGGTTGAAATTGTCGTCGATCAAGATTCCAGCAGTGCCCACCTTGGTGGTCTCGTGCGCATAGCGCGGGTCGCGGGAACGGTCTACCACTTCAGCCTCGTAAGTGGCCCATTCTTGCGTCAATGTCCGGAGCTTTTCCCACCCCAGTTTCGCGAGGTTCCCCGGATCTTCTTCATCTTCAAAGATTTCCGTGTGGAAGATGTGTCGAAGGTCTCCGCTTCCATTTCGGTATCCCCATCGTTGCAGGGCTTCCGGGTCCCCAATCCATTTTTGGCCTTTTGGTTTGTCAACCGGGTCACCATTTTCCACCTTCCACTCAACTTCACTGATATCTATTCGCCGACCATAAGCCGGGTCTGCGTCCGGTTCTTCCGGTTCCCCTTCTATTTCCTCCCCCTTTCCGTATGGGTAGATAGCGGTGGCCACATCGGAAGAAATCACCGTCTTTCTCATGCTTCTCAGATTCTTCCCGGTCTCCCACCGCACACCTGTAAAGTCTTCCCATCTGGCCGGGTCGAGCCAGTCGATATATCGGCCTGCAATCCGGCTCCCGGATATGGTCACCCGAAAGCGGAAAATCCCTCCCCAAGCTTCCGAGAGCTTTTTCAGCCCTTCGACCACGGACTCATGATATATGTTTGTATGCCCGCTCCCGGTGAGATTGACCGTACCTACCTTCCAGCGGCTTTCACCGGCACCCAACACCCGAGACAGGGCATCGTCCGGAGTCGTATCATATAGCCGGATATCATCAACATAATCCCCCGACAACTCGATCAGCGCCTGATCGTCACAGACAATTTCAAGTTGCGGCTCCCCTTCTCCGCTGACTTGATCCACTTCAACAATTTCAAGCAAACGGAACACTCCAGGCTCCCACGGGTCTTCCACCGCAACAAAATTTCGCTGTTTCAGGTGCTTTGCTTCTTCGGTGTCGCTCTTCGTTCGAAACGTCAGGGAAATGGCTTCGTTCTCCGCGTCCCGGAAAATAGGGTCATACACCGGAGCCCCACGTCCGCCGAGCGTGGCCACTCGCCGTTCATCTCGGTCAAGAATGATGATAGTGGCCGCTCGGTCGTCCGGCTGAGTCGGGATCTGTTGCGCTTCATGTCGTCTCGGCAATCACAACCACCTCTCTCTCCACTCACAGAAAAACTCCCCTACGCCGGAGGGAGTCACTTCAAAGCTGTTATAGCCGGGATGAAGCTCAATCCACCGGCTGTTGAAACTCATCGCTGTCTGACCGTCGCGGTCACTGTTGTTGATCCGGACACGGCCCAGCTCACAGTCAATCTCCACCTCGTCCCCGGCTTCAAAAGGATAGTTCAAGGTGATCCGCCGTCCGGACTGGATATGGAGAATCTGGACATACTCCGCCGGGGAAGAGAAGATGCCGGAAAAGATGGCGTCCGCGGGTGCCGTCCCTTCGTTGATGAGATCGGTTTTTGTCTCCTGTGATATCTCCCAGCCGATCACCTGAAGCCTTGGCGTGAGTGTCGGATCGCTGGTACGAAGAATCACCCGGACATACAAGGTTTTCCCAGTCACATCCGTTTCTGGTTCCGCTCCGGGAATCGGCGCGCCGTTCTCTGCTTCCGTCCACGGCCCCGCTTCGGCATCGGACACAAACACATGAATTGAACACTTGGCCGGGTCTGGATTCTCATCCTCCCACCAGATACGGGAAAACCCGACAACGCCTACGCTCCCGATCTCCACTCCAGGGGCAATCCGCTCCCCGTCCACATTCACCACATAGCCCGGTTCCATTTCCAGTCGGAGGAGGGAAAGCGCTGGTGACTTCGTGTTGCTGTCAGTTTCCAGTCGAACCTCGATTTCAAGCGTTGCTCCGGAAATGTCCAGGCGATTGGTCAAGTATGGGATTGGGTTCCCGCTTGTGCAGGGGAACGGCCCGTGCGTCTCTCCGCCAATCGTCCACGTCGCAAAGACTTCTATCTTCGTACCGGCCGGGATTTCTGCATCAAAGTTGATCCTGCTCCTCACGGCCCTTTCTATATATTGAAAATCCGTATATGACAACTTCCACGTCCCATTTCTGGCGTAGGCGGAATCAACATTCACAGAAAGCTCCATCGCCTGCGGAGAATAGCCAAAATCAGTAGTAGAAAGAGAAACCTCCACTTCAAGGAAATCACCCGCGCCATACGGCGCATTTAGAAACAGCTCTGGAACCGGATCACCGCTATTGACGGCCGTCCACGGCGTGATATATCCATCCTCCTTGTGAATCCGAGTTCTCACCTCGACAATTTGCGGGTCTTCCTCAATCGCGGTATGGCTTGCCCATTCGAAATCAATCGAACTCGAACTAGGGAATTGAACATCATCAAGGGGAATCTGATACCGCGAGTATCCTGTCAACTCGGTCACCTCAGGGCTAGGGAATGTGGCTGTGCGACCGTAATAGACGGCTGAAACGTCTATTCGTCCAAGCTCGACGTCACCGATGATGAACGCAAATCTATCCGCCGCGGGTGTAGGAGTCCCTTGAGAAATGACGGAAATGGGATTCGGATTCCCTAGCTCATACAAGGTTGCCGTGGTCAGGTCTGCGTAATCAATCCGCAACCATGTCCATGTATCTCCGGTGTTCGGGAGATACATATTCCACAAAAGGCCTCCGTCAACGAATTGGAATCTAATCTCGGCAGACGTCGTTCGAACATAAAGGAGAACAGTACGGTCAGTCGCTTGAATACCTCTGTTTTTCGCGACCATCACCGTTGAGTCGTCCCCTGTCCCTGTTTTGTTCAGCCGCATATATCCCAATCCTTGCGTGACTGTCCCCTTTCTCGTGTCGACGAAGAAGCTGTCATTCCAACCTTGTCCCCGGTAGGCGCTCAGATCGTCCTGCATATAGTAGGTTGGAATACTCGACAGCTCTAGGTTTCCGCCGTTTCCTGCGGTGTTGCTGTTTTCGGTCGAATCACTCCACTCCGCAGTGGTGCTAATCGTTCGGTGCGCGCCTGATCCTCGTTCTAAGGTCAATTTCCCGTCGGGTGTTTTCATAGTGAAATCCATTTCACCCTGATCCCATTCGGTGCGTATCGTCGATGACCACGGATCGCCGTATTTTGCTAAAATCAAATCAGTTTGTCCGGCTCGAGTCTCGGTAGTGACGTTGGAAAGGGTGCCTTTTGCGAAATCGTCGGGTGTCGAATCTACCTGACCGACACCCAAGCCGGCAATGCGCTGTTCGTCTATTTCCCCGAGTGCGTCAGGGTCGGGAATGAGAAAGGTGATTTCTCCTTGAGAGAAAGTAATAAACTCTTCCAACTCAGCCAAGCCAACGACTCGGGCAATATAGGTTTTGTCCGGCTCATCATCGAAAACCAGCTCGCCCAATTGCCCCCCGTTCCGTAACCATGCCCATACCTGTCGCATGTGCCGACGGCGGTCGATCATATTCGGTGCTTCGTGGAAAAACGGAACAACAATTTGAAGCGCTTCCTCCTCAATTCCCTGATCCGATACGCCCCTGCGTCCAGGGATTTTTTCATTGATTGATGTGATTTCCGGTCCGAGCGACCTTGTAATATTCTTTGCTTTCAACCCGAAATCTCGGGTCAGATGTTTCCCGGCAAAAGTAAACATACTTTCACCTCCTCAGATCCGACGGCGGTCCCGCCGTTGTTGAAGTCTCCATAGTTTTTTCGAAATCCGGTCAATGTCTGCCTCTTCCCGGACAATCAATTCTTGGATGATGATCGGTGCGCCTGCGGGTGCAGTTGCTGATGATCCAGAACCGACTGAATCCGTGGTGGTAGAAATTGCTGTCTGCGCCATCTGATCGGAAACCCGGCGAATATCCCCGAGCATTGAAGATATACCAATTTTAAAGCCTTCACCGGTATATTCCCCAAGCTCCATGAAGACTCTCGATGGTGAAGCAATCCCGAGCTTCTTTTTCGCCCAATTAATTGCCCCGTCTACCACACCGGTTACGGCCTTGGTCACACTCGAAGCCATTCTTTTGATTCCATTGATGAGCCCCTGAATAATGTCCCTGCCGGTCTTGGACAAGTTGATCCCGCGGAAAAAAGCCATCACCCGGTTCCAGATATTCCGGATCGTGGCTCGGACATTATCCATTTGGTTTCGGATTGCGTTTTTCATGCCCTTAAAATCGCCTGTGACCAGGGCCTTCACGAAATCCAATGCATTTCGGAAGGTGTTCTTGATGTAATTCCACACCGTGGTGAGGATGCTTCGCACAGTGGACATGATGGACTGGATCAGCGAGGACATCACCTGAAAACGCTCGCCCACAATACTGACAATCCATGCGATCGCCTGATTGAAATACCCTTTGATGGATTCCCAAATTCCTGAGAAAAAGCTCGTTATTCCATTCCATACATTGCTGGCTGTTTGTTTGATTGATTCCCACGTCTGCGCCAACCACTCCTTGATTGCACCCCAGACCTCAATTGCTTTCGCCTTGATGGTGTCCCAGTTTGTCCAAAGTGCCGCACCAATCGCGATTAAGGCTACAATGGCACCAATGATGATCCATATTGTTGAAGTGGCGACTCCAAAAGCGGCGGCAACAATACCAACAACAGTACCAATCCCGGTAAGAATGGGGCCTAATACAGCTATTAACCCAATAAATATTCCAACGGCCGTTACGATCGCCGCAATGGTCGCAGCCAGTTGCGGGTTGTTTTGAACCCATTCAGCGATTTTACTAATAATATCCGCAATGACAGAAAGGAGAGGTGCCAAAGCTACTTTCAAATCTTGCATCGCCTGTGCAAATTGAACAGCCGGATCTTGGTCAAGCTGTTTGACACTATCATTCAGTTGGTCTTGGTTTTCCTTTAAATCAACCGTCTGATCCTTCGCACCCAAGATCGTATCAATAACTGCCTGTCCCTGATCCTCGTACATGGTACCCCAAACGGCGACCCCTAGAGCGTTTTTAGTTGTCTCGTCTTCTACACCATTAATTGCCTGGGCGACTTCATACATGGCCTGTTTCCCAGTTTCTCCGCCTTTCGCAACCGCTTGTCCCCACTGCTGCAATTGCTTGGCCGAAATCTCGGTGCCGTCAAGCAAGTCCTTCACCGCTTTGGGCACTTCCTCCCCAAACTCTGCCAGTCGAATACGGCCTTCTTTCAGACCATCCAGAAGGTTGTCGATGTTCCATGATCCCGTCTCGACTCCGGCGGCGAAAATCGCCTGGATTTCCTCTGCATCATATCCGGCCATTTTCAACTGGGTTCCGTACTCGGCGATGATGTCTAATTGTTCCGGTGGAAAGCCGATTTTGAGGAGGGAGTTAATCAGCCCTAAGGCATCATCATTTGAAATGTCAAGAGAACGGGAAACCTCATTGGTTTCCTGAATCAACTCGGTGAAGTCAATGCCCGCATAAGCGCGAGCAATAGCCCCCGCTCCTTTAACAATCCGCGCATTCGCCGCATCACTGGCATCAGCGTTAAGCGCCCATTGTCTCCGCACTCCTTCGATAGCTGACTCTTGATCGTCAATGTACGAGGTTACAGTTTTAATGCTATCCCGGACCGCCCCCACCGATTCCGGCGGGACTTCCATGGAGATTTCAATTTTTGTCTTCAACGATGCCGAATCCAACGCTTGGCTAACCGCCCCGGCAATTCCCCCGCCAGCAGCAAGCCCACCAATCGCACTGCCCAGCTCAGAAATTGCGCCTTCTGTTTCCTTTGCTTCTTTGGAAACCCCCTGAAGATCCTGCTTGAGATTGTCCAGCGATTTGCCGTCGTCCAACCCGGCCAATTGCTTCTCAAATTTTTTCAGTTGGGTTTCTGTATATTGGATCTCTCGGCGAAAGGCCCGATACTGAGCCTCACCGATTTCACCTCGCTTAAACTGCTTCTCGACTTGGCTTTGCGCCGATTTCAATCGGTTCAATCGCTCGGTGGTGTTCTCAATCTGTTGCGTCAATAGCTGTTGTTTCTGCGCCAAGGCTTCCACATTGCCCGGATCAAATTTGAGCAGGCGATCTACATCCCGCAATTCTTGTTGCAAGCTACGACTTCGTTTATTTACGTCGCTAAGGGCTTTATCTAAACCCTTCGTCTCCCCATCCAGCTCAATCGTGATTCCCTGGATTCGTTTCCTCGCCATATCCTCACCTTCCTTTCAAAATCAGAAGTTGTCAAAGTCCTTTTGTGTGGCCCTTCTTGCCCTCATTTTCCGGCTTTTCGGATCGTTCATCTCGATATATTCCTCAATGAAATCCAGACACATCCCAACCGTCATGTCCTCCAAATCATCTCGCTGCAATCCTACTTGTCGACAAATGAAGAGGAACGAATCCGTGGTAATCGGCTCCCCCCGTTCCGTTCCTCTTTTTTCGTCTATTTTTTTTTACCCTGAATCGTTGCGATAATCATGTCCTGCAATGCTGGAATGACTTCAATCATCGGGAACTCATCAAATCCATCTAACCAGGTGATAGGGTCTGGGATCTTGGGATCAGCCGTTTTGGCCATTGTCCAAGCGATATTGTAAAAAACCTCGAAATCCAATCCTTGCAGATCATCCGGCTTGATTTCTTCGGGTTTCAACTCACCCAGTTTCTCCAGTGCTCCCATTTTGATGATTTCAGAAAAGAAATCCTTCCCGAACTGAGCTTTGAAGCGGAGAGGAGTGGCCGCCGTGGACTTAAAACGCACCTCTTTTCCATCGATTGTCAGTGTTTTTTCCATTACCCTTCAACGCCTCCTCCGCCGCCACTCCCATTCCCTTCATATACCGCCGTGTACCACGCGTCATATACGGCAGCCGGTGTTGTTTCCGTGGTTTTAGTCTTAACGGCACCATCAGGACGTGGGCTCGCAATGAAGGTGAGTTCGTTTGGAGTCGGCTCCACGGAATCCGTCTTGGTGGAGCTGGTAACTGTCGGACGATTCGCTGTGCAGTTGTAAAGGACATGTCGGGTTGCTTTCACGTCGCCGTCAAACTCAAACAGCAAAGCAAACGGTTTTCCCTTCGCCGAGTTTTTTTCCGTTAAAACCATGTCCGTCTCGTCTTTTTCCTCTCCCAACGCATCCATGGCGAATTGCTCAGGAATCAGAGCAATGGAGAGCGTCCCCTCATAGCCTTGGTTGTTACTCGCAGAATAATAGAGCGTGTTATCTGCGTAAAACTCCACCATTTCCCCACGCGGCTCCAGGGACAGCTCGACAGCTCCGGGAATACGAACCGGCGTGTCATAAGTGATTGTTCCATCTGGCCCGACTGTAAAAGTTGCATAATGCACGTTCTTAATTCCAAAGTTGACCTTGTTAGCCATTCAAACCACTCCGATCTCATAGATTTTCTGGAACAGCTTTTCCGCTTCGATCCATATTTCCGTGGTCTCATATACCAAATGATTGGCGTCCAAAGCGGATTCCAAAGCGGCTTCAGCCTCTAAATCCTTTTTGTCAGTATAAAGTTCAATCGAAATGTTGCTGATCTTTTTGTATACCCGGTTGTCTGCAAAAAAGTTAGCCGAATCATCGACTTGATACGTAATAAACGGCGGAGGAGGGACGTTGTTGCTGATGAAATGCGAGTAGGACACGGGATAACCGGTGCTTTTAAGGATCGTTGCCAGCTCGGCCAACGTCATCCCCGGATCACCTTCTCAGATTTCTGGACATATTCCTGAATCGCTTCCTCCTCCACCGGGCCAATATGCGGAATACCCGCCACCCGCCCTCCGCCACGTTTAGCGTGTCCATGTTCAAGCAAGTGGGTCAGCTGATAATCCGTTGCGTTGTGGACAACCCAAGCTCTCCCTATTTTTTTCGCGCGCCATCCCCTCGCATAGTCCCCGGTATCCTTCGGGCTTCTTTGTTTCAGCTTTTTAACTGCGTTTTTGGCAGCAGCTTCCTTCGCTTCTTCCAGACCTTCCGATACTTCTTCCGTATAGTCCTTCAGTGCCTGTGAAATCTCTCTTGAAAGATCCTCAATTCTAGCCATCAGCAGCCACCCTTTCACAAGTGATCCGGGTCTTTTCCCCACGTGTTTCCGTTCGGATGATCCGATACTTGATCCCGTTGTGTTTCAACTGCCGTTCATTCGCATATTCAAAGGTGTACACCTCGAACAACTTGGACGGCCGGAGCCCGGCTGCTACCGCGTTGTAATATTCAGCCTGGCCGACAGACATTTCATTAGCGAATACCTGCCGCTCCGTCTCCTGTTCGATCTGGTTCCCGATCTCATCTTCTATGATTTCGATCCCCACCAGGTGGATCACGTCATTGTGTCTCATTTGAACCACCGTTGTAATCACTTGCCAGGGCTAAGTGTTGTTTAAGCATAATATAAGACTGCGTAAAGCGCTCTGCATCCGGATTATCGTAGCCAAAATACGCTTTACAATAGGTGATGATCGCTCGTTTAATGAGCGCATCCGTGTCGTCATTTACCTTCAAAGCAGAAACACCCGACTGAATTAAGTCCAGTCGGGCCGCATCAATCAAAGTTTCAATTTCATTATCAAATGCCGTATTTGCTGTGCTAATACGTAATGTTTGCTTTACATCATCCAACATAATTAAACACTCGCTTTCTTGCGAGTGCGTTTAGACTTGGTTTCTTTTTCTACTTGCGGCATTGCTAATACTTGTTCTTGCGATGGTGGCATTGTTCCATATTTACGAAAAAACGCCACCACTTCTCCGGCTTTTACAGAATGTAATGTGCACCCAATGTGATTTCCATCAGCAGGAACATAATGTTTTACCCTACCGTCTTCTGTACATTGGACAGCCGTTCCAGCGGGCAAATCCTCTACGGCCTCTACTTCCCAGATTGGGTTATCCTTGATAGCGACATTCACAAATTCACCTGCCTTTAGTTCTTTGCTCGTCACAAAATCAGGAATCCAACCCAAACGAGAAGGGATAAGATAGATAGTTTCCCATCCTTCCTCCGGGTCTCCTCCCGAATTTATGCCACCCAACCCTAATAAACGATAAGCAGGGATATCCTCTACAACCTTAGCTTTAAAATTGGTCATTACCCTTCAACACCTCCACCGGCTGCTTTATTCAAGACGACCAAGGAGTTCTTATCGACAACTTTACCGTCAACAATCATGACAGCTTTCGTCACTTGATCGTCGGTTTCGTTATCTTCATAACGTTTCACACCCATTTGATAGTTCGTGTTCAAAATGTAGTCGGAGAAGTTGAACAAGAAAGCAAACGGGCTTCCATCTGCGGCAGTGTCGAAACTATCAATGTAATTGCACAATACGACATTCCGTCCCAAAAGAGTGCGCTCAGGACTACCATTGATGCCATAATTAACACGGGCAATAGGTTGTCCATTGTTGTCCACCATACCGACAAATTTCATGAACGTTTTCTTCGTCATCACCCAAACAGCACCCGTTTCATACTCAAGCGGCAATGCGGATTCAGCATCAATCAGGGTTTGGTAATTGATTTCAGAAACATCAATGGATTGTCCAGCTTCAGGTGTTTCAGCCAAAATACCCGTTGGCTTGCCTACACCATCACCGCTGATGATGGCTTGTTCAAGCGCCTTAGTCATGGCTTCGACAACGTTGTTGATCAGCGTAGATTCAAAGACGGCCAAGGCCATCGTGTCCACTTCAAGCGAAACGGCAACCGCACAGCGCAACTTGTGGTAAGCGAAGGTAATCTGTCCGGTTGTTTTCTTTTGCTTGTCGCTTCCTCCCCCTTCTGCCACCCAAGTGGCAACAGGTTTCACAGTGGATGTCGGAACGGTTACCCCGCCGCGAATAGCTGTACGAGTGACAAGCGGAAGAATCATGCCCGTTGCTTCCAGCTTCTCAACAATCCGGCTTAAAACCGTTTCCGGAATAACAGATCCCACGTCCGTGGTGTAAGTCACTTCATCCTGTCTCAATTCGGCAGGGATCTTATCGCCACGCAATACATAATTCATAAACGCTTTACGGTATTCAACAGAGTCTGTTCCAAGTTCACGGTTTTCTGTTTGTTGTTGAGCATTGAAAGTCTCAATCGTGCGGGTTTGCGTTTCTCCGCTTTCAATCTGTTTTGTTTCTACCAGCAAACGCTGGCGGGTTTCCAATTCTTCAAGCTCTCCATTCAATTCTCTAACTTCCTTTTCAAGTTCTTTCAAATCAACCTCTTGACTTCGTTTTTCATCGTTCAAAATTTCGTTGATTTCAGCCTTACGCTGTTTAATTTCTTCAATTCTGTTCATTATAAATCACTCCTATAGATTATTTAAGATCAAAATCTTAGTCCGTAGCTCTTCAAATTCTTCTTTAAGAGGGTCATAGCCCCTAGCGCTTACCTCGCTATCTGGATAAGCGGGGAAAGCGACTGCCGAGACTTCCAGTAATCGGGCTTTCGTAATTGTCCTCAATGGCATATCATCATCTTCGTCTAGATCGTGGCTTATCATTTGAAAGCCAAAACTCACTCCGTCCACATCACCCCTTTGAATTGATTTATAAACGTCTTCTCCTAAAGTGGTATCAGGAAGATCCAGTTCAAAGCGCAAACCTATATCATCTTCTTCTAATCGCAAAGTTCCGTTTTTAGTGCGTCCCAGAACTTTTGATGGGTCATGAGACCACAAAAAACGCTGATCATCTTCAATCAGCGAATCAGAAAAAGCCCCTTTTTGAAATTGTTCGCGGAACTTGCGGAAGTATCCCAGCACATGAGATTTCTTTTCCCATTTGACAGCATACCCGCTTATTGTTCGTTTGCCGTCTTCGTTTTCCCTAATCTGTATCTCCCGGGTCATCTCCCGCGTCTCCGTCTTGTCCATCATCCTCACCTCCTTCACTGACTGGTGCAGTATCCAAACGCCTAACAGGTTGGTCGCCACCTTCGATAGGTGCAAGGTTCAATATTTTCCTCCACTCGTTAGGAGTAAGCGCCCCTCGATCAACCATGCGTTCAAGTCCCAACTTTGTATTCATTGAAGCGTATTGCAGGCTGATGGATTCAAACACAATCCTGTTCCCATGTCCGCGTTCACGCCGGGTAAAAAGCTTTCGGGTGTACTCGTTCGCCAACTGCATGGCCACAGGTTCTATGACTGATTCGTAATATGCGTTCCACTCATCCTCTGTATAGTTGCTTTGGACAATCTTCTTATTGGTATTGAAAAAATAATAGATGCGCTCAACGACATTCACCATCTGATGTTCATTCGGCACATAATTTTTTGGATCAACTTGTTGGGCATCAGCTTTTGCATCCACAGCAGCCGCGCCAATTGTCTTGCTATCCGATGATAAAAAGTCATTCACGAATCTTTCAGTTTCACTGGTGATGTCCTCTGGTCTCAAAGTCTGGTTAAATTTCAATAACCAGCGGATGATGTTTGAGTTTTTGATGGCCTTGACCATGCCTTGGTCAATCGTCTTGACGACATGCATCAGATCAATAAGCGCTTCCTGCGGGCTATCTCCAAACAAGTTGTGATTGTTAAAATCCTGCCTCAAATGAATAACATCTGAATACGGAGAAACCATTCGTTTCCCATCTTCAAAATAAAAGCGAAGAAACATGTCACCTTTTGGCCCCTCTAACATTTCCACTTCGATTGCAGGAATAGGGTAAATTTCAGTAGGGAGTAAGGCGTTCTCGTCCCTTTTTATCAAAGCAAAAGCATTGTTATTCAGTTCTAATTGTACGGCCAGTTTTTCTTGTAGCATTTGACCGCTCATTAAAGGATTGGGATCTTGTAGCAACAGTTTTATGTTAGTGTCAGGACTCTCAGCAAAACCGTTCTGATTGTCACGGATGTGTTTGCCTACCAACTTACCTATCGCTCGGGCTTTCGGACGGATGCAAGCTCTGACAATATCACTTTTATATACGTTCCCTTTCCAAGCGTAAAACCCATCGCCTAAATCAGTAATGAGTTTATAACTTGTAACCGGGCGTTGTTTGGTAAGTTTTCCAAACATCCATTCTACCAATCCAATCTAAATCACCCCCCTTCATATTCCATCACCACTATGACGCAATAATCCCCGCCGCTCTTAATGCCGACAACAATTCATTCATTTTTTCTTCTAATGTTGCAATGTCAGGAGCATCCACGCTATCAGCAACTGCCGCAGCTTGGCTGGCTGTTAATTTGGAGTTAAGTTCAGTTTGAAGATTATTAACCTCGCTTATTTCGTGCGTATGTGATTGTGGAGGGAATGAAGTAGGTTTATTCTGTACGTCTTCCCATGACACCGTTCCCCCACCAACCCCTTGCAGTAAAGACACCAAACTGTAAATGTTGCCGTCCTCCCCTATGATCTTATCGCCTTGCGGTGCATAAGAGTTTATGTCTACCGCTTGGCTTGTAATGGGAGTGCCACCCCCGAGCAGATCGACAATGTTATGCGTTTGTCCATCATCCGTTTGGATGCGTCCGCTTCTCGGGCTGTAATTCGGCATCGTTATCACTCCTTAAATCAGGTTGACATAATCTTGATGCTTGTCCTGATAAATGACATAAGCATTGAGCATAGCAGCCGCGCCATCAATGCGTCTTTTTTGCTGTTTTCCTTTGGACGGCTGGATGTTGTCGTTCTTGTCTACATCAATATTTGTATTTGACAAACACCATTTTGTAATGGGGTTGTTGCCGTAGTTGATTCGTTTCGCTTCCAAATCTGCTCCCATGGATTTCATCGGACCGGATAATGTTTTCTTTCCCTGGACGACTGGGATCATGGAATCCTTGCCGAAGTTGTTTTGCATGTCCTCGACAAAATACGTCGCACTCCATGAGTCATAGCCCACCCAAGGAATATATAGGTCATACTCGTTTTGCAATTCCAGAAACCATTCAACCACAAGTTTGTAATGAACTTTATTTCCTGGTGAAGTTCTTAAAAGTCCCTGTTCTTTCCACACATCATAAGGAACACGGTCTTCATGCACCCGTTTTTCAAGTAAATCCTCTGGCAACCAGTACATGTGTGTGACATATACGGTGTCATCATCCGGCACTTGAAACAAAGCACATGCGGCAGTTAAGTCTGTTGTGCTGGATAAGTCACATCCCCCAATGCCGTATCTTGGTTTCAACTCTTTGATATTGAATGTCGCTTGGTTATTTAGTTGTTCAAATGTCAACCATGCTTCCGAAGTAGTTTCTCTAATATTAAAATCCTTTGTCAGTAAGTTCTTGACCAACAAAGGATTCGCTTTAGCTTTATTAACTTTACGTTCCAGCTCATCACGATTTTTGATGGTTCCTAATCCCGGATTTGCTTTTTTCCATGCATCCGGATTCGTCCATTCTTCGCGTTTATCCAGTTCGTAGATGATCGGTAATACGTGTTCATCCTTATAACCATTTGGGTCATCATAACCATTGATAATACGTTCACACTCATCATATTTGATATCGAAGATCCCTTCACGAACCGTCCCCGCTGTCGTCGTGATAATTGACAAGGGTTGTTCCCTGGCCGTCATACCATCAACGATCACATCATATAGGTTTTTATCCTCGATTGCGTGAAGCTCATCGATCAGTGCGCAATGAACGTTTAATCCGTCCAGGGTATTACTATCACTGGATAGTGGCTTAAACGATCCATCATTAAAGTCTGATAACAATTCAGCTACCAGAGAACGGATTCTTTTTCGCAATACAGGCGATTTTTTGACCATGCGCTTGGATTCTAACCATACAATTTTTGCTTGATCCTTTTTTGTAGCAGCGGATACGACTTCCGGCCCTGGCTCCCCGTCGGCAAGCAGCATATATAAAGCAATTGCCGATCCCCAAGCAGATTTCCCATTCTTCCGGGCAACAATCAAGATAAACTCTCGGTATTTGCGCGTGCCGTCTATTTTGTGCACAAAGCCAAACAACGCCGCCGTCATTGCTTTTTGCCACAGTTCCAATTTAAACGGCTGCCCACCCATTTTACCCTTGCTGTGTTTGCAAAAACGTTCTATAAACTCTATGGCATGGTTTGCGCGTTCATCTGAATACTCATAAACAGAATCTTTGTCGTAGATATCATCCACAAGTTTCTTATAGACACGCCTAATCTTATCCCCGACTACCTCTTTCCCTGAATCGATCTTTTCCCAATACTTAATAATAGGGTTCATCGCCTGTTCACAAACGAGTCAAACCCATCATCTTCCCCGACGTCGTTTCCCTTTGGGAGAAGGTCAAACAACTTGGCGCAAGCCGTTGTATAACGGTTAATCATGGCGTTATAGGACTTCTGAGCGGGATTCTCAATGAACATTTTCTGCGTTCCTTGCTCGAATTTGTAGGTCGGTCCTTTTCGTTTAATATCATCTTCCAAGATCTGAAGCGTAATTTTCATAAATGCAACCCGCTCAATCAATCTGTCCGCAACTTTCCGTTTTTCCTCGGATACTTCACTAAATATTGCCGCTAATTTTTCCTTTTCCTGCTCGATTAATTCGTCTTGTTTTTTTGCACTTAACTTTGCCAAAAGATCATACCCCCCCTCGTGTAAGATGTCCTGCGTGTTACGCGAAACTCCCCGCACCGGTCCCCAGCATCCACCCAACAAAAATAAAATAGGGGGGACTATGCCTCCACGAGATCCCCAGACTCATCAAACTTCAAGCCATCGCCAGTTGGCTTGATGCCATGATGCTCATTGTTATGACAATCCTGGCATAGTAACTCAAGATTCTCCCAATTTAAACTCACATCCGGATCATGAATATTGTCAGGTGTTAAGTAGATCTTGTGATGGACGACCTTCCCTGGTCGCCCACACCTCTCACATAGTCCATGTTTTGAAACAAAATAAGCATCACGACATTTGCGCCATGCCCGCCCTTTATAGAATGACTTGGCCCATGTTTTTATATAACCACCCCAAACTAAAAAGGCACCGATCACGATGCCTTTTCTGCTTTCTTTACCACCCATCTGTGCTTACAGTCAGCACACAAGCGACCTTTAAATATCATGATAAAATAAGCTAAAATACCAAGCGCAAGAACCACGATTCCAATGCCGATCAATGGTGCGCCCAAAATGGCGGATACAGACAACAACACAGTGCCCAAAATCAGAAAAAAACATCCCCCGCAACCCGCTGAGATTAACAGGCCGGCTGACCGCCAATACCCAAATTCCTGAACATGATTACTCCCGCAACGCGGGCACAGCTCATCTGCCACATTAAAACCCCCTTTGTCGATTGCTTCGACATAAAAGGTGGTTTTCCTGCCACTATAACACTCGCTATACCCCTCTTGTATATACAAATCACCCTGTCCTCTCCTTCCACCTTTGCCGCCTGCGGAACCAGCACCGCCTCACCACCGCCTTACCTTTCTCACCTGTCCCGGATATGGGCGCTGTGTATTAGCTATGCAAACCATGCCCGTGACGAACAGCACCACAACGAGCCCGGCCATCATCAGCGCTCCCAACCCCATCCAAACAGCCACCACCGGCATTCACCCCTCTGCAGACTAAATAAGAGCAGGCTCCCCTAACCGCTCCCGCGCTATCTCGATATACTCCGGGTCTCTCTCAATCAAGATGAAGTCGAAACCCTCCTGCTTCGCCGCTACCCCAGTTGTGCCTGATCCGGCAAACGGATCTAATACCGTGCCGCCTGGCGGAGTGGTGACTCGAATCAACTTTGACAGTAGGTTGACTGGTTTTTCTGTTTGATGTAGTCGTTTGGTCGCTGAAACTCTCTTTTCCGTGATTACATTTCCTGTCTTCCTATCATAGAATTTGGTCTTACCTTTCGTCAGGTGAATGATGATCTCGTGTTGAGGGCGAAACCCCGTGCCTAACCCCATGCTCCCCTTGTTCCAAACAATCATATTTCGCAACCGGAAACCGGATGATTCCAGCGCAGGAGCTATTTGCGGATACATGCGCCAATCAGTGAAAACGCAAAAACTACCGCCCTCCTTCAAAACTCTGAACGCTTCTACAGACACAGCACGTAACAGCCAGACAAGGCCGCCCGTTGTCATATTGTCGCAAATAAACCAGCCGTCTCTTTTTCTCGTTTCAGAGCGTAACCCTTGCCCCGTTGCTTGCATTTTCTGCGATTCGTTGAAACCTCCGCTACAATATGGCGGATCAGTCACCACAGAGTCAATGCTGTTGCTAGGAAGCTTTTTCAGCTCCTCAATGCAATCTCCCTGTATAATCACGTGTTCCTTTCACCTCTCCAAACTAAATAAGAGCGGGCTCGCCTACCCGTTCCCGCGCTATCTTGATATATTCCGGATTCAATTCAATCCCGATCCAGTCCCGCCCATTCTCCTGCGCAACCAGCCCGGTCGTGCCACTACCGAAAAACGGGTCCAGCACCACACCGCCCTCCGGCGCTCCGGCCAGTATGCACGGTTTGATCAGGTCAGGCGGGAATACCGCGAAGTGTGCACCCTTGAATGGGCGGGTTGATACGTTCCAGACGGTGCGCTTGTTGCGTCCCTTGGGATTGAAGCCGACACCCCCGCTACTATCTTGCTGTGGGCTTCCTAAATGCGAGAGTGCCCACCCCTGTTTGCCGCGTGATTTTTTGTTTTTGCCTATTTTATCTTGGTGGATATGCGGCTCCCGTATCGCGTCCGCATCATAGTAATATTTCGGACTCTTCGACAGAAGGAAAATATACTCATGCGCTTTAGTCGGTCGATCCCTCACGCTCTCCGGCATGGCGTTAGGTTTGCTGTTATGAGTCAAAACACCGGACGCCAGCGCGAACAAATGAGGTTCATCCTCTACACCAATATCCCAAAACTGCCGAGCGCGGCTCCGGCGAATAGCAACGATCTCACCATCTGGCTTGTTGTTATGATGGTCAGACACCGACAACCGGATTTGCCCTCGGTATCCCGGAAACTCTCTGCCGTTTATCGTGTTTTTGGCCCGCTTCAGCCTTAAGGAAACGCCCAATCGCGCACACAATGTCCGCAGGTCTGCCGCCCAATTATCGTTATTAGTAAAGGCGATACGATAACGGTCGTTTGCTTCGTCGTAATGACCGTCCCCAGACAAATAACCTTTCAATACAGCCATCAGGAAACCGTCGGAACGTTGCCAACACCGAACGGACAGGTGCTTATCTTTCGCGGTTCGTCCCGACACATATGTGTCGAGGATTCCGGTCAATACATGACCATAAAGGTTGATAGTCGCCGCATTCCCGCCGGTTTTATGCATTCGACACGTCCCGTGATATGCTTCGGCCACCTTTTTCAGTTTTTCAAAACGCTCCAATTCTTGCGTATGGCTTGCGATTTGAATCGCGTCGCCGCTCCGGGACCCTTCGGCGATGTACAAACCGACAAACCAGCCGACCAATTCATCGTCCAACCCAGACGGTTGTTTTACGTTCTCCGGTTCGGGCAAGCGACAAGTTTTAATCACATCGCCGACTTGTAATTCGTCGGTCCGTACGTTCCCCCGTTCGGTCGGCCATACGTGACCGGCGGTACAGCCGATACGCTCACCGCTCCGCAATTCAATCTCGTATGCTACGTCCGGGCGCGGCGTTTGGGACCAACCGAGAACCCGCGTCCACTTTTCCCCGTTCCACAAACGAACGGTCGACGGGTCCAAGCGGACCAAATCTTTAATGGTCATCGGCATTTCGCCTTTTTGCGTTTTAACGTAAACGCGGGTTCCACCGGATAGACACCATATAATGTCGGAGCGTAAATACCACCCGTCCGCCTGGAGTGCGAAAGCGACGCGCCAGGGAATACCAACAAGGTCTTTTGGTTTTAGGCCATTTGGCATTATTGGGCGGACATTCATTTCCCTTGCCTTGTTTTTGCTCTCCGTGGCCCGTGTCTTCCTCCCCCCGCTTGTGTAGCAATCACCCAGGTTAAGCCACAGGGTTCCGTCATCCCGAAGTATCCGACGTACCTCCCGGAAGACCTCGACCATCTTTTCGACATACTCTTCCGGAGTGTCTTCCAAGCCCAGTTGTCCGGGATGGCCATAATCCCGGAGTCCCCAATACGGGGGAGAAGTAACGCATGTATGAACCGATTCGTCCGGGATCTCTGCCAACTTTTCCACTACTTCCCCCTGTAGAATCACGTGTTCCTTTCACCTCCTCAATACTCCACCCGAACATCCTTCACCCGGTATGTCGTCCCCTTCTTCCGGATCGTCCGGCCACTCAACCGGATAATAGGAAACCCCTTCGTCGTTGGAGTCAGCCCCGACTCTTCGGCATAACTCCCTTCATAATCCAGCGAGGAACCGGTGACAACCACGGTCTGAGTGATCCGTTTCATCCGCATGTTTTGCGGGTCCGGAACATAAAAATCATTCTTCGTAGCCGCCAACCGGTGATGATGCCCCATGAGGAACACATCACCAAAAACAATCTGCCGCATATCATCCACCTTGTTCAGTGCACCGCCCGCCTTCCGGCCACCTCCCCGGCCATGCCAGACGGCGAAGTTATACGCCCGTTTGTTCCATGCGTATTTAATCACGCCCTGATATCGGAGGTATCGCTCAGAAAGGCCCAGCTTCGGACAGAAAACCTCATCCAGCAGATCCACTCCGGAATCCTTGTATATCCGCATTTCATGGTTTCCGATCACCACGCCATCAATCAGATCCCGGTAGGGGTCAAAGATCTCCACCGCCCGGTTGATCTGTTCCACCGGTGTCATGGTCTGCTCATAGACTCCCGCGCCTACACTCGTCTTAGTGGCCGTCTCCGCAATGTCTCCCATGAGAATGATTCGGCAGCGCTCCCGGTGATCGTCAATGAATTTCAGAATATCATTCAACGTATCCATACAAAAATGAGAAGAGCCGATATGAAGGTCTCCAATCGCTACCACTATCAACTCTTCCGCGTCCCCTTTATATCCGCTCTCGATGTATTTCAATCGTTCACCTCCCGCTATGTAACGGTTTAGTCGAAGAACTCTCTAAGTAACAAGTGCCGCAATGAATGTAATACTGGATATTCTTCAACGTCGCTATCCTTGAAAATATCTTTTGTTTCAACCAACAGGTCTTCCATGTCTTTTCTCGTCAATATCAAATGAAATACAGTTTCCGACTCTACTTTCACCGGTTCACCTCATCCCCCTTTTGTTGTCTGTTCGTCTGGCAGAGCGACCAGGGCTTGAACCTGGATTTCCGGTTTTGGAGACCGGTGTTTTGCCGTTTAAACTACCGCTCCGCAATTCGATGACCATCCCACCCTTCGCACGGCCACCCTCGCCCACGCCTGTCAGCGCAAGCCCCGGCAAATCACTCCGACAGGTCATGAGCCAAATGAGCCAACAGGAATGACACGATAGCCGACAAATACTCCTCATGCCACAAGGCCACCGTGCCTAAGAATATTAAAATCAAGAAGCAAATATAGCTGATAGATCTCAACACCCGGCTTAAAGCCTCCATGATCCGACCTCCCTCATCGGTTTGATTCTCATCTCATCGCCCTCCTTAAACGTCACCCTCTCTGCCCGGCCACCCGCTACCGGAACGGATGACCGGAAAGAGAAGCAGGAGATATGAAAAGATCCAAGCCCCTCCTCGCTTGGATCACGTGGCCGACCGCCCACAACCTGCCCAACTTGGAACCGGCCTCCGTTGTGAAGGAAACATTACTACGCATTTACTAACCGCACAGGCTTGCGTGTCTTTTGTAATGATTACACGCCAAAACATTGCTCAACGTAATGTTATCCTCCTCAATCTTATAGGTGGCATTGCACAACCCCCTTTTGTCACAATTTCCGCCAGTCTTCCATTTTCCTTTCCGCTCTATTAAATAAGGCACTGACTCTCTGTTGGGTGATCCCCAACACCTCAGCGATTTCATCCTGTTCCATCATGCCAACATGGTACATTTCCCAAACTTCCCTTTCCCTGTCGCTGAGTATCCCCAACACTTCCTCAAGGAAAAGGCGAATAGTTTCCTCATCTTCTTCCGCCATTTCCCTATCTTCCCTATCGTCTTCCCATTCCGCTTGCTCGTACCCCGTGTAAACCTGTCTACGTATTCCATCATGGCAACGGCGTCTATTCCCGTCACTCGGATTTAACGGGAACCTATGCGGGTCAACCGGAATTTCCCGCTGATACACCGCCCGCCGTTCAATCCCCCGCATATTCCCCGGTTCCCTCCCTGTTTCCAGCCACCGAATCACGAAATCGGCGTGATTCCTCATTCCGTTCCATTGTGTTCGGTCTTCTCCCGTCTCCGTTTTTTCCGCCATCTTCCGACAGTATCGCCGAGTCTCTTTATATTGCTCCAACAAATCTTGCAATGTATCGCCCTCCATTTCTTTACTCATGGTAATGTCGACTTCCAAGAAAAAAGCCGCTCAATGACCATATATATCTTTTATTCTTTATATTCTTGATAGCGGTTAGTTTGTTTGTTAGTTTGTTTGTTACGGACAACGTGGAAGCCTTGATGCAACTGGGCTTCCCGTCTATTAATCTGTCGGTTAGTTTTTCGGTTAGCTTATTTAGTGTCTCGAAATAATTTACTTTCTCTCAATCCCAAGCCCCGGCCACCTTCCGCCTCCCATTTTCTGTTTTCAAAGAGTTATTTTTCATTTTCTAGAATCTGTTGGATTCTCGGCAACATCACAAAGTGATATACAAAATCTATTTCAGCTTCTGTTCTGACGCCTGGGTCTTTCTCCACGATTTCAAGGTATAGAACCCGGCAAGCGTTCAGGAATGATCCGTTCATCTGATGCCCCTCCTTTTTGGTCGATGTAGCTCGGCTCCGGCCACCCGGAGCCGACCTTTTGGTTGTCAGCCATTCGCCTTGGCTGGTTGGTTGGCTGACTCATCCGCCGGTTGTTTCTTCAACCATCCGAGAACTTTGGCTGCTTGGTGCCGGGTAACTCCGGCCATTTCAGCCAATCCTCTTTGACTCGGCCACTTCCCATTTTCCCTTCGGTATTCCTCAGCCATTTCAGCCACTTTTGAGTTTGGCTGAATAGTTGATTTTGCTACCCCTTTGTCCGTCTTGGTTGGTTGGTTGGTCGTGGCTGGTTGACTGTCTTTCTTTTGGCTGGTTGGCTGGTTGGCTGTTTCAACCGGTTGGTTGACCCTGGCCGGTGGATGGTTGGTCGATTCAGCTGGCTGGTTGGCTGATTCGTTGGTTGTGGCTGACTTTGGTTGGTCGGCCACCGCCTGGTCGATGTTGGCTGACTTGGTCGTCTTGGCTGGCTGGTTGACACTGGCTGAAGTGGCTGAGTGGTTGGCCGATGGCTGGCTGATTTTGGTCGTGGCCGGTTGGTTGGTTGACTGATGGCTGGTTGATCCGGCCACTTGGTTGGTTGGTTGACTGGTTGACTCTGGCTGAGTGGCCGTTTTTGGTTGGCTGACCTTGACCGTCTGGCTGACGGCTGGTTGATGGTTGGTTGATTCAGCCAGTGGCTGACCGGTTGGCTGGTTGCTGGCTGACCATTGGCCGAAAATGCGGGTCAACCAACCCCGCCCCTTCCGCTTGGCTGGCTGGTTGGTTGAGGTATTGGTCAGTACCTTTTCAACCGCCAGGACCAGGGATGGAGGAACAACCCCCAGCGCAAGCCCGACCACTCCATATCCCATCCCGCTCCGCAAGTTGGCCGCCCCGACGACCATAGTCGGGATGAAGAAAAAAACGATAGTGCCCGGATTCAATGGCCGACCATGTGCTCGATCCAGAATGATGAGAAGAAGTCCAACCACAAAAGCAATTTCCACCCCGGCCACAAATGCGATTGCTTCCCATCCATGGTATTGGTGCGCCTCCGCCAAGGCCAAGGTATGGCTGATCGAAACCGCCTGCATGCAGACGAAGACAGCCAGTGATCCGATGAATGCAAGGAGCCTCAAGAGTTTGAGTTTCCAGTTTTCAAACAGCCCTTTCAACCACTTGAAAAATTTCATCCCAATCCCCACTTTCTTTCTATGTATCCGGCCCCGAATCGCCCGGAGCCGTTTCTGTCAACGTGTCAGAATGAAAGTGATGACAAGGCCCCAAAACCCTAAAGGGAACAATATATATGCAAGTGTACCGCTCACCCTCTCACCTCCTCCTGATACAACCACCGGGCCGCCTCAGCCCGTGATCCCTGAATAGTGTCCATATCCTCCGGTGTCCGTCCGGCGCGGTAAAGCTCCCGCGCCGCCTTCCGGACATATCCGATTCGCTTCCTCCCGACCTGCACCGCCCATAGAGCGGGCGTTTGCGACGTGGCTGGTTTCACCTTTTCAAATGCCCATGGTTTGCTCATCTTGCCGATTCCTCCTGTTTCTTTGCTAACCTCCGGTATAGATTGCCGTATTTGACCACAGACTTTATGGCTGCCAGTATGATTTCTTTCGGCAGTTTCTTCACCCTTCATCCCTCCGATCCATCGAACCCAGCAGGCCATACCCCGCCAGATCCGCCCATGCATTTTCCTCACCTTGGTTCCCGTTCGCAATCCGGGATAGCTTGTCGGTCACTCTCGCAATCCCAAGCACGTCATGATACTGATCCGGCCTAATCCCGTCCGGGTAGAGTGTCCGGAGAATCGCCGCCGCTTTGCCCCAACTGTCGCCATATTCCCGCTGTTTCCGGTCAACCAATGCCCCGATTTCCCGAGCTTTTTCCTCGTACTTGCCGGGCTTGTTTCTTTCCTGAATCATGTTCCGGAAATTCGCCTCACCCTCCGCCGCCTCTTCCTTCATCGGGCCATGATGGACGCCCACCCGCTCACCGGACATCGTATCAACAACATAGCTGTGATTCTCCCCGTGTTCCGCTCTGTACCTCATTTGTCATCCCCCTTGAATATCACTTTGATTTCCCGGTCATCCACCACAAACCGCTCCACCTTCAAATTCATGTGTGCCGCCGTGATTTGCTTGTTGAGAGATTGCAGGACGGCGGCAAGTGTCCGCCCTGTCATCTTCTCCGGCAGTAACACCCGACGTGTGAGAAAGGAAATCCTTTCGGCCTGCTCCTTGCGTTGCCGTTTCTCTCTCTGTTGGCGCTGATAGGCTGGGTCATTCTCCCGGGTCATCTGCGCCCAACTGTCCAGGGCTTTACTCATTGCTTTTTAACCTTTCAACACTTGCATTTACTAAGTTCGTCATAACGCCAAGAGCGGAAATCAGATCGTTTTGGTTTTCTATCAATGTGGTGATTAATTGATTTCTCTGTTCTTCATCCACTGAGATTTCAAGCGCTTCCCGGTAACCCTCTACCTTCTTTGTCAGTGCGTCCCGCTCTTTCATAAACTGATCCCGTTGTTTCTCTAATGATTCCGCCTCAAATTCCCAATGCATCGCTCGCTTCTTCCAATGCGCCGCCGCGTTTTCTTGCGCGTCCCTTTCCTCTCGTGTATGCTTCAACTCCTCGTCAAGCTCATGAATGCTCCCAGCTTCGACAGCCTCTTGAAACTCTTCGACCTCTTTTTTCAGTCGATCCCGCTCCGCCTTGACCTCTCCCAATTCGCATTCCAGTTGATCCACCCGGTTGTTGAGTAAATCCCGAACCCGTATCAGTTCCTTCCAATGCTCAACCAATTCCGCATTCGCTTGCTCAAGCTCGTTGGAAATTTCTTTAGATGCGTGCTTCACGCCCGCCGTAAAATCATTTACGGGTGGGTATCCAGTCCGCTTCTCAACTTGAGCCTTCAACTTTTCCATGGGTTCCAACACCATCACCGATCACCCTCCCTTAGTTTTTTTGGACTCCCTCCGGTCAAGTAACCAAAGGATGAAGTAGAATAGCAACCCGGCCACACTCCCGATGATCAAGGCCACCGCAAGAAGTCCAGCAATGACCAGAAAATTCAGGATCACCATGACAAGATCAAGCGTTTCTATGATCGGTTATCCCCTCCTCTATCAGCTTCTTGAACAGTTCCGCTGGCATCACCACGATCCAATCCCGACGATCCGCTTTCAATGCAAGTGCGTCCACCGCTTCCTCTTCCAACCACCGGTATATCGTCTTGAATCCGTCTTTGCGGGCTTTCACCTCCCAGCGTAGGCCCAGCCCGGTGACATCCCCGGTGTGGGCTTCCCCGGCGTGTTTTGCCGCGCCCGAGAGCGGGACGCGCTGACCGCCGATGAGTGCGGCGAACTCCCTTTCCCTCCGGCTCCCCTTCTGTTTTTGCATCCGGCCCATTAGCCCACCCCCAGCCGTTCAGCTTCGGCTTGATATGCGGGGAGTATTTTCTCATGTGTTTCAAGCATCTTTTTTCTTTGCTCAAGTTCCACCGTCCATGTTTTGATGGCCTTTTTTCTTTTCTTAGCCATGTGTTGGTGGAAGGGTGAAGGCTTCGCCAACCACTTTTGGGCTTCTTCTCTCCATCTTTCTATAGTTTCTTCTATATACGGGACGTCCGATCTCAGCCACTTCACTAGATCCCCGTAGTAATTGGCCTTGAATCGGATGAACTCCATATAATCCATGGGCCGTTTGACTCCGTTCTTTGTGGCATTTTCTACGTGACGCTTATGTTCCGCCCGAAGATCCATCAGTATCCCTCTTCTTGGCGTTGATGATTGATTTCGTTTTTCTTCAGATATGCTTTTTCAATTTCACTAAAGGTGAACCCCAACATATGCCCCAATCCGAGGAAAGATCCGAGTAGATCTTCCCATTCCATCGGTGTTCCATCTTCGTTCGTGAAGGCCATCAGTGATTTAAATTGATCTGAAATTGTATACTGACGCGGAATGTATTTTGGTAAATCGGATGATTCTATTCCCATATCCAACCCGATTGAAAGGACGAAGTGAAAGCAATCGACATACTCCTCCAACATTCTCTTGATTCGCGGTTTTTGGTCATTGCTCCAAAACTTGAACCCCCGCCATTCGTTCGCCAACTCCCCAAGCTCCACTTGCAGGGCTAAGACTTTGTCGCCCCATAAAGATCGGCCCTCTAACCCTTTTTCTTTTACAATCCGGTCATCCAATTCTTTTTGTATCTGAAACAATTTGATTAGATCCATTTTATTTTTCCTCCCTTTTTGTCCCGAACCATCCCCCGGGCCGTATGCTGATCTCCCCTTTGTTTGCTCTGTCGATGACCAAAACCGCCACCTCTTCCTGCGTCCGGCCCAACTTCTCCGCAATCTGGCCGCAATCCCAACCGCGTTCCCACATCTCCTGAAACGCCCAAACGTCTTGCATATCCCAATGGAAATTCAGTTCCTCCAGGGCCGTGTAAATGTATCGCCGCTTGTGCTTCATATAGTCCCGTTCAAGACTTCCCGCAACCGCCGACATCACTGCCCCCCTCCTCTTGCTGGGTGCCGTTCCCCGGTCAGCGCCTCCCACACCTCGATCAGCGCCCATGTCTTCCCGGAAAAGTACGCCGTCCGGGTCCCGGTCTCGCTATTGTTTCCGTCGTTCGCTTCCTTCCGGTTCCGTTCGATCTGCTGGTCAATCCACTCTTTCATGGTCATTTTGTGGCCTCCTCATAATCTGATATTGCCTTCAGGATTGGGTAAATCTGTTGTGGTACCACCGCATTTCCCAATGCTTGTAGCCGTTCCCGCCGGTGCTTCCCGCCCTGTGTCAGTCTTGGAGCTTCCCATTCCCTCTGTGACTCCCCGAAAGCGGCGGGCCATCGGTATTGGTCCATCCAGGCGGGAACCCCATCAGATGCTCGACCCAATCGGGATTGAGTTGCCCCACCGTTCCCTCGTTGAAATTGATTGCATCGTTGAGGGTGTTGGTGACTCCCCGGCCTTTCGCCTTCAGGGTTTCCGGTTTTCGTCCCCCCTTCCACTCGGGAGTGGAAGGGGTAGGCCATGCATGCCGTGCCTGATCCGTGAGGGTGATCTGACTTTCGCCGGTTTTCATCACCCGCTCGAAATGCTCCCGGCTCTTCGGCCCCTGTCCGGCGTTGGCCGCTTGCAGTGTGCGCCAAGGTTGGAGTTTGACCATCCGCCCCAAACTCAAACTGCAATTGTTCCCCGTCTGCACATGCCGCCGGATCGTCCCGTTTTTGGTCACTGTGTATTTGTCGTTCTTCCCGACGATTGCCCCCGTTGTTGCGTCTGCTGAGAGAGGAGTGGGCCACGATAAAGACCCTCTCTCTTTTGTGCGGAGCGCCGACGCTTGCAGCTGGAAGTAAGAACGCCCGGCAGGTGTAACCTTCACCTTCCAAGTCAGCAAGTACAGAGTCGATGCCCAGCGTGATGTGCCCAGCAACGTTCTCTCCAACCACCCAATTGGGCCGCGTTTCCTGGATAATTCTAAACATCTCTGGCCAGAGGTGGCGGTCATCCGTCTCTCCCTTTCGCTTCCCGGCTGACGAGAAAGGCTGGCAAGGGTATCCTCCGAGAACAATGTCAATTGTTCGGTCATCGTCCATCACTCCATCCTCTTCCAGACATTCACGGGTAATCCCATGAACGTCAGTGTATATGGGCACCCCCGGCCAGTGCCGGGAAAGAACCTGCTGACAATATGGCTCGATCTCGCAAAAGGCGGCGGTTTCGATCCCGGCCCAGTGTGCTGCTAGGGCAATGCCACCGATCCCCGAAAACAAATCCAGTGCCCGCATCCTGCCGCCTCCTCATAAACCACAATGGCCTTCACATTCGTTTGCAAACAGGTCCAAAGTTCCTTGATTCTCGCTTAAATCAACTTCCTCAAGCGGGACACATGACCGATGGAGAAACGCCTGACCTTTCAGTTTCGGCAGGTTCCTGATCTTCCGGTCGAAATAAACCGCCTCCATCCACTCTTCCGGGTTGTTCCGCTTCAATTCCAACCAGGCGATATCATCATGGAACGGGCAACCGATACAAGAACTTTTTGGTGGGACCCGGTACCGGTTCCGTCTGAGCCAAGTGGTGCAGGCAACCCGGTCCATGTTCTTCTCGATCAGTGGAAACCGGTGTTCCATCCATTTCTTCCGGGATGGTTTCATCCGCTCGATCTCGTCCAGGCTGATTCCCATCCACATGACCACCGCGCCCTCCGGGATTCTCCCGCGTGGCCCTACCCCCAGCAACCGACGCACCTCCCGATGGATCGGCGCGATCTTGTATTCTTGGGTGCATTGCCGCATCACCATGCCTTTTTCCCCATTCTCGTCCAGAGTGAAAAACGGCATGGATGCAATTCGTTTTTTATCGCCTCTCAGATGGTCGTATACATCATCCCGGATGTTTCCGTTTGACACCCGGATTACCTGGACCCCGTGTTTCGCTGCCTCTTTTTCCAACCATTTCAGGTACTCGTAAACATGCAACGGTTCCCATCCGGTATCCGCAAAGATCGCGTATTTCGGTTTGGGTTCGATCTCCCCACGGGCCGCCATAAGAAGCATGGTGGTCGACTGAACACCAGCCCCCAGACTGATGACGTGCATCTGTTCCACGGTTCCACCTCCCTTCAGGCTGAGAATAAGGATAATTGCTGTTGATCCGCCTGCTTGTGTACTGTTTTTCTCTGTTTTCGATACTCAGAGTAATGTTCATTAGCACTCAAAGAAGCGTGCCGCCCGCAACAGATCACCCAGCAGGCTGCCAAGACTTCGATTTCCCGGTCACACTTGCAGCATTTCCAGGTTTGCACTCTCACCACCTCCAATACCTAAAGTAATGTTACTTTCATTATACAATCCCCAGAGCAATGTTACAAGGCTAAAAAAATCTTTTTTTAGCGTTTTGTTTCCAAATCCAATATTTTGTTATAGTTCCGCAGATAAAGGGACGGCACAGTGCCAACCATCCCCTCACGTTGCTTCGCCACGATGACTTCTAAGATGTTTTTCTGGTCACTGTCCGGGTTGTAATAGTCATCCCGATAAAGGAAAATAACGACATCTGCGTCTTGTTCGATAGAGCCGGATTCCCGAAGATCGGAAAGCATCGGGCGCTTGTTTTCCCTTTTTTCCACTTCTCGCGACAGTTGGGAAACTAAAATTACGGGGATGTCCAATTCATCGGCTAACAATTTTAATTCCCGTGTCATTTGCGAAATTTCTTGTACCCGGTTAGGGTTGGGTCGATCAGGGGTTAGCAACTGCAAGTGATCGATCACAACAGCGCCTAATCCCCATTCCCTCTTCATTTTTCTGCATTGCGCCCGGATAATCGATGTACTAACGCTCGATTTATCTTTGATTTTAATCTTTGACTCGGATAATTCAGACAATGCCATGGTATACCTCTCCCACTCGTCAGGTTCTAGGCGCCCCTGTCTTAACCTCATTCCGTCGATATTCGCGATATTCGACACCAACCTCAGTCCAACAGCCCTTTTTTTCATTTCTAGAGGATAAAAAGCAATCGGCGTTTTCTGATCCAGCCCAATCGCTTTGGTTAAGGACAAGGCGAAAGCTGATTTCCCGATAGATGAGCGCGCGCCGATAACAATTAACTGACCACCCTGTAACCCGGATGTCATCAGATCTAAACGTTTTAAACCCGTTCCCAATCCCAAAAGTTTATTCCCGTTATAATACATGTCCTCAACATGTTCATTCACTTCTACCATTACATCCGCAATATCGTCACCCTCGTCCTCTTCCATTCCTGATTCTGATATAGATGTCAGGGTTGCTGTTGCCTCTTGGATCGCATTATCAATCGTTTCCGGGTTGGTGGTGTTGCGAATAGAAAGAAGTTTCCCCGCCAAATCTGCGGCTTCCCGCGCCTTGCTATAGCGGATTATCCGACCCGCTGTTTTTTTCGTTTCGCTCGGGAAAGCGGACGCCAACCACTCTGACAGGTCGCTGATGGAAACCCCTACCTCCACTGCGTATGGAGCAATGTTAGAGAGGGTGATACTTTCCGCATCTTCCTTGAATAAGTCTAGGATTTTGTTGAATATTTCCCGGTAAGGCCGTACATAAAAATGCTCCGGTTTCAATTCCGGGATGTCATACATCTTTTCTGGGTCAGACAGAACAATCCCAATGATGCTTTGCTCATCGTTCGCGTATTGTTCAACCACCTGTTGATCCGTAAAATTCATCAAGCTGATTCCCCTTTCATCCAAACAGGGCATCTAAATATTTTTGGGTGTCATCTGCGCCTGGTGTGGTGTAAGATCTTTCTGTTATGTTCATCAAATTGTCTGGTGTGGGCTCTTCTTCTAAATAATCCTCAAAGCCTGAATTAAAGAAGGTTGAGCCATGTTTGATATATTGTTGCGGCGTTCCCTTCTGCTGAACCTCCGTTTTGTATCGATCCAACGCCGCCCGGAAATCTTCCTCTGATACCCCGTTTTTCCTGTGCCTTCGGTAGGCCACCCGCGCTTTCGCCTTCCCCTTTTTCTTCGGGTACTCTTGCCAAAGGTTTTCAAACTCTATATCATAGGGTGTAGAGGATTTCTTTTCGGGCGGCTCTTTGCCGTCCTTTTCCTTTTGTTTGGGTGCTGGTTCCGGTTTCGGCTCCGGCTGCTCTTTATCTTCCGGCATCCTCTGGTACTTTTCCCAGTTGGTTATGGTTATGATCCGCCCCCGGTTATTCGGCAGCGGCTCCCAATCAAGAAAGCCCCACCGTTTCAATTTAGTGAGGGTCGTTTTAATGTTTTGAATGCTGACATCCTTTGCGCACTGATCTTCTATAGAATCAAGGGAGGTGACAAACTGGCCGGGCTGCACCTCGTGTATTTCCCCGCCATACTCCCACCGGTTCCCTTTGTGACTTGCCATCAACAGAAGGGTAATTGTTACATCTCGCTGTTTCGCGTTGAAATTCCGCCACATATCGCTTTTCAGGATCTTCCTATGTAATTGAATCCATCCCTGCATGGTAGACCCCTCCTAAAAAAATAGCAGGCCTGGCATACCGAAGAAGGGGAGAACTCACCTCCTCAAATTGTATTTGTGAACCTACATACTGGAGCCAGGCCGCTTTGCAGAAGACCGGGATAGTGCCCGATCCTCTGAAAAGCGGGCGGGGAAACACCCCGCACCTGCTTCAGAATGGCAAGTCATCATCGTTGATCTCGATTGCTTTCCCGTCGTCAACGAATGGATCACGTCCGCCTCTGCCGCTCTTCTTCCTGTCCTCCTTCCAATCGATCACGTCCACGTTGTCCACTTGGATCTCCGTCACCTTCACCTTGGTGCCGTCATCCTTCTCCCATGTCCGGGTTTCCAATCGACCGTCAACGCTGATGCGGCTCCCTTTTGCGGTGTGTTTGGCAATGAACTCCGCCGCCCCCCGCCACGCAACACAGTCAATGAAGTCCGCAGGGTAATCCCCGTTGGCATCCTTCCGGTTGCGCTGGCTGGCGATTGTGAAGTTTGCCACCGCTACCCCGGTGGGCGTATACCTCAATTCCGGATCTCTGACCAATCGTCCAATTCCCGTTGCTCTGATCATTTTGTCTCCTCCTTGTAAATAAGTGTGATTTTGTATTCCCCCGTTGCAACCTTTTCAAGTTCAAATTTCGGCTCCCACGGCGCTGTGGTGTAGGATCTTTCCCGAAACACCATACTCCCGCCGTGTTCATGTAGTAGGGCAGCCAGAAACTTTTTTGCCTCATCATCGCTGATCCGTTCAGCCATCATTCCATCCCTCCTCCCGGCACAGCTTTGGCTCACTCGGATACAGCCGCTCGCACAACCGGCTCTCCCAGTCCCCCGGGAGATGGTCAGCCGCCCACAACAGCATCCGCCGCCATGGTTGGGTGAAGAGGAAATACTCTGCGACAGGGTGAGAGATGGTTGTTTCCACCGCCCCCTCCCCGTCGCACTTCTCACAGAAGGTGAACAGGTTCCACTTGAAGTACCAGCCGTATCCTTGACACTTGGTGCACCGGATCATTTCAAAGCGCCGCCCCCTCCGCATACTCCTTTTGTTCCTGCGTCATCTTCTCCGGATCATACGGAAGATCTATCGGGCCGTTATCATCAAGGATCTCCGTCAGGTTCATATACAGAACGCTTTCGATGTCCACACCTTCCTCAGCAATCCTCAACAGATCCCGAATACGTTCCAACCGGTCAAGGGCAATCTCCAATTCTGTCATTCTATTCCCTCCTCCTCCGCAACGCTTTCAATCAAAAGGTCCATAAACTCACCGGCGCATTTTTCCATGTAGTAGACAAAGCAAGCCAGGTCATCAATGTTGTCTACTTCCGGGAACACTTCCCGGAAACCACCTTCCCAAAAGTCTGCCGCTTTCCGTTCCATCTCCGGATTGTCCAGCATTTCCAGATCGTATTTGTTTGTGCTGATTAGGATCTTACCCATCATTCCATTCCGCCTCCTTAGCG
Organism: Kroppenstedtia guangzhouensis; assembly: GCF_014637345.1. Lineage (GTDB taxonomy): Bacteria > Bacillota > Bacilli > Thermoactinomycetales > DSM-45169 > Kroppenstedtia > Kroppenstedtia guangzhouensis. The sequence continues at coordinate 34,191 of NZ_BMEX01000021.1, forward strand.
GTCCCGCCACTTTTGGGAAGGGTATGTCTCGTCAATCGCTCTCTTCATCCGCTCGATCCATTCCACCACTCATCCGCTCCTTTTTGGTTTTGATAATGCGCCGCGGTTGTGGTCCCGGCGTGGCCCGTGGTATAATCAAGAGACCAGTTTTTTCTTGAGGAACGTAATTTCCTCCTCCCTCCACGAAATTTCCTCGTGGAGGGTTTTTCTTTTTTCTGGGTCAGTCTCCCATGCCAACCGGCAACGGGCCTCCTCGATCCGTTTCCAGTGAGATTCAATCCATTCCGTCGGGCTGATCATCCGGCATTCCCCCTTTTGGTTTGAGTTGCTACCCACAGCAACCTCATCCGTTCCGCCTGACTGAGCCCCAACCATTCACGCGGTTTGATTTTCACTTTACAACCTCCTTCAGTTCCGAAGCTTCCGTGGCCTGCAAGGTCTCGATCAGGTGACGGGCTTCTTTGGTTGTGAGTTCCTTTGTGCTCTCCTTGCCCGTGAGCCGTTTGACCAGAGCCTTGATTTCGTCCTGATCCAACCCTTTGTCTTCGGCGATGGCAAAAATAAATCTCCGCTGCTTTTCCGATGCCAGACCGGTCGGCTTTTTTTGTTGTGTCGATTGCTGGCCACCCTGCCCCTGTGGTTTCTTCCGTGCCGGGGATTGTTTCCGGTTCCCGCCCCCATTGGATGCCGCTTCCCCATCGTCGTCATCCCCGGTGTTCAGGCTGAGGAAGGAAGTGAGGGAGTATCGGCGAGCGTATGTAACCGCCGACCCGATCCCTTGGGCGTCCTGCTTCTGTGGCTTCAGTGTCAGAACCGGCGATTCCATCCACTGCCCCGAAGTGTGATAGATCCGGGTTGTCATCTGGATCTCTCCGGCTTCCGTGTTGGTCGGGAGCTGGAGGATGAACAGTCCGTGTGTGGCCAGGATGGGCCGAATCTCCTCGATGATTTGATCTATGGTTGCGTACCGGTTCTTCAAATGTGGGTTGGTTCCGTCCTTGGTGATCCGGCCGACTTCCGAATGAAAGCCGACCAGAGCTTTGCAGATTTCCACAATGTTCTCGCTCGTTTTCACCCTCACTCACCCCTCAATAGGTTTCTGAATCCGGTGCACTGGACCCGGATTGGGAACCGCGACCGGTTGTCCTTCACGATGAAACCCGGAAAGCTCGGGTCGTACTTCTCATGGCATCCCCGGCAGTGGTAGTAGCTCCGATCCAGGCCACCCACCACCCCAGAATCAGGAACAAAATCAACAGGAACTTTGCAATCAGGACAGAGTTTCATTCTTCTTCACTCCTTTTTGAATCCCAGACAAGTTCTAACCAGTTCAGTCTTTCCTCCAACTCTTCGGCGCTCAGTGCGTCTTCAATCTCGGGTGGTGGTGGCATCCAACTCATATTTCATCCCTCCGTTTGGGCGTTGTGTTGGTCTGTCATTCGCCCGGACCGTCCGCCCATTTCTGGGTGAACCGTCCCGGCGCATGAATGCCGGTTGCCTTCCCCTGATCCATTCCGCCGTTAGTCCGCCAATGCGTCCCGCTCTCCCCTGTGGGGATCATCGCGCTCATGAGGCTCCGCGCCTCTTGGCTTCATGAATCAGGTTCCGCGCTCTTCAGTTATCAAGGTGCGTCATGGTCATTCAGCCTGTTGGTTGATCCATTCCTCTAGCTTCTGCCGGGGGATCATCACCCGGCCACCGATCTTGACTGAAGGGAAATCTTTTTGCCGTGCCAACTCATACACTTTCGATTTGCTCATCTGCAACTTGTCAGCCGCCTGCTTCACGGTGTAGACCAAAGGCTCATCATTCTTTACTAGCTGTATTATTTTAGACAAAAATTGATACTCTGGGGATTGATCTTGGGTATTAAAAAAGGCGTCCACTGAAGCACCTCCAATTTCCAATTTCAAAATTTAGCTTCGATACCATCATAATTACTCTGAGTAATGATGTCAACCCCCAAAATGAAAAAAATAATACAATAAGCAACGTTCCAGATTTAAACCGTTTTTGAATACAATGTGCCATATCAGGGTATAAAAGGATAGAAACAAACACTCAGTGTAATGTTTGGACAAAAAACCTTGCGCAAAGTAATGATTTAGATATAATAGGTATGGGATTCATTGATAGTTACTTTCAATTATTCAACATAAACCTTATGAAAAAACCTTACGAAAAGTGGGAGGAACAATGAACGCTGAAGAGAAAAGAGAGTTTGGAGACCGCTTGCGCCGTCTGCGTAGGGAAAAAAAGATGAGCGCCAGAGATTTGGCTCGATCGATCGGAGCAGCGGAAAGCTCGATCATTCATTATGAAAACGGAACCAGGGAACCCAGCATGGAAAGGCTCGTTGCACTTTCCAAGCGACTGGACGTACCGATTGACTACTTGATCAGCGATTCTCCAAGCGAGTACAAAAACATGCGCCGAATCTTGGAATCAATGGACCTGACATATGACGGGAAAAAGCTGACAAAAGAACAGATCGAACAACTGAAAAAATTTCTCCTCTTTTTGATCCATTCCGAAGAGAAGGAAAATTAAAGGCCGCCCACTATTGGCGGCTCTTGCTTTTGAATTTGACAAAGTATTTTCTTGCCTCTTCCTCTGATCCCCCCCTGTCTATATATGCTTCGATGACATCAAGGATTTCCCCGGTCTCCCTCATCTGATATTTCAGAAGAACATACGCCAAGAGGTCAGCCGTGAATTTGTCCACTAAATCCCCTCCTCATATGTAGAAGACCCGGAATCATTATACAGAGTAATGTTTTCGCTCGTCAACACTCCTCAGAGTAATGTTCAATGAGATACCTATAAATTTATTCGTAATCAACACGGTTTTTTGTGTCATTTTTTTGGGTCAGATGACCATTTATATATTCTTTTCTTTCTTTACATTATTGATAGTTGTTAGTTGTTTGTTAGTAGTTTGTTCGTTCCCTTGTTAGCTGGATTGTTGCGTATTGGCTGTAACCGTTGATGTATCAAGGGTTTTGGTTTGTTGATTTGCTTGTTAGTCTGCTTGTTGAAAATCAGCGATTTTTGAAAACTAACAAGCAGGTCATTGCCCCTCTCACCCCCCCTTGAAATAGAACTGCTGTTCGTGCTGATATTTGTATTATAGCACATAGACCGAAGGTTTGGAATAGCCTATATTGACGCTGTGTAATGATTCCGGATATAATCGATTACACAGAGAAATGTATGGAGGTGGTGGCATGCAAGGCCACGTCAGAAAACGCGGGAAAAAGTGGTGCTTTGTGCTCGATGTGGGCCGTGATCCGGCCACGGGGAAGCGGAAACAGAAATGGTTTTCAGGATACGCAACCAAGAAGGAAGCACAGCGGGCCATGTCGGAAAAAATAGCAGAAATCAACCGGGGAGACTACATTGAGCCAACCAAAATGAATCTTGCCGACTTCCTGGATACATGGCTGAGAGAGGAAGTGAAGGGAAGTCGCTCGGCGCATACCTTTGATATGTACTCCACACTGATTCGGAATCACATCAAACCCGACCTTGGATCGCTCCCCCTCGACAAACTGGCACCGCTACATATTCAAAAATTCATGAGCCAGATGACAGAAAAAAACCTCTCAGCCTCAACCGTGAACTATGCATTGTTGGTGCTGAAAACTGCACTATCCTGGGCAGTTGATATGGAAATGATCCCGAAAAATCCGGCCCAAAAGATCACTCCAAAAACGAAACCGAAACCCCGGATGAATGTATGGACACCGGAAGAGGTGGCCCGGTTCCTACGAACAGCAAAGGACAACCGCTATTTCACCGCCTTCCACTTAGCTTTGTCAACCGGGATGCGGATTGGGGAAATCCTCGGCCTACACTGGGAGGACGTTGATTTGGATGATGGAATGATCCGGGTACGTCGTATGCTTGAAGAGTCCAGCAAAGGAAGTCGAATTGTGGAGAGGACAAAATCGGACGCGGGCCGCCGGTCCATCGCATTGACTGATGAATCGGTTGAAGTATTGAAGCGACACCGGGCAAATCAGAAACAGGAAATGTTGATCCTTGGATACCGGTCGGATCTAGTGTTCATGAATATGAAAGGGAAACCGATCTCTTCCCGTGGCCTACGGTATCACTTCGACGGTTGTATCAAATTGGCGGCGGTGCCCAAAATCCGGTTCCACGACCTCCGGCACACGCATGCAACGCTTCTTCTCCGCCAGGGAGTCCATCCCAAGGTGGTGCAAGAACGCCTCGGCCACTCTTCTATTACCATGACGCTCGACAGGTATTCCCACGTGATTCCGTCGATGCAAAAAGAGGCAGCCCAATCGCTCGGAAACATCATGCAAAACGGGTGAGAATATTTTTTTTACCCTCTCATGTTAGCAAAATGTTAGCAAATATAGAGGCTCTCGGATATAAACCCTTATATATAAAGGTTTGAAGCTCATATTTCCGATACGGTACTATTA
>NZ_BMEX01000022.1 GCF_014637345.1 Kroppenstedtia guangzhouensis
ATGAAGGCGATTCAGGAGTACATACGGTGGCGCAACAAGAACAAGCGGGACGCTGTGATCCTAAATGAGCAAAACAAGATCAAAGTTGCCTGAAGGGGCACTAGCTAACTGTATCGCCTTGTAAAAATTTCGTTGAGCACGCTTCCAGTTTCGAAGATCCTTGTAACACTTCCCTTTGATATAGTACATGGTAGGAGAAAGTGGATTTTCATCTGAGACATTAAGGGCATCCAGCTTATTTAGTGCCTCGTTAACATGTCCGATCTCCCGTTTTAGGTCTGCCGACTTTAAATAAAACAGATCTTCTTCAAACTTCCTCTTTTCACCCATAATCAACTTGGGTAGGTCTTTCATTTCTAGATTAAGTTTTTCCAAAAGGTACATTGCACGTTGATAACTGACATGAGGAACACCACGTTCAATGTTACTAATGGTTGCAGGAGAAATTTTTTCATCAGCGAGATCTTCTAGTCTTAACCCACGCTTCTTTCTCACCCTTCTGATTATTTCACCTATTTCATGCAATTCCAGTGAGTTCATTTTAATTTCGCCTCACAATCCTATTTTTTCTACTTATCTTTTATCATACATTATAGGTAGTAATTTTCAAATGGGTTTTTCGATTCACACTTCGAGTTGTCCTTTCGTGAATACAGTGCCAAAGTTATTCTCCTAAAAAGAAGTAAAGGATCTTCTCAGTAGCCTACACAAACTACTTCATTCCCACCGGGCAGGTGGCTATGTCCCAAAAATCGTGGAAATTGAAAGTGGCGGTCTCCTAAACCGTTTGGTATAACGGTGGTGGACAAACCAAGAAGGAGAAACCGCCACTATGAAAAGCTTACACGAAAGAGAAGGAAAGTTCCAGAACGATACGATTCAGCTTTCGCTGACGCAGATCATGGAATCGGCGAAAGAGGGATTGCTGGCATTGGCTGTACAAACTGGGCTCCAGGTGTTCCAAGCCATGATGCAAGAGGAGGTCACCCAGCTGGCGGGGCCCAAGGGAAAACACAACCCGAATCGAAAAGCGGTTCTTGCACGGGGTGGAACAAGGGTCTGTTGTTTTAGGAGGACGAAAAGTTCGGGTGGAAAAGCCCCGGGTTCGTTCTGTGGAGGGAGAGGAACTTCACTTGGAAGTGTATTCAAGATCCTTCTCTGCTGACCGATGCTGCGCTGGAACGTATGATCCACGGATTGTCCACACGAAACTATGAACAGGGCCTGGAGCCGACAGGTGTGGATGGGAAAGCAAGTTCCACCAGCAAAAGTACGATCAGCCGTCGCTTTGTGGAAGGAACCGGGAAAAAGCTGGCCGAGCTCCTGGGACGTCGTCTGGATGACCGACGGTATCCCGCTTTGATGATCGATGGCGTTGTCATGGCGGATCACACCGTGGTCGTGGCTCTGGGGGTCGATGAGGAAGGAAAGAAGCACATCCTGGGCCTTTGGGAAGGAGCGACCGAGAACGCCCCAGTTTGCAAGTCTCTTCTTATGGATTTGGTGGATCGCGGACTTTCAACAGACCGTGGGATCCTGGTCATCATTGACGGGAGCAAGGCTCTCCGTTCCGCCATCCGTGATGTACTCGGAAAGCAGGCGGTCGTTCAACGATGTCAAGTCCATAAGCTACGAAACGTTCTGGATCACCTTCCAGAGCGGGAACGGGGCTGGGTGGAACGAAAGATCAAGGAAGCGTGGAGACAGCCGGATGCAGACAAAGCCCATCGCGCTTTAAAGCGGCTGGCGAACAACACATCGACAGCGAACCAAAGGAAAATAAGCCCATCACCGCGTAAAACAGCGAAAAAGGCCGTCACGAAAATCTACGACGAGTGGGACAATCCCTTCAATACTATTGGAACCAGCAACTTCTTTGTAAATGGTGTATCTCCAGTTATTTGTCTCGGCCATGTCCACTAAAAGCTTTTTTTGCTTATTTAAGTTATCATGTTCGGTCTCACCAAGTGTTTGGCGACTCTTTCTAAGGTAGATGGCAACATTTCGCCAATTACCTTACTCCTCCTTATAATGTGCTTAATCATTTTAAGTTGAAGTCATTATGATTAAAATCGGGCTTATGATTTAATTAAGATCGTTTTTTTCAATACGTTTTCAGTAAAAATGGGTAATAATAAATTCGCCTATATTAGTTTTGGGATTGGCGTAATCTTGTGTATACAATGTACGTACCTTGAGCGAAGCGGGAGGTTAAACAAATTGTCCAATCACAAAGGTCGTGAACCGAATCGGCTGATTAAAGAAAAATCACCTTATTTGCTTCAACACGCATATAATCCGGTGGACTGGTATCCATGGTCTGAGGAAGCCTTTAAAAAAGCCGAAAAGGAAGATAAGCCCATATTTCTCAGTATAGGGTATAGCTGTTGCCATTGGTGTCATGTGATGGAGCGGGAAAGTTTTGAGGATGTGGAGGTGGCACACCTTCTCAACCGGGATTACATCGCGATCAAGGTGGATCGGGAGGAACGGCCGGATGTGGACAATATCTATATGTCCGTCTGTCAGGCGCTGACGGGACATGGGGGATGGCCGCTCACGATCATCATGACCCCGGAGAAGGAGCCCTTTTTTGCCGGCACTTATTTCCCCAAAAAAGCGGTGCAGGGGATGCGGGGACTGATGGAGATCCTGGAACAAGTGGCCCGGGCCTGGCGGGAGGAGCGGGAACAGGTGCTGGATGCAGGGCGGAAAATCACCCGGGTGGTGCAAACCCAGTTGAATGTGACTGAGTCTGGGGATTTGGGGAAAGAGGAGCTGGCGGAGGCCTATCGGCAATTCAAGTCCACCTATGACCCGCAGTACGGGGGATTCGGGGATGCTCCCAAATTTCCACGCCCCCATGATTTGTTGTTTCTATTACGGTATTGGAAAGACAGTGGGGAACCCTTTGCCCTGTCCATGGTGGAGCACACCCTGGATGGGATGCGGCGGGGTGGGATCTATGACCATGTGGGATTCGGGTTTTCCCGGTACTCGGTGGATCGGGAATGGTTGGTTCCCCACTTTGAGAAAATGTTGTACGACAACGCTCTCCTGGCCTATGCATATCTGGAAGCTCATCAAGCTACAAAAAAAGATGCCTACGCCAGGACGGCCCGGGAGATTTTCTCTTATGTCTTGCGGGAGTTGACCTCTGAGGAAGGAGGGTTCTATTCCGCCGAAGATGCCGATTCGGAAGGGGAGGAAGGCAAGTTTTACGTGTGGGATCCTTCAGAGGTGAAAGAGGTGCTGGGGGAAGAGGCGGGAGAGCTTTTTTGTGAGTGCTACGATATCACTCTCCACGGAAATTTTGAACAGAAGAAGAGCATACCCAACCGGATCCACTCATCTCTGAAGGACATCGCTGATCGGAACGGTTGGGAAGTCGAAGAGCTCCGGGAGCAGCTGGAGATGTCCCGGAAGAAGCTGTTTCGGGCCCGGGAGGAACGGGTTCATCCCCACAAGGATGACAAAATCCTCACTTCCTGGAATGGATTGATGATTGCTGCCTTTGCGAAGGGGGCCCGGGTCCTGGGGAATAAGAGCTATGCTGAAGCGGCGGAAAAATCAGCCTCCTTCATCCTGAAGCGGCTGCGGGATGAGAACGGGCGTCTCCTCGCCCGTTACCGGGACGGGGAGGCTGCAATCCCGGGCTATGTGGATGATTATGCTTTTCTCGTCTGGGGACTGATCGAACTGTACGAGGCGACGTTCCGGCCCCGATATCTGCAGTCCGCTTTGGAGTTGACCCAGGAGATGTTGGAGCTGTTCGGGGATGAAGAAGAGGGCGGGCTGTATTTCACCGGTTGGGATGCAGAGAAGCTGTTGACCCGCACCAAGGAAGTGTATGATGGGGCCTTGCCTTCGGGGAACTCCGTTGCCGCCCTCAATCTGGCCCGCCTCGCCCGGCTCACTGGAGACACCGGGCTCCGGGAGCAGGCGGACCGACAGATCCGGGCTTTTGCGGGATCTGTCGGTCAAGCTCCCACCGCCTTCAGCTTTTTCTTAACGGCGGTGCAATTCTTCCTGGGGGCGCCCAAGGAGATCGTCATCGCAGGTCCTGACGGGGATCATGAGACGGAATTGATGCTCCGGCGGGTGCAGCAGGCTTTTTTGCCTGAGGCGGTTCTCCTTTTTAAACCTGCGGGAAAGGGAGAGGAAGTAACCCAACTGGTCCCCTTTCTCGCAGAACAGAGCGCGATCCAGGGGCGGGCCACCGCCTATGTCTGCGAAAACTACGCTTGCATGACTCCGGCCACGACACTGGAGGAGTTGGAAGAGCGTCTTTGATGGAGCACGGAAAACACCGGTGGACCTTTTCTTCGGTCATCCGCCGGTGTTTGTAATTGAAAAAGAACGGTTCTGATCTGTTCCATTCGATAGCAGGCAAGATCATTTCCGATGATCTCCCCCGCGGTCGTTGCGGTCCGTATGATCTTCCCCGTGCGGGGTGATCTTGTCGCTACCGCAAAACCAGCAGAGGTCGGCGGGATATTCCGTCATCACGAACCTGCCGCCGCATCTTCGGCATTGGTATTCCACGGGGAGAAATCGCTTGTTCACTTGAAGCCTCCTCTCTTTCAAAAGCAGATGATACTATCTATAGCGGGATCTATAAAAAACGTGCCGATTTTGTGCAAGAATCATGGAATTCCCGTTGATCCTTCAACCCAAACCGGAGTAACATGGAACTGTGAATACATAATTTTGTATTCCAGGAAATGATGTTGAGGAGGTTGGAGATGGAACAGCAACTGAAAACCTTGAAAGCGCTGTTAACCGAGGTGTATGATCTGGAAAATGCCAATGCCCTCCTGCATTGGGATCAATCCACCTATATGCCCAAGGGGGGAGCAGCGGCGAGAGGGCGCCAGATGGCGACTTTGGGGAAATTGGCCCACGAAAAAATGACCGACCCGAAGATCGGGCGCCTGTTGGATGCCCTGGTTCCTTACGGGGAGAGCCTGCCTTATGATTCCGATGAGGCCGGTCTGATCCGGGCGGCACGTCGGAAGTATGAAAGAGCGACTCGGGTGCCGGCCACCTTCATGGCGGAGTTCACCACTCATACGGCGGAGACCTTCAATGTATGGACGGAAGCCCGACCTGCGAATGATTTTTCAAAGGTTCAGCCCTATTTGGAGAAAACCCTGGAATTGAGTCGCCGCATGGCCGACTATTTTTCGGGATACGAACATATCGCCGATCCCCTGATCGGTTATTCCGATGAAGGGATGAAGGCTTCCACCCTGAAGAAGTTGTTCGCCGATCTGCGGGCGGAGTTGGTTCCTCTGGTGAAGAGGGTGACCGATCTGGAACCGGTGGATGATTCCTGTCTGAAACAGACGTATCCGGAAGAGAAACAACGTCTTTTCGGCGAGCGAGTGATTCAACGCCTGGGGTACGATTTCAGCCGGGGCCGTCAAGACAAGACTCATCATCCCTTTATGACCAAGTTCTCTCTGGGGGATGTCCGGATCACCACCCGCTTCAAGGAGAATGATCTTGGCGAAGCCTTGTTCAGTACCATTCATGAGTCGGGGCATGCCATGTATGAACAGGGAATCCTGATGGATTATGAGGGGACTCCGCTGGCTACAGGTACCTCCTCCGGTGTGCACGAGAGCCAGTCCCGTCTTTGGGAAAATATCGTTGGCAGAAGTCGAGACTTTTGGGAGTATTTCTATCCGGAGTTGCAACAGACCTTTTCGGAACAGCTGGGCGGGGTTTCCCTGGACACTTTTCACCGGGCGGTCAACAAAGTCCAGCCCTCCCTGATTCGGACGGATGCCGATGAACTGACCTACAATCTTCACGTCATGATCCGTTTCGATTTGGAATTGGCCTTGCTGGAAGGAAAGCTGGAGGTGAAAGATTTGCCGGAGGCCTGGCGGGAGCGTTATCGTCTGGATCTGGGGATTGTGCCGGCGGATGACAAAGATGGAGTGCTGCAGGATGTGCATTGGTATGCGGATACAATCGGGGGCGTCTTCCAGGGATATACCATCGGAAATATCCTGAGCGCCCAGTTCTATGAAGCTGCATTGAAGGCGCATCCGGAGATTCCCGACCAGATCCGGCAGGGGGAGTTCGGCACTCTGCGGGGATGGTTAACGGAACATATCTATCGGCACGGAGCCAAATATACTGCCGATGAACTGACGGAGCGGGCCACCGGCTCCAAGCTGTCCATCGATCCCTATATCCGCTATCTGAAAGGGAAATTTGGCGAGCTGTATCGATGAGGCCACTGGAAAGGAGAGGGGGCGCCCCGGGAGGGTGTTCCTCCTTTTTTTCAGAAGTGGATCACAGGAAATGTCCGAAGCTGTGTGGAATGCGGATGTACCGGGACCACCTCCTCCCTTTTTCTGTTGGAAGGTTTCATTTTACTGATCCACCTTTTGACCTGAGAATGGTTGGAACTGTTCTAATGGATTTGGATTTAAAGGGAAACAGGATTTATGATTTTCATGGCGAAGTGAGTTGAATGGTAAGAGGGAGGTGAGCACATGGCGAAAACATACCCGGTGATGAAAGGGGCGGAGGCCTTCCATTTTCCCGGAAATGAGGTCGGGATCTTGGTACAGCATGGTTTCACCGGAACCACCCAAAGCATGCGGGGGCTGGGGGAATATCTGGCGAAATGCGGATTCACGGTTTATGGCCCCCGGCTTAAGGGACACGGCACCCACTATGAGGAGATGGAAGGGACAACATGGAAGGATTGGATCGAATCGGCGGATGACGGATACCGGATGCTAAAAAAGAAGTGTTCCCAGATCTTTGTCGTCGGTCTGTCCATGGGTGGGACATTGGCCGTGGAACTGGCCCATCGCCATCCGGAGATCCGGGGAATGGTATTGATCAATGCAGCGATGAAGATGGATTCGTTGGAACGGACGGCATTGGAGGAGGGATCCCGATTCCTGGATGCTATCGGTTCCGACATTCGAGCGGAGGGAGTCCAAGAGCTTGCCTACGAAAAAACTCCGGTGAAATCAGTGAAAGAGATTGTGAAATTGATGGAAGTCACTCGAAAGAAGGTTCCTTCTGTCAGCTGTCCGGCCCTTATTTTGGTGTCAAAGGAGGATCACGTGGTTCCTCCTTCCAATTCCCGCTTCCTTTTCGAGAACCTGAAGAGTGCTGATAAAAGCCTGATCGAGCTGGAAAATTCGTATCACGTGGCCACTTTGGATCATGACAAAGAGCTGATCACGCGGGAGACGGAGGCATTTATCAAGAGGTTGTCCTACAACTGATACCAGCCGTCGGCTGATTCCGACGGTTTTTTATATCATCATTCTTTAAAGTATGGTGTTTCGATTGAACTTGAAATGGTGGATCAGGGGGATATCCCCGAAAGGAGGGGTTGAACATCATTAAAAAACACGAATTTCGTCTCACCGCCGACTGGAACGGAGGAGGGCGGAATGGGGAAGGCAGGATTTCGGCGGGAAATCTGGACACTCAGATCTCGATTCCCAAAGAGATGGGTGGACCCGGGGTGGGAACCAATCCTGACGAGATGTTGATCGGTGCTGCTGCCACCTGCTATATCATCACCTTGGCAGCGATGCTGGAGCTCCGTCAGATCCCGGTGGAGAAGCTGTCGTTGGAGTCCATTGGAGTAGTGGGTGAACACAAAGGACGTCCCAAGTTTGAAAGGATCACTCACAAACCCCATCTGATCCTCGGGGCGGGAGTGACTGTAGAGCAGGTGGAAGAGGCCAAGAGCCTGATAGAAACAGCGGAACGCTCTTGCATGATCTCCAATGCCCTGCGGGGAAATGTAGCTCTGAGTGTAACAGCGCAAGTGGACAGGGTCAAGTGAGTATGCAAAAAAACCGGGGAAATCTTCCCGGTTTTTTTGCAGTTCACACAAACATTCAGTCTTCATACCGGACTTAGGGAGTTGCTTTTTTGGGTTGGTGGCTTTGAAATTCCACCAGACGGCCGGCTGAATGTACGATCCGGAAGGGATAGCCCTGGTATTCCTTTTCGCTGAGGATTGTGTGTCCCTTTTTTTTGGCCTCGTCGTCCGATTTGGCCTCGATGGGTTCATCAACCAGTTTGTTTCCTTCCTGATCATAGACGGTCAAATGGTACATAGGATCCCCCTTCCGAAGATATGGCTTGTTTTCATTATAACACGGAGGGGGACGGGAGCGAAAACAAGCAAAAAAATGGACGATCCACGGAGGGGGTGCCGTGGATAAGTCCTTAAACGCTGGATCAGATCAAGGGGGGTATCCGCTGAGTCTCATGTTATCGTGCCGGTGCTAAAGAGGGGTTAACAGATTGTAAAGTTTTGATGGATCTTTTTTTCCTGGTCCGTCGGGGGAGTCAAGGGAGATTGATCCCAGCTTCGTCCAGCGCTTTTTTCAGTTCTTTGCGAAGCTCCCGTTCCACTTTCCACTGTTCCCCGTTCTTGGTTTTGGCGAGGACCCGGATCACCATGTCGGAGGTTCCCACGCTTTGAACCCCCAGTACGTTGGGACCTTCGATGATTCCGGATATTTTGTCACCGATCCGGTCACATCCTTCCTGCAGAACCCGGATCACTTCATCCACATTTTCTTTATAAGCGATGGTAAGATCGACGAGAGCTTGCATATTGCCCCGGGAATGGTTGGTCAGGGAGCTGATCTCCCGGTTGGGAATGAAGTGAAGATCCCCGTTGAACCCGCGGAGCTTTATCACGCGCAGACCGGTCTCTTCCACGACGCCGGAGAAGTTGTTAACAGTCACATACTCCCCCACGTTGACCTGATTTTCCAACAAGACGAAGAAGCCGGTGACCACATCGCTGACCAAGCCCTGGGCCCCGAAGCCGATGGCCAGTCCGAGGATCCCCGCACTGGCGATGATGCCGGTCGCATCTACTTGAAATTCCTGCAGTACGGCCACCAGGGCGATGAAGAAAATAAGGTAGCCGATCAAACTGGTAACCAGGGTTCTCAAGGTGTCCACCCGGGGTTGGGGCGCATTACCTACTGACATTCGTTTTTCGATCAACCGGGCGATGACACCTTTCACCACACCATAGACCCCAATGGAGACTCCAATGATGATACCGGCAGTTGCAAGAGATTTCAACCATTCCATCTGTCGATCACAACTCCTTTTCGGTTGAGTCCTGACCATGGGACATACACGGATTGGGCTGCTGGTTAAACTAAGGGTATAAAAACATAGCGAGAAGTGCAAAAAAATCTTGCACCTCAACTATTCACGAATTATTATTGTATATGTGATTATAATGTTCGTTTTTTGATAGGTGGGAGGCGTATGATGGACCGTTTTTTCGGTTTTAAGGAAAAAGGTACGAATATTCGTCGTGAGGTGCTGGCGGGGTTGACCACTTTTCTGACAATGGTTTATATCGTGGTGGTCAATCCAGCTATTCTTGAGAAATCCGGAATGGATTTTGGGGCGGTCTTTGTGGCAACCGTGTTGGCATCAGTAATTAGCACCCTGGTTATGGGTATTTTTGCTAATTATCCGATCGCCATCGCTCCGGGAATGGGACTCAACGCTTATTTTGCCTTCAGTGTGGTGGGACACAGTCAGATTGGCTGGGAGGTAGCGATGGGAGCGGTGCTGGTGGCGGGGATTCTCTTTTTGGCCCTGTCTGTCACCCGCTTTCGGGAAGCGTTGATCCAATCGATTCCGCCCAGCCTCAAATTCGGCATTACGGCGGGGATCGGATTGTTTATCGCTTTCGTCGGGTTGAAATCGGCGGGGATCATTGTCAATGATGAGGTGAACTTGGTGGGACTGGGGGATTTCCATTCCCCGGAGACAATTCTCAGTCTGTTTGGTCTGTTCATTACCCTGGTGTTGATGACCCTGCGCGTTCCAGGTGCTCTTTTCCTCGGGATGGTATTGACTGCAGTGGGTGCTTGGGTGGTGGGGTTGTTTCAGTTTCCGGAAAAATGGGTGACTTTGCCGCCCAGCATGGCACCCACTTTCGGTGCTGCCGTATCTGCTCTGCCCCAGGTGTTTGAGCAGGGGCTCTATGCGGTGGTCTTCGCCTTTCTCTTGGTGACGCTTTTTGATACCACCGGTACGATGATCGGAGTGGCGGAGCAGGCTGGATTGGTCAAAGAAGGGAAATTCCCCCGGATGAGGGCGGCCTTGATGGCGGATGCGGTTGGTATGACTGCGGGGGCAGTGATGGGGACCAGTCCCACCAGTGCTTATGTGGAATCCTCCACCGGAGTGGCCGTCGGGGGACGGACCGGTTTTACGGCAGTGGTGGTCAGTCTGTTGCTCCTGGTGACGCTCTTTTTTGAGCCCTTAGTGGCAGAAGTTGCGGGGTTATCGGCGATTACGGCCCCCACGCTGATCATCGTGGGCTGTTTGATGATGGGAGGTCTGACCAAAATCAGGTGGGAAGAATTTGAGGAGGCATTTCCGGCCTTCATCGTCATGTTGAGCATGCCGCTCACCTTCAGTATCGCCACGGGAATCGCTTTTGGTTTTATCACCTACCCTCTCTTGAAACTGGTACGGGGAAAAGGGAAAGAGGTACATCCCCTCTTGTATCTGTTCATGGTTTTGTTTATACTTCAGCTAACATTTTTGCCTGAAGCCTGATCGGCGGAAGGCGAGGGGAAATCGTGAATATGGAGCAGCCCGGATGGAAGGTGTCCGGGTTGCTCTCTTGTGTTTGTATGGGTTGAAAGTGGATCATAGATCGATATGATGACAGGAGACAGTGAGATGAGTGAACAGACGCGTGCAAAGGGTTTTCGGTTATTGCTGGCAGTCATTTTCGTGGCCGGGTTGTCACAGGGGTTGTTGTTGCCCTTGCTGGCGACACTGCTGGAAGAGCGCGGAGTGAGTGCTGGCATGAACGGGCTGAATGCTGCGGCCTTATATCTGGGGATTTTGGCTGTTTCCCCCCTTTGTGGTCCGCTGGTTCGCCGGTGGGGCTATCGGCGGCTGATCCGGACGGGGATGGTAATGGTCGTTCTGTGCACCTTCCTGTTTCCTTTATTGGAAGGATTTTTAAGTTGGATGTTTCTCCGCTTTCTGATCGGAGTGGGCGACGGGGTGTTGCACTATGCCAGCCAACTGTGGATCACCTCGGAGAGTCCCCGGCATTTGCGCGGGCGTCGCCTCGCCCACTTCGGTCTCTCCTACGGGATGGGATTCGGAGCAGGCCCCTTGGGACTCAACCTGTTGTCCTTGGGAGTTTGGGTTCCTTTTGTGGCTACGGGAATTCTGCTTACCCTGGTTTGGTTGGGAGCAGCGCGGTTGCAGGATGTCCGACCGAAGGTTTCAGTCACTCCGGGCAAGGGCAGGCTGCGCCGGATCTATCGTTGGGGCTTTGTAGCGTTGATTCCTGCCTTTCTGTATGGATTTCTGGAAGCTTCTCTCTCCGGTAGCTTTCCTGTCTACGGATTGCGGGAGGGTCTGTCCCCCGCCTGGGTCTCCCTGCTGATCAGCGCTTTTGTTTATGGGGCACTGGCCTTGCAATTGCCGTTGGGAATCTGGAGTGACCGTTGGGGCCGAAAGCGGATCCTTGCCTGGGTCTGTCTCCTCGGAGGGCTGGGGATGGCGGCCATTCCTTTTGCCATGGGGGAACGATGGCTGTTGCTCGGCTTGTTTACTGTTGCCGGAGGCCTGCTCGGCTCCCTTTACTCCCTCGGCCTCACCTTCCTGGCGGATCTTCTGCCCAGGGAGGCTCTCCCCGACGGAAATGCGGTGGCCAATGTCCACTTCGCTCTGGGTTGCATGCTGGGTCCCTATGCCGGAGGCTGGCTGATCCAATTTACAGGTGGGGGCAGCCTTTTTTGGCTCATCGCATTTACCCTTCTCCTTTCTTCCCTGATCACAGCCTTGTACGGCAATAAGGGAAATCCAGAAGTTTCCCGGCAGAGAGAAGTGGCGTAAAAAGTTTTTGCCCATAAAAAACCCCGGCGGATCCATCTTATGTGGATGAACGTCGGGGTTTTAGATCCGACTCGCCCATTGTTCCGCTGTTACCAACATTCCATTCCCGGCCAACAGGCGGCGAATTCCTTTCCTTCCTTGGTGACGCGGAGCTTCCTTGGGGAATCCGGGGAAGGGCCGTTGTTTTTTCGACAAGCTTTTCAACTTTTTCGCCTTGTTTCTGTTTTTTTTCAGGGTGTATGTTAACGCCGCAAGGGACATCCAATCAAGCGCACAAAATCCCCCAGCTGCAGAGAGGGGGATTTCTTGCGCAAACGTGTCAAATTGGATAAGCTAAGTAATAAGTAGTGAGTAGTAAGTACAATCTTTATTAAAGGATGGTTGAAATCGGGAAAGGTTGTACCTTTCTGTGGATTCCGGATGTGGTTAGGGACGTTGTGAAAAAGCTACTCACAGGGAGGGATGGGATTTCACATGGAGTGATTTTGGAATTCGGAAACAACGAAAAGGTCATGAGAAACCCCATCCCGACCGACCTGGCCAGCAGGAATTTACAACACTTCTAGGTGGCTGCTGGCCTGTGTGAAGAAGGAATGAGGGGAAATTTCCCCTCTCTAATGGGAAAGGTGATCATATGTCTCGCAGAAGAAGTTTTGAAACCATACAAAAATCCGAGTATATTACGATCAGCGAACTGGTTTTATTGTCGGGTTTGCGCTACAGCACTTTGAAATACTACACAGAAGAGGGGATGCTTCCTTTTCATCAGGAAGATATCCGTATGACCAGGCGGTATCGAAGGGTGGCCACCCTTGAACGGATCAAGGAGATTCAAAGTTTGAAAGAGAAAGGATTAACAATCCGGGAGATCAAGGAAAAATTGTCCTCTGATTCAGGCGAAAAATCCGACTGATTCCATGGTGGATGTCCTCATGGAATCGAAATAACAGTGGGCACGTAATCGATCAATATGGCTGAACGCACGGCGACTTCGCCGTCTGTGCCCAACCGGACGCCACTGACATAATGGCTGACCATGCTGTCGCAGAATCCATAACTTTCTAACGGATGAACCAGTTCAAACTCCTCATAAATTTGGTCCGGTCTGACTTCCTCTCTCTTTTTCCCTGCACATTCGGGGACCGCAATCAAGTTGGTGGCTCCCACGACATTGGATCGTTCCACCAGGTGACAAAAGGTGAAGGGTTCTCCATCCTGATGGACAAGGTTGGGGGAAGCCACGGATACAGCGTGAGGATCACTCACGAACATTTTAACAAAATGAACACCCACATGGATCGGCATAGTCAGAGTGCGCTTGTCCCAAAAAGTTTGTTCATAGTCATGCAGTATGATTTTGGTAAGCAATGGAATTTGCTTGGTTGTTTCCGAAAGTGGTGAAAAAGCTCGATATTCTTCTTTATGTTCGGCGTTGTATGCACCTTGGTAGTACTCACACAGTTGTTTCCCATCGGATGTTTGGTAATTGGGCAACCAGTGGAACTCGTTGCTCCACGGAAGGATGACCCCTCTGGAATAACGTCTGTAACGGTGAGCTTTTTTGTTGTAAGGATCCAAGGGCATATCTTCAAATTCCTGAGCCAACTGTCTGAATTGCTCCATTGATTGGGGGTGATCCAGCTCGGATGACAAGTCAAAACGAATGTAACCGGTTTCTTTCAAAGCTTCAGCTTTTGATTTGCCCATCACAGTTTTCATCCAGTATACCTCCATTGATTTGTTAGGCCGAGTTTTAAATAAAAAAACCAAAACAAGCCGATTCCGGTTAGTTTGTTAGTGCATAAAGAGCGGCATCTTTGTAAGGAAATATTTATTTTGATATAGTAAGTCAAGGAATCTAAGATAATAATATACTGGCTTCCGTTATGTGTAAAGTAATATGATTTGACAAATTAAGAACTATATCCGTTATTTACCACAAAATTTGGAAGAACAGGTCGGCCTGGTGTCAAGGTCCCCAGTGCATGAGGGATCTTGACCTTGGGAAGATTTATATTCTACTGAGTGCAAAGGCGAATCAAGGCCCCACCGTTCTTGTACCACCAATAGTTACGATTGGTGCAAGCAGTGAAAGGTCAGTTTTATTGAGGGTTTCTATTTTTGGTTATACGACAATCGCGAAAGAATATGACTTTTGGCCATCAGGTGTGTTGATGATCCCATAATTTCGGTTGGGAAGATCGTGTATTACCGCACGATCGCTGCACAATAGGGCACTAGTCTCGCCAGGTTCCCATCGCTCCTGATTTTTCTGTGACAGTACACGACTCCCTTTTGACGTCCATTTTCCGGTCAATTAATTATCCTGATATTAAATGATCGGAAAGAGATGTTTTTTCTTGGCATATTCTGCGGGATCTATCAGAGAGTTTCTCAGCTTTTCCGAAGGCGGAATATTTAAATGGTATGAACAGTTCCCTTGTTTTTGGGAAGTGTTAATATAAAATTGAATTGACGCAATCGGATAAAGCTGAGCAGAATCGAATCATGAAATAAATTCCGATTAAAGGTTGAACTTGTTGTTCATATTGGTTAAAATATCAAGTGGTAAGTAATAAGTAAGAAGTAATAAGTGTAAATGGGTGATCAGGTTTGCGGGACTATAAAAATTATCGGGAGTGACGGTCATTGGACAGTCAATTGACACTTTCCGAAGAGTTTGTTCTGCTCAGTCTGGACAAAAGGTTGCATCGCTTCAAGATTAACTTTCGTACCTACCAGGAAACCTACACTGCGGGGATCGTCTTTATTGAACTGTTGCTCGACAACTGGATCCGTCTGGACGAAAAAGGAAGAGTGCAGATCTCCAAGGATGGAGACTCGGGAATCCCTTATCTTGATCTGGTTCTACATGAGGTTGGGAAGGCTTCGCGACCGAAAACATTGAAAAAGTGGGTGAAATATTTTTACTCCCGCAAGAAACGTCTACATGCAATTTTCAACTCCGTGGTTGAGGGGTTGGAAAGAAACAAAGCGGTTCAAATAGATAAAGACAAATTACTGGGAGTGATCCCAAAGGAAAAGCTCGTGCCTGACAATAGTCAAATCGATTTGGTGATTGAACGGATTCGCGCGGAATTATTGGAAAAGGGAAAAGTGGAACATCAGACCATCGCCTTGTGTTTTCTGCTCGCAAAATTGAAACTGCTCAGATCCTATTTCTCCAAACATGAGGAAAAAAGGCTTAAGGAAAGATTGGAACAACTGCAGAAAGAAAATCCCGATGAGTTGAAATGGGTTCAATCGGTGCGGCGTGCAGTGGATGATTTGGATGCAGCACTGGCCACCACCATTGGAGGTGCGGTTGTAACTCCGTGAAGATGTATCATTCAGAAAGCTGAAACGATCGGGCAAGAGGTCGGATTTAATTCGGTTTGATGAAGATCGTTTTATTTTTTCGGCAGGGGAGGGTGGATGAGCTGTCCAAAAGTCCTCCCCGGCTGTACATATTCGTCCAGGGACGAAATCTTTGGACTCTTATAAAGAGAATTCCTTTTGTGGACAAGTGAAAATACAGAGGTGATAACAGATGAGCTCTTTGATCGTGGAGACAACGGGTCTGACCAAGCGTTACAAGAAACATGAAGCAGTCAATAAAGTTGACTTGAAAGTGCAGAAAGGGGATATTTACGGATTTTTAGGGCCGAATGGTGCCGGAAAAACAACCACGATTCGCATGCTGCTGGGTTTGATTCGTCCAACAGAAGGAGAGGTTCATCTTTTCGGTGAGAATTTGGCGGAAAATCGCATGTCCATACTGGGAAAGGTGGGTTCGTTGGTGGAAACACCTTCCTATTACGGCCATCTGACGGGATTCGAAAACTTGGAAGCCATGCGCCGTCTGTTGCGGGTGGAGGATCCGTCGCGAATCGATCAAGTATTGGAATTGGTTCGGCTGACCGGAGCCAAAGACAAAGCCGTAAAGGATTATTCCCTTGGGATGAAACAACGGCTCGGGATTGCAATGGCATTGTTAAACGAACCCGAGCTTTTGATCTTGGATGAACCCACCAACGGGCTGGATCCGGCGGGTATTCATGAAATTCGTGAGTTGATTAAAGAGATGCCAGGGAAATTTGGAATGACGGTTCTCGTCTCCAGCCATCTGTTGAGCGAAGTGGATCAAATTGCCACAAGAGTGGGAATCATCAAGGAAGGGAAATTGATTTTTCAGGATTCCATCGAAGTTCTTCGGAAGGAGAGCCGACCCCGGTTGCGTCTGGTGACAGATTCATTGAAACAGGCAGAGAAATTTCTCCGAGAAAATCATTATGAAGTGATGAGGGACGGCGAGGAAGCGCTTTTGCTGACGGAAACGGACATGAAAACTTCTGCCGATATCAACCGTTTGTTGGTGGAAAACGGATTTGAAGTATGTCGGATTGAAGAGATCAAAAGGTCACTGGAAGATATCTTCCTTGAATTGACCGGGAAGGAGACAGATTCCCGATGAATGCGATCCTCTCTTTCGACAGAATCAAGATGCGACGAAGCCGGTATTGGGGATTGGTCATACTCTTTCCGTTATTGCTGATGGTTGGTGTTACATCCCTCCTGTTGACAAACATGGATGATATTCAGGACGGTACAGAGATTTGGGGAACCATGTGGATGATTTGTTATTACATGAATTACGTGGCGATCCATCTGTTTGTAGCGTTATTGTCTGCTCTTCTGGCCAACATGGAGCATCAAACCAACACCTGGAAAATGATTTTTTCCACATCGGTTTCCAAATGGAAGTTTTACTGGGCCAAAGTATTGTGGTTGACCCTGGGCTTGTTGATATCCGGCTTGATTCTTATGGTCGGGTTTGGGGTGATCGGGTTCGCTTTTGGAGGAGGAGCGACTTTTAATCCGGTTCGTCTGTTTTCGTTCACTTTGTATCCCTATCTGACCGCATATGCATTAATGGGTATACAACTGTGGCTATCGATGGTGTTGGAGAATCAGTCGGTTCCCATTGTAGTCGGAGGAGTGGGGATCATTGTGGGTCTGTACGGGATTCAGGGATCGGGGCTTTTGCAAGTTCTCCCGTGGGTCATTCCGTATCAAGTGTTGTTTCATCCGGACAATGTTTTACTTGAGTTTTCGGATATTGTGCAAACTCCGCAATTGGATTGGAACTGGGTGTTACTCAGTATTATGATGGGACTGTTGTTTTTTGTGTTGGGATCGGTCCATTTTTCACTTAAGGAACAGAAATAGGGGGTGAAAGCATGTTCCGTGATGTTTTCTGGGTGGATGGGATGAAGTTGCGTCGTTCCGTAGTCTGGCCCGTCATTGTGCTTGTCCCCATATTTTTGTCTGTTGTTGGTGTCAATAACTATGCCGAGCACCGGGATGTTTTTCGTGGAGAAAATCTGTTGGGGTGGATGGGCGCATGGACCCAAGTGGTGTTTCTGTACGGAACTGTACTCTGTCCCGTGCTGGTTGGGGTATATGCAGGCTTGATCAACCGAATGGAGCACATGGGAGGCGGGTGGAAACTGATGCTGGCTTATCCCATCACCCGTACCCATGTGTACCTCTCCAAAGTTTTATGGGTATGGCTGTTGATTGGATTCACCACGGTCATGATGTTTGTCTCCTTCTGGGTGATCGGGTGGTTATATGATGTGGAAGGCTCATTCCCTTTGAAAACATTGAGTTGGATGTTTGTGAAAGGGTGGTTGGCCAGTTTGCCGCTTTCGGCTCTTTTTACATGGGTATCCATACAATGGAAAAACTTCGGGATGCCCATTGCTTTGAACATTGTTTTTGTGTTACCCAATGTGTTTATCATCAATTCCTCCATGGGCCGAATTTATCCCTGGTCCCAACCCGGATATGCTATGACGCCGTCTGACCGTTTGGAGTATGTTCCGACTGATGAACACTTCTTTTGGGTGGTCATCATTTCAACTGCATTGTTTTTGGCTGGAGGAATCTGGCACTTCCACAGAACGGAGTTGAAAGGGTGAGTCGACAAGGGAAGGAAAGCATCCGATTTTGGTTGTCTGTTTTGATTCGACCCAAACAAGAATTGATAATTCTAAGGCAGGAATCCTCCTGGGGTTGGCCATTATTTTTTATGACGTCAATTCAGGCTTTTCTCTACTATTTGATTGCAATGAGCGAGCCCACTGTATTGGATGTTTTTGGACCGGTGGCGGATCTGTCAGGACTGTTGTTTGCTCTTTATGGGGCTGTGTCAGTTCCCTTGACTCTGGTGATGTCCAGTTTTGTACAATGGTTGATCGCTTTGCTGATGAGGGAGCGATTAAATTATCGCAAGCTTTTCCAACTCAATATCTATCTTTGGCTGGTGATCCTGCTCAAAGATTTGGTGATCTTGATTTCAGTCACCGGATTTGAGGCTGACTTTTCCGCACCGGTTTCCAGTCTCGCATATTATCTGGAGCTGGAAGAGCCGGTGGATCGATTGGCAGGGATGGTGGAACTGTTCTCGATCTGGCACTTTTCTTTGGTGGCTTTGGGACTGCAGGCTGTCTTCTCTTTGCCGCCCAAGAAAGCTTGGATTATAGCATTGGAAGCATTTTTTGCCGAGGCGGGATTGATTCTGTTACTGGCGTGAGAGGAAACCTGTAAAGGAGGTGGAATTGATGAAAGGGATTTTGTGGGTGATTTTGGGAGTAGTAGTGGTTTTGGTTTTTCTTGTTTTCTTCGGTCCCCTGGGATCCATACTGAATGGTTGATTTTTAGTTAATACCTGAACATGCGCACCCCTTAGGTGCAGGAAAATTCCCTGCTCTGAAGGGGTGTTTATTTATTTTCTTCTGCAAGGAAAGTATTGTCGGGGCAAAGCTCCGGCGGCTTGACAGGAAAGTGGGGCACCAAAAGCATTGTGAAAAAGGGAGGGTTGGGTTTCACATGGAGTGATTTTGGCAGTTCAGAATAACGAAAAGGTCATGTGAAACCTAATCCCGACCGACCCGGCCAGCACGAATTCACAACGTTTTTTAGAAACTTCCGCCTTGCCGTGAGGAGTGTCATTGAAGTAAACGGGAGTGGAATTCAACCAGAAAAAAGTTGGCTTCCGTAAAATTCCGGACGCCAACTTCAGCTTAAATCAATTTTTTCTCGAGGGAATATGTTTCTATGTTGTGACAGTATGTTGGTATTGCTTTTCCCAGAGATTTCGGTAAAGATCGCTGGATTGCAGCAGATCTTCATGAGTTCCGGCAGCTTCCACGATTCCGTTGTGGAGGACGATAATCTCGTCAGCATCTGTAATGGTGGACAACCGATGAGCGATCACAATTTGAGTTATTTTGTGATCGCGAAAGGTTTGGTTCAACTTCTGTTCCGTTAAGGAATCAAGGTGACTGGTTGCTTCATCCAATACAAGGAGACGGGGCTGATGAAGCAAAGCCCGGGCGATGGAAAGTCGTTGCCGTTGCCCTCCGGACAGGTTTTGCCCGTTTTCCCCGATCTGAGTGTGGTATCCAAGGGGCATGCGCATGACATCCTCATGAAGGCAAGCCATTTTTGAGGCAAGCAACACTTTTTCCATCGGGACCTCATCAAAAAAGGAGATGTTTTTGGCAATCGATCCATGAAAAAGGTGTGTATCTTGAAGAACAACTCCGATTTGTTGACGCAAATGACGGAAATCGATTTGATCGGTTGACAAATCCCCGTAGGTGATCCGACCGGATGTGGGGAGGTACAAACCCAGAATCAACTTGACGATGGTGCTCTTTCCACTTCCGGTGGGGCCGACCAGTGCAATTTTGCTTCCCGGGGTAATTTCCATCGTCAAATTACGCAGGATTTCGGAACCACGGTCATAGGAGAAGTCCACATCCTGCAACCGGATGGGGGCATTGGAGAGATCCACGGACATCCGTTTCTGTTTTTCAGATTGGGTTGTATCGTCCGGCTTCGCATGAAGGACATCCTGTAACCGTTCAATCACACTCATCAACAGTTGAAAAGATTGGACATAACTGATCAATGAATTGATGGGGGACAAAAAAGACATTGCCAATGAACTGAATGCGACCAAAGTGCCTATTGTGAGGTTTCCTTTTTGGATTTCGAGAAAGCCGATCATCAGTAACAGCAAGGGAACGATGGTTCCCAGGCTGCTTACGATACTGTTGAGCATTCCACTCCGCAAAAATCTGATGACGAAGTGTTTCATTTGCTCCGAAAAAGTGGCTAACCAGTTCCGGAGCACCGTTTCCTCCCGATTCATGGCTTTGACCAATATACTGCCGCGTAACGCTTCAATCAGGTAGCTCTGCGAGGTGGCTTGGGCGGATAATTCCTGTTGGGAACTCTTCCTGATCATTGGAATGAAGATCAGCATGATCCCCAGTTGCACAATCGCGATAAGGAAAGTGATCAAGCTGAGAAAAAGGGATTGATACAGCATGGCTCCAGCAGCTATGAAAAGCATGGTCAAATCAAGAACGATAGCGACTCCACTGGTGGAGAGGATTTCACGGATCATGGATATGTTGCTCATTCGCGTCGCCAGATCGCCAGTGTTCCGCTGTTCAAAGAAGGTCAAAGGCAATTTGAGCAAATGGGATAGAAAATCCCGGGAGAGTGTGGAGCTGATGTGCCGTTGCAATTGGGCAAACACCACACTTCGGATGTACGATAGCAAAAAATAGACAGCGAAAATTGTGACAGTGCTGATGATCAGGCTGGAATAAGTGGATGCGTTCCAGTCATCCAGGAATCGATCGATCAAAAAACCGACCAACAGGGGGACTGCCACTCCGATCAGTTGTACAAGAACGGAAAAAACCAGCATAAGTAGAGTCATTTTGGGCAACATCAGCGCATATCGGAGGATGAGGCGCCAACCTTCGGTCTGTTGAAACTGAGGAATTTTGGATGGGTCCTTTAATTCCAAAGTGAGGACGATTCCGCTGAAATGATCGCGGAAGGTCTCCGATGAGATCCATTTGCGTCCATGCTCGGGATCGACAATACGGACCTTTTGATCCTGCCATGCCTCCAGAATGACATAATGGTCGTAATCCCAATGCAAGATGACGGGCAACTCCAGAGACTGCAGGTGTTCAGGTTGCTCCATCCTGTAGGCCCGCAACAGATAACCGTATTTTTCAGCAGCTTTTTTCATGGCTAATGCACTGGCTCCATTGCGGAAAGCCTGGCAATCTTCCGTCATGATGTGTAATGGAATCCGATGTCCATGATAGCCGAACAGCATCGCCATACAGGCGGGGCCACATTCATTTTGGCTGATTTGGCGGATCACGGGTACTTTTTTTCGTCGTCTTTGCCAGTTCCGAATCAGGGTGTTCATATCGACGCTACCTCCCAATAAAGAAGCCGGCCCGTTGAGGCCGGCCTGATCACAAACGGGTGGAAGGTGTTTCCAGGTACAACACAGAAGAGACACCTTCCGGCTCCAACATCCTTAACAATCCGTATCCAATCCCCGACAGTCCCACCATTAAACCGCAGGTTTCCATGTATCCGGGGATTCCGGTTTTCCAGCCGGATTCACGAATGTCCCGAAGCACGAAATTCCCGACGTTTCGCGCCTGTTCCCTCCATTTACTTTCTTTGAGAACACGGGAAGCGATCAGCAGTATATCGGCATTTCCGAGATCACCGTGACACAGTGAATGATCTGCCCCGAATCCTTGCTGAACCAAGGCATTGAGCCCGGTTTGGATCTCGTGATCCAAGTGTTCGTCCTCATATCCCGCTTCTTTTAACAACAGACGTGACAGTACGATTCCGGGTGCCCCATGGCACCAAGCACAGGGCATCCGCTCCAGGCCGTCAAGATCTTTCACCCAGTTGTTCTTCTTAAAACTACGCTCGTACCGAAGTCCTTCTTGCAGAGTGTGGAGATAATTCTCCTGTTTGGTCTCCTTATAGAGGCGCATCAAAGACCAGGCGATCCCGGCCACGCCATGGGAAAAGCCAGGAAGGGCTTGACTGGCGGAGGGGATGATCCAGCCGACACCTTCGGGTTGCGGGGAGGCCTGTTCCACTAATCGATCCCCCAGGCAAACAGCCACTTCCCGATACTGGTCATCACCGGTGATATGATAAAGATCCAGAAAAACAGAAAGGGAGCCTGCAGCACCATCGATGAAATCCAACGCTTCGTCATTCCGGGCAGCCTCTCGAATCAAAGGTACCATGGGTTTGAAGTCCTCCAACAATTCCCGGTTTCCGAGGGAATTTGCCAGATGGATGAATGTGTAGGCATAGCCGGTGGCGCCGGTGAAGGCACCGACAGCTTGATAATTGCTCAACTTGCTGATCTTTCGCAATTCACTTCGAATGGGTACAATCATCTTTTCAATGGCGGACCGATAACTTTTCTCCCCTGTGATTTGGTATAAATGGCTGAAGAATAACCCAATTCCGCTCAAACCATCATACAAGTCGTTGCCCACAGGGGAAATGCGCCAGAGAGTCTCAGCGTTATCCGATAAACGCATCCCAATCCAGCAGATATCCGGTTGCGAACCGTCCATCCCTTCAATGGACCGTTCCAGAATATAATCGGCGATCCGCTTGGCTTCCTCCATTCCGGCAACTCTATCAAAGTTGTCTTCCACCGTCGGGACGAAAGAGAGGGTTTTGCTCGTCTTTCCGGGATTGAGGGCCAGCAAGGACATCTTGATAATCTTTTTTTGTTCCTTATGGTCCGCTTCTCCCATTCGGTCAATTTTGGCCATTATTCGTGACATGCAAGGCTCTTTATAAAAGTTTTCGATCTTTTGTCCTCTGCTGTCCCATAAATCTGTAGACCCCGGCTTCGAAGTGAAATAGGGAATATCTCCATGAAGCAAGTCCGTTTTTTCGGTAGCAATGACCCGTTTCAGTACGGGATAGGCTTCCACATCCAACCAAAGCTTGCCGAACAACATCTCCCGATCCAGTCCGTCGCGCAGATAATCGGGGTGAAAAGCAACTGACAGCAGACTGGAATAGCGATAAGTCGGACGCAGGATTTGTCGTACCCTCAGTTCTGAAAACAGGGAGACTTGGTGTTTCAGGTCGGCTTTGTTCGACGTTAAGACATGATATCCTTCATCAAAGCCCTGGATCAGATCATTTGTATAACGCGTCAGGTCAAGCTTTTTCCCCTGGAGAGTGGGGGAGTTTTTGGCGGCTTCAATTGTTTGATAATCTCGCTGGATTTTCATTGAATCCGTATTGGAATTGGAGATGATGTTTACTTTTTGCGGGGACAATTGATCTTCATTTCCCATTGCACTGATGTTGATCCCCCGTCCCTCCACCTCATTGAACAGCGTCATGACCGGCAGAATGTTGGAAGCCAAGACGGATTCCCCAAGTTGCTTGAGACATTTTTGAAAAGCGGTATCGGTATTGTCCTCTGTATATATGTCTTGGTAGAACAAGGTTTCCAAGTCAATCAGAACCGGGTGTTCACCACTGGCGATCAGGTTTTCGTTGTGAAAATCAATGGCGTTGATCGCATACAACAACGCCAATTGTTGCCCGAGGCGGCGGTAAAATCGGCGGACTTCCTCTTCGTCGTCACACCCCTTATGGGGGATATACTCTGTCCAGCCGTACTCTCCACAATCGATCAAATTCAGGATATGCAGGGGGAGACCGTCATCTTTCAAGTGGTTATACCAACTCAGAAGCTCCTGAAATTGTTGGTCCACTTGAAGGGGGCGGGGCTTGTAAACTACTTTGTCCCCGGATTCAAAGGTCAGGATGGCTACACCTCGACCTCCCCGATGTGGATCGGAGATTCCGGATTCCACCTGGACCAGTTTTCCACAGTCTCGTCCGAACATCGTCTCTTCCAATTGTTTCCGATCTTGTTCCAGTCGTTCGAATATTTCTGTGTTTTTTTCAACCCATTGAGATACTCTCAGACACATCAAGCGAATCAGTACGGGATACTGTTCAAATATGGATGTCAGATATGAAGGGTCTCGCAACAACCGGAATGCGAAATCGCGGTATCTTTTTTCGGGATCGTCTCCTTGCAGTTTGTTGCTGATCCGGGCGATGTTCAGTTCCAGAAACATCGTGCGCATAGAGGCCCGAAGGAGAGATTCTCCCAAAGATTTGATAAGGGAGAGTACGGCTTGTTCACTGATAAGTGAAAAATGTGACCGTTTTAGCCGATCTTGAAGTTGAATCGTTCCGGCGTTCAGGAAAGGTAAGAGGAAGTAAAAAAATTGAATGGGCTCTTGCGGACTGCTCGATATGATCCGAGTAAGGAAGGGACTCAAGTCGGGGTTTTGTGGATCATAGCTGTCAAGAGCTTTTTTCACTTCAAACCACTGATCGTTGTTGAAAAGTTCTTCATCAGTGTGTGGGTGTTCGATCAAGTGGAGGAGTTTTCTCCGGTCGATCTTGTGAAGACTCAGCTGTTGATTGAACAAATCCTCCCGGTTCGCAAGTCCATTGATCCAATGTTGAATCCGTTTCAGCGTGTAATCGTCGGGGTCGGATCCCGCAGGCTCTTTTTCTGGGAAAGAGCGAATTCTCTCATCCAAATACATCGATTTGGAAATATGAAAAGGCATACAATTCACCTCGGGAAAGTCCAACTTAATTTGCATGTCATTCAACGGTATGTTAAAATACTTTTATGTAATAAAGGATACTCGGTGTTATGGATACAGGGGTAGTATCTGTAACGGATCATTGGAACGGCAATGTTTGAGAGTTCGGACAGGGCGTTGCCTTTAACCACTCATCCCACAAATTTGTCGGTGGTTGTGTATCCTTTTTTTAAGTATTAAACCGAAGAGAACAGCAAAGCTGTTCTCTTCGGTTTTTTCATTAAACTTAGCAGCTCCAGCTCCAGCAGCTCCAGCTCGGGCAAATGCTGCAATCTTTGGTCCAGGTGCAAACATTTCCGCACCCGACACCACCGGCCACTTCATTCAGATCGGCGTCAGAGAGTTCGGACAGGGCGTCGCCGGCGGGGTTGTGGGGAAGCTTGGCTAATTCGGCTTGGGACAGGGACGCACGGTAGACCGGATCGGTCCAGGATTGGATGACTTTGCTCATGTGAGCAACCTCCTTAAAATGTTTTATAGTTGAGTTCGACTGGTTTCGACAGGTTTTTGTATGATTCCGGGGGGTATCGCAAGAAGCGCCGGAATCAGATGAAAAATCTGTCAAGACCTTGAACTCAAATATTTTATATCATAAGTTTTTGACACAGGCAATACTAAATTTAGAAAATAATAAATAGGTGGAACCGAGGCGGAGTTGATCCAGTCCGTTAATTAGCCAAAGTTTGGGGAGGGGAGCTCTCTTGAATTACGACAAAATACTTATATGAAGGAGGTTGATGAATCAGTATACGCCTCTGGTTCTGTTTTGTGGAGGTCCTTACATCCATTGGCAGATTATCTGGGAATCTATGTTTATGAAAGATGAATAGCGATCCCATCGGCGAATTGTTTCAGGGAAGGGTTTTGAGCCCTCAAGTTTTTTCTTTCAATGAAGGAATTGAATTATTTCACAAATATCAACTCCTGATTTCGATGTCAATTATCATAAATTCAGGTATGAATATAACAGGCAGGTATGAATATAACAGGTTTACACAACTTAATCAATTAATTAAGAAAATAAATATTGATTGTATTTTCCATATTTGCTATAAGTAAATTAAACAATAAAGGGGGATTGGGATTCCGGTGATCGACAAACTTCTGAAGGGCCTTGGAGAAAACGCTTCCAAAAGAATGAATATATCATCGATTGATGTTTTTGAGCATACATATGACCCAAAACCGAACAAAAAATCAGTCGTTTCTTCGACAGGATTCGACGTGCCCTTAATCTCAAGAATTCACTACTCCGAACTGGAACCGATGGCATCCGAAAGGCTAGCAGAATATTATCATCCAGTGCCGCATGAACCGGAGACTTCTCCCGTCAGCTTGGCAAGTATATTCTTTGACACATGTGATCAACATGGGGATCATTGCATCACCTTTATTCATGCAGAGGATAGGTACACCATGACATACCGTGAGCTCCGAAGCCGGGTTCTTCGCTTTGGAGCTGCCCTACGCCACAGAGGAGTTGGTGAGAAAACTCCTGTTTTATTGCAGTGTGATCGGGTGGACAACTTTGTCGTCTCTTTTTGGGGGTGCATCACAGCAGGCTGTCCTCCTGTGCCCATGAGGCAGATCCCGTTAATCCAATCACATGCCGAAGTGCGAAAAATGAGAAACACATGGGATTTGTTCGGTGAACCGCCGGTGGTGACCGATGAGAGCCATAAAGAGCCCTTGATTCAGTTGATGTCTTCTTGGTCAAAAAAACAGCCACGAGTATTTTCCGTAAGAGAGATGGACGGTTGTGGAGAATTGAAAGAGAGCCCAACCGTTGATCCGGAAACGACGGCCATGTTTTTGTTGACTTCAGGTACGACGGGCCAGCCGAAGGCGGTTGCCTATCGTCATGAAAACATTCTCGCCAATATTATCCCGACAGTGAAATGGAAAGGGCTTACTTCATCAGAAGTCATATTGAATTGGATGCCGCTCCAACATGCCGGGGGATTATTCAGCCAACATGTTTTGGCTGTTTATCTCGGTTGCGAACAAGTCTTGACAGAAGTGGACCAATTTGTTGCGAACCCGCTGAATTGGGTGAAGTGGATTTCTGATTATAAGGTGACTTATACTTGGGCGCCCAACTTTGCGTTCTCATTGCTCAATCGTCTGGATATCCAGGATCCGGGCAAGGAGTGGGATCTTTCTTCCCTCCGTTTTTTGCTTTCGGCGGGTCAACCGGTCTCTCCGGATACAATGTCCGCCTTTTTTGAGAAGATGCGTCCGCTGAATCTCTCACCGGAAGCTTTTTGTCCCCAGTATGGTATGACGGAAGCGTCAGGACCAATCACTTTTGGAGAAGGAATCGATCCGGTCCTGTACGTGGACAAGCGTTCTTTGGATCAACGGATCCGGGAAGTCCCCCCGGAGGATCCGGAATCCGTCTGTTTTACAGATTTGGGCCCTCCGTTACCCGGACTGGCTGTGCGCATTGTGGATGGGAAAGAGCGGGTACTTCCCGAGGGAATCATTGGCCGGATCCAACTTAGGGGCCCGTCAATCGTCTCATCTTACTTTGCCCACAGTGAAGAGAATCGGCCAGTGCTCTCGGAAGACGGCTGGTTCTCCACCGGGGATCTGGGCTTTCTTCGCCCCGGAAAAGAAGGGCACTTGGTGATCACCGGGCGCGAAAAAGATATACTGATTATCCGTGCAAAAAACCATTACAATCATGAAATCGAAGCAATCATCGAATCGGTGGAAGGGGTGATTCCCACCTTTGCCGCTGTTGGAGCTGCCGGTTGCACTACAGACGGCGATGACAGATTGGCCATCTTTTTCTCGCCGGAGGATTCCGACCCCGTTTTTTCCCTGCATGTGGCCCGTGAAATCAGTGAGCAGGTTCGCTTGCACTTTGGCATCGCCCCGGATTGGATCATTCCACTTTCACGGGAGGAATTCCCCAAGACAGCCTCGGGGAAAATCCAACGTCCGCTTCTGATTGAGGCTCTGGGGGAAGGAAAGTTTGCTGAACGGCACCTGAGGATCGATCATTTTCTTTCGACGGGAACCTTGTTGACAGATTCAAAGGCTCGTGAAACCTATTATGAAATTCGTTTCAATTCAGAGGAAAAACTGGATTTACTCAGTTTGTATCGTCATATGAAACGCGAGTTAATGGAATCAGGCCATTGGAGCGGGGACATCGTCCTCAGTCAGGGGGTTGACCGGATGGAAAACGGTGAGCTCGCTGTGCTCTGGAAGGATGTTCTGCAACAGGACACTTTCGTGCAGGGACAAAACTTTTTCCAATTGGGCGGAGATTCCATCAAGGCCATGCGCCTGCTGGCTAAAGTATATGAAACTTTCGGTGTGGAAGTGACCTTGCGGCAATTTATCACGGATCCGACTCTTGAAGGATTGCAGGCTTTGGTGGAACGTGGGGGGGGGAAAAGGTATACCCGTTCATATACTCCCAGAGACTGTCAAACTAACCCGCTTCCGTTAACCCCTTCTCAACGAAGTCAATGGTTTGTTTTCCGAAATGATCCCACCAGTCCCGTCTATACAGTGACGTTT
This sequence comes from Kroppenstedtia guangzhouensis, assembly GCF_014637345.1. Lineage (GTDB taxonomy): Bacteria > Bacillota > Bacilli > Thermoactinomycetales > DSM-45169 > Kroppenstedtia > Kroppenstedtia guangzhouensis. The sequence goes on from NZ_BMEX01000022.1 coordinate 28,023, forward strand.
ACTCTTCGTTTGAGGGGGGAGCTTGATTCCGGACGATTGTCTGAAGCAATCCGTAAAATAGTCGAACATCATGATGTGTTCCGATTCCGTTTCTCTGAAACCGCAGAGGGAGAACCGTTCCAGGAGCTTTCCAAACGCATTTTTGCCGAAAACGATGTGGAAGACTGGAGATTCAAGTCGGAACAGTCCAAATACGATGAATTGGATGCTCTCATTCACAGTTGGGCAAACCAACCATTTGACTTGTTGAGTGAGGAGCTTTTTCGATCTAAAATTATCCAAATGGACGAGCGGGAGCACTTATTGCTGGTTTCGGTACCACACCTGATTTTTGACGGATGGTCAAACGAGTTATTTGTTCAGCAATTGCTTCAATTATGCAAACCGGAAGTGAAAGAATCGGGGAATCAGGGCCGGGAGTTGCAATTTCGGGACTATGTGATGTCGACCCTTCATTTGGAAGAAGATCCATTGTTTGTTGCTGAATTGGAGGAGTGGTCTCAATTATTATCCCGCTTCCCAACAACTCTGGATTTACCAACAGATTATCCCCGGCCTGTTCATCGGTCTTACAGAGGAAGGACTTTATCCCGGCGCTTGTCACCACAATTTACTCGTTCCATTCTGCGTTGTGCGGATCGTTTCGGAGTAACTCCTTATATGTTGTTGGTTGGTTTGTATGCTTCTTTGTTGCACCGATACAGTGGGCAGGAACAGTTCCTGATCGGGACTGTGATGAGCAATAGGAGGGCTCCCGAGTGGCAGTCGACTGTAGGCTACCTGGCAAATACGGTACCCTTGCCGATGGATCTTTCCGGAGACCCGGCGCTTGAAACATTTTTCGCACGGGTTCGGGAGATTTGTGTCACTGCTTACGACTTCCAGCATATTCCGCTGGAGTCAGTGATTCGAAAGATGAATATCCATGTCACGCCGGAGATTTCTCCATTGATCCAAGTGATGTTTACTTATCAAAATGAACTCACTCTTCATCGACAATACCATGGGCTGGATGTGCAGATGTCTGTTGTACCCAGTGAAACTTCCAAATATGACCTTATTTTGCATGTATATGAGGAACAGGATACTTTCCTTCTTCAATTGGAATACAATACGGATCTTTTCCGGGAGTCGACAATGAGCAGATTTTTGGACCATTATCAGTTGTTGGTGAAAGGGGTTGTTCAAAATTAAATTATCCGATATTCGTTTTTTATCCAAAGAGGAAGAGAACAACCTGCTGTTCGGCCGTTTCAACGACACCCGGGCGTCGTATCCGAAGGATGCGACTCTGGTCTCGCTGTTTGAGGAACAGGCGGCCCGTCAGGGGGACCGGGTGGCGGTGAAAAGGGGAGAGAGGGTTCTCACCTACCGGGAGTTGAACGAAGAGGCCAACC
>NZ_BMEX01000023.1 GCF_014637345.1 Kroppenstedtia guangzhouensis
TGCCCTTTTTTCGCCATAAGAAAATCCCCTCCGGCAGTTCAGTGCTTTTGTCCATCTTACCAGATGGACTTTTTTCACTGTCTACCGTATGGGGATAATACCAGATCCGGATTCGATTCATCTGGTATGAGTATCGGGACCCCGCTCTGAAAAATTTGCCTCCGCAATCGCAACATTCCACTCCTCAAGGGATTCACCCCACCGAGGGAGCTTCCAACATATCGGATAAAAAAAAGGATCCAAACCTGGAGAATAGCGAGCAACCGAAGCCAAAAGAGAAAACCAGTCCGGAAGATCCTACTGTTTCCGATGAGTAAGCAGACTTAAGGAAACCCCACTTCTCCTCAATGGAAGTGGTTTTTTCTTCAATGGACGGCGTTTGGAGTGCATGGAAAACCACCTCCCCGGTTGAGAGGAGGTGGTTTGATATGAGTGAGGAGATCAGACCCCATTGGAACGGAAGCGGCGGATAAAGAGCAGGGCCGCACCGAGGAGAGACATCAGCAGGCCGCCGGCCATCTGAGTCGGGTGGGATATGGACGTTTCGGGCAACTTGCCGCCTTCTTCCTCAGCACCGTCCTTGGAGGCCAGCTTCTGTTGATCCTTGGCATGGGACAGGTAATGAACTGATTCCGGGCTGTCGGGCGGGGTCACGGGATGGGTGGGTGTGGGCTGAGTGATTCCACCGTCATTGCCCTCGCTGGGGTTACCGTTGTCGTTGTCACCAGGGTTGCCGGGTTCCGGCTCAGGTTCCGGTTTAGGCTCAGGTTCCGGCTCAGGCTCAGGTTCCGGTTTAGGCTCAGGTTCCGGCTCAGGCTCAGGTTCCGGCTCAGGCTCAGGTTCCGGTTCCGGCTCAGGTTCGGGGATGGTGTTGTCTTCATCCTCTGTTTGGATCGGAACGACGGGAGTTTTCACCGGGATTTCGCTGTTTTCTAATCCCAGTTGAACTTCCGGTGCAGTCTGTAAAGTCCCGTCCTTGGCCTCTTCGGAAAGATCTTCAGCGGGGTTGGCATACACCGGATTGGCGGTCAACAATCCAACCACAGTGAATGAGGTGATCACAGCCAGTTTTTTCTTGTGAACTACCAAATGGTTTTCCTCCTTTGGTAAATGTTCTCTCCCGATTATGTCATTTATTACAAAATGACGGAATCATACTTTGGGTCTAAATTTGCAGGAAGTTTCGCAGAAGTTGATTGTAGAGATTGATTGATGAGGGGTTTCGAGTCACGATCCTTCCCGGTTCATGGTAAAATAGTCTACTAGAATCCGTGGTGATCGGTTACATATTCATGGGGAGCAACAGGAGCGAAGGAGCCGGATAATGGATGAACAGGAAGCGACAGGGTGAGTGGATCCGGAATACCTATCAGGTGTTACAATCTTTTCCCTTTGTGAGAGGTGTTCTCTATTATGTGGAGACCCCTTCCGGGAGGGGGAATTTGTTGCCGGAGAGGGTGTTTGTCCACGCCGTGGAACAGGAGGGGATGAACGGGGAATCTTCCTTTCACAGGTTGTTGCAACGGGATTCTCTTGCATTTCCACCATTGCAGGATGCCTTTGTGGAAGAGGGAATCCTCTATCAGGTATTGAGTCCCTTGGAAGCAACGCTGTTGGCATATCAAATGTTGGGGTCGGAGATTTTGCCCTTGGGAGAAGCCGCCCGGATCATGAAGTGGATAGCTGATCATTTACTTCGGTTGCGGCGCAGGGGAGAATTTACGGTTGTTCATCCGCAAAATATATTGGTTACTCCCGATGAAGTTCGCTTCTTGTATGGGGGACCGTCGGGGTTGATTCCGGGACCGGAATATTCACAGTGGCCGGATGGGCCGGATGAACAGGATGAAACCTGGGAGGTTTATCTGTGGGGGGCCCTGGCTTACACCTTGTTCACGGGTGTGGTTCCTAAACCTGGGGAGATAGAGCCTCTTCGCCGGTACAGGGAAGAGGTGCCGGTGGAATGGGAGCGTTTGATCTTAAACAGCCTTCGGGCTGATCCCGCCTGGAGACCCCGATTGGTGGAGATCCGGGAGGGACTGGAATGGATTTCACCTCTGATGCATAAGGCTCCCGCTGTTATAAAGAAGCCCGCCCCGGGTGGCGATGACCTTTTTTCCGGGGTGTTGCTGCGGACTGAGCGTCGTCCCCCCAGAGAAGAGGAGATACGGACCGAAGGGGAAGAGCGGGAAGAAGCCCCGGCCAGTATTCAGCCTCAGCCGTCGCAAAAAACAAAGGTGGAATCGCCCCCCTGGCGGGCCCCTCTAAATCGGAAGGGTCTCTTGTTTACCGGGATCGGCGCTGTGGCAATCGGATTGGCGGCGGGGACATACTTTCTGTTCAACGGAGGGCTGTTGGGTGACGATGCTGAGGATGCGGCCCGCTATTATGGAGAGTCGGTGCGGCTCTTCCGGGAGAATCAGGTGGATGAAGCGATCACCCGTGCCCAACTGGCGGTGGAGGCGGATCCAGCGGAGAAGGAATACCTGCTTCATCTGGCCAATCTTCACGGGGAGAAGAAAGATTACAAAAAAGCGAAGCAAGTTCTAGCCAAGGGGGTCAAAAATGTTCCGGATCCCCAGTTGTATGATGTGTTGGCGGTGTATGCCCTCGAATCCGGAGATCTGAAGCAGGCGGAGTCCGCCGTACAAAAGGCACTTTCCTCCGATCCGGAGAATCCCCTTTTTCATTATCACGAAGGTAAAATTCACGGTGCGAAAGGAGACGATGAAGCGGCGGTCCGTTCCTTCCGGACAGCTGTCCGGTTAAATCCGAAGGAAGGATCATACCATTATATTCTGGCTTCTTACCTATTGAAGTTGAAGAAAACAGAGGAAGCTGTCAAACACGGGAAAAAGGCTGCCAAGTTGAAGCCCGAGAATGCAACGGTCTGGTACAAACTGGGCCAAGCCTATCTGGCGGAACGGGAACAGATCGTAAAAAAAACGGGGCTTACGAAAAAGAAACGGGAGAGCTTGATAGCGGACACCATCAAAGAAGCGACGCACGCATTTAATCAAGTGATCAAGCTGAAACCGGACCACGCTGCCACCCACTATTATCTCTCCATCGCCCGGTACTATGCAGGTGACTTTGAGGCCTCGCTGAAAAGTGCCCGGGAGTCGGTCCGGATCAGTCCGAAAACAGCGATTTATCACTATCAGTACGGAGTCGTCCTCCAACGGCTGAATCAACGTGAAGAGGCTGCCAAAAGCTATCGGAAAGCTCAAGAGTTGGACCCCGGTGACATGAGATACAAAGAAGCATTGGACCAGATCAAGTGATCGCGCTTCGGTTGATTTCCAGGAGGGGGAGTCAGCCGCCTTTTTTTGATCGGTACCTTTGCAATTACATGGGTATCTTCCGAAAAAACAATACAAATTCCTGACTTAAAAGATGTAAACATTTATGCTAAGAAGGAGCCCCAATCATTGAAAGTGGACCTTTACGCTGAGTTTGGCGACATTCAAACCGACTTCCTCGTAAACAGCAAATCAAGTGAAAATCAGGTGAAAATTGATCTTGTGGAACAGCGATTAAAAAGGAATCATCGGTGGAGCAACGATTGAAAGGAACCGTTGGGGATGAAAAAGGCAAGGGAAAGATGATTTCCTTAAGAGTTGAAACCGACAATGGTGACATCTCGGATGAGGATTAGGAAAAAGTGCACTGCCCAAAGAGGGGAGTGTTCTTCACCGAATGACTGCTGATCTTTATCCTTTTCTTGGAGAGGGTTCCATTGGGGGCGGTTTTCATCAAAAGAGCCGCCTCAGGCGGCTCTTTGGCAGGTGAACATCACATTCTTGTAGATTCCGGCTTTGAGTCACCTCTGGTGTGAATCCGGTGCCGATGGTGATTTTAAGGAGTGCCCTTAAAACTGTTCATTCCCCCGGCCCTGCGGATGATTGTCGAAGGGCGCGGACTCATCAGACTTGGGGGGGTGGGAGGACGCCACCTCCTGCATCGCCAGGGAGGCGGTCTCCCATGCCTCCCATTCGTGCATCCGGGGCACCTGAAAATCCTCCGATGCTGCGAGATTGCGGGCACGTCGGGCCTCCTGTTCCAGACGGAAAGCCAACTGGTTAAACCGGGCCCGGATGTTTTTCTCCATGGAACCGTTGGCTTGCTGACGGCAGTAATGGAGGCAATTGGGACACATCATCCATTTCAGGGCACCATCCACATAGACATCAGCAAAAATCGCTCCGGGGTAAAACCGGTCGTTGACTTCACAGAAGTCGCAGAACAGTTCATTTTTACCCGTCATAAACCCCAATTTCACGCTCACCTGACGATTTTGCTCCTCTTCCTGTACTTCCTTCTTCTTTTTCTCCTCTATCATCTGAAAAAATTGACTGATCCATTCCCTCAACTTCTGCTGAGAGAGAGGTTTTATCTTACGCAGTTGATCTGTCGCTTTTTCGAAGGCGGACCGCCAAGGCCCGGTGCCTTGATGATCACGGGTTTCCTTTTTTACCGGGATGATGCCCCGGTTGTCAAGGGTGTCTGTTTCAAAAGGGTGGTGTCGATTTGCTTCTTGCGAAGGGTTCTTCTCCATCTTCGCTTTGAAATCCCGGATCATGTCCACAACCGTTCCCCTGGGTCGGCCTATCCCGTCCTCCGGGGAATGGGAGAGATCGATCGCCGGCTGGTGTCGGACTTTTTCCAGCTCTTCTTCACAGATCCAAAAGGTTCCGTCCTGTTCCAGGCTGTTTACTTTTTCCATCAGCACCCAATCCTGCACTTCGTGCACGGAAATCTGCAGATGTTCGGCAGCCTCCTCCAGGGTAAACCAGCGGCTCTCATTTTGGATCGTGGTTTCATCCGGTTGAGGAAACGGCATTTTTCTGTGCCCCTTTCCCTGTCAGAATTAAGTTTGTTTATCTATTTATGCCAACAGGATGGGAATTCCCTCCCTCCCGGACAAAACTGGACAAAAGGATTCTTTTCCCGACAAGATCCATTGGTCATCCCGCGAGCTAAAAAAGTCAAAAATTCGCCTCATATTTGTACTTGATTTGTCTAAATTGACCGATGGGACAGATGAGATCCAGGTTATGATCAAACTGAGAATTTATTGACTCCCCAGCCACGGGGCAGCCGGAGAGGAGAAGGGATATGACACTGGCATTAACTATAGCATTGTCATTGATTTTCAGCTGTTTGATCTCCACTGTCTCCCTGCATCTGATGATCAAAAAAGAGAATGAGATGGTGACCCAGGGAGAAGAATAATCCACCTCGATCGATTGCCTTTGGATCGAGGTTTCATGGCTCCGGCATTGCCGGGGCTTTTTTCTTCTCTTTCTCTATTTGCATGAGTCCTTTGCAGGTTGGGATTCCGGTCTTTCTCTGGTAAAGTGGGTACAAGATCTGATTGGGGATGAAAACAAGGAGGTACACAACCAACATGTACGAAATGATCCTCTTTGATGTGGACGGGGTGCTGTTGAGTGAGAAACGGTGTTTTGACACCACTTGTTTGTCGGTATGGGAACTGCTGTACAGCGATCAGGCTCTGGGTCTCGCCGGGGGGGATTTCGCTCCTTTTCCCGATGAGGAAACCATTCGGGGTGTGCGTCGGGAGGTGTTTGCCGAAGAGAATGTGTTGGAATGGCTGAAATCTCACGGGGTCAATTCCAACTGGGATATGGTGGCTCTGTTGTTTGGGTTTCAGCTTCAGGAACTGTTGAAACAACTGTTTGAAAAACAGCCTCAGTTTGTAACCCGCCTGCTGAAAGAGGATCTGGACAGGGAAAGCCTGATGCGGATTGGAGAGAGGTTTCGTGGGGAAGGAATGGAGTTTCGGCCCCACTATGGAAGAGTGACAGAGTGTTTGAAGGGGATGTCCGCAGACCGGGGGGATCTGTCGGGACAAATCAACAGATTGGCCCAGGCGTGGTCAGGGATTCAATCCTCCTCCTTCTCCCATGGAGGATCCCTTTGGAGATTGGGGATGGAGGTTTATCAGGAGTGGTACCTGGGAGGTGAACTGTATGAAAAACAGGAAAAAAAAGCACCTGTTCATCCTGAAAAGACCGGATTCCTGAAACAAGAGATCCCGATTGTGGAACCGTCGACGATCCGAAATATGTTGGATCAACTGAAGCAATCCGGATTGATCCTCGGGATCGGAACTGGCCGGCCGTCATTGGAAACACAGGTGCCTTTGGATGCGATGGGCTGGTTGCCCGCTTTTGATCCGGATCGGATTGTGACGGCGAGCGATGTCCGGCGGGCGGAGAAGAGCCGATCCGACCTGGGACCTCTGGGAAAACCCCATCCTTTCACTTATCTGAAGGCTTTTGGGGGACGAACCACCTCTGATGCCGATATCTTGGCCACCCGTCTCCCCATAATCGACGGGGAAAGAGTTCTGATTGTTGGGGATTCCGTGGCCGATCTGTTGGCCGCCCGTCGAATGGGTTGCCATTTTGCCGCCACCTTGACCGGTCCGGCCGGAGAAAAGGCGCGGTCCAAGTTTGTAGAGTTGGGGGCGGATTACATTCTAAAGGATGTGACTGAAGTGCTTCCGCTGATCCAACGTCTCAGGAAATAATAAGGACAAAGTGTTTTTAGTTAGTTTTAAGATAGTCAGATTGGGTTTTCCGCCACGTTTCGTTGTTTGGATGAGCCAAAGGCACTCCGCGGGAAACCCAACCCTCCCATGAGGATTTCAGAACGCTTCTCGGGGGAGCAGATGTAACCAGAGTGAACTGATTGATTTGGTTGATATTTTCCAGTGTTTTTTGCATAATAAAAGTGGGTAAATGATAAGAGAGGCATCGTTCAAAACGCTGCCATCCTGGGTGAACAAATTACATAGCGGGAGGGTTTATCGATGGCAAAATTCGAATTGCCGGCACTGCCGTACGCCACGGATGCATTGGAGCCCCACTTTGACAAAGAAACCATGGAAATCCACCATGGACGTCACCACAAAACCTATGTGGATAAATTGAACGGGGCACTGGAAGGCCAAGCCGCGACCCTGCAGGAGATGTCGATCGAGGACCTGATGAAGAACATCGACCAGGTGCCGGAAAACATTCGCACTGCGGTTCGCAACAATGGGGGCGGACATGCCAACCACTCCCTCTTTTGGAAAGTTTTAAGCCCTCAGGGCGGCGGTCAGCCCACGGGTGAGCTGGCTGCAGCCATCAATGACGCCTTTGGCAGCTTTGAAAAGTTCCAGGAGCAATTTACCAATGCCGCCGTCGGCCGTTTCGGAAGTGGCTGGGCTTGGTTGGTTTTGGACAAGGACGGCTCTTTGGCTGTCACCAGCACACCCAACCAGGATAATCCGCTCATGGAAGGTCTCCAGCCGATCCTGGGTCTGGATGTTTGGGAACACGCCTACTATCTCAAGTACCAAAACAAGCGTCCGGATTACATCAAGGCGTTCTGGAACGTGGTCAACTGGGACGAGGTGGGCAGACGTTACCAGGAGGCCAAACGGTAAACCATCAACCACACGGCGCAGCGATGAATCGCTGCGCTTTTTTTGTTTCAGTCATCTATTATTCAACTTATATGGAAATTATTGTGCGTTGAGAGATTCCCGATCCGCCACTATAATTCCTAATGTATGTAAATTAAGCCGAATCCTGTTTCACAGGTACGGGGGACTTATTTTTATTTGGGGTGAAGCCGCTGTGCGGTCGGGAACTCCTTATTCCGAACCCGTCAACTAACCTCGGAGGCTATAAGGAGGAATATTGTGAAAAGGAAGCTGATGATCTTTCTCACTGTAGCCACGGTCGGCCTTACAGGCGCCGTCCTCCCCGGAGGGAAGAAGGCGGAGGCGGCGGCACCGACAATGGTATACTATGGCAGCAAGAACGGTGACGTCTGGGATCTGCAGGCCCGCTTGAACAAATTGGGGTACAGCACCAAGCGTGACGGTGTCTACGGACATGAAACCGAGCGACAGGTGATCCAATTCCAGAAAGATCACAATTTGCGGATTGATGGCATCGTGGGAGCCCAAACCTGGGGTCAGTTAAAAAAGATGACAGAGTCACATCCGGGTAAAACATCTTCTGGCATAATCCCACTGACCCAGGAAGACAGGAAATGGATGGCACGGGCCGTATACAGTGAAGCCCGTGGAGAACCTTACAAAGGGCAGGTGGCAGTGGCTGCAGTGATTATCAACCGGATGCAGTCCGATAAATTCCCCAACACCGCCAAGGGCGTTATCATGCAGAAGGGAGCCTTTACAGCAGTGGACGATGGACAGATCTGGATGGAGCCTGACAGTCAAGCTTATCAAGCGGTAGAAGACGCTGCCAAAGGTTGGGACCCTTCCAATAATGCCCTGTTCTATTTCAATCCGGATACCGCCACCTCCAAGTGGATCTGGAGCCGTCCGCAGATACTCAAAATCGGAAAACACATTTTTACCAAATAAATGATCAGCTGTCCTTCGGGACAGTTTTTTTCTTTGGGGAAACTAAGGGGGGGAGAAAGGAGGTGGAGGCCATCTCACGCAGACGACGTAACAATCAATTGCTGGTGCCAGAGGCGAGGGAAGAAATGGATCGTTTGAAAGCCCGAGTATTGAGACAACAGACGGGAAAACAGGTCCGGGGCCCGGTGGAAGCCAAAATGGAAATGGCCCGGCAAGCGGGGATTTTCTATCGTCCCCAAGGATATAACGGAGACATGAAAACCTCCGATGCCGGCAAGATGGGAGGCTCGGTGGGTGGGCAAATGGTGAAAGAGTTGATCAAATTGGCCCAAAAAGAACTTACCCGTCGATCGTGAAACGATGGTCCCCTGCCGAGGGGACTTTGGATCATTTGAACTCTGTCATCCCATGCAAGCATTGTGAAAAAGTCGTCAAAGGCAGGATTGGATTTTACATGGAGCGTTTTTGGATCTTTAAAACTTTGGTACGGAATATGAAACCCAAACCCGACCGACCCGACCATCACTAATTTGCTTCTTGTGGGACCTTACGGATTCCTTCCCTTGTGAAATAAAAAAAGACTTGCTGTTCCTCTCCCTGTATGAATATGCTGATAACAAAGGGGGGAGTTGAATGAAGCTGGTCACATACGAGGTGAAGGAAAGAGAATTGACGATCCATGGATCACCCCAAGCACGGATCGGTTGGGTCAGTGACGGTTGGATCGTGGATATCGGATTTGCTCAGAAATGGGCAACCCTTCACAGAGAGTTGCCTGTCACCCGGGGAATGCCGACGGAAATGTTGCCTTTTCTGGAGACAGGCAGAGAAGGGATGAAGACCCTCATCCGGTTGGCCGGGGAGATGGAAGGGGAAGACCTGTCCACCCTGCAGGTAGAAGGAGAGCCAGTGGCTTTACGGGAGCCGGAGGTGAATCTTTTGCCGCCCTTGCCGACTCCCCGCAGTTTCCGGGACTTCTACGCCTTTGAACAACATGTGAAAACAGCCCGTGCAAACAGAGGGTTGGAGATGGTGCAGGAGTGGTACGAAATCCCGGTTTTTTATTTTTCCAATCCTCATGCCATCATCGGCCCCGGTGCAGCAGTGGAAAAACCCCGGAACACCCGGGAGCTGGATTACGAACTGGAAGTGGCTTTCGTCATTGGTGAAAAAGGTCGGGATATTCCTGCAGAAAAGGCTTTGGAACACATCGCCGGGTTCTGCATCCTCAATGATTGGAGTGCCCGGGATTTGCAACGGCAGGAGATGAAAGTGGGATTGGGGCCGGCAAAGGGGAAAGATTTTGCTACTTCGATCGGTCCCTGGTTGGTTACATTGGATGAATTGGAAGATCGGAGGCAAGGAAATCATTTTGATCTGACGATGGTTGCCAGAATCAACGGGCACGAACTGTCCCGAGGAAATGTGCGGGATCTGACCTATACAGTGGCCCAGATGGTGGAGCGGGCTTCCCAGAACTGCACGCTGTGGCCGGGGGATCTGATCGGTTCCGGAACGGTGGGGACGGGTTGCATCCTGGAGTTGGGAACGGAAATTCAAGCTTGGTTGGAACCCGGTGATGAGGTGGAGTTGGAGATTGAACATCTGGGTGTCCTCCGCAACCGGATCATCGCACCACGGGAAAAGGTTTGACACTATGATGACTCCTGTTACATAATGGACTCTAAAAGCTCTGTGATAGAGTTTTTTCCGAGTTGGTCGGGATTGGGCTTCACATTTCGCACGAAAGTTCTGACGAGCGAAAGACACTCCTGTGGGACCCAATCCTCCCTGTGACGTTTTTTTGCGCTTCCAATCACAATTGAAGAACGGATACTACTCGTTATCCAGAGTGGTGGAGGGACTGGCCCGATGAAACCCGGCAACCCGCCCGCGAATGTTCGCGGGCAGGGTGCCAAATCCTGCAGCGCCATGGCGTTGAGAGATAGGGAGTGGGATGAATACTGACGGTTTAACTTTGTCGCAGTCCACCCCCTCTCGATCTCGAGGGGGTTTTTCCATTTAAAAGAGGAGGAATCGGAGATGAAGCGAATCGGCGTGGGACTGTTGGGGCTTGGCACAGTCGGGGGAGGTGTTTATAAAGCGCTGCAAAGCCAGGAAGATGTGATTTTGAAAAGGACGGAAAATTTATTCGAGGTCCGGTCCATTCTGGTGAAAGAGAAGCAAAAGGAACGTTCAGTAAACGGAGTGCAATCATTGATCACCACAGATTTTGGCCGGGTTTTGGAAGCGGGGGTACAAGTGGTCGTGGAGGCGATCGGTGGAACGGAACCAGCACGGACGTATGTGGAACGGGCGTTGAAAGCGGGGTGCCATGTAGTTACCGCCAACAAAGAATTGATGGCCAAACACGGGGTGCAACTGGAGCGCTTGGCCCGCAGCAGGAAGGTTCAAATTCTATATGAAGCCAGCGTGGGGGGCGGCATCCCCGTGTTAGGGACGATGGGGCACTTTTTAAAGACCAACCGTCTGCACCGGATATCGGGAATTCTCAATGGAACCACCAACTATATTCTGACCCGGATGTCCCGTGAAGGGGCTTCCTTTGAGAAAGTACTGGCGGAAGCCCAACAGAAGGGGTATGCCGAGGCGGATCCGGCAGCGGACGTGGACGGTTTTGACGCTGTCTACAAACTGGCAATTCTTTGCCGTCTCGCCTTTGAGACGGATGTTCCGGTCCGGCAAATCTTCAGGGAAGGGATTCGTGACATTACACCGGAAGAGTTGGAACTGGTCCGGAAGCTGGGCTATGCCGTGAAGCTGTTGGCGACGGGTGAGCAGTATGGTGAGAAGGGACCGGTCAGTCTCAGGGTGGGCCCCACTTTGCTGCCCTTATCCCACCCCCTGGCCAGCGTGGATGGCGTGTATAACGCTGTCCATCTGGAGGGAGATGTTGTGGGTGATGTCACCTTGGTGGGTCGGGGAGCCGGGGAGAAGCCCACCGCCAGCGCAGTGGTGGAAGATTTGTGCAACCTGTTTCGCCTTCCGCCCCCCAGGTTGCCCCTTTCGGAGGACTCTCTGCTCCTCCCGGCCGGGGAAGCGGGGGGAAGCCGTTTTATCTGTATGAGGCTCGGGAACCGGGAGGTCCCGGATCCGGAACAGTTGTGCCAGCGCCTGGAAGGGATTGGACTGGAAGTGGTGGATGCTGTCTCTTCCCGTGACGGGGTGGCTTTCATTCTGCGCCGATGGGATCCCTCCTATACTTCGATGGTGATGACAGAGCTGGGACTGGAAAAATCCCGTATCATCTCCCGTCCCATCCGAGGTATCATCTTTGATCAGGAGCGACAATCGGAAATGGAACGTGTGGTCTGAGTGGATGCTCCTTGTTGTGTGAGGGTATTTTTACATGGAGAAAAGCCCGACCCCCTTCTGCTTGGGGTCGGACTTGACTTGAGGGGGTGCTTATATCTTCTTATTACCCTCCATCACCATGACTCACACCTCATATAATCTTCAAGTGAAGAGAAAGGGTTTGGGGGGCGTATGAGAGAATGCAAGAATAGGGAGAGAAGAGGAGAACTGAAAGGATGGAGGGGTTTCATATAGAAAGGCGGATTTTTTACAACGGCCGGATCACCACCATGGATCAAAGGATACCGCTAGCGGAAGCGATCTGTGTGGAGAATCACCGAATCGTCGCTGTCGGATCGACGGAGGAGATCCTCCTTCAGACAGGGCGGGCCGGTGTACCCCGGGTCGATCTGGAGGGGGCTTTTGTTTATCCGGGATTGACCGATAATCACCTTCATTTAATGGGACACGGGATGAGATTGTCGATGTTGGATCTGTCGGGAGCCACATCCAAGGAGTCCCTGTTGCGAATGGTGGAAGCACGTGCACAGATGACCCCGGAGGGAAAGTGGGTATTGGGTCTCAATTGGAATGAAAACCGATTTCCCCTCCCGGAACCTCCGACGTTGGCGGAATTGGATGCTGTCTGTCCCGATCGGCCCGTCCTGTTGACAAGAGTTTGCCATCATGTCCAAGCTGTCAATTCCGAGGCTTGCCAGGCGGCAGGCATTTCCCGGGATACCTCGGATCCGAAGGATGGAAAATTGGGGAGGGATGTGAATGGTAACCTGAATGGATTGATTTATGAAAATGCATCCAGGCCCTTTTTTGATGCCCTTCCCTCCCGAACATTGGATGAATTGAGGGAATTTGCCCGGAAGGGTGCGGCCGATGCCTTGTCCAAAGGTCTCACCTGTGTGCATACCGAGGATCTTCGTTCGGCCGGCAGTGTGGAAAACCTGCTTAATATTTATCGGGGATGGGGGGAAGAGGAAATAGCTCTTCGTACCCATCATCTGGTGTACCACCCTTTTCTCGATCAATTCCGGGAAGCCGGATGGAAAGGGGGAGACGGTGATTCCTGGATCGGATTTGGTGCGGTCAAAATTTTTGCCGACGGCTCCCTGGGCGGAAGGACGGCACTTCTTTCCCGTCCTTATGCCGATGATCCCACTACCAGGGGACTTGCTGTCCATTCCCGGGAAGAGTTGGAGGAGCGGGTACGACAGGCACGGGCCGCCGGGATGGCTGTGGCCATTCATGCGATCGGTGATGAAGCAGCGGACCGGGTGATCCAGGTGCTGAAGGCTTGCCCCCCCTCCCCTTCCAAACTCCCTGATCGACTGATCCACGGACAAGTGCTGCGAAGGGATCAGATCAGGGAGCTTTGCCGGTTGCCGGTGGCTGTGGATATTCAGCCCCGGTTTGTAGTCTCCGATTTTCCATGGGTGAGGGAAAGGTTGCCCCAAGAGTTGCACCGATATGCTTATGCTTGGAAAACATTGATCGAAAGTGGAGTTCCTGTCGGCGGGGGCAGTGACGCCCCTATAGAACCGCTGGATCCACTTTTGGGAATCCACGCTGCCGTCACACGACGATCACCGGAAATGAACCGTCACCCAGGATACTCACCGGAACAGAAATTGACGCCGTATTCCGCTCTGCGCCTGTTTACCCTGGGAGGTGCCCAAACGGCAGGGGAGGCGGGGGAGAGGGGAACAATCTCTCCCGGGAAGTTTGCGGATCTTTCCGTTTTTGACCGGGAACTGCTCGATCCGGAGCCTGATTCGTTGTTGGAGGCAAAGGCGCTGATGACAGTGGTGAACGGACAAATCGCCTGGCAGGCCTGATGTTTCCATCTTGATGGTCTGCACCGAAACCGGCATTGCCGGTTCTTTTTTTACAAAAATCCGAATAGATGTGGAGGGAGAATGGGGTGACAGCGATGGCCAGAATCCGGACGAACAGCAAGCAGACCGCATTGTTGGCACGCTTGATGCGGGCGGAAGCGGAGGGAGAAGGGGAAGCGGGAATGATCATGGTGGGTAATGTCGGGGTCAACCGGGTGGTTGCCAACTGTCTCGATTTTGAAGACATTCGGACGCTACAAGAGATGGTTTTCCAGTCACCGGGGGGATTTGAAGCGGTGCAAAAATCTTATTTTTATCAAAAAGCCCGGGACCGGGACATCCGGCTGGCCCGACGGGTCATCCAGGGCGAACGGATGGATCCGGCAAGCAATGCCCTCTGGTTTTTCCGTCCGGAGGGGCCCTGCCCGGCCACCTGGTTCAACCAAACCCTCAGTGGGCAATACAAATCCCACTGTTTTTACATCCCGGATCCTCAGGAGTGTCCTCAAGTCTATTAAGGGAGGGAACCATATGTATTGGCAACAGCCGCCCTTTTACACCACTTCCACCGCCGAGGTCTCTCAGGAGCGGAGACAGCGGGTATACACGGAAGATGTACTGAATCGGAACATCGGTAAAGAGATCACCTTGTACCTGACCTATGAAAACAACCCCCAGTGGAATGCGATGGTGGTTACAGGAGTACTGCGGGAGGTGGGACGGGACTTTATTCTGATCCGAGATAAAAAAACAGGAAAAGATATGATTTTTATGAATATCAACATCGACTATTACGTTTTTGAAAGTGGGCCGGCCAATCTGGCCCGACCCCGGTAATGAAGCAGTCCCCTTCAGGTCTGGCACGAAAATGACACCGGTTCGTAGAACCGGTGTGAACTTGGGTTTATTCAAAAATGTAAGCAAGGGCGTCCAAAGCCTGATCTGGTGTTTCAACAACCACTTGAGCCCGTTGCGCCAGTTCTTTCAGGGGATGAACCAACCCTTCAGGGCGGACCAGGATCAGGGGTTTACCGGATTGGAGAGCGATTGCGGCATCCATGGCCGTATTCCATTGGCGATACTTTTCCCCGAAGAGGGCGATCACCACATCTGCTTTTTCCATCCAGACACGGGTGCGAAGATTGTTGAATTCGGAGGCAGTCTGGTCGCGATAGACGGGATTGGGCTGCTCACCTTTGATTTTCTCCCCGATGTCGTCTGAGCGGTCATGATCCTCCTGGGGTCCTTTGAATATGATGGGAAGCCCCCGTTTCCTCGCCTTTTGCCGGAGTTCTCCGCGCCAGTCATCGTGGATCTGACCGGCCAGATAAACCACCAGTTCCATATCCACCAGTCTCCTTTCTCGTGTCGTGAGCTTGGGTGAAACTTGTCATTGCTATTGTAACAGATGAAGAGGGAGGGAGGTCCTCTTTCCATCTGCGGGGTGGCCTCATCAATCATTTTCCTGACCGGGACAGTTTTTTTTGGGCGGAATATGTGACCGATTGATGTTGATCCGAATATGGAAAAAGGGGAGGAGGGAAAGCAATGTCCAATCGAACCGTTGACAACCATTCACCCGGAGATTTCGGGGAGCGACCACTGTCGCCCGGGGAGATTCGACAGATATCCAAAAAGTTCCGGGAAAAAGACCCGTGGGAGGTCTTGCGTTGGGGAGCGGAGCAATTCGGAAAGTCGATGGTGCTGGCCTGCAGTTTTGGCTATGAAGATGTGGCGTTGGTTCATATGTTGCACCGGGTCGCACCAGAGACGGATATCTTTTATCTGGACACCGATCTGTTATTTCCGGAAACCTACGAGACCCGGGATCGTCTGGCAAAGGCATTGGATAAGACCTTCATCCGGGTCCGCCCGGAGTACAGCCTTGAAGAACAGGCCAAACTTTGGGGCGAGGAACTGTGGAAACGGGATGCCAATGCCTGCTGCGGGATTCGAAAAGTAAACCCTCTCCGCCGGTTTCTCAAGGGTTATTCTGCCTGGTGCACCGGCATCCGGCGGGAACAGTCCCCCACACGGGCCCACACCGAAGTGGTGGAGTGGGACCATCAATTTGGACTGCTGAAACTGAACCCTTTGGCTTACTGGAGTGCCAAGGAAGTTTGGGCGTACATCAGGGAACACAATATTCCCTACAACCCGATGCATGATCGCCGTTATCCAAGCATCGGGTGCGTCCCATGTACCCGGCAGGTTCAACCTGGTGAGGATTCGCGGGCGGGACGCTGGTCCGGCATGGACAAAACGGAATGTGGTCTTCACCCGTCGGGAGAGATAAAAGATCGGAGGTGACATATAAAGTGAGGAAAGGGGGCGAATCACATGGTTTCATCACCTCACGGGGGTGTGTTGATCGACCGCCTCTGCCGGGGCCAGAAACGCAAGGAATGGTTGAAAGAGGCGGAATCCCTTCCGTCATGGCGGATTTCAGATCGACTTTTGTCTGATGTGGAGTGTATCGCTACAGGAGTTTATTCTCCGTTGCAGGGATTTTTGGGAGAAGAGGATTATCTGTCAGTAAGGGATCGGATGCGTCTGGCTGACGGGACCGTCTGGAGCCTGCCTGTCACCCTGCCGGTGGAGGAAAATGAAGCCCGCCGAGTGCGGGAAGGGGATCAGGTGGCGTTACGGGGGCCGGATGGGCGGGTGTATGCCGTCTTGGAGGTGACCAGTCTTTACCAGGTGGACCGGCAGCGGGAGGCAGAGGCTGTTTTCGGGACACAGGATCTGAAGCATCCGGGGGTGGCCCGCTTATTCGAAGATTCCCCAATTTATGCGGGGGGGACCGTCTGGATGATGCGGGTTCCCGATCATGGTCCTTTCACCGGAGACTGGATCGAACCGTCGCAAACCCGGAAGATCTTTGAGCAGAGAGGTTGGAAACGGGTGGTGGGGTTCCAGACACGTAACCCTGTTCACAGGGCTCACGAATACATCCAGAAGTCCGCTTTGGAAACTGTGGATGGCCTGTTCTTCAACCCATTGGTGGGGGAGACCAAGAAAGATGACATCCCGGCGGAAATCCGTCTGGAGAGTTACCGGACGATTCTCCATCACTATTATCCCCGGGAGCGGGTTCTGTTCGGGGTTTATCCCGCGGCGATGCGTTATGCCGGCCCCCGGGAAGCCGTCTTTCACGCATTGGTCCGCAAAAACTACGGGTGCACCCATTTCATTGTCGGAAGGGATCATGCGGGAGTGGGTGACTATTACGGAACTTATGACGCCCATCGGATCTTTTCCCGATTTAAGGATGAGGAACTGGGAATCACGCCTCTTTTTTTTGAACACAGTTTTTACTGTCGGAGTTGTGGGGGAATGGCTTCCCGGAAAACATGTCCCCATCCTCCTGAAGATCATGTAACCCTGTCGGGGACCCGGGTGAGGGAAATGTTGAAAAAAGGAGAGACACCACCCCCTGAATTTTCCCGGCCTGAAGTGATCCGCGTCCTGATCCGAGGTCTGAAGGATCAACAAACCTGCCAATGACTTTCGCTTTATGCACCAAGACACCGGGACCTCCGGTGTCTTCAATTTTTGGGGGCATTTTGATCGACATATTTTGGGCGGGAAGAAGGGATTTCCGGTTTTTTGTCGAATCTGGCCGAAAGGGTCGTAAAAATACGGCCGAAGTTCGTGTGGAATTTGGATGGGGGACAGGGAAATCCACACGGGAAATTCAGTCAGAAAAGGAGGGAGTGCAGGGAAGCCGTTTTGGCTGACGCCGGCGTGCACTCCTCCTCTTTCAAAAGGGACGGAGGACCCTGCACGAGATCAGGATGAATATATCTGAAACGAAAAAGGGTGCTGAACAGTCAATGGAGATCCGCCTTTCCCCTGAAGAATGGGAGGCGGTTCGGCAGGCGGCCGACCGCGCACATCAGGAAACGGATGATTTCGTTCGTTCCGTCATCCGGGACCAGGTGAACAGGGGTGAACTGGAGCGGGCCCGTCAGTTGTTGGAGGAAGCTTTTAACTCGTTACGGGGGATGGTGAAGGAGTCGGAAAGTTTATCCGGCGTCAGCGATCGGGATAAAGAGCTGTTTTTGTCCGCCATCGAAGGGGTGGGATGGGGAGTCCAGATGTTCTTGCCCAAAAGGTTGGCGGAGCTCCGCCGTTCTCCAAAGAATCAAGGGTGACCGTCAGCTGTCCGGTTCCGGGTCAGTCTCTTTCTGCACCCGGTACATACTTTCCATATAACGAAGGAAGGACCGGTGGTCCTTTTTTTCGTGACATTGAGCCAGCCTGAACAGGATCTTGATCTCTTTTTTCCGAAGTTGCTGTTTTTCAGACAGTTCCAGCGCCCGTTTGAAACGTTGGATCGCTTTTTCTGTTTCCCCGGTTTGGCGGTGAAGGTCCCCGGCCAAGATGAGTGTCTCCACCAGCAGTGGGGTCCCCGGGCCCCCCTCCCCCAGTCGAAGGGCCCGATGGATCATCTCTTCCGCACTTTTCCACTTTTTTTGCCGTAGATACAGGGTTCCCAATCGGTTGTATAAACGATGCAGACCCTCCCGGTCCTCTATGAGCTGATCCAATTGAAGAGCAGACTCCAGGCAGGCTTCCGCTTCGTCCCAGTTTTGTTCGGATTGATAGACATCTCCCAAAGCCGACCACAATTCAAAGGTGCCCAGATGGTCTTGGTTGATCCGGGCGATTTCGAGCCCTTCCCGTGCGAAGTCCGCCGCCTGCTGAAGCATTCCGGTCTTTCGCAACAATCGCACCCTCAGGAGATAAAGTTGTATAAGAACACGGATCGGCTGAATTTGGGGACGCTCTTGCCACAAATCATCGACGATATTCAAAGATTCTCCAAAACGGTTGAGCAGAAGGAGGATCTCGGCCCGATCCGTCTTCAGAAAGTATTTGATTTGTTGTCGCTCCCCGGTGGGATCGAAGGCCTTCAATCCCAGATTGGTATACTCCAGCGCCTTTTTGGGGAGTTTTTGCCGGATCGCCGACCGACACAGTTCATAATAGCTGCATGCTTCCAAATTGGACCGGGGACGGTGTTCATGTTGGCGTTCCAGACGAATCGCATGGGAGAACATCCGGTCCGATCGCTTAAGGCTCCCAGTCAGGGCGTGGCTTTTTCCCAACAGGAAGCGGGCCCGGGAGGCAAAAGGATGGGAATCAGGAATTTCCAATTCTTTTAGTTTCTCACAAGCCTTTTCCTTTTGGCCGAATTCCAAAAGTGTCTCAATGGAATCCAGCCGAAACTTCAAACGTTCCATGGATTGCTGTTCTCCGAGCAATAACTTCGGGAGGTCCTCCGGATTTAACCGGAGTTTGGAGAGGACGTAGCGAACTTTCTCCTGGTGAACATAGGGAACCCCCCGTTCAATATTGCTGATGGTGGCAGGGGAAATATTCTCATCGGCCAAATCCTCCAGCCGCAATCCTTGTTCCCGTCGCCTTTTGCGGATCAGTTCCCCAATTTCATTGATCTGTATGGAATTCAAATTATTCCACCTCCGATAACACATTTGACAATGGATGGACGGGTTGTTGGTTATGGGAATCTTTCGTAAACCCATTTTACCAGAGGGAAAGGTGAATGGTTCTATTTTAATTCAGAAAAAAGCAGGCTGTTTGATAAAAATTCCCCCCTCCAGCCTGGTGGCGAGGAGGGGGGGATGACTGTGTCTGTCGTGTCTGGTAGGCTCTAAAAGCATTGAAATTAAGTGCTTTTTGAGTCGGTTGGGATTGGGTTTCGCATTTTGGTGTCAAAGATTTGACGAACCAGAGACGCTCCATCCGAAACTCAATCCTCCCTTGATCGCTTTTTCATAACGCTTCTGAAGCCAGCTCAACTTTGAATTGCCGACAGTTCGACATCCGTTGATGCTAAAAAACGCTCAAACAGTACTAACCGATGTTTTTCTTATCGTGAGGGATGTCACCAGAAAACTGACTGTTATACAGATCCGCATAAAATCCCCACTCCGCCAGTAGCTCTTCGTGAGTTCCCTGTTCGATGACCCGGCCTTCATTCATCACCAGGATCCGGTCGGCACTCCGGACGGTGGAGAGTCTGTGGGCGATCACAAAGCTGGTCCTCCCTTTCATCAATTCGTGCATCGCGGTCTGTATATGGACTTCTGTTCGGGTGTCCACACTGCTGGTCGCTTCATCGAGGATCAGAATGACCGGGTCAGCCAGGATCGCACGCGCAATCGTCAACAACTGTTTTTGTCCTTGGGAGATATTGGATGCTTCTTCGTTCAATATTGTGTCGTAACCTTCCGGAAGCGTACGGATGAAATGATCGGCATGGGCCGCTTTTGCCGCCTGGATGATTTCTTCTTCAGTGGCATCCTGACGACCATAGGCGATGTTTTCCCGTATCGTTCCGTGAAAAAGCCATGTATCCTGAAGCACGATCCCGAACAGACTGCGCAGATTTCCGCGTTGAAGGTCACGAAGATCGATGCCGTCAACCGTAATTTTGCCGTCATCGATTTCATAGAAGCGCATCAAGAGGTTGATCAGTGTGGTTTTTCCTGCACCCGTGGGTCCCACGATAGCGATGGTTTGCCCCTTTTTGATGTCGATATTCATATTTTCGATCAGGGGGACATCCTTTTTGTAGCTGAACTTGACATCACGGAACTGAACATCACCTTTCGGTGAAGAGATTATCCGGGGCTGAGCTGTTTCCGGTACTTCCTCCTCCTCATCAAGAATTTCAAAGACACGCTCAGCTGATGCAATCGTCGACTGGATGATGTTGGCGATATTAGCCGTTTGTGTGATCGGTTGGGAGAACTGTCTCGCATACTGGATAAACGCCTGGATATCCCCGATCTGAATCGCTCGGTGAGTGACCAAGACACCTCCGACGACGCAGATCAGCACATATCCGATATTATTGATCAAAGTCATCAAAGGCATGATGACCCCGGAGATGAATTGGGCTTTCCACCCCGAATCATACAGCTTTCTGTTGATCTTGTTGAAATTGGAGATGGATCGCTCCTCCCGACCGAAAGCTTTTACAATCTGGTGGCCGGTATACATCTCTTCCACATGACCGTTCAACTCTCCCAGTGCCTTTTGCTGTCCCATAAAATATCTTTGCGAACGGGAGGCGATCACAGTGGTCACGAGGAAGCTCAGCGGCAAGGTCAGGATGACGATGCCGGTCATCAGGGGGCTGATTGTCAGCATCATCACCACTACACCGGCAAGAGTGACCACCGCTGTGATCAACTGTGTCAGACTCTGTTGCAAGGTGTTGCTGATATTATCCACATCGTTTATGACGCGACTGAGGATTTCTCCATGGGTGTGGGAATCGTAAAATTGAAGGGGCAGGCGGGAAAGCTTCTCATTCAGATCCTTCCGCAGATGATAGACGGTTTTTTGGGCCACTTTTGCCATAATCAATTGCTGTATATAGCTGAACGCTGCACTCATCACATAAAGTCCGCCCAACATGAGAAGGATTTGCAAGATGGCATCAAAGTCCACTGCGGCATTGGGGGCTCCTTTTAGTTTCTTCATCATGCCTTCAAACAGTATGGTGGTGGCGTTACCCAGCAGCTTCGGGCTGACAATGGCAAAGACGGTGCCGAGCACAGCGGTGACCAATACAGCGAGCAATCGGAACCGGTAAGGCTTCAGGTAACGGATCAACCTTTTCATTGTCCCTCGAAAATCCTTTGCTTTTTCCGCCGGTATTCCGAACCCGCGCCCACCGGGGTGGCGATGGTGACCGCCGAATCCGCCCCCGGGTCTGTGCCCTTGTCGACTCATGCAATTTCCTCCTCTGACAGCTGTGAGGATACGATTTCCCGATAGACGTCACATGTTTTCATCAGTTCTCCATGGTTGCCGATCCCTGCGATCTTTCCCTTATCCAGTACGATGATCCGGTCCGCGTCCATCACTGTGCTCACTCTTTGGGCGACGATCAACACAGTGGAATCGGCTGTTTCTTGTTTCAAAGCCCTCCGAAGATTGGCATCGGTTTTAAAATCGAGTGCCGAGAAGCTGTCATCA
Source organism: Kroppenstedtia guangzhouensis (assembly GCF_014637345.1). Taxonomy (GTDB): domain Bacteria; phylum Bacillota; class Bacilli; order Thermoactinomycetales; family DSM-45169; genus Kroppenstedtia; species Kroppenstedtia guangzhouensis. The sequence goes on from NZ_BMEX01000023.1 coordinate 21,598, forward strand.
AAAATGTAGATTTTCGGCCTTCTCACCAAGGCCCGGGCAATGGAGAGGCGTTGCTTCTGTCCACCTGAAACATTGGTGCCCCCTTGTGAGATCAGGGACTGATAGCCATCTTTCATTTCGGTTATAAATGGGGCAGCCTGGGCGATTTCTGCCGCATGCCGGACTTCTTCATCCGTTGCAGTTTCCTTGCCGTACCGGATGTTTTCCGCCACCGTTCCTGTGAAGAGAACCGCTTTTTGCGGGACCAGTCCGATTTTGTCCCGAAGTGCTTCCTGAGACATTTCACGCACATCCACTCCGTCCACCCGGATACTGCCGCTGTCCACATCGTGGAATCGGGGGATCAGGTGAATCAGTGTCGATTTTCCCGAGCCGGTACCACCTATGATCGCTGTCACCTCACCGGGACCGGCACGGAATGAGATATGGGAGAGAGCCGGTTTTTCCGCACCCGGGTAACTGAAGGTCACATCCAGAAATTCAACCATTCCCAGATTGTCATCCGCCTTCCGGACCTGTGGGGCATCGGTAATCTTTGGAACCAGGTCAAGCACTTCCCGGACCCGGTTGGCGGAAACAGATGCCCGGGGAATCATGACAAAGATTACGGATAGCATGATCAGTGAGTACATGATCTGCATGGCATATTGAATAAATGCCATTAAATCACCGACTTGCATATTTCCTTGATCTATGCGGATGCCGCCGAACCAGACAATGGCAATGGTTGAAAAGTTGAGGATCAGCATCAAGGTCGGCATCATGGCGGCCATGAGCCGGTTCACCCTTATTCCTGTCTCTGTGAGATCCCGGTTGGCGAAATCAAAACGTTTTTTTTCATGCTCGCCCCGGTTGAAAGAGCGGATGACCCGAATACCGGTCAGGTTTTCACGGGTTACGCGGTTCAATTTGTCCAGCTTGGTCTGCATGGCTTTGAATAGCGGAACCCCTTTGCGGGCGATGGTGAAGATGGCACTTGCCAGTACGGGAATGAGTGCTACGATGACCCAGGACAATCGGACATCCCTCGTCAGGGCCATCATGACCCCGCCGACACACATCATCGGTGCCATGACTGCCATACGCAGCATCATCATCAACACTTGCTGAATCTGTGCAATATCGTTGGTGGTTCGGGTGATGAGAGAGGCGGTTCCGATCTCATCAAACTCCCGCAATGAGAAGCTCTCCACATGGGTGAAAACCCGGCTCCGCAGGTCTTTGCCAAATCCCGATGCCACCTTGGAGGATAAAAAGCCGGCTATAACAGAACAGAGTGTGCCCCCGGCGGTTACCAGCAGCATCAAGCCGCCGATTCTCAAGATATAGGGGATATCACCCTTGACGATTCCCTGATCCACAATATCCGCCATCAAAGTGGGAAGGAATAAATCGGACAACACTTGGAAAAATGTTAAAAAAAACACCAGGAGAATCGCCATTCGGAAGGGCTTCAGAAATCGGAACAAACGGATCATCATCCTCCCCCCTCGGTACGACTGATTTCGGATGGCATTTTGCTTATAAAAGGAGCTCAAGTCTCATAGAATGGACATGTCCCGGGTGTAACCGAGCACACAACCGGGACATTCATGCTACAAAGGATATTGCAGGAAGGTTTGAGGTTGATCTGCAGCTGGAAGCCCGGGGATAACTCAAGAATCCCACGCCTTCAGGCGTGGGAAGTGATGTCAATCCAATGCTTGATCCACTTGCTTCACCATCTCATCCAGGGAAACCAGCCCGCCTCCGGAGAGATACCAATAGTCGGGATCCAGGTAGGTGATGTGTTTCTCTTTATATGCCTTGGTTCCTTTGACAAGATCGTTTTCCACGACTTGTTTGGCGGAGGATTGGCCACCGACTACAGCACCTCTGTCAATGACAAAGAGGTAATCCGGATCTTTTTTAACGATGTATTCAAAGGAAATGCTTTGGCCGTGGGTGGAAGCTTTGATGTTTTTGTCCACGGGCTTGACGCCGAAGACATCATGGATCAAGCCGAAGCGTGAACCTGTCCCGTAGGCGCTCACTTTCCCATCGTTTGCCAGGATGATCAAGGCGTTTTTGCCGGCGTCATTTGCTTTCTCTTTCAGTTTGTCGATATCTTTATCGATCGCTTCCAGTTCTTTTTTGGCTTCCGATTCTTTGTCGAAGATCTTGGCCAGCTGGTTCACATTTTCCCGGAAAGAGTCCATGTACCGGCTGGTGTCGACCCCCATGTAGATGGTCGGAGCGATCTCCTTGAACTGATCATACATCTCTGCCTGTCTTCCGGAGATGATGATCAAATCCGGTTGAGCTGCATGGATCTTTTCAAAATCGGGTTCTTTCAGGCTACCTACATTTTCATATTTGTCACTTTTAAATTTGGATAGGTATTTCGGGAGATTGTCTTGGGGGAGCCCGGTGACTTTCACTCCCAATTTGTCCAGTGTATCCAGGACACCAAAATCAAAGACCACAATTTTTTCAGGATTTTTCTTTACCTTGGTTTCGTCCAGTTCATGTTTGACGGTGAGGGTTTCTTGCTTCTCGTCGGCAGGGGATGCGCTCTCTTGACCACAGCCGGCGATCACCAGGGCGAAAGCGGCGGCAAGCAAGAAAAACATCATTTTTCTCATGTCTGATCACCTCTTAGGAATTTTTGGTATACCCTCTTACAAGCTGATTGATCTGATCAACGGTAGACTCAGGGTTGCAATCTTATGTGTAGTACAGACAAATCCGGTGGTTGTTAAAACGTTCCACATTGAAATCCATGTTGTAAATCTCTTTGAGGACGGAAGAGTGGATCATCTCATGGGGAGCTCCTTCCCGCACCACTTTTCCGTCTTTGAGTGCGACGATATGATCGGAGTAACAGGAAGCAAAGTTGATGTCATGGATGACGATCACCACGGTTTTGCCCAGATCATCCACCAGTCTCCTCAAGATCTTCATAATCTGGACGGCATGTTTCATATCCAGATTGTTCAGAGGTTCGTCCAGCAAAATGTATTCCGTGTCCTGAGCAACCACCATGGCGATATATGCCCGTTGTTGTTGACCGCCGCTCAATTGATCCAGATATCGGTGTTGGATATCCTCCAAATTCAAATATCGGATGGCTTCATCGACATGTTTCCAATCCGTCTCTGTCAATTTTCCTTGCGAGTAGGGAAAGCGCCCGAAAGAGACGAGTTCCCGGACCGTCAAACGGAGGGTGGTGAAGTTGGACTGTTTCAGAATCGATATTTTTTTGGCAAGATCCCTGTTTTTACTTTTGGTGAGGTCTTGATCATCGATGGTGATCTCGCCGGCATCCTTTGCAATCAGTCGGCTGATCATCGATAACAGTGTGCTTTTTCCGGCACCGTTGGGACCGATGAAGGAGGTAATCTTTCCTTTCTCAATCTGGATGGACACATCTTCAATCACCTGTTTACGGCCATATTTTTTAAAGAGATGGTTCACCCGAATCATGTTCGACTCCCCTTTAACAAGAGATAGATGAAATAGACCCCTCCGACAAAGTTGATGATGACACTTAACGTAGTGGTAAAAGTGAAGACTTTCTCCACTATCAGTTGACCACCGACCAGTGTGATGACGCTGATCAAAAGAGATCCCGTCAGCAAATATCGATGGCGGTAGGTTTTCATAAACTCGTAAGTGACATTGACAACCAGCAATCCAAGGAAGGTGATGGGTCCGACCAATGCCGTTGAGATGGAGACCAGCACGGCGATGATGATCAGAAACTGTTTGACCACATAGTCATACTCGACACCGAGGTTGACCGCCTGATCCCGTCCCAAAGACAAGACGTCCAGGTACTTGGCAAACCGGAGAAAGTACAGGGTGACCGCCAAAATCAAGGCTCCCGCGATCCACAGCAAATCGGTGTTGATGTTGTTGAAGCTGGCAAACATTTTGTCTTGTACAATCTGAAACTCATTGGGATCGATCAGGATCTGCATAAAGGAAGACAGGCTTTGGAACAGAGTTCCGAAAATGATCCCGATCAGGAGCAGGAAATAGACATTTCGTCCACCCCGAAACATCACTTTGTACAGCACTCCGGAAAATAAAATCATGATTCCGACCGTCATCAGGAAGTGGATATGGTTGTTCATCATGGTGAGGGTAGTGGAACCCACCATAAAGATCACAACGGTCTGGATGAGCAGATAGAGGGAGTCCAGACCCATAATACTGGGAGTCAGGATCCGGTTATTGGTGATCGTTTGAAACACAGTGGTGGAAAGGGCGATGGCGCCGCCAGTCAGTATCATGGCGAGTACTTTGGCGATCCGTCGCGGAAGGGCATAATCCCAATTTCCCCCGAGGTCGAGGAACAGATAGATCGTGACAACGACAGCAGAAACAGCCGTGAGCAGGATGGTTTTGGCCTTAGGTGTCATATGCCCTTCTCCTCAACAGCAGATAAATGAATATACCGCTTCCGATGATCCCTACGGTCAAGCTGATCGAGATCTCGTAGGGATAGATGACAATACGCCCGAGGATGTCGCAGAATAAGACGAAGACCGCTCCCAGTACGGCTGTATGAGAAAGGCTCTTTTTCAGATGATCCCCTTGGTAGATGGAAACGATATTGGGAATGATCAGGCCGAGAAAAGGGATCATTCCAACGGTCAAAACGACGGAGGCGGTCACCATGGCGACGATAGCCAGACCGATCCGGACAACCTGCTGATAATTCAATCCGAGGTTTTTCGCAAATTCTTCACCCATACCGGCAATCGTGAACTTATCTGCAAAAAGATAGGCAAATATAAGCAATGGGATGCTTATGTAAATCAGTTCAAACTGTCCGGACACAATCATGGAAAAATCTCCATGCAGCCAAGAAGACATATTTTGGATCAAATCATACTTATAGGCGATGAAGGTGGCGACGGAACTGATGATATTTCCAAACATCAGACCGACGAGGGGAATGAAAATCGTGTCCTTCATCTTAATGCTGTCCAAAATTTTCATAAACAGCAGCGTTCCGCCCAGTGCAAAGGCGAAGGCGATGAGCATTTTGATCAAGGGACTCGCCGATGCGAAGATGAGCAGTGAGACCAGGACTCCCAGTCGGGCGGCATCCATCGTTCCCGCCGTTGTCGGAGACACGAATTTATTGCGGCTGAGCTGTTGCATGATCAAACCGCAAATACTGATGCTGCTGCCCGCAATAATGATGCTGATGAGGCGGGGAAGCCGGCTGCTCAACAAAATCAGCGACTGACCATCCCCAAGCCGGAAAAGATCGAGGGGAGTCAGATCCTGAACTCCCACAAAGATGGAAATGACGGATAAAACGAATAAGGCGATCCACAAATATCTCAGTTTCACGAAAAATCCTTCTCCATATCCTATCGGATAAAATTGATATTCATTCTCATTTGTTTCAGATATCATTTTAGCATGTTATAAAGATTCGTCAACAGGTTTTGGGGGTATAAATAATTGTCACTATGGAAATCCCATGTTAAAGTTCCTTCCTGGAGTCGCACATCTATGTATCACAACAATGCTGAAAAGTTGGAGAGAGGGAGATGTATTAAGATGAGATTGGATGGAAAAGTGGCACTTATCACGGGTGCAGCTGGTGGACAAGGGAAAGAGGAGGCTTTTTTATTTGCCAAAGAAGGCGCGATCGTGGTCATAACAGATATACAAAAGGAGTTGTTGGAAAAAACGGGTGAAGAACTGATGAGGTTGTCTCCGAAATCCTCGTTTTTCCACCATGATGTGTCATCGGAAGAGCAATGGCAGCACATTGTCGCACAAGTGGTTGAAAAGTACGGAAGAATCGACGTTTTGGTGAACAATGCGGGGATTTCTCCTGATACTCGTTTGCTCGACACTTCGATGGATCTGTGGAATAAAGTGATGGCAATCAATGTGACGGGCACTTTCTTGGGAATGAAAACCGTCGTGCCGGTCATGAAAGAAAACGGCGGGGGATCAATCATAAACATTTCCTCCATTGCCGGATTAACCGGTGGCTCGGGAGCCAGTGCGTATACGGCATCCAAGGGGGCTGTTCGGATGTTGACCAAAGGAGCGGCCATTGAGTATGCGAAGGATTCCATCCGTGTGAACTCGGTTCACCCTGGAGTGATTGAGACGCCGATGACGGAAGAGTTGCTGAAAAATGAACAGGTGAAATCCATGCTGGAAGCCACCACCCCAATTCCCCGGTTTGGAAAACCGATCGATGTCGCTTACGGTGTGCTGTATTTAGCCAGTGATGAATCCAGTTTTGTTACAGGGATCGAGTTGCCCGTCGACGGCGGATATGTCGCACAATAGTCTTTCACCTCGGCAGGGGAACTTTCAAGAGCATTATGGTGGGCGGTTTGTGCGGGATGCCGAGCATGATGTGCACTTGCTGTGCGGCTCCTGTGGTAGTTGGGATGCGGAAAAGCCAAAGCTCCATCGGAGCCGCCATCGCCTATTGGATGAGCAATACGGCGCTCAACCCGGCTGTCCTGGTCTTTATGGCCTTTGTTCTCCCTTTGAAATTTGTGGTAATCCGTGTATTGCTAGGTTTGGTGCTCGTGTTTGGAGTGAGCCACCTGTTGAACCGATTGGCTCCGGAAAAATCAGTGGAGATGGAGAAAATCCTCCCTCCGCCCCGGGAACAGAGACTGCCGCAAACGCCTTTTATTCATCGGTGGTGGAAGCAACTGAAGGGTCTGACCTTAGCCATCGTTCCGGCTTATATAATCACGGTCTTCATCTTGGGGGAGTTCGGGTTTGGCTGTTTCCCGCGATTGACCCGGACTGGGGTAACAACCCCTTGACGATTATTGGCTTCGCCTTGGCGGGGATGCTGTTCGCCATTCCAACGGCGGGAGAGATTCCCATTGCACAGACATTCATGGCTGCCGGTTTGGGTGTGGGACCCGCCGCCGCTCTCATATTCACCCTTCCGGTGATCAGCCTGCCGTCGGCGCTCATGGTCAGCCGGGCGTTGCTTTGACGGGTCATCGCTGCTTTGGCGGGGATGATCTTGTTGCTCGGGATTCTGGGGGGATTTGTGGCCACGGCTTGGTTTTAGGGTGATGCACCCGAACCCCGGATGGGAAGGGGGACCGAGAGGAAAATGCTCCTTGAAAGAGAAGCCAGCTCCCCATACAGGAGGGAGCCGGTTTTTTGTTGTTACATAAAGTCCCGTACCAGCGGCTTCACCACGTCGATGGGGATGGCGAAGCTGATGGCCTGGGAAGGATAGACGACGAGGGTGTTGACCCCGATGGCCTGGCCGAGGATATTGAGCAGGGGACCGCCGCTGTTTCCC
>NZ_BMEX01000024.1 GCF_014637345.1 Kroppenstedtia guangzhouensis
GTTTCCAGAAAAAATTGGGCGACCTTTCCCCTGTAGAGCATCGGGAAAAAGTCGCCGCATAACCGTTCTTTTTTTCATTGTCTACTTGACGGGGTCAAGACCAAGTCACGAAGAACAATGGTGTTTTTTCTGTGAAAACAGAAGACGGGATGATATATCAAGCCAGAGCAGTCATTTGTGCAACGGGTGCATTTAATGACCCCTATGTCCCGGACATAACAGGGAATCAAATATTTGAAGGTAGAATCATTCATTCTTATCAATACCGACATCAAGAGCCTTTTGCAGGAGAGAGAGTGGTGGTCGTGGGGGGCAGAAATTCTGCGGTTCAGATTGCTGTTGAGTTGGCACAAGTAGCCGATGTCAGCCTGGCCACGAGAACACCGATCAAGTATATGCCGCAGAGGCTTCTTGGGCGGGATGGCCATTTTTGGGGACGGTTGATTGGCTATGACACGTTTCCGATCGGTCTCTGGTTTCATGTCAGAGATAAGGAACCTGTCATTGATACAGGCGAGTTTAAAAAAGCGATTGAAGTCGATCAAAACCCGGATCAACGAAGCATGTTCACTCGGTTTACAAAAAACGGAGTGGAATGGGCGGATGGCCGAACGGAACGTGTCGATTCGGTTGTGTTTGCCACCGGATTCAAACCGAAATTAAGATATCTGGAGCCACTGCAGGCTGTTGATGAGGAAGGCTATCCCCTTCAAAAAGGTGGGATCAGTACGACTGTACCAGGCTTATATTATATCGGTCTACACTGGCAACGAAATCATGCTTCAGCCACCATCAGAGGGGTTGGTCCTGATGCCAAATACGTACTGAAACGATTGAAGAAATACTTGGATTCTCATCGCTCCCTCGATGTGTGAAGGGATGATTAAACCGCACCCAGAAAGGGGTGCGGTTCTTCGTTACCATGTTGCTTATTCTGCTTCTTTCGTCTCCTCTGCAAAGCTGTGGATCCGCTCTTCGATCTGGTCACGGACCCGCTGGAAGACGGCCCAAACTTCCTCTTCCGTCCCTTCTGCCTTCGCAGGATCATCAGAACCCCAGTGCTGCCGGTTCACATGGGGCGGGGTCATCGGGCACTTGTCTTGGGCGTCCCCGCACAGGGTGATGGCGTAGTCGGCGTTGTTCAGGATCTCGGGGTCGATGATTTCGGAGGTTTGGTCCGAAATGTCGACTCCCTTCTCTGCCATTACCTTTACTGCCTTCGGGTTCAAACCGTGGGCCTCGATGCCGGCACTGTAAACGTTGAAACGATCCCCAAGGATTCGCTTGCCGAATCCCTCCGCCATCTGACTGCGACAGGAGTTGCCGGTACAAAGGAAGTAGATCGTTTTTTTCTTGTTCATGGTCCAATCCCTCCATCCGTATGTTAATAGATCAGCATCAGCCAGGCATACAGGCCGAGGAGTGTGATCAACAGGGTCGGAATCGTCAGAAGGATTCCCACTTTGAAGTAATAACCCCAGGTGATCTTCAAACCCTTACGGGTGAGGACGTGAAGCCAAAGCAGGGTCGCCAGCGAACCGATGGGGGTAATCTTGGGCCCCAAATCGGAACCGATCACGTTGGCGTACACCAGCGCTTCGCGCATCAGTCCGTCGGTCGTGGTGGCGTTGATCGCCAGGGCATCGATCATCACCGTCGGCATATTGTTCATGATAGAAGACAGGATGGCGGCGATGAAGCCCATGCCCACGGTTCCCGCAAGAAGCCCTTGGTCTGCCGTCCATTGGATCACCCCGGCGAGAGCGTCGGTCAGGCCGGCGTTCTTCAGGCCGTAGACCACCACGTACATCCCGATGGAGAAAACAACGACAGCCCAAGGGGCATCCTTTACCAATTGCTTTCTCCGGATGGCGGGACTGCGTCGGGCCGCCAAAATGAACCAAATGGCCGCTGCACCGGCGACCATGGACACGGGAACACCCAGGGATTCGCTGAAGAGATACCCTGCCAACAGAAAGCCGAGGATGATCCACGAGAGGCGGAAAAGGCGCGGATCTTTGATAGCTTCCGAAGGCTTCTGCAGATGGGCAAGATTGTAATCCTTTGGGATGCTCTTCCGAAAGAACAGGAACAGAACGAGCAGGCTTGCCCCCAGGGCGAAGAAGTTGGGGATGATCATGTGCGTCGCGTACTCCACAAACCCGATCCCAAAGTAGTCGGCAGAGACAATGTTGACGAGGTTGCTCACCACCAGCGGCAATGAAGTGGTGTCCGCGATGAATCCACTCGCCATCACAAAGGCGAGGATCATTTTCTCGTCAAAGCGGAGCGCCCGCACCATCGCCAACACGATCGGGGTGAGAATCAGGGCGGCCCCGTCGTTGGCAAAGAAAGCTGCCACCGCTGCTCCCAACAAGACCACATAGACAAACATCTTGCGCCCGTTCCCACCAGCCATGCGGGCCATGTGGAGAGCCGCCCACTCAAAAAAGCCGATTTCGTCGAGAATGAGGGAGATCAGGATGATGGCGACAAAAGCCAATGTGGCATTCCAGACGATCCCCGTCACAGTCCAGACATCGGGCAGGCTGACCACCCCGAACAAAAGAGCCAACAGGGCACCACCAGTCGCTGACCAACCGATGGACAAACCACGGGGTTGCCAGATGACAAACACCAACGTGATTGCAAAAACCGCAAAAGCAAACCAACTCATCGCATGATTTCCCTTCTTTGCTTTGTTCAGTCACAAATCACTTTTCGTTCCGGGACATTCAGCTCTTGTTTGGGATCCGGGAGCGACTCTAAGATGGAATGAAAAGAAGGATACGTACTTCCATCCAAGGAGTAATACACCCATCGTCCCTGACGGCGTTCTTTCACTAGGTGGACACTTTTCAGTCTGCGCATATGTTGAGAGACGGTCGGCTGGGAGATGCCCAGAATCTCCACCAACTCGCAAACACAACGTTCATCCACTTTCAAAAGCGAAAGGATACGAAGCCGGGTTTTATCACCGAGAGTCTTATAGAACTCTGCCAGCTTTTCTGAGTCCAAATCAATCACCCCATTTATATATAAGCATATGACAATATATAGTGTCAAAATGAATGACCTCCGAAGAGGTCGGTGACAAATCACTAATTAATAGATGGGTTGTGGATTTCGTAGCGTTGCTGGTTCCGTGTCTCTTAGAGTAGCGATAAGAGGGGAATTTTCGCCGATCATCGGCTTAGCGTACACTTTTTATAAATTGCTGGCGGTACCCCCAATAAGTTTTTGAATAAAAGCCTGTCATGGTATATTTGGCAGGCTTTTCATATTGATGGGATGTTTTTTTGGGCAATAATTTGGAGTTATTTTCCTCCTCGATTATCTTTTGAAGCTGTTTCGGTAAGATGATGCCCTAATTTGTCTGAAGGTTTTCCATTGACGGGTTAAGAAAGCACCCTGCCAGAATCGTTATCTGACAGGGTGTTTTCATGTTTATCTTTATTTCCTATCAGGGTCTTCGTTTAAATTTCCGCCAATTCTACTCAAGATATGGCTTTCCAGCTCTTTTTGGATACTAGTCCCATTATCGATACACCATTTCATAAAGTCTCGCTTAACCTCTTCATCCACTCGTATACCAATCATGACACGTTTACTCATTCTTATCCCTCCTCGCCACATGTTAACATGTAGGCTTTTTAATCTAAACCCCTTGCAATCGGTTGGTTAACATGTTATCATGTTAACCAAGGACGATCAAGAGGACATTTTTCAATAATGGAGGTTGATTTATATGGGTTTTGTTCAAACGAAATTTGCGGGATATGACAACGTGGGCTTACAAGGCTTCTACGACGGGGAGTTTCAAAATGCCAAAGAGCTGGGTTACTCCGACCAGGAGGCCCACAAACACGCGGCATTCATGGTGGACTTCTACGGCCACCAGTTCCGCCGGTATGTACCGACGGATCATCCAGTTGGAGGCGTGCAACAAAAATAGAGGGAGGGCTCTTACTACCAATTGATCGGATTTAGGAACAAGGGGGAATGAAAAACCATGAAAATGATGGCCCAGCTTGGAGGAGGATCTGACGGAACCTCGTTGAAAATACAGCGAATAGTTCGACGGGGGAATATCGGAATCGGTGCGATCATTCTTTTATCAGCTATGATTTTGTCCTGGAACCACACTGCCGATCTTTTTGAATGGGCTTTTTACTCCGGCTGGCTGGCACAAATAGGTGTTTTGATGGTGGAATTTACGTTTTTCCTTGGAGCATTGAATATCATCCTGGCCCGGGCGGCGGGGATGAAGGCCGGCTGGCCTGCACGAGTAACCTTCTTGTTTGGTTCGCTGTTGGTTGGATGGTCCAACGTATCATCCGGCCGAATGTTGCTATCCAGAGAAGATACAGCGGTTGCATTGGGGTTGTCCATTCCCATCTGTTTATTTTTAATGGAGGCGATTGTGTCAAGAGCGTTATTCCAGTTCCGAGATCGGATACTATCCGGTAAAAAGAAAGAAGGGACACTGGAGGTAGATCAGGTAGTTAAAGAAAATTCCTCCGATGTCGAAGACAGTATCGATCCAGCCTCTGTTGCCGTAGAGAAAGAAGAGAAAGGGGAGGAAACGGCTGAAGAGAATGTGTTAAATGTCCAAGAGATGGAGAAAGGGGAGACGGACGTTCCCGTGACAGAAGAGGAAGTCTCCCCAACCGTTAGCGATCAAGCGGAAATCCCCGCTATGAAGGCAGAGGAACAGTCCTTGACTCCGACGGAAGAAGACAGGCAAGAACGGGAGGAGAAAAAGGAGGAGCAATCTAAGAATGATACACCTGCCAATCTGTCAGAAAAGCGGATGGAAAAAGAGGATGTTCTGGAAGTAGCCCTGAACATTTGGAAAGAAGAATGCAAGGGTTCCTCCCTCGTCGAAAAGAAACGTCCGGGAAGAAAACGAATTATGAAAGAAACCGGATGTACTGATCATATGGCTAAAATTGTGGTCAATGAATTAAAGAAAAAAGCAAGTTGATCCTCCACAAAGCAGGATGGAAGGAAAATGTTCCTTCCATCCTGCCTTTTTTCTTTTGTTCAGAGTGGCGCTGTCCAAAGCGGCGCTGACCAGGGTGGTGGTGTCGGTGGTGGTGCCGGGTGGCGGTGCGGGTGGTGCCCGGGTGGCGGTGCCCGGGTGGCGGTGCCCGGGTGGTGGTGCCGGGTGGCGGTCCCGGGTGGTGGTGATCCGGGTGGTGGTGCCGGGTGGTGGTGCCGGTGGTGGTGCCGGGTGGCGGTGCCCGGGTGGCGGTGCCCGGGTGGTGGTGCCGGGTGGCGGTCCCGGTGGTGGTGCCGGGTGGTGGTGCTGGTGGTGATCCGGGTGGTGGTGCCGGGTGGCGGTCCCGGTGGTGGTGCCGGTGGTGGTGCCGGGTGGTGGTGCCCGGGTGGTGGTGATCCGGGTGGTGGTGATCCGGGTGGTGGTGCCCAGGTGGCGGTGCCCGGGTGGTGGTGCCGGGTGGTGGTGCCGGTGGTGGTTCCGGGTGGTGGTGCACGGGTGGTGGTGCTGGGTGGTGGCGACCGGGTGGTGGTGCTGGGTGGTGGCGACCGGGTGGTGGTGCTGGGTGGTGGCGACCGGGTGGTGGTGCTGGGTGGTGGCGACCGGGTGGTGGTGCTGGTGGTGGTGATCCGGGTGGTGGTGCTGGTGGTGGTGATCCGGGTGGTGGTGCTGGTGGTGGTGATCCGGGTGGTGGTGCTGGTGGTGGTGCCCGGGTGGTAGTGCTGGTGGTGGTGCCCGGGTGGTAGTGCTGGTGGTGGTGATCCGGGTGGTGGTGCTGGTGGTGGTGATCCGGGTGGTGGTGCTGGTGGTGGTGATCCGGGTGGTGGTGCTGGTGGTGGTGATCGGTGGTGGTGACGCGAGTGACAGGTGATGGGTCAGAGGGGCGTGCCTGGAGGAGGGATTTTGATGACAAGAGTCGAAAGATCATGACAGAGGATAACGTATCATTTCCGAACACCTTGTGCTTCGGCGGGGAGCCGGGGGATGTTCGGAAATGGGTGTCGAAATAGGGAAATATCAAGGGTTCTGACCCCGCGCCATCTCAATGTAAAGCACCTCGGTTTGAGGATTGAAACGTCGCTGACCTGTCTGCCTTAGTGAGATGACCCAAATATCTCAATACAAAGCACTTTCCTTAAAGAGCTGAGCAGGCAAAATCACTGGCTTCTTATACAAGAGGCCAGTGATTTTTATGTATATACTAGACCAAGACTTCTGAGAAAGCTGGGCGGGGATCTCTTCCTGGGGTAAAGGGAGCGAAGGGGTATCGCCAGCAATTTATAAAAAGTGTACGCTAAGTCGATGATCGGCGAAAATTCCCCTCTTATCGCTACTCTAAGAGGCACGGAACCAGCAATGCTACGGAGTGATCCAACCGACTTGGCCGTTTTGGAGATCCCCGCCAAATACGTAACTAAGGTTGCAAAATTCGGCAATTCAGAGAAAATCAAAGCCGGTAACCAGCGATTGCTGTCGGGAACCCCCTTGGACTAGAGTTTTCTCAATAGGTCACCGCCGGGGTGATCAGTTCTCCTCAACGGCAAATCAAGGTTTCCGAAACGATGAATACGGACGTGATCCAGACTGATGCTGCCATTAACCCGGGGAACAGCGGGTCTGGTCAACGTTGCCGGTCAGCTGATCGGTATTAACAATCTTAAAATCGCTCAACAAGGTGTGGAGGGGCTCGGGTTTGCCATCCCGGTCAACGATACCAAACCGATCATCAACGATCTTATCCGGAATGGCAACTAGGTGTCAGCCTGAAGAACGTGGAAACTATTGATCCTGACACCCATACCCGAGAGCTAAATCTTCCTGACAATATCGATAAAGGGACGGTTGTGATAGATGTGACCCCTGGCAGCTCTGCCGCTAAGGCTGGAATGGAGAGGCTCGACACCTGTCCAACTGGATGAGAAGAAGGTCCGGAACGGTTCCTACCTCCGCTCCTATCTTTGGAAAGAAAAAGAGATTGGGGACCAGATGAAGGTTACCTTCTTCCGTGATGGAGAGAAGAACCCAATCTTCGGGTTAAAACAAAGAACCACCACGCAATAGCGAGGCGGATTGCTGTTGAATTACTTTAGACCCTTAATCAGAAGTATTTCAGGGAAGAACTTGGTTGACCTGATATTCGATTTGTATTTCGTCCATCTGCCCGGTAATATGTTTGACGATTTTTCCCTCAGGGCTGATAAAAAATGAAGAGGGAATTGGACCTACGTTATACAAGTTGGTTACCTCTCTGTCCCGATCCAAAACAACCGGGAGTGTTAATCCCAGCTGCCGGGTAAAACCGCTGATGGCCGGTTTTGTCTCAGCAATATTGACCGCTACCACTTCAAACCCTCGATCCTTGTATTTTTCATACACCTTCTGCATTGCAGGAATTTCTTTACGACAAGGGCTGCACCAGGTGGCCCAGAAGTTGATAAGTACCCCTTTTCCTCTAAGATCGCTCAGCTTCACGGTGCCCCCGTCCAAGGTTTTCAGTTGAAAATCGGGAGCAGGTTCACCAGAGGACGGAGGATCTTTCTTTTTTTCATTGGTAACAGTCGTGTACAACGCATATCCAATCATAAGAACCATAATCCCCATCAGAATGCGGCGGGTCCAATAACGGGCTCTTCTGTTCATCCTATCGACTCCTCATAATTCCGGTACATCCTTCACATTACCACCTAATAATATAATAATGATTTGATTGTTGTAACCAATCCGGTCGAAGTGTTATGTTTTGTTCATAAATCCGTTTGAATGAGGTGGTACTCTATGACGACGTGTCCTTTCTCTGTAAAATAAAAGAATCAATGTGAAATGTTTTCTGTGACGGGGGAATGTTCAACAGAGGAACCTCCGGGTAAGATATGGGATTATCGAATCCCGTAAAAAAACAAAAGAAGCGTGACTTCATAACGGGTCTCGCTTCTTTTTGTGTATTTGTGTTACTCCTTCGGTGGTTGCGGAGTCGGGGTTGGTTCTCCTTGTTCACCATAAGTTTGGTCAATGGTTTTACGGATGTCAGATAAGGACTTTCCGTCTTTTTTCATGGCGATAGCGTCACGCGCTATACTTTGGCATATCCCTCAGGTCATGCCCATCGTGTCCCACACCACGTCGCCGTTTTCCCGCTTGTCTTTGATATAACAGTTGAGATTGCTCTTATGCCCGTCCTTTCCGCAGCCGCAGTAACAAGGCATGTAGCGGAGAACCTCGTCGTATTGATATGCCAACGCGTAAGTCTCCCGGGCTTTCGGATCACCGTCCTTCGTGAAATCGGGCAATTTCACGTCCGTTTTTGCGGCATCCGCCGCCAAAGCGTCCAGGGACTTCTGAGTCGGTCCGCTCAGATCCGGTTCATCGGTGGACGAGCAGCCCGCCAATGCAAGAGAGACAGACAACAGACCCGCCATCATCACTTTCTTCAAAAGGTACACCTCCCTCTCAATGGATGGCCGAAAGAGCTGCCAAAAAGGCAGCCAGGGTAAACCCTGCACCCATCCCTACTATCCAGTACGGGGAACGTTGCCCCGTAACATGAGCCCAATGGAAGCCAGAAACAAGAGAGACAGCGTCCCCAGCAGAAAAGGCTCTAATCTAGAAGGCTTCTTGCGTTCTAACTAAGTGTGCAACTAACAGTCAATAGTGTAGGTGTTACAGGAGCACAAAACCAGTAGTCGTTTTTTGTATCTGATATGGCGGATTTAACAGCAACTTATGGAAGTAGACTGCTTCTTCATCATTTTCATGCAGTTTTTCATGTTCATCTTGCCTTGTTCCATATCACAGCAGTCCATACCTTCACAGCATTCAGAAGATCCTTTTTTCATCTCTTTGCACATCGCTTTACATTCTTTCTGTGTCATCTGGTCGCAACAATCTGTATCCCCGTGGGCAGCATAAGCCGTTCCCCCTAAAGCCAGGAAGGCGACAACTGCGAGAGCCATGATCTTTTTCATCATGATGCGAATCCTCCTTGTTAATCACAACAGCCTTGGTTCTTAACCGTTGTTTTGGACTGTAGGTGTTGGACTGCTTGTTCAAATGACAAGACGGAACCACCAAAACCTTGGACAAAACCTTCAGCGTATTCCTTATGTTCAAAAGTCAGAACTTGGGGTTGGCAGCAACGGATATCGACCAATGTGTCCATCACATACCAAGCGTGAGAAGCCGTAATCGTAGTCCCCAGGAAAAAATCAAAGCAGATCGCCTGGACTACCTCATCCTGCAGCTGGTGATGGCGAAGCAACCCACAATGACCGCAACAGGCGTTTTCCACCCGATTCTCCGTTAATACCAGTCGGTACACCAACCGATCATCAATCTTCCGGCTACAATAAACGCATTCGTCCCTGTCAACGTCTTTCCCCGGCTCTGGGCGGATTAGGGTAAACCCACCATAGGTTTTCATAACCATCCCCTGTTCAATTAATGGCTTAATGTCACGGTGAATGGTCATCTCCGAAACACCAAACATGTGACTTAAATCGGAGATCTTTAAATTTCGCCGGGTTTGAACTAACTCTTGGATCAACTTTTGTCGTTCCACGCGTAAAACCGATCTCACCCCCTATTCCATAATAAACAAAACATAACACCCATCCTACAGGAAACTATTTATAAATCAACTAGAATGCTTTGTTATATGTTAACATTAAGTGAAAATAATAATAGCCTAGACGTGAAGGGGTGCGATAAATGGTAAGTGGGACCTTCATGATGATGTGTATGGGATTAGGATTTCTCTTGGGGGTTGTCTTGGTAGGTGGTGGCTTATATTTATTTTGGCGACTGATACGAGCGATTGAAAAACGGAACGCATAGACAAAATCACCGGCTCGCATTGAGGAGCCGGTGATTTTTACATCTGTAGTAGAGGGAGTTACTCCCTCACGTTCAGCAGTCTCAACCCATTTAAGGTCACGATCAGCGTGGCGCCCATGTCGGCAAAGATCGCCATCCAGAGAGTGAGCCATCCGGGAACAATCAACAACAGAGCCACCGCCTTTATGGCCAGAGAGAACGTAATGTTCTGCTTGATGATCTGAAGGGCTTTGCGACTCAACCGGATGGTGAAGGGCAGTTTCTCCAGATCATCAGCCATCAGAGCGATATCCGCCGTCTCCAAAGCGGTGTCCGTCCCGGCTCCGCCCATGGCGATGCCAACAGTGGAGGCCGCCAGAGCAGGAGCATCGTTGACGCCATCCCCGACCATCGCCACTTTGGTCCCATCCGCTTGCAACTGCTTGATGGAATCCAGTTTCTGTTGTGGCAGCAGTTCTGCACGGACGTCCCCTACTCCCAGTTTGTTCCCGATGGCGTTGGCCATGGCTTTATTGTCTCCCGTCAGCATGATCGTCTTCCGAATACCCATTTGTTGAAGGCGTTGAATCGCCTTCCGGCTGCTTTCCCGTAGAGAATCCGCCACGGCGATCAATAGGAGGACCTGTTGATTCGTCCCCAGAACCATGACCGTTTTCCCTTCTTTTTGCAGACGATGAATACTGCCGCGGGTTTCCTCATCGATGCCGTTGGACAATGTCTCTTCAAACAGGTTAGGGCTTCCCACAAAGTAAAGTGATCCATCGACCTGGGCTTTTACCCCTTTGCCGGTCAAGGAAGTGAAGTCCTCAACCAACCGCTGATTGAAAGCAATCTCTTTTTCCTCTGCTCTTCGCATAACAGCAGAGGCGAGCGGGTGTTGGGAGTTTTTCTCTATAGCGGCCGCGATCCCCAAATACTCGTCTTCGTTGGCTTGCTCAGAGGACACCAGGTCTGTCACTTCCGGCTTCCCTTCGGTAAGGGTTCCGGTTTTGTCAAAGGCGATGACATTCAAAGCACCGGCTTCTTCCAGATGAACTCCGCCTTTGATGAGGACCCCGTTTTTGGCGGCATTTCCGATGGCAGTCACGATGGATACGGGTGTCGAAATGACCAGCGCACAGGGACAACCCACGACCAAGAGGGCTAACCCGCGGTAAATCCAGTCGCTCCAGTCTGCTTGGAAAAGCAAAGGAGGAACCACGGCAAGAGCTAAACTGGCAATCATGATGGCAGGGGTGTATACTTTGGCAAAACGATCCACGAAAGCCTGGGACGGAGCCCGTTCCGCCTGTGCCTCTTCGACCAGGTGAATGATTTTGGCGATCGTGGTGTCTTCGACCCGTTTGGTGACTTGGACTTCCAGGAGGCCTTCTTCGTTCAAGGTGCCGGCGAAAACTTCATCCTTCACGGTTTTGGCCACTGGGATGGATTCGCCTGTAATGGCCGCCTGATTGACAGACGACGCCCCCCTTACGATTACACCATCCATAGCCAACTTCTGTCCCGGTTTGACAATCATGATATCCCCGACTTGGATGTCTTCCACCGGAACGGCCATTTCCTGATTACCCCGACGGATGAGCGCTTCCTTCGGTGCGATGTCCATCAGGGAACGGATGGATTGGCGCGCTTTGTCCATGGAATAGGTCTCGAGGGCTTCGCTGATGGCGAACAGGATCACAACCGTCGCTCCTTCTGCCCATTCCCCGATCGTCGCTGCCCCCAAAATGGCGATGGTCATCAGCGTCTTCATGTCAAATTGGAAACGGGAGAGGTTCTTGATCCCTTGCCAAAAGAGTGTGTAGCCCCCAACGAGAATAGATGCGGTATACAGGTAGATGGATGGTTGGCTGTCTTCCCCGGTAAACTGCCCCATGATCCAACCGGCCACCAGCAGGACCAAGGAAGCAAGCACACGAAGATTTTCTTTTCGCTTCCAAAAAGGCTCTCTTTCTGTAGGAATTTGTTCATTTTCCGGCACAACCTTCAGGTTCTCGAAAGCGCCGGCTTTTTCCAGCTCCTGAACCGTGGAATCCCCGTAAACGGTAAGCTTGGAGGCGCCGAAATTCACCCGGGCATCCGAAACAGTGGGGATTTTCTTAACGTTGTCTTCAAACGTGGCGGCACAGCTGGCACAGGTAAACCCCTGCACCCGGTAGATACGTTTTTCACTTGCTTGTTTCAACGGGATTCATCTCCTTATGATGATCGAAAGCCAATTGAACCAGCTGCCTGATGTGATCATCATCCAACGAGTAAAAGACGAGTTTTCCTTCTTTTCGGTACTTGGCCAAGCGCATGTTACGTAGCAACCGAAGATGGTGAGATGCGGTGGCCATGGAGGAACCGATGATGTTGGCCACATCACACACACAAAGTTCTTCTTCCTGAACCAGGGCATATGCAATCTTCAATCGGGTCGCGTCTGCCAGCGCCTTGAGCAACTGGGCTGTCCCGACAAAATCTTCGATTTTGATTAAGGGTTGGACGCGCTGAACTTTCTCTTCGTCGTAACAGTAAACTTCGCAGCGATCCTTTGACAAGAATGCTACCTCCTTTACTCAAATGATGGTTTGATTATAATTTATCTTCTTTTGATATGATAGTCAAATGATTATTTGATTATAAGGATATCCATCTACGAGTCCGATTATACTCCGATCACAATATATCGCAGTCCCGCGAAGGCAGAGGGGACGGAAGAGGAAGTCTGGGCCGTCTTCCAGCGGGTCCGTGACCAGATCGAAGAGCGGGACGGTTTGCAGAAGAAACGAAAAAAGAAACTCTGAAGAAGAGCGGCTGCTGGCACATTCTTTTGCAGGCTCTGACAGCATTCTTCGGGTTGCCCAAAGAAAACCGGCTCATTGGTGACATGGAGGGAGCCGGTCCGTTAGCGCAACACGAAAGTTTAGGGACATCTTTATCGAAGGTCAGAGCCGCCAATTTCAGTCCTTCCGCCATGGTAAGATAAGGGGCCAAACTTTCTCTTAAGTCTTGGACTGCTAAATTTTAAAAACAGGCTCCGCATCACCCGGCACCAGCTCTCTCCCTCTGGGAGGAGAGTTCAGAAGAAACCAGGTTGCCTCCAACCCCTGGAAGTGAAAGCCAAGAGGGGAATGTTACCAAAAAGGGAATGGAAAACGTCCCTGCAAGACGGGGTAGGGTGAAAATTGCACCCCAGTTTGCAGAATGAGTTTTTTAGGCTTTACATACCCTTCAAGGGTATGGTATATTGCATTTGATGACATACCCACCACGGGTATATCCGAGGGAGGAAATCTCATGAAACAGGTTAAACTACAGGTCACAGGCATGTCCTGCGGTCACTGCGTCGATGCCGTTGAAGGCGCTATGGAGCGAATCGGGGCGAAAGGGACGGTCGATCTGGAAGCCGGGACGGTCCAGGTCGCTTTTGATGAGAGCCGCGTGACATTGGAACAAGTGAAAGAAGCAATCGAAGATCAAGGCTACGACGTCGTGTGAAGAAGATTCAGCCGCTTATAGCGGCTATCCTTTTATTGGAAATATACCCCCTATAGGTATTTGGGAGAGGTGTAACCGATGGAGAAAAAGGCTTCCCTGAAGATCAGCGGCATGACTTGCGCCGCTTGTGCCAACCGGATTGAAAAAGGGTTGAGCAAGGTGGACGGAATCCACTCGGCCCATGTCAACCTTGCCTTGGAACAGGCATCCGTGACCTACGATCCAGAGCGGGCGGATGTATCCGGGATAGAAGAAAAAATTCGGGATCTGGGATACGACACGGTCAAGGAAGAGGTGAATCTCCAGATCGGGGGCATGACCTGTGCCGCTTGTGCCAACCGGATTGAGAAAGGATTAAACCGTCTGAAGGGCGTAAACAACGCCCATGTGAACCTAGCGACCGAGACGGCCCGTGTGGTATTCACCTCCGGGGAAATCACGGCGGATGATTTGATCCGCAAAGTTGAGGAAACAGGGTATACCGCCACCCGCAAGAACGAAGGGCAAAATGATGAGGATCGCCGTCACCGGGCGATTAAAGCCCAGCAACGGAAGTTCGTCATATCGGCGACTCTTTCCCTTCCCCTGTTATGGACGATGGCAGGACACTTCACGTTCACTTCATTCCTGTGGGTGCCGGACCTGTTTATGAATCCATGGTTCCAGTTGCTGCTGGCAACTCCGGTTCAGTTTGTCATCGGCAAGCAATTCTATGTCGGGGCGTACAAGGCACTGAAAAACGGCAGCGCCAACATGGATGTTCTGGTCGCACTGGGAACATCCGCGGCTTACTTTTACAGCTTGTACCTCATGCTCCGCGACGCGGGACATGGGGGCCACATGCCGGAACTGTACTTCGAAACGAGTGCCATCTTGATCACGTTGATCCTGCTCGGGAAGTTGTTCGAAGCGAAAGCGAAGGGACGGACTTCCGAAGCGATCAAAAAACTGATGGGGCTTCGGGCCAAGACCGCGTTGGTGATCCGGGAAGGAGAAGAAGTCACCGTCCCGGTGGAAGAAGTGATCGTCGGGGACGTGGTGATCGTCAAGCCCGGTGAAAAAGTGCCTGTGGACGGAGACGTGTTGGAAGGTTCTTCGGCGGTGGATGAGTCGATGTTGACCGGTGAAAGCCTCCCCGTGGAAAAAGGGGCCGGGGACCGTGTGATCGGTGCGACCGTCAATGGTCACGGCGTGCTGCGTATCCGAGCCGACAAGGTGGGCAAAGAGACCGCCCTCGCCCAGATCATCCGGGTGGTGGAAGAGGCCCAGGGCTCCAAAGCCCCGATCCAGCGGATCGCCGATCGCATCTCCGGCATCTTCGTACCCGTTGTGGTGGGGATTGCCTTGGTGACGTTCCTGATCTGGTTCTTCGTTGCCAACCCCGGCGACTTCGCCTCCGCCCTTGAAAAAGCGATCGCCGTCCTGGTCATCGCCTGCCCCTGTGCACTGGGTCTGGCGACGCCGACCTCGATCATGGCGGGGTCCGGTCGGGCCGCAGAGCTCGGAGTCCTGTTCAAGGGTGGAGAGCACCTGGAAACAACCCACCGGGTCGATGTGGTGGTCCTGGACAAAACGGGGACGGTGACCAAGGGCGAACCGGAGTTGACTGATGTGCATCCCTTGGACATGGAAGAAAAAGAGCTCCTCCGCTTGGTGGGTTCGGCGGAAAGAAATTCGGAGCACCCCTTGGCGGAAGCGATCGTGGCCGGGGTCAAGGACCGCGGGATTGAAGTTGCATCGCCTGAAGAGTTTGAAGCCATCCCGGGGTACGGAATCCGCTCCGTCATCAACGGGCGCGAGGTGCTCGTCGGAACCCGTCGCTTGATGAACCGGTACGATGTGGACGGGAGTCAGGCGATCGAGGCGATGAACCGCTTGGAAGAGGAAGGGAAGACCGCGATGCTGGCAGCGGTGGATGGGCGGCTTGCCGGGGTTATCGCCGTCGCCGACACGATCAAGGAAACGTCCAGAGAAGCGATTCGACGCTTGCGGGACATGGGGCTGGACGTGGTGTTGCTGACGGGAGACAACGAGCGGACGGCCCGGGCCATCGCCCGGGAAGCGGGTGTGGATCATGTGATCGCCGAAGTGTTGCCGGAAGAGAAGGCGGAGGAAGTGAAAAAATTGCAGGCGGCGGGTCGTCGGGTGGCGATGGTCGGTGACGGGATTAACGATGCTCCGGCCTTGGCGACGGCTGACATCGGGATGGCGATCGGCACCGGGACGGATGTGGCCATGGAAGCGGCGGACGTCACCCTGATGCGGGGGGATCTGAACGGTATTTCCGATGGGATCGCCATGAGCCGGAAGACGGTGCGAAACATCCATCAAAACCTGTTCTGGGCACTGGCGTATAACGTAATCGGCATCCCGGTGGCTGCATTCGGTTTCCTGGCTCCCTGGCTGGCCGGAGCGGCGATGGCTTTCAGCTCGGTCTCCGTCGTGCTCAACGCTCTGCGATTGCAACGGGTCAAGCTGAAGTGACCCTGGAAGCTGAGGGAGGATGGCCATGGAGTTGACGGGGGTGAAGGTTCATTTGCTGCTGTGCAACGGAGCCAGCTGCACCCGGAATGGAGCTGAGGAGGTCACCAAGGCCATCCGGCAGGAAATTCAACACTTGGATCTGGGAAAAGAAGTGCATACCACCAAGACCTTCTGCAACGGAAGGTGCAAGTACGGTCCGATCGTGGTGAAATATCCGGCGGGTGAGTGGTACCAACAGATGGATGCCGGGCGGGGCAAAGAGCTGGTAAGAAAGTTGAGCCAACCGGGCATGGAATCCCCAGTCCCATCCTACATTTTTAAAACCAGCGGTTTCTTTGCGAACAATGGATCAACCGCAAGGTATAATGAAGACAGGGAAAGGGGTGAATCCCATGGAGATTGTAAAATCGGAGCTGAATCCCGTGGAAAAGAAGGATGAGGGTTGCAGTGATGGCCAAGAAGCGAGAAAAAGCCACCATTCCGACCGGGTAAAAAACACCCTCGCTTCCCGGTTGAACCGCATCGAAGGGCAAATCCGCGGAGTTCGCCGTCTGATTGAGAACGACACCTACTGCGATGATGTGTTGACCCAGATCGCCGCCGTTCAGTCGGCCCTGAACAGCGTCAGTCGGATTCTCCTGGAAGGGCATATGAAAAGCTGCGTTGTCGAACGGATCCGGGAAGGGGACGAGGAAGTCATCGATGAACTGATGGTAACAGTCAACAGACTGATGAAGAAATAATACCCCTTCACAAAAGGGGGATCCCCTCATCACAAGGTGAAGTCATCCGAGATCGCCGAAACCTAGGTATCGGTTCAGGGGTTCACCCGTCAACCAGGAAGAACTGACCTTTTCCGTGATCCCGAACTGTGACCGGGCAGGTACCCAGGCTTATGTCGGTGGGGTCCATTCCCGGTTCATTTTTTTCCATCCGGTCGGAATAGACAAAGGTGACCGGACAAATGGATGTAGGATAAATCGAGACATACGTCAACGGTGTGTTCCAAGTAAAGGAAACCGCAACGATGGTGGTGGATGATAGTAGTCAGTGTCCTGTTGCTGTCAGCTTGCGGTCAGGATTCCTCCTTTTCTGAAAAGCATATCCATGGGTTCGCCTACTCAGCGAACGGAAACCAATTGCTGATTGCCACCCATGACGGATTGTATTCCTATCGAAAGGGCCAATGGACAGGGCCGATCGGAGAGGCCAATGATTTGATGGGGTTTTCCCTAGCCCAAAAGGGTATCTTTAGCAGTGGGCATCCTCCGGAAGGGTCCAGTCGACCCAACCCGTGGGGATTGATCAAAAGCACGGATGAAGGGAAGACATGGAAGACCATCGATTTTGAAGGACAATCTGATTTTTACCAAATGACAGCCGGCTTGCAAACCGGCGCCCTCGGAACACCGGTACCTAGATTAAAGGGCACCGGTGTTCTTGCAAAGAAGGTTGTTTCAGTTCCTGCGTGCCACAATGCAGACGGCGGCTACAGGTTTAAATTCTTTCAATTCTGTTGAGACCTCTGTAAATCCAGCCTGTTGGAGTATGGTACTCAACTTTTCAGCATAGTTAACAGCGTCCTCTTTCGTGGCCCCTTTATAGAGGGGTTGGTAGGTTGTTGCTATTGTTCCCCCTGGCTTTAATAATGAATACAGTTTTCGGAATGTTGCCTGTTGATCAGACCAGAACATAACGGAATTAACAGCATAAATTTTATCAAAGGGTTCATCAGATATTGGCAAGTCCTCAATTGCGGAGATTTGCAATTCTACTTTTCCCTCTCGAATGGCCTTTCGATTTCGTCGCATGGCTTGTTTGTACATGGTGTTAGAATGATCGATTCCGGTCACCTTACCTTGTTGAATCATCTGACTGCATTGATGAATACCAATTCCCGGTCCATATCCAATCTCAAGCACTCGGTCATCTTCTTGAATATCCAAGAAGGACAGTGTCCAGGTGTTTCTGGGTCCGGTGCCGAGCGCCATAATATTTCCGGCCACATGTCCCCAGAAACCCACCGGATGTTGAAATTGTTTAGCAAAATTTTTAATCCAACTTATGATTCTCCACACCTTTCGGTAGCTTAGAAACAAGTGAACCTCCCTCCACCTAAAGAGGTGGGAGCTTCAGGGAGTGGTATTCAGGCTATTCCCATTGTATTACAAAATGCGAGTTATGGGACCTGCTGTTCTGGAATATAGCACAGCGCTGTACAACAAAAGACCCGTGTGTCAAATTCACACGGGTCTAAACGTATATCTAAATCAATGTCCGCCGTGGCCGCCGCCGCTTTCCGGGACGATCTCCAGCATCTGGTCAATCATTCCTTGTGTAGTAAAGGAAATTGTTTTTTCCGAACCAATGACAAACGCATGGTTGTACGGTCCGACGGTGGGGTCGTCCTTGAATTTGGGTTGCAGGCTCATCAGATAATGGTGCATGGGTTCCGACAGTTTTTCCTGATCCAGGAGAAGCATTGGGGCGTGTTTGCCCATGTGGGAGAAGGGTGCGCTGGCAATCGCCGATTCCACGTGATCCGTCCGGTTGAAGGTCAGGCCGTGGCCCGGGTTGGTAACTCCCCAGCCGAATTTCGTGGATTTGTCCTTGTATTTGGCGAAGGCGATGGCGTTCTCTTCCGGAGTATTGCCACTGATGCGTTTTACTTTGCCATATTGTTTTAATTCTTTTTCGACGGAAGCGGAGACAGCGGACTCCGGGCCGAGGATGTAGATGTTGGGCTTATCTTTCCGTTTTTTCAGCGCATCGACGGTCTCTTTGGGAACTTCGTCCTTGCCGACATACAGAAGCGGTTCCGGCATATGAGCAATCCAGTTGGCTGCGGGAAGAGTATACTCCGGTGCGTCCATGGATCCGACGATCACGCTCTGCGGCAGATCACCGCTCGCCTTGGCATAGTAGGCATCCACCTCGGCGGCTGTGTCCGCCGGATTTTTCCCTTGAACTGCATCCACTTTCAGACCCTCGTCCTCCAACTGCTTGCCGACGCCGTCGGAGAAGTCGCCGGTCAACACAACCTGAATCCCCTGGTTCTTCTTGCTTCCCTTCGGATTGAGTCGCTTCAACTCGTCCATGGTTGCCTTGGGGATGCGGTTTTTCTCGGCATAGAGCAACGGTCCGTCGTTGGGGTGGTGAACCAGAGTCACTGCTGGGAGGTTCGTTTGCCAGTCGCCCTTTACCCCGAGCAGGATGGTCCCCGGCCGGTTGCCCTCATGGGAAGCGGGCCAGATGAGCTGGGAGGTTTCCACTGCAACGTTCACCGGGTCGTCCTGATCGATGCGGGTGACGTTCTTCATATCCAGGGACAGTCGGTTTTGATTGCCGCCCTTGTTTACTTTCTGATCCATCATCGACATGTCGCCCATGTCTGAGGATCCATCTTTTTTGCCATGATCCATGTTCATGCTTTTGTGGTCCATGCTATTATTTCCAGCCATGGAACATCCGGTAAAGATCAGGGTGAAGATGAGAACGGCACCGATGGCCATGGATCTTCTCTTTCTCATAGGAATCGCCTCGCTCGTATGGGGTGATACGGTTATGGTACCCTTTACTTATGAAGAAGTGATGAAGATCTCGCGGGTAACGGCAAATTACCCCTTTGGCTCGGCACGTGGACATGGACGGACGTCCTTGTTTCCATTGATCTTATTAGGTTCTACATAACCGGCACTTATGATGGTGGTGATCAATCCAAATAAACTCAGTAAAAGGGTGAACATCATGAAACATTGATGGTCGATCAGGACGCCATCTTGCGGCAGGAGTGCTGGAACGGTTGGCGGTCGTGATGTTTAATCGAGCGGATAGGGTTAGCGATCATAAAAAACGGGGAATCCCTTTTGAGGGTTTCTACCGGGGGAGGTGCGATGGATGGGTGAACGGTTCGCTACTGTATACGATGCCATGATGGCACCTTTGGAACGTAGTCGTTTCGCGAAGGTGCGGGGTAGCCTGGTGGGCGATTTGGAAGGTCACGTACTGGAAGTTGGTTCGGGTACAGGATTGAATTTTCCCCATTACCGGTCGGCGGATGAGGTGACCGCCTTGGAACCGGAACGTTCTATGAGCGAGAAGTCATTGACCCGGATCCGGTCAGCCCGGGTTCCGATTCGGATCGTGACGGCGGGGGCGGAAGAGATGCCTTTCCAGGATCAAGCATTCGATGCCGTGATCGGAACCTTGGTGTTGTGCACCATCCCGGAACCGGAACAAGCGCTCCGTGAGGTACGGAGGGTTTGTAAGCCCGGCGGGATCGTGAAATTCTTCGAACACGTCCGGATGCAATATTCCATACCCGCCAAGTTACAGGATTGGTTGACTCCGTTCTGGAAGAGAGTTTGTGACGGGTGTCACTTAAACCGGGATACCTTGGGATTAATTCAGGAATCCGGTCTGCGTATCGAAAAAGTAAGCGGATTTTACGGAGACCTGTTTCAGATGATCGAAGCCATCAATATTCCGGATGACGAGAGTGAATGCGATACCTCGTGAATCACCGCTTGTTGTCCCCGTTTCGATGAATCGATCCCTAGTATTTTAAACGGCAATTGGCCTGTTGTTCCGTACCGCTTTGCTGTGAATCATCCCTTTTTATACTCTTCCCCTGTAATTTCCCCCGTGCATATCGCTCTTTCAGAATTTGCATGGTCCCGGTCAGCAATTTCACGAGTCCATACACTAACAGCCCGAACAGTACCAACCAGAAAATACTGACGAAGAAAATCATACTACCCCATGCTCATCATGCAATGGTACCTCCTGGTTAAATGGATTTTCCTTCTTTCAAAATTTGCTTCCAGTTCTGTCCGCCGTTTTCACTGATAAACACTTGTTTATTAAACGTTGCGATCGCTATGGTATTGGGTTTTTGTGGATGTTGAGCGATAAATTGAACCGCGTCTTCCGGATCGTCCAAAGGTAACTGCATCGCTTCGCTCTTTCGGCTCTTGATATCATATCGGGTTAATATCGGTCGATTCGTGTACACTCCAGCCCAAAGGCGGTTTGGTTGTTTACGGTCAAACAGCAAGGCTGTGACTTGCCGGTCTCCGTCGATCACGGTAACCCGGTTCCCTGGATCCTTCAAAAGGAACAAACCGACGTTCGTACCCAAGGCCACCGTTTTTTCCCGGGTGGGATGGGCTTCCAGAGTCAGTAGCTCTCCTTTCATCCCATCCAACCCTGTGGGTTTCCATGTCTTTCCTCCATCCAAGGAGGCGTGGAAACCTTGGCCCATTTTGGGGTTCGGATGTTCATTCATCACATAGAGAGCTCCGGTTTGATAGCCAGCTGTCATGTGATGAAAATCAGATTGTCCTTCAAAATCGATGGTCTTCCATGTCTTCCCTTCATCCGTGCTTTTGATCAATCCCAACGGGTTGGGTCGACTGGATCCTTCCGGAGGATGTCCGCTGCTGAAGATCCCCTTTTGGGTCAGGGCAAACCCCATCAGATCATGAGCCTCTCCGGTCGGACCTGTCCATTGGCCCTTTTTGTAGGAATACAATCCGTCATGGGTGGCCATCAGTAAGTGGCTCCCCTTTGCTGAGTATGCGAACCCATGGATATGCTCTGCTGAAAAGGAGGAATCCTGGCCGCAAGCCGACAGCAACAGGACACTGGTAACGATGATCCACCACCATCGTTGCGGCTTCCCTGGAGTTTTCATAACGTTCTCTCCTTACCTGGGGACAATCCGTTGTCCGACCATGGGGCACTCAGTAAGCATCGGGGTGAGGATAAGCACTGCCCCGATGGACATATAGTTCTCTTTATCATATGAATCGCCTCGCTCCTTTGGGGTGATAGAGTTATGGTACCCTTCACTTGTGAGGAAGCTATGAAGAAATTGCGGGGAACGGCAAATCACCGTTTCCCGCTCGGTATATGGATATAGATGGACGTCCCCGTTCCAGGCTTACTTTCGATCCGGATGGCACCGGCGTGGGATTCCACCAGCTTTTTCACGATGGTCAGTCCGATTCCGCTCCCTCCGGATTGCCGGTTCCGTGAACGGTCCACCCGGTAAAAACGCTCAAAGACTCGTTGTAGTTCTTCCTGAGGGATGCCTTCCCCGGTGTCCCGTACGGTCAGGATCGCCTCTTGTCCCTTTTGTTCGGTTCGCACCGTGACCTCCCCGCCTTTCGAGGTGAACTTAAGGCAGTTGGAGAGAAGGTTGACGAGCACTTGGGCGATCCGACGGCGATCCACCCATGCATGAACCGGACCGACGCTCTCCGATTTCAACGCGATGCCTTTTTGGTCAAATGAAGCACGCATATTGGTGAGCGTTTGGTCCACGATTGCTGAGAGGTCTTCCTCCTTTTGTTCCAATTCAAACTCGGGTGATTCAAGTAGGGTTAACTGTTCCATGTCCCCCACCAATCCGGTTAGGCGGTCGATTTCATCAGTAACCGCACGGAGGCGCTCGGGAGTCGGTTGCCAGATTCCATCTTCGAAGGCCTCCATGTGGCTTTTCAGAGTAGCCAAGGGTGTCCTCAGTTCATGGGCGACATCGGAGGTCATTTGACGACGAAGGTGTTCTTGGTGTTCCAGCTCCTCGGTCAGATGATTCAGGGCTTGACCCAATTCAGCCAACTCGTCTTTTCCATGTACAGGCACCCGGGTTTGAAAGTGGCCTTTGGTGATGGCTTCGGCTCCTTTCCGCATGTTGACTAGTGGAGTGGTGATCCGACGGGCTATCAGACAGCTGAGGACGATCGCCAAAACCACCGCCCCCAATGCCGTCCATAATATGGACTGGATTAGCGCTTGTTCAAAATGATAAGTGAGGCCCTGAACCGAACCCATGTCCGGAAATTGGCGCTGATAGATGGAAAAGTGGTAGTGGGTCTCCAAGATGAAGACGGTGGTTGCCACCAGAACGACGCCCGCCGCCACTCCGATGAACGCCACCGTCAGCCGAAACTGAAGTTTTTGGTTCATGATTCCCCACCTTCGAACCGGTATCCGAAACCGAACACGGTTTTAAAATATGTCGGGTTTTTGGGATCGGGTTCCACTTTATTCCGCAGGTTTTTTACATGCTGGTCGATCGTACGTTCATCCCCGGAATAATCGAATCCAAACAGCTTTTCCACGAGTTCTTCCCGTGAGAAGGGTCGACCCGGATTGCGGGCGAGGATCTGAATGAGCCGGTACTCGATGGGGGTCAAGTGGACCGGTTGCCCGGCCTTGCAGACGGTTTTTGTCCGGGTGTCCACGATTAGATCCCCATGCTGAAAGGAGACCCGCTCGGCGAGCAAATCATCGGCGGAACGGCGCAGGATGGCTTGTACCCGGGCGACGACTTCACGGGGACTGAAGGGTTTGATCACGTAATCATCCGCTCCAATGGCGAGGCCCTCCAGGCGGTGCCGTTCCTCCACTTTCGCTGTCAGCATCAGGATGGGTACGGCGGATTGTCGGCGAATTTCCCGACAAACCTCTTCACCGGAAAGGTCAGGCAGCATCAGGTCTAAAATAATTAGGTCCACTGCTACTTCACGATGAATGTCAAGGGCTTTTCTCCCCGTTCCCGCTTCCAGGGTACGATATCCTGCATGGGAAAGATAGGAGGAGAGCACTTCACGAATTTTTTTTTCGTCATCGACAATGAGGATGTTTTTCATCAACCATCACCCGCATGAATAGAGATTTTCATTCCTTATTCTACAACAAAGAGTTCAAAGGAATGTGAAGGCTATCGGTCCGTTGTTTGACGAGATAACTGAAAACTCGGGGCTAAACGTTGAATCTAACGAAAGATTTTCAACGGCAGATTCTAATTTGTCTTCGTAGGTTCTACATAACTAGGGCTTATGATGGGAGTGAGCAATAAATGGTTACGTTTGTTGGATGTGACGACTGCTTTGATCCCCAGAAGTGGAACTTAACCTTGTAGAAGGAGGAATGAAACATGAGGAATAAGGGGAAAATCGTGGCGCTATTCACTGCCTTGTCCCTGTTTACTGCCGCCTGTTCGATGCCAGGCGAGATGCAGGGAATGGGAGGGAAAGGCAACCAGGAACACAACGCTTCCGCCATCGAACTGAAAGGGGAAAAGCCTGCCGAGGCGAAGAAGAGTGGAGATACTTTTGAGCTGATGGCGAAAAAAAGCAGTTTGGAAACCGCTAACGGAGAAAAATGGCCGACCTGGAGCTACAACGGATCCTCTCCCGGGCCCACAATTCGGGTAAAGGAAGGGGAAATGGTTCGGGTACGGCTGAAGAATACCCTGCCGGAGCCAGTAACGATCCACTGGCACGGTCTTCCCGTCCCCAATCGGATGGATGGGGTGCCGGGGGTCACCCAGAACTCGGTGGAACCGGGTAAAACCTTCACCTATGAGTTTAAAGCCACTGTTCCCGGCACCTACTGGTACCATTCCCATCAAAAGAGTGCCGATCAGGTAGAGCGGGGGTTGTATGGAACCGTGATCGTCGATCCGAAGAAGGCAGAGAAGGTGGATCGGGATTATACCTTGGTGCTGGACGAATGGAACCGACCGGGGAAAAAGGGCGGTCATGGCGAGATGGGACACGGGGGGGTGATGAATCACCATATGGATTATGATGTTTTCACCATCAACGGAGGAACCTATCCAAATGTACCGCCTATTGAAGTGAACCGAGGGGATCGGGTCAAACTGCGTCTGGTGAATGCCGGATATCAAACCCATCACATTCATGTGCATGGTCATGATGTCAAAGTGACCCACATGGATGGACAGCCCGTCAACCAGCCACCTTCCTTCCGGGATCAGCTGATTCCCGTGTCTCCTGGAGAACGATATGAGGTGGAGTTAATTGCAAACAATCCCGGGAACCATATAGTGGAATCCCATGATTCAGAGTCTGCGGCGGCGGGGATGAAAGTGCCGATCCGTTACCAGGGTGTCTCCAGGGACGGAGTGGACACCGCCGCGGGGCAAATGCAGCTTCCCGTCCTGAATACGGCCCGCTATGGAAAGGAGCAACGGGGCGGATTTAAGGTGGATGATTCCTTTGATGAAGAAATCAAGGCCGATCTGGGGGAAGGTATGGATCATCCCAATATGAAGATGGTTTATACGATCAACGGGAAGACCTTTGACGAGTCGGAACCCTTCCAGGTGAAGAAGGGAGATAAGGTGAAACTCCGTATGGAGAACACCGGCAGGCAAAACCACCCTATGCACCTTCACGGCCATTTCTTCCAAGTCATCCGTAAAAACGGAAAGCCGGTGAACTCCATGCCGATGAAGGATACCTTGAACGTTCGGCCCGGTGAGTCCTATGAGATCGCCTTTGAAGCCGATAACCCGGGGGACTGGATGTTCCACTGTCATGACCTTCACCATGCGGCTGACGGCATGGCCACCCTGTTGAAGTACAAAGGGTACAAGTCCTTCAAGCCGGATCCCAATGCTCCCAATGAACCGGAATAGGGAAACGGAAGGGAAGAACGTGGGTCAACAATAATCAGATTCCCTTATGAGTACGTGTTTTATATGGAAAAGTTATATATAAAAAAAGTCATGTTTTGTTTATTGCTACCTGGCTGAACGGGTAAATCATAAGTGAAGGGAGGATATATGAAATGATGAGTCATGGGTATGGCATGATGGGTGGGGGAATGGGTTTTGGGTTTCTGATCCCCATTGCATTACTGGGTCTGGCTGTTTACTTGGGTGTCCGCTTCGGCATCAGAGATGGGATGAAGCACCGTAAATAGTGTAAAAACTCGTTAGGATCGAAGCGGCTGAGGCTTGTCTGTTGGCGTAAATATAAGGATCCTAAAGAATTAATCAGGGTATGGAGAAGGGAGGAAAATATGAAGCTCAAATTTATTAATGTCCTCCGTTGGAACCGGCGGATCAGTCGTTGTCTTTTTGACTAAGGAAGAACTCCAATGAAACCGCGATTAGCGGTCGACGAACAGGAACTCCATAGAGTCAGTACCGGAAAAATAAACCAGCCCCGGAACTTTCGGATTCTGAGGCTGGCTTGTTTATGTCCTCTTGGTTATTTCTTTATCTTGGATGGCAGGGATTATGATTAAGTATAACCGTCGTAAAATTAGTCTTTTACTTTTTCAGGTGGTGTGCTGAACAATCGCTGTGCTTAGAGGGAGAACCCCTATTGAGACAAAAAATTCGGCTGACTCAACATTGGTGTGTTACTCTCGGAGGACTTTTGGAGCAAAAGCCCGGAATCCTTCGCTAAGGATTCCGGGGTTTTACTTTCTGCGTAGGGTTTTTATGACTTTTGGATACTAAAATCAATCGCTTTGGCTGTGGTATGTGCCATTTCAGATCCCAGGAGTCGATTTACAACATGAAGGGCCATGTTAATACCGGAAGATACGCCTCCCGATGTAATAATCTTTCCATCATCCACAAACTTTACGTTCTTTACGATTTCAACATCGGGAAATTGTCGCTCGAAGTGATCATATGCTCCCCAATGGGTTGTCGCCTTTTTACCCGATAGTAATCCAGCTTTGGCTAAAAAGAACGCTCCTGAACAAACAGAGGTCATTAGTTCCACTTCTTCCATGTGCTTCGAAATCCATTCTAATAGATTTCGATTTTGGAGGGCATGGTGAAGAGGTTCTAAAGGAGAGCCGGGAATCACTAATATGTCAAATCGTGGTGCGTTTTTGAAGCTAAAATCAGGTTGAAAAGTTAATCCATGGTTAGCCCTTATTGGTTGTCCTGTTTCGGAGACTGTGGATACTAAAAATGGCTGATCTTCTTGTGTATCGCGACCTACAAGGAATTTTTTGAGATCCTCTTTTTGATACGCGGTGTATGTAAAGACCTCATAAGGACCAGCAAAGTCCATGACGTCCACACGATCAAAAAGTAAAATACCAACCTTCCATTGTGATTTGTTCACTTTATTCAACCTCTCTCCTCATAAATTAGTACCTGGTACTAATTTATTTTACACCAAAGTCCAATGTTCCTGCATTCCATTTACAAGTTTTTTTTGTCACTCTGGAGTCCACATTAGTTGCTGTTACGCTGACGGGGTGTTTTGTCATTCCTTATCCTTACAAATTTGTTTTGGATGGCTGTAAGAAAGCAGCGCAATCGGATCGGTACGGTGACACCTAGTACCGGATCGATGGTACCGGATGGTGGTATCGGGGTGGTGGTGGTCTTGGTGAAAGTTGCCGGTAGCAGATAATTGAGGTGAAATGAGAAAAGCCGGGAGGGATCACCTTGCCCGGTTCTTTATTTGTCAGCAAGTTCAGTGTATAACCATAAGTCTGCCAAACCGGAAAAGACCACCCGATTCAGGGCAGCCTTATGGTAAAATAGACCATGGTAGTAGCCAAGGGCGGGCGGCCACACCGACCCTCGATAGAGAGGGGGTGAGGCCATGGAGCTTCTTAGCCTGATCGTAAAGACGGCTGGTGTTGTTGTTCAAGCATTAGCGGTCTATGTTGCGTATCGGGCACTTAACAAGAAGTAACCCGCCCCTCGGCAAAGGTATGCGGGTTACTTCTCCCGTAAGACTGTGGCCGCCTGTCCGCGGCAGCTACCCGGCGGCGGGGATGACCCTGCCGCCGTTACTATTTCTATCCATAGAATAGCACAGATATGCGTTTTTCGTCTAGTTTCCAACTGGAAGTTCTTGCCGCAGATGGCCGTAGACTGTGCTTTTCATTTTGCAACCCAAATTGCAACCATTGCAACCATGACGAACTGAACTTGCATAAACTTACTGACTTAAAACCCTTATAAAACAAGCGTTATGAACTTCGGTGAACTTATATAGGGTGGGCGGAAACAATCTCGAAAACCGTTGTGCGGGTTCTCCCCGTACCGTGGGTTCGAATCCCACCCTCTCCGCCA
>NZ_BMEX01000025.1 GCF_014637345.1 Kroppenstedtia guangzhouensis
TTTCATAGTGGCGGTTTCTCCTTCTTGGTTTGTCCACCACCGTTATACCAAACGGTTTAGGAGACCGCCACTTTCAATTTCCACGATTTTTGGGACATAGCCGGGCTCTCGCCGGTGACAGTTTATTTGGTAGATGGACGAGTATGGGTCTCGATGGGTGGCAAGCAGTAGATAACTGGAAACATATTAGCCAGTTTGTTAGGTCACCTTCGGAAATTAGGGCAGCTTGGCAAGCTGCTATGCAAGGTGAAAGGGCTTTTTCCACAGCTTCTAATTGGTCGCAGTTCTTGGGCAATGCTTCTAAACCATTGAAAGTGGCAGGGGATTATGTAGCCCGGCCTCTGAAGGCTGCGGGTAAGCTCGCTCCTATATTTGCGGCGGTGGATGTGGGGATTTCCACAGCTGAAGCGATTGAAAACTTTAGCAATAATGGTTTAAAAAGTGTGGATGGTTGGGCCAACGTTGGAGAAGTGATGATGTCCGGGGCCGTGGTTTTAAGTGCGAGCGGTGTGGGAGCACCTGTTGCGGCTGGGGTCGCTGTGGTGGGAGGTGTGATTTGGGGAGTATCAAAAGGGATTAAGCATTGGGATACAATTAAAGAAACGGGCAGAAAAGTGGTTAATGGGGTAAAGGCACTGAAAGATGATCCGGTAGGAACAACGAAAAAAGCATTTAAGGTAGCAAAAGATAAAATCGGTGGGGCAGTTGACACGGTGAAAGGATGGTTTAGTTAATGTATCATCGGGTGATACCCGATGATACAAACTTTTTTGGAGGGTTCCCAATGATTAAGTTGAGTAATCTGCCTGATCAAATTATGAAGGTAGCAAAGAGTTATGAAAAGGAAAATGAAACATTTGATGTTTTCCCTGCTAAGTTTTTAATTGATAATACTTTCTATTATTATATTGATTTTGTTCCAACATTTGCTCAATTAATTATTAGAGAGGATGGAACAGTCCCACCAATTAAGGAAATAGAAAAGGTTTATTTATATGCTAATGGATATAATGCTTCTATTCATGTTTTAGGAACTATTGGGGAAAAATGGAGAAAAACCTACACAATAAAAAATTATTATATGCTAAAAAAAATATTAGAGAAGGTGAGGGGGATTTTCAGAGAGATGGAACCAACAGAGGATGTTAAACAAGCCTTAGAAACTTTTATGAAGGTTCCTGATGTAATCATTAAACACCAAAGAGTTATTAACCAATCGGTGGAAAACGGGAGAAAAGCAACTGTTGAAATGCGAAAACGGGAAATCGTCACTGTGGAGGATTATAAGCAAATGAGAGGCTATCAGGTGGACATGGTTCGGAGCGCTTACTGGCAAAACGAGATCCAATTTAAAACCGCTGATGAGAGAGAAAAAGTGATGGATTATCTGGCTTCGATCCGATCCCTCTCCAATTGGAGGGTTTTGTGGTTATATCACCGTTTGAAGCCTTATCAACAATACATGTATACAAAAGAAAAAAACCCAAAGGAGTTTCAAGAGATGCAAGATTTGGCAGAGGAGATCTTTAAGGATATCCCGATTGAAGAGAATCCACAGGCTTTAGAACATATTAAATATCTTAGAAATCCTCGGAGGTGACTTGAGTGACACCGTTCAGGAAGCCTTGCGGTTATTTAGAGAACGATTTTGGTTGATTCTCCTTGTGGTAATCTTGTATGTGGTTCCCATGCAGCTGCTCTATACATTTGTTGTAAACTATGCTACATGGCCTTTTCAACTGTTTGGAATCCCAATTTGGACGACGATGATTCAAGCATTCTTTATGTTTATCTGTTTGTTTCTCATTCAGTTACCCTTTATCAGCATGGCCTTTCAGTATGCTCAGAATGAAGAGGTCCGATTGGGAAAAACATTTACTGGTGCATTGGAATCTATGTTTTCTATTTATATCATGGGTATATTTCTATCGCTCTTAATGGTGATAGGCTCTCTCATTTTTATTGTCCCAGGGTTTGTTTTAATGATCTTGTTCTTCGGTGTTTCCTGTGCGGCAGTAATGGAAGAGAAAACGTGGTGGAAAGGACTGAAGCAATCCTTTCTATTTGGGAAGGAGCATTTTTTTAAATTGTTGAGTTGGACGGTCTTATTTGGAGTTATCGATCTCATCGTTAGTTTTGTAACGTATATCCTGGTTTATTCTATTACTGGGCTTTATCTTGTTTTAAATCTTTCATTGATCATGGTTAATGGGTTGATATTTTCTATTTTATTCTTTATTGTCGCTTTTTACTATTATGACTGGTCTGATGCGGGGATTGATGTAGTCGAATTGAATATTTAAGGAAGGGAAACAGGGTAGCACTTACCTGAGATAAAGGCCACACCACAATGCATGGATTCCAGGTGTGGTTCCTTTTATCATGATATGGGGAAGCGGATCTGATGAGCGGTTTTGGGATGCGCGAAGTATACATTGTCCCTATTACTATCCCCGAATAAGAAAAGGAGCTCGTAGAATCTTAATGATCCGATCCGAAAAACCTATTCTGGTATTCTCTTGCCTCTCTTTTCTGGCAATGACTGCGTGCCAAAGTAATGAATCTCAACCTACAGAGACCACTTCCAAATTGGAAATTCCACCGGAAATAAGGCCATGCACATCTTCGCGAAAGACCGGAAATAATTGATTCCTTCATCCATCACAACCGCTTCACCTTCCGTGTAATGAAGATGTGCCAGGTGTTTGGTGTTTCCAGAAGCGGTTACTATGCGTGGTTAAAGCGCCCCCAAAGTGAACGTGCAAAAAAGCAGGAAGAGCTGTCCCAAGCGATTCATCGGATCTTTCTCCGTTCCTACATGTTGTACGGGAGTCAAGATCACGCAGACTTTACGATCGCAGGGGCATGTGGTTTCTCAGAAAACGGTGGCCCGTCTCATGAAGGAGAAGAGTTTGCGCTCTCGTACTTTTTCCCCATTCTTTCATGCCTTTTGACACTATTCTTCAACTCAGCGTTAAAGCAGATTGAGGATCAAGTGGAGGAAGTGAAGCAACAACAGCGGAACTGATTTGGAAGTGTCATGGCGAAGCTTGTGTAGCCGGGATGTGCTCTCATTAAAACGACGGGGCTGCTTTTTGCTATAACTCTCCCGGAGTTCTTCCTGAAGATCAATCTGTACCAGAATAGTATATCAACCCCAAACGCTAACCTTAGGAGGATGAGATGTGAAGCGGTTTTGCCGTGTGTTCATGGTCGCTTTGATTTGGACAATGGTTGCCACAGCCTGCATAAATCCTACGGGAACTTCAGACCGGCCCTAACCGAAAACAACCGAGAAAAAACCGACAAAACCTGCCAAGGATGTGGAAGGGATGCTGGAGGAGGGACCAGGGCTTTTGGCGGGAGATCGTTATTCCGAAGCCAAAGCTGAGGAAGAGCTGAAAAAATTGCCGAAAGGACTTACCGCTGAGAAAGCGTATATGGAGCTGATTCGCCTTTTTGCCGAGGATTACCGTCCGGTTGTAAAAGAGATCAATGAATTTAACACCAACCCCTACTTTACCACGGATCAGCCGGGAGATCTAAAAGCATCTGAAAAGGCTCGGGAGAAGAAACTGAATGTGGTGATTCTGCTGGACGCCAGTGGCAGTATGGCGGGAAGGGTCCCGGGAGGGCAAAAGATGAAAGTGGCCAAGGCGGCTGTCAAACGCTATGCCTCTTCCCTGCCAAAGGAGGCGGAGGTCTCCCTGCGGGTCTATGGGCACAAAGGAAGTAACCAAAGCAAAGACAAATCGATTTCTTGCAAGAGCACCGATCCGGTCTATCCGCTTTCTGCCTATAAAGAACAGGAGTTTGATCAAGCTCTGGATCAATTCCAACCCACCGGCTGGACTCCGATCGCCTTGGCGATGAAAGAGGCAAAGAAGGATCTGGAAGAACAACAGGAAGAAAATACAGAGAACGTGATGTATATCGTCAGTGATGGAGAGGAAACCTGCGGCGGGGATCCGGTAAAAGTGGCGAAGGAACTGAATCAGTCCGATATCAAGGCAGTGGTCAACATCATTGGCTTTGATGTGGATGACCAAGGCCAACGGGCATTGAAGGCTGCTGCCAAGGCAGGTGGAGGAGAGTATTTCAGTGCTCGGGATGAAAAGGATTTGAGAAGTTATCTGGACGGTCAAAAAACTCAACTATGGAGAGAGTGGTTTAATTGGGGGGCTGAAAACTGGGAGAATGTTTCACAACAATATGTTAAACATCTGGAAAAACTGGAGGGGTTTCCCTGATGGTAAAATCGACAACTTATTGTGGCACAGTATAAGCAATTGGAAAAGGGGGCTGAGGTGCTAGAACAACAAAAGAAAATTGATGGTGAAGAATACAATAAATTAATAATCTTATTGAACAACGAAAAGATAAACTTACTTCATATCGAGAAGAACGTTATGATTCACTAGATGGGGAATTGAGGAAAAACAGGGATGAACTACAGGATTACATTGATGGAAAAAGGGATGACGAACAAAATAAATTAGAATAGGATTTTTGGTGAATAAAAACAAAAAGGGGAAAGAAAGGTGATCCATAAAATCAAACGAGGATTGGCCATCCTGATGTTCGTGATCTCATCCATCGTGTTTGGCATTCGCATGATTCCTCCCAAATTTGACTTCCTCCGGCATTACTCCTAAGGTGGTATGGGAAGCCTATAATTAAAAAGGAGTTGCGATTGAATCGATGAGTCGTGGGAAACAGGTTGCGATATTTGTGGTGATTGCCGCCTTGTTGGTGGGCGGAATCTATCTTTGGGGTGGGAATGAGGGGCAGAAGTCCGAAAAAGGGACGATTAAGATCGCTCATAATAACTATGTGGAAAATATCGCCGTTTGCTATTTGTGGAAGCAGATCCTGGAAGAGAAAGGGTACCGGGTGGAGCTGACCCAGACGGAGAAGGCCCCCTTGTGGACCGGTGTGGCCAGCGGAAATATGGACATGACACTCGAGGTGTGGTTGCCCCATACGGATGCGCCCTACTATGAGAAATACAAGGACCGGGTAGAGCTGCATGAGGCTTGGTACAAAGGGACGGCTCTCGGTTTGGTCGTACCGAAATATATGAAAGATGTGGAGACGATCTCCGACCTGAACCGATACAAAGATCAATTCAAACGGGGAGACAATCCCTCCATTGTGGGGATTGACCCCGGAGCCAGTCTGATGAGGCTGACGGAAAAAGCGATCCAGTCTTATGACTTGGATTACAAGCTGATCGAGAGCTCCGAGCCAGCCATGCTGAGTGAATTGGACACCGCTTACAAGAAAAAGGAGCCGGTGGTGGTGACACTATGGAACCCCCACTGGGTATTCAACAAGTATGATCTGAAATACCTGAAGGACACCAAAAAAGTGTATGGTGAGCCGGACACCATTTACTATGTGACCCGGAAAGGGTTCAAAAAGGATCAGCCGGAAGTGGTCCGGTGGATGGACAACTGGCACATGGATGATGATTCCCTGGGAGCACTCCTGAAAAACATGGAAGAGACCGATAACCCGGAAGAGGCGGTCAAACAATGGATGGACGACCACCGGGAGCTGATTGAGGAGTGGACAAAAAAATAACCGATACTCCCCCTGATCTCGGATCAGGGGATTTTTATCGGAGTGGATTGGGTTCTCTTGTTTTCCAGGACCTTTGAGTATATCTTAGAATTCATAGGATCAGCTCATCAGGAGGTATTTGCCAGGTGAATCAAATATTTGAGACGCCGGAGCCCTCCCGGGAATTGAACCCTTGGTTTTCCATGTGGATTCGTCCCCGGGAGACCGTGCGGCAAATCATGTGGACCAAATCCCATTCGTATCATTGGATCTGGCTGTTGCTGCTGCTGGCGGGGGCGGATTCTTTTTTGGACAATGCATCCGGCCGGGATTTGGGAGATAAGATTCCGGTTCCGTTGATCTTTATTTTTTCCTTTATCCTGGGGCCGATCACGGCGGTGATTGGATGGGCCATCTTCACGCTGTTGGTGGTGTTGTCAGGCAAGATTCTTGGGGGAAAAGCCACCTTCAAGGAGGTCTCCCTGGCCACGGGGTGGGGACTGGTTCCGATGGCTTGGGGATTGCTCTTGTGGGTCCCGGAGTTGATTTTGTTTGGTGACAGTCTCTTTATGAAGGATCTGCCGGGTTTGGATGGAATTGTGGCGGCCCTGTTTTTGCTGCTCTTTTCATTTGTGGAAATTTCCTTGGTAGGTTGGAGCGCGGTGGTGACGGTTGGAGGGGTGGCTGAAGTTTATGGTTTCTCCAATTTGAAGGGGTTGGGGACCTGTGCATTGGCTGTCTTGTTTATGTCGATTCCGCTGATCCTGTTGCTTTTGCTGGTGGCTGTGATCGGTTTGATGGGAATGATGGCTATATGAAAAAAGGAGCGGCTCAGTTCGCTCCTTTTTCAACGTCGTATTCAGATTGCTGATTAAACCCTATCATCCTTGAAGCGTTGTGAACCACGTCATCAAAGTGCTCCAAAGGGAATGAAGATGATTTGTCTATTCCCTTTAATGAAAGCTAGCTTCTTCGGTTCCAAAAAAGTAATTTACCCCATCCTTACACCATGTTTGACCGCCCTCTTTTGGGGCGTTTTCATAGCGCGATCCGTTGAGTTTGGCTATAGTAAGGTGTGTAGCGATAATCCATCAAGGGAGGTTTAGACTGTTGAAAAACCGATGGTGGATAGGGATTTTCGCTCTGGTGATTGTTTTTAGTCAAGGATGTTCACAATTGGTTATTCAAACGGATTCCACTAAAACTGAGAAAAAAGAGAACGATACAGAGGAGGCGGCGCAAAAAGCGGAGACCGAAAAAGAGGAAAAGCCTCCAGAGCACACCGAGTTTGAAGGCAGACAAATACAAGATGTATTGTGGCAAGGGCCCGGGTTATACGGTGGTGACAAATTTGATGAAGCAAAAGTGAAGAAAGAAATTGATCAGTTTCCGGAAGGATTGGATGCGGCGGAGTATTACCATCGCTTGTTAAGCTTAGTGGCCGCCGATTATCGGCCTTATGCGCAGTTTTTTGATCGGTATGACACGTACATGGGGATTAACGATCCCGGTCCGGATGGGACCATTCGACTTCCCGAAGAGCGAGAAGTCAATGTATTAGTGTTATTGGATGCGAGCGGCAGTATGGCGGCAAAAGTGGATGGCGAGATCAAGATGGACCTTGCAAAAAAATCCATTCAAAAGTTTGTCTCTGCTATGCCGGCAAACGCAAATGTTTCTCTTTACGCCTATGGTCATAAAGGAAGTAATAGTCGTAAAGATAAGAAAGTATCCTGTGGGGCGATTGAAGAAGTTTATGAACTGAGTCCTTATCAGTCGGGCCAATTTAAACAAGCACTGGGGGTGATTAAGCCTGTTGGGTGGACGCCTCTGGCTGCTGCCATGGAATCTGCAAAAGACCACTTAGCTGGAAAAACAGGCGATCATGTACAAAACATTGTCTATGTGGTCAGCGATGGCGTAGAAACCTGCGATGGGGATCCGGTCAAGGCAGCGAAGGAGTTGAACCAATCTAAAATTGAAGCGGTTGTAAACATCATTGGATTTGATGTTGATGACGCGGGTCAACAAGCCCTGAAATCCATTGCCAAAGCGGGGAATGGTACATATGCCTCAGCCAACTCCCGCTCCGACCTGAACGAGCATTTTGAGAAAGAAAAAAGAAGGTTAATCGATGAATGGTATAGCTGGAGTGCGCGAAATGTGGATGAGCTCTTTAAAGCGGAAAAGAGTAAAGTGGATGAATTGTACGCCGAAGAGAAAAACATGTTGAATCTTGCTAATGAAGAGGAGGAGCGACTGCTGAAGTTCTCCTCTTATATCCAAGACAAGTTTGATATCAAGGGATATGAAATAAATCCGATGGCCCGCGAACGTGGGCGTATCGTTCGGATCTATGTAAGAGATTCAGCGAGAAAATTACGGATTGAGATAAGGGACAATGCCCGAAAAGCCCGGATCGCTGTTCGAGATAAAAGCAGGCAGGAACGAATCGATCTGAGGAATAATTAAAATGTGCTTAAATCCAAAAGGAACCAATGAGTCGGCCCCCTGTAAAAA
Organism: Kroppenstedtia guangzhouensis; assembly: GCF_014637345.1. GTDB lineage: Bacteria > Bacillota > Bacilli > Thermoactinomycetales > DSM-45169 > Kroppenstedtia > Kroppenstedtia guangzhouensis. The sequence continues at coordinate 8,086 of NZ_BMEX01000025.1, forward strand.
ATCCTTCGATCACTAAAGATGATATCCTCCGCTTGCGGGCATCAATCAAGTGGAGGCCGTGGCCGCTTCACTGATGCCCCGCAAGTTGGGAGCATACCCGCGGCAAAACGGGTGAGTCTGGGCCTGCGGGAATTTGGCCGGATCGAAAAGACCTTGTGCCCCCTGGAAAGATGAAAGGTTCAGAACTTCGCTGCCGGGTTCAGGTGGGTCTTACCAAGGGGAAGGGAAAAACGCCCTCGCCCGGGCCGTCATTTTCAACCGGTTATACGGACGATTTCGCGGGGTACCTGAAGAAGTGTTCAAACAAACAAAAAATCCCTGAAAAACGTAATCAGAGGGCGTAGGCAAAGCTTTTCTGCTGACTACGACCACGAAAAACCGGCTCCTTAGCGTGCAGGGAGCCAGTTTTTTTGAGTCTAAAGACTGCGGCTACGCCTTTTTAGGCAGCTGAGTCGGGCCAGCTGTACAATTTTCCCAAAATGATCCGGTTGCCCTTCTACACAATCTACCCGACCGAAAAATATGGCGGATCAACACGCCGGATGGAGTGTATTGGACGGGACTTTCCGTCGCCCCAGTGATGTGTGTCCGGAGAGTTTTACCGGAAGTTACGATGAATCCCCCTTCAGGGACTGGTAAGGACCTCCCACTTCCTCCAGCCAGACGGCTTCGGCTTCCCGTTTTCCTTTCTCCGGTTTGACCGTCAGCAGCATCACGATCCCAACAATGAAGAAGAAAGCGAGGGAGAAGATCCCAAAACGGCTGGAGCCGGTGAGCTGACCCACCAGACCGAAAACAAAGGGGCCAAAGATGGAGGCGAACTTTCCGGACAAGCCAAAGAACCCGAAAAATTCCGCGTTGCGGTGAACGGGGACCAGCCGGCTGAAGATGGAGCGGCTCAAGGCTTGACTGCCGCCTTGAACAGTACCGACCAGGATTGCCAAGGCGTAGAAATGGGGTGCCGTCTGCATGAAATAACCCAGAATGACGATCGCCAGATAGATGAACAATGTGGAGATCAGGGTGGGCATGGAACCGATCCGGTCGGCGATCCAACCGAAGAAGAAAGTGCACGGAATTCCGACAAACTGGGTAATCAACAGAGCGGCGATCAGATCCGTCTGACCGATGCCGATCTCCCGGCCGTAGATGGTAGCCATCTTGATGATGGTGTTGATCCCGTCAGAGAAAAACCAGAAGGCGATTAAAAACTTCAACAATTCGGGATATCGTTCCAACCGGCGGATCGTATTCCAAGTGGAACGGATCCCGGTAGCGGCGAGGGCGGCGGGGCGAAGCTTCACTTTGGGGGAGGTTTCCGGGTCCCGCACATGGCGGAAAAAGGGGATGGAGAAGATAAACCACCACAGGCCCACCGACAGGAAGGAAAGCTGGGTGGCCACGAGAGAGTTCGGCAGAAAAAAAGCTTCCGGAAATTGAATGGCAGCCAGATTGAGGGCGAGCAGGATGCCGCCTCCGATGTAGCCGTAGGCATATCCCCGGGAGGAGACCCGGTCCCGCTCTTTCTCCGGGACCAAGTCCGTCAGAAAGGCATCATAAAAGATATTTCCCCCGGAGAAGGCCAAGGTTCCCAAAATTACGAGCAGGGAGGCCCACAGCCAGTTCCCTTCGCCGACGAAGAAGAGGAGGATGGAGGACAGGACACCCATATAAGTAAAAAAGCGAAGGAAGGCCCGTTTGGAGTGGGAGGCATCGGCGATGGCTCCCAATACAGGGGATAAAAGCACCAGGAAAACGAGTGCGATGGATTGGGTGTAGCCCCAGTAAGCCGTCTTGGTGGCTCCGTCCAGGCCCTTGCCGGCCACATCGGCATAGAAGATGGGCATGATCGCCGCCATGATCGTGGTGGCATAGGCGGAATTGGCCCAATCGTAGAGGACCCACGCACGGACTGCTTTTCGGTTTGACATCGGATCATTCCTCTCCGCTGTTCCGGCAGTTTGGGCCGGAAGCGTCCGTATATTGGGAAATTTCCATCCAAAAGCAGTATAACACAGCCTCGCTCCGATCCGGTATCCTCTCCCAGGTTGTAAAACCCGCCAAGTTCCGGGGGAAAAGGGTGTCCAGCCCTTTCGCTTCATGATAAAATAAACCCAGTAGAACAGTGTGGAAAATTGTTGATTGGGGTCAAAACTTCGGGGCTGGCAAGTTTTTGGTGTCGTCCTGACGGTGTATTACCTGTGAAGGAGTCAGATTGTCCATGAAGATCAAACAGAAGGGTGAGCGGATCCGGAGCACATTCCGGGTGTTCCAGTCTTTTCCCTTCATCCAGGGTGTTCTCTACTATGCGGAAATCACCCCTCAACAGGGTGAATCTTCAGAGCCCCTCCCGACGCGATTCCTCCACGGACTGGATATTCGACTGGTCCGGAAGGGGACAGATCTCCGACGTCTGCTGAAACGGGACCGGAGCGCTTTTTTTCCTGTTCAGGGTTTATTTGTGGAAGAAGGGACTCTTTATCAAGTGTTTGGAAAATTGGAAGGAAATCTGATGGCCCACTATCTTTACCGCTCCGTCCCCCTTCCACTGAATCAGGTGACCCATTTCCTGCGGAGTATTACGGGTCATTTGGTGCGGATCCACAAGCAGGGAATGTTTACTGTGGTCCATCCCCAAAATATGCTGATCACCACGGATTCCGTCCGATTCCTGTATGGAGGGCCATTGGGTCTTTTGCCCAAAACAAGGGGGAGCCATACCGGTACGCTGGATCCAGTGGCTGTCCGGCAACAGGATCAGTCGATGGATGCATACTCCCTGGGAGCACTCGCCTACATCATGTTAACCGGTACCAACCCGGCCCCCGGCGGGAAGTTGTTGCCGGTTCGTTCCTATCGCGGGGATGTGCCGCAACCCTTGGAACATCTGATCATGCAGAGCTTATTGTCCGCTCCCCGTTCCCGGCCCCGTGTGGAGGAGTTTTGGAGTTTGGTGAAAGAGGACAACTCCCAACGGATTTCCTGAACCGCGGCTCCCTCAACAGGGGGGCGGGCAATCGGGAGACAGGGGGGCATCGAGGAATCTGTGACGGTGAGATTTGGACCAGGAGCGGGTCCTCTTTTGTGCAATCATCGGATCTGCTTTCATCATCAGAGTTTTAAACCTCCGGTCTCCCTTTGCGTCAGAGAAGACCGGCGGATTTGCGCATGCGTCTCCTGTGTCCCGCGTCCGGAGAGGAATTCCACCGAAGCGGTCGTTCAGGGATGTGGCAAGAAACTTCCAAACCTCGAAGGGAGGAAGGCGACGGTGCGTGTGTTGATGGTGTTGTTCAAGGATATCCATTATGATGCCAGGGTGCAGAGGGAGGCGGTAGCCCTTGCCCAAGCCGGTTGGTATGTGGATATCGCCTGTCTGCATATTTTGCCGGACCCCCCACCAGTTCTTCACGACCGGGTGCGGCTGCTGCGTTTTCCGGTGCACACCAAGCGGATCAAGCACTATGTGGATCAAAAGACAAACCCGAGTATCCAGAAAGGGGTTTATCGGGTCGTTCGCACTCCCATGATTCAAATCGCGAAAGACGCGATGACTCGGAAACATTTTGCAACCCAACTGTGGGAGCTTTGCGAACATGCCTGTTATGACGTGGTTCATTGCCACGATGTTCACGCTCTGAGCATTGGAGTCTATCTGAAACGAAAGAAAGGGCTCACTCTGATCTATGATGCCCAGGGACTCTTTGATGAGAAAAATGAAAAACGGTGGGAACAGGTAAGAGAGCACCGGGCGGAATCCAGGTGGATGGACTGTGTGGACTACCTGATCACTGTGAACGAGCTGTTTGAAGCCGAGTACAATCAGCGATATCCAGACATCTCCACCACTGTGCTACGAAACATCCCCGAAAGTCTGCCCCGGCTGCCATCGGAAAAGAACTACTTCCATCGAAGGTTCGGATTAAATTCCGAAGACAGAGTCGTTCTCTACCAGGGAAGATTCACCCGTAACCGAGGGCTGGAGGAGCTGATTGAAGCTTTTGTTCCACTCCCCTCACAACATAAACTGGTCTTGCTCGGATACGGAGAGTGGAAGGAACAGATCTTGCGGCGGATTGAAGATCGGAAACTTCAGGACCGGATTTTCTTTCATCCACCACTTTTGCCCAAAGAATTGCTTCAGGTGACGAGCCATGCCGATTTGGGAGCGGTTCTGTATCAGAGCACCTGTATGACGGGTCATCTGACCACCCCGACCAATCTTTTAGAGTATATCCAAGCGGGGCTTCCCGTCGTTTCCAGTGACCATCCGGGAAAGGCGATCGTGGTCGGTACATACCAGACAGGGCGGCTGGTGGATCCCCAAAATATAACAGAGATCACCGGTGCGATCCGGGAGATCCTCTCGAACCCCGATGCTTTTCTGATTGGAACCTACAAGGCGCGGAAACTGCTTCAGTGGGGCAAGGAGCAGGAACGCCTGGTGGAACTTTACCGCCAGGTGCACCTTAATCGTAGGGAATGGCCGGAGAAGGATCAGGAAGAGGATGCAATCTCGATCCAGCCGCACCTGCGTCAGCTCTGACAAAGCAGGGCATGCTGAAAGGGCCTTTCAAATCCGTCGGGATCGGGATGATGAACCTTTGGCGATCCGACTTTCCGCAAGGTGCGGTTCCAGGGCCTCCAGGGCCTGTCGGGACCGCTTTTTCTTTCTCTTTCCTTGACAACATTCCAGGTTTCCTGTAGGATAAAAGTTGTTTTGATAGTGGAATACGGGGCTGTAGCTCAGCCGGGAGAGCGCCTCGTTCGCAACGAGGAGGTCGGCGGTTCGAGCCCGCTCAGCTCCACCAACCCATCCACCCCCACATGGACCCAATCCCCATGCGGGGGTTTTTACTGTCTTGAGCCGGCCGGAAGAGAACCGAAGAATCTGTGGATTCAACTGGAGGTGTATCGAGGAAAGATGGGGGAAATGTAATGATGGGCAGTGAGAAAAACAGCCCAAAGGAGGGCTCTGTTTGGGGAACAACCAACGCGAAAAAAAAGGCTTCCCAGGGTGGCTCGGCGGGGTCGGGGCTCTGATTGCAGGTGGAATTCCTTCCATATTGAAACTGGGGAAATTCGGCGGAACACTGATCAGCATGGCAGTATCGGCTTGGGCCTATTCCCTGGTGTTGCAATTTCCCTGGTCCTTTTCCATCGGCCTCGTCGTCATGATCTTTATTCATGAAATGGGCCACATCTGGGCAGCCCGCAGGAAGGGACTGCCGGTGTCCGCTCCAGCTTTCATTCCTTTTTTGGGTGCATTGATCATGATGAAAAAGCAGCCCCAGGATGCGGTGACCGAAGCCTATATTGCCTTTGGAGGTCCTTTGGTGGGGACGGTGGGAGCTTCGCTCACCTATCTAGTGGCATGGTGGACGGGGTATGAGGTGCTGTATCCTGTGGCTCTGATTGGATTCTTCATCAATTTGTTCAACCTGTTGCCGATCCATCCCTTGGACGGCGGTCGGATCGTGACAGCGATCTCCCGATGGTTGTGGGTGGTGGGGCTTGTTCTCGGTCTTCTGTTGGTTTGGGTGCTTAAGAGTTTTCTGCTTCTCCTGATCTGGTTTCTCTTCGCATTTCAACTCTGGAGCTCATACTTGTCCCGTCGCCGTCATCAACCGCGTCGATTGGAAACCACGGTGGAGGTGGATCCGGTCGCCTTTGACAGCCGGGGGGTCTCGCTGCCCCGTCCAAAGGAATACCGGGATCTGTCTTTTATCCAATACTGTTCCCTGGAGGAACGGGAGCATGTTTGCGATGTGTATTACCCCGGGATCGGTCTGATCCACCGGTTAGAGGGATTCAGAGGGGTTTTTCAGAAAATCCGCCTGTTGCAAACAGAGACCCAAGAGACTGAGGACGGTCCCAGGATCCGGATGAAGCTGGAGACCCACTATCTGAGGGGGGCAGAGGAGCAGATGCTTCGATCGGATGCAGAGTACTATGCGGTTCCCCCCCGGACTCGCCTGGGATACGGCTTGGCTTATATGGGACTGGCCGGTTTCCTGTTGTTTATGGTGATGATGGTGGGGCGCTTTTCCTTCTTCGGCCCCCGGATAGTCAGTTGAAAGACCCGCGGTTACCACCGCGGGTCTTCATCCATTTCAGTGATTCAGTTTCGGAAACCGTGTCGGATGGATACACGATTATGTCCACTGTGACATCTCTTGGAACGTCGTCTCCGGTAAAGCTGAAGGAACACCAGCTTGCTGTTTCCGGATCGGTAGGGGACGATAGCAGGGGTGGATTTCTCCTCGGTCTCAACCGGATGCGGATCGCTGAACCAGCTTCGTATTCGATGATAGATCGAAGGACGAATCTTTTTGGGAGATTGGACCCAAGAAGCGATCTCCCTCTGTTTTTGACGGGTTTCCATTTCCATTACATACGGATTCATATTCATCACTTGAAGTCCTCCTTTTTATATGGGGAAATACAAAAAACGCCACAAACCGACGGTCTGTGGCGCAGGATTAAAAAACACCACAGGCCGATGACGACCTGTGGTGTCTGTTTCAACAGCCATGGAGTGTGGGTAAAAACACCCCGTCCGGAGGTCGTCGATCCCTTATGTCATTTTTGGACACACGAACCCCTGCCGCAACGGTTGCAATCACCGTTCGGATGGATGTGAATACAGAAACCCCGTCCATGGGCAGACGGGTCCCCCGGTTTACAGCGTGGGCAAAAACGTGTAACATTTCGACGACCTCCTTTCAACCCTATGTTTTGGAATATAAGTTATTTTACAGAGGTTGGTACCCTTTGTCAATATTAAAAAAATTTTTGACCCCGGTCCGAAATCTCCAACTCTGGACGGGGTATGGTGAAACTTGATCGACGCAATATATATGGGAAAGGGGAGACTTCAATGTCAAAAGAACGAGGGGAAGCTTTTATCTTTGATTTGGACGGGACACTCTTTCAAACCGATCTGGTGGCGGTGCCGGCTTTTCACCGGACGCATCGACGATTGCAGGAACAGGGGCTTTATCAGGGAAACCCGCCCACAGATGAACAGGTGAAATCGGTCTTCGGGATGACTCCTGACGGGGTTTGGGAGAGGCTGATGCCCGGAGCATCCGACGAGGCGAAAAAGATCGCCGATGATTGGTGGTTGCAGGACGAACTGGATTGTCTCGCTGAGGGAATGGGAGAGTTGTATCCCGGGGTTGACCGGGGTCTGGAAGTTATCCACCGACAGGGATTTCGCCTGTTTGTGGCCAGCAACGGGCGGGCTCCCTACGTGCGGGGCGTTTTGCGGGCTTTTGGAATCAGCTCTTGGTTTACGGGAATATATTCAGCAGGGGAGAGAGAGGTTTTTGACAAAAACCGGCTGGTGGCTCTTTTGATGAAGGAACATCAGGTAAACTCCGGTTGGATGGTGGGAGACCGAAGCTCTGATGTTCAAGCGGGGAAAGCCAACGGGCTGACTGTCATAGGATGTAGGTATGCCGGTTTTCCCCGATTTAGTGACGGGAAGGAACTGGAGGGTGCCGACCGCTTGATCGACTCCTTCAGCGAACTGTTGACGTTGGCTGGGTAACGCCTAAAAGCGTTGTGAAAGAACTGCTACAGGGAGGGTTGGGTTTCACATGGAGTGATTTTGGATCGTAAGAACAACGAAAACGACATGTGAAACCCAATCCCGACCGGCCCGGCCCTATGCTGATAAACACACCTGTCTGAAGAAATAAGCGGTTGAGGAGGGTCTGGATGGGAGAGGATCAGATCTGGACGATTTCCTACGGGGAGACAGCTGTGCGTCTATTGGTCGCTACACTCCTGGGAGGGTTGGTGGGGTGGGAGCGGGAACACAACAACCATCCTGCCGGTTTCCGGACCCATATTCTGGTCTGTGTCGGATCTGCCTTGATCATGTTGCTGTCCATTTATGGATTTCCACAGTTTATGGCCGAAAAGAATGTCCGCTTCGACCCCGGTCGCATTGCGGCTCAGGTGGTGAGCGGAATTGGTTTTCTGGGGGCGGGGACTATTCTCCGTCAGGGTTTGACAGTCAGCGGACTGACCACTGCCGCCTCCCTGTGGGTGGTGGCGGCGATCGGGCTGGCGGCGGGAGCCGGTTTCCATTTTCCCGCCTTTCTGACCACCCTGCTGGCGCTAGTCAGTCTGGAATTGCTGAACCGGCTGGAAGGATGGCTTTTTCGCCATCAGTTGTTGAAGCGGATGCGGATCCAGGTGGCCAAACAACCGGGAAAACTGGGGGAGTTGGCAACTGCGGTGGGAAGGTTGGGGATCGATATCAAAAAAGTGCAGATTGATGAAGGGGAAGCGGAGGATCCGGAGATGGAGATTCTCTTTATCGTCCGAATTCCCAACGGGATGGAACCGACAGGGTTGCTGGACCGGGTGCGGCAAGTGGCAGGCGTGCGGTCGGTCGATCTGGATTGACTCCCTTTCTGTATGAAAAAGCCCCAGATGCGGCAATATGGATACTGTCAATGTTGCCCCTTGGCAAGGGGAGAGAGAGTTCAGTATAATGGAATTATCAAGGTCAAAGTCAGTCAAAGTCAGCGGGAGGTTATCCAATGACATGTCCAGTATTTCGGACATCATCGAAGAATATCTGCTCAACATCCTGAAACAGACTCCTTCCGGGACGATTCAGGTGAAGCGGAGTGAATTGGCGGAGCTCTTTCAGTGTGTTCCCTCCCAGATCAACTATGTGATCAGTACCCGATTCACCGTTGAAAAAGGTTTCATTGTCGAAAGTAAACGGGGCGGAGGCGGTTTTATCCGCATTCGAAAGGTCCGTTTTTCGACGAGAAAGGCTTATTTTGATGTCCTTCTCCGCATGATCGGCAACCGGATGACACAGCAGGCGGCGGAAGACCTGATCACCCGTCTCACCGACGAGGGGCTGATGACCGAGAGAGAAGGGCGCATGGTGGGCAAGTTGATTTCCCGGGATGTGCTGGATTTGCCGGTCTCCCTTCGGGACGCGGTGCGGGCCCGGATCATGCGCAATGTGGTGATGACACTATTCGCAAGCAAAGGAGAGTGAGCCCCGAATGCAGTGTCAGGAGTGCGGGAAACGACCGGCCACCCTTCACTACACCAAGATCATCAATGGGGAAAAGAATGAGTTTCATCTCTGTGAAGTCTGTGCGAGAGAAAGAGGGGAACAGATGCCGGGTATGGACTCCGGGTTTTCCATTAACAATCTCCTGTCCGGTCTTCTCAATTTGGACGGCCAGTTTGCGGAACAACAGGCTCGCACCGCGGCCCAGGCACAGCCTCTCCGCTGTTCGACCTGTGGTCTGACCTACAGTCAGTTCAGCAAGATCGGACGGTTCGGTTGCAGTGATTGTTACCGTGCCTTCTCCGCACAGTTGGATCCATTGTTCCGACGGGTGCACGGACACACCACCCACCGGGGCAAGGTTCCGGAGAGGACCGGCGGTAAACTTCGTGTTCGCCGGCAGATCGACAAACTGAGGCAGGAAATGTCCATCCGAATCGAAAATGAAGAATTTGAGGAAGCAGCCCGCTTGCGCGACCGCATTCGGGACCTGCAGGAGAAACTGGACAGTTAGGAGGAGGAAGCCCTATGTCGCTCCCACGCTTTACACAGCATGCCTTGAGTGAATGGATGAAGGGAAAAGGTCCCCGTTCAGACATCGTGATCTCCAGCAGGGTCCGAATCGCCCGCAACTTGTCGGGATTGCCCTATCCCATGTTGGCGACCTCCTCGCAATCTTCAGAAGTCGTGCGACGGGTGGAGATGATCCTTCGGGAAGAGGGGAAACCTTCAGTATTGGAGGATGCGGAGTTGATCCGCATGGATGATCTCAGTGACCTGGAAAAACAGGTGCTTGTGGAGAAACATCTGATCAGCCCCCACTTGGCGGAGGAGTCCCGACACGGGGCCGTGGTCCTCAGTCCAAACGAAGCGGTCAGCATCATGGTCAATGAAGAGGACCACATCCGAATCCAGTGTCTGTTTCCCGGTTTTCAGCCGGAAGAAGCTTGGAAGTTGGCCGATGAACTGGATGATTGGTTTGAACGTCAGCTCACCTACGCATTCAGTGAGACCAAAGGGTATCTCACCAGCTGTCCCACTAATGTGGGGACGGGAATTCGGGCTTCGGTGATGGTCCATCTGCCGGCACTTGCTCTGACCCGGCAACTGAATCGCCTCTTTCCGGCCATCACCCAGGTGGGATTGGCGGTTCGTGGGATCTACGGGGAGGGGAGTGAGGCTCTGGGTAACCTGTACCAAGTATCCAATCAGGTGACGTTGGGACAGCGGGAAGAGGAAATCATTCAAAAGCTGGAGGGGGTGGTGCGGCAGATGATCGAGCACGAGCACACCGCCCGGCAACGGATCCAGGAGGCCTCTCTCATCCAGTTGGAGGACCGGATTCACCGCTCCCACGGCATTCTTTCCAGTGCACGGGTGATCAGTTCCAAAGAGGCCATGGAACGTTTGTCCGATGTACGGTTGGGAATCGATATGGGTCTGATCTCCGAAGTGACTCCACAGGTGATGAACGAACTGATGGTGATCACTCAACCCGGATTCTTGCAGATTCGGGCCAATCAACGGTTGGATACAGAAGAGAGGGATATTCGCCGTGCCGCAATGATCCGGGAACAGCTTTCCCTGAGGCAGAAAAGGGAATACTGAAAAAGAATCCACTCAGAAAGGGGTGCATCAATCCCATGATGTTTGGAAGATTCACGGAGCGGGCTCAGAAGGTGCTCGCCCTGGCACAGGAAGAAGCGGTTCGACTGGGCCACGGCAACATTGGTACGGAACATATCCTGTTGGGTCTTGTGCGAGAAGGTGAGGGCATCGCCGCCAAGGCTCTGATGGGTTTGGGTCTGGGCCTGGAAAAGGTACAGAAGGAAGTGGAGTCACTCATCGGCAGGGGCCAGGGGCAACCGACCAATATCGCCTACACCCCCCGGGCCAAAAAAGTGATCGAACTTTCCATGGATGAGGCCCGCAAGCTGGGACACACCTATGTCGGAACCGAGCATATCCTGTTGGGGTTGATCCGGGAAGGGGAAGGGGTGGCCGCCCGAGTCCTGAACAATTTGGGAGTCAGTCTGAACAAGGCCCGACAGCAGGTGCTGCAGTTGCTGGGCAGCACCGAGGCAGTCTCATCCCACCAGGCTTCCGGCAGCAGTGCCAATACCCCCACCCTGGACAGCCTGGCCCAGGACTTGACCGCCGAGGCCAAGGAAGACAAACTGGATCCGGTAATCGGGCGCAGCAAAGAGATTGAGCGGGTGATTCAGGTGCTTTCCCGCCGCACCAAAAACAACCCGGTCCTCATCGGGGAGCCAGGAGTGGGGAAAACCGCCGTCGCCGAGGGCCTGGCCCAGAAGATCCATGATGGGGAAACCCCGGAAACCCTGCGGGGAAAACGGGTGATGACCCTGGATATGGGGACGGTTGTGGCCGGAACCAAATACCGGGGTGAATTTGAAGACCGATTGAAGAAGATCATGGATGAGATCCGTCAGGCGGGAAATGTAATTCTGTTCATCGATGAATTGCACACCCTGATCGGTGCCGGCGGTGCTGAAGGAGCCATCGATGCCTCCAATATATTGAAACCGGCACTGGCCCGGGGTGAGCTTCAGTGCATCGGGGCGACTACTCTGGACGAATACCGGAAATACATTGAAAAGGATGCCGCCCTGGAACGCCGTTTCCAGCCGATCACCGTGGATGAACCTTCCACGGAAGAGACGATCCAGATTTTAGAGGGGCTGCGGGATCGCTATGAAGCCCATCACCGGGTGAAGATCACCGATGAAGCGATTCAGGCCGCGGTGAAACTGTCTGACCGTTATATCACCGACCGGTTTTTGCCCGACAAAGCCATCGATTTGATCGATGAAGCAGCCTCCAAAGTTCGTCTCTCCTCCTTTACCGTGCCTCCTGACCTGAAAGAGATGGAGCAAAAACTGGAAGAGGTGCGCAAGGAGAAGGATGCCGCTGTCCAGAGCCAGGAGTTTGAAAAAGCGGCTTCTCTCCGGGACAAAGAGCAAAAACTGCGGGAAGAATTGGAGTCGACCCGCAACCGTTGGAAAGAGGATCAAGGAAAGACAGATTCCGAAGTGGGACCGGAAGACATCGCCGAAGTGGTGGCCAACTGGACGGGAATCCCGGTGCGGAAACTGGCTGAGGAGGAGTCGGATCGACTGTTGAATCTGGAGAAGATTCTTCACCAGCGGGTTATCGGGCAGGATGAAGCGGTACTCTCCGTCTCCCAGGCGATCCGGCGGGCCCGGGCCGGTCTGAAGGATCCCAAACGGCCCATCGGCTCCTTTATTTTCCTGGGTCCGACTGGGGTCGGCAAGACCGAATTGGCCCGGGCCCTGGCAGAGGCGATGTTTGGTGATGAGGAAGCGATCATCCGCATCGATATGTCCGAGTATATGGAAAAACACTCCACCTCCCGGCTTGTGGGAGCTCCTCCCGGATATGTGGGCTATGATGAAGGGGGACAGCTGACAGAGAAAGTTCGACGGAAGCCCTACTCCGTCGTCCTGTTTGATGAAGTGGAAAAGGCCCATCCTGAAGTCTTCAACGTCATGTTGCAAGTGTTGGAAGACGGACGGCTCACCGATGGAAAGGGTCGGACGGTGGATTTCCGCAACACGGTGATCATCATGACCTCCAATGTCGGTGCCAATCTGATCAAACAGAATCAGCGTCTCGGCTTTTCCGTCGGGGACTCTTCCCAAGATGAATACGAAGCGATGAAAGATAATGTGATGGAAGAGCTGAAAAAAACCTTCCGTCCCGAATTTCTCAACCGGATCGACGATGTGATCGTGTTCCACTCCCTCAAAGAGGAACACTTGCAACAGATCGTCAACCTGATGTCCAATCAATTGCGCAAACGCCTGCAGGAACAGGAGATCGACTTTGTGTTGACCGATGCGGCATCCAAATACCTGGCCAAGGCCGGTTTTGATCCCACCTATGGTGCCCGTCCCCTGCGCCGGGCGATTCAGAAACACATCGAAGACCGTTTGTCTGAGGAGTTGCTCAAAGGAAGCATCAAACGGGGGGATACGGTGGAGATTGACGAGAAAGACGGGAAGCTGCTGGTTCGGCACAAGGAGAAAGCTCCTTTTGTTCAGTAACAATCAATTTTATGCACCTCCCGCTGGTTCGGGAGGTGCGTTTTCTTGAATAAATTTGATATAATTGGGATCGAAACCATATGGATGATAAGGGGACAACGGGTGGCAAAAAACAAGACGAAATTCGCATGCCAGGAATGTGGTTATGAATCGCCTAAATGGATGGGACGATGTCCCGGTTGTGGCAATTGGAACACGATGGTGGAAGAACGAACTGTCCAAGGAAGGGGCACTCATCGGGAAACCGGGATCCGGCGACGTCCGGCACTTCCGATCACTGAAGTGAGCGGTCAGAAGCACCCCCGATCGGATACCGGAGTCCGGGAATTGAACCGGGTGTTGGGAGGGGGGTTGGTTCCGGGATCGATGATCCTGGTCGGAGGAGATCCCGGCATCGGAAAATCGACACTGCTTCTTCAGGCTTCCCATCGGCTGGCGAAGCTGGGGATGCCGATCCTTTATGTATCCGGAGAGGAATCTGCGGAACAGATCCGGTTGCGGGCGGATCGTTTGGAAGCACTCCATCCTGGGTTGTTTGTGGCCGCAGAGACGGATCTGGACGCCGTCGAAGCCTTGGTGGAGGAGGTCTCCCCCCGGCTGCTGGTGGTGGATTCCATCCAGACCGTCTATCTTTCCGATGTGACATCGGCGCCGGGGAGCGTGGCCCAAGTGCGGGAGTGTACCGGTCGTCTGATGCGTCTGGCCAAAGGACAGGGGATTGCGGTGATTATCGTCGGTCATGTCACCAAGGAGGGGGCGATCGCCGGTCCCCGGATGCTGGAGCATATGGTGGATTGCGTGCTTTATTTTGAAGGGGAGCGTCATCATACATACCGGGTTCTTCGTGCGGTCAAGAACCGCTTCGGCTCCACCAATGAGATCGGTCTGTTTGAGATGCGCACCCAGGGTCTCGCCGAAGTGGAAAATCCCTCGGAGATGTTCCTGTCCGAGCGTCCCGCCGGTGTCTCCGGATCGGCGGTGACCGCCAGCATGGAAGGAACTCGGCCTGTCTTGATCGAACTTCAAGCTTTGGTGGCACCCACCAGTTTCGCCACACCGAAACGGATGGCATCGGGGCTGGATCATAACCGATTGACGATGATCATGGCAGTGTTGGAGAAACGGCTGGGTTTGTTTCTGCAGAATCAGGACGCCTATGTCAATGTGGTGGGAGGCGTCCGTCTGGATGAACCCGCCGTGGACTTGGCGGTCGCCGTCAGCCTCGCTTCCAGCTTCCGGGATCGACCCACCGGGTCAAAGGATGTTCTGATCGGGGAAGTGGGCCTGACAGGGGAGGTGCGGGGAGTCAGCCGCCTGGAACAACGGGTGGCGGAGGCAGCCAACATGGGATTTCAACGGGCGATCCTGCCCAGGAAAAACAAACGGGGTTGGACACCGCCGGACAATCTGGACATCGTATGGGTTGAATCTGTGGAAGAAGCACTGGAAGCGGCGCTGGGAGGGTCGAATCATTGAAAGAAGAGAAAAAGAATCACTTTGAGAATGATACATTGCGCCTGGTGGCACCCGGTACCTTGTTCCGTGAAGGTTTGGACAATGTTCTCGGAGCCAAGACAGGGGCACTCATTGTGGTGGGATACGACGATTCCGTTCGTGAGATTGTCGACGGGGGATTCCATATCGATTGTCCTTTTGCGCCGGCCTTTCTGTACGAGTTGGCCAAGATGGACGGGGCCATCATCCTGTCCGATGACGGCAGGCGGATATTATATGCCAATACACAGTTGGTCCCCAGCTCCTCCATTCCTTCGACGGAGACAGGGATCCGGCACCGGACCGCCCAGCGTACCGCACGGCAGACAGGGAAATTGGTAATATCCATTTCACAGCGTCGCGATGTGATCACCCTGTATCAGGGAAATCACCGGTATGCGCTCAAGGAAATCGGAGTGATTCTCACCAAGGCCAATCAAGCGATTCAAACCCTGGAAAAATACAAATCCGTCCTGGATCAGTCGATGACCAACCTGAGCGCGCTGGAGTTTGAAGAGTTGGTCACTCTGAACGAAGTGGCGATGGTGATCCAGCGAATCGAGATGGTCTTGCGCATCAAAAGCGAGATTGAGCGGTATATTAACGAATTGGGAACCGAAGGCCGCCTGATCAGCATGCAACTTGAGGAATTGGTAGTCCATGTGGAAAAAGAGGCCCACCTGGTCATCCGGGACTACTGTTCCGATCCGAACTGTCAACCTTCGGAAGTGTTGGCCCGGCTGAACAAACTGTCTGCGGACGAATTGCTGGAATACACCCATATTGTCCGCGTTTTGGGGTATCATTCTAATAACAATCTGCAGGAGGAAGCCGTGGCCCCGAGAGGGTATCGGATTCTCAACAAAATTCCCCGCCTCCCGGCACCGATTATCCATAACCTGGTTGAAGGCTTTGAATCTCTTCCGCGGGTGATGATGGCCACCATCGAGGAGTTGGATGAAGTGGAAGGGATCGGAGATGTACGTGCACGGGCGATTAAGGAAGGGCTGAAGCGGATCCAAGAACAGGTCTTTATTGACAGACATATCTAAATTCCATAGAATGAATACACTATAAACCAGGGCTGTTGATTAACCAGAAAATGGGCAGTGAAAGGGAGTCGTGTACTACCATAGCGAGACCGGAGGCGAAACAACCCTGGCGAGACTTGTGTCCTATGAGTGCAACCGGAACGCGGTAGTACACGATCTCCCCGCCTGAAATATGGCTATCAACACGCCTGACCATAAACGCGGGGAAGGGGGGGCTTTACCGCCAGGGAGGCGGCATCTTCAGTACTATAGGAGGTTCCCTTTCATGTTTGCACGAGCCTTGCCGAGTATCTTCACCGTCGGGAACTTGACCTTGGGGATCATGGCCATCATCCTCGCGGTGGAGAAACAATGGGAGTACGGGGCGATCCTGGTGATCATCGGGATGTTTCTGGATGGGCTGGACGGCCGGGTCGCCCGGATGCTCAACACTCAGAGCGAATTCGGGAAAGAGTTGGACTCTCTTTCCGATGTGATTTCCTTTGGGGTGGCACCTGCACTGATTATGTATAAATCCATTCTTTATCAACTCGGACCGATCGGCTGGATCATCACTGCCGCATTTCCCGTCTGCGGTGCCCTTCGTCTGGCACGTTTCAACGTGAAGCCCGGGATTCCCGGCTATTTTATCGGGCTCCCCATCACTGCCGCCGGGGGTGTTCTCGCCACCATGGCTCTGTACAGTGATATGGTGAATGGGCCCGCTTTTATGGTTTTCGGGATGTTGTTTCTCTCTTTCCTGATGATCAGTCAGATCAAATATCCCAACTTCAAAAAGCTGGGAATTCCCAGAAGTGCTTATTGGATCGCCCCTTTGATTATCATCTTGATGGGGGGATTGGCGGCTCGCTTTCCGTCGGAGTTTCCCAAGATTGTCTTTATTCCCTTGGCTCTGTATGCTTTTTATGGAGTTAAGCGTTCCATTTCGAGAAGGCGTCACAGGGACAGGGATGAGCCAATCGAAGAACTGAAACCGTGAAAAGATGAAACACCCCTGTGAAACTGGTATTATCCCCATACGGTAGACAGTGAAAAAAGTCCATCTGGTAAGATGGACAAAAGCACTGAACTGCCGGAGGGGATTTTCTTATGGCGAAAAAAGGGCAA
>NZ_BMEX01000026.1 GCF_014637345.1 Kroppenstedtia guangzhouensis
CGACGCACGCATACCGGGTGGGTTCCTCTTCGACTGACCCGGAGGAGTTCATTTCCTTCTTTTTCATTCAATTTTCGTACATAGATGGCCATACCGATCCCTCCCACAAAAACATCGGTTTTCACAGAAGGTTATTCCCCTTTTGAAGAATTATAATCCTGGACAGGGCACTAGATCAATGAGACATCCGTCCCGACCTACAAATGGGACCATGAGGGTGAATACTACAAAGAATGACACTGGATTCAACCAGTGTCTGCAAGTGATTGTTGCAAGGCTGAAATGGATGGGTATTCTTCTTCCAACAACCTGGAAACTCTTATAAATATCGGCATGATCTGCTCATAAACCGCTGTTGCCTGGGGATCCGGCCGATGGGAGTAGACCGCTCCCACCATTTTCTTGACTGCGGAGAGTGAATCGATCTGGCCGTTTCCGTACAATCCGAGAACCACTGCCCCCAGACATGAGCTTTCAAAGCTTTCCGGAATCACCACTTCTTTATTGAAAATATCTGCCAGCATCTGTCTCCATAACTTTGATCGGGCGAAACCACCTGTTGCCTGGATCCGTTTGGGTTCTCCGGTCAGCTCGGTCAGAGCGAGCAGGACAGTGTACAGGTTCATGGTGATTCCTTCCAAGACCGCCCGGATCATATGCTCTTTTTTATGGTGCATCGCCAACCCGAAAAAGGAGCCTCGTGCATGCGCATTCCACAGGGGGGCACGCTCACCTGACATATAAGGGTGGAAGATCAGACCTTCTGAACCTGCAGGTACTTCGGATGCCATTTCCGTCAACAGATCATAGGGATCTTTTCCGAGTCGCTTGGCTACTTCCGCCTCGGTCGATGCCAATTCATCCCGTACCCAACGGAAGATCATGCCGCCGTTATTCACCGGCCCGCCGATCACCCAGTGTTGATCGGTTAACGCATAACAAAAAATTCTTCCTTTCGGATCGGTAACCGGCCGATCGGTGACCACCCGTACGGCGCCACTGGTCCCAATCGTCATAGCCACCACACCGGAGTCAATGGCGTTCACCCCCAAGTTGGACAGAACTCCATCACTGGCTCCGATCACAAAAGGTGTATCCGTGGGAAGTCTCATCACTTCAGCATACTTGGGCGTCAGACCTTTGAAGGTGGCGGTGGTTGCAACCGGTTTGGAAAGTTGGTCCCTGGTCACACCTGCGAGCCGAAGCGCTTCCTCATCCCAATCCAAACTTTTCAGATGGAATAAACCCGTGGCTGATGCGATGGAATAATCGATTACATATTCCCCAAATAAGCGGTGGAATATATACTCTTTGATGGAGATGAACTTTGCCGCCTTACCGAACAAAGCGGGATGTTCATTTTTCAGCCACACCAATTTGGCGAGCGGGGACATGGCGTGAATGGGGGTGCCTGTTCGCAGATAAAGATCATGTCCCTGCCATTCATCCTTGATTCGATCGGCCCAGCGGGCACTTCGTTGATCCGCCCAAGTGATCGAAGGTGTCAGTGGCTTTCCTTCCGCATCCACCAGGATCAGGCTGTGCATTGCCGAACTGAAGGAGACGAAATCAACTTCAGTTACTCCGCTTTCGGCCAAGCACCTTTTGATTGCGTGAACCACAGCGTGAAATATCTCATCGGGATCTTGTTCAGCTGTGGCAGGCGTCGGGGTGAGAAGCGGATATTCAATGGCAACCCGCCTGATCAACTCCCCTTTTTTTGAGAAGAGAACCGCTTTTGTACTGGTTGTTCCTATATCGATGCCCATCATGTATTTCATCTGAGATATCCCTCTGTTTTCACGTGATCGCCAAACCGAGCAGAAAGACGACAGCAAATCCGACAAACCCGATAATCGTCTCCATCACAGTCCAGGATTTCAGCGTATCTTTCTCATCCAGGCCAAAATATCGATTAACGAGCCAGAACCCTGAATCATTAACATGGGAGAAGACAGTGGCTCCCGCCGCAATGGCAATCACGATCAGTCCAAGTACCGGCCCTTCCAGTTCCAGTGTGGTAATCAAGGGGGAGAGCAAGCCAGCGGCTGTAACCATGGCAACGGTGGCCGAACCTTGTGCAACCCGGACCACAGTGGCAATCAAGAAGGCCAACACGATCGGCGGAAGACTGGAATCAGCCATCATTTTCCCCAAAACATCTCCCACTCCCGAATCAATCAACACTTGCTTGAAGATGCCACCCGCACCTGTGACCAAAATAATGATTCCCGCGGGTTCCAACGCCTTGGTTGCAATCTCCTGCACTTCCTGTCGAGTATAACCGCGTCGAGTACCAAGAAAAATGAACGTCAGCAACGTGGCGATCGTCAACGCGACGAAGGGGTGGCCCAAAAAGGTGAAGAATGCTCTTAGACTGCTTTTTTCAGGGAGAATCACACCTGAAACCGTATTCAAAAGAATCAAGATAAGTGGAATAAGGATTAAAGTAGTGATGAGTCCAAAGCTCGGCAGGACGTGATCGTATTTCTTTTCTTCAACTTTCATATATTCAGGAACTGCGGCATCGATTTTCTTCGCTATATATTTCCCAAACAGGGGACCTGCCAAAATCATCGCCGGAATCCCGGCAATCGCTCCAAACAGGATGACCCAGCCTAATTCGGCACCGATCAATTCCGCGACAGCAATGGGTCCGGGGGTTGGCGGTATAAAACTGTGAGTCACCGCCAGCCCGGCTAACAGCGGAATTCCGTAATAAAGAAGGGATTTGCTCGTTTTTTTGGCCAGACCGTAAACGATCGGAACCAAGATAATAAAACCGACATCAAAGAATACAGGAATGGCCACGATAAATCCGGTAATCCCGAGTGCCCATTGCGCCCGATCCTCACCAAATTTTTGGATCATGGTTTGGGCCAGTCGTTCTGCACCGCCGGATACTTCAAGCATACGCCCAAACATCGCACCCAATCCGACCACCACAGCGACAAAGCCCAGCGTACCTCCCATACCGCTTTCAATCGACTTCAATACATCCCCGAAAGGCATTCCTGCTGCAACCCCGACCAACAGGCTGACGAGGAGTAATGACACAAAGGCGTGTAGCTTGACACGGATCACCAGGAACAACAACACAAAAATGCTTGCCATCGCGATGATAATCAAGGTGGATCCAGACATATTTCCATCCCTCCGGAAGTAGCCATTTGTATCAATTGAATCACGAATCTGATTTTTCCACTTCATGCCCCCCAAATTCATTTCGCAAGGCGGCCACCACTTTACCGGAAAAGGTGTCCTGTTCAAGGGATCGATAGCGCATCATGAGGGACATGGCGATCACGGGAGCCGCTGTCTCCAGATCCAGCGCTGTTTCCACCGTCCACTTGCCTTCACCGGAGGAATGCATGATCCCTTTAATTCCGGCTAATTTTTGGTCTTTGGAGAAAGCCGATACCATCAATTCCATCAGCCAGGAACGAATCACAGACCCATGGTTCCATACAGAAGCGACTTGTTCATAGTTGTATTCGTAGGGGCCTTTCTCCAAAAGATCGAATCCTTCCGCAATCGCCTGCATCATCCCATACTCAATCCCGTTATGGATCATTTTCAGGAAATGTCCGCTCCCGGACTCTCCCGTGTACAAGTAACCGTTTTCAACGGATATGTCACGGAAGATCTTTTCCACTCTCAAAAAGGCTTGGGTATCTCCGCCGATCATCGCACAAACTCCGTTTCGTGCGCCTTCCACACCACCACTCGTACCACAATCCAAGTAGAAAATCCCTTTTTCCGCAAAGAGTCGATTACGGCGTAGAGTGTCTTTGTAATGCGCGTTCCCGCCATCGATGACAATATCTCCCGGGTCTAGCGAGGGGAGTAAGGATTGAAGTACTTTTTCCGTAATTTCTCCGGCGGGAACCATCAACCAGATGACTCGAGGAGGGAGCAACCGATCCATCAATTCCTGTAACGTCTCCGCTCCTTGTGCACCCTGGGCGGAAATTTTTTTTACCAATTTTTTGTCGACATCGTGAGCAACCAATTTGTAGCCATGATCGAGCAGATTTAAAGAGAGTTGATAACCCATTTTTCCTAATCCGACTATGCCGACTTGCATGACACCACCACTTTCTCGAACTTTTTTTCAGCTTACCTCCATTATAGTGAAAAAAATTTCCCAATCAACTCTCTGGATAAGAAAATATTTTTTGTTGTACAATTAGAAGCTGAATAAGTTAAAGATGGAGGAGAGAGGCGGGGATGAATCAGGAGAAAGGACATGGCTTAACCAGTGTTCGTGCCCATTATGCTTATCTGAGTGAAACAGAAAAGAAAGTGGCCGATTTTGTCTTGGATTCTCCTCAGGAACTGATCCACAGCACGATCAGTCAATTGGCCGATCGGCTGGGTGTTGCGGAATCCACCATATTTCGATTTTGTAAGCGGATCGGTTTCAAAGGCTATCAAGCGATGAAAATTGCCCTTGCTTCGGAAGTGGTCACGCCCATAAAAAACATTCATGAAAAAATCCTGGAACATGATCCCCCGGAAGTCGTTACGGAAAAGGTATTCCGATCCAATATAAAGACGATAGAAGACACCCTTCACATGGTGGATCACGGGAACTTGCAAAAGGCTGTGGATGCCATGTTGACAGCAAATAAAATTGAATTCTTCGGCAGTGGAGGGTCGGGTATTGTCGCTTTGGATGCGTATCACAAGCTGCTCCGTTCAGGATTGCAGGTTTATGCGGCGGGAGACACCCATCTCCAGCTGATGTCCGCTTCCCAATTGAGTGATCAAGATTGTGCTTTTCTCATTTCTCATTCCGGAACGACGAAAGATATTCTGCAAATTTTACAGACTGCCAAGGAGGCGGGTGCTGTCACCATTGGAGTCACCAATTTTGCCAAGTCTCCTCTCAGTCAAGGAGTCGATATTCCATTGTTTACTCTCTCTGAAGAGACGGACTACCGAGCGGAAGCATTGTCATCCCGGATTGCTCAATTGACATTGATTGATGCGATTTATGTAAACCTGATGATCCGGAGGAAGGAAGAAGGACAGCGGGCATTGCGGAACATGAGAAAAGCGATTTCAAACAAGCGCTTATGAAGTGGGACAAGTCGACGTCTGATCATCAGACGCCGACTTGATTTTTTCTGAATCTGTTTTCTGTGAAAAAAACCGGCGATCAACCAGCATTCTTTGGAGCCGTGAGCGGATCTTCTGAGGTGGCGCGCTTGATTTCTAATATATTGTTGGATTTGAAAATACTGTTGACGCGACACTAAATGACGAGCAATACTTTGGAAAGTATGGAACCTGAATATATGAGGGAGATGAGGAAATGGGATTTTTTCAAGATTCATTATAGCCAACGTGCAACCATCCGACTTTGGAACCGACAAGAGCATCCTTGATCTGTAACCAAGACACGTCGCTGACGCGGCATACGGTTCAATATCCGAGGGTAAACAACGCATATCCCCGGAAGCCCCCCTATTGGAGCAAAAATCGCCCTATAACGTTACAAAATCATTCTTTTGTAACGTTATTAATCAAATTCAGGGGACAGAGGATGGAATCAGAAGTTTTTAGGCTCCTGTTTTCTCGATATAAATAGTTAACTGGAATTTTGAGATGAAAAGAGGAATAAAAAGCTGAGTTGAATAGCCTTACTATCTGAACTTCTTCCAAAGCTCTGTAAGGCCTGTTTTTGAGGCCCTTCTTTTTGTCATAAATCCTATTAAACGGAAATTTGATGCGCTATGGCGGATCAACGGCAAAAACTCTGTATGCTAAGGAGCCGGGTCTGGCCACACGGTCATCTCGTACTTGATCTCTGTTTCCCCTGTGAATGAAAATCCAAGTCGTTTGTACAGACGAATAGCAGGATTCTGTTTAAGGACAGTTAAGCTAACAGGTACATTTTTCTTTCGGGCTTTATTTATAAGCCTACAAATCAATTTACTGCCAATCCCTTTTCCCTGGAATTGAGGAAGAAGTTCGATATGTTGCAGGAAATAGATATCTGATCTCTCCTCTACACCAAATATTCCTCCCCCTTATTATAATTTGATCATTACCTGGGTTAAATTTTCGTTTCATATCCTTCCGTTCAATTTCCTCGTCCCACCCACGCATTTTTTCTACATAAGTGCGCATGGCGGTATAGGTGGCCACTCCTATGACCCCAGGAACCCAATAATCGCATTCCTTCCTCAGTCGTCGTATGCTACGTCCACCACTGTTAATTTTCCCTGAAAATTCTGCTGTATTGCCGGTTACAACTCACATTATATACCCCGGTGGGTATATAGTCAACCTCATTCACACGATTGACAGTCCCTGTGATTATCAAGATGCTTTGCATTGGTTGTTTTTTGCGGTGATTGGACAAAGCGATCGCCAGTTTCATTATTGCCAATGGCGCCGCAGCCATGGGCGGAAAGGTAACCAAGTTTTTCACCTTTATATGGGCTGTTTCGTCGTCTTCACGATGTCGATGATGTGGGGAATCGCGATGGCATTGACTACGGCGCCTATTTGGCTGATTGTATTTCATCGCTTTTTGGCCAAAATTAGATAATGATCTTCTGTGGGTGAACTGATCTGAACCGGTATCAGTCCGACCGATTCCATCGATTGCTCCATATCAGTTGATTTCACCCGGTGATGAAGAGGAGGCCCTTCGTTACTTTGCTTTCGCTCCCATTCAAGACACAAACAGGTTCCATTCGGTTTTAGGACACGTTGAATTTCTTTCAGTGTTTTTATTAACTCCACTTCATGCAGAACCAATGAAGCCAAGATATGGTCCACTTCTTGCGATGGCAACGGAATCTGTTGGATATCTCCCTTTAGGATCTTTACATTTTTGGCTTTGTGTTCTTCAGTTCGTGTGGCCAAAATATCCAGCATCTTCGGTTCAATGTCCAGCGCATATACGGTTTCATCGGTTAACTGTGCAATCGGAAACGTGAAATAACCCGTTCCTGCGCCAAGGTCTAACACTTTGTCCGACTTTTTAATCGGCAATTCTTTTAATACCGCCTCGGGGGGTAATTGGCGTTTGCGTTCAGCTGAATCGAGCCGGTCGGATTTATTTGGGTCAAATTTTCTATCGTTCATACAATGATCCCTCCATGTGTTTGGATCCCTGCATACTATACATATACCCCTTAGTGTATAAGTTTAATCCAGCTCTACACAATAAAAACATTGAAAAGGTAGGACCATATACCCTTATGGAGGCGTCCGATCAGCGAGAGAACAATTCCCGGGAAGATCGTAGTTTTCAAAAGAAAAAAGCAACATTGGTAATTATTTACCAAAAGAAGGATAATAGAGGGTGAAATCAGTCTTTTACGCCCTTTTTTTTCTCAGTATAAATAACTTAGCCTTTGAGATGAAAAGAAAAACAAAAAAACACTTGAATTAACTATCAGACTTTCGTTCGAAGCGCTGTAAAGCCTGTTTTGAAGCCCTGTTTTTAGTGAATGAATCTATTAAATGAGATTTATAATTCCGAGATTCCAAAATTTGATTCACTCGAAGCTGGAACAGTAAAAATTCAATATGGAATTGTAGGATTGGGGGTGTTGTCTCTCACCAGAAAAATCGTGGATCCTCACCCGATGAGAAGGATCCCCAAGAACATTTAAATAAGCAGTTCCAGCCGGCCGGACTCCAAGTGAAACAAGATACCGTCGACTTTTACACCCTGTCCGTGTTTCCGGTACACCGGGTGATGTTTCAGGCGTTGCACTTGGTGCAGCACATTAAGTCTGGAGAGTTCATCCGGGGGAAGATCCGGTTGTTCCTTGGGATCAGGAAGGCTTTTGCGGATTTCCCGGATCCAGCCCTCCATCTCTGGATCCACCTTCTCTTCCCGGGCAGCGGCGACCCCGCCGCATCCGGTGTGACCTTTCACAATGATCTGCTTTACTTTCAGATTCTTCAAGGCGAAATGAAGACTGGCGGTAAAGGCGGGATCCGTCTCCAACGCTTGATTCGCAATATTCCGATGAACAAACATATTTCCAGGTGGCATTCCTGTGATGATGGAGGGGCTTACCCGGGAATCGCAACAAGCCAGCAGGAAGATTTCCGGATTCTGACCCTGCCTCAGACGACTGAAGTAATTGGGATCTTCCTGGAGCATTCGGTGGACAAACTCTTGATTTCCACGGATCAATTTCACTGTCATGGCTAGACTCCTCCCATTGCGGCTCGGTACTTATTATTCAATTTCAACCTTCATTCGTCAATATCCAAATGAAACGGGTCATCGACCTTTTTTAGATTTCCCCTTCCGAAATCTCCCCTACATTCAATGGATACAGATTCCCTTTGAAGGCAAATGAGGCATGCCCCGTTTCTTCGGATACAACGATGATCAAAGCATCAGTTCTTTCCGACAGACCCAAGGCTGCCCGATGGCGGGTTCCCAGTTTTCGCCCTTCCGTTTGTCGTTTGGAAAGAGGAAGTACATTGGACGCAGAGACAATCGTGTTCTCCTCAATGATGACTGCACCGTCATGCAGTGGTCCTCCCGGATAAAAGATCGATTCCAATAGCGACCCGGTGAGCTCGGCTCCCACCGGGAGCCCCGACTGAATCCAAAGGTCCAGCGGGGTCTCCCGTCGGACCACGATCAGGGCTCCATGTTGCTTTCGGGACAGATTTTGCACACTGTCGCTCAAATCCTGGTATTTATTGGTGTAAGGAGAAAGATAGCATTCCAGATAAAAAGATGCTGCCAAGGACTCGATCTGTGCAAAGGTCTCTCGCATATTTGTGATCTCCCGAAGCAGACAATACTCCTCCTCATGATCCAAAGCGTCCACGATGCGATGGATTTCCTCGGAAAGTTCTGTCAAGTTCGCTTTCACAGCTGATTTCATGGGAGAGAAATCACACTGGGTTTGCAGCAGGTCCTTATTCATCCGGGTTCATCCTTTCGCTGAAATTTCATTGTATAGCTTGACCCACTTCTCTCCCTCCATTCCCGCTCTCATATAAAAAGGAATCTGAATTGGCTTCCTCCCATCTCTCCACAGAAATAATTTCATCTTGAAATCAGCCACTTATGATATGGTTGGGGTGACGATCAAAGCAGGGAGTGAATGGGAAGATGGATCATAACCATTGGATGCAAACCGCTATTGAACTGGCCTACGAAAACACCAGACGTGAAAAAGGCAGACCCTTCGGGGCGATTATCGTGAAAAATGGGAAAGATAAGACCATATAAAAAGAGCCCCGATGGGCTCCTTGTTATACATGCATGATATGGGAACGAAGCTCCTCGATCCCCTCCCGAAGTGAAATTCGGGGCTCCCATCCCAGAACTTCCTTTGCTCGGCTGGGATCCAGACAACTCCGTTTTAAGTCCCCGGCACGTGGCCCCTTTCGGATCAGGGGCAGATCATGCCCCAAAACTTCTTTCATCAACTGATATACCTCTGCAATATGGATTTCCGTCCCTGAGGAGATGTGAAGAATTTCATTTTCACCATGCTCCAATGCCAGCCGGTTGGCCTCGGCAACATCCCGAACGTGAACATAGTCCCGGGTGGTTCCCTTCGGTTGATCCGGATAAGCCCTCAAAACTGAAGGTTGATGGGTCAAAAAGTTATTGAAAAAAATCGGAATCACACCGCATTCTCCGTCAGCAACCTGGCGGGTACCGTAGACATTGGCATAGCGCAACGCAACAAACTTTAACCCATAATGGAGGGAATAAAATTGGAGATATTTTTCCCCGGTATATTTGGAAATGGCATAAGGTGAAATGAGCCGGGGCTCCTCATCCTCCCGGGCGGGAATCCGATCACCGGCCAGGGCCCCCGATGATGCATAGATGATTTTCTTCACTCCGGATTTAACAGATACTTCCAATACATTGAGCAACCCCAGGATATTGATCTTTGCATCATACCGGGGACTCTTCACTGAATCGGGTACAGACTTTTGCGCCGCATGGTGGTTGATGAGATCCGGCCGCTCCTTCTCCACCACATCTTCAAACTCCTCCGACAGAATATCCAGTTCATAAAAGATAGCTTGATCATTGAGGTTCTCCCGTTGTCCCGAACCTAGATGATCTACCACAATCACCTCGTGACCGTCTCTGATGTATGTATCCACGATATGAGAACCGATAAAACCCGCACCGCCGGTGACTAATATTTTCAAAATGATCTCCTCCTTCGACTTAATTATTACGTTAATATTACATTAACATTACAGTGAAGTTACGGTCAATCATCAACCACTGATGGAGGACGAATCATTCGTTGCAATAAAAAGGACCTATACCCGCCCCTTCACAGAGGGACGAGTATGGCCGAACCTATACTAATTCAAACTGTTGGGAATACAGGTGTGCATAAGCTCCATTTCGTGCTAGTGAAAACGAAAAAGAGCCTGCCGATTCAAGGCAGGCCCTCTCTTACGAGATCTGAAACCCGATCTTCCCGAATTGCTTTCCCGCCTTCATCCGGAGAAAAGCAGCCGGGGCTTCCGATAGGGGGTAAGTCCGGTCCAGGACGGGGCGGATTTTGTGAGTGGAGACCAAGTTGAGCATCTGTCGAAACTCTTCCGAGCTCCCCATCGTGGATCCCATCAGGGTAAATTGACCGAAGAAAAAGGGACGCAAGGGAATCTCCACATGGGGACCGCTGGTCTCACCGAATGTGACCAGACGGCCGCCGGGCAGGAGTCGGCCCAGGGATTTCTCAAAGGTGGCCGGGCCCACACTGTCGATCACCAGATGGACTTTCTCCCCCTTCATCTGTTCCTGCCAGTCTCCGTCGCTGTCGATGGCGGTGTCCGCCCCCAACTCCAGGGCCCGGCTCCGTTTTTCTTCGCTGCGGGAAGTGACGGTCACCCGTGCACCCGCCGCTTTGGCCATACTCAGCATAAAGGTGGATACCCCGCTGCCGATCCCGACAATCAGCACATGCTCCCCAGCCTTCAAGCCTCCACGGCTGAACAGAGCCCGGTATCCGGTCAGAGCCGCCAAGGGAAGGACTCCCGCTTCCTCCCAAGTGAGATGCTCCGGTTTGGGCTCCACATTGCCGGCGGGAATGACAATGCTGTGGGCGAAGGTGCCCCGGGTCGGCACTCCCAGGATGTCAAATTCTTCAGGGGGAGCTGGGCTTTGATGAGGCCAGTTGAGGCTGGGATTGATCACCACTTCGTCTCCCTCTTTAATCCCCGATACCCCGTCTCCGACCGTTTCCACGATCCCTGCCCCGTCGGAACCGAGAATCACCGGATCATCAGTGTCACGGGGTCGGTTCAGAACCCGGAGATCCCGATGATTGAGACCGGCGGTTTTCAGGCGAATCTTCACTTCCCCCCTTCCGGGAGCCGCTTCCTTCATCTCCGTCACTTTCAACCCATCAAACCCCGGGGGTGCATGATGGACTACAGCTTTCATGAAACATACCTCCTTCATCTTCACCATCCCCATTCCCCTTGCCAAACTCTACCGGATCAAGATACAGCATCACATTTCATCCCTGAATGGGGATCCGGATGTCATAGGCGTTCCCTCTGGATTTGTGGTCGTCTGTTGCCGGATGATACAGGGAATCCATGATTATCATAACAGACCACCTGCCATCTGAAAATTCAGCAGAGAAATACTCACATCCACCATTTCACCTGCGGAACCAAGACACATTCCAGTCCATAACGATGTTCGAGCCATCCCTTGATCCGGGTTTTCTTCACCAGATATTCAGATGCAGCATGGGAAACACCGATGAGGGACATGGAAGTCTCCCTGATATAAGCCATCATCTCCCGGTATCGGGTGCGTCCGTATTCATTGTCTATGTGGCAATGAATCTCCCCTGAAAGATAGGCTTGGGCTCCTTTTTTCTCCGCTTCCTTCATAGCGGAAATCTTGTCCCCACAACCGGCAACGACGGCAATCCGTCGGATGTTTTCCCGTTTTTGACCCTCAAAATCGACGTACGGTATATCAAAGATCTCCTCCGCTTGTTGGATCAGTGAGTCGGTATCGGTTTCATCCAACTCACAAATCAATCCGCATTCATTGAAAAATGAATCGATCACGTTTCCCCCCAGAGCTTCCACAATGGCGAGGCTTGTGCCCACTTCCCGATGAACATCCAAGGGATGATGACAGGTGTAGATGGAAAGCCCCTTCTCCCGGATCGACCGAATCAAAGGAGTGGGGATCGGGATAAACCCTCTCCCCCAATCGCCCCGGGGATCACCGCATTCCATCGTGATGGGGTGATGCATAAACAACAGGTCTCCCCTCTTTCCCTCCTCCAAAAATCGTTCCAGTATCGGTTCGGTGGGAAAAACCGCAAGAAAGATCTTGCCAACTTCAACCCCTCCACGGATCATCAGTCCATTGAAACGCTCCGTGAATTCCGGTTCAAACTCCCGTTTCCAATCCAAATCGGTTTTCTCATAAACCGCGGGAATAAACCGGGAAAAGGCCGGATCGGGCCCAAAGTCGTTCAGACGAAAAAATTTCGACAAATCCTGTTCCAATCGTTCTAACAGAACCATTCGCTTCCCTCCAGGAACACGATATGTCCGATTTTAAACATTACTGGTTCTGGCTATCAGTGAAAGCCACCCTCTGAATGGATCACCTGTCCCGTGATCCATCCTGCTTCTTTTCTCGCCAGAAAGGCGACCAGGCGGGCCGCGTCTTCCGGAAAGCCGACCCGTCCCATCGGAAAGTGCGGGAGAAGTTCCCAACGAATTTCCTCTGTCATCCAGCCGGTATCGGTCGGTCCTGGATTAACTGCGTTAACCGTGATCCCCTTGGGGGCCACCTCCGCCGCCAAAGTGCGGGTGAAGGCCTCAATCCCTCCCTTGGTGGCAACATAAGCCAACTCTCCGGGCATTGCACTCAGGGATTGACCGGAAGTCATACTGATGATTCGCCCATCGCTCCCCGACATACAGCGCCGGGCAAATTGGACACTCAACAGGAGGGAGGCCCGGAGGTTCACCGCATAGTGAGCATCCAGACCATCCGCATCCAATTCCTCAAAGGTGAGTTCCCGCTCCGAATGAGCAGCGTTGTTGACCAGAATCCGGGGAAGATCCCACTCTGTCGCCACCTCCTCCCAGAGTTGAATCGGTGCTTCGGCGTCAAGAAAATCGATGGGTGAATACCGAGCTTGCACATCGGATGTGCGTAATTCCTCCATCAGTCTTTCAGCTTCCTTTTCTTCCTTTCCTGGAAGACAGGTAAACCAGATGTGATTTCCCTCCCGGGCCAGAAAACGACAGATGGCCGCCCCGATCCCTCGCCGGGAATCGGCTCCGGTGATCAAGGCAATATCACCTTTCAAGAAAACCACTCTCCCCCACTCTTTGACGATTGCGCAACTGGAAATAGGCCGCTTCCAGATAAAATTCCTCTTGGCCTCCACCCACTTTTTCAAGAGGCAACAGGGAGCGGGCCAGCCTTTGCGCCAATTCCTGCCTCGCTGCGGGGAACATCTCCTCCCGCCGGGTCAGGAAACGGCCGAGAAGTTCCCATTTTCGCTCCGATATCCCTGACAACTCCGATGAGGTCAGGATCGGTTCCCGGTGCGAAAACAGTGGATGGACATGAGGAACCTCCCGTTTTTCCTTTTGAACGACCATGGTCCCCGCAGCCAAATCCCCCAGTCGCTTTTCCCGTCGGTTGAAAAAGACACTTATTCCACCCGCCAAGTAGAAAAACGGCAAACCATCCACCACCCGTAGCAGATTTCGCAGAAAAATAGCCAGGAACCCCGGGGCCGTTCCGCGATCCGTCACCACACGGAGACCCACTGCCCGTTTCCCTATTGTTTGTCCATTCATGAAATATTCGGTAAGAACATAATAGCACAAGGGGATGAAAAAGAGCAGAACGAGAAAAACTCCTATCGTGACCGAGGTCCAAAAGGGATTCCCCAGAGTGGCCGAAGCGGCAAAAAACAAGATGCCAAAAAAAATAAGGATGAATTGAACAACCCCGAGGATCATCCAATCGATCAGCAGGGAGAGTGTCCGACTCCCAAGTCCCGCTGTCTCAAACTCCAGTTTCACATACTCAGGGGTGGTGATGGCGATCCGATTTTCCATTGACCTCTCTCCTTTCCTGCAAACTTCATGATACAATCATTCATGGAGGTGATTCCCGCCTGATGTCCAGCCAATCCGCTTACCGTCTGACCCATTTTATCCGCAAACATCAACCGGACTGGGACAGATTGGAGGAACTGATCCGAATATTCCGGAGCCGGCAGGCCCGTCACAAAGAGCTGAACGAACTGGGACATACATACCGTCGAGTGGCCGCTCATCTTGCTTATGCTCAGACCTATTTCCCCGATCACACCGTCACAGCCTATCTGAACGGGTTGGTAGCACAAGCTCATGAAATGATATATGCCACCCACGGGAAGGGAAATTTAAAGGAGGGACTTCGCTTTTTCACCCATCACTTTCCGGCATTGTTTCATGAGCGGATTCCCTTTTTCCTGGTCGCTCTTCTTCTGTTTGCTGCCGGAGCCGGACTCGCCTTTGGCTTTACCTGGGTCAATCCCGGCTATGCAACAGCTTTTCTCCCGCCGGGAGTGGAGATGGACCCCCAGGCCCTCCAGACCAGGGAACAGTGGGACCATGCCGTTGTTTCCAGTACAATCATGGTGAACAACATCCGGGTGGCTTTTCTTTGCTTTGCACTGGGAGCACTTTTGGGTGTCGGGACCCTGTGGGTGTTGTTTTCAAATGGGCTTCTGGTGGGAGCCATCGCGGCACTCTTCCACCGGGCCGGGGAAGCCTACCTTTTTTGGGCGTTCATCTGGCCCCATGGAGTGATTGAGCTGACCGCCATTTTCATCTCCGGTGCTGCGGGATTGTCCCTCGCTTATGCCTTCTGGGTCCCAGGGGAACTGACTCGCATGGAAGCCTTCAAGCGTGAAGGAAAAGTGACCGTCCAACTGATCCTGGGGGTAGTCCCGATGTTCATCGTGGCAGCCATGATTGAAGGATTTATCACTCCTGCTCCATGGCCTCATTGGAGTAAGTACCTGGTGGCTCTCGCCACCTTGCTGTTCCTGTTCATTTACTTTAGCCGTCCCGCTTGGCTTCTCCGCCGACAGCAACTGCAAGCTTCGGCCATCGACTGACCCGTTCCTTTCAATTGTACCTGAAAAACCGACGTAAAAGAAAAACAACCGGCCTTTATGATACCGGTTGTTTTTCTTTGTGACAGCTACATCAATGATGGTGCTTTCGGTATGCTTTACGGCTTCGTTTTTGTTTCCGTCTCTCTTCTGCCTGCAGGTGTTTGTCTTTTTTCAACTCCAGGTAAAACAGTTCCCTATCCTGAAAGGTTCTGGCCAACCCGGTGTCGGCATCCCACAGTTGCCGTTCCCGAAGTCCCGGATCAGATCCAATCTGTTTCCTCCCGGTTACAGACATGACCGGGCCGATGATCCCAGTCCTCCTTAAAAAAGGATAGCAAAGGGTGACAACCGACTTTCCAATTGGGAATTATTTTAAATCATCCCAATTATGCCGGACGATTTCAGGGACGTAGGTGCAACGGGGGTACCCGTGGTATTCAAACAAGCTCTTGAAAAATGCAATCAGGGGCATAGGCGAAGTTTTTCCGATGCCTACACCCCCCCTCAAAAAAACCGGCCCCTTAGCGTACAGGAAGCCGGGTTTTTTGTTACGGAGATATGTCTTAGCGTACAATTTTCCCTTTTTGGTCCGGTCAGTGCGCATACCTTTGCTCAAGCGATGCCCAAGATCCATGGAAGTGATCCGGCCGCCGTCCTCTCCTGGGCCCTTAGAGAAGAGAGCAGCGGAAATTCTCCTCCCATTTTCCGCTTAGGGTACACTTTTTATATATTGTTGGCGGGATCTCTATTTATGTGTGTGTTTGTGATGCAAACTGGTTTGGTATATTTATGTCAATCTCTTACAATTCAAGGTGTTCTTCCTCTTCATCCTTTGTTTTCGCATGATTGCCGTTGCAGAACGGCTGGTTGTCGGATAATCCGCACATGCAGATTTTTTCTTGTTCCCTTCCTGCAATATGTAGGGGCCTTTTGCATCTTTGATGACCACTCGTGCCATGGTGAGATCTCCATTGAAAAAAGGTTGCCTGTAGTATGTCTTCAATCAAGGATGTTAAAACAGAATCAGAGAGGATTCATCGTAGGGGGAGAGGGAGTATCGGCCGATTTCGGGGCCGTTGCCCCATTAAATGGGAAATGACTTGAGATCCACTTGGATCTCAAGTCATTTCGTGTTTATACAGGGAACTCAGGGATGACACGCTCGTATTCATCCTGAGCATCGGTAATGGTCAATTTAGAATATACCTCAAGGGATTTACGGCTTGCATGTCCAGAATAAGGCTGGATGAGTGCATCGTCAATGCCTTGTTTCTTGAGCCATGTTAGCAGAAAGTGACGCAACTTATGAGGTGAAATGGATTGGGTCATGCCAGCCTGATCGGAATACTTCTTGAGGATTTTCCGAATGCCGCGGTCGGTATATTTTTTCTTCCAGGACGATTCAAATAGATAAACGGCACCCTTTTTCTCGGTGCTATCGGCATGCATGGCCAACAGTTCCTTGAAGGCGGTTGGAAAGGGCACGATCCGATCCTTCTTCCCTTTACCCTCGTTCACTCGGATCTGGCAGCGCTGAAAATCAATGTCGCTCAGCTTGATGTTAATGAGTTCGCTTACGCGGACACCCGTATACAGCAGGGTCTTTATGATCATCATGTCCTGGAAGTTCTTTGCCTTCCAGACGGCTTCATAATAGCGCTTAATCTCGTCTTCCGTGGGCACATAAGGCAATTTCTTATTTGCCCTCGGCACATCAATTTCCAACTCGGCACGCAGGTGCCGGAAAACGGCTTTCAAGTAATCATAATCCGGCCGTTCTTCGCGAAGGTATTTGGCCAGCTCCCGGGCCTTCTTTTTTGGCGGAGTTCGGTGTTTAATGGCGATCGCCTCCTATATCGGTAGTCGCTTATCCAAATCAACATTAAATTTGCCATACGGCGTGATATGGTTGTAAATCAGTGGACTGAGTGCGCGTAAATCTTCAGTTGTCAACTTTTTCAGCCATCCTTGCTCCTTGATGACCTTTTGAATCTTAATGGTGTTGATATAGACCATGCAGTTTTGAAGCAGGTTAAGGCTCAAAACGGCGATCTCCTGTTCATCCACCTGGTTCTTTTGGATTTCTCCGTTCCGGCCAAAGAAGATGAAGCTATTGGCCGAGTTCCAGTTCTCAACCACATTGAGGCCCTCGTGAATCTCGCGCCGGATTTCCTCGTGCTGTAGGTATTCACACAGGAAGATCGTCTTGATCACACGCCCTAGCTCACTCAATGCTTTATAAACGGGATGAGTCCGGTTTTTGCTGAATCGCTTGAGAATCGCTTCGGTCTCAGCGGTGTTGAATCGCAAGGCCGCAGCGTATTTCACCATTTGGTCATATTGCTGACGGATCAGATCCCAGTTGATCGGATTCTTGGCCAGTACCGGTTGCAGGTTCGGATACGCATCTGTCATGCCGTGATCAGGCTTATACAGCTTTTGTGAGCCGATATTTTTGAATCGTGGCATCAACTTAAAGCCAAGCAGGTGGCAAAAGGCAAAGCCGACTTCGCTTTGGCCATGCGTGTCTACATAGTTCCGATCGACTTCCTTTTCGGTGGCATGCTGGAGCAGCCCTTTAATCATGGCAGCCACTTCCGAAGACGTGCAGGTCTTTAAATGCGAGTGAATACAAGCAGACTTGTTTTCGACGTGCCAATAAATCATGACACCAGGCCCGCGGTAACGGGGATGCCATTCGGTCATCAGGTTTTGATCCCAGGAGCCGAATTTCTTGGAATCCGATGCGCAGGATGTAGTGGCTTTCCCCCACACTTCGGCCAGCCGTTCCTTCAAAATGGCATTCACAACTTGGATATTGGCCGCCTTCAGGTTTTCGGGATGGATAAACTTTCGCTTGATGTAGAGCAGATTTTCATACAAGTCCAGCGCTTCGATAATGGGCTGATACTTGGAGTTGTTTGAACGGAATTCAAGGGTGTTCAGAAGCTCCCCGATCGCGGTGCGGTATGTATTGCTGTAGGAGCTACGCGTTTTGTAATAAACCTTTTCGCGGTACACCTCTTTGTTATGGGTCAATTCCCTTAACAAATCACGCAATGTCTCTTCTTCGACCACAGAGAACACAGCGTCTTCAATCACGTTGTTCCGATTTTCCAACAACGTTTCCAGCAGGGAAACCAAGATACTGTTCTTCCCGCGGACCTTCTTGATCTCCTGCAATATTTCACGGTCTACCCTACGCTGGGCCTGACCGTTAATGTTCAGGATAATGGTGATGAGCATTTCAACTAAGCTGTCCGTGATCTCCTGATGCCGGGACCAGAAGAACGTAGACAGTAGCGTATAACGTACCTCTGGAGGATGGCGCCGAATCTCAACCAATTTCTCTGAGACCACACGCAGTCGGTACTTTCTCAAGATTTTTGGAGGAACATTCTTAAATAGATCGTTCGGTAACTCCAGCATGCGCAATTCCTTAAGTTTTTTGATTTCGTCCTCCAAGTTCTTTCTGTTGGCGCGGCCGGGACCCATGTTGATTTTTCGGAAAGTCATCCGTTCCGGTTCCTCTGATCCTTGCTCCTCTGTCACCTCATCCTCGGCATCGGCCCAGTCGTCGATCATCGCGTCCATTCGAGAGATCGAGGTGGAGGAAAGGCTTTGAAGCGTTTGAGCAAAAAATCTCTGTTCATGATTATGTAGAGCCGATCGGATCAGCGTCTCCACCGTATTGTCCACGGGCGGTTCGATTTTCCGCTGCCAGAGTTCAGCATAAACACGTTCTTTCAACACAGCAATGTCGTGATTGCAGCTTAATACTTTGTCCGTCAGCCAATGGGAAATTGCTTGGAGATCATCTGCTGTATGTTCACGAAAACCAAAGAATTTCCGGATTTCTGCACGATGCCGTTTAATCGTTCTACCGGTCCAATCATATTGATCAAAGCGATCAGTGCTTACTCGGAGATGCTTGGCCAAGAACTCAATGACTGGGAGAGGAACATCATCAGCGCAATCAGGAAACCGGGCCTCATGCTGAAAATACTTAAACAAAACAGCAAATGCCAACCGTGTCTCGAATTTCTTACCTTCAAACAATTGCCTTTCCGGTTGCAATAAACTAAAGTGTTCAATAAGTTCTTCCTTTGTCCATTGTTGTTTCAACTTAGGTGTCAATCCTTTCTAAAGTTCCTAGAATAGCTGGAGTCGGCACTTTTCGTCGGTCTGAGTATAACGGGGATGGGTTGATAAAACAAGAAAAAGAACAAAAACACCCGAAGTTCCATTACCAAAACAAAATTAGGAACTTTGGGTTTGTTGAAAGGAACAATCAATATGACACCTGAACCGACTTGGACCGATTGATAACCTTTCTTGTGAAAGATTGGTATCCGAATACTCCCGGATCTTCGCCAAGTGTTCACGCCGAGTGATGTCCCAACCGCGGGTGTCCTCTATAACAGCCGGTGAAATCCCCAGTTACGGCCAATATAAGCTAGGATGGGTAAATGGATTTCTTCCCGGGGAAAAAACGGCCGACCCGGGAATCGAGAATATCCCAACTGTACGGCAAAATCTAAGCGATTGGCGGTCCCTCTGTGACGATTCACGATTTCGATGGAGAGAGCGTATAAAATCGAGTGATTTCCCGGTCCCTATTTCCGTCGGAACTTTACTTGATGAAGAAGGGAGCGATTCAATGTTTATTTTATTACTTACTTGTGTTTTCGTCAGTTGTTTAATAGTTTATATATGGACATATCGATATAATAACAATTTAATGAAAGATTGGTTAAAACGTTTGAGTTTATTTGTCTTTTTTACCCCTTTAATATTAATAATGATTATTTTTTTCATCAAACAGAACTATCAATCATATAATTGGCTAATTAGGCAAGATTGTTGGTTTTGTACTGGAAGCGGTCCAGGATTGTTATCTGTTTTTCTTAAACTATCATTTATGAGTTTTTTAGGATTAGTTTCATATTGGATAGTAGAAAAAAATACTAAGTGATCTAAGCTACCTTGGCGATGGGTTTCTG
Organism: Kroppenstedtia guangzhouensis; assembly: GCF_014637345.1. GTDB lineage: Bacteria > Bacillota > Bacilli > Thermoactinomycetales > DSM-45169 > Kroppenstedtia > Kroppenstedtia guangzhouensis. Next base: position 20,147 of record NZ_BMEX01000026.1, read on the forward strand.
TTCGGAACATCCGTATCCATCCTTTGCCATTCGTTTTCCTTCTTTTCTTTCATTGATTTCAACATAAAAAGGCTGCTGACCTCCATACTTTGTCAGCAGCCTTTGCTACTATATTAGGAGCCGTTTTTTATTTTGGTGTACAAGTAATACCTTCACATATTTCGTTATTGTGCTGCGGTGGTGTTAAAGGATAATCGTATGATGGATATGACCATTTAACTGATCCTGGTGCACTCCCTGTCCATGATGGTACAACCTTAGCCCCTCCTTTATCTGGATATCCATCTTCAAATCGACACCAAGGGTCTGCATATTCACCACTACAAATAATAGGCAGCATCACCCGCCACGAGGCGGGGTTTTTTATTGGGAGAGGGAGACGCGTGCCCTTTATAAAGAGCGAGCGAGAAAACCCAGCCCTTAGGGGTTGGTTTTTCTCGCTCGCTCTTTATAACTGCTCTGCCCCGATGATCTTGGAGAAGGGGATGAGTTCCTTGTCCTCTCCGTTCTGCAATAGCAACCATCTCCCCACCGGATCGATCCGCATGACAAAACCAATATA
>NZ_BMEX01000027.1:0-3395 GCF_014637345.1 Kroppenstedtia guangzhouensis
GGCGCTCCTGTTCGGCTGCTGCTTCCCTCCCGACCACTTCCTCGGTCCGTCCGGGAGTGTCCCCGACGTTCTGCCACTACCGGGGGTGCCCGGGTGATGGGGGGGGAGATTGGCGGCCCGGCACTGCCCCCGAGAGCTTCCCCGGTGAGATCCGGAGCGGACCAGGCGCCCGGGGGGAGTCGGGAAGTGAACCGGACACCGGGGAAGAATAGCCCCTCTCCGGCGCTGAGAGCCTCCTCCTGACGAATATAAAGATTATTGGAGGGCAAGAGTACTAGGTGATATTTAAAAGCCGTTTAAAGGGCTTCCCTTCAACACAGACCAGTTTGCAATACAAACAATATATAAATACATAAAACAAGGCGACAACGATAGACTTTCCTGTTTTGAAATCGTTGTCGCCTCCCCTCTCCCGATAAGACTGGCTCTTAGCTCTCAGGAGCGGGTTTGGGGGGCAAACTGGTTTAATTAATAGGTAACTTCTGACGTTGACCGAGTCGCTCCCGCATCCGGTTTAACTTGGCTCTCAATCGGGCTTCTGTTTCCGGATCTACCTCTCCGTCGGGAACTTTTTCTCCTTTCGCTTCCCGTTCTATCGCCTCCGCGACAGCCCGTGGTGGGCGCAGGTCATCATTGTTTTGGCTTCCAGAGCGATAGGGCTTGTCCGGTTGTTTCTTCTCCGGTACTTCGTCCCATCCGTATTTGATCCCGTATACAACCGCACCGATAGGATTATCCGGTTTCTTTTTGGCTGCCGCCTTGATCGCATCCAAAACGGTGTTAACGTCTTGGTTTGCGTCTTTCAGGAAGAGGCGGGCTTTGGACACAGGAAGATCGGTTTTAAAAGATTCCTTCCAGGCGGATTGGACGTCAACAACAATACTCTTTTGTTTTTCGGTTTTTGTTTGGGTGCCGCCAGACCGATCAGGGTTGTTGTTGTTTTCTGCATTAATAAGATTATTTAATACGTTATTAGAGATATTTGATACATTATTGGGTTTCCGTTTGGAAACCGTGACCGTTTCCATTTGGAAACCGTGTACCGTTTCCGTTTGGAAACCGTCCTTTTCTACCGTTTCCATTTGGAAACCGTGGTCATCTTTCTTCGGTCGTCCGCCTTTTTTCCCGTAGAATTGAGAGATGGACCCATAATCCTTTGACCAATCCCGCAACTTTTCAAGCGGCTTTGTTTCAGTCTCATGTGTGTTAGCCGGTGACGTGTAAACGATGATGTTTTTGGGTTTCTGAGATTTCCTGTTAGACTCTTCATATTCGACAATATCAATCAGACCGTACTCCCATAAAGGTCTCGCAATTTTTTCATAGAACTTCTTTTTTTTCATGCCCAGTTTTGTCCACACATCTTCAAGTGAGTAAGGAACCCGGTCGTTTTCCCGGTTCTCATCCCGACGATCCACCCAGGTGTGAAACTTGAGCCAGGCAATGAAAGCGTCATGTCCCAAGACATCCACCCAGTTGTCCGTTACAACAAAACGCAATGGAGGAAGATACAATTCTTCCCTAGCTTTTTTTCCAGATTGGATAAACGATGATTTTTGCATAAAAACCTCTCCCTTTTTACCCAAGCAAGAGAGGAAGAGGTCGCTCCCTCATCAACTCCCTCAATCCCTATATTTTCCTGATTGTTTTCGGGATGAGAGGTGTTACAATGAGGATGTTGAATATAATAGTTAAGCGACCTGTTTTCCAATTTCTTGGGTCGTGGTTTTTAAGCCCTTTCGGTGAGTGGCCAAACTCGAACCGAGGGGCTTATTTCTTTATCCGCATTTTACTTGACTTTCTTCAGACTGTTTTTCAAAAAATTCCTCTAGTTGCTTTTCAGAAACACGCCAATGCTTTCCAAGCTTTGCACCTTTAAGCTTTCCTGTACGAAGATATCTTCGTACAGTTTCGGTCTTGATTTTTAACTTTTCGGCAACTTCTTCCGGTGTGTAAACAATCAATTAACAGTCACCTCTTTTCTCGCTTTTATAATATTATACATTATTTATAGTGGTCAAGGATTACTTTGTGCTAATTTTTGATATTATTTATCAGTATCCATAGTGAGATACAAACCTAAGGAATGACGTTAACCGTTTGGAAAGGGTTTCCGAACCCAAAAGCTGAAACTATTTGGTAGCCTGACAACGAATATCCGGCCTGGGAAGAGTTGCGAAAGTAACGGAGTAAATAGCTGAAAAGACGATAGGGGGCTGAAGAAGTGAAGACGATCACCTTCATTGTGCAGAAGGGCGGGAGCGGAAAAACCATGACCTCAGGCGTCATTGCTTTCTTGCTCGCTCAGAAGTACAAAGTATTGGCTATCGACATGGACGGACAGGGAAATTTGACGGAAATGTTAACCCAGAAAGAGGACATCTATGACGACGATATTTATGAGAAAACGGCGCTTGAGGCGTGTTTAGCCGAAGATGTGCGCCAGTACCGGCTTCATATGGGTGATTACTTCCCCGAGATGGAGAATCTGGATCTGGTGCCGGCCAACGACCTTCTCTCCCGGTTGCCGAAAAAGCTCTATAAAAAATATAGTCTGAATGATAGCGATCCGCGCCCGCTGCAGGCATTGAAGAAATCCCTTGCGCCAGTTGCGGATGAATATGATTATTGCATCATAGACACGCCGCCATCCTTGGGTGAAACTACGTTGAACGCGATCATAGCCGCTGATGGAGCAGTAATCATGTTCGAGTGCTCCAAGTTCGCGCACTCCGCCCTGGGCAGATGTATCAGTGTACTTGATGAAGGACGACGGATGAATCCGGGGCTGCAGCTCCTTGGAATCCTCCCTGCCTTGATTGATGGGCGTAGATGGGACCACGAGGATCTTCTTGAATTGGTGCGGGAAGAGTTTCCGATTATCATGGAGAAGACATTTCCACAGCTTATGCCAGAGTCGATGTATTCCCACGTTGTTTTTGACTCGATCGTGAAACGCTTGGCAGATACCGGTCGTCTCCCCGTAGAGGGACTTTCGGAGGAAAACCCCAAGCTGATTAGCGGTGTGGCTCCTTACCAACCAGTGCTTGTTGAGCTGATGGCCCGGTTAGCGGGACCGGATGCCTTTGCAAAGTACCGTTCTCGTTTGGAAGTCGCGGTGTCACTGGAGAAAAATAAGGGGGAATGACAGTTGGCGCGGGAAAATCGATTGGGGAGAAAAGTGAGCGCGATCAAGCAATGGGTCCCGGATGATATCGAAACCGGACAGGAAGAGGTTGCAACGACAATAGAGGCTCCCCGACAGAAAGAATCAGACAGTTCTAAAACGAAAGTTACCTCTAAGGCTACCGGTACCGATGGCGGTACTGATCCCGGTACCCCGAAGGCTACCGGTACCGATGGTGGTACTGATCCCGGTACCCCGAAGGCTACCG
>NZ_BMEX01000027.1:3435-20457 GCF_014637345.1 Kroppenstedtia guangzhouensis
AAGGCTACCGGTACCGATGGTGGTACTGATCCCGGTACCCCGAAGGCTACCGGTACCGATGGTGGTACTGATCCCGGTACCCCGAAGGCTACCGAAATTGACATTGCTCAAATGGCTAAGAAGTTAAGTGAACAGCGGAAGAGAAAAAGAAAAATGACCTACGATCAACGATTCAAGAAAAAAAACGTTGCTATAGAGATGGAATTGGTTCGACTGATTGATGCTGAGTCAGGAGGTGAAAGAGGAGAGGTGAAACGCATTTTCAATACCGCTTTACGAATGTATTACGGGTTACCTTTGAATGGATATGAAGATGAATGATCCTTTATCATCGCCGGTTACCGGCGTTTTTATTTTGTCTATGGAATGAATTAAATGTGTTTTTTTGATTTATATAAGAAATAACATGAAATAAACGCTTTACAAAGGGAATGAAAAGAAATATAATGAATATATCAAACTAAGGGGTGATTAAAAAAATGTCAGATATTATGACTCCAGCGCAAGTGGCAAAACGTTTGCAAGTCACGGAACGGACAGTGTACAAATACCTTGCAAACGGCGAAATGGAAGCGGTGAAAATCGGTAGAGTTTGGCGTATCACTGAGGAGCAGCTTCAAAAATTCATTCAGAAGAATACCAGGAAAAAGGAAGATAAATAAATGAAAAAGATGGCCCGACAAGTAATGACAATGAAAAAATAAAAAGCCTTGGACGATGGCGAGATCGTCCAAGGCGTCAACACCATAAAGGAGTTGATTGAAACGATGGAATGGTACCACGAATGGCAGCAGAAAGCAAGAAACCGTTATCAAGATGGCTATTATCCGAAACATAAACGAATGCCTAATTTTATCGTACGTTTTCTGTATGGGATCGGTTACTTTCTGGGTGATTTTGTCCCCCTCACGTTGAACCTGTTGGAGGGAATCTATAGAACGATTCAGCGATTGCTAGCTTTTATTGCCGAACTGCTGATCGATGCATCCACGGGTATTGTCCTCGTTGGATCGATCGTTTTTAGTATCACCCACTCTATCGAGTTATTGCGCGCCTGGGGGGCAACAGACGGTTTGGAATATATCGGGGTGCTGATGTTTGAGGTGGTTTTCATCTCGGCGACCGCTACCCTGACTAAAATGTTGATGAAGGGGAAGACACCCAGCTTTAAAAACTTCGGTTTTGTATTTTCTATTTCGGGCTTCACGATGGGCATCCTTTTTGTCTTTTGGTCCAATATTTCGGGTATGGCCGACGGTTGGGGAGGAACGGTTATTGGAGGTGCTACGCCCATTCTGTTGATCATCTCCGAAGGGCTGATCGCTTATCGCTACATGGATGAAACAGAGGATGAGAGCAAGATGATGGAGCTCATCCAGAGAAATCAGCTATCGATTGGAGATGTAACGAAAGCCCTCGAAATCTACTTGTCCAACCAGAGGAAGATGGAATTGGAGAGTCAGAAAATCTCCAGCAACCGGGAGGAGGAAAAGTTCGAGGAATCTCCTCTGGAGAATCTGGAGAGTGGAGATCTGGAGAATCCTCCAACTGAAAACCGGGAGACTGGAGACCTGGAGAATCCTCCAGCCGAAAATCTGGAGACCTCCAAGTTGGAGACCTCCAGACTGGAGGAAAAGAAACTGGAGAATCAGGAGAGTCTGGAGACTGGAGAGCTGGAGACCTCCCGGCAAAAGTTGACTGAATCTATCACCAGTTGGAAATTAGAGAACCTCCCACCGAGGGTGGAGAATCGGGCGAAACCCACGTCGCTCAAGGTTTCCACGCTGGAGGGAGAAAAACTGGAGGATCAGAAGCTGGAGGATCAAAAGCTGGAGGCTGGAGAGTTGGAGAAACCGGAGTCTGGAGATCTGGAGAATCTGGAGACTTCCAAACTGGAGGAATTTGCAACTGGAGAAATGGAGACTTCCAGTTTGGAGGATCTGGAGGTGGAGACTGGAGAGCAGATTGGAGAGCTGGAGGAAAAATTGGAGACTCCGAAACTGGAGGCTGGAGAATCCTCCAGCGTGGAGAATCTGGAGACTGGAGAATCCTCCAACCTGGAGAATCAGAAACAGGAGACCTCCAAGGTGGAGAAGGTGGAGAAAGAGGAGAAGTTCACAAAAGAGGATCTGGAGCACTTCAGCCGGGAGGAGCTGGAGGCGATGAAGGGAGCCGACCCCGAAGATGTCGCCGTCCGGATTCTGGAGAGGGAGGGGGAACTTCCGGGAAGACCCCGGTTGAAGCGTCTCACGGGTTGCACGGAGTGGGATGCCCGGAAAACACTTCGCGAATTGAAGAAGGAACTGAACGCAAGCTGAGTTACATGGTAGCCGTCCCGGATTGGGGCGGTTTTTTATATTGTCCAAAAGCAGCGGTTACAATGGGAGGGATACATAGGACGAACAGGAGTGACGCATATGAAGTTTACGCCAGGTCAAGAAACCGTAGTTACCCTTTATTTTGATGAGAGTACTCCAAAAGAGTTCCTTGAATTGCTTCAGAAAGAATGGGAAATAGGAGGCCCTGGCAGATTGGGGGATCTATTGGTGCAGGCAGTCAGCCAGGACTTGATTTCAGCAACAGATATCGCAAAGCGACGGGGGATAACACGGCAGGGGGCGTGGAAGGCAGCTAGAGAAGAGGCGGCCAAAGGGGCAGATTGGCCTAGAAAAAACGAAAAAGGGGAATGGGTGGCGCCCTTAAGTGAATGGCAGCGGCTGTTTGAAAAACGGAAAAAGTAGACGGAAGATTAAAAATTATTTTAATTCAGAAAATGGGTTTACAGTTTACCTGTCGTCAACTATACTGGAATTAGCGGTTGGAAATACTTGCACCTTGACAACTGGATATTTTTTTGAATCCGTTGAAACGGTTAGGTTCATTCTGTATGATGGGAACGTAAGTTCCCTAATCTTCAGGGTTAGGAGTGAGAGAAAATGAAGTAATTCCTTGGTTGTATTTATCGAAAAATCGTGAATTTAAAAGGGTTTCGTTGCATTTACACAGAATCCATCTCATCTAACTGGGAGATGGGCATCCCTCCAAGGAGGATGTCCATGAAAAAAAAGAACTTGGTGACGATCTGTGCTTTGTCGCTTACTATTCCTATGACCCTGTATGCCCCCGTCGTGAAGGCGGCTCCAAATCTGGTTCCGAACATTGGGAACGAAATGCAGCCTCCTGAAGTGGAAACTCCGCCGGCTCAAAAGCCGGAAAGGGTGGATCCCCCACAAGAAAGGCCGGCGCAACCGGAAAATCCGGATCCCTCGGTGGGGAATCCCAACGATTGGGAGACCACTCCAACTCCGGCAGCACCCGAACCGGAACCTCAAAGGCCGGATTCAAAGCCGGAAGAGAAACCTACCAATCCAGAACCGAAACCGGAGAAGCCGACACCCAACGATTCGGGTTCGTCTCCCGTGCCAAAGCCCAAGTCAGAACCTCAAAGGCAGGATCCAAAGCCGGAAAAGGAAGAACAATCGGTTGCAATGCCTTCCGGTGATCGGAGTCAACAGGATGGCATCATGATCGCGGATGCTGGCGGAACGGACGGGGACCAGGGTGGAAAAGACGATGTGAATACCGCCGATTCAACGGAAAAAACGGCAGGAACCAATGAAGAGGCTCCCCAGACAAAGGACGACAAGATGGTAAAAACGGCTGTCGGTGCTGATCAGGTAAGTCTATTGATCTCCCTGATCGGGGCGACCCTTACTCTCGGAATTCTGCTGCTCCGCTTCGCACCGGCCGTCTTCCGTAGGGAGACCGCCTAAAAAGGAATCTCGGAATGGAAAAGCCGTACTACCTAAACTACCCGGTTCCGGTAAAGAAATACGTCTTGACGGCCCTGGGATTCCTCGGTTTTCTGGCCGGATTTGTTGCTACCCTTGTGGTCGGTTTTCAGTTGTGGACCGAAGTCCAACGGGCGGAGGCCCAACAGCAGGCTATCCACGCAACCCCGCTTCCGGAACCGGCAACTCCGGTTCAACCGTTTCAGGAAGAGGAGCAAGAGGAGTCCGTCTTCGTGTGGAAGAAGCGTCCCCGCGTAGGGGAAGAGAGCGGAATTCTCCTCATCCCCCGGATCGGAGCGAAAATTCCAATCTGGGAGGGAACCGGAGATCGGCAACTGGAACGCGGAGTAGGTCATCACCAAACTTCGGTTTTGCCCGGAGAACCGGATAACTCAGTTCTTGCTGGCCACCGGGAAACGGCTTTTCGTCACGCGAAAAAGATCCGCATCGGAGACACGATCCAGGTGAAAACGGATGACTATACTTTCACCTTCAAGGTGACGAAGAAGTGGGTGGCCGACGCGGACGATCCGGTGGTGGCGAGCAACAATACGAGGGAAGCCCGATTGATCACCTACACATGCTGGCCGGTTGAAGCAGTTTATTCCGGCTATGCACCCCAACGATACGTCATTGAATCGAAATTATCTCAAATTGAAACACATTGACAGGGGTGCCCATCTCCCGCCCCTTTTTGGGATAGATTATCTATCCCATTTTTTCATCTTCGGTCCGGATAGGAGGTTGGATATGGACCGCTACCGATTGAAGGCCGTAATGAAAACGGTCGGATACACCATCTTGTGGCTGGGGATCATTCTTTTTGCTACCCGTCAAAGTGTTCTGATGTTCAAAGAGACCCAAACCGAGTCCCAGCAGAGGGAGGCAGCTCCTGTGGTTCAGGAAGTCCCAGAGGCAGCCAAAACCACGGTGCGTAAGTTCCTGATTCACTGGTTGTACGCGAGCAGCGAGGAATCTACAGCAGAAAAAATCGAGCGTTTGGAGAAGTATTCGACCTCAGGATTGGTCGAGAGGCTGAAGCAAAAACCGAATCTGTTGATCACTGTGGAGTCCAGCAAAAAAGAGACTGTTCAAGCCAACTCCATTGATCCGTGGAAAGCAAAGTGGATAAAGAAAGAGGAAGGCAAGAGGGCCATGATCACCTTCAATGTGGTGATGCAGGATGGCCGGGATATCTATCTGAAGGTTCCGGTGGTCAAAACAGGCACTTGGGCGGTGGAAGGGTTGCCCGCACTGGTCCCAGGGGAGAAGCAAAAGGAGCGGCCGGATCCGGAAACCACAACGGTACCAGAATTGAAAGAAGTGGAGGCGGTGGTGGATGGATTCTTCAGCGCTTGGTTGGCGGGGAAAACCGAAGCCATTTCTCGCTACAGCAAAACAGATGATTTACAGACTACCAATGCGTTGGAAAAACTTCACGGACAATACGAGGGAGTTACAGTCGAAGGTCTCTCCGAAACTCCATTGAAGGTGAAAGCCGTTGTGACAGTGCAAGACGCCTATGGTCAGACCCTTTCCTTTGAGTATCGACTGATGATGAAAAAGGCGGAGGACAATCAGTGGTACATCACGGGGATGGAGTAGGGAATGCAGGTTCCTATGATGGTTTGAAGATCACAGTTTTCTATATGAAGTGATCCCATATGTTGCAGTTGGTTTGATAGTTGTGTTGGCAGTGTATCGGACTGCGGCGAAACGTCACAAAAAAGGAGGGCAAGGGAATGGTTGATCCTTTTGAGGTTGTAAAAAATTTGGCTTTTGCCATTGTGGGAGTGGGTGGGGCGATCGCGCTGGTGATATTGGTCTTCAAGGCCTTGGCGGCTTTGTCCAAGGGAGCGGCCCAAGCCTTTGTCGGAGCTTTACTCTTTGCGCTGATCATTATGATGTTCACCAACGGGCAAGAATCGATGGAGCTTTTGGAAGACCTAGGGGACGGTTTAAAGAAAGCGATAGGGTTGGGTTGATATGCGCGAATTAGACACCTATACCGAGGTTCTCAAAGTAAAACGGCTGTTTCGCCACTTGGAGGGGATTCCAATTCCCCTTCCCTTCCCAGCAACAACAACGGCTTTGGTCGCTGGCATTTTGTTGGAAGTCGTGATGTTCAAGTGGGTTCCTTACGGGAACCCACTTATCAAATATGTGATTATTCCCCTTGGGACCGCATCGTTTATCAGCTATTACGAGCCGGAGGGGATTAACTTGTTTCAACAAGCCTATCGACAAGTTCGTCGTCGCCTGAGGCCGCGGCGCCGGGTTGTCAACCGGGCGGTGTCCCTCAAAGGGATGCGAAAGCAATATCCGCACATGACCTATATCCATCGGAACTGAAAGGAGGAAGAGCATGATCTACCTGCCGGATGAAATGCGGGGGAATATAACCATGATCAATGGGATTCCTTTCGCCTGGGGCCGAAAAGATGCCTATACCTATAGTTCACTGTCGGATCAGGAGAAAGAATCTCGTTATCAGGAGGCCACTAACTTTTTCCGTAAGGGCGTGTTCCCGGGTTCTGTGGGGTATATGTGGCTGGTGCGTAAGGAGCAGAATTGGGAGGTGGAGCTGGACCGGATCGTGGCCCGGGCTCCCCGCCACCATCGGGATGCCTTGAAGAAATCAAATGACGCCTGGCTGCGGATGATTCGGAGAGAACAGGCTCAGTCCCGCTATGAGTTTATTTTCGCCCTGGAGCTGGGGCAGCAGGAGCAATTTTTGTCCAACCTGACCCGGTGGTTACCGCTGAAAAAAGATTTCCTGGAGCGGTTGATCGGGAAGACCTCTTCTCCCGTCCTCCAAAATGATGGAGTGTTCATGGGGTATCAGCGAGCGTTTGCGAACCAGGTTCACCAAATGGGCGGTGTGGAGCCACTGGAAGCGGTAGAAATCGCGGATTTCTACCGACAGCACAGCTATCAGAGCCTGCCGATGCCGCGGATCGGAGAAGCGTTGACGACCCTCTTTCCCTGGGAGCGGAAAGACAAAACCTTTTTGCTACCCAACGCCATTGAAGACGAGGGGAAATGGGTCCGGATCGATGCCCCTGAGGGTGTCCAGTATGTCAGCTATGTGACGGTTGCCTTGATTCCAAACAAAATCTGGGCCCCCGGCTTTGACTTGATGCATGATATTCCCGCGCTGGGATGCAACATTCAGGGCCTGGTCCAGTGGACCCAGAAGGGATACCGGCAAGCCCGGACGACGGCCGGCTGGAAAAAGAAAGCGGCAAAGGCCAACCGAAAGCACATCAGCCAGGTAGATGACCCGTCGCTGATGGACGACGATGGAGAGTTAGACGCCGAACTGATGGAAACAGAGATCGCTCGGAAGAAAAGCCCAATGAATCAGCTGCGGATGGTATTCCAAGTGACGGCGGAATCTCCCGATGATTTGAATGAGCAATGTAAAACCCTGATGGATCATCTCGATAGCAAGGGTGTAACCGCCCACCGACCGTCGGCGGATCAGGGGGAGTATTACGACAGCTGGCTCCCCGGTCCGTATTGGTCTCCTGTGGGATACAAGATCCCGCAACTGCCGGACCGGACGGCGGCGATCGTGATGCCGGGAGCCCTGGATGTGGTAGGGGACCCTACCGGACCGCCCAAAGGGTTCCTCACCAGCAACGGATCGGTCTTCCGGTTCCATCTGGCTTGGGGGGCTCAGAATGATCAATCCTCCCACGTTGTTTTGACCGGTCGGACGGGATCCGGAAAAACAACGCTGATTTATCAGATCGTAGAGGATACGATGATGACCGTGCCGGCCCGGGGGATCATCCCGGACCTGAAAGGCGATCACGAGCGCTGGTCCAACCATCCGACGTTAAAAGACCATGTGCAGCTGGTAGACCTGGACGGGAGAAAAGAATCCGGTCTCCTGTGCCCCTTCCACCTGGGGTTGGATGTGCAAGAGGCCAAGGAAGTTGCGCTGGACTACATTGAACACTCCCTGGGCCTGGATCGGGAACAGCGGGTGTTCGGGCTTCAGAACGATATCATGTCTGCGATCGAGCGGGCGATTAGTAAAGGAAACCCCAGCATGGCCCGGGTGATCGATGAACTGGGAAGCGAAGGTATGCGGGAAGAAGCCCGGGAGATGGCTCAAATGTTAAGTCGGGCCCAACAGTTGCCGCTGGGACGCCTGATTTTCGGAGAAACCCAAGAGGAGAACAGGATCCGGCTTCCAAAAACCGGCCTGATCGTTCTCCGGCTCCGCAACTTGAAGCTACCGGGAAAAGGGGAGACGGCGGTCCGCCTAAGCCAACGTTTGAGTGAGGTGATCATGACCGGAATCTCCGTGCTAAACCGGCAGTTTCTGTTGGAAGGGAAAGAGCAGGGCATTTTCAGTTTCTCAGTATTGGACGAATTTGAAATCTACACCCGGACCCGGACCGGTACCGACCAGGTAAACGAAATTATCCGCCTGGGTCGCTCGAAATTTTGCGGTGCGGTGGTTGCCTCGCAAAACCCCTCCGATGTCCCCAAAAACATACGGAATAACGCCGGGTACTTCATTTGCCTGGGGACCAAAGACTCTGAAGAAACGGAACTGGCGATGCGGGCGATGGAAGTGGATCTGGGGCATGAAACGATCTATAAAACACTGCTGGACCTTGGAACCAAACAGAGTACGAAAGCCAACCAGGGCCGTGCCATTGAACGGAAGGACTCTTACGCCTATGTGAAAGACTTGGCCAACCGGGTGGGGCTGGTGAGATTCCTGATTCCCCAGGCTGAAATGCGGGAGTTCTGGAAGACTCGTCCTGAATTGGAGGAGACGGAAGGAGAGGAAGACGCAGCCAGGGAGATGGAAAAGATCCAGGAGGTGACGACTTAATATGGAAACCGAACGGATGAAAAGTCATCGAGGGTGGATCCTGGCAACGGTGGTAGTCTTGCTGTTGGGAGCTGTCGGGGGCCTCTGGTGGGCCCTGGCTCCTGACGAACTGACCCCGGCGGAAGAGCATGCCAGGAAGTTTGTAGAGGTAGCTTATATCTATCCAAATCCGGATCGTGTCCGTCCGCTGGTGGATCCGGAGTTGGTGGAACCCGGGGCGTATTCGGGAGAAGGATTTCCACCCGGAGAAGTACGGATTGGATCCTTTACAGAAGGGGTTAATCAGACAGTGGTAGTGGTTTTGCCGGAGCACTACGGGGGGCATGCATATGTGGAAATCAATTTAAGCCCAAAGCAAAACGGATGGATTATCACTCACGAAAAAAAGTATCCCGGCAAACCGTCATTTGAAGCCATTCAACAACAACCGGAGTACCAACGGTGGGGGATTGAGACATGGAAAAACGCCGACGTTCGCTAATCCTGCTGACACTGGGGTTCCTCCTTCTGTTCGTGACGGTTCCTGACGGGGATGTATGGGCGTCCGATGATCTACTCCCTGGGGACAAGATCGAATCTCCCTTTTATGAAAAGCATGATCCGGACGCGTACAAGATTGACTATGTTCCAAAAGAAGAACCTGATGGGATTGCGGAGACGATGGAAGTCCAGTTTTATTTGTTTCTCAATATCCTGTTGAATGGATTGTGGAACATTTACGTGTTTTTCGTTGAGTTCACGATCAGAGTGGTGAATTGGGCGTTCAGCAAGGAACTCACCAACGATCTGATTGACATTCTAAATGGGCTATTCCCATCACTGAAAGACACGATCTGGGATAATCTGTGGTTTCTGGGTGCCTCAATCTCTGTACTCGGGGCGGTACTGCTGTGGGGCTATGGGAAAACGCAGAAGTCGATTATGGTCATTGCAGGATTGATTCTGTTGCTGGCGGTGGTTCCCTCCTTACTGGCCAATCTGCCCAGCTGGATGAAAACCACCAACACGATTGCGACGGAGATAAGCGCTCAAGTGATGGTGAAGATGGTAAAAGCGGAGAATCCAAACACGGTTAGTGTTGAAGGTCTGGAAGAATTGAAAGAATCTGACCCTGAGAAGTTTGAACAGGAAATCGCCAAAAGGAATGCACAATGGCAAGAAGAGACGCAACGCAACGGGATTCATGCGGTGGATGATGCCATTTGGAAATCCCTTGTCTATGAACCTTACTTGGTAGCTAACTTTGGGAGCAAGAAAGTGGGCAAGAAGTATTTCAACGGACTGATGAAGCAAGGAGACAGCGATGAGAAACGGAGGGACTACCTGCGGCACGGGGGGGAGAGTGAAAGTTATAAATGGATCAGGAAGGATGGAACCGCTAAAAACAAAGACCTGAAACCTTTTACTCAGGCTGGATTTGCCGGCCGAGCAACGGATGTATTGGTCACGATCTTGTTGGGGGCCATTCCGTTGGTGGCCCTGGTCCTCTTCAGTTTCCTGTGTCTTTACTGGACGGGGATTGCGATGGGCTTCGCGATCCTGGGTGTGATCTATCTTCTGTTAGCGTTTTGGCCGGGTTTTGGGTGGGGAGAAGCCGGATACTGGCTGTATCGGACGTTTTCCGCCCTATTGATGAAAGTATTTTATGCGATCGTCCTGGCTATTTTCCTGGCTACTTGGATTTTGATTCAACCTGGGGGCTCTCATTTGCAAAATCTAGGTTTAGGCGGAAGGATCATTGTAATCGTGTTCCTGTTGCTCGGATTCTGGACCGCGACGGAAGCCCTGCGGAGGAAATGGAACAACCCTCCTGGCCTGCAGGGAGGAGCGATTGCACCGGACGGCGTGGGTGCCAATGATATGGGGATGGCCCTGGGTGGTACGAAAAAGATGACTGGCATGGTCGGAAGAGGATGGCGGGGTCTGCGCCGGTTGAATCGGCACCGGGTTCATCGTCAGAACCAGCGCCAAATCCGAGATGCCCATGCGGAGAATCAGGCGATGTTGCAGCGGATGGAAGCCAGTGCCGGCGTTGCGCCGGATGAGGAACCGGAACAGCGCGTCAGGCTGAAAAGCGGAAGCCGTCACATCGATTCCGGAGTATCAAAAGAGGCAGCGGCTACCTACCGTGAAATGAAGGAAAAGGAATATGACCCTACCGATCCAAAAGATCGAGCCCGTTGGGTGGGAGAAAATCCGGAACAAGCGGATCAGGTGGCTGAGATCGGGAAGTGGTCTGATCAGGAACTTGTCGATCAGGCAGAAGAGCTTTCCAAATTTGACGGCAGCACAGCACCACCGGAACGACCAGCGAAGAACACTCCCGAGTATGAAGTGTGGGAGCGGTCTCCACGGTGGAGGCAACATTGGGGGCTGTACCAATCCGCCAAAAAGCAAGTGGATGAGCGCTATAAAAAGGACTATCGCAAGCGGTACATGAAATACGAAAAATCCTTGTCCCGTTACTTCCGTCAGCCGCCCCGCTATATCCGGCCTTCGGATCGTGCATATCTGAGAGAGTATCGGCGGATGCTGCGGAAGTCGAAAGAGGAAGCGAGGTGATGGGGTGCTCAACAGGGCACCCTCTCCTATGAAACAGTCATGGAAAGAGCGTTGGTGGGACATTCGGGATACGATTATTGAAAACTTGGAAGAGTTTCTGACCGCTTTTTGGGAGCAGGGAGTCAAAAGAGCATGGCATCCAGCCAAGGCTCTTTTGGGACTTGGGGTGATCCTGATTGCTGGTGTGTTGATGATTCACAATTGGTTGAGCGACGGTCCGGAAGAATCACCGCCGGTGTCCGCCCCGAAGCCGCCTGAATACCGGGAACCTTCCCCTCCAGCGGAAATCCAACCGGATTCCGATGTACAGATGGATCCTTCGACTGAAGAGGAGGACTCGGGGTTCAGTCAACAGGATCAAAAAGCAATGAAAGAACTGGGCATTGCTTTTGTACGCGAGTATACAACCTATCACGATCGGGATCTGAAGGAGCGGGCGGAACGAATCCGCCCGTATGTCAGCAAAGACATCTATCAGACGGAAAAAAAAGCAGCAAAGGATGTTCCCGACAATATTCCATCCGAGTCTCGCTTTGACAAGGTGACCCAAATCCGCGTGCAAAGCCGGAGTATCCGGGAAGGAGGCGCGGCCCAAATGATTTGGCTGGGTACTGTGTATTCGGTGATCGATGATGATCAGGAAAATAAGGAACGGATCCAGCTGACATTGGTTCCCCATAAAGACGGGTGGAAAGTGGCGGAGGTGATCTATCACTAATGGAGCCTTCCAAAGCAGAGGTAATGGCTCGTCGGGTGGCCACACGGGCGATACAGGGGGTGGTAGCTAAGGTGGCGCCGGCGGTGGTAAGCGTGTTAGCAAAGGCAGCCATCTATGCCCTGATTGGGATCCTGATCATTCTGATAGTATGGGGCTTGTTTTACGTTATGGTAGGAACTTTTACCGCCATCTTCGGGCCAGCTGCCTATGAACCGCCAGCGACTCCGGCGAATGTCGGTATGATCGAATCGGTGCAATATGCGGATTACATCAATGCGGCCGCCAAACGGCATGGAGTGTCTCCCAGCTTGGTTGCAGCGGTGATCCGACAGGAAAGTCAATTTCAAAAACTGGCTTATAACCCGCGGACCAAAGCCTCGGGCCTGATGCAGTTGCTTCCGGCAACGGCCCGGGAGATGGGGGCGAAAGATATTTTCGACCCCCAACAAAACATTGAAGCGGGAACGAAATACTTGGCGTACTTGTTGGAACGTTACAATAATAATGTCAAATTGGCCTTGGCGGCGTACAACGCTGGTATGGGCAACGTGGATAAGGATCTCAAGGCAGGCGGTGACGGCATCCCGAATTTCCCCGAAACCCAAGCCTATGTGCCTAATGTCCTTTCCTATCAAAAACAGTATGACAAGATGGTCAAGGAGGATGGACAGATCCAGTTCGTCTCCGGTGGTAGCGGGGCGGATAACTACCCTTATAAAACGGCCAATACTTCGGGGGCGGATCGATGGGGATTTTACATTCGGCAATGCACCTCCTTTGTTGCCTGGAGGCTCAACCAAGCGGGGATCCCCTTTCACAACACTATGAAGGGGGGGCGTTTTGGAAACGCGGAAAATTGGGCCGACAACGCCCGGCGCCTGGGCTACACGGTCAACAACAAGCCGGCGGTGGGCGCGGTGGCACAATGGAACGCCGGGGCCTTTGGACACAGCGGTTATGGCCACGTGGCTTATGTGACCGCGGTGGATGGCTCCAAAATCACCATCGAAGAGTACAATTACAAGCGATTCAGTTACTCTCGGCGAACGTTGCCGGCGTCCCAGGTCAGTAACTATATTCACTTTCAATAGATTGACGCGGAGGGATTCCATGCTGGACGATATCCTGAAAAATCTGTTCAAGTTCGATTCCAAGGGAGACGGGGAAATGGCCCAGCTGGGCCGGGCGGTCATCTTCGGGGGGCCGGTGGCTGTCGTGGTGTTGGCCTTTTTGTTTCCAAAAAAGGCGGTTGCGGTGTGGGGAATTCTTTGGGGAAAGGTAAAGGGGCCGGCCACGACTGCGGGGGAAATCACGATCCATGCCCTGATCACCTTGGCCACCCTGATCGGGCTGGCAGCCGTCGGATTCATTTTCCTCCAGGTCTATTATTACTGGCGGGCCGGGCGGGAAGTCCGCTATTACCGGATCCTCCCGCACCGGAGTACTCAGATTAAAACAGAAAAGATCCTCAAGTTTACTAAAGATCTTCATCAACGGCACCGGGTTTGGTATAAACGGTGTTTCCGCGGGCGGGAGTGGTTCCGCTGGTTAATCTATTGCAACCAAGAGACGGGAGAAATTGAATTTTATATGGGCTATCCTCAGGACAAAGAAAACGGCGTAAAGCATTGCTTTCGAGATCATTTTCCCAGTGCAGAGCGCTTGCCGGTAGCCCATGATCAGCTTCCGCTGCCAGGGAATCAAGGAACCGGTGGCTATTTTGCCCTTAATGATCAAGGGGAAAGAGCAGGTCTTCCCTTATCTCCTCTGGATCAGCAGGGGTTGGTAAGTGTACTGACCCATCTGGAACCCGGGACTTGGCTGGATTTGAGATACAGCTCTGAAAAGGGAAAAAGAAAGCTGAAGAAGCGTGTTAAAAAAGGATTGACCAACTTGGGGTTAACGGAGGCCCAGCTCCGAAGTATTTTTCAGCTGGAAGTGAACCATCCGGGAAAGTCTAGATCCGATCTGGACCCAATGGATCGAGCCCGGTACAAATCCCTGTTTGAGCAACATACCGGACGGGAGAAGGCCTTTCAGGTCGCTTTGTATCTGTGGTCCCAGCCGCCGAAGGACCCGGAAAACATTCTGAGTGAGGCCGTCTATGAAGATGTGCGGTCGCAGGTCCATACAACCATGGAACATGATAACTTCATCTATGCCAAACGGTTGCGGTCATTGGCCAAAAAACTGAATCCGATCCGTCAGACCAATCCGATGCCCTGGCCCATCTTCCCCAAAATGCTATGGACTCATTCCGAGATCGGAAACCTGCTGCATCTCCCGCAAGGGCCGACCAAAGAGCAAGAAGAGCGGGATGAACAGCATGTGTACGATCAGGTTCAGCACCTGGTGAAAGGACAGAAGTTGCCGCCGGATGACGAATATCAGGTAGGACTGAACATCGGATACCTCAATCACCCCATCAATAAGCACCGGGTTATCCGAATCGGGCAAAACATTATTCGCAAAATGGGATCCATCGTTGGAGATATCGGATCCGGGAAATCCGCTTTGTTGCTGATGATGATGCAGTCACTGTTGGATGAGTGGTATGAGGATCCGAAAGCAGGTGGATTTACGGGGGTTGACCCCAAGGGAGTTCTGGCCAACACGTTGAAAACCCGAATTTTGAAGGGGGAAAAGGACGGAAAGAAAGTGGACCGGCAGCGGATCCATGTCATCGACCTGGCGTCCACGGAATTTGCCTTCGGGTTGAATCTGCTGCACCGTCACCCGTGGCAGACTCTGGATCAAGTGGTGGACGATACGCTGACCGTTCTGAAGAGCGCTTACAGCGGAGATTCGATTCTCCTTGATAAATATGGTCGGTTGGGCTTGAAAGCGCTGTTGTTGGATCACAGGCCACACACCATTTTGGCGCTGGGTGAGTTTTTGGACAAAGAAAGCCCCCTGCGTGATCGCTTGTTGAAACAGCTTGAAGGATCCGAGGATACCACTCGGAAGGCCTTGGCCCGGGAGATTCGTCGGGAGAAATTCGGCGGAAAGGATACGGAAGTACTGCGGAACCGGCTGATCCGGCTCAAGGATAACCAGATCGCCCGCCGCATGTTCGGCCAGAAGAAAAACAGTCTCAAGGTTCTGGATTGGATCGACCAGGGCCACATCGTGATGTTCAACTGTCAGAACCTGCCGCCGGACGTACTTAAAATCACCATGAACTACATTACCCATCAGTATTGGCAGCTGGCCCAGCGACGGAAATATAAGCAAAAAAACCATCCCCTGATCATTGATGAGGCTCACCTGGTTCAGCTCCCCATCCTGTCCGATATGATTGAAGTGTTGCGGGATTTTGGGCTTCCGCTTTATATGTGCACCCAGTATTACGGGCAATATGAGGATCCCCTGATGTTGGCGGCCTTGGGGCTGGTGGGGACCAAAATTGCATTTAAGCAAGAGGACAAAGCCCATGCCAAGATCGCCTGTGAAAAAGCGGGAAACAGCTTTGAACCTCAGGATATCCAGCGGTTGAAGGCCTTTGAAGCGGCGCTCTATGTGGAAGACAGCAAAGGGGAAAAGCGCCCTATGCTGATCCGGACCGATCCGCCGTACATTTTCGGAAAGGACGGTCAGCCGACTTACTTCGGAGAAGACAAGGATCGGATCGACCGGGAGAAGAACCAGGCATTTGAATGGGCGGATCAGGAGCTGGCCCGACCGCTGCAAGAGCGGGACTGCACCCCAGTAGAAAAGGTGGATCGGGAGATCGACGAGTACTTGGAAAGCCTGTGGGAAATGAAGGAGAAAAAGACCCAGAAGGGAAAGGCCGTCGAGCAATTTGAAATCCCGAAACCTGAACCGGAGGACCAAGCGGAATCCGATGCTCCGGCTCCGTTTTCCATCCCGAAAGGAGAGTGAACGATGGGTGTCATCCATTGGATTAACCACCCGACGATGCCCGTGAAAGACAAGCTAATCATGGTCTTGTATGAGCTGCGGACAGCGAATCGGTACCAGCTGGCGAAGGTTTGCGGTAAATCAGCCCGTAATATTGAAAAGATCATCGAGCGGATCAACAAGGATGCCGCCCAAAAACGAGGGGTACAGGTAGGGAAGCGGATCAAACGGGGCCACGGCCTTGGGATCCGATCTCGCCGGGGGAACAACCGGATCCCCCGGATGTATTCCGTCGGACCGGTCGCTTGGGATCGTGCCCAGGGGTATCTGGGGCAAGAGTTGGATTATGTGGAGCACACGGGGACCCAAGACGAACATTTTGCCGGTCTGAACAATATCCTGCTCCGTCTAATCGAAGCCAAGCGGAAGGAACAAATGGATATGGCGATAGAGCGGGGGCTACTGCAAGCGGGAGATCTTGAAGGGCTGGAGGATTATCAGGTGACCGATCGCTTGGCTGCAGTCGGATTGGATCGGATCGAAGGGCTGGAGTGGGCGAATACGATCGAGGCTCCTCAGGATCTGATCTATATGTGGGAACTGGGCCGGTGGGAGGCCTGGAAGGAAGACGAAAGAAAAAAACGGGAGGAGATGCGGAAAATTGTTCATCCAGACGCCAAAGCCCGGGTGAATGGGCAGATGTTTTGGATCGAGTTTGACAACAATAGTGAGTGGGGGGAGAAGATACGGGAGAAATACCGCAACTATATCGAAACCTTCGAGCCCCTTCCCCGGGAGACCGGTCTTCATTGCCCAGTGGTATGGGTAACGGATGAACCCTCCCGATTAGACTACCTGCAGCGCCAATGGAAACAGGTGAAAGTGGAACCCCGGTTCAAGAATTACAGACAAAAACCGGACATGCACTTCTTTTTATCCGGTCAGGAAACTATTTTTTTGACGAAATTTAACGCCGTGGTTACTTCATGATTCAAGTTGGTACTAGTGTCGGTATAAATATGGTTATAAATGTCGTTATTAACGTCGGATTAAACGTCGGTTACAGTGTCGGTATAAGAACATTCAGTATATAAGCGGAATCCCTTGATTCTTCTAATAAAAATAGTCGCCCACGGCTCCCAACTTGTTCCCTTCGGGAGAGGGTCCTCCCTTCGCTCTTCCGTTTTCGCGTTCCGCGTCCGTCGTCGCTTCGCTCGTTCCCCCTCCCGGGA
>NZ_BMEX01000028.1 GCF_014637345.1 Kroppenstedtia guangzhouensis
TCCGGGAAGACCCCGGTTGAAGCGTCTCACGGGTTGCACGGAGTGGGATGCCCGGAAAACACTTCGCGAATTGAAGAAGGAACTGAACGCAAGCTGAGTTACATGATAGCCGTCCCGGATTGGGGCGGTTATTTTGTGTCGGGAGGTATCCCTTGGTGGAATAAAAGGTGGACAACGGTAATGAAAATAACTGAAAATAGAAGGATAAAGGAGGTGGTTAGTTGGAATGGGA
The DNA here is from genome assembly GCF_014637345.1 of Kroppenstedtia guangzhouensis. Classification (GTDB taxonomy): domain Bacteria; phylum Bacillota; class Bacilli; order Thermoactinomycetales; family DSM-45169; genus Kroppenstedtia; species Kroppenstedtia guangzhouensis. The sequence goes on from NZ_BMEX01000028.1 coordinate 233, forward strand.
AAGCAAGATAAAAAGAGTAATCAAGAGAAATACATAACAACTACCGAGGCGGCTAAAATATTTGAGCTTCACCCAGAGTATGTTGCCCGGCTTGCAAAGGAAGCTTACAGGAGAGGGGATCCTTACCCAGTAAAGCGCGGACGACCTTATGAAGCCCCATTAGAAGCTTGGGAGAAAATCTTAACTCCTCCAGGTAAAGTAGCGAGAAAACCAAGAAAAAGGGTGGCGTCCGAAAAGAGAAGCATTCAAGAAGTTCCGGATAAAGGAATATCGTGTTCAAAAGCTGCACGAAAGTATGGAATTTCACCGTCTTGGGCTGCCAGGCTATCAAAAAGAGCCCAAGACAAAGGCTATGATTGGCCGAAGTGGGATAAGGGTCAGCTTATTGCTCCATATGTAGAGTGGGTACGGATTTTTGAAGATCCCGAATTAAGATTTCGCAAAATCAAAGAAAAATAAAAAACGTCCTCTTGACACGTCACGATTCTGATTTATAATTAAAGGTGAGAGGTAAATGGTGGTTACATCGCCATGATATCCCCTCTGCATTATCAATTGGGAGGTGGTTGACAAAGGAATCCGTCCAGATATAATCGAAAAACACGAACTTAGGTTCGTGTTTTTGTGACATGACCAGTCAGTTGGAAATGATCCGACGATTTTCGGGAGATAGGCATCCAAAATAGGAGGATGCCAATGCAAAAGAAAAATGTTCTGACCGTTGTCTGTTTGTCGGTGTTTGGATCCATGACCCTTTTTGGCGGGACTGTGATGGCTTTCCCTGGAGCGGGAGAAGAAGCTCCGATAGATGCAGCACCCTCTCAGGAAGCTCCGCCACAGTCCAATCCAGAGGCGTCGGGGATCCAGTCGAAATCGGAAGAACCTGCTTCAGAGGCTCCAATTGATGTAGAACCGAAGCAGGAAAAACCGGTTGAAAAGCCGGCATCAGAGCCAGAGATCAAAGAGGAAGCTCCACCTACTGAAAAGCCAGCGGAGCCCAAAAAACAAGAGAAAGAACCAGCCGAAAAGTCTTCTACTCCGGATCAAAGCGGATCCGCACCTGCTAAGGTGGAAGGGGACCAAACCGAAAAGTCTGCTTCTTCAAATTCCGTTACGAAACAGGATTCCAGCGAGGAGATCACTTTGGCCCAGGGTGGCGGGGATAAGGACTCCACGAGCGCTTCCGATAATCAGCCCTCAGACAAGCCCTCAGACAAAGGAGACGAGGGAGCGACTGATGAGCCGAAAACCCAAGAGGCTGAAATGGTCAAAACCGGTTCTGAAACTTTGCCGCTTCTGATGCTGTCTCTCGGAATCTTCGGGATGGTAGCTACCCTGGCTATTCGGTTTCGGAGGAAAGTTGTAGGTATCTTCGCAAACTGAGGCGGGGTGAAAAGTGGCTCGCTACTATTACCTGAATGATCCCGAACCGGCCTGGAAGAAAGGATTGATCATCCTCATTGGGTTAATCGGCCTAGGTGGATTGGGATTCAGTGGCTACTTCGGGATCCAGATGTGGTCGGAGGTGCAGCAGGCCCAGGCGTATGAAAAGCCGAAACCGGAGGAATCCTTGGCAGCCCAAATGGCAAAGTCGGAATCACAGCCGGAGCCTGAACCGGATCTGGCGGATGAAGGAACCAGCACTGTCTGGGAAGAGCGCCCCAGCACCGGAAAAAAAGTCGGAACCTTAATCATTCCCCGAATTGATGCGGAAATCCCAATTTGGGAGGGAACCGGGGATCGGGAGCTTTCCAAAGGGGTGGGCCACCACCAGACCTCGGTCCTCCCCGGGGAAGGGGATAATTGCGTCCTTGCTGGACACAGAGAAACTGCCTTCCGCCGGGCCAAGGAGATCCAGAAAGGGGATGAGATGGCCATCAAGACCCGGGAAGGGACCTTCATGTATGAAGTCCGGAAGACCTGGGTGGCTGATGAAAAGGACAAAACGGTCATTTCTTCGGTGGGAGAACCAGTCTTGAGAGTCTATACCTGTTGGCCGCTGTCCGCGTTGTACAGTGGCTACGCTCCGAAGAGATACGTGATGGAAGCTGAACTGGTGGAAATCAAAAAATAAGATGCCTATCTCCCAAAAAGGCGAAACGGTGGTCCGGGATCCGGACGCCGTCGTCCGGGGGTGGTGCCCCGGGCCTGATGAGGCGAAAGCCAGTAGCCAGCCGAAATGGAGAGGATGATGTTGATATCTGCTTTACTTTCCGTTGTCGCTTGGTTCAAGAAGAAAAATGAAGGAGGAGGCGGATGAAATCCAAGTGGGTCATGGTCGGATTTTACGTTTTCCTGGTCTATACGGCCTTGTCCACCACTTTGGCCTGGGCGACACGCCTGGATTTGATCGGCGGGGAAACTGAGGCCGGAGGAAAACAACAACAGGAGGTGGCAGCAGGAGAGGAGATTCCGCCCAGTGCCGAAGCATTTGCTAAAAACTTCGTCAAGGAATATCTTTTCTGGACTCAGGGAAGTGAGGATTCCCGGGCGCAACGTTTGGATCCCTATTTGGGAGAGGGACTGGATGCTCAAGCCGGTTTTGAGTTTTCCAAAGAACTGGCGTGGGATTCCTACACGGTTAGTCGAGATGTTTGGGATATTCAAAAGAAAAAGGGAGAGTACCATGCGACGGTCTACGCGGAAACGGTGATGACCAAAGGAAAGGACAAAAAACGCGTGGATCGTTGGGTAGAGATCACCTTTCTGCCTGCCGGTGACTCTTACGTTATGAAGGAAGCCCCCCGCTTGGTAGCACCGCCGGAAGCCTCCCAGCCGGAAAAGAAAGAGGAGGAATCCATGGATTCTGCGCCTAGTGAGGTGCAGCGGAGTATTGAAGGATTCCTTCAAATCTTCTTCAAACACTATACCACCGGTTCGCCGGAGGAGATCGGTTATCACTTTTTGTCCCAAAAAACGGATCCTGGCCTGACGGGAATCCTGGGACTTACCGAAATCCGAGAAGTCCAAGTGTTTGAAACCGATCAGAAGGATACCTACCGGGTGGATTGCCAAGTAGATTTTCAGGATCTGGCCTCCGGTGGGAAGATACAGGCTCCCTATACTTTGTATTTGGTTAACCGGCAGGGGCGGTGGATGGTTGTCAACCTAGAGCGATAGAGGAGGAACATTAGATGGACAAGATGGCTTTGGTTCAGTTGCTGATCGCGGCTACCGGGGATGGTCCCGTTACACGGTTTTGGGAAGAGGTCAAATTTGAAATCCAAGTTCTCTACACCATGTTTGTTGGTATTGGGGCTCTGGTGATCGCATTCTGGATGCGAAAATACATCCTGTTACTTGGATTTATTGGAATCGCAATGCTGGTGGGTGTCTTGGTCTATGACGCTGAGTTTGTAGCCGATGGGGGAGTGGAAGCAGCGAAATATCTCTTTGGAGGCTGGATGGATTGAAGCGAGGAAGAAACTACACCTCCATCTGGAACACGGAGAAAGTGATTTACTCCATTTTTGGGATCAGTCTACAGGGGCCCGTTCCCTTTCGTTTTTTAGTCAGCTTTGGTATTACCTTTGTTGCTATGCTGATCCTGCATGTCACGGTTCTGGGATGGTTTGATTTCTTCATCTTTAAGTTCATTGCCATTCCCGGTCTGGTGGGATGGATATCGCTACAGAGACTGGATGGAAAACCACTGTATCTGTTTTTGACAGCTTGGGGGAAGCATCGAGGCTCCCCCAAAAAATATGCCGGATATCGGGCATTACAAACAGATGCCAAACGAGAAATTTCATGGGCGATTCCATATCGCCAGTGGGGAGGGGATAGGAAGTGACAGTGAAAGAAGCGCCTATCACCTATTTTGAAGACAATCTGATCTTCGATGTGAATGGGGATGTTCGGGCAGGCTTCAAGGTTCCAGATGATCACATTGACTATCGGTCAGAAGACGAACAGATCCAGATCTCCGATGAGTGGGAGGATTTCTATTGGAACTTGAAGGATGAAGCTCACCTGCTGATGGTTCCCCGCAACCTAGAATTAACCGATCACTTTGACAAGCTGAAGGGCCAAGTCGTGGAGGATTTGAAGTCCTTCGGTCAAGAGCAACTGGACCGGACACTGAACTACCTGAAACAGCCCCGGGACGGCCAGGAGGGAAAGTATTTTCATCCGGATCACCAAGTGAAGGAAAAGCGGGAGACTTTCACCTATGATTTCTACGTCCTGATGAAGTTGAAAAAAACCAGTGCTCATTTAGAAAACTTCCGGGATCGACTGAAATTCAGATTTAAGGACCTCAAACGGCAAATCGACAATCTCTCCGGCGTCTCCCTTCCAGAGATCTTTGAGGAAGAGCTTCACAACTACCGCGTGCAAGAGAATATGGCCTATCAACGGCTGCGGGATCTGTTCGGAAACTGCAAGCGGATGAGCCCGGATGAAATCGCCTATCTGATCAAGCAGGCTTTCTGGCGGGGGATTGCGGATCCTCCCCAGCTGATGGGATACCGGATTCAAGCAGTCCCCGACGAAAGAGACGGGGAGCCGATCCGCCGACCCAAGAAAAGCGACATTCTCCGCCTGACCGGCGGCATGCAGGATGATCAACATGGGCGGCGCCTTCGGGTGAAACAATATGTATCCGGCAAAAAGAAGGGGAAAGGCGCGTACAAGGTCGGGTACCAGTGCTTTTTGGTTCTTTCTCACATTCCCGATGATCGGCCGGTTCCGGGGACCAACTGGGTGAACTGGCTGCAGAGCCTTCCCTTTCCGGTCGCCCTTTCCAAACGGGTGGTTCCGGTTCATTATCGTAAAGCCCTCTCCCGGGTCCGGAACAAAAAGAAGGAGCTGGGAGATCAGGAAAGTCACATCCATTCCGCGGGGGGCAGCGTTCCTCGCTACCTGCAGGACGCGATCGACGGGACAGAAGAACTGGAAGGCGATTTGGTCCAGGATCGATTCCCTCTCTTGGAGACCTCGGTCACGATCTGTGTGTATGCGGATACCCCTGAGGAACTGGAACGGCGAATTTCTGAGGTTACCGATCTATACGAAGACCATGTTTTTCAGGTGGACATTCCTCACGGGCAACAGTTTCAGCTGTTTCAAGAGTTTCTCCCCGGTTCTCCGATCCTGGTCAAGGATTATATGCAGTCTCTGGATCCCACCATGCTGGCCGGTTCTTTCTTCGGCTCCACCCGGAGCCTGGGGGATCGGGATGGGATCTTCATGGGGGAAAGTGATCATCTGGATGTCTTCTGTGACTTCACCCGGGGGCCCCGGGATGAAGAGCTGAGCCAATCCCCGGCGGTCTGCTTTGTCGGTCCGCCAGGACAAGGGAAATCGATGGCAGCTGATTACATTGTGGCCAATCTGGTTTATCTGGATATCCAGGTTGTAGTCATTGATCCGAAGAACGACCGCGGTCACTGGCCGGATATTTTTCCGGAGGAGTTTAGCCGCCATATCCGAGTGGTGACCCTGACAGCGAACAAAGAGGACCGGGGCAAGTTGGATCCCCTAACCAGCAGCGGGAAAGACGGGGCCAACACGGCGAAAAAAATTCTGCAGACGTTGGCTAACGTACCGGATGGATCTTACGTTGCCACGGCCATTTCCGAAGCGGTGGAGGATACCCTGGAAGACGAGACGGCCCCAAATATGATCCAGGTGCTGAAGCGCCTACGAACCCATTACGAGCAACAGGTGAAAACCGACGCAGACACCACCCAAGAAACCCGGGAAGACTTCAAGCAGAAGTTATACACCTTAGAGCACCACAGCCAACGGGGGCAGGGTCAACTGCTGTTCAGTGACGGATCCGGGGAATCGATTAATCTCTCCAATCGGTTGACCATCCTGCAGATTCAAGACTTGGACCTTCCGGAAGAAGGACAGTCTGAAGGGGGGCGTCTCGGGGTGGCTCTGATGGTGGCCCTCTCCGATTTTGCCCGGGCCTTCGCCAACCAGCCAAGCAAGAAATTTAAGGTTGTTTTATACGACGAAGCCTGGCGGATGCGGAAAACCCGGGAAGGACGAAATGCTCTGAAAGAACTCATCCTGACGGGGCGGTCAAAGAACAGTGCGCTGTTCATCGTCTCGCAAAACGCTGTCCATCTCAAAATGGCCGACTCTCAGCAAGAGGACGGTGATGAAATTCAAAACAACTTGGGGATGCGTTTTATTTTTCGCCCCGGGACAGGAAAGGAAGCCGAGCGGGCCTGTGACTTGTTGAATATCGAGCCGACAGATGAAAACATTCGAAGCTTGCAAAAGCTGCGGGCCGGGGAGTTTTTCCTCTACGACTGGGAGGGACGGGTCAACAAGGTATCCCTTCCCCTGAAAAAAATGAACCCGGAACTGTTCCGGATCTTGGATACCCGGCCCAATCAACGGGAGGCTCTACTGCGGGAGTTGGAGCAGAAGAAGCAAGGGAAAGAGCCTGAAATGCCGGAAGTGGAGGTGGTTTCCTGATGAAGACGACATTTCTCCCCAGCCGCAGATGGATTGGCTGGGGGGGCCTTCTTCTTCTGATGCTGGTAATGGTCTCTTGTAATCAAGAGGAGCCGGCAACGACTAAACCAAAAGCTGAAGGGCCATGGAAACTCGCTTTACAGTATGAACAGGCAAGGATTCAAGGAGATGAAAGGAAACAGTTATCTTTGTTAGTACCTGAAGATCAAAGGACTGCTAGTCTAAACCCGGAAAAGGAGATCACCAATCCGGATAGGAAAATTCCTGATGATTATAGGCTAATGGAGTACAAGGAGAAGGAAGGGTTGTATTATTATCACTTGCAATATCGACATCCGACTATGAACCATGAAGTGAATTCATTTTTCAAAGCAATCAAGACAAAAGAAGGTTGGCGTTTAAAATATGCTTTTGACCGACCGGCCTTTGAGTATGAAACACAAGATCTGGAAGGTCTACTGATTAAGGGGGTACATGATCAACCGTGATCCGCAGATTACGAAATTTACCCAAGGTATGGCGGGTGGTAATCGGTACCCTGGTGGCCCTAATGATCCCCGGAACAATCGTATTTGCGGATTATAACATCTACAGCAACCACAACCATCCAGGGATCGGTGAAAGCTATGACGGAAAAGTACCGAAGGATCAACAAGAGGTATTGGATCGGGCCAAAAAGGAAAAAGAAAAAATCCAAGCCAGCGGGGTTCAAACCCCTACGGACCTGTTGGTCAAGTTCCCCGACGAACAGATTAAGAAAATCGAAGAAAAGACCGATTATGATGTGAAATATAACGAGTATCTTCCTTCCCGGTACACCTTGGAGCTGGTGTACAACGAAGCCAACTGGTGGGATTTAGATGAGATGGCTTCCAACACAGGTCATTTCTTCTCTCACGGAACCACCAATGCCATTTGGATGCAGCTGGTTCGAATGGGATTCAGCGTGATTGATTTCACCGTGGATGTGTTCACTTTGGATGTCCCCAAGAAATTTGCTGATGAAATCGGCAGTGGAATCCGGGAGTATGCAGGTTTTACTCGGGATGGTTCCATGAGATCCGATGGGTTGTGGGGGCACTTGTTAACTGGAATCATCTTCATGGTGGGATGCTGGGCGGTGTTTGTGGGTCTGGCGATGCGCCGGGTGGTTCGGTTCTGGACGGGTCTGCTGGGATCGATGCTGATCATGATTTTATTTATCGGGTTCTATCTGAATGCAGGCCCGATTCTGAAAGTCATGAATGACGGATCCGAGCAATTGTCGACCAAGGTCCTGCAGGCTTCTCAGGCCTTCATTACAGATAAAGAAGTGCCGCAGGAAGCCTATCCATACATTTTGGCCGACCACATTTACCATATGAACATTTTTGTCCCCTATGTGATTGAACAACACAATGGGGTTCCGGAAGATACCGTGCACCTGAAACCGGCGGAAGTGGATCTGCCCGCACGACAGAAAGAACTGTTCCGTGAAGAGATTGAACATGCTCGTCAAAAGCAAAAAGAAGCGGAACAGAAGGCGAAAGAAGGCAAAGTGACCCGGGAGCGGATTGAGGCGATTTTGGATCACGAGTTGGGGAGTGAAAATCGAAAAAATGCAGTACTAAAGGAGAAAGACGAGTACGATAACAGGCTTGTCACCACCCTGGGCACCCAGGAACGATTAAAGTCCATGGGGCTGCTGGCCTTCCTGTTGATTCTCGAGTCGATTGTCTTTTTTGTGATCAACCTGGCCGCAGCGACATTTCAAATTCTCTTTATTTTGTTGACCTTGCTGAGTCCAGTGGTGGGGATTGTGGCGATCTTTCCCCCACTATCGCGTATCGCCAAGAAGTGGTTTGAACTGTGGTTTATGTCCCTGGTGGCGAAGTTGATGATCACCGTGTTTCTGTCCCTGCTGTTCTTCATCTCCAACCTGATGTACAAAATCGTGCCTCCAGAGACGGCCGGATATGACAAAACCCTTCTGTGGCAAATCGTGATTCTACTGGCTGTGATCATCTTCCGGAAACCACTGTTTGGGATTTTTGTCAAGCCCAGCGCACAAGTTCACATTCAGACGATCCAGAACACCATACAGCGCGGAAAACAGATGGCCCAGCGGGGAGTGCGGCGAGGGGTTCGAGGAGCGGCAGCCCGTGGGGCGGCTCGCGGAGCAAGGGGGCGGACGGCATGAAGTTGAAACAGCTGGTTTTGGTAGGCGCCCTATTTCTCCCTTTATTCTTTGGAGTGGGGGTCGTGGCTTCCTATCTTTTCTCCCAATGGAGCTCCTCGAAGCCTCAGGCGATTTCCACACCCCCGGCGGAGGAGAATCCCCTGCCGCCGTCTCCCGACCCTCAACCGGAAGAGATCCCGGAGATGATCAGCGACTCTGATCGGGAAGAGGCCCAAAAGGTAGCGCTGGAGTTTCTGCCGGCCTACCTTTCTTTTTCTCCGAAAAAGGCAGATGTCTTTGTTGAGAAGTATCAGCACTTGATCACTGATCAGCTGCAGGAAGAGATCCAGAAAGAGCCTAAAGCGAAACCTCTGGGATTGAAGGTTTTAGAAACGGAAGCGATGCCACTGGATCAGCTGGAAGATCAGCCGGAGAACGAAATGTCTTGGCATATCTGGGTGACCATCGAAAAGGGAAAGTCCGGGAAGTATGAGCTGGCCTATCTGGTGGCATTGGTCAAAGAGGCGGGAGAATGGCGGGTGAAGGGGCTGAGGTATATTGAGTATCCCGATGCTGAATGATGACCGAGGAAGCACAAGAGCGGGAACGGCGGTAGCCAAACGGGTCGCGGCTGTGGGCGCTAGCCGGATGGCCAAAACTGCAGCAGCAGCGTTAGGAGGACAATTTTGGTTCTGGCTGGTGGTCGGTTTGCTCCTCTTCATTCCGCTTCTGTTGGCTCTGGTTTCCGCTTTTTTGTCAGTGTTTACGGCTTCCAGTACCAATAATTCCGGGAGTCAGGAAGCCATCGGAGAAATCCAGGGGGTTAAGTATGCAGATATCATCAATGAGGCCGCGGCTAAATACGGTGTCGATCCGGCATTGATCGCAGCCGTGGCCAAAGCGGAGTCCAATTTTAATCCCAAGGCTGGTTCCCAGGCGGGCGCCCGCGGGGTGATGCAGGTGATGCCCTTCAATGCCAAAGGAGCAAATCTTTGGGATCCCCGGGAGAACATTTTCCGGGGGACGGAGATCCTGTCCTCACACATTAAGAAATATGATGGCGACTTGGAAAAAGCTCTTGCCGCTTACAACGCGGGGCCGGGGGCAGTGAGCAAATACAACGGCATCCCTCCATACAAGGAAACTCAAGCTTACGTACCTAAAGTGATGAAGTATTACAAACAGTACCAACCCTTAGTGAAGAATGGAAAGCTTGAATTGGCAAGCGGCAGTTTGAAGGGGCTAAGCCCTGCAGAAAACTATCCATACAAAAATGCAAGCACCTCTGGAGTGGATCGGTGGAAATTTTACAACCGGCAGTGTACCTCCTTTGTGGCCTGGCGACTAAACGACGCCGGGATCGAGTTCCACAATTTCATGAAGGGCGGCCGATTTGGGAATGCCGAGAACTGGGCTAAAAATGCAAGAAAAATTGGGTTCAAGGTGAACAAGACACCGAAACCAGGGGCCGTCGCTCAATGGGACGCGGGAGCCTTCGGGCATAGCTACTGGGGGCATGTGGCTTATGTAACCCAGGTGGACGGGGCCAAGGTGACCATCGAAGAATACAACTACAAGCGATTTCGCTTTTCCAGACGAGTCATTTTGGCTCACCATGTGAGCAACTATATTCACTTTGAATAAATCAGGCGAAACGCGGCGAAGATGCCGCGTCCGGCGGAGATGGCCACCCGTCGCTGAGGATGCCAGGCCAAAAGAGACAAGAAGGAGGGAAAGTAATGGGGGCTTTGGTGGGTGCCACCCTGATTGGAGCCTTGATCATCGGATTGGTGTATAGTTTCCGCTCAATCCGGCAAGCTCTGGGCCTTACCCTGATTGTGGTTGGCCTGGCTTTCAGTCTGAGTGGTTGGGGGATGATCGTGGGCTTGCCTATGGTCTTTCTCGGCGGATGGATATCCAGTTTGTGAGTGGAGGGATTGAAGTGTTTGATAAACGAGAAGAAAAAGAGTTAGAGAAAATCGGGTATGGCATGTTGGGTGTGGCGGGGTTGGCAGCAGTGTGGGGGACGAGTTGGGCTGTGCGCCATCCGGAAAAATTACCGGCTTGGGTGGGGGAAACCGTATCCACTGCTGTACAAGGAGCGATTTTGACCGCGCAATTTTCTGTGGCAACAGCGACGGTGGCCACAGCCGGATACGCCTATCAAAACTATCAATATCAGAAGCGAGCCCGGGAGGAGTACCGGTATCTCCGGGTCCTTCCTCACACGGGAGATGAACCGGGGAAAGAGGAAATCCTGGCACTGATCAATGAGTTTGGAGGGATGAATCGGCCCCTGAAAGAACGGCTCAAACGGGGGCGGGAATGGTTCCGCCTGTTGATCCATTGCGATGAACAGGGGCGGATTGGGCTTTATGTGGGCTTTCCCCAGGATCGGGAGGAAGGGATGAAACAAGCTTTGAAAACCTGCTACCGGCGGTCAGATTCCTTTCCCATTCGGCATGAACAATTGCCCCTTCCCGATCCGGCAAAAAAGGGGTACGGCGGCTATATGGTTCCTACCCGGGAGAAGAAAGAAGCCGGTCTGCCTTTTCAAAGGTTCAATGGGAATGATCAAGTAGGAAATCTGCTGGAAGCGATGCGGCCTCATACCTGGATTGATCTGGTGTTCAGCCCCACCCTCCAAAAACCCTTGGCCAAGCAGGTGGATCGGACCCGGAAATATCTTCTGACCCGGGACGGACAGTTCAAAGAACCGTTGGCCAAAAGCGAGCTTTCCAAAGCGGATCAGGTTCGGTTGGAAGGACTGGATCAGCGATATACCGGATTGGAAAAGGTGTTTGAAGTATCCATTGCAGTGTGGTCGGAAAACCGGATGGCCAGTCCCGGGGTGCAAACCCTGGGGAATCGGCTGACTTCGATGATGGAATACCAGAATGGACTGCATCTGAAGCTGACCAAGCATTCCCCGGTCTGGGGGATCGCTCCTTACCCGATGCCGATGCCATGGAAAAAGAAAAAGCGGACCCTCTTATGGACGGATCGGGAGCTGGCCCACTTGCTTCATTTCCCCAGTGGTTCACATGCGGTCTATCAGCTGCCACAGGGAGAAGGGGAAGAGGGGAAAACCTACTTGCCGGCGATTCAGAAAGGTCAGGCGAAGCTGACCAAAAAAGATTTCACACACGGCTTGTACGTGGGAGACTACGAGGATCCGATTGATGGATTCCGCTCCGTCCGTCTCCCGTATCGACTATTGACCCATATGGGTTTTGGAGCCGGAAAGATCGGATCCGGCAAGACGGCCCTTTTCCTGGCGGCGATGTATGATCATTTGGAGCAGTGGTACAATGATCCGCATGCCCCGGGCTTTACCTTTTGGGACCCGAAGGGGGATGCCAGTCTCAAGCTTCTTTCCAAAATGTTGAGCGACGAGCTGGCCGGACACCAAGTGGATTGGGATCGGGTAGTGTTTATAGATCTGGCCTCAGAGGAGTACGTGTTAGGGCTCAACCTCCTGCATCGGAACCCGGGAGAGAGTGTGGACACGGTAGCAGACAACGCACTGAACGTATTGAAAAATGCTTACTCGGACGTGGGCTCTTCCGGCATGTTGCTGGAGAAGTTCGGTCACTTAGCTTTGCAAACCTTGCTTCAAGAAGGCGGAGAACACAGCATTTTGGGGATGGAAAAGATGCTCCGGAAGGACCCTAAATTCCGTCAACGAGTGCTACAAAAGCTGGATAATGATGTGCTGGAAGAAGAGTGGAAGGAGCTGCAGCAGGAGCTGAAAAAGGGGCAGGGAACCCTGCCGATCGCCAACCGGTTACAAAAGATCAAAAACAACACCATATTGCGCCGGATGTTTGGCCAGACCCGAATGGGACTGAACGTGAAAGAGTGGATGGACGAGGGGTATATCGTGATCTTCCGCAGTGCCGGACTCAGCGATGCTCAGCGGGCCCTGGTGGCGGGGTACATTATCACCCAGTACCATCAGCAGGCTCAGCTACGGAAACTTAAAAATAAGCCTCATTTCCACTTTGTTGACGAATTTCATTTGTTGCAGATCCCGGTGGTGAAACGAATTTTGTCTCTGGATCGCTACACGGGGCACAGCTTTATTCCGATCACCCAATATGCCGACCAGCTTAACAAGGACATGCTGAACGCTTTTGACGGCACGGTGGATACCTTCATCTCCTGTACTGTGGGTTCTGGTTCCGCTGAAAACTTATATGAGCTTTCGGGGAAGACCTTTGATCCGGACGCCATCCAGCATCTCCGGCCGTTGACAGCAGCGATTTCGACTAAAAACAACGAAGGAAACCGGGTGGCCTTCTATGTGAAAACCCCGCCCCCCTTCCTGTATGGCGCCGATGGGAAGCCGACCTATTATGGGAGGGATCAGGTGAGGCAGGATCGGGAAGAGGAGAAAGCTTACCGATGGGCCTGGAAGAAAGCGAAGGAATTGATGCAAAAACATTGTGACCCGGCAGAACAAGTGGACCAATGGATTTTGGAGTATCGGAGAGGGAGAGGGATTACCCCAGATCCTCAGCCGGAAACGACCGATGAAGCAAAGGCGGCAGAACCGACTCCTCCCGAAAATACGGGAGCCGAGATGGAGCCGGAGGGGGAAATCACTGTGATGGAATATTGACACTCTCAGAGCCCTCTGAGTGGATCAAAAAAGAGAGGGAGGGGTAGGAGCACCCTTCCTCTCTTAACACCGCAAAATACCCCCATAGAATCGAGGAGGGATGGAAATGATCTTTAAATGGCTCTTTCACGACGAGTTAAACAAGGGAGAAAAGCTGATCATGATCCTGTATGAGTTGGGGATGGCCAGCATGCGGCAGCTGTCGGTCATCACCGGGTGGAAGGAATCCACCATTCGGGGCGTGATCTCCCGGGTGAAGGATCGAGCGAACCAAGATGAGAGAAGGGTATGGAATCTGGAAGAGGATCCAGTGGAACAACTGAAGGACCGAGCTACCCGGAAAGCGAAACGGGAGCAGTGGATTCGAAACGAGGAAACTCGGTATCCCTTGGATCCGACCGCCTACGCGCTGGGACGGGAAGGAATGAAACAGGCCTACCGGATCATGAACCAACCAATCCCGAGCATCCGAGAAGAAGACTACAGCCAGAGTGCGCATACTTTGGGATTGAATGAAATCTTGACCCGTCTGATTCAGGCGGGGACGGATCGACAGAAGATTGTTTGGCTTTCCACCCGGGGGGCGGCTTTTGCCCTGTACCGATTGGTTCGGCTGCAGGATCCGGAGGTAGATCCGCGGGAGTTGATCCGACCGGATGCCCGGTTGATCCTGGAGGGGCTCCGGTTTTGGATCGAGTATGACAATGATACCGAAGGCGCCGAACAGCTGGAACAGAAATTTCGGGAATATATCGATACACTAAAACCCTTAAATCAGATTTGGGTGGATCCCCAGGGCAACAAACAAAAACCCTTGGATCAATCCCCTGTGGTCTGGGTCTGCAAGAACGAAAAGCGGACCCGGGAGTTGCAGATGATTTGGAACAATGTGACTCGTTTGTGGTTTCAGGGGAAGTGGACGCCAGAAATGCACTTCTTCACCGCTGGAACCGAGATGGATTTTCTCCTTGGTTCTTCCAAAACATCTTCCCGGATGAAAGCATGATAGATATATGAAAATAACGTGAAACTTACGTGATTAATACATGAGATATATATGAGAGATGTATGAAACCGAATCCGCCAAAACCCCAGTATTGAAGCGGTTTTCCGCTTCTGACTTGGTCCCGATTAGGGACCTTTTTCATTCCACTCCTCGCGGCCCCCTCTCCGGTAGCCCCTGATTCGTTTCATTTCAAAGGTCCCTAATCGCTCCCTCTCCGCTCCGCTCCTCCACCCCTTCCCCCTCCTCTCCCCTATCGGTCGGGTCATACTAAATATAATTGACAGATTTTTTATTTATTTATGAATAGTCGATCCCAAAAAGGTTTTCTCTTGGGTTTTTCAACCAATTCTATTAAAATGGAATTAGGAAATTTCATTCTAATAGAAAAAAGTTGAGGTGAAGAAAGGGTTGTCGGAACTTACACAGCCAGAAATGACGGATATTTCGTTGGAAGAAGTGGCAAGAAAAATTGAAAGTTATGCAAAAGGGTTAAAATCAGCACAGGCAGGAAGTTTTGATTTCTGGCTCCGGGGATATTTGGAGGAGGCAGCTGATCGCATTCGTTATGGACGGGAACCGATGGATGAAAGGGAAAAACTGTTTCTTCGGTATATAGCTGGCCTTGGTTTCTTTAAAAAGGTGGATGGAGAGAGACGAGAAGTCAATCTCGATATTCTTTCCCGAGAGCGCTTAGAGGCAGATGATTATATCATTCTTCCCCATCAGGGTAAGTATTTTGGGGTGAGGGTAACCGAACCAAAAATTGATATGGCAGCGGTTTTTGTGGCTGTTGTAGCCGGTTTATTTGGCGGCAGTATGGTTTTAGGGCTGATTGGAGCTGTGGTCCAAGAACTATGGGCGAAAATATCCGCTCTGTTCAGCTAAAAAGGAGGATGGAAGTAGATTAGGTAACCGCCTTCCCGATGGGAGGGCGTTTTTTTGTGGTGTCCAACGTGACGTAAGGTCCATTTTGTTACCTTGAGACCTTCTAAAATCGATTCTGAGGCCGTTTTATTTTCGGCTGAAGGGTATGGGTACCCNCAGCTAAAAAGGAGGATGGAAGAAGTAGATTAGGTAACCGCCTTCCCGATGGGAGGGCGTTTTTTTTGTGGTGTCCAACGTGACGTAAGGTCCATTTTGTTACCTTGAGACCTTCTAAAATCGATTCTGAGGCCGTTTTATTTTCGGCTGAAGGGTATGGGTACCCTCGTGGATTTAACTTTTGATATCTTTACTTGAATAAAGTGAAAAATCATGTCCTTTTCTTTAAAAAAGGGGTTGACACCTCATATATATGTATATATAATTGTATATAGAAAGACAAACAAATCACTCACACGGAAGGATTGATGAGAATGTACAAAATTCCGGTCTACGACATCCGCATCGCTGAGGAAGGGTACCGCCACGTTACTTTGGAGATCGTAGGCCATCATGAAAGTCCGGTGGAGCAGGTAGGAACCCCCCGCGACGCCGCAGATGCGGTTCGTAGCTACTTGAAAGGGGTGGATCGGGAGCATTTTGTGGTTATGCTCCTCTCGACCAAGAATAAAATAAACGGCTTTCATACCTGCCACATCGGGTCTGTCAACACTACTGTCGTGCATCCCCGGGAAGTCTTCAAGCCAGCAGTTATCGCAAACACTGCCGGAATCATTGTAGCTCATAATCATCCTTCGGGTGACCCCACACCTAGCCGGGAAGATGTCCATATAACAGAGCGACTTTACGAAGTTGGTAAGATCATGGGGATTGAACTTCTTGATCACATTATAATTGGTGATCCTGGCCGTTACTACTCGATGCTGGAAAAGGGGGTTTTCGGAAGGTTCTAAGAAAAGATCCGGGCGGTTAGCCCGCCCGGATCTTAATATATATGATTATAATTGTATATGGAGGTGGAAAATAAAGAGGCTTACCTGAGAGGGTAAGCCCGACAAACAAATCACTCACCCTTTTAGTTTATCTGAGCGTAATCTCAACCGCAAGAGGTGGAAAACATGTCCCAAAAGATCCTTTATGTTAAGGAAGAAAATAAACCACTGATTGAGAAGGCAACAGCTGCTGGAAAAGCGGCCGGGCTAAAATCCTTTTCCGACATCGTTTTTTCAGCTTTGGAGCAGTACACATACGGGCTACAACAAAAACAGGGTATCGATTTTACGGAACAAGAAGTCGAGTTGGAAAAAGAACGGATCCGATTTGTTGGACGTTCTTTCGGAACAAAAAAAGTGGGGAAGATCGCTTACTCATTTTTTGTGACTGCTAAGGGGAGAATCTTGGTTCATATCCAGACTCCAGAAGAAACAACCTACTCCACTTTTGAAACTACTGATGAAATGGTTAAGCATATACCGGCAGCCTCATCAGAGCTGATTGAAGAAATGAAAGTCCTTCTTCCAAAACCAGTAAAATGGCTTGATATCTAAGGAAAGGGTGATCAGGATGAAAAAAGTGACGGAAATCATGGAGCAAATCGCCAAGCTTAAGGCAACGGAGCAGGTGGAAATTTATCGTCGCTTGGGAGAGCTGCTGAAGTCGGATAACGGTAGATACAAAATTCCCGATGGACACGACATCATCCGATAAAACCAATAGAAAAGCGCCGACTCTTCCCTAGCGAAGGTCGGCGCTTTTCTATTTACCTAGATAAAGTGAAAAAAGATAAAAGAAAGTTCATTTATGTATTGACATAATCAATACATCATACTACAATAAGAATTGTGAAACCATGAAATATGATATATTAATTGAGGTGCTTGGAAGGCGGGACTGCTCGCCTTCCATTCATTTTCGATAGGGAAAGGAGTGAGCAAATTGAGCCAGGAAACCAAGACTTATATTAATATTCGCATCTCGGAAGACATGAAAAAACGGGTAGCTCGTGCATTGGAATGGGAAGGGATCGATCAATCCACCTTGATCCTTTCCTACGTGTATCAGTTTGTTCAGATGGTAGAAGCAGGCGATCGGCCGGATCCTGAAAAGCTAACCTACGCAGAACAAGACCGAAACAGGACGAAGTTTATCCAGGTTCGTGTAAATCCCAAATTAAAGCAACGCTTAAAGCAAGCATTAAACGATACGGATCTATCCGAAACGACCCTTGTTCTCTCCTATTTAGTTCGCTTTGTACTGGAAGCAGAAAAAAAACATCTGTAAAAAAGAGGTGTTGGCACCTCTATATTTTTTCGTTCTATGTATTGACAATATCAACACAAAATAGTAAGATAAAAGTGATCCCAGAGATAACAACAAGGAGGAAGGATCATGCCGTATGAAAACCGCTGCCCCGTTTGTGGAGAAGATCGACCCGCAAACGTTCAGGTCAAAAGAGATGTTGCTCATTGTCAGATCTGCGGTTTTCGGTACCAACTGGTGGAGATCGATACAGAAACAGACTGGGATACAGAAACATACTGGGAGGAACTGATGGGGGCAAAAAGCGCTTGAAAGGGGGTGAAATCATGGAGTTCCGGATCCATAATACTGGACCTTACTGTCAGATTCCGTTGTCGGAGGGCACGGCCCCAAACCGTGAGCCTGGAGGGATTCGGTTTTTGGGCGGGTCCTTGAAAGACCTTAAGGAAATGACCGAGGCCGAATTTGAGGAGGCAAAAGAAAACGCCCGCCGGTGGCAGCCGACGAGCAGCAGGTAGTTACAGATGGATTATATCATACTCCGGCCCTGTGGCAGCGGGGCCGGTCACTATAAAGGGTATGACACCAAGGAAAGAGAGTGGAAATGATGCGTTGTGAACATTGTGATCGTGGGCAGATCACTGGAGACTCTGGCATTTGCAGTTCTTGCGGCGGATCCGGCTTCATCTGCGCCTATGAGGATGAGACTCCCATGGCAGTAGAGACCACCGGAGTGAAAGTGGAATGGATGGATCCGGTCTATCGCATCACCTTCAAGGGCTGGTTTGGAGAAAAAACAGAGGTGGTCCTGTCCACGGCGGATGTGGAAGATCTGGTGGATGCGATTCAAGATTTGAAACAAGCGTTTGGAAAGAAGTCGAACCGCATGAGCATGTTGAGCCAACTAGGGATCAAGAACAAGCTGCTGTCGGCAATCGCCCTGGTCGATCAGGCAGCAGATGAGATCGACGGAGAGAAACAGGAGCAACTGAAACGGATCTCGTCCGTGCTGTTCGACATCAACTACGACATCTGAGGTGACGCCGGGGGCCACAACCCCGGCACACTACCAAAAAGGAGCGGATGAGAAATGGAATGTCCGTGGGAAGCAAAAGGCGGTACCTGCGGAACGGTCTGTATGTGCGAATCAATGGAGGCACTCGGTCAGTTTGACGAGTGGGCAGCGAAGGCGAATGAAAGTGAAAAGGAGGAGCACAGTGAAACGGAACACGGGTTTTCATCAGCGGATTCTAGATCTAATCAAGCAGGGTGAGGAAGTCCACTCCGGAGCCATAGGGCGCTGGGGACAGGTTACGGGTGGAGTTATGGACTCTAACTAT
>NZ_BMEX01000029.1 GCF_014637345.1 Kroppenstedtia guangzhouensis
AATTTTCGTACATAGATGGCCATACCGATCCCTCCCGTGAAAACATCGGTTTTCACAGAAGGTTATTCCCCTTTTGAAGAATTATAATCCTGGACAGGGCACTAGATATATGTTGATCATCTATCAACCTCTTCCCTTCGCTCAATAAGACGAAATTGTCGAATATAATACATAATTCTGGTTGCCGGAACCTAAATTATATGGATAAAATAGTTTTTAGTTCCTGTATTAACATGCGAACTGAATCAAGGGGGAAACTGAATGGAAGAATACAAGAAAGATTTTATACACGAAACAATTTATGTTCAGTTGATCGCTCTGAAAAAGCTGCAGAAAGCTTTGCAAGGAGACGAGTTTACAATGCCGGAGACGGTAATTCATGCTCGTCGGCGACTGGCCCGCCTGTTTCTCATCTCAGGAAGAAAACCGCTGGTGGGCCTGAATGATTGGGCTGCAGCGATGCTGAGACCGATGAAAGAGTGGCTTCCTGAATCGAGCTTCTTGATAGATCCCGAAGCTCCCCTGTGGGAAGAGGACGGATGGAGTCGGGATGCCGAGGACTTTATGCGAGCTTATGGCAAACCGGAAGATTATCAAGAACAGACTGTGGCCAAAGTTGTCGAGTACTGCCGCCAATATCAGGATCAACAGGGTTATGTTCGTTTTCGCAGCTTTCTATCAGATCCCGACTGGGCCGTGGTTTCAGAGGAACAATTGAATCAGATGGCAGCATCTTTTTCCGATGAGTTTTTGAAACAACAGATACGGGCTTGCTACGAGCCATATACAGAATGGAATCATGGAAGAAAGTGTCCCAATTGTGGATGGAGTTTAACCATGAAGTCGGGATCATGGCGTTGTGGAAGAACCAATGTTTGTCACAAGTTGGAGGAAGCATTTGAGTGGTCCTTGCAGACAGCTGAACCCTTTTCGTTTAAAAAAGGAACACATGTGTATCGGTTGCGACCTGGAATTCATCGTTACATCCTTGTCCCGGGAATTCCGGAAAAAAGAATAGCTGATCATTTGGCAAAGACCCACCACATCGAGCGCTATCCGGAACAAGACCGATTTGATCTTTGTATCCATCAGGACGAACAAAAAATCTACTTGGATGTAAAATGCTTTCGCCGTCCAACCCATTTGGCCACTTATATTGAACGATTGGGAGAGGGACGATTGGAACCCTTTCGCAACGATGCCTATTTCGTCGTGCCAGACGAGTATGTGTATGTAAAAAACGGATATATCGATCAAGTAAACAATCGTATCGAGCACTTGGGTGTCACGGTCTATCAAGAAAAAGAGCTGTATCAACTTTGGAAGAAAGGAGTCGAAGTATGAGCCGTCTCACACTGTTTCAGTTGTGCAAACAGAAGAGTCGCAAGGGATATTTTGACGCTCTTCAACTTGGTGATACGGGAAAAGTTCCATATAGAAGAAAACTGTTTATCGAGGTTGAATTCACACTGTATGGAGGTTACTCCAGCGGGCTTTACGAATGGCCGGCCTCTGACTTGTGGGCCGCATTAAAAGGCTGGGAGGATTTTGTTCTTACCGAGGAAGCGGATGTCGATCGGATCCGACGACTTCGTCTGCTTGTACTCCCCTTTCAAAGCAAGGCTACTTGGGAAGATGCCCTCTCTTTTTACCGTACAATCGAAGAACGTTATCGTATGTTCACTTTCGATGAAGCGGGAATGATGAAGTTGCGCTCTAATCTGCCCGTCTGTTCTGATCGGCCGCAATTATACGAACAAATCTTGTCTTCCGCCATTCCGCGCAGAAAAAGAAAGGCACTGTTGGCCCGGCCCAATGAAGAATATCGATATGATCGTGCGGAAACAAAAGATGTTTACACGATAAAGATTCCAGCTGTTTCGTCATCCCCTTCGTCCAAGCAGAAAACTCCCCGAAAGAAGAAGTCGCTGACCATTCCCGCTGATTTTGATTGGGTGCAGTTGGGAAGGGAAATGGATCAAATTCGAAAGGATCACGGCCATGAACCGGTTGATTATGCCGGTCGCATGACGGATATGTCCGTTAAGCCCTTAAGCGGAGATGAAAAGCAGCCCATGAAGTTCACCGAGTTGATGCACATCTTGGGGGGATTGGGAGCGGGAAAATCTACTTGGATGGTTGCTGCCACCTATGAGCTGGTACGGAAGGGAGGCAAAGTCGGCTTCATTGAAAGTAGTGTGGCCAATATACTGAAACGGGCCGAAGAACTTCGCTCGCTCCGTCTCTCTGTAGCCACCATCATCGGTACAAGACAACGTAGTGACCATGAACGGGAGCACTTGGATCGGCCGGGTCTGACCCTTGATGAGATTGCTCAAGATTCCAGCCTGTCTGACCTGTCTTCTCTCTGTTTGATCGAAGCACTTGCAAATGACGAAACTGTCAATAGCCAATATCCGTGTCAAAAACTATATAAACCCAGGAACAAGGATAAGCATTATGCCTGTCCTTTGGCTTCCCAATGCGGTCTGTATCATCAATTAACAACATTGGAGCAAGCGGATGTATGGATCGCCACACCTGCCAGTTTGGTCTCTTCCCGGATACCACCACAACTCCGCTCGGATCACCCCACCTTTTATGAAGCTTTCTATGAGGCGTTGGATGTGGTCTTTGTTGACGAAGCCGATGCGCTTCAGGAGAATTTTGATCAATCCTTCATCCGGGACGAAAATCTGTTCGGTGATCGCGGTCATCTCATTGAAAACACCATTCGCGATATCCGGAATGCTTTACACGGCCTTTATGAACCCGGCGGTCAATTCCTTACACAGTACTTACGACGGTGTGACACAGCCCTCGATGCGACACGCTGTATGTTTCAGCTGATCAAAGAACACCCGAAGATTCAAAAGTTCTTGCGAAGTCGCGTCTCTTTCAAGTTTCAGTGGGAATATAAAGTGAAAGACTCGTTGAAAAAATGGGGCTCCTCTCCCGAGATAAAAGCCTTCACTTCTATCTTGGAATCATGGAACCCCGATCCATCCGAAGACCCATTGTGGAAACAAAATCGTACAAGGAGTCCAGATCCCGCTTGGTATCAGAAAACTGAAGATTTTCTAGATGAAAAAATAAATTTCCAAGAACTGCTGAATCTAAAACCGACAACATCCGCACAAAAAACCAAACTTCGGAACGTCGAAGCCGAATGCCGTTTTTACTTGTGGCTATGCCGATTGGAATCCAGTCTAAAATTTATTACGGATCGCTATCCCGAATTGCTTTCCTATGTAGACGATTTGAAGATCCGCCTTCCTTACAGTGCTGCCAAGAATCCGTTACTGCCATATCTACCGACGCCCACCTTGGGCTATCGCTATGGATATCGCTTAGTTCAAGAGGAAAACTCTGAGCAGCTGATTATGAAACTGATCGAATACAATACCGTCGGTCGTGTACTTCTGTACCGTTTTCCTGATCTATTTCAGGCGGTTGGGGACGGACCCGGACCGGCTGTGGTCCTTTTATCCGGAACAACGCTGACCCCGAGGAATACCCATTTTTCTTTGCCTGTCTACCCTGATTGGCTGATTACTTCTTCCAACAAAGCTTCAACCATCACACAGGAATTTCTACCCTTATCGGATCCAACCGGGCGCCCGATACGTGTTTCCGGTATGAAACCGATCGACAGGAATTTGGCTCTCAAGAAAATGGCCCGACAACTACCTTCGATCATGGAAGCGGAAAAAACTTACTGGAAACAACAACGGGGGGTACTGCTTGTCACCAATTCCTATCACGACAGCGACACAATAGAAGAAGCATTTTCCCGTTCTCCATCCCAGTTACAAATCAAGTCCCTATCCCGAAATGTAAAAGACGCAGAGCTGCATGTCACCCGTCCTCGACTTCTGGAAATGGCAAACAAAGCTGACGCTCTGATCACCCCTCTTTCCGCCATGAATCGCGGAGTCAACCTGGTGGATGAGAATCGAAAAGCCCTTTTCGGAACCGCTTTGTTTCTGAGCCGACCTTATCCGCCTCCCCAGGATATCGCATATATTCTTTCATTTATTCACAGCCGCTTACCCCATTTGATTCAGCAGGTTCGGCAACAGAACCTGTCGGGGAAAAAAGCACTTTCTTACTTTCGCGAAATCTGCCATTCCATTTTCAGCCGCATGCATGACAAGCCGAATTTCTGGAAGAGCCTCGACAAAGATGAGCGACTGGATCTCGCTTGGTACTTATTTGTCCCTATCTGGCAAATGGCAGGACGCCTGGTCCGGGGAGGGGTACCTGCCCGATTGCTGTACATCGACTCCAGCTATGCAACGGATTCCGCAATCTCTCTTTTTGAAGCATGGTATCAATTGTTTGAACCACATCAAGATCATTGGCTTTATCAGGAATTGTACGGGCCGTTCCTGTCATCCTTGGAAAATCTTGTGCAACGGGAAAAGTTGGAAAAGGAAGTTGATATGAATGAGCTCTAAACACCAGTTGCATTTGTTTGCATTTGATGTTACGAACCCGCCAATGCCGAAACATCCGGTATACGGTTTTATGATGCCTCCCTCTTGGCAAAAAATAATATCGCCTTGGGTATTTGAGGGGGATCACAAGAAAGCGATCGCCTTCAAAAGACTGCGAAACGATTTGATGCAGTTATATCCCGGTTTATTGTACACCCGCTTTGACGAACCTGCCTTACACGGACATACCCCCACAATAATCGCCGATCAGCCGATCCCAGTGGATGTGCTGGCTCGCCACTTTACCCGCCATTTTCATATGCAGCAGAAAAGCGAGTCTTTTGACGTATCCGACACCGACTGGACCCCGATCCCTTGGTCCTCGATCGAGCACCCTGATAAGGAGGTTTATCATTGGTTGCCGGCATATATTTCCCGACACTTCGCAGATCAATCCAGCCCTTTCCAAAGAATGATCTACCATCCAAGTACAAAGCAACAGGTTTTTGATCGGGAATTGCGTTTTTATCCGGTTTTCTTAAATGGTCGATACGGATGTATGACTGAACCTTACGAAGGATTCTCCTACGCTGTCTACTTTTCGGTGCAGACCCGCGCCCATCAGCCCGGCCGCAAATTCTTGCATGTCCATCCACAAATTCATCGATACGTCTCTAATCCCGTCAATAATAAAAAATGTTTACGATCCAAAAGAGATGGGACCGTTTTCGTCCGGTTAGCCCCCAAAAAGGGTACTGTCCCCTTTGTTCCCTTGGCGATCACAAAAAGCTCCAAACCGGAGGTCATTGCAGAATGGAAAGAAAAAGGAACACTGGAATATTTAAATCACTTTCTCAGTGAACCTCTTGAATTAAAATCTCTTCTGGAAAATCCCTCCCAGTACCAAAATCCGGATGAAAAAGTTTGCGCTTTGCTTTTATACAATCCGACCTTTTACTCTTCCTTTTTTAACGGCCATGTGGCCGCAAGCGGAA
Organism: Kroppenstedtia guangzhouensis; assembly: GCF_014637345.1. Classification (GTDB taxonomy): domain Bacteria; phylum Bacillota; class Bacilli; order Thermoactinomycetales; family DSM-45169; genus Kroppenstedtia; species Kroppenstedtia guangzhouensis. The sequence continues at coordinate 5,435 of NZ_BMEX01000029.1, forward strand.
TGGGCCTCTCAGAACGGAAGCAGGTGTTTGACCTTGTAAAAGAGGTCTTTCCGGAGCTTGAACCGCTGGACCCTTTACAAAAAGTGAAACTGCCCAGGGCTGGATACCAAAAATTCCCTATGTTAATCCCTCATCCAAAAGTAAGGCATTTGACTATCAATTGTCACACAAGCGAATCGGTGTTTTCGGAATTGATTGCAGAGATCAACAAAATGTCCAAGGGCATTATAAAACAGAGGGATCATGTGTACCGACTATGTGCGAATGGACCTGAAACGGTGGTGGAATTAAAACACTGTCCCGAAAGTGGCGTGGTTCAGGAAGTAAATCCCGACCATCCGCATCAAACCATCCGCAGGATGAAATCAATCCTATTGGAAAACGGACAAGCTCAAGGAGCCTTGATCGAAATAGAGCCCAAAGAAACATGGGCGAAAAACCCGGAGGCCGATCCCAAGCAAGCATTGCGGGTTGCCTTTGCAGAGTGCGGACAGCTGACCCAGTTTTTACATGGACAAATGAATAAAGAAAAGGAAGAGGACTTTCAATTTCGGGTGAAAAACGCCTTTTTCGATCTGTTGAGCGATTTTGGGATCTTTACATACAACCTGATCAAAGGGAGAACCCTTGAAGGGACATGGTTGTTTGTCACAGCCCTTCGACCCAATGGAATGAAAGAAGGTCGTGTTGTATATGCCCGTTATGACGGACAACATTATCTACTACGTATGGAAGGGGATGACGGGGAATGGCGAACGCTTCCTGACTTTATCATAGAAGCAGGAGGTCTGAAACAAGGACGCATTGCAAAACAGCTTTCAAAAAATAAACAACCGGAGATCGAACAAACCCTCCTTCAAGTTTTGCAGGAAAGTGAAGAGACTTTGATAACTGTTTTTGACAGAAAACCATTTCATCAGCTTTATCCTTCCGTACAGGACAAACAGATGATAGATGGGGACTGGCACTTGAAAAGACCCGAACTCCGGATTCAGCGGGAGCGTCTGCGTTTTCTACGCTTGACCAAAGATCACTACGTTCCTGGTTATCACAATGATGTACCTGGAAAGGATTACTCATTCACTGCCGGCCTTTTTCTCTCTTCAGATCGAACTTACTACAGCCTAGGAGGAAAACCGGACACACATCAGCTTGCCGCTCGGTTCACAAAAGCAACCAATCCCAAGGAACCATTGCCTCAACCCAATCTGATGGAGTTTTTGCCTGTGGGTCATTGGGAGACGGGCGAGGCTGAAAAAGCGGTAAAGCAGCTCCATCTATGGCGACGTGCCAACCTGGGTTACAAGCATCATACCAATGATCCGTCACCGCTACATCGCTTAAAAACAGTGGAGAAATATATTGAGGCATTTCTTGCCGTTGATCTCTTACAAAGGTCCCAGCCGATATTAAGTAAAAAGGGATTGACCAAAATGAGCAGTTCGGAAAGGAGGTGCATTATCCCCGATTCCAAAAATGAGTAGTTATCAATCAAGACCAAAAGCCGGTTTTGCCGTTCAAAAGACAACGTAGTAAAATGATACGTTACCCAGGTGGAGGAAATCCAAAGGAAAAATGATATCATCGACTCCGAATATGATCTGGTGTGAGGGCTTATAAATAGGGAAGCCTGGGATCACATCTTGGTCACACAATACCTTCCCGGGAAGCGTTTTGTAATCGAGTCCATTATAGACAGCCCCTTCCCCAATACTTTAGAATACATTGTGATCAATAAAGCTTAGATCAAATCCAGTGGTATATCAGGTGTGCCACCTCTGATCATCATTGAAAACATCAAAGAGTGATCAAAACAAGCCGACATCCTGTCCACGCAGGTCCCGGCTTGTTTTTTATCTCATCGGAAACTCTCTGCAGATCGTCCATCCCATGGCCGGCTTCCGAGGAAACCTCTCACACTAACCCCTCCTTTTCATCAAGATCAGGGGTTGTGATGAGTTTTATTGAACCTAAAAAAGAGAAGAAACAAGGAAGGCAAAAATCGACATGCTTCTTGTCAACCCCAAATAACTCTTGATTATCAAGGATTCATCCATTTTTCCCGGGGAATTTCCCAAAGTATGTTAAAGTAAGAGTTGTGTTGTCGGCGGGTCTTTTTGACTCTGCCAAAAATTGAACAGGAGGACATTCTGTGAATTGGTATAACCGTCTCAACGAGTACTTTCCCGAGGAAGAAATGAAAGCCTACGGCCAGCTGCGCGACCTGATCCATGACCAAGACATGTACCACAAAGAGGAAACGGAAGACTACCTCATCCTGTACGGTGAATTCTCTTCCTTCGTCTTTGTGGATTACCTGCTGGTGAAACAGAAGGTGCGGGGCAAAGGGGTAGGAAGCCGGGTGATCCAAAAGCTGAAGGCAAAAGGAAAACCGATTCTGCTGGAAGTGGAGCCTGTCGACCCTGAGGTGGCTGACACCCAAAAACGTGTCCGTTTCTACCGGAGAAATGGATTCAAACTGGCCGATCGCGTCCATTATGAACGGGAAACAGAAGACGGGGACACCTTCACCCTGAACATCCACTACTGGAGTCCCAAGCCCATCGGACAAAAGACGATCATGAACATGATGGCCCAAGCCTGCGACAAAATCCACAACTTCCGATCGAAACAACATTATGGCCGACTCCAGGCCGATCCGGACAAAGTGCTGGAACTGAAAGATCCTGTGTTAAACTGAACCGAAGCAAACCCGGACCCGACTTTCCGTCGACGTCCGGGTTTGTTTTTCACTCCGGCCATTGAGGCAACATTTTTCAGCCTCCTCTGCCATCGTCAACCTTTTGCCCCGCCTTTCCCTCATCCGGAGCCCGACTGTGATACAATGGGAAAGTCCATTGAAGGGAGGCAATATCATGACTGTCAAAGGAAGCATTGAAATGGAAAACGGAGGGAAGATCGAGATTCAGTTTTTCCCTGACGCTGCACCAAACACGGTGGCCAACTTCCGGAAACTGGCTGATGAGGGCTTTTACAACGGATTAACCTTTCACCGCGTCATCCCCGGATTTGTCAGCCAAGGAGGATGTCCTCTCGGCAACGGACGGGGGGATGCAGGTTACACCATTCCCTGCGAAACAGAAAACAATCCCCACCGGCATGAACCCGGTGCCCTCTCCATGGCCCATGCCGGCAAGGACACCGGCTCTTGCCAGTTCTTCATCGTCCATGAAGCCCAGCCCCATCTCGACGGAGTCCACACCGTTTTCGGCAAAGTGACCCAGGGACTGGACGTGGCTCTCAACATGAAAAACGGCGACCGGATGAAAGAAGTGCGGGTCTGGGAGGAATAATCCAAAAAGAAACACCGGGCGGAGATTTCCCTCACAGCCCGGTGTTCGTCTATTTCAGATCTTTCACCAGATGGATTCCAGGGGTTCCAGAGCATATAGATCTCTGTCCACCTTCGGGGCCAGCCGGCAGCCGTATGCAAAATAGAACCCCAAGGCGGAGTCGGTTTCCGTCGCCGAGATGTAGAGTTGGTTCGCCTGTTTTTCCCGGGCCAATCTGCAGATCTCATCCATCAGTTTCCGGGCCCCCCCTTGTCTCCGATATTCACGGCTCACATAGAGAAAGGCCATCTGCAACTGATCCTGCTCCTCTCCGAGCCACTCCCCTCCCAAAACCGCCATCCCTGCCCATGTGAAACCCAACCCTCCCTGCATAGCGAGACCGGGGGCGAAAGCCCCCTGGCGAGACTTGTACTGGTGAGTGCATAGCGAGACCGGGTGCGAAAGCCCCCTGGCGAGACTTGTGCCCTATGGGTATGAATGGCTTTTTCACAACGCTTCTAGATTTGTTACGGCTCACTTTATTACAGATTAATTTCATTGGCAGCCTTGAATTTTATATCGTTAATTCAAACCCATCATATGCAAACTGCACGCCTTCCGGAAGCCTTTTCTCATGTTTTGGAATATCAATGTCATGTGATAGATGAGTTAAAATCATTCTCGGAATCTGATATTTTTCTTTTAAGGTTAATACTTCTTCCACATCATATATTGAACGTTTTTTTATATCAGCTTCTTCTTTCCAAAAAGACGTTCCGATTATAATCAAATCAGATAGCAGGAAGGGATTTAGCTGGTCCTCTGTCGCTCTAAAAATATCTGGGATATAAGACCAAACAAAGCCTTTTCTTTCAAATTTAATACCGTAGGCATACCCATTGAAACCATGATTGACTTTATGGAAGGAAATATTCCAATCATCTAATTTACTAATATGACTAGCTATAAAATGTATACCCCTTCGTTTTATCAAATAAGGATATCGTTGTCTTAAGATCCCTATCATCTCAGGCGGACTAGTAATGCCCGTATTAACATTTTGCCAAAAGCATAAATCCGCCAAATCTCCGAGACCACCAATATGATCATTATGAGCATGCGTTATTAAAACATTACATGGTACTTTCCCGTCAGCGTACTTTAAAAATTGTGTACGGAAATCAGGGGAAACATCGATTAACAGATTCGATTTGCTACTCTTTACTAAAAGACTGCAACGATTTCGCAAATTTTTCTGTTGGGCTTTCTTACACACACTACAATTGCAGAGCAGACGCGGAACTCCTTGAGCATCACTCGTTCCCCAAAACGTTAAATGTAACATTTAACCCCCCCTGGTATTAACTAGGGTTTTCCTGCGGATTGTAAATTTCAATGACAACCAATATCTCCATTTTACTCAAGCTTTCTCACCAATATTTGTTTCAATAAACCCCTTCGATGGAAACATCTCATATCTTAAAAAAACTTACTCATATTCCATGTGACCCACCTCCCATGTTGCAAATGCCAACGGATTTAAAAGCGGACTCGATAGCGTTTATGGAACGAAGAATCGTATGAGAGAAGCAAGCGAACACTGTCTAACACCCTCGGATCACTCCGAATTATCCACCATATGAATCATTAATAATCTTCAATGGTATACTAGAAAGAATCATCAGTCAAGCAGTAATTTACTTTTTTCCGATCGATTTCCATCCGATCCAGTCGATCCATTCCCCCTCCCGTTAAAAAAATGCCGGGGAAACCCCGGCAAAGTCCGATGTCAATAGACCAAGTCGATAAACTCTTCCTTGGACACCTTTCCGAAATACTCCCCGATGTCGATCCCTTCCAAAGCCTTTGCGATCTCCTCCCGATCATAGCGACTGCCGGTGAGCCGATCCTGGATCTCCCGGACATCCTTCACTCCGAAAAAGTCTCCGAAGATCGTGCAACCCTCGATCATACCCTTTTCCACCTGCAGGCGCACATCGATGCTGCCTGCCCCTTCAAAGCGCCGGGAGTGCTCCACATTGAATTTGGGCGAATGGCCGAAGTTCCAGTCCCAATTGCGGTAGCGTTCCTCAGATATTTGATTGATCACCTTCCAGTCGGCCTCGGTGAGGCGATATTGGGGAATCTCCGCCTCCTCCTCAAAGATGTAGCGGAGCAAGATCTCGCGAAACTCCTCCACGGACAGCTTGCGATCCAGAAATTCGCTGATGTTGGCCACGCGACTCCGCACCGATTTGGTGCTCTTGGACTGGAATTTCTCCTTTTTTACCTTCAAAGCCTCCGCCACCCGTCCCAGATCCACATCCAACATCAGGGTGCCGTGGCTGAACATCCGCCCCTTGGTGCTGAACTGGGCGTTGCCGGAGATCTTCTTCTCCCCGACCTGGATGTCGTTACGCCCTGTCATCTCAGCGTTGACTCCGAGGCGATGCAACGCCTTGATCACCGGTTCGGTAAACTTGCGGAAGTTGAGGAAACTATCCCCGTCATCCTTGGTGATAAAACTGAAGTTCAGATTCCCCCGGTCATGATAGACCGCCCCGCCCCCGGACAGACGGCGGACCACATGAATCCCGTGCTCCCGGCAGTAATCCACATGAATCTCTTCCACCGTGTTCTGGTTCCGCCCGATGATGATGGAAGGATCATTGATATAAAACAAGAGATAGGTCTCGTTGATATCCAGATGCTTCAACACATATTCCTCAATCGCGAGATTCACCCGCGGATCATAGTGATTCTGGTTGTCAATAAACAGCAAACCCCTTCGCCTCCCTGTATCGTCCATGCATCACAATTGTAACCAATGGGAAGGGGATGAGCAATCAAGGATGGGTGCTCATGTATCGGAAAAATTCCCTTCAGCAGGAACTTTGACCGCCATCCACGACGATGGTTTGGCCGATGATATAATCTGAGGCCCTCGAGGCGAGAAATAAAGCCACCCCTCTGATATCCTCGTCATTTCCAAACCTGCCGGCCGGCGTTCCAGCCAAGATCCGGTTCCCGGCAATTTCCAGCAAACCTTTCGACATTTTTGTCGGGAAGAACCCTGGTGCAATCGCATTCACCTGTATGTTATACGGCGCCAATTTCACGCCAAGATCCCTTGTAAATGAAATGATCGCTCCTTTACTCGCATTGTAACCGATCGTATCCATCACTTCCGCAGGGGATCCCTTCAAACCCGCCACTGAAGCCATATTGATGATTTTTCCCCGCTCCTGCTTCACCATCACTTTCCCGACTGCCTGCGAAAAGAGGAAGGTGCCCTTTACATTCACATCCATCACCTTTTGCCACTTGTCCAGGGGCATTTCCAGGGCCGGAGCTCCCCAGGTGGCCCCACTGTTGTTGACCAGAATATCGATGTGACCAAATTCCCTCAATGTCGCTTCCACGACATGGTTCACATCTTCAGGATTTGTCACATCGCATTTCATGGCAAGGGAGCGAATCCGTTGCCCTTTCAACTTCTCACTGATTTTCTGACAGACTTCCAACCTTCGTGAGCACACCACAACATGGGCACCGGCTTCGGCCAGAACCAGAGCGATCTGTGCCCCCAGCCCGCGCCCCCCACCGGTCACAATGGCTGTTTTACCCGTTAGATCAAACATGGATTGAATGTTCATAATCGCCTCCTGACTGACCAACCGGTCAGTATGTAAAAATAGATTTTACTTCCTCCTGTTGGGAAGAAGGCTGCACTTCTCTTGGGTCAACCGCTTTTTCCCCCTTGAGCCGAGATCCCGTCCAGCAAGGTTTCAGCATAAATTTCAGCCAGTTCTTGCGCGGATACCGGGCCCGAGGGATCAAACCAACTGTAACTCCAATTACACATGCCAAGAATGGAAAAACACACCATCCCCGCGTTCAGATCCTGCCGAAACTCCCCATCCCGGATGCCCTTTTCCAGCAGATCCAACAGGTTGAAGCGGAATTTTTTTCTTTTTTGTTTGATCAGCCGCTGATTCTCTTCATTCAAATTCCTCAGTTCCCGAAAAAAGATATTGGCATTACGCCCGTTTGGCTCGATCTCTGTGATGAGCAGACGGATGACTCCAATTACCTTCGACTTGTAATCCCCGGATGACTCCATGATTTCCCTCTGCTTTTTCAACAGTTCATCAATATAAGTGGACTGAATCTCCATCAACAACTGTTCTTTGGAAGAGAAGTAATAATAAAAGGTTCCTTTCGTTGCATCCAATGCATCCACAATGTCTTGAATCGAGGTCTCGCTGAAACCTTTCGATTCAAACAGACGGATACTTTGTTCCATCAATTTTTGCTTCATCCTGGCGTTCCTTCCTTCACGTTCTTCACTTTGGCCTGACACCTCCCTTGATCCTAGCAAAGTTTCAGACCTCCAACATCTTCATTTGTATACAAGAACGACGATGGAAATTTCAGATCCCCTGTCATTCATTCTTCCGATCGATTAATGATTGTATTTTTTTAGTTCCAACTTTGCGATCGCATTGCGGTGAACTTCGTCAGGGCCGTCGGCGAGGCGTAATGTCCGGGCAGCCGCCCAACTTGCCGCCAGTGGGAAATCTTCACTCACCCCGGCGGCTCCATGGGCTTGAATCGCACGATCAATCACGCGTTGTGCCATATTGGGGGCAACCACTTTGATCATGGCAATCTCTGCCCGTGCTTTCTTGTTTCCGACAGTATCCATCATATGAGCCGCTTTGAGCGTCAACAAACGTGCTTGTTCAATCTCGATCCGCGAATTAGCAATCCATTCTCTGATCACTCCCTGATCCGCCAGCTTTTTACCGAACGCCTTGCGCTCTTGAACCCGCTTGCACATCAACTCAAGGGCACGCTCCGCCGCTCCGATCAGACGCATGCAATGATGAATCCGTCCGGGTCCGAGTCGCCCTTGTGCGATCGCAAATCCCTTTCCCTCCCCCCAGATGAGATTGGAGGCAGGAACCCGAACCCGATCAAACTCGATTTCCCCATGGCCGTGTGGTGCGTCATCATAACCAAAGACAGGCAACATACGATGGATTTTCACCCCCGGAGTATCCAGGGGAACGAGAATCATCGACTGCTGCTCATGCTTGGGTGCATCTGGATTGGTTTTTCCCATAAAAATCGCAACTTTGCAACGGGGATCGCCTGCACCAGAAGACCACCACTTTCGGGCAGTGAGAACATAGGTATCGCCGTCTTTTTCAATTCGACCTTCCACATTGGTTGCATCAGAGGAGGCCACATCCGGTTCTGTCATTGAAAAACAGGACCTGATTTTTCCTTCTAACAGCGGCTTCAACCACTTTTCTTTTTGTTCCGGCGAACCGTAGCGGGCCAGAACCTCCATATTTCCTGTATCGGGCGCATTACAGTTAAACACTTCCGGTGCGATCGGGGAACGCCCCATGATTTCACAAAGCGGTGCATACTCCAAATTGGTCAATCCTGCACCATATTCACTTTCCGGTAAAAATAAATTCCACAGCCCTTGTTCCTTCGCCTTTGCCTTCATCTCCTCCATTACCGGAGGGATCCGCCATCGACTCTTTCCATGATTGAGTTGCTCTGTGTATACCCTTTCATTGGGATACACCACCTCATCCATAAACTTCTCAAGTTTGCTTTGGAGTCGCTTCACCTTTTCAGAGTGGTTGAAATTCACACTTTCCCCTCCCCCTCCATGTCATCCTTTACAATTGTTTCTGCGTTGAAATGCGGGACAATCGACTCGATCGGCCACGGCTTGCCCATTCCAAAGGGATGCGACCCATACTTTTTTCTCCGGTGCCGCCATTTTGATAGCCACGGTCCCGTTGGAAGATGGATCTTTTCCATCATCCTTTCACCGTTTGTTGCCGTCCGTGCTCAATCAACACTTTTACGAGCTCACCCAGGTGAGCGAAGCGCTCGTCTTCCGTCTGTCCCTTTTTCCACCGATAATAGATCTGTTGGCAAATCACTGCCAATTTGAAAAAGGAGAACGTCAAATAATAATGGATCTGTGAAACATCCCGCCCGCTCTTCTTGGCATAAGACTCGATAAATTGCTCCCGCGTGTAAAAACCGGGACGTAGCGTAATCGAAGGTTTTCCTTGCCCGAACTTCAACAAGTCCGGATCGGCAGCTTCAGTCCAGTAGCTCATCGCCACCCCAAGATCCGCCAAGGGGTCTCCTACCGTTGACATCTCCCAATCAAATACACCGGTCAACTCCGTCGGATTTTCCTCGGAAAAAAGTACGTTGTTCAATTTAAAATCATAATGAATCAGAGTGGGGGCTTGGGATGACGGAATCCGGTCCACCAGCCATCGGGTAAGTTCCTCCACCCCTTCGATTTCGTCGGTTTTTGAGCGCTGATAGCGTTGGATCCAGCCATGGACCTGCCGCTGCAGAAATCCCTCCGGATGTCCGATCATGTCCAGACCCGCCTTCTTTGGATCGATTCCGTGAAGGGCGACAAGTGTATCCACCATGGTTTCGGAGATCCGTGCAAAATCTTCTCGGGTCAGGTTCAGTTCCGGAGGAATCTCCTGATCCAACATCACACCGTGTCGACGTTCCATAATGAAAAAAGGGCTGCCAACCACTTTGTGATCATCGCTGAACAGAAGCGGTTTCGGTGCCAAGGGAAAAACCGGATTCAGTTTCCCCAAAATCCTGCTCTCCCGTTCCATATCATGTGCTTTGGGGGCGACGGAGCCAAGGGGAGGGCGTCTTAATACCGCTTCCCATTCCCCTTTTTTCAAGACGTATGTCAGATTGGAAAGGCCCGAAGGAAACTGTTCCACCTGCAACGGCTCCTGAGGCAACCCCTCCAGATGTAGACACAGAAATAGATCCAATTTGTGAACGTCCAGTTCCTCACCTTTTCGAACAGGGATGGTCTTTGGTTTGGTCATCCACTGATCACCTCGCATGGCGACTAAAAAATACTGACCAGTCGGTATGTTAAGTACTATCACCATATTATGAAATATATTCAGATAGTCAAGTCCATACAGGGGTAGTCCGAGATACGTGTAATATATACAGTTTAGATTGGGCATTTGTTCCAATTGATAGATAAACCCCCGTCATGACGGGGGTTCAATTTTATACCATCATCTCAGAAGGGGGTTCCAGTAGGATCAATTCCGGCTCCGGCGGTTCCGGTGTATTGTCCATATCGATGATGTAGTCCCCGAAGCGCTTGATGTGACTGGTCATATAGGGGCTTAAGGCGGCAACGGCTTCGCTTTCGAAGCCATAGCCCTCTTTGGTCAGCTCTCGCAAAACCGTGGTTAGGTCTGCTACATTCTGAAAAATGATGGCGTTGGCCACTAGGTCATTGTACTTGATCGCCTTTTCTTGTTCCTCTGGATCGTTGTCGGCGATCACACTCTCACCGCCGAAAAAGAGCCATTTGGAAAAGCCGTTGTAGGCTTCCGCCTTGTTTGTTGTAGCCGTGATTTGTTGACGCAATTCCAGGTCGGAGATGTATTCCAGGAGGAATACCGTCCGGACCACCCGGCCTAACTCGCGGAAAGCCTTGTACAGTCGGTTCTTTTTGCTGTAGTTGCTGAGTTTGCGAAGCAACGTGGCGGAAGAAATTTTCCCGGCTTTGATGGAGAGCACGACCCGGAGCAGGTCTTTCCAGTGCGTCTAGATCAGCTTCCAATCGATGGTTTCGGAAAACAACCCGTCAATGTGCCGAAAGCGGACATCCTCAAAGGGGCGGAAGAACTTCAGCTTCTTCAGGTTGCGAATCCGGGGCATCAACTTAATTCCCAGGAGATAAGCCAAGGCAAACACCGGCGTGGATTGGCCTTGGGTGTCGGCGTGCATCGTATCCGGCTGGATGTCGGACTCGTTTTTCAGCAGCCCTTCGATGATGTAAACCGCCTCCCACACTCCGCAGGGGATGAAGTGACTGAATAGGGCGATATAATTATCCGACACATGGTGATAGGCGATCCCGCCGTACCCCCCGTAACGGATATGGTATTCGGCCAACAGGGGGCGGCATTCTTCCCAAGACAGCAATTGCTCCCGGTAATCGGCAAAGTCATCGGAGCCCTGGATGCAGACATCCCCCGTTTTCATTTCCGTCGCCAGGGAGGAAAAGACGCAAACTTCCAGGTGACGGCGGGCGATCTCATAGCCGCCGACACGCTTTTTGACTCGGATGATCCGCTGCCATGCCTCAGAAGCGAAAGAGAGGTCCACCTCATCCGGCACCCAGTCGCCTCGGAGATTCCGGTGTTCCTTCACAAACTCCAGGGCCCGGATCAGGCGTCGGTCCTCCGAGGTGGAATCCAGCTGGAGTGCATCAATCAGACGGAATAGAACTGAACGGTGATTCCGTCGGAAAAACTTCAGAATCAGAGGAAGGTAATTGTTTCCGTGACAGGAAGCGACGGCTTCACAGTCATCGCGGACATCTCCAAGCGAAACGGAGGAGTCCCTATTGAATATCGAGAAGGACGACCTTTAAAAGCTCGTGGATCGCCTGGTGCTAACAGGACAAAAAAGTGCCTACGACTTTCTCTGCTACTTGATCGACCGATAGAAAGACCCGTATTATGAGATTAAAAGTTAGAACCTAAATGCCTCGGGGATGCAAGGACAGTTCTGCGGGAAGCGGGACAAGCCGACCGGAATCCGAATGCTATCCAGTAACATTGAGAATCATCGGAGAGTATGTGGAGTACAGCTTCGGAGACTAAGGGGCTCCGGCCCCTTTCTTACATAAAGGAGGCAGGATGTGAAATACAAATTATATGATTTTTCCATTACTTGGGGATTGTTCTTGTGCTTTTTTATAGGAGGTTTTGTGTGGGAGCGAAATGTAGTTGACCCTATAAGTGAAACTTGGGGAGACGTCTTTGTATACTGCCTTGTCGCAGCATTTTTTAGTGGAATTGCGCTTTCATTGTTTGGAATCCCCGTCTCGGTTTTGTCCGATAAAATTACGAAGAATCTTCCCATACGTCCCTTTTGGGCTTTTCTTGTTCACTCAGGCTTTGCGTTTGGCGGGGTTCTTCTTCTAACATACGGAAATTATGGAAGTGCAATGATGGCTGCTTTAAGTGCTATACTAGTGCCCCTTCAGGCAACTTTGATCTTGTTTTGCTCATTTAGGATCACAGCGTCCCGCTTGTTCTTGTTGCGCCACCGTATGTACTCCTGAATCGCCTTCAT
>NZ_BMEX01000030.1 GCF_014637345.1 Kroppenstedtia guangzhouensis
GAACGATGGAAGCGGCTTTTGCACGCTTTGCTCGTCCTGTTGTTCGTTGACCTGCCTAAAACAGCCGTCCTCAGCGAGTTGATGGAACTCCTGAGGACGGCCGTCTCCGACCTGTGGCCCGGCAGATAACGCCAAATACTGTTTCCGGGTTCACAGAGAAACCTGGGCGGGTCGGCCGCCGCGGCGGCCGACCGATTGCCCCGAAGGTGGAGGAGGTGCAACTCCTCCACCCCCATTATATCGGGTGGAAATTGGAAAATCAATTGGGGAGTGAACTCAAAGACCGGGACCTGGTCTTTTTTTGTGGAAGGGTCATGAGTCCCAATGGATAAAAGGGCGTCTTCAGAAGGATCCATTATTCAAGATTCATAGAATCCTGAAAGAAATGTATGGTATACTCTTCCTGGTGGGAGTCATCCCGCCAGGGACAATCGGATAGGTGTGGTTGCCGGGTCGGCGGATCCCCCAGGGAAGAGAGGGGGTGAAGCCATCCCAGGTTCGGTTGGGCCACTGCCTCCGAGAAGGCAGCGGCAAGGCAAACCGCTTCCCCCGAGGAGGAAGCGGCAGCGAAGGGAACGATGGAAGCGGCTTTTGCACGCTTTGCTCGTCCTGTTGTTCGTTGACCTGCCTAAAACAGCCGTCCTCAGCGAGTTGATGGAACTCCTGAGGACGGCCGTCCGAAGCCTGTGGCCCGGCAGTTAGCACCCAATACTGTTTCCGGGTTCACAGAGAAACCTGGGCGGATCGGCCGCCGCGGTGGTCGACCGATTGCCCCGAAGGTGGAGGAGTTGGGCCTCCTCCACCCCCCATTATATCGGGTGGAAATTGGAAAATCAATCGGGGAGTGAACTCAAAGACCGGGACCTGGTCTTTTTTTGATGCGTGGTGGGTCACGGTCTCAGTTTCCTTGAAAAACCGATCAGGACTCCAGAGAAGTAAACATTCCATCCTGTTGGCCAAAAGAATTCCAATAAATACGGTTCAACGCCTGAATGAATTACGCTCTGGATATAAGGTGGCAAGGGTGTGAAGGGATGGGGTTGGGATGCATCTTCGAAGGAAAAGGAGGATGCTCGGTCGGGGTTTACAACCGATAAATAAAAAGTAATAGCCATAAAAAACTATTGAACTAAGAGATCCATGATCTATAATCGAGTATGGAGGTAAATCATGGGTAGTCAACCATGATCTCCGCCCTTCTCAAACTCCAGGGGGTGATAGATCAGGAAAAGGAGGGAATGAATCGGTTCGCGGAATCATCCAACCGGAGGATTTGAGCAGAAAGATATGAATCACCGTTGGGAGGAAGCTATGAACAAACAAAATATCTGGACAATTGTTTGCTTGTCGATATTTGGTTCTATGACATTGTTTGGGTCTACTGTGATGGCTTTTCCCGGTTCAGAAGAAGCTCCGCTGGATGAAGCGCCGACCCGGGAAGTACCGCCGCAGGCCAGCCAGGAAGTGCCGGGGAGCGAGTCCAAACCTGAAGAGCCCGTGTCTGGACAGGCTCCCACAGATTCAGTGCCGGAGCAAAAAAATCAACCCGATCAACGGAAGATCGATCAACCTGTGGAGCCAGAGAGTCAGGAACCGAAAACGGATCAATCTACCGATGTTCCTGATCGATCTCATGCCGATGATGCACCAGCGGGGAAACAGGAAGAGTACACATCGTCAGGATCCAATCAGAAGAAGGAAGAATCTTCACATCATCCGGAATCTCCACCTTCCACATCGGAGGATTTCCAGGACGATGTTGTCCTGGCCCAGGGCGGTAAAGGAGAGAACGATGACCAAGATTCCTCGGTAACTTCTTCTGATCATTCTTCTCCAGGCAAAGGGGATGAAAAAGAAGCTCCGAAAACTGAATCGGATGAAATGGTCAAAACCGGTTCAGAAACTTTGCCGCTTCTGATGCTGTCTTTCGGAATCTTCGGGATGGTGGCTACCTTGGCCGTTCGGTTTCGGAAGCAGGTTGTTGGTGTGTTCACCAATTAAAGGCGGGTAGGATGTGGAGCGGTATTATTACCTGAATGACCCTGAGCCGGCCTGGAAGAAGGGATTGCTCATCCTCATTGGGTTAATCGGCCTAGGTGGATTGGGATTCAGCGGCTACTTCGGGATCCAGATGTGGTCGGAGGTGCAGCAGGCCCAGGCGTATGAAAAGCCGAAACCGGAGGAATCCTTGGCAGCCCAAATGGCAAAGTCGGAATCACAGCCGGAGCCTGAACCGGATCTGGCGGATGAAGGAACCAGCACTGTCTGGGAAGAGCGCCCCAGCACCGGAAAAAAAGTCGGAACCTTAATCATTCCCCGAATTGATGCGGAAATCCCGATTTGGGAGGGAACCGGGGATCGGGAGCTTTCCAAAGGGGTGGGCCATCACCAGACCTCAGTCCTCCCCGGAGAAGGGGATAATTGCGTCCTTGCCGGACACAGGGAAACTGCCTTCCGCCGGGCCAAGGAGATTCAGAGAGGGGATGAGATGACCATTCAGACCCGGGAAGGAACCTTTATCTATGAGGTTCAGAAGAC
Source organism: Kroppenstedtia guangzhouensis (assembly GCF_014637345.1). Taxonomy (GTDB): domain Bacteria; phylum Bacillota; class Bacilli; order Thermoactinomycetales; family DSM-45169; genus Kroppenstedtia; species Kroppenstedtia guangzhouensis. The sequence continues at coordinate 2,539 of NZ_BMEX01000030.1, forward strand.
CTGGGTGGCTGACGAGAAGGACAAAACAGTCATTTCTTCGGTGGGAGAACCAGTCTTGAGAGTCTATACCTGTTGGCCGCTGTCCGCGTTGTACAGTGGCTACGCTCCGAAGAGATACGTGATGGAAGCTGAACTGGTGGAAGTCAAAAAATAAGATGCCTATCTCCCAAAAAAGGCGAAACGGTGGTCCGGGATCCGGCCGCCGTCGTCCGGGGGTGGTGCCCCGGGCCTGATGAGGCGAAAGCCAGTAGCCAGCCGAAATGGAGAGGAGGGACGGAACTGAATACACGACAGTTTGGGAAGTGGAAACGAATTGGCTTCTACGGTCTGATCGGTTACACGGCCTTTTCTACCACACTGGCATGGTCCATTCAACTGGGGGTGATTCCATCGTCCCCACGGACGGCCGAAGCAGAGGCGACATCCGAAAAAAAGGCCGAAATCCCATCAAATCAGCTGAGTGCCCAAACCTTTGCCACCAACTTTGCCCGGGAGTATCTTCTTTGGACGAAGGAGAAGGAGGATTCCCGCAAAGAGCGGTTGGAGCCCTATCTTCATCCGGAGTTGGATCCTCAAGCCGGATTGGACATGAGTAAGGTGGAATGGGATTCCTGGGCCCGGGAGGTGGAGGTCTGGGATCTCAAGCCTTTGGGCAAAGGGAAGTGGGAGGCGCTGATCTATGCCCAGCTTCAGATGAGCCAAGGGAAAAAGCAGAAGCGGGTAGATCGATGGATGAAGATCCCGATGGAGAAGGCCGGGGAATCCTTCCTGGTGATCGCGCCCCCCTACTTTGTAACAGAGCCAAAAACGGCTTCACCGTCAGAAACGGAAGCCGATGAGAAAAAAGGGGACGCCGTGGACAGTGTGGTTCAGGAGGATGTGGAGACGTTTTTGAACTCCTTCTGGAAAACCTATACCACCGGCAAGCCGGAGGAGATCCGTTACCTCATGAAGGGAGAGGGGGAAACGGAGGGGTTGACCGGAATTCTCGCCTTTCTGGAGATGAAAGATCTGAGTGTTTATCAGGAAGGGGAGAGCTACCGGGCGGAATGTACGGTTCTCTTTCAGGATCTGGCGTCCGGCGCTGAGGTGACTTACCCCTATACCCTCTATCTGGCGCAGGAAGGTACGCGCTGGTATGTGATGCAGATCGAACAGAACGAACGTCATTGAGAAAGGGAGGATCGACATGAATCACTTTGCCATTTACCTTGCTGCCGGACCAGGAGAGAAACTTCTCGAAGGGGGGAGCAAGGAAATCGGTTCCCTCTTTTTGTTGGGGATCGCGGTGGTTGCCGTCTACCTGTTTATGAAACGGGCTTTTACTGCATTTCTGGGTTTTTCGGTGTTTGCCATGATTGTAGCTGTTTTTGTTTTCAGTCCGGAAACCATTACGGGACTGGGGGAGAAAGGTTTCAAGTGGATTTTTGAAGGCTGGTTGTCCTGATGAAGGTGTTACGAACCTATAACCAGGTTTTCCGGATAGAGAAGACGGTCTATTCCGTGGAGGGGATTCGACTTCCCTTCCCGGTGACCTATCGACAGGCAGGATTTTTCGTCAGCACGCTTGCGCTGATGCTGGTACTGAATTCGATTCCCCCGATCCATTGGACAATGGATTCTGTGCCGCTGTTAAATACCTACCTGGTGAAATTCATTGGAATTCCGGCACTTTCCGCTTGGCTCCTCACCAAAAAAAGCCGGTTGATGGATGGAAAGGCCCCGCATCGTTTTCTTTGGCGCTGGGCGGAATACCAGCTGTCTCCCCGCCAGTTTCGAAGATATCAGGAAATAGAGGAGCCGAAGGGGGGAAGGTGGCAATACGAAGGGGTCGTGGCCTATCGCACCACGGAAACAAAGTGAAAAACGTGAGGGATGGCTGATATATGGCAACCCGAATAGCTTTTCCAGTAAAGTATTTTGAAGGGAACCTGATTTTTGGGATCAACGGTCAAGTATACGCAGGGTACGCCTTGCCGGATCAACATTATGAGTATCGGTCGGAACACGATCAACTGACTCTCCATGACCGACTGCAACGTTTCTACTGGAATACAAAAGCAGATACTCATGCTTTGATTGTTCCGCGTTTTCAAAGTATTGCGGAGCCCTTTAACGTTTGGAATCTCCGAAAACCTCCCAAAGAATTGGCGGAGGAAGGGACCCGTTATATTGAGGAGTGCATGGAGTTTCTGCGGGGGCGGGAGGTCAGTCAATACCGGTTTTATATGTTTGTACGACTTCAGGAGACCGATGTGAGCGGCTCCTTTTTCGCTCAACTCAAATATGCAGCCAAGGATTTCAAACGATATCTCGCCGATCGATCCGGGGTGGATGCCCCGGAGATTTTTGAAGAAGAGATGGAAGCGTACTCGATGCAAGAGCAGCTGGTATTTGATCGAATCGAAGAGGATTTGGCCGGGGAGCGTGTGACTGCAGAAGAGATTCAATGGCTGATTCGCCGCGGATTTTACCGGGGGATCGGAGAGGTCCCCATCCGAAAGGGATGGGAACCCAAAGCGGATCGGATTCAATCAAAAGGGAAAAAGGCCCGCCGCCCCCGGGAACGGGAGATTCTGACTCTGACGGAAGGCTTGTTTGATGCCACTGCCGGTCGGCGTCTGACGGTGGAACAGGTGGTGGACGGGAAAGCGCGCAAGGGTTATATGGCCTTCCTGACCATTTCCTATTTTCCGGATCACCTGGAGTTCCCGGGGGATGAATGGCTTCTCTGGCTGAACCGTCTCCCCTATGGGGTGGAAGCTTCGGTCCGAACCGAGTATCTGGACTATCGGGAAGCTTTGGACAAGGTTCGAAACAAAAAGAAGGAGATTGCGGCTGAAGATGAGCACGCGGAAGACAGTGGAGTTCGGGCATCCCAGCAGCTTACGGAAAGCGAAAGTGAGGCCAACCAATTAGAAAGGGACTTGAGTCAAGACAAATTCCCAATCCTCAAAACCTCCATCATCCTTTGTGTTTCGGCTGCGAGCGAAAGAGAACTGCAGTTGCGGGTTCAGGCGGTTCAGGATCTTTACACAGATGAACTGTTCCAAGTGGAGGTTCCCTATGGGGATCAATGGCGGTCCTTCAACGAAATGATCCCCGGGGGCGAACGGTTGATCACCGACTATATTCACTTTATGGAACCGGCCACCGTGGCCGCCAGTATGATCGGATTCAGCCGACAACTGGGAGACGGCGAGGGTTTTTATATTGGAGATTCCGGACACCAACCGGTCTTTTTCCTCCATGATCGGGGGCCCCGCCATCCTGAGTTGACCACGACAGGTTCCGCCGTGATTGTTGGGAAGGTTGGGAAAGGAAAAAGTCTTCTGGCCAAACTTCTTGCCTATACTGCACTGTTGATGCGGGCCAAAGGGGTGGTCTTTGATCCAAAGGATGAATGGAGGAAGGTGCTTCGGCTCCTGCCGGAATTACAGGAGATCTCCCGTATCGTGACGCTTCGATCGGTAGAGGAAGACCGGGGAAAGCTGGACCCGCTGGCCGGTGCCTCCAAAGAGGAGTTGGTGGAAGCAGGAGAGACAGCCAAACGGATTCTTCAGTTTTTGGCCCGTACCCCGGATGGGACCTATGAAGCGACGGTGCTGGGGCGGGCTGTCGATCAGGTCATCTCTGAAGCCCGGGATCGGGAGAACCCTCGTCATCCTTCTATGCTCCAGGTTTTGAAATACTTGAAAGAACGGATGGAGGAGGCACCTGAACGGCGAAGGGACCGGTTGGAGGAAATTCACGAGGTTCTCAGTTACCAGGCATTTTCCGGCCAGACCCAATTGCTGTTCGGTGACGGAACTCAAAAACCGATTGAGCTCACTCAGCAGTTAACGGTCCTTCAGGTGGAGGGGTTGGTCCTCCCCCAGGACGGGGAAACCGATTTCGGCCGGATTGGGCTGGCGGTGATGATGGCGATTTCCGATTTCAGTCGTCGGTTTTCCAACCAGACATCAGATCAATTCAAATTTGTCCTTTTCGATGAAGCCTGGAGACTCTCCAAAGTGAAGGAAGGGCGGGATATTTTGGAAGAGTTGATCCGAACGGGACGGAGTAAAAACTCGGCCATCTACATCGTCTCTCAGTCGGCCTCCAAGGACCTGATCGGTGACGAAATCAAGATGAATGTGGGATATCAGTTTGTATTTGGGCCGGATACACCCCAAGAGGCGGTCGCCGCCTGTGAATTGCTTGGGATTGAGGCCAATGACGATAACATCGACATGATCAAAAATCTGCCGGCGGGAACTTGCCTGATGTCGGATCTGGAAAATCGGGTGAATGAATTGCGGGTCAACCCGGTTCAGGAACGCCTGCTGCGGGCTTTTGACACCCGACCGGGATCGGAGGAGGATCTGGGGGAAATGGAGCAAACCCAAAGGAAGCACAAGGAGGCGGTTATCTGATGAAAAAAGAGTCCGGAATTGGCTGGTGGTTGGCGGTGGGTGGATTTGTTGCGATTGCATTGTTGGTGGTGGTGGCTTATGAGGAGGGGGAAAAGGCGTCCATTGGGGAAGGGAGAGTCTCTCCCACCCACTCCCCCGACATTGACGAACCGGAGACAATCAACGGCGTCAGTGCCCGGGACGTGCCGGTCATAGTGAAGGATGCTTTTTACTGCTTGGATTGGAAGACATTAAAAATTTTTCTGACCAAAGAGGCTTATGAGGATGCCAAGGAGTACTATTCAGATAAGCAGAGTGGTTGCGAAGAGAAATTTACGGAGATGTATCCGGGATATCGGTTGATCGAATACAAAGCAAATGAAAATTTGTATTACTATCAATTGGATTATCCCAGCTCTAATTTCAATTCAGTCTCCCGCAAGGAGTACTTTCCGGTCTTCAGAGCGAAAGGAGGATGGAAAACATTTCACGACATGAGTTTGCAACAATGGGTGTATGAAACCCAGGATTTGGTCCCGCAGGTCATCAAGGGGGTGCATGACCGGCCGTGAAGAAAAAAATAGGGATTGTTTTGGCGATCCTGACACTCCCCTTGGTCATTGCCGCCGCCGTTGCTTTTGCTGATGACAATGATACCTGGGGGCCGGAGCAAAAAAAGAAGTATGAGGAGTATCTGAAAAAACGGGAAGAAGAAAAGGCGAAGCGCGAGGTTGGGGAAGGGGATCTGCCGGACGATCTGGAGGCCTACAAGAAAGTCCAAGAAGCGGAGAAAAAGAAGAAGGAAGAAGAGAAAAAGAAACAGGAAGCGGGAGAACCAGACGATTTTGCTTCTCCGGGGACTCAAAAAAAGAAGTTGGGAGAGGGACATCTCACGGCTTACGATTATGCGGTGAAGTTCCCGGAAGAGCGTCTGAAACATGTAGAGGAAGATTTGGGCTACTCCATCCGTTACAACGATTATTACCCCAGCCAGTATTCTCTGGAATTGGTTCTGGATGACACATATTTCTGGGAAATCGTAGACAGTGCTTCCAATACCGGACACTTTTTTATTCACCAAATTATCAACAGTATGTGGCAGGCCCTAGTGGTGTTTGACTTCCAAGTGATCTCCGTGGTGGAAAACGGATTTTCAACGGATATTGTCGATGTTTTTGCAGACGCGGTCGGCTCTGTGGTACAGAAGATTGCCGGTTTTGATGGCGATGGGATTGGTTCCAATGGCATCTGGGGGGAGATGATCACCTTTATGATTGTCTTGGCCGGTGCCTGGGCCGCCTATATGTTGATAGTCAAGCGGGCTTCCACCCGGGCGGCCTCCGGTCTGGGCTCCACACTGCTGGTTCTGATCCTGGCGCTGGCCCTTTTCGGAAACGCCTCCGGAGTGATGAAGTATCTGAATGAGATCTCCTCCGGTTTGAGTCAGGAAGTGCTCGGAGTCGGGGTGGATCTGACTCCGAAGAGTGAAGCCCGAATCCTGGAAGAAGAAAGACAGCTCCAAAAGGGGATCACTCCCGCCGAACCCCGGGAAACCCCCAAAGAAGCGATCAGTTTCAAAATGGCGGATCGTCTGTATGAGATGCTGATCTACGAACCTTATATTCTGCTCCAATATGGCAAACCGCCACAGGAGATCACCCAGGAGCGGGCGGATGAGATTCTGAGACATAAGGTTGCAAGTAAAGAACGAATGAAGGCTGTTAGGAAAGAAGTTAATGAAGAGAACACGCACATGATGACGACGGCTGGAACTTTTGAGCGGTTCACTGTGGTCAGTCTGCTCTGGATCACCCACCTCATTTTGGGAATCTGTTTCCTGATCATTGCGGCTGCTATTCTATTCTTCCAGCTGCTGTTCATCATCTTGACCCTGTTTGCCCCTTTTGCGCTGTTGATGGCGATCATCCCCAGCTGGACCTATGTGGCGATCAACTGGTTTAAGCGCTGGGTGGGGGCGATCCTGATGAAATTGGTCCTGTCAGTGTTTCTGTCTATCCTCCTGACCATTTCTCAAGTCCTGTACAGCACGGTACCTTCCTCGGATTACGGATACATCTGGACGATCACGGTACAATTGATCCTCGTGATCGGTGTGATCTGGAAGCGAAAAGACATCTTGGACATCCTCCGGGCGCCGGTTCGAAGCGTGGACAACATTCCAGGAGAGAGGGGCGGCGTGGGGATGGTCACCAACCAACTCCGAAGGGGTTACTACATGACACGGCGCTTGAGCCGCCGCGGAAGTGGTGGAAATCATCCGGGATCCGGTCGGGAGGGTTCATCGAGGGGGAACCGCCAAGGGAGAACCCGGCGAAGAAGTGGTACTTCCTCTCAACCGCCCCAACAAGCAGCGAATCAACAAACGAGCTAAGAGGAGGACCGGTGTATGTGGAAAACACTGTTTAATCCCAATCTTCCCAGTGGACGCCGCCGGCTGTTCGTGTTCCTCCTCTTGGTTTTCTCCATTGTCGGTTTTGGTACCCGGCATCTTCTGATCCACCTGGGGTGGGTCGGATCCAATCCGGAGCCCATTCCACAAACACCTCCCGAAGCTTCTGTCCCCCAAGCGGATTCTGATGAAGAGGAGGTGCTGGCAATCTCCGAAGCGGATCGAAAAGAGGCCCGGGAAGTGGCTATCAATTTTGTGAAAGTGTATCTCCAATATGGGCCCGAAAAAGAGAAGGTGTTTCTGGAGAAGGTCAGCCCTTGGGTAACAGCCTCCCTGTTGGAGGAACTGACACCGGCGGGGCCTCAATCGGTGGAATCCATGAAAGCCAACCGGGTGGAAGATTACCACCGGGAAGAGGCAGGTCAGGTGGTCTGGAACGTGTGGGCCACCCTGGGCCGGGGAAAGGGAAAGTATGAAGTGGTTCACGAAGTCGCTCTGATTCGGGAAGCCGGGAAATGGCGGGTACAGGAGGTGACGCCGGTTGAGTACCCAGACCTCCACGGCGAGTGATTTTGCGAAGTCTGCCGCCAAAACCGCCGCCAAGTCTGCTGTCAAGTGGGGAGTGAAGTGGGCGGCTAAACAGGGGGTGAAGCGGACAACTCAAGCGGCAGTCGCCGCCGGCGGTTGGAAAGTCATTTTGATTCTCCTGGCGGTGGCGCTGTTATTTCTGATTCCGATCTTGGCAGTGCTGGGGGTGGGATTGCTCTCCATCTTTACCACGGAACCTCCCGGGTCCCAGGGGACGGTTGGCCAGATAGCCGGGGTCAAGTATGCGGACATCATCAACGAAGCGGCAGCCCGGTATGGGGTGGATCCGGCATTGATCGCCGCCGTGGCCAAAGCGGAGTCTAATTTTAATCCAAAAGCGGGCTCCCAGGCGGGCGCTCGCGGGGTGATGCAGGTGATGCCCTTCAATGCCCAGGGGGCGAATCTCTGGGATCCACGGGAGAACATTTTCCGGGGGACGGAGATCTTGGCCGCCCACATTCAGAAATATGATGGTGACTTGGAGAAAGCCCTGGCCGCCTACAATGCGGGGCCGGGGGCAGTGAGCAAATACAATGGCATCCCTCCATACAAGGAAACTCAAGCTTACGTACCTAAAGTGTTGAAGTATTACAAACAGTACCAACCAATGGTCAAAAACGGACAGATCGTGGCAACCTTGGGATATGGAATGCTGGCTCGTCCGGCGGAAACGAAAGTCAGCTGTGGATTTACCTGTTATAAAAATCACGGGGGAATCGACTTCTCCGGCAGAGGGAACCGAGCCATCTATGCTGCAGAAAGCGGAAGGGTGGTTCGGAAGGAGGACCGGGATGGGCAAAGTTATGGCACTTTGGTGGTGATCGACCATGGAGGGGGAATCGAAACGGCCTATGCTCACATGTACTGGAAAGATATTCAAGTGGAAACCGGGCAAATGGTAAGGCGGGGCCAGCGGATCGGCACGATGGGGAACAACGGAAATTCCTCAGGAACCCACCTTCACTTTGAAGTCCGTCAGGATGGAAAGCGGGTCGATCCGATTCCCTGGTTGGCGGATAAGGAATAAGGAACGATTCGAATAAAGGTGAAATAGATAGAATCTTGACAGAAGTGTATGGTATACTCTTCCTGGTGGGAGTCATCCCGCCAGGGACAATCGGATAGGTGTGGTTGCCGGGTCGGCGGATCCCCCAGGGAAGAGAGGGGGTGAAGCCATCCCAGGTTCGGTTGGGCCACTGCCTCCGAGAAGGCAGCGGCAAGGCAAACCGCTTCCCCCAAGGAGGAAGCGGCAGCGAAGGGAACGATGGAAGCGGCTTTTGCACGCTTTGCTCGTCCTGTTGTTCGTTGACCTGCCTAAAACAGCCGTCCTCAGCGAGTTGATCGAACTCCTGAGGACGGCTACCCGAATCCTGTGGCCCGGCAGCTAGTACCCAATACTGTTTCCGGGTTCACAGAGAAACCTGGGCGGATCGGCCGCCGCGGCGGTCGACCGATTGCCCCGAAGGTGGAGGAGTTGCACCTCCTCCACCCCCATTATATCGGGTGGAAATTGGAAAATCAATTGGGGAGTGAACTCAAAGACCGGGACCTG
>NZ_BMEX01000031.1 GCF_014637345.1 Kroppenstedtia guangzhouensis
CTTTTCATAGTGGCGGTTTCTCCTTCTTGGTTTGTCCACCACCGTTATACCAAACGGTTTAGGAGACCGCCACTTTCAATTTCCACGATTTTTGGGACATAGCCGTCGTGATAGCGGAACTGAATTACCCAACTCGATTCACCCTGCTACAGAAAAGAAAAACCGAGTATGATAAGATGTTTCCCCTCATCTTTATCCAAATGAAAGTTAATCAACTGGCTTGGGGATAGTTTCTATTTTACTTCCATCAATATACAAACAAAAATCATGCGGAACATTACTTCCTTGTTTTACATAGGAAACTAGAGTTCCCTTTCTTTTATCGATATCAAATGTAAATGTTCCGACTTTCATCCCCGTAGGACTTTCTAGTATACAGGTCGTTTTTATATATTTGTATTTACCATTTATTTTAGCGATAACAAATCCATACATTTCTATCATTGCTGAAAATACAACTTGCAATAATACAACTCTCTCATCATTTTTCACTTTCCAAAAAAATCTTTTTTCCATTGTTAAAAAACCACCTTTTGAAAAGGGCTGGGCATAAACCCAGCCAATTGTATCTATCTGGAACGGACAGAAACTGGGTAATACACCTTCCAAGTCCGACGAAGGTATATCTTAATTCCTTTTCCCTTACGATTAGCGTAAGATATTATCCCATCAAAAACCCAGGTCATTATTTTGAGTACTCTTGTTACTCCAGCAGATATAGCAATATTTCTTGTTAATACCGCAACCAAAATACCTACCGCAACCGTTCCATATTTTCTAAACCACTTAATAGCGAGTAAAAGTTTGCTGGTTTCCGATGGACTTAATATTACTATTCTTCCTTTTTTCCAACTCTTTACTCTTACATTTCCATTGGGATCAATATACACTACAGGATTATTTTGAACATACGCATATAGGTTCTGAGTTAAAGGTACTTTTTCAGTTCCCTCAAAGGAATCCCTCGTCAAGAACCTTCCCGTCTCCGGATTGTAATACCGGCTCTGCAGATAATACAGACCCGTCACTTCATCATACCGGTACCCCGCATAGCGATACGGATTCTCCACCGTTCCCGTTTCCTTCAACAGATTCCCGAAAGCATCGTACTCATAGGTTGCTACGACGGCTCCAGAGGAGTCGGTGAGGGCGGTGACATCCCCCCGGTAGTTGGTCTGGTAGTAGTACGTCTTCCCACCGCGGGTCATGCTGACCAGTTCATTGCTAGCCCCGTAGGTGTAGTGGGCCACGATCTGGTGGTTCTGATCCGTCTCATAGATGACGTTCTTGTTCTCATCATAATGGAACGTGAGCGTCTGGGAGCCGGTGGTTATCGTTTTACGCATGCCGTCGGCCCGGTAGGTGAAGGAGGCGAGGGAGTTGCTCCCTTCTTTCACAGCGGTCAGGCGGTTTTCGGCATCGTAGACGAAGGTCCGTTTGCCGTCGTGGGTCAGGTTGCCGTTTTTGTCAAAGGTGTGGGCCCGACCGTCCACCTGAGTCAGTTGGTCGGCATCGTCGTAGCTGTAGTTCGTGGTGGTCGCGATGCCGTTTTGGGTCACTTTCTTCGTCAGCCGGTTTCCCGTGGCATCGTAGGTGTATTCTGTGACGGTGCCGTCAGGCTGGGTTTCCTTGACCAGCTGTTCCAGCTGATCGTAAACATAGGTCGTGGTTCCCTTGGAATCTTTCACTTGGGTGATGTTGCCTTTGTTGTCGTAGGTGTACGTGTAAGATTCCCGCTGTTCCCCGCCCTTGTCCAAAACCACCTGCTGTGTGAGATCGCCGGCACCGTTGTAGCTGAAGAGGCTGACGGTGCCGTCTTCATTTTTGCGGCTGGCGACGCGATCATTCTCATCGTATGTGTAGATCGCACGGTTTTTGCCGTTTTCGGTCACTTTGGTGAGCTGATCCACTTCATTATAACCCATACCCTGGGTTACGGTCGTGGTTCCTGCAGTCAATTTTTGTTGGGTAACGTTGCCGTTTTTGTCGTGAGTGTATTCCGTTTTGTTGCTTCCCGGTTCAGTCACCGTCTTCAGCTTGTTGTCATCATCGAAAGTGAAGCTGGTGGACTCGTTTTTGGCCTCATCGGTCCCCTTGGTCACGTTGCCGTTGGCATCGTACTCAAAGAATTTGAGGGATCGGTGGTGAATAACACAAATAAGGAATTCAACACCCCTTGGTTGTGGTGGGTTGGTTTGGTTAATTACCTTTTCCACACCCAGGGTTGTTGAATTCCTTTTCTGATGCCCACGTTTTTCAGGGAAACTAACTGGGTAGATACCCGTTTAGAATAGATACGTCTCGGCTTCTCCGCACTTCTTTGCCTACATCTTATGCGCTAACACTTATGACAAGAGTTGTGTAAAAGTTTCAGTAAATCGAGGACTAACTTGCTAATAATATATGAAAGAGCATGTAGATCACCGCTATCACTCCTATTGTTGACAAAATTACAACAAAAACAAAAAAGAATGAGAAGCTATGAATTTTTTCAGAACCCTCTTGATCCAGTTGAAACTCTCCATTTTCCCCAAGACTTACCTTTCGGAAATAAATAACAATCCTGCTTTCCTCATTAAATTGATTGCTCCAAGAAAAATGTTCCCCATTTAATTTCATTTCTGTTAATTGTATCATCAGTTCTTCAATCTGCTTATCTGTTAAATCAATATAGATATACTGACTTTCCTGATTTACAACCATGGCATCTTTTGAATCCACTATTCGCCAATCCCCTTTTTACTAATAGTAATATAGTGTAAACAGAAAATAGATTACGACAAACAAAACAGCCATTTTTGTTAAAAAAACTACCAACTTATTCTTATAATATCTAACAGCAAGGACTAATATCAAAGGACTAAAATAATTAAAAAGCCCCCTATCCCGATAGACAAAATTAAATAATATTACCAAGAATAAATACCAACCAAGAATAGATATTATTTCTTTGATCATTTTTTTTGATTCTCCCATTATACACCCTTCTTCCCTTCAATCGGGAAAATATTGAAATCCAATACTGTAATCCCAAAAATGGGCGTTGGAAATGAAACAAACCTTTCACTTCCCTATTTGTAGTAAACATTGTTGATGGGAACGAGAATGGTGGGACGAAAGAGATCTCTCGCAAAAAACGTAAAGGATCTCCGTCCCACCAATTCCGACCCTTCTCCTCACTCAAAAATGGCTAATCAATTATCTGATACGCCTAATTAAAGTGAGTACCTGTATTTAAATTACAGTCAATTTTTTACCGACGTCGCCACCGTAGTAATTTATTTCTAACAACTCGTTTAAATGCTTGTACAGCACTATATCTTTTCAAACGAGCAATCACAATGCCTGTTGCAAGTTTTCCAATCAACCACCGGTGGAATCGCAGGCCATAAGAATACGCAACAGCATAGGTCCATTGCCATAAAGGTCTAATTTTTTTTAAACCACCGAATGGCACTAGTCCCCAAACAAAATTCCAGGCAAAATCTTTGGCGAAACGCCTTGCTCCCCACTTCCTGGGATTTATACTGCGAGTATCCTTTATCAATCCAGCTATTGTTATAACAAGTGCCCATCCCGCTACAGAAGCTAAGTACTTTAAAGCAGCAACAACAGCCATAGGCACTGCATAGCCGGAATGATCGGTATTCATTACCGGGTTGTTATGTCCATAAGTATATTTGTTTTGGCTTAGTGGTTCTGTGTCAACGCCTTCGAAGACATCCCTCGTCAAAAACCTTCCCGTCTCCGGGTTGTAGTACCGGCTCTGCAGATAGTACAGCCCCGTGACCTCATCATACCGGTACCCCGCATATCGATACGGATTCTCCACCGTCCCTGTTTCTTTCAGCAGATTCCCGAAGGCATCGTACTCATAGGTCGCCACGACCGCTCCGGTGGAGTCGGTGAGGGCCGTTACATCCCCCCGGTAGTTGGTCTGGTAATAGTACGTCTTCCCGCCCCGGGTCATGCTGACCAGTTCGTGGTTGGCCCCGTAGGTGTAGTGGGCCACGATCTGGTTGTTCTGATCCGTCTCATAGATGACGTTGTTGTTCCCATCATAATGGAACGTGATCGTCTGGGAACCGGTGGTCATGGTCTTGCGCATGCCGTCGGGCCGGGTTTCCTTGACCAGCTGTTCCAGCTCGTCATAGACATAGGAGGTGGTTCCCTTGGAATCTTTCACCTGGGTGATGTTGCCTTTGTTGTCGTAGGTGTATGTGTAAGATTCCCGCTGTTCCCCGCCCTTGTCCAAAACCACCTGCTGTGTGAGATCGCCGGCGCCGTTGTAGCTGAAAAGGCTGACGGTGCCGTCTTCATTTTTGCGGCTGGCAACGCGATCATTCTCATCTTTGGTGTGGCCAATTATAGCTTGCGGCTACTAACTTTCGACCTTTAAAGGAGAACTACTTATTGATTATCGCTTTGACCACTCCGTCTATAACTACAATTAACATGGTAACAACAAACAGATGCTCGTACATTAAGGAGATTTTCAGTTTCATCAAGTTTGTTACTACAACATAAATTGCAGAATAAGCTAAGCTCACAACTACAATATAACTCCAAAATTTACTCATTATTTATCATCCCCTATTGTTGTTCCTCGCTGTTAAAGAACTTTTAAATCCCAGACCCTTCAGGTACAGTTCTTCTTAGAATTTCATCGGATAATTAGAATATCTGAGGCCGGAAAAGAAAGTACCGCTTTTCAAAGCAGTACTTTCTCCATCCTAAATTTCTTATTATCCACTTGTTGAATTTAATAATACTTTTTTGTCGAAGTGTTCCTGTATTTCCTCTTGCCAGCTTTTAGAATTGGATATACATATTCAATTTCAAGGTTTTTTCTCCACACACCACTCTTGTTCCTCTTGATATGCCAGGACCTTCTTATCACCACATAACCTATCGTGACTCCTTTTCTTCCTGTTGCAGCTGTATAGGCCCATAGTCCACCGATACCGATCCAAAGATACCTATTAATTCTTCCTAAAATAGAAAGAACTATTCTTTTAGCAGATTGCTTCTTGGCCCAACTGTACCCCTTATCTACAAAACCTACCGCAGTAGCAGCAGCATCAATAGTAGATTGTTTAATGTGCCATGTCTTATATTTTTTTACTGTTTTTCTATATCTCCATTTACCCCGCATACCATCAGGGTCATACATCATGATAGGATTATTATTAGAGTAGGTATACATATTGTAGGAAATAGGGATATTAGAATCCCCATCTACGGGATCTCGCGATATTAATCTCCCTATATTGGAATTATAGTATCGATTTTGCAGATAATACAGCCCCGTCACTTCATCATACCGGTACCCCGCATACCGATACGGATTCTCCACCGTCCCTGTTTCTTTCAGCAGATTCCCGAAGGCATCGTACTCATACGATGCCACGACCGCTCCAGCGGGTCGGTGAGGGCCGTTACATCCCCCCGGTAGTTGGTCTGGTAATAGTACGTCTTCCCGCCCCGGGTCATGCTGACCAGTTCGTTGTTGGCCCCGTAGGTGTAGTGGGCCACGATCTGGTTGTTCTGATCCGTCTCATAGATGACGTTGTTGTTCCCATCATAATGGAACGTGATCGTCTGGGAACCGGTGGTCATGGTCTTGCGCATGCCGTCGGCCCGGTAGGTGAAGGAGGCGAGGGTTTTGTCCCCTTCCTTGACGGCGGTCAGGCGGTTTTCAGCATCGTAGACGAAGGCTCGTTTGCCGTCGTGGGTCAGGTTGCCGTTTTTGTCAAAGGTGTGGGCCTGACCGTCCACCTGGGTCAGTTGGTCGGCATCATCGTAAGTATAGTTCGTGGTGGTAGACTTGTCTCCTTGGGTCACCTTTTGCTTCAGCCGGTTTCCCGTGGCATCGTAGGTGTATTCCGTGACGGTGCCGTCGGGCCGGGTTTCCTTGACCAGCTGTTCCAGCTCGTCATAGACGTAGGTGGTGGTTCCCTTGGAATCTTTCACCTGGGTGATGTTGCCTTTGTTGTCGTAGGTGTATGTGTAAGATTCCCGCTGTTCCCCGCCCTTGTCCAAAACCACCTGCTGTGTGAGATCGCCGGCGCCGTTGTAGCTGAAAAGGCTGACGGTGCCGTCTTCATTTTTGCGGCTGGCAACGCGATCATTCTCATCTTTGGTGTGGCCAATTATAGCTTGCGGCTACTAACTTTCGACCTTTAGAAGCGTTGTGAATTAGTGCTGGCCGAGATGGTCGGGATTGGGTTTCACATGACCTTTTCGTTGTTCTGAACTGCCAAAATCACTCCGTGTGAAACTCAACCCTCTCTATGAACGTTTTTAAAGGATCTAATGGAAAATCCAACCTAAAAACATCATAAATATATATAACATCCCCATTATACTTAAAAAGATAATTCCGATAGAAACCCAATCAATTTTGTTCCTTTTCTTTACTCCTAATTTGACCTTCTCAAAAGCCAAGACTATCTTCCCAGCTTCGGATTCATAGTCATAACCCCAAGTAAATGACTCTCCATACCAATCCATTTCAGTGATTTTTTGATAGAAATATTTCACATCCAGCTGGTTTAGCTTAATAAGAACAAATGTAGTTTCTCCCTCTTTATTTATCTCTATTTTTTCGGATTTCAAATGGACTGCACCACCCTATATCTATTTATTCTATACTATTGGAGATTGTCGTCTAGGCAGTTTATCTGCTTCAAAGGTAGAGGGGCAAACAAACCGCTTTTTTCATTGGATACCATCCTGACTTCAATGGAGTTGAGAGTGAGGAGTTTATCCAGACAAATCCCTCTCATACCTTTTGGTGGATAAGGGGGGTGATATTAACACCATCCTCTTTTCTCTTTTGTATACTGTATAATGAGAAATCAGGGCTGTACAAGAAAATGGGCGGTGGAAAGGAGTCTTGTGCTGCCAAAACGTGACCGGGAACGAAGCGAAGATGAGACTTGCGCCCTCTGGGTGCAAAGCAACCTTTGCGATCCTACCCAAGAGAGAATCTGGAAAGTTAGTGCAGTTATATGACATTTTCAGATTCTCTCAGGATAAATTATTTTTACAGAAAGCCAGATAACAGCAAAGAAAGATACGTATAATAAAAACCATAGTATCGCTTTAAACTTAACATTTTTTTTAGCAAAAATTTTATTAGTCATATACTGTGCGGTCCAATAAGGAATTAGTTGGGATAATAAAATAATTATTATACCATCCAAAAACAAAGGTATTTCATAATATGATCTTAAAACAGTTGAAAATAATAAAAACATATTGACTCCCAAAAAGTAAATTAGGCATCCAAATCTTGTTTTCAGTAAGTTCTCCATGAGTTTTACACTCCCTCATAATCTCTTTATATGGACTACGAAAACTGGACAACGAAAAAGGAGTTGCTAAGTTAAGTCATGGGGACTCGCAGGAAGTTTTCCCCCGAGCTAAAAGCTCAAATTGTCCTGGAAATCCTCAAGGGGAAAAGTCCATCTCCAAGCTGTCTTCCGAACATGGCATTCACCCCGTCCAGCTCAGCAAATGGAAAAGAGAGGTTATTCAAAACTTCTCTCAACTGTTTGCCCATGACCGTAAGGGCGTTAATAAGATGAAAAAGGACTACGAAGAAAAAATCAATGATCTCTTCGCAGAAGTCGGAAAGCTGACGACTCAACTGTCGTGGCTTAAAAAAATCTGGCTACTCAGTGTCTGGAGACGAACGTTGCACCCTCATCGAATAGGAAAATCCCGAGCTTCCCATTACTACTCGAGCAGACCTCTTAAGCCTCAACCGATCCAGCCTCTACTACAAGCCGGTCCCTCCCTCTCCGGAGGAAATTCGCCTCAAGTACACTGAATATCCGTTTTTCGGTCGAGACGGATCACAGCTATGCTCCATCGTGAGGGAGAGAACATTCACCGCAATACGGTTCAAAAGTATATGCGGGAGACGGGACTTGCAGCCATCTATCCCGGCCCCAACCTGAGCAAGCGCAACCAGCAACATCGCATTTATCCCTATCTCATACGGAATCTTACAGTCATCCGGCCCAACCACGTGTGGGGAATCGACATTACCTACATCCGGATACCAAAAGGCTTGATGTACCTGGTCGCCGTACTTTACTGGTATTCCCGCTATATTGTTAGTTGGGAGCTGGATCAAGCACTGGATGGAGCTACCCTTTGTCTTGGAAGCAGCAGAACAGACTTTAAAACAAGCGCTCCCCACAATGATCAACAGCGATCAGGGTGACAGTTACCTCGAACTGTTTCAAGACCGAGGAGTACAGATTAGCATGGATGGAAGAGGACGAGCCTCAGATAATTTCTTTACGGAATCGGCTCTGGCGATCCGTCAATTACGAAGAAGCCTATCCCCACCATTACCAGAGCCCTTAAGAGACGCGGCAACGGATTAGCCATTATCTACGGTTGTACAGTGAACAACGCCCACACCAATCTCTGGATTACTGGACGCCTGCTGAAGTTATGGGGCGAGAACTCCTTGCACACTAGCATACATATAATCTCAATAATAGATTCTAAGTCTCATTATGTAACCGTTATACTCGATCCAGGGGGAGCCGATCATAACTTAAAATCCCTCGAAAAACTGTCGACATCGTGTACCACTATACTTCAATTTACAAATAAAGTAAATAAAATTTGAAATAAGTAAACAGCCCCCAATATACATAACAAAAAGATAATTACATCCAAAAGCCATTTGGTCTTCTCTCTCCTTTTTTTAGATACTGTCTTTTCCATTTTGAAAGCCAAAACTGTCTTTCCTTCATTTGAGTTATAACCCCATGTAAAAGAGTCTTCGAACCAATCCATTTCATTTATTTTTTCATAAAAATAGTTTATATCCTGTTCGTTTAACTTAATCCTGACAAAAGTAGTTTTCCCCATAACTTCTATTTTAATTTTATTATCCTCCAAGTAAAACCCTCCTCAAAAAGTGAGGGAAAACACCAAAAGAGGATTTTATGACTTCCTCTTTTGGTGATATTCTTCTTTTAGAGTGTATCTCATAAATCAATTCTTTTGTTTTCGACCAGAGGTCTTATCCACACAAGAGTACAAAAAGCTACTGTTTCCACTGTTCATTCCTAAGTTTTTCAGTTTTGGTGCACCTACTTTGTTACCTTCGAGCACGTCTAGCCGCTTTACGAACTAGATTTCGTAGGTAAGCGCCTCCTCTTGTTGCTCCCTTTCTTGCAAGGGTACGAGTACTACGAATTTTTTTTGCTGAAGCCTTAATAACAGGAAAAATAACTTTATTGGCAATCCATCTCAATGTACTCCTCCCGTATTTAACCAACCAATTTTTAACGGGCCTGCCTACTGCTCTGCCAATCCAACCCCCTACTGGTATTGCACCAAGAAAATTCCATACAAACCTCTCTGCAAACACTCTTTTTGACCATCTTTTAAAATTCCATCCATAATCCCACAACATACTTATAATTGTCCAAGCCAACCCATTTATTGCAGCTCCAACTACCCACCCTACAACAGCGGGGACTGCAAAACCCAATGGATCTATATGCATGACTGGATTATTATGAACATAAATATATCTGTTTTGACTGAGAGTGTCCATCTCAGAAGCTTCAAAGGAATCCCTCGTCAAAAACCTTCCCGTCTCCGGGTTGTAGTAACGGCTCTGCAGATAGTACAGCCCCGTGACCTCATCATACCGGTACCCCGCATACCGATACGGATTCTCCACCGTCCCTGTTTCTTTCAGCAGATTCCCAAAGGCATCGTACTACGATGCCACAACTGCTCCGGTGGAGTCGGTGAGGGCGGTTACATCCCCGGCGGTAGTGGTCTGGTAATAGTACGTCTTCCCGCCCCGGGTCATGCTGACCGGATCGTTGTTGGCCCGGTAGGTGTAGGTGGCGACGATCTGGTTGTTCGGTTCGGTCTCGTAGGTGACGTCATTGTTCTCATCATAATGGATTTGGAGCTGGCTTCGCCACTGCACGTGGTCATTGTCTTGTGCATGCCGTCGACCCAGTATCCGTTTCATTAGAATTGAAAAAGAAATTTTTTAAAATATGCATTGAGGTACTTTTGAAATAGATTTTATTCTTTGTTTTTCATAACAATAAAAATAACAAAAAAGCCCATCGAAACTGTTAATAACTCACGAATACTTTCTATATAACCGGGGAACTCAATGTTGAATATATAGCTAGTGCCCCATCCGGAAATTTAGTTTGGTAATGGAGGAAGGATTTACACTTGGTTTTCTGGAAGGTAGAGAATCTACCACGGAAACAGCAGGTGAAAG
>NZ_BMEX01000032.1 GCF_014637345.1 Kroppenstedtia guangzhouensis
CTTTAACCAAATTCGGGCTTACATCCGATGGCGCAACAAAAATAAACGTCATGAGGCGATCTTACGAGAACAAAAGAAGATCAAGGTGGCCTGACAGGGCACTAGGTGTAGCGGTTTCTGAAGAAAATTCTGTGCGATTATCATGGAATGATGTAGGTGATAACTATAAAATATACTTGATCAATGATGAAAAAGGTGACAAGTTTGTCTGGTCAGATAGTAAGAAAACGTTTACGGTTCAAAATTTAAAATCTGATCAACCCTACATATATAGAGTGGAAGCGTATGTTGGGAAAAAAAGATCAATGAAATAATGATATCGAATTTTATCCGCAAACTGGTGAAACAATAGGTTGGATGTAAATGCCAACGAGCCGTATTTTTAAATCTGAATAAAATAGGGAAATTGGAGAAGTTTATTCCCGTTTTGAAGGATTAAAAATACAGGACAGGATACTAGCTATATTGAGGGGGATCCTTGCTCATTTAGATAGCTTTTTTATTCCTTGATCAATAGCCCAAAAGTATATTGAAAAAAACATAGCGGGGTGGATATTTGGTTTTGTTAAAGAGTAAAAATTACCTGATAACACCAAGATAATAACGGGAAATATAAACCCTGATATTCCGTGGTATATAAACGATAACCATGCATTTTCTTTAGAAAGCTTGTCAGATAACAATGACATTGGTATTCCGTAGATGAATATAAAGAATGTAGAGAAAAAAATAGCCAAAAGGAGAAGATAATCAAAGTTAGATGACTTGAAATAAAAGAATATAAATGTAAATAACGAAAGGACCGTGGCTGTTACGAGTTTTCTTACGAACAATTCGGAGTCCCCCCGATTGATCAAAGTTTTTAAACTGGATCCGTTGATTTGCGAAGGTCGTAAACGTGATGGTTAGTTACCGCATGGAGAACATGCATCACTTCATCTCCATACTTTATGCAGACTTTATCGTCCTCAGCTTCATTTTCCAGATGCACTAATAAAGTGCTTTTTCTCTTATTTTATTTTACTAAATCCGTTTATAAGCGTGCAAAACTAGAAGCGTTGTGAAATACGGATTCAGTCCATCAGTGAGCCCTTGATTAATGAAAATGATGGAGAAATGCCGGATAGGTGGAAGGGGCGTAGAGTCTCTGAAAGGAATGATGGCATGACCGCCTCCCCCGCCGGGCTGTGGCGGTGGAGGAAATGGCCATCCGCTTGAGGTTTTGCGTGATGGCCGTTAAGAGAACCTGACTTTGGACACGCCAAAGACCCCGTCCCCGGGCCCTTCGCAATCCGTGCCATTCTTTGGCTTCTGCAAATAAATGCTCCACCCGCTTCCGTAGGTCGCGAACCTGACGGGCCGCTTGCTGACGGTTGAGCTGACGGACATAGTTTTGAGCCCGGATCCAACGAACTTTTTGGACCCGATCCCGCTTTTGAGTTAAACGAAAAGTTCGGCGCTTCCATGTCGGAATCGGTTCCACCTTCTCGCTCAACAGAGGAATGTACGGATCGAAACCCAGATCAATAATATCAGCTAAAAACTTTTATCCGAATAGCCGCCATCGGCTACCAGCTCCCGACGGGATTTTGAGGACAACAGACGTCCCTGGACCTGCTCCAACAAACGGCGTCCCGCCTCGGTTTCCGCCTTCCCCGTTGCCAGAGTGGCTTCAGCTGCCAGGATGACTCCGGATGGAGTATCTGCCACATAATGGGCCAGAAAGCTAAGCTTGGTTTCCATTCCTGATCCTTTACGGAAGAGACGGGCATCTGGGTCGGTGCGAGAACGATGGGTCCGGTTGGAAAACTTCTCGCCATGAAAATCTTCATCGCCAGCCTGTCGGGGAGCAGGCGGGTTCGAGTCATCCTCATCATCGTCGGTTTCAGCGGTTTCGTCGGAGTCGGATTCCATTTCCATCGAGAGGACCTGTCCCGATCCTTTCCAGGCTTTTGACGGTAGCTCTGGCTTGAACGGTGGTTCCGTCCATGGTAAGGGTTTCGCCACGGACGACCCCCACTTCCACACATTGTTGCACCACACGGGCCAAAATTTCATCCAGAATTTCGGCCCGGGCCCAGCGTTCCCGAGTTTTGATCAGACTGGTTCGGTCCGGAACTGGATCGTTGAAATCCAGGCCACAAAACCATCGATACCCGGCATGCATTTGAATCTCCTGATGGAGTCGGTGATCGTTAAGGTCCATCAGGTAACCCAGTAACATCATACGAAAAGCGACTTCCGGGTCGATGGAGGGGCGTCCTCCTTTTTCGTAAATCCGGGCGACCAGAGGACGTACAAAGGAGAGATCCACCGCCTAGTGGATCCGACGGAGCAGATGCTTTTGGGGAATTAAGTCTTCCAAATTAACATATTGGAACATGGACGGTTGTTGACTTTGTTTTCCGAGCATCTGTATCTCCTCCGTCTCCGTTGTGAACTTCTATGCGTAAACTTCGACATGAACAGGCAAAAATCCCCTTAAAATGAATGACTTTTTCACAATTCTAGGGAAACATCTGATAATCCCAAATACGGTAAAGACCACCCCGATTCAGGGCGGTCTTATGGTAAAATAGACCATGGTAGTAGCCAAGGGCGGGCGGCCACGCATCCCTCGATCGAGAGGGGGGGAGGCCATGGAGCTTCTTAGCCTGATCGTCAAGACAGCTGGTGTGGTTGTTCAAGCATTGGCTGTGTATGTTGCGTATCAGGCGCTTAACAAGAACGTAACCCGCCCCTCGGCAAAGGTTCGCGGGTTACTTCTCCCGTAAAACTGTGGCAGCCTGTCTGCGGCAGCTACCCGGCGGCGGGGATAACCCTGCCGCCGTTACTATTTCTATCCACAGAATAGCACAGATATTCCTGATTCGTCCAGTCGGTGTCCGTTTGGAAAGCAGACATGCAGTATGGGCAAAGGGACAAAATTGACTTGTAATACTGATGATTTAAGCATGGCAGGAGGTATCGCCAATTCGGAGTTGGCGGCGGTCGTATCCAATGCTGGCGGGTTGGAGACACTGGGAGCCGAGGGGAAATACCCTTGAAAAACGAACCGGCTCCCTGTACCGCGGGGGAGCCGGTGTTTTGTTGTTACATAAAGTCCCGTACCAGCGGTTTCACCACATCGATGGGGATGGCGAAGCTGATGGCCTGGGAAGGATAGACGACGAGGGTGTTGACCCCGATGGCCTGGCCGAGGATATTGAGCAGGGGACCGCCGCTGTTTCCCGGATTGATGGCAGCATCGGTCTGAATCACATGGCCAAATCGTCGCTCCCGCAAGTTGAGTGGACGATCTTTCCCGCTGACCACTCCCAGAGTGACGGAATGATGAAGGCCGAGGGGATTGCCGACAGGAAGTGACTAGACCACTTTTGTTTTTGGATCTGGGAGTACTCATTTGCCGGGAGCTTTGTTAAAATATTACGTGAAGGGGGTCGGGTAAAGCCTCCAAATTCGGTTGGATGAAGTTTACCAAATCTGGAGAGGTGGAAGGACGGATCCTCTCCGCCAACGATCAGACACTATCCCTTGCGTAAACACTTTGTTTCGGTGCTTTGTCAGAGGGAGTTGTGTCCACTTTCTGATCATCAGCCCCCAATACAAGGGTTGGAAATCGAAAAAAACCAACCGGGCAAAGAGTAATCCTCGTCCGGTTTTTTGGCTCAGTTGAATCTTTGGACATGCTCCATTATCCGTTATAGGGGTAGACTTCGTATTTTACTTTGAGATCCAAACCATTACGGGGTTTTTCGAAACGAAAATAGTATTTTCCACTGGGGACATCCCAGGCTGCCATATCCGACCCATTAGTGTTGAGCGCTACTTTGTTGCCCATCTCAACATTTGAATCGGCCTCATATAGTGTTACCACAAAATAATCAAAGTCGGCTGTCCCTGCCAAATATGTTGCGTAGGAATCCAGTTGCAGGTTCCCTTTTTTCTCATCATGGGTAAATACAGGTGTGTCGACTGTCTTTGTAAACGTTACCGTTCCACTGTTCTGGCCATTTTGGCTGGGTCGTCGATCTTTTGCACAACTGGAGGCCGACCCACAGGATTTGCGATCTTTGATGACAGATTGATGAGAAGTATCCTTGCATTGCAGGTGTGGGGAGGTAGTGACTGATCCCCGCATAAGACAAAGCGGGCCTTCGGTGTCGGGCTACTTTGCCTTATGCGAAAAGGGGGGGGAGAAGAGTAAAATATTATTTTGATAATCTTTCTCTTGCTTGTTTGTATTGTTCTTCTAATTGAGCAATGTAATCTCTCGCATGTTGTACTTTTTTAATAGCTCCGATTCCTTGTCCGCAACCCCAAATGTCTTTCCATGCTTTTTTTCCAGCGTCTCCGCCGAAGTTCATTTTTGACGGATCACTTTCTGGTAAATTATCCGGATCCATCCCTGCGGCACGGATGGATGGTGCTAAATAGTTCCCGTGCACACCTGTGAAATAATTGCTATAGACGATATCATCCGAAGTTCCTTCAACGATAGCTTGTTTATATTCATCGACGGCTCTCGCTTCATGTGTGGCGATAAATGGTGAACCGACATAAGCAAAGTCTGCTCCCATCGCTTCCGCTGCTAAAATGCTACCTCCCGTAGCAATAGAGCCTGCCAGTGCGAGGGGTCCATCGAACCATTCACGAATTTCTTGAATGAGTGCAAACGGACTTTTTGGACCTGCATGTCCTCCTGCACCTGCCGCCACTGCGATTAAACCGTCCGCTCCTTTTTTAATCGCTTTTTTCGCAAACATGTTATTGATAACATCATGCAATACGACTCCACCATAACTTTGTGTCTCTTGGTAGACATCTTCCCTTGCACCGAGTGAAGTGATGATGATGGGCACTTTATATTTTTTACATAACTCCATATCTTCTTCAAGACGTGTATTCGACCGGTGGACGATTTGATTAATTGCAAAAGGTGCTGCTGGTTGATCTGGATTTTTCGCGTTATAACTCGCAAGCTCTTCTGTAATTTCTGCAAGCCATTCATCCAGTTGGGAAGACGGTCTTGCGTTAAGTGCAGGCATTGCACCTACGATACCTGCTTTACATTGTTCGATGACAAGCTTCGGATTACTAATGATAAACATCGGTGAACCAATCACTGGGATTCTCATACTTTTTTTCAATTCCATTAAGTTTATCATTTCAATTCACCCTTTTTAGTAGCGCTTTTAAATTGCGGGTATTTATCATTTCTTTTCATTTATCCATTGAGCTTAAATTCATTGACTACATGCTTTTCCTTGATCTCCAGAAATTTATAAAAAAAATCCAATACATCTTCATTAATAAAAGTTCTTTCCCATTATAAAACATCACCTGCTTTCACAATCACTCCCCCTTTTGGTATTCAATTATATTCTGATAATAACACACGAATGAATGGGTAGTCATTCATTTTTTCTTACAGAAGTCGATGGAAGCCCACGTTTTCATCAGGATAAATCTTAGTGAATCCTGGATTTAAACTCCTGCACTAACGGTAGAAATTGAAAAAGCTGAAGCCGTTCGTTTTTCTCAGACAGTATGCCAAACAGGAAAAGACCCCCCTGAATCGGGCGGTCTTATGGTAAAATAGACCATGGTAGTAGCCAAGGGCGGGTGGCCACAGACCCTCGATCGAGAGGGGGGTGAGGCCATGGAGCTTCTTAGCCTGATCGTCAAGACGGCTGGTGTGGTTGTACAAGCATTGGCTGTCTATGTTGCGTATCAGGCGCTAAATCAGAAGTAACCCGCCCCGAGGCAAAGGTGCGCGGGTTACTTCCCTACGTGCTGTGGCCGCCTGTCTGCGGTAGCTACCCGGCGGTGGGGTTTACCCTGCCGCCGTTACTATTTCTATCCACAGGATAGCACAGATATGCTTTTTTCGTCCAGTGACGCAAAAGCGACCAAAAAAAGATCGGAAAAACAGTGGAAAAAAGCAGAGGAAAAACGGAAATTATAAGGAGCGGTTTCATTATGAGGACATTCGGCTCACTGCCGGATGTTCTTTTTTTGTGGGTGGATAGGCACGGATGGGGTTATGTTCACATACCCTACATAGGGGACGTGGAAGGAGTGAGCATTGTGAGTCAGACAGGAGTGTTATCCGAGCACAGGTGTATAGAAGAATGGTGCAATCATTACCGAATTGAAGAGCGTTATGGCAGTGGAAATGCAAGGAGTTTGTTATATCAAGCAATAGCAGATCATGTAAACAGAGAAATGGGTCGAGAGGTATTGATTAAGAAGTACGGGCAAAGCAAAGGCGCTTGAGGAACTTGATGAAGTTCCTTTTTTTATGTAAGGGACTGGTATGTTGAGGTGAAGATACATGATTCACTGTGCCATATATGCCCGAGTCTCCACGGAAAAACAAGGGGATTCAGTGGAACATCAGGTTTCCCTGTTGACGGAGTTTGCCCGGGGAAGGGGATGGGAGGTGCGTGAGGATTCCATCTATGAGGATGAAGGATTATCAGCCACGAGCAAGGCTTTATGGGAGCGTCCTTCCATGTATCGGCTTCTGAAGGATGCAGAGGGCGGCCGATTTCAAGTGGTGCTTTTCAAGGGAATTTCCCGGCTGGCCCGGGATGAAGAAGAGGCGATCGGCACGGCCAACCGTCTGAAGTCCAAAGGGCTGCGGATCATCTCTCTGGAGGAGAATTATGATTCCCAGACCACACCGGATATGATTTTTACACTCCACGCTTCCATGGCTAAATATGAGGCGGAGAAGATCTCCGTCCGGGTCCGATTGGGCAACATTGAAAAAGCCAAGCGGGGGAGGTGGACATCTGGAAGCTGTCCCATCGGGTACAACATTCGGGACGGCCGGTTGGAACGGGATCCCGAGTATGCCCCCGTGGTGCGAAGGATCTTTGATATGTACTTGGGAGGAAAGGGGATTCTCACCATCATGAAAACGTTGAACCGGGAAGGGGTACGGACACCCCAAGGAGCCAAATGGGGAAATAACACCATCAGCCGGATGCTGAAAAACCAGGCTTATGCAGGCACGCTCATCTATAACAAGACGGGTGAAAGAGTGATTCGTGAGTATGATGATGAAACCGGCCGGGCCAAGAAAAGAAGAACCGCCGTTCCGAAAAAGAAAGAAGAATGGGTGGTTGTGGAGGGTGCTCATGATGGGATCGTTTCCAGGGAGGAATTTGACAAGGTCCAGCGGATCATCCAGAGTCGGGCAGTGCGCCGTAGCCCAAACAAGCAATATCCTCTTTCTGGAATAGCGAAATGTGCCAAGTGTGGCGGATCCCTTGTGGCCCATGTGAAAAAGAACAACTATGGTAAGCTCTATCGCTATTACCGATGCTTCACCTTTCAGTCACAGGGTAAAGCCGTTTGTGAAGGTGTGTCGATCGCCATGCACAAACTCAATGGGATCGTTCAATACAAACTCCAACAGCAACTTTCAGCTATTCGGAATGATGAAGACTTCTGGAAACATTACAAAGAAAATGATCTCCTCGCAACGACTCTTGACCGGCAGATGAAAAGCGTTGACAGTAAAATCAGGAGCCTGCAGAAAGATATTACTGATCTGTTTAACCAGCGAAGTTTATTTGATGAAGACACGTACCAAAAAATCTTGGAGAGTAAAAAAGCAGAAATTACGAAGTTGAAGGATCAAAAGAAGGAACTGGAGGAGACCAAGGCGCAGGCGATGGCGGGGGATGACAAGCTGAAAAGGATACGCGACAAGATGGATGAGTTTTTTCGGTTCAAAGACATGGAAAAAAATCCGGAGCAAGTCCGTGATCTGTTTGAAATGTTCTTGGATTGTGTGATTGTAGACAGGGATTCTATCGAAATCCATTATTCCGTGGATTTTAGCTCTTTTCTAAAGGTAGAACCCAAAAACTTTTCAGGAAATATGTGATGGGCTAGATAATTGTTCACGATCACATTGATGTTTGTTATCTGGCAACCCCGTGATTTCCCCGTCGGATGGTCAGCGGCTGGAGGTCCCTGTTAGCTCTTTGGAAATCGTACAAAGCAACCGCACTCAAGTTCAGTTGGGGGCGGTTTATTTTTGAAGGGCCATTGACGCCAGACAGTCTTTTTTGAAATCGGGAGTAAAAACTTCGGGATAGCTCGCTCATTAAGAAGTACGGGGCAGTCGTTCCATTTTCATTGTTTACGCTCGAGCTTAAACCGGTATTGTTCTGCTCGCTTAGGTGAATGTCGCAGATAAACCAATATATATGTTAGAGTAACATTATGAAGATAAAAAAACATAATCTTCAGAGTCATACGATAAAGGGGATATGAGGATAATGACTAACAAAGTGTTGATTCAAAACGGCTGTTTACTAACCCTTGATAAGACGATTGGAGAATTTAAGAAAGCGGATATTTTAATTGAAGGAACAAAAATAGCAGCTATTGAACCGGAACTCAAGGTTTCTGATTGTGAAGTCGTTGATGCATCCGATATGATTGTTATGCCCGGTTTTGTTGATACCCATCGTCACACTTGGGAATCTCTTGTTCGTAACGTGGGTGCAGATTGGTCCCTTCAGAAATACTTGAGCAGTATTTACTATGGGAATATTGGAGCTCAATTGCGCCCACAGGATGGCTATGTAGCCAATCTTCTTGGTGCATTGGAAGCACTGGATGCCGGAGTTACCACCCTATTGGATTGGTCCATGATTATTTCTCCCGATCACACGGATGAACTGATCCGGGCATTACAAGAATCTGGAATACGGGCAGTCTTTGCACATGGAACTTCTGGTGATGGGGAGTACTGGTCGAGAGAAAGCCAAATTAGACACCCCAAAGACAGCAGGCGGGTAAAAAAGCAGTATTTCTCATCAGACGATCAATTATTAACCATGGGGTTGGCCATACGGGGACCGGAATTCAGTTCATGGGAAACCGCAGTAGATGATATTAAGCTCGCTCGCGAACTCGATGTCATTTGTACCATGCACTTGGGTTTTGGAACATGGGGTTCGGTAGACCGATCCATTGAAAAATTGCATCAGGCTGGACTGCTGGGACCGGATCTTAATTTTGTCCATGCCAATACGTTAAGTGATGGGGAGTATAAACGAATCGCTGATTCAGGTGCATCGATTTCTGTTACTCCTGAAATAGAAATGATGATGGGGCATGGATATCCGGCAACAGGTCTGTTTCTTGAGAAAGGGGGTACACCAGCATTAGGAGTCGATGTTGTGGTTTCTACAGGTGGAGATATGTTTGCGCAAATGAAGTTCGCTTTACAAGCGGAACGTTCAAGGAATAATGAAATGACTTTATCCAACGGGAATATGCCAGAAGAGTTAAATATCACGGCACGAGAAGTGTTGGAGTTTTCAACTATCGGTGGTGCACGTACCCTGGGACTGGATCATAAGATCGGTACATTATCCCCAGGTAAAGAAGCAGACCTCATTATGATTCGAACCACCGATCTGAATATGTTTCCAGTCAATGATCCTGTAGGTGCTATTGTACAGTGTGCAAATATCAGTAATGTGGACTCGGTGTTTGTAGCTGGAAAGGCGGTTAAACGGAATGGTAGAATGTTGCATTTTGACATGGAACACTTGCGTAAACTGGCAAATGAGTCCCGTGATTATATCTTTTCTAAATATGGAGTACCTGAAGGATCACGACCTCTGTAACCCGGAAGACTTTTATTTCAAGGAATGCAATACCACTTTCGCGGTTATTCCGTGATTTTCGTCCCTTCCTTGAAGCCAACGGAAAGAGATTGTTTGAAGTTTGTGAAAGGAGTTGCCGCAGGGAGGGATGGGGTTCACATGGAGTGATTTTGGCAGTTAAGAACAACAAAAAGTCATGTGAAACCCAACCCCAATCGACCTGACAAGCACTAATTCACAACGCTTTTAGTGGTCTAGTCACTTCCTGTCGGATTGCCGA
>NZ_BMEX01000033.1 GCF_014637345.1 Kroppenstedtia guangzhouensis
TTTTACCCTCTCATGTTAGCAAAATGTTAGCAAATATAGAGGCTCTCGGATATAAACCCTTATATATAAAGGTTTGAAGCTCATATTTCCGATACGGTACTATTATCGGAAGTTAGGGGTGGATCAACTCTCTTCCACCCGGTTGTCATATCGGGAAACCATATGATATACCTTTAACTGACGTGACAAAAAGGAGTGAAATCAGCTGTCCTCCCATCCCTTCTCCCGGCGTCTGCCGGAGAATATCAACCGGATCATCATTCAGTTTCCCGATGATGTACAGGAGTTTTTCCTAGAAATGATCAGTGCTGAGCGTTCCCAACAGACCATCGCCAACTACGCCTATGATTTCGCCCTCTTCTTTGACTTTCTGAAGGAAAAAGAGGTGGATCTGGAATCTGTCACTCCGCGGTTGTTGCGCCGTTTTTTTCGTCATATCGAAAACGGCTATGAACGCACTGTGTGGGTGACCGTCAAAAAACGGGATCCTTCCACCGGGGAAGTCAAGGAGAGTCAGGTGCCGAGAAAACACTTTCGGGAAAATACCCGGGCGGGAAAAGAAAGAAAGCGATCCTCTTTACGATCCCTGTTTCGTTATCTGGTGAAAAATGATGTGCTGGATAAAGATCCGATGCAGGAGTATGAGGATGCCACCTTGAAAGCCCGCAATCGAAAGAGAGTCCCCGTCTTCCTCACCCGTGGCGAAGCGCTGCGGTTAATCGAAGCTGTCGGATCATACCACCAAAAGCAAAAGAGACGTCGCTTCACCTGGTATGAAGCCCGGGATCGAGCCATGATCTTGATTCTTCTCAACACCGGGATGCGGGTCTCCGAACTGGTGGGTCTCAATTTGAACAATATCCAATCCGATGGTGCCTCAGCCCGGGTAATCGTACTGGGCAAGGGCGGCAAGGAACGGATGCTGAAGCTGAATCCGTCGGCTTATGCGGGTCTCCGCCGGTATATGGAATTGCGGCCTGATGAGGGGATCCCCCCTGAGCATCAGCAGGCTCTCTTCCTGAATAAAAATCGCACCCGGATGAGCCGCAAAGGAGTTTCGGAAGCCTTGCAAAAATATGTTCGGGAGGCCAACCTTCCACCCAAAGCGGCTAATATTTCCCCTCACAAACTGCGCCACACGTTGGCCACCCTGCTTCTGTCCAACGGAGAAAATTTGAGGGTGGTACAGGAGATCCTGGGCCATTCCAGTATTCAGACCACCCAGATCTACACCCACGTGATCGACTCGGAAAAGGATGATGCCCTCGACCGGTTGGGTGAATGGGTATAAGACCGGAAGATATTCCAGAAAGGATGATCCCTCATGAAACGGATTCATCTCATTGTTCATGGACGTGTACAGGGGGTTGGATTCCGTTATTACACCCTGGCAACTGCACGGAGGCTGGGGATCCTGGGGTGGGTGAAAAACCGATCCGATACCACCGTGGAAATCGATGCACAGGGCGATGCGAAAATGCTGGACCGGTTTCTGAAAGCAGTCCGAAAAGGGAGTCCTGCCTCAAGAGTGGATCGGATCCGTACAGAACAAAAGAATCCCACCCACTTCCATAGCTTTGAAATTCGGATATGAGTAGACCGGCGGGATAGCGCCGTTTTTTCTGTTTCCTCTATCCTTGGCAGGAAATCCCGTCGAAACCGGGGAGATTTCATGACACTTTGCCTTTGGATCTGTATAGTAACGAAGGGAAACGTTATGGTAATAATAAAGGTAGTTTATAATGATTTTTAACTGCGAAAGGTGTGTCCTTATGACAAAAAAAACCATCAATGATACTTTCCTCAAGGCATGCCGCGGAGAAGCCGTTCCTTACACTCCGGTCTGGTACATGCGGCAAGCCGGGAGATATCAACCGGAGTACCGGGAAATCCGACAACGGTACTCCTTCTTTGAGATGAATGAAAAACCGGAAGTATGCGCTGAAGTGACCCGCTTGCCCGTGGAGCAATTGGGAGTAGATGCCGCCATCCTGTTTGCGGATATCATGACTCCCTTAAAGCCCGTCGGAGTGGATGTTCAGATTAAGTCCGGGGTGGGACCGGTCATCTCCAATCCGGTAAGAAATGCCGCCGATGTGAATCAAATCGGGACCTTGAATCCCCAACAGGATATTCCCTTTGTGCTGGAGTCCATCCATATGTTAACCTCCGAGCAATTGGACGTCCCTTTGATCGGTTTTGCCGGGGCTCCCTTTACTCTGGCGAGCTACTTGATTGAAGGAGGCCCGTCAAAGAATTATCATCAGACGAAGGGATTTATGTATTCCCAGCCTGAGGCTTGGGAAATCCTGATGGAGAAACTGGCTGATCTCACCGTGACCTACCTGATGGCCCAGATCTCCGCTGGCGCCCATGCAGTACAAGTCTTTGATTCCTGGGTTGGCGCTCTGAACAGTGCCGATTACCATACTTATGTGGCTCCGGTGATGAATCGGATCTTTTCCCGGTTGAAAAAATCCACCGATGTTCCCCTCATCTATTTTGGCATCGGAGCCGGTCATCTGCTGCAGGAATGGAATCGTCTCCCGGTTGACGTGATTGGCCTGGACTGGCGAACATCCATCCGGCAAGCACGGCAATCGGGAATTGAAAAAACCCTCCAGGGAAATCTGGATCCTTCCCTGCTGCTGGCTCCCTGGGAGATGATCGAAAAACAAGCCCGGGAGATACTTGATCAGGGAATGGAAACCCCGGGACACATATTCAACCTCGGTCATGGAACCTTCCCTGAAATCCAGGTGGAAACCCTTCAACGATTGACCCGATTCATCCATGAATACACACAGAAATGAGGTGTTTGTCCATGTCGAAACGGACAATCGGACTCCTGGTGATGGCCTATGGCACTCCCCGCAATACAGATGAGATCGAAGCCTATTACACACACATCCGTCACGGCAGAAAGCCTCCCGCAGACCTCCTCCAGGATTTGAAAGACCGGTATGAGGCCATCGGTGGAATTTCCCCCTTGTCCAAAATCACCGATCAGCAGGTGGATTCTCTGGAGAAGAGACTGAATGAGCTCCATGACGATGTGAAATTCCGCAGCTACTTGGGCCTAAAACACATTGATCCTTTTATCGAGGATGCGGTCCAAAAAATGAAGGAAGACGGCATCCAAGAGGCTGTCAGCATAGTGCTGGCCCCCCATTACTCCACCTTCAGCGTAAAGTCCTACAACAACCGGGCACAGGATCAAGCGGAGCAACTGGGGGATTTAAAGATCCATACTGTGGACAGCTGGTATGAGGAGCCTTTGTTCATCGACTACTGGGTCAAACAGGTCCGGAACACCTTTGCCCAAATCCCGGAGGAAAAACATGATCAAACCGTTGTGATTTTTTCCGCTCATTCTCTGCCCGAAAAAATCTTGAAGGCCGGCGACCCCTATCCTCACCAGCTGGAGGAGACGGCCCGACTGGTCGCTGAGGGAGCCCGAATTTCTAACTATGCCGTCGGATGGCAAAGTGAGGGGAACACACCGGAACCTTGGCTGGGACCTGATGTCCAGGATCTCACCCGGGATCTTTACCGGGAAAAGGGCTACACTTCCTTCGTCTACTGCCCCGTCGGATTTGTGGCAGATCATCTGGAAGTCCTTTATGACAATGACTATGAGTGTAAAGTCGTTTGCGACGAAATTGGAGCGGATTACTACCGTCCACCAATGCCCAACGCCAAGCCGGAATTTATCCAGTGCCTGGCCGATATTGTCAGCCGGAAGTGGACGGAGACCAAGTGGGGAAGCCTATGAAACGATCGCGAATCGCTGTGGTGGGCGGGGGCATCACCGGACTGTCCGCCGCTTATTATCTTCATAGAGAAGCCGAACTGCGCTCCCTTCCCCTGGATCTCGCACTAATCGAAGGGGAAGAACGTTTGGGTGGAAAAGTGAAAACAAAGCGGATTGACGGGTTTGTCATGGAGACGGGACCGGATTCCTTTCTGGAGCGAAAAAATTCCGCCAAACAGTTGGCCCTCGACCTCGGTCTGAAAGACGATCTGGTCCGGAACCGTACAGGCCAATCCTTTATTCTCCACCAAGGTCGGCTGTTACCAATACCTGAGGGAGCTGTTATGGGAATCCCCACCCGGCTCACTCCTTTTTTGAGAACCGGACTCTTCTCAGCTTCAGGGAAACTCCGCGCTGCGCAGGATTTGATCCTGCCAAAGCAAAAGGAAAAAATGGACGTCTCGGTCGGTGCCTTCTTTCGTCGGCGTCTGGGGGATGAAGTTGTGGATCACTTGATTGAACCCCTGTTATCAGGAATCTATGCCGGAGATCTCGATCGATTGAGCTTGAAGGCCACCTTCCCCCAGTTCGCTCAAATGGAACAAGAGCACCGCAGTCTGATCCTGGCCACAAGGAAAAGCCGACCCCCGCGCAAAAAAGGGAACCGGTCCCGGGGGCAATTTCTCACCTTGAAACAGGGATTGGAAAGCCTGGTGGAAACCATCGAAGCCAAGCTCCCCAAGGAAACAGTGATTACAGGAAACCCAGTCCAGCGGATCATCAAAGAAGCCAATCGATATCTGCTCGTCCTCCGCTCCGGGCGAGTGATCCAGGCCGATGCTGTGATCACGGCTGTACCTTTTCAGGTGATGAAACGCCTTCTCCCGGCGGGAGAACTTCCGGAATATCCAACCTCCGTCTCCGCTACTTCAGTGGCCACTGTGATTCTGGGGTATGATCGTGAGGCACTTCCCGAGGGCGTCGATGGGACAGGGTTTGTCATTCCCCGAAAGGAAGAGACCACCATCACCGCATGCACCTGGACCCATAAAAAATGGCCCCACACTGCACCGGAAGGAAAAGCTCTCATCCGTTGTTATGTGGGACGCTTTGGAAATGATGCCATAGTGGAGGAAACAGATAGTCGAATCTTAGATCGGGTTTGCTCTGACTTACGAAAGATCCAAGGAATCGAGGCGATGC
This sequence comes from Kroppenstedtia guangzhouensis, assembly GCF_014637345.1. Lineage (GTDB taxonomy): Bacteria > Bacillota > Bacilli > Thermoactinomycetales > DSM-45169 > Kroppenstedtia > Kroppenstedtia guangzhouensis. Next base: position 4,958 of record NZ_BMEX01000033.1, read on the forward strand.
CGACATTCACTCATATCACCCGCTGGCAGAAATCGATGCCTCAGTATGCTGTAGGCCATGTGGACTGGTTAAAGCGTTTGGAGGAAACCTGTCGCGACCAATTGCCCGGATTTTTTCCCGTGGGTGCCTCCTACAGCGGAATTGGGATCCCCGATTGTATCGACCAAGGCAAACAGTCGGTTCAGGATACCCTCCACTATCTCGGATACCGCTAAATTACAAGCTCCCTCATGAAAGCTGGTTAATGATTGGACTCCTTCTGCGATCAGGAGATTTTCATATGTGCTTTTTCCCTTCCGTTGTGCTAACTTCCCTCACCTGTCCATATATATAGGGACAAAGGAGCGCAAGCAGGAGGGGACCACGTGAACGAAAAGTGGAAATCCATTTCACGAACGGGACTGATCTATCTGTTCGTCGTCGTCGCAACCCTGGGATCCCACTCTTGGTACCAACAGGTTCGGACTCAAAGCTATATTGACCGGTTTGAGGAAGAAAAGGGATTGAAGATCCTCCATGAGATTTCAGACACGTACAAAATAACCATGGAAAACTACTCCAATTACAAATTGAATCGGGAGATGAAACAGCGTCTGATCGACAAATTGAGTAAGCTGAGTCACGACCTTCATCGGGTGGATGAATCCATTCATTCGGAAGATGTCGTCTATCGAATGGACTTCTCCTTCATTTATCATGATATCAAACTGGTGAAACTGGCCCTCTCCGACTCCACCAAAGACGATATCGTACCAGTCATTCTCCTTCATGCCATGGAAGGCCTGGGGGATTTGAAGAAAGAGATCACCTATATCCGGTATCGTTGATTCCGATCAAAAAGAGGCCCGCAACAATGGACGGGCCTCTTCTTCAACTTTCACTGATGGGGATGACAATGCTGATGATGTTGTTTTCGGAATGATGGCTGCGTCAGTCCGTTGTTATTCATCTTAGTTGATCCTTTAAAAACAACTTACCACGGGTTTTAAAAGGATGAATGATCTGATGCTGAAGAAGGTCGTTCCATATTCCGATCTGTACAGCACTGAAGTTCCTCCCTTCGATGGGTTGGCCGGAAAACTGACTCATGTGATTCCTGTCATTTTGGTTTGGATATTGCTTATGTGATCTTCCTGAGGACTTTCTTTTCACATATCACCCCTCTCAAAAAGAGACTGATCGGTCTCTTTTTCACCCCGTACAGGATCCTCGTGTTTTCCGACTCGCTCCCACAGGGCATCCCCGAATTGGATTTGAATCATGTGATATTGAATCGATCCATCATACGTATCCCGTTTTTTGAAACCGGAAACCGACATCGACGATGAGCACAAGATTTGCGATAACAAGAACCAATTGTCAAATCCCGGAGATGGGATCGCCCACCGAAGATTTTAGGCAAGCTATGTTAGTCAGGACAGTTCATGATGGATATGCATCCTGCCAATCCGAATTCGAACTGATGTTTGTTCTTTCGCCAAACATCATGTATAATGTAGAAAATAACTCATCAGAGAGACCGGGAGCCTAGGAAAGGGGATGAGTCATTTGAGTCAACTGTCGCCACGTCAACAGGCCATCTTGGATTATATAAAACAGGAAGTGCGGGAAAAGGGATATCCCCCCTCTGTCCGCGAAATTGGAGAAGCTGTCGGGCTGGCCTCCAGTTCCACCGTCCACGGCCACCTCAATCGTCTGGAAAAAAAGGGATTGATCCGACGGGATCCAACCAAACCAAGGGCTATCGAAGTGCTGGATCAAGACCATGACCCGGCTCCCGATATCCCCTCTCAGACGGTGATGGCTCCTTTGGTGGGAAAAGTGACTGCTGGGGAACCCATCACCGCCGTGGAAAATGTGGAGGAGTATTTTCCCATTCCCCGTCGGATGGTCCGTCCTGACGAATCTGTATTTATCCTCGCCGTTCGTGGCGACAGTATGATCAACGCCGGAGTGATGGATGGCGATTATGTGATGGTTCGCCAACAAAATACGGCGGACAACGGAGATATGATTGTAGCTATGACCCCCGAAAACGAAGCCACCGTCAAGCGCTTTTACAAAGAGAAAAATAGAGTCCGACTGCAGCCTGAAAACGATACCATGGAACCGATCTGGTTACCGGAGGTTACCATTCTCGGCAAAGTGATCGGTCTGTTGCGGGAGATACAGTAACAAATCGGTTTTTCGCTGCTCCTTCAGACTAGCAATTACTTTATATAGGAGGAGACGAGCGAAAACAAACGGTGATTCAGGCTCCCATCACCTTTGTAAAGAGCGACAAATAAAGGTGCAACCAAGAAGAATAATGTTCGGTTTGGTGCGCTGGGTTCCGAAAAGTTATTTGATTCTCAAAAGGGAAGGCCAGGCATTATATAGCAACTGTTTAACTGCAGTCTATCTTTTTATAAAGGCATACTTCCTGCGGGAATAAAACAGCCTCAGCTATAGCTGAGGCTGTTTTATTATGACGAAAAAGCATTCTCCCACTTTTTCTTCATCCACTCTTTTCCCTCCACAAACCGGGCGACTAACATACTGGCGACGGTGTCACCGGTGCTGTTCACCATGGTGGCCACCGGATCCACCAGCGTGCCTAACACAGCCAGAATCGGAAGGGCTTCCGGAGGAAATCCATACAGAGTGATAATAAGGAGTTCACCGGTGAATCCTCCGCCGGGAACCCCCGACATCACCATTCCTGAAAGAATGGCAACCAGGATCGCCGTCAGAAAATCCTGGATATCGTGAAAAGGCATCTGGAATAAACCGAACAGGAACGAGATCTTCAAAATGGCACTTAAGCACGAGCCATCCATATGGATGGTGGCCCCCATGGGGATCACCATTTCCCGGATATCCGAAGGAACCCCGATTTTCCGTGACGCCTCCAGGTTCACGGGAATGGACGCCACGCTGCTGCCGGTGGCTAGTGAAGTCACCGCTGCCGGAAAAATGTTGCCCCAAAATTTCCGAACTCCGGTCCCTCCCGCCGCCACCCAGGCATACAGGCTGAAAAAAAACAGGAAATAGAGAATGGCCACTGGGTAATAGACCGCTACTGCTTTCAAATAGGAACCCACCAGACTGGGACCGAATTCCCCCACCAAGGAAGCAAAGTAGGATGCCAACCCCACCGGGGCAAACCACATAATCACCCCGATCAACTTGACCAAAACATCAGACAAGGCTGCCAGCCCCCGAGCAACGCTCTTTCCGCTTTCCCCCGACATACCGACCGCCGTTCCAAAAAGCATCGCAAACAGGATCAAGGCCAGCATGTTCTCCTTGGACAAAAGGTCTTTGAAATCAGGGGCAGTCAGTGCCTGAACGATCTGTTCCGACAAAGTCAATGAGTCTTCGGAACTCTCCTCTTCACCCTCGCCCAATGACACCGATACACCTTCCCCGGGATTGATCCATTGAACACTGAACAGCATCACCACGGAAGCGATGATTCCGGTCAGGACGAAAACCACCAGCAGTGTACCCAGAATCCTTCCCAATCGCTTCAATGTCCCCATGTTGGCAATGGAACTGCTGATCGTGACAAACACCAGCGGCACCACTACTGTGAACAACAGATTCAAAAAAATATCTCCCAAGGGTTTCAAGACAGCGGAGCGGGGTCCCAGAAACCATCCCGCCACACTGCCTGTAATCACGGAAGCCAACAACAGCAATGGAAACCGGTAGGGTTTCAACCGCTTCATAGATCTCTCCCCCATTTCCAAACATACCGAGGGATGCCGTCTCCGGGCATCCCTCGGTATGACGTCCTTTGCTTGTGCAAATTTAATATACATGAGAAGTCCGCTTTTTGTAAATCACCCCCCGATTCCGCTTCGAATTGGGTTGTCCACTTGGATTGGACCCGATATGATATCCATGTGCAATCGTCATTCAGATGGGGTGAAAAAGAAAGGTGCGGATAAAATCATGGAGCCGGGCTGGGCTGACTTTAACGGCCCTGGTCATATGTGTTGCCTGCACAGTACCTCAGGCCCAGACACCGGATGCTTCCAAAATTGAAGGCGGGGAGAAGCATTCCCCGGACAAGCAAAAAAGTCGGGAGGAAAAGGTGGACTTCCCTTCCCGGAAAGAAATCCGTCGGGTAATCTCCATGTACCAAAACCAAATACCGAAGCACTGGGGTGAGAACCCCCCCGGTGTGAAACAGCGGCTGGCCACAGAGGAAAAAGTGATCGCTCTCACCTTTGATGCTTGCGGCGGCCCCCGGGGAAGCGGGGTGGGGGTCACCGGACCATTTCGGGAAAATTGTACGTTAAGACATATGTCCGTAACAAAAAAACCGGCTCCCTGTACGCTAAGGGCCGGTTTTAGGTATGTCTCAGCC
>NZ_BMEX01000034.1 GCF_014637345.1 Kroppenstedtia guangzhouensis
CATCGCCTTCGGGGGGAACGATGCGAATGCCCTCAATGGCTTGGGCAATTCGTTTCTGAACTCCGGGTTCTTGCTTCATCAGGAATTTGTTGGCCTTTCGTGAAAAAAGTTCTTCCTTGATTTCGTGAACAGGTCGTAATACTGCTTCTTCCCATGTATGCGAATTTGCAAAGTAATCCAAGTCTAAATCAAGAATCACCGATTTGGACTGAATCCATGGATCGAGCGTGCCGTCCTGGATATGGTCGACCAGTTCTGGAATCGACCACAACCTTTTACCTTGAACATATTTTTGTAATTTCGCTTCGGTTAGAATCCTTGAATAATACTGTAGTACGTTCTCAGTCCATTCCAATTGATCGAACGGGTTTTTTTGATCTTGTTTATCACAGACATAAATTACTGACTCGATGACTTCTCTAGCAATCCCGGCAAAAATAAAGTTATCGATCCTCATGGGGATCCGATCACTGTATTGTTGAAAATTATAAACAGAGATATCGAAAGCATCCTTTTCTGATTGAATATCGTGAAGTCCAGTCACTTCTGCCCCATCGATACAATCATCATGGTGGGAATCCACATGAATAAGTGTGGCATTGGAATGAATCCATCCCCGAAAGCGGGCCAATTCCCAGCCGGCAAATGCCCAATTATGCTCCTTGCTGACAAAGATCCGTTTTTCAGGGTAGAGGATCTTCTATTTAGAATTCAATATCTTTTCTTTCTCATGCTTCCAGTCGTCAATCATGATTGAATTCATCCTTGTTTGGGTAAGATGAACACCCCCATGCGGGGGTAAAGTTTAGCCTTTAAAGGGGACGACAACGATTTGAAATAACGACCAGATGGGGTCCCGCCAGCATTTTGACAAAATCCTACTAGCATCATGGTTGGAAAGGGGCGCCTGCCATGGGCCTATTTTCACGGAAATCAATCTGGGGTAAGTTACACGTCAGGGTGAATACAGCCGATCAAGCCCTGTTACAAGCAGAAGTTTCCACAGACCGGTGGCCAATTGTTCGGTGCCTGTATCGCCTGTGTTTTTCTCCATCCTTCTTCACTGGAAAAAGCTTCGTCTCTTCAAAACCGTCTCCATCCTGGACTTTATGTGTGGATCAATGGAATCTTCAACTCCACCCGGTATGGGTGATTTCCTTGTTCGATTTGTTAAGCCTAGAATATGGTTAATCGAAAGGCCTGAGTCCCGTTGAATAATATCACTTCTTACATAGGAGCTAACCTTTCCTGAAAAAACTTTAGAATGATTTGGTTGATTTCCTCAACGCTAGGGGTGAGAGCTCCAGCAAAACTATGATCAGCGTTTTTCACTATCTGCATGGTTACATCAGTTTCCGCCTTTTTCAGGGCCTGATACAGTAAGACAGATTGGCTAATCGGTATTATACCGTCTCGCTCTCCATGAATTAAAAGAAACGGGGGTTCCTTGCCTGTAACATACGTGACCGGATTTGCCATTCGCACTCGGTCCGGATGATTCTGTATCGGTCCTCCTATAAACATAGACTCGTCAGAGTTTGGATGTTCGTGCCATCCCTTCATCTTGGAGAAATCAGTAGGAGCTCCTAGTGTACCTTGACTGGTTCCCAGGAGGGCAGAAAGGTGTCCCCCTGCTGAATAGCCCATTACGCCAATTGAGGTTGGTTCGATGCCAAATTCTTCAGCGCGATTGCATAACCAATGAATGGCCTCCGTGCAATCCTCTACCTGGGCTGGAAATTTAGCAGTCCAACTGAGACGGTAATTAATCATGCTCACGGCAAACCCTTGAGCAGCCAGTAAAAAACAAACACTGGGAGGACGAAAGGTCTTTTCTCCTGTACGCCATCCTCCCCCATGGATATAAACCACAAGGGGCTTCCGAGTGGTGACATGGGTGGAATAAAGTATATCCAGTGCCAATTGTTTTTCTTTACTGTATGTAAGATTAGTAAGGTACTGTAGCTCAGGCAGAGTATATACATCCATAAATTACCTCCAAGAAAAAGTAACCTTTAAAAAATACTATTATACATTGGAGGTCCGTAATCCTTTCTTTATTCATGATTTTTTTATGGGTAGGAATTGCTTGACTTATCCATCTTTTACAGCTAAACTAAAAATAGCATCCATATATGGATGCTATTTCAAAGGAGGTCGTTTGTGATGGGTAATGGTAATTTAGCGTTTGACCATCAGAACAGTGGGGAAAGAAAGCACGATAATCTCTCTAATACTGTAATTTTCGAGGACCTTCCTGACGTTTTGATTCAAGATCCGCACCATGAGTATGCCTACTTCATTCCGGCTGATGAACTGAAATCGTTTCAGGTGAGTGGGGAAACGTGGGAACATGTGACCCCGGGAACGGTCACATTTGTCATCCCAGATGAAAACTATGTCGAGGAAGCACCTCCATTTACCCAATATGGAGTTGAAAGCCCGTCGGTTCTGGTCCAGTTCCCTAGGGATGAGTCAGCTTATTTCTTAAAAAATGAGGATCTACAAAAATTCCGAATCGACCAGCCTGAAACTCAGCCAGTAGGAAGCATGTCCTTCGTAATTCCAAGGGGCACGGAGCTTTGGCAGGAAGTCCCGAAGATGCGGGCTTGGGAGTTGCAGTCAGGCGAAGCCTGATCGGAGGGCTTTCCTTATGAAGTCACCAACTTCTCAGGCTTCTAAACGGTGTCTGTCTAAACGAGACTGGATTGCCGTAGAGAAAGAATATCACCAGACAAAGCCACCTTTTGAGTATGTCGTTTTGGACAACCTTCTCGAAGGGGATATATGCGTCCAACTCCAAAAAAAGTTGGTGAACCACTGGGGTTGGCATTACAGACATCCCACCCGTAAACACCTTCATAACAACAACCCCAGGTTGGAGGAAGTTTACGAAATCGATCGGGAAATACGCCGTAATTTACCGACTATCTTCGATGGGCTAGAGTATGAGAAGCACTGGGCTATTATGAACAACCAAAATACGCAGGCAGTTATTCATGCAGATAGTGTGGATCTGGTACTGTCCATTTGGTTAACCCCCGATGAATACAATCTAGACCCGGATACCGGTGGGCTTATCCTCTATGATGTTCAAAAGCCCCGGGACTTCATGGAAGGATTCATTGCCGACCAATATCTTAAGGAACACACTCAGGGGAAGAAAGTTATCATTCCCTATAAGTACAACCGGGCTGTCTTATTCAATCCACTAACCTTGCACCGAACGGATGACGTTCATTTTGCTTCCGATCGGGGGATATATCACCGAATCAATCTAACTATTGCGTATACGATAAGTTCGTAGGTTTTATCAATTAAAGAACTCATCGGTTAACCGGTGAGTTCTTAACTTCGACGAAAGGATGATTCCTTATGGTGACCGTACTCCAGAAAGAAAAAAAGAGTCTGGTGACCAACCCTGGTCTGGTAATGGTTCAATCCCGTCTCTACTCCTCTGCCTATTCTGGACCCGGTAAATGGATTATTTATAATCCAGAGAACAGACGAGCATTTCTCGCAGTAGGAAAGGATATCCTACCGGAAATCGTTCCAATTCTCGCTAAATCATCCGACATTCCCATTAAAACCGATCTGGATGGAAAGTTAAAACAGTTGATGAAAGCTGGTCTGATCATAGAGAAGGATAATGCAGATTTGAAGAACATGACGTTTGTACATCGGTTTCAACGAGCCTTGCTGGATTATCCGGGTGTTAACTATTTTGATAAGGATTGGAGAAAGAAGGATTACCAATTAATGGATTCTTATGCCAGTATGTGGGATCAGCCGCCGAAAATCACCCCAAGGTTTGGTAGCCGGATTCCTTTACCGAAAGTTAACCAAGAGGATCTTCAGCCTGGGGAAAAAGTCGAACCGCTTTCGTTACGCCAGTTGGCTGCTATCCTCCGTTACGTATTCGGTCCCATAGGCAAGATCAAGGGACAGTTTGGTCCTAACTTAAGAAAAACCAATCCTTCTGGGGGGGCAAAGCATCCCACTGAATGCGTCGTAATACTTCCCCGCTCCTATGAGTATATCCAAAGTGGAATGTATGTATATGATGTCGAGAATCATGCTTTGATCAGGGAAGAAGGATATCCCAAAGAGGGACTTTACTCCCTTAATAAAGGTACCATTGGCTTTCTGTTGCGTTCTCGAGTGGAACGTCCAATGTGGCGTTACCGTGAGATCCGTTCTTTTCGTCCTATTCTACTGGATGTGGGTCACGTTTTGGAAAATTTAAGTGAGTTAGCACGAATTCATGGCTTATCTTCTAAGATGGCGGCACCTTTAGTGAAAGAAGATGAAAACTTCACTTGGTTGCAGGAGCCGGAGATGGTTACGCTTTTAGTTGGGCCGGAAGCGGAACTAGACGAGACCACTTGGACTATCCCTAAAAAAGCAGACCTCACTCAACGTCCAAGTAAACATTTCATGACAAACCCCGCTGTATACTTTTCTTTCAAGGATGGGAGTATTCATGCTAACGTTTTATGGCCCCGTGTTGAAACGATTCCTGTATCCTTCGAAGAATTCAATATTATCACCCATTGTCTTCCCTCTCGACGGGGAGACCGGAATACGACGGTCAAAGGAGTTATTGAGTCTATTCAGAACACGGTACCCGACAACGTTCAAAAGCTTATTAGGAAATCCATTCTCCTGCCGGATATACTAGGGAGGAATTTCTACAGGGGCCTGGAGTTATGGGTAAGGCATTCTTGGTACCTTTCCTTCCTTGCTCACTTAGAGGGGAGGAACTACCTGGATCAGATTCAATTTGTTTCCCTTCCAGATGACAACATACTCACGAAAGAGAATATAAATATTCTCTTTAACCGCCATACGACCCGTGTTTTTTCGCCACAAGCGGTTACCCAACGGGAATGGAAGTACCTAATGGATAAGGCATTTCCGATAAAGTGGCTAACCCATCAGAATCTCCGTATATTCTTGGCGGCTCAAAACATTGAAGGTGTCCCCCATAAATTATATGAATGGGACTATCGGGAACGAAAACTTGTTAGTCTAGAAAAAAAGCTGACATCAAAAGATATCCGTGCTATGACTAGCGGAATGGAGTTTGCCGGGACTGGAGCCATTTCCCTCTGGGTATGGAAAGGATTAAATCTGAATGAGCCGGGAACATATGAGACGGAAATCATGAAGCTGGGACAAATCGGCCAACGGATTTGTTTGGCTTGTACGGAGATGGAGTTGGGCGTGTTCCTAACCCCTGGGATTAGGGATACCTTGACCTTTGATACATTGGGAATTGATCAAAGGGCCGAATCGGTCGTTTACTATTTCAACATTGGCCGAAAACCTATTAAAGGAGAGCACCCGTATGATCGGGGGATATGAGGTATTAGACAGGTATTTTTTTGATCAGGGTTGGAGACTAATCGATCTCAAGGGATACGGTGGATTGATGGTATGGGATCCAAGGAACGATTATTTTGCTTTGGTCCATCGCGAACTGTTGGAGGAGATGGAGCGCCTGATCCCAGTTGCTTCATCCCTTAAGGAGCTGATTGCCCTTGCAAACGGAAAACGAGCTAATTAATGAGCATCCGCATCGGGTGGATCTTTTCCTGTTAGGATGTCAGTTAAGGGTCCATTGTAAATACGAAAACTGTGCGAAGGACATCCGTGAATATTTCCCCCATGCTGTCCAACCCCATTGGTCCACCCCGGATATACAGGTGTTTTGTGACTGGGAACGGGCCGGCCGATATTTATTCCGGTCTCGTCCTGAAAAACTTCAAAACAGCCCGTTAAAAGGTGTCTACACCCAACTATTGGGAGGTTCAGTCCATGAATGGACAAACCATAATCCTCCCCTTCCCCCTTTCGTGATGGCTCCTTTGCGCGACCGATTTGTGGGTCTCCATGCTGGTGCCGTGGTCACGGACAACAATCAGGCGATGCTTTTTATCGGTCCTAGTGGAAGTGGAAAAACGACCTCAACATCCGTGTTGGTTAATAGTCACTCATGTCATCTTTTGACGGATGAGACGGTGTTTATCCATCGACGTACATCCCTAGTTGAACCTTTCCACCGGGAGATACGAGCCGTCCAACCAGACCCGGAAACCGGGGTATTGAAGAAGAAATCCATTCATGTTGATGTTTTTTACGATTCGGTATATACCCAACCGGTTCCCGCGACCCATGGTGTATTTTTGGAACCAGGGTCCTACGCGGGAATTCGGCCCATTTACCCGGCGGAAGCATTAAAAAGGTTGATCGATAACCATTTGTACCTTGGCTGTGATTACGACGAAGCTTTGGTCACCTTGGGATTATTGGCCAAAGACTTGTCCTTTGTTGTTTTGAATTACAAAACCTATGACCAACTAATTTCCATGGCTCCCCAAACGTTAAAAATTCATCGGCAACAAAAACTTGTATAAAGTCGATCCAGAGGAGAGTCTTTATGAATATCAAGCCCTCGGTTCATCGGAAAAAAGAGCTGACATTGAATCGAAATATTCCACTTCTATCCGTATGGGTGGGACAAGGTTTGTCTGCCCTTGGATCAGGGATCTATTCGTTGGCCTTGGCTTGGGAAGTAGTACGGATTACGGGATCTACTCTTGCGATGGGAACAATCCTGCTTGTCACCATGCTTCCGAAGATTATATTTTCTTTTTTCGGAGGGGCGTTAGGAGATCGATTCATCAAGAAGCGTCTGCTTCTAATAACAGATCTCACCCGATTCCTTCTGGGGATCGGGTGGGGCCTTACTTTGTTGGGACGTGAGACCACCTTGATGGAGCTCTATCTCTTCTCGATCATCTTCGGAATTATTCAGGCGTTTTTTAGTCCGGCTTATAACGCCTTACTTCCTGAGCTAATCCGACAAAACCAGATCCCCCGGGCCGTCACTATCAACATGATGGTGTTTCGGCTCTCCAGTCTGGTTGCTCCGGCTCTCGGAGGTGTACTGGTGACTTTACTTTCCTTTGGTTCCATCGTAATTTTGGACTCTGTGACTTATGGATTGGCATTTCTGTGTAACTGTCTGCTTCCATCGGTTAAGATGAAGGAAAAGAAAAAAGAGCCGATTCTAACTAGTATCAGAACCGGTATCGGATATTTCGTACATCACCGAAGAATCTTTTGGTCCGTCATTCTCATTACGTTCGCTAACGTCGCCGTTGTAACATTCAGTGTAAATCTACCCAAATTTGTCCAAGTGGATCTTCACTGGAACGCCGATACTTATGGATGGATTGTTTCGATGTTCGGCTTGGGTGCATTGGTGTCGCTTCTAGTGCTAACTGCTTTCCCCTTAAAACGACGAATGGGTCTTCTCTATCTCTTGACGTTAATACTGGGCGGGAGCATGTTGTTTTCCATAGCCTTTGCCGATGTTCCAATCCAACTTGGGGCCTGCATTTTCGTAATGGGCGCGGCCTTTACCATCACTAGTTCAATTAGCACAACCATATTACAGAAAGAAACGGATAAGTCGTACCTAAGTCGTGTAATGGGCATAGCAGGAGTTTCTAGTTTACTGACTCCAGTAGGTTATGTCTTGTGGGGAGCTGCCGGGGATATGCTCGGAAATGTTACGGTATTCGTGGTAGCCGGGGCCATCGTAATTCTGGTCGGTTTATTTGGTCTTACGACGTCTTTGCGAAAGCATGATGGATGATAAAGTGATCACCGGACATTTTGAGAACTTCGGAGAAGAGGAAAACGAGTTTTGAAACGGCGGATTTTACATGTATCTTCCCCGGGGTACGGGATTGTCCCACTCGTTGTAGATTTTATTTTCGGGATGGCAATTATCGCCATTTTATGCGGTGAAGGGGTTGTTTTCCTCTTGTTCGCTGCAAACTTGTTGCTCTAAGGCTTGCTTTAACAAAGACAGCTGACGGTATCCCTTGATCCTTCGGAAACGCGTCTCTGCTTCCAACAGGCCAGCAGCTGACCAGCGAAGAACTTGTTGACCGTTTCGCCAACGGACTTCACATTTCGGGATACATCCCGAACCGTCTTAAACGCAGATTCAATAACGTTGGTACCGCATCGTCGCTTGCAGGTTCAGGAGACCGCCACTTTCAATTTCCACGGAATTTGGGACAAAGCCGGAGTACTCTTCCCTTTTATGATGTGACTACCAACCAATTTCTTCTTCCCTCCCACCAGTGCAAAGGCCTTCCAGTTCCAATCTCATATTGGGGATTTCACCAAGTGGCATAGGGATTCCACCGATATCTTTTTGTTCAATGTAATACAGTTTGATTGTGTTACATGGGTGATGTGAGAGATCTAATGATCATTCGCAAAGCAAATTTTGATGATATACCATGCATTGCACAAGTAAACGTTGATAGTTGGCGAAGTGCTTATAAAGGAATTGTTCCTGATGATTTTTTAAGTGATCTGTCTTATGAAAAACAAGAAATGAAATGGGAAAAACGTATTCAAAACAAGCAGTGTGGGATTTATGTAGCAGAAAATTCTTCAGGTCAGATTATTGGTTATGCCAACAATGGGCCTGAAAGATCTGGAAATCCCTTTTATGATAGTGAACTCTACGCCATCTATATCTTGAAGGAATATCAACGGCAAGGGGTAAAACGACTGATTCAACAGATGGTGAAGGAAGGGATGTCTTCTTTTCTTGTTTGGGTTTTGGCTAAGAATCCTTCCCGAAGGTTTTATGAAAAACTGGGGGGAAAGAAACTTGGGACTCAATATATAGAGATCGGTAACGTTAATTTGGAAGAGGTCGCATATGGAGTGGATAGTAATCATTTCAGACAAAAAGAACCGGCTCCTCTGTATTAAGGAGCCGGTTCTTTTTGTCTGAGGCTCTCGATATACCGGCCGAATTGACTTTTATGGTACCTCCCGCTTGGTGTCATGGCCCTATTCGACATAATATACAGTATAGGGGTCACCGGACCATTTCGGGAAAATTGTACGTTAAGACATATGTCCGTAACAAAAAAACCGGCTCCCTGTACGCTAAGGGCCGGTTTTAGGTATGTCTCAGCC
>NZ_BMEX01000035.1 GCF_014637345.1 Kroppenstedtia guangzhouensis
CACGACTTGCATGTATTAGGCACGCCGCCAGCGTTCGTCCTGAGCCAGGATCAAACTCTTCAAAAAAGGGATGGATCTGTCACTTGACAGTCCCCGATTTGAGCTTGATTGCTCATGAATATGACAGGGTCGTTCTTTCGCTCTTCAGTTTTCAAGGAACGCTTGATCTCGCTGTCTCTGCCACTCGAGGAGGGAAAGCCTCTCTCGCGGCGACAAGAACTATCTTATCATGCTCTGCAGTTCCTGTCAACAGCTTTTTTGTTTTTTCTCGGGTTCGCCTCGGATCCCGCCGGTCAGGCCGATCTTGCGGCGACAGCTACTAATGTACCACAGGCTCACCCTTACGTCAACCCTTTTTATGATTTTATTTATCCGGCGACCAAAAACAGTTTCACCACCACCAAACACACCAGTCCAGGCAATCCCAGCACCCCGGTGATAAAGGCGGTTACCGGATTGATCGGGATCCGGAATTCCATCCACTCAGCAGCCAGGTTCAACAAAAACAACACCAAGGCCCCCATTGCCGAATATAACAGACTGTACCAAATCCAACGCAGCGGTTTAACCATGGATCTGCTGATCAACATAAACAGAATCACACCGGCCACAGCAAGCAGTAGCCACCATTCAATCGCCATTCTTCTCTGCCTCCTTCCATTGGTACAAGCATATGAGCAGAGAGGGGAAGGTAGAACCATCAAGGCCTTGAGTTTGTAAAAACCAGGGCAGGTCCGGCGATTTTCATCATCCATTCATTTGAAGCAAGTCTAACACCACGGAAACTGTGTTGTTCACCATATGAAAAAGAATAGGCACCCAAAGGTTTCGAAAAAACGCATACAGGACTCCCAGGATCAATCCCATCACAAAGAGCGGGGCCAAAAATGCCACATCCACATGAGACAGGGCAAACACAACAGAGGAAAGAAAAACAGCGGCGGCAATCCCCACCCGTTTCGCCAATACCCCCATCAAGAGCCCCCGAAACAGCACTTCTTCCGCAATGGGACCGATCATGCCAATCATGAGCACTTGGCCCGCTCCAAACATCCAGCCCAATCCTGCCGCCTTTGCCAATCCCTGGCTGATGCTATCCTCCCGCCATGACGTCATGTCCAACGAGAAGATCCGGGCCACCGGTTCAGTCACCAAGGGATCCAACAGAAAGTAGGTGAAGGCGTAAGCAACGGCCACTGCGGCACATATCCCCAACCAGCGTCTTCCCCGGAGAGAACGAAATCCCAAACTGGATAACCTCCCCCGGAACAAGAAGAGGGCCAACAGCAGCATGAGCAGATGGGGAAGATAGGGGAGAAATGTGGATATCCAATCTCCATCCTTGGAAAATGGCGAGAGGAAGAATAAAGAACCAAAAGTGAGAACCTGGACCCAAGCGAGGTAGTAAGCCAGATCCCTTCCCCGAAGCGGGCCGGCTCCCGGTCTCCTCTCATGTTGAAACCCGCCGATCACGCCGGCCACCAGAAACAGGATGGAAACCAGCAGTGTACCCATCATCCACAACAGGAGCTGGACTGCCAAAAACGGCCCCGTCCCCCCCTCCGTGGCTCTCCACAACCCTTCCCCCGTTTTTTCCCACTCAAGAGAGGAAAACTCCATGGGAATCATATAGAAGTAACTGAAACAGAGAAGCCAAGCTGCTGCCAACCGAAGTTTGGCGGAGACAGGGTTCCTGTCCGGATCCGGGCCCTTCACGACAGGCTGAACGGACACATTTGGGAGCATCGAGGCACCCCTCCTTAGGACGAAAATGATGAAATCAATTTTTCAGCTCCGTTCCAAATACAGTTCAAAGCTCCCTTCGTCCTTCCAAAGCTTTGGTCAGTGTAACTTCGTCGGCATATTCCAGATCACCGCCCACAGGCAGACCGTGAGCTATCCGTGTTACTTTTACACCGAATGGCTTCACCAGACGTTGCAGATACATCGCCGTGGCTTCACCTTCAATATTGGGATTGGTCGCCAAAATCATTTCCTGAACTGTTTCATCTTCCAGCCGTTTCAACAAATCCGGTATGCTCAGTTCATCCGGCCCGATTCCTTCCATCGGCGAGATCGCACCGTGCAACACATGATACAACCCGACATACTCCCGGGTCCGCTCCATGGCGATCACATCTCTTGGATCCTGAACAACGCAGATCATCGAACGATCTCGGTTTTTATCCCTGCAGATGGAACAGACCGGTTGATCGGTGATATTGCTGCACACCTGACACCGTTTTAAATCCCGCTTGGCATGAACCAGCGCTTTGGCCAGTTCCATCACATCCTCTTCTTCCATCCCCAGCACAAAGAAAGCCAGGCGTTGGGCCGTCTTGGGTCCAATACCCGGCAACCTCATAAACCCGTCGATCAGATTCGATATGGGCTCGGGTACATTCATCCGCCCCCCTCCTTTCTGTGATTTCCAATCAAGCAAAGAGCCTGTTCAGGTGAACAGGCTGCAGATCCTGTCTAAAACAGACCTGGAATGTTCAATCCTCCGGTCAGTTTCCCCAGATCTTTTGAAACCAGGTCGTCCACGTTTTTCATCGCTTCGTTAAATGCAGCAGTCACCATGTCTTGCAGCATTTCCACATCTTCGGGGTCCACCGCTTCCGGATCAATCTCCACTGACAACACCTGTTTGTGTCCATTCATCACGACCTTGACCACACCGCCCCCTGCCGTTCCTTCCACTTCTTTTTCAGCCAGCTCCTCCTGAGCCTTGGCCATTTGCGCTTGCATCTTTTTCATCTGTTTCATCATTTGGTTCATGTTTTTCATTTACTTAAACCTCCTCGCCCACTTTGAAATGGGTCAGTCCGTGATTTCAACCATATCTCTTCCAAACATCTCCACAGCCCGTTCCACGGGGTCGTCAGACTGGGGTACCTCTTTCGGGGGAACTCTTCTCCCCCCCGTATCCCTTCCGGTGACGGAAGGAGGCCCTGAAGTCATACGCTCCTTTTCCCAATCCTCTCGCATCACGGTCATCAGGCGGATCGTGGAGCCGAACACTTCTTTCATCACTTGTTCAATCAGTTTTTTGTTGGAATCCTTCTCCGTGGTCTCCCGGTGAATGTTGTTCTTGAAGGCCACCAGGAGGGTATCTTCCGTAGCTGCGACAGGTTCACCATCGATCAGCCAGGCATGAACCGTGATTTTCCGCTCCTTGACCCGCGCCAGCACTTCCGGCCAGGCTCGTTGCAGCCTTTGCAAAGCCCCTGTAGAAGCCTCTTTTAACAGGGGAGCCAACCGGGCCGGACCCAAATTTCTTCGACCCGTCCTCTCCTCACTTCCTGCCGCCGATTCCCGCCGCACAGGGAAAGGTGCGGCCGGCTCTGCAGCAGGCGGGGAGGAGGCTAGGCCGCTCAATTCCTCCACCTTTTGCTCCAACTGTTTTAACTGTTCCCGTAGACTTGAGATCAAATCCGCATCTCCACTTCCTTGGGGTGAAGGGGTTTCAAAATGGTGGCAAATCCGAACCAACGCCATTTCCAGAAGCACCCGGGGATGGGGAGCCCATTTCATCTGTTGCTGGGCCTGGATCAGAATTTCCAGCACCCCTTCCAATTCTTCGATCGATCCTTTCTCCACCAGCTGATTCCATCGCTCTTCTCCGGCCAGTCGTTCTTTCACTTCCTTTAATTCCGGAGCGGCGGCCAGCAACAGAAGATCACGGGACAACTGCACTAAATCGTGGACCAATCTTTCCGGATCCAATCCGTCCGCCAACAATTCCTCCACCTTCTCCAAGGCTGTACCTGCATCCCGACCGAGACAGGCCTCCATCAGGTCCCCCAAAGTGGAGCGGGAGACAGACCCTGTCACAGACAGAACGGCGGCTTCATCCACACAGTCATCGGAAAAAGCAAGGACTTGGTCCAACAGGCTGAGGGCATCCCGCATCCCCCCGTCCGCAGCCTGGGCGATCACCGCCAAAGCGGAATCCTCCACCTCAATCCCCTGGGAGTCACAGATCTTCCGCAGATGTCCCAGCGTATTCCCCAAGGTATGACGACGAAAGGAAAATCTTTGACAACGGGAGATGATGGTGGATGGCAATTTGTGCGGTTCGGTGGTCGCCAGGATGAAGATCGCATGTCCAGGAGGCTCTTCCAGAGTTTTCAGAAGCGCATTGAAGGCCTCCGCGGTTAACATATGGACTTCGTCCACAATATAGACCTTACAGCGCACTTCCGAGGGAGCGTATTTCACCTTGTCCCGAAGGTCCCGGATCTCGTCCACTCCCCGGTTGGAAGCAGCATCGATCTCCACCACATCCATCAGTGATCCTTCTGTGATTTTCCGGCAAGCGTCACATTCGTTGCAAGGTTCCGGTGCAGGCCCCTGCCGACAGTTGACCGCTTTCGCCAAAATCTTGGCAGCACTGGTCTTCCCTGTTCCCCGGGGACCGCTGAAAAGATATGCATGGGAAAAATGGCCCTCGGTCAGGGCATTCTTCAAGGTGGTGGTGACATGTTCCTGTCCGATCAGGTCTTCAAACTTTTGCGGACGCCAAACGCGGTACAGTGCCCGATACGACACGTGCAACCCCCCAAACTCCTCTGTGATGCGGTTGAGGGCACATGTTTGATAATGTATTCATCATACTATAGAACAGGGGATTTTTCCAAAAGGAAAACCCGCCTTTCAGTGACGGGTGATCAGTCCTGAACACAAGGGAGAACCATACTGAAAATGCTCCCGATTTCACCGGAGGAAACTTGGATTTCCCCCCCGATATCCTCAATAATCTGTTTGCTGACCGCCAATCCGAGGCCGGTTCCGTTCTCCTTGGTTGTATAGAAAGGGTCAAAAATCAGTTTTTTTTCTGAAGCCGGAATTCCCGGACCATGATCTTCCACTTCCAGAACCAATTGCTCTTCATCTCCGCTCAGGCGCAGCTGAAGGAGCCCTCCTTCCCCCATCGCTTCAATTCCGTTTTTGCATAAATTCAAAATCACCTGCTTCAACAACTCCGGATCAGCCCACACGGGCGGAACGTTTTTCAGTCCGGACAAATAACGAACCTCGATGTTATGGAGTATGGCTTCATTTTGAATGATCGGGAGTAACTCCCGGATGGAGCGATCCATCTCCACCCGCCGTCTTTTTACATTCCGTGGTTTACCCATCAACAGAAACTCGCCCAGCAGATGATTGATCCGATCGATCTCCCGGAGCATAATCTCTGCGTAGCCTTGTCCCTTTAAGTCTCCTCTTTCGTCAAGGGTATGACGGATCACCTGCAAGAATCCCCGAATCGAAGTCAGTGGATTCCGAATCTCATGGGCAGTCCCGGCCGCCATCTGACCAATCATCGCCAAGCGGTCTGTCTGCCGGACCTTCAGGTCCAACAGATGGTTTCGGGTGATGTCGGTGATGATGATAAAACTTTCTCCTTCAGGTTCAACTGTGGTCTCATAATCGATAGTCACCACTTGGGGGACACCCTCCAAAAGCCAAGAGGCGGGAACAGCTCGAAAGGGCTCTCTGCGAAAGATCCTGTCCTTCAAATCATCGACACCTTCCCCATCCTTGAGACGGGAAAACAGTCGGTCCACCCCCCGTCCGCACAGGTCATCCCTCTTCACACCGAACATCCGACAGGCGGCGGGATTGATTTCTGTCACCTGTAATGTGGAATCCAACAAAATAATGCCCTGGGGCAAACTGTTCACAATCTGCTCGGCATGTCGTTGCAAATGGTGGAAACCTTGGTCTTGGGAATATATTAAAAGGAGATGGTGCCACCCACCACCGCTTTTTCCGGTGATCAGCTGCAGGGTTACCGTCCTGGGAGTGGATCCCAGAGGAAGCAGCTCTCCCTGTACCCATCGGAGACCACCGTGGGCATCCGGGTGTCGGAGGTACTTCATCTCCTCCGGGGAAAGGCTGAGGTGACGATTCAATGGTTGCTCCACCACTTGATCCAAAGGGCGTTGAAGCAGCTTCAGAAATTGCGGACTCACCGCTTTGACCATCCCTTGGTCATTCACCGCCACCACGGCCTGGGGCCAGTTTTTCACCCAGGATGTCAGTTGATCGGGATGTAAATCCAGATGAAACGCGATGGGCACCTTACTACCCCCTCCATCCCCGTTAAAGTCAATGGATACATCTCCACCCAATCGTTATATATCAATATTTTTCCTTATTCCATTTATTCGCCCTGCCTCTCTGACTTCCTTCAAAAAAAAGCGAACCGTTGATTTCGGTTCGCTTAGTGACCTTGAGTTATGTACCGCGCACCCGCCTTCGACCTCCTCCGCCTGGGCGGGCCCCATGCATTCGGCTCGGATCAGGCACCCCTGCGGCACACGGAAGTGTCTCCTTAGTGCTGCTTCCGTCAGGACCTGACACGGTTCAGAGGTTCCCGTTGCGCAGGACCTGTTCGTCAACACTTCCTGCATGGGCCGGACCCCACACGATGAAAGCCTCAGGCGGGAATTCAATCCCGCTATAGCGGATTGCGGGTTACAGGGCACCGCTACCTCCCCATCTAGCGCGGCCTGTTCATTATAACACAGAACAGACCATCCCACAAAGGCTGAAACTGGATTTCCAACGGATTCCTGTATCTTCCCACCGCTCCGCCTAAAAACCACAACACTTATTAACCGGTTAAACACAAAAGAAGTCCAGCGGGAAATGACTTCCCAACTTCTCCTAATCCATATTCACATCAATCACCGCTCCCGGTTTTGCAACCTGTTCCACCATATTCACAGCATTTTCAAGCTGTGCAAAAGCCCCTGTCTGTTTAGCGGCTTCCAGTCCTTTTTACGGCAATGATCACTTTCGGAAAGTAACTCACTCGGGCAATTGCTCCAGCCACCGGGTAGAAGAGCTTGTCCCCACAAGCTTCCCGCTTTCCCTCCATTCAATTTTCCGCCTCGCTTTTTCTGAAAGCTGGCTCCACAACACTTCCCGTTGATCATAGGATCGGTTCTCCATCCTGCGCCGGTTTCCCGGTTGACGTCCGGTGGAGAGCCACTCCAACACCCACACCAAATCCCGTTCCATGCTGTTCAACAAATGACGGTCCGTTTCCCCCTCTCGTAAATATGGCTAATGGTGAACACACGTTCGTTAATCGGTTATAAAAAAAGATGGCGGGAATCCATCCATCCTGCCACCTGAACTTGATTGACTGTACACCTGGAACGTCAATTCTGGTGCTCTTTGGCGGAGAGGGTGGGATTCGAACCCACGGTACGGGGAGAACCCGCACAACGGTTTTCGAGATTGTTTCCGCCCACCCTATATAAGTTCACCGAAGTTCATAACG
>NZ_BMEX01000036.1 GCF_014637345.1 Kroppenstedtia guangzhouensis
AGACTTTTACGACACTTCAGGGTATAATAAAAACGGTCGAACCTGCATTCAACCGTTGGAAGGGTGATCGCTAATGACCGAAAAAAGTGACGCAAAAGTCGCCGAAGGGTTTATCCTGGATCTTCAGGCGAAGGGGAGCGGTCCAGGCACGATCAAAACTTATACCCGCATTATACAGGAGTTTTCGGAATGGTTGAAGAGAAATGGCGGGGATATGGACCGGCTGACCCGGGTGGATGTTCAGCAGTACATTCACTACTTGGAGGAGAGGGGAAACAGCGCGGCCACGATCCAGAACAAGTTTGCCGCGCTCTCCGTCCTGGTTCGCTACTTGGGAGCCGGGGACATACTGCAGTATATCCGCCGGCCGGAGATCCGGCAGCCTCGTCATATCGCCCCGAAGTCCCTGGACCGGAACGAACGAAATCGGGTGCTGCGGGAGGTGGAGCGAACCGGGAAGCGGCGAGATATCGCGATTGTCTACCTGCTGGTTTATAGCGGGCTGCGTGTTTCCGAATTGGTGAATCTGAATCGGGAGGACGTGGAGATCCGGGAGCGAAGCGGATCGCTGACGGTGCAGAAGGGGAAGGGAAATGTGGCCCGGAAGGTTCCGCTACCGGTAGAAGCTCGGTTGCAATTGTCGCAGTATCTAGAGGCTCGGGACGACGACTCTTCTCCTTTGTTTTTGTCAAACTACCAGCGGAGGATATCCGTGCGATCGGTGCAGCGGATTCTAGCGAAATTTGGGATTCATCCTCACCAGTTGCGGCATACCTATTGCCGGGAGCTAGTGGGAGCCGGAGTGGATATCGCCACAGTGGCGGAGCTGGCCGGTCATGCGGATATCAACGTGACCCGCAGGTATGCCAAACCTTCCGCTGAGGAGTTAGAAAAAGCAATTGAGAAAGCTTTCTGAACGGAAATAAACCGGCCTTATCCTGGGGCTGGTTTTGTTTTGCGAATGTTCTCTTCCTGACCTACTTTGTGATTCCATAAAGTCCCCGGCCCACCCGCTGAATCCTGGGGTTGATTTTCATCATCCGGTTCATTTTCGATGTGTAGTTTTTGCCCATATCCAAGTAGGGTTCTACCTCTCGCTGGATTTCGGTTAGCTTCAGAGCTCCCCTTTGCCTGAGAAGTCTCTCTATTACAATGGCCTCCCAAAACGATTTTGGCTGTATGTGTTTCGGTTTCCGCTCTAACTCTTCGTTACTCAACTCTTCAGAGAAGATGTGAGAGTCTGTTTTTGGTTCGACTTTTGGAGGTTGGGCCGGAGGGGTTTCGGGAGTTGAAGAGGTTTGACTTTTCAATTCCTCGCGGATCGCCGCGCGGATTAACGATTCTAGTTCTGGCCCCTGAACATATCTCCCTTGACGGTACCTTTTGTACCCCTCTTCCATTCCTTGAACCATGTGGCCGTAAAACTCATGAATTTCTTCTCGAATGATGTCCCGAACAACGGAGAATAACAGATCCATTCCCTTTTGCGAAAACACAGCAGCGGTTTCTTCTTCCATAGCTCCTTCCTTTTCTAAATCAACCGCGTACGATTCTTCTTTTGATTTTTTTCTGCGATGTTCAAAAGCCGCCTGTTCATCTTGTTTATGGATGCTCCAAACCTTTTCGGCCTTGGTCAACTTTCTCATATCGAACTCCCTTTCTCTGTTCTATCACCTACTATTTTAACAGGTGGATATGCTAGCAACTGCCCCTAATGAAATACTCAAATGAGACATTTTAAGTCCGGGAATCATGGTACTGCGAAAAATATCTTATTTGACTGAACCCTAATGAGATACGCCCCCGTATAGCGCAGCTGCCAACGGGGGCGTTTTCTAACTCTTATTCTCGTATTTTCTAAGAAGGTCCTGGATCGCTTCGTCTAAGAGTCTGGATTTAGGAATCCGTGTCTCTTTATGCAGCTGATCCAACCCTTCCCAAAGTCTTTTATCAATTGCATTGGAAACGGGAATGCGGTTTTTCAGACCTCGATTGATTGTCATTCGTTTCACCTCTGCTTATATTATCTCACGTGAAAAAACTACTTGCAACTACTTGTAGTTTAGTGTAGTATAGAAAGTAACAAGAAAGGAGGGGTTAGGCATGCTGGTGGTCACAGTTCGTTGCAAAAAGTGTAAGAACACAAGAGATGTTCATTATGTTGGGGCTTTTCCCGTTGATGAATACGATTGCGAATGTAAGGGAGACGTTGAGGAAATCAGTTCACGGTCGGTATGAACAGTCCGGAAGGTATGAATGAGGGGGACGATTGCAACTTTAAACGTCCCCCGGCTACTTAAAGGGAGGTTAGGCCGGATGGACTTGCAAGAAAGAGAGGCTGAGTTTGATGAAATACTGGAGGCAGAGATACACGAGCACCTAAACGGGATCTCAAGGGAAATCTTTGAACTTGAACATGATATTTAATAACCCTACAGGGAGGAATTTGAGATGTACAAACAGGTAACGATGACACTGATCGCAGAGGAAAAGGGAAGTGTAGCGTGGCACGGTGATACTGGTCATAATGCTTTCGGTATTATTATGAATCTGATTGATGAACAAATGAAAAAGGAAGGCAAGGCAGAACAGGTCTGCTTTTCCATCGTGGTGGAGGGAGTCGGCGGTCAGTCCATCGTCACCTCCCCGGATCAGCTCCAATCGCAAGCACAGGCGGCCATGGTTTCTCTGGGACTGCTGCATTTTACTCAAAGGGAAGAAAGTAGAGAAGAAAACCTCTGTCATGAGTGTCAGGATGCTCATTCTACATACTTTTCCGGTGGCCAAGAACTGTGCGGCACTTGTGCTCGGGAAGTGGGTTGGCTTGATGTACTGGAAGATTACTGAAGTGAACGGCCCCGAGAACCGGGGCCCTAATCCACACAAAAGCAAAGTTACGGGAGGCTTTAAGGATGGAAAAACTGTGTCTTTCCTGCGGAAGAAAGATGGTCGGTAAGGTAAATAAAGATCTAAATCATATTTATTTCGAGTGTGAATGTGGGAGCTGGGGATATAAAAACTATTTCCCTGATAAGGAGAACGCACAAGGAAGCGGCGAATCGTATTGGAGAAAAGAAGCCTTGCATTGGAAAAAGGAGGCGCAAAGACTGAAGACGGAACGGGATGAAATATTGAGAATGTACAACAAGCTCAGCAGGGAGATCACAGAAGCGTATTAGCTGCACAGGACGAAATTGAGCTGGGGGCGGCCAACCTTGGCCCCTCCGATCCGAAGGCCTCCACCGGGGACCGTGGGATCGGGGAGACCCGAAAAAGAGGAGTGATGACGAGTGGAATTTACCAAGTGGGAAATGTTGATGACGGCAGAGGTCGCGATGATGAGGACGGGAGTTGATCGGGCGAAGGTGGCCGAGGTGTTACAGGAGATAGAGCAGATTACAGGGGAGATTGACAGGGGGACAGAAACCCGGATCAAGGCCAGGCTGGGAAATCAAGATGAAAACAACCAGCCAAGCATTGATAAGGAAACCGTCGAATCCCTGTTAGACGTACTTCGACGTTGTGAGCGGTTTATCGATGGTGGACCAGCTCCTAAGTTAACTGAGGATGTAAGACGTGCTATAGAGATTTTGGAGGACTGACAGGGGCGGCCACATGGCCCCTCCGATCCGACGGCCTCTGCTAGGGACCGTGGGGGGAGACCTGAAAAGAGGAGGTTAAACAGACGAAGAAGGAGAGTTGGAGCATGAAAGAATTTTTGGAAGTATCCAAGCCGACTCCTATCATGATGATGATTACACTGGCGGCTGTAGCACCGTTTGTCATCGCAGAAGGTTTTTTTACAGTTTCAGAGTTGATTGCATGGGTGATATCAGCAGTCTTTGGGGCAGTGTTCTTGCAGGTTTCTTATTGGGGACTAGCACATTTGTTTTTATGGTTGTTTGGTCACGGTCGGCGATCAGGATGAAAAAGGCGAAACGGCGGCCAGCACAGCCGCCGTCGTCCGGGTGTCGGCTTCCCGGGCCTGAATGAGCCAGCCGAGAAAGGATTGATTGTCGAACGATATTTTAAACATTAAGGAGTTGAAAGGAGATTGATTACCGATGAGAATGAATCTCAAAAAAGTATACAAGATAGGTAGTTTTGCACTCATCGGATGTGGGATTTTTCGCTTCTTCGATGGAATCCATGGCACCCCTGATGTTCCAAACGGAGACGTTCCCCTTGGGATTCCTTGGTCACCCTATTTTATGGGCTATGTAGAGGGCGATTTCTATGTGGGGGCCAAGTCTTTGGGAACCATCTTCTTTCCTGGAGTTGAATTCCTCATGGGGGTCCCGATTCCCGTGATCTGGCCGGCATTGTTGGGCGTACTTTTTCTATGGACATCCCCGCATCCGGCAAGGACCGAAGCAAACGAAAGGGTGATGGGAAAATGAAAATCAAAATGGACCGGGACAACAAAATTCCATTCTACGAAACTGCGTCTATATTGAAAAAGCTCTGGGTCGCTTCGGCCCGAAATCTCCGGTTCAACGAACCCAATAGACTGAAAGAAACCCGGGAGGCGGCTGAGGCGGCTGGCATCCCGAATGATGTTCTCAGCCAGACGATGATCGCCGGACTCAAAGGTATACCAGTCACCTTGGTTGGGAACGTAGCCGGTGAATCAGTGGAGTATCGGGCTTGCTAGAAAAGGCGAAACGGTGGCCGGGGACGATCCGGCTGCTGTCATTCCGGGGTGCCCTCCCGGGATCTGATGACCGCTGATGCGGATCAGGGAACTGATGCCAGGGCAGAAGGACCGGGGGGAAAGTAAGTGGGTCCGTGTCTAGAAGGAGGAACCGTAGGATGGAAGTTCCGTTTTTCGTCTACGAATGTGTAGTCTGCGGCCATATCATGGATTTGGAAGGCGACCGGTTTGTGAAGTGTGACGGCTGCGGATCCAAGACCCAGTTTCGTGAGTATGAGGGTTATCTTCTCCCGGAACCGGAAGAGGTGAAGAGATGAAGAAAGAAACGTTTGATCGAAAGCAGTTGGCGGATCGGATCAGGATGGAGCTGGAGAAGTTGAATCATGAGGAGAAGCCCACAGTGGAGGATGTGCTGAAGTGCTGGAAATTTGAGCATCCCTTCGAGGCCTACCCCGAAGTGGTCGAGGTTGCCGTTCGTGGAATCCGGGAGTTCAGCTACTACGACTACGGCCAGCACATGTACTATGTGAACATCCCCGATGTTACGGTCGATCAGTTGGCTGCCGTCAATGCCCTGGGAGTGGAGATCATGAACGGGGTTTTGAACATCGGAGAGGGGGCTTATGTTCACTGGCTGATGGATGAGAAACAAGGAAGCCCCGAGGAGAAGGCGATTCATTCCGCCTTCACTGCCGAACGCTACAACAGTCTGGAGGACTTTGAGGAAGAGCGGGATGCGTTGATTCAGAAGAGGTTGGAAGAGATGAAAGAGGAGTTCGAGGAGGAAGATTTCAAGGAGTTCCGGGCACGACTGGATCAAGTCTCAGAGGATGGATTAATTCGTCTGTCGGGGAACCGGGCGGCCTTTCTCACTCCGGGATTAGTCGAAGCCATTGGAGAAGCAGATTTATAGGAGGGTGAGATGATGGATCGAGCAAAAGTATCGTTGAAACGACTGGAACTCCGACTGAAGGAAGCCGTCCAAGAGGCTCGGCGGTTGGAGTACGAAACCAGCCAGGATGCGCTATCCCCGGAAAAACGCTTTGAATACGAGCAATTGTTGGGGATCGGAGAAAAACTGGAGGAGGCACTGACCCGGTGGGAGTATCTTCAGAAGCCCGTGGTGGCTGAAGGATTCCTTCGGAAGAACGAGAACGGGCGGTATGAAATCGGGGACCGAGAATTTACATCCGGCGAATCCATCGAAATCCTGATCAGTGATCCCGGCTTCGATGAAACAGTCTGGGTGAAGTCTAGAGTGGAACACAACGGCCAGGATTACTATCTCATGGGATATGAAGAAGTCCCGATGGATGGCCTGATGGCACGACAAAGAGGGTGAACGAAACAAAATCTAAATTTTGGAAGGAGAAAGATTCCGTTGTTCAAAAAATGGCTGCCGGTCATCTTGGCCGGCATTTTGTTTCTGGGTGGATATCAGTCTATTGACTCCATTGATGATATTGATGATATTCGATCTCTTTTTGAATCCACTGCCGGTGCGGATGAACATAGTAAACCAGCAGGGCAACAGGAATACGATGTGATCTTGGAGTTCCCGGCGGATCGGTACCCGGAGACAGCCGCACACATTCAGGGGGCGATCAAAAAGGGACACTCGGAGGTCTGCACTATCGACCGGGATGGGGCGGATCAGAACCGAGAGGAGTCACTCCAGGGCATACCCACCAAAGAGGGCTATGACCGGGACGAGTGGCCGATGGCTTTCTGTTCCGAGGGAGGGAAGGGCGCCCACATCGCCTACATAGATCCCGCTGACAACCGGGGAGCTGGCTCATGGGTGAGCCATCAGACCCGGGATTATCCCGACGGCACCCGGATCAAGTTTGTGGTGACTCAGCCAGAAGGGGCCACATACAAGGTATTTTACAGCTATCTATGGCATACTACTATCTATGAAAATACTTTCAACCGAAACGGCATGGCCCGCCTGATGGCGGGCTTTTTTATTCATATCCAATGGGGAGACAAATTTTCACGGAGTGAAAACCACAACCGGGCCAGGACTTTATTCGATGGTGCATCCTCCGTCTGGAGCCCGACTGGAAGCTATTTTATTGTTTCCTTTCTCTGGGTATGCTATGATTAAAGCGAGCATAAACTACGAATGGCCCCAGGTGCTGGAACACCCGGAGCCACTGTAGACGCGCTTCATCGACGGGACGGGATCGCCGTCCTAGAGGCATGGAGCTAAAACAGGAACCCCAACCACCTAGCGGGACCGCCAAATCCGTGTGCTAGGGGCATGGGGTTTTCTTCGTCTTCTGGGTTGCTTGGTCTTCATCTGCTTGATTTCCAACCGAATCTGAATGATCCGGAGGATCCCCCATATGTTCGTCAATATCAGAGATATGACTGTTAGCACAATGATGAGCAACGCCTATCACCTCCTTTTAGGGGTAATACCAGCGAAGCTGTCACCAGGGGCAAAGTAGATTCCACAAAAAGTAAAACCCTCAATTGAGGGCTTTTTTATTAAAACTCTTCTACATATAGCGC
>NZ_BMEX01000037.1 GCF_014637345.1 Kroppenstedtia guangzhouensis
GGGGTAATACCAGCGAAGCTGTCACCAGGGGCAAAGTAGATTCCACAAAAAGTAAAACCCTCAATTGAGGGCTTTTTTATTAAAACTCTTCTACATATAGCGCTGCTAACTCCTCGGGTGGATTTGTGTAACGCTGGATATATCGTTGGGAACGATGGCCAAGACGCCGTTCCAGTTCATAAGCATCTGCACCAGTTTCTTGAGCTAATCGAAAAGCAAAGGTATGCCGGAGATCATGAGGACGTAAGGGCGAAATCTTTCGTGCTGAATCAGATACCTCTGCGTCATGCCAGCGCCCGATCTGATCCAATATCCCATTGATTGCACGTAAAGACAGTCTGCCATCTGACTTGCGAGCTGGTAATCCCTTAGGACTTAAGAAAAGCGCTTGAGTTTCATCTGTTACATCCTGTTCACGCTCTTTTTCCAGGTAATCAGCCAACGCTAAGCGGGCATCCACTGACAGAAACACCGTTCGTTCGGTATTTCCTTTCCCCTTAACCCGCTGAATCCTGGCTCGACGGACATTTTTCAGTTGTTCCGGTGTGTTGGGAAGAAGTTGGTCCCAATCTAAGTCAACTAACTCTTGGCGTCGGAGCCCCGTGGAAAGTAGGACATAAATGATGGCCCGGTCACGTGAGGGACGACTATGAGCTTTTAGCGGAGCTTGCTTCCCTTTCCAACGTCGTCCTTTCAACTGATGGAATCGCTCCAATCGATCACAGAGGTTTGTAAGGGATCGAACTTGCTCATCAGAGAGAGCCCGTGGCTCCAATGGAGGTAAGCCTAACTCCCGAATCCCTTGAGCTGGATCCCCAGCGGGAAATTGATCGGGATCCTGGGTTTGAACCCAAGTTGTAAAAGAGGACAGGGAAGCCAAATGGTTATTGATTGTTGCCGGTGCCAATTCCTGACTCTGAAGGGACCGCTGCCAAGATAACACATCCCGCTTCAAACAGGTGGAAATTCGATCGTGACCGTAAGACTCAATGAAATAATCCAGAAACCGTCTTAAGTGAAGTCCAATTTTCCGGGTGACCTCCTCGGAACGCACTCCAATCACTGTCAACTGCATATACCGTTTCATCCACTCATTCAAACTGTCTGGTACGTCATCAAAAGGCGTTCCATCCTTTCGTGAAGTGAATTGTTCGAGATAATGGACGTTTTCCACTCCGATTTCCCCCTCCATATGCATGAAACACTTCACAGAAGGGACATTCTGTGAAGTGTTTCATTTGATTATATCATAAGAGGAAATCGCTGAATTTTGTTAAGCTTGTTCGCCAGTTGCTGAATGTTTTTTCATAATTGTTTATCCTTCTTTTGTCTCTGTTAACCTGCACAACAGGAAAGCTTAGACACGTCTTTATCGAAGGTCAAAGCCGCCAATTTCAACCCTTCCGCCATCGTTAGGTATGGTGCCAGGGTTTCCCGCAGATCTTCCACCGTCAAACCATATTTCACCGCCAGGGTCGCTGCAAAAATGACGTCCCCGGCATTTTCCGCCACGATGTGGACCCCCAACACTTTTTGTGTCTGCTTATCGACCACCAGTTTAAATACACCGGTTGTTTCTCGATTGACAAGTGCCCGGGGAACCGCCTCAAGCGGCAAAACCGAGGATTGAACAAGATGGCCTTGGTCTTTCGCCTCCACCTCCGTCAAACCGACCGTGGCGATGGACGGATGGGTAAACGTCACCCCAGGAACCGCCCGAAGATCGATCTTGCGCTTCGCCGTACCCAGTGCGTTTTCCGCCGCAATCCCACCTTGATGAGCAGCCACGTAAACGAACTGCGGTCCTAATGTCACATCTCCCGCCGCATAGATCCGCGGGTTACTGGTTTGCTGGTATTCATCGACTACCACTTCCCCACGGGAGCCGACTTGAACGCCGGCAGCATCCAATTGGAGGGCGGGAGTGTTGGGCCGCCTTCCGGTGGCTACTAGCACTGCATCCGCCTCGATGACCCGTTTTTCGCCATCGATCGTGAGATGAATGGTGGTAATACCGCCGTTTTGTTCCACGCACTCAAACGAGGCGCCAGTGACCAGGCGGATCCCCTGCTCCGTCAACACTTGAGTCACCGCCTCGGAAACCTCGGGTTCGTACGTTTTCAACAGACGGGGGCTTCGCTGCATCAGGGTTACTTCAGCACCCAAATGGTGAAAGTACTGACCAAGCTCCAGCGCGATATACCCCGCTCCGATCACTGCCAAGCGTTTCGGCACTTCCTTTAACTCAAGCGCTGAAGTACTGGTCAGAAAATCGATCTCGTTGAGCCCTGGAATCTCCGGAACAGCGGGGGAAGCCCCGGTGGCGATCAAAAAGCGACGGGCCGTGATCTTACGACCGTCTACATCGACCGTTCGGTGATCCACGAACCGGGCTTCCCCATGGATAAGCTCAAACCCGTACTCATCGATCAAATCGATGTACTTTTGTTGTCGCAGTTGGTTTACCAGTTCGTCTTTCTGCTCGACCAACGCTTTCAGATCGACGGGGCCAGCCGATGTCTGAAGCCCCGCAAAGGGATGTTGACGAGCCAGATGTTGGGTTTCCCCCGCCCGGAGCAGGGTTTTGGACGGGACACAACCGATGTTGACACAGGTTCCCCCGACAGTACCGCGCTCCACCATCCCCACTTTGGCACCCTGGCCAACCGCTTGAATCGCGGCGGAAAAAGCGGCCCCTCCGGACCCGATGATCAGAAGATCGTAGTCCCCGCTCTCCTCTATACTGGAGGTACTTACTCCTTCCAGGGTCAAGATTTCTTCTCTCCCCGGCTGATACCCGGTTTGGGCAACGGCCCGTTTAGCCGCTTCGAGATCGGCGTCCCTTGCCACTTGAAAAATGGCTTCTCCCCGTTGAAAACTAGCAGCAACCTCCTTTGTGCCGGCATTCTCCAATACCTCTACGATGTGGTCTTCACACCCTGTACACGTCATTCCTTGAATGGGAAGTCGTACACGGAGGTTCTTTTCTTTTACCATTAGATCCACCTTTCCTTCTGATCAGAGTGTAGTTTCTCTTATTTTGTAATTTCCGCTGGATACCCCAGATCCGATACGGTTTGTTGAAGAGTTTTTACGTTCACTTTTTTTCCTTTGCCGTATACCATCACAACGGTCCCTTTGCTTCCTTTCAACGACTCCCACTTCACTTTCTGAACAACTTCAACTTCCTTTTCAGGGCGTTTTTGATGGTAGCGGTTTGCGATTCACCTGAAGCTGTCGAAACGGAGGAACCGTTCAAAATGAGCAACAAGCTCACAAAACATTCTTAGCCCCGATGGTTCTCGTCTCCAGCCATCTCTTTTGATTTATTTTGATCGCTTACATCCTTGTGCAGGAATTAATGTGTTCAGCGTTATCTGCAACCACCCCTCGGGCCATTTCGATGATCTCTCGGACACGAGGATCCATGACCCGGTAATAAACATATTTTCCTTCCTGGCGGGAAGTCACGAACCCGCACCACTTTAAGCACGCCAGTTGATTGGAGATCTGAGACTGTTTCATGCCCAATTCTTCCACCAGCTGCCCAACTCTTTTTTCCTCTTTCAATAAGGCAAGGACGATTTGCAATCGGGCGGGATTGGCAAGTCCATGAAAAAATTTAGACACCAGTTCTCCTTGTAACTGGGCTTGGATAGCAGTGGTTGATCCAAGTTGACTCATACCATTCACTCCCTAGGACTTTTATCTCCAGCAAACACATATTATAATATTTTAATACAATATTCAATTATAGGGGACCATGGGCTACATCCCCCCTTATTTCAATCAAAGAGGAGATCGGCTTTGAATTTGATGGACCACAATCCCGTTACGAAACACTCATGTTCCCCAAAGATAATCTTTCCTTCATGTTTAACCGGAAAGTTCCGTAAGGGTTCACATGGGAATAGATCAATGGCGTTAAAGCACGGAAGTCCTCCGGATATAGCTGGCTCAACAGCTTATGATCATCCTCCATTAAGACCTCCTGGATCATCAGAGTATTGATAAAGACCAGGCAGTTTTGCAACAGATGCAAAGATAATACCGCCACTTCCTGATCTTCCATCTGATTGGTTTGAATTTCCCCTCCTTTGCCATAAAAAATAAAGCTGTTGGCAGAATTCCAGTTCTCCACCACATTCAATCCTTCGTGGATTTCCCGGCGGATTTCCTCCGAATGAAGGTATTCACACAAGAAGATGGTCTTCACGGCTTTCCCTAATTCACTTAATGCCCGATACGTAGGGTGCCCGCTGCTTCGGATGAACCGTTTTAGGATTGCCTCCGTGTCCGCTGTCCCTAGACGAAGGGCCGTGGCGTATTTCATCATTTGATCGTACTGTTGGCGAATCAATTCCCAATTGATCGGACGTGTCAATACCGGCTGAAGGTGAGGATAAGCATCCGGCATCCCCGCTTCCGGTCGGTATAATTTTTGACTGTGAATCGCTTTAAACCGTGGCATCAAATGAAAGCCCAACAGGTGGCAAAAAGCGAAGGCCACTTCGCTTTGTCCGTGAGTATCCACGTAATTCTTCTCGATACTCATATCGGTACTGTGACGCAACAATCCCTCAATCATCGCAGCAACTTCTGACGAGGAACACGATTTTAGTTGGGAGTAGACACAAGTGGAGTTTTTCTCTACATGCCAATAAATCATTATTCCCCGACCCCGGTAGCGAATGTGCCATTCTGTCATCAAGTTTTGGTCCCACGCTCCGAACTTCTTGGAATCCGAAGCACAGGAGGTTGTCCCTTCACCCCAAATTTCCTGTAACCGATGGTTCAGGATGGCATTGACAACGGCTGCTGTGGCTTGACGGAGATTTTCCTTATGAATGAACTTTCGCCGAATATAAAGAAGGTCTTTATAGCTTTCACCGTGATCACCAGCGGAAATCCGCTTTAACCCCGTATTGGTTCCCAATCCGTACAAACAAAGGATTAATCGCTTTTGAATCGTCTCCCGATCCAATACCTCTCGAACTGCTACGGTTTTAAACCAATCGGTAAAACCGATTCGCAAATCCGCCTCTTTCAAGATGTCCAGCAAGTTTGTCATAGGCCATCGCTTCATGATTTGGGCTTTAATTAGGGTAAGGTTTCGTGGTTCGGGTTGGGGCTCTAAGGGAGAGACTGAGATCCACCCGTTTCCCTTGGTGGAGATTCGTACCTTTGGATTCGCTGGAATTCCAGTATTCAATCGTTCCAATCCCTCATGCATGGTCTGCTGGAGCTTTGTGATAAAAGCATCCGCTTCCAACGGTTGCTTTAATGCCTGATAATGCTCTTCTCGATATTGATCGAAGTCTTGCGGAAGATCTTCCTCTGGATTGCGATAACGATCCGCTCCCACCACCCAGATTTCTTTACAACGCAATTTGTCCCGTAAAGCGTGGAGCACACTAATTTCGTAATTGATCCGGTTGATTCGTTGTGTTTCCTGATCCATAACGGTTTCCACCCAAGCAGGCCGAACCACGCCTTCAATGGGAACATCGTCGGTTTCGGCGTAGTGGTGATGACTGGTGCGGGCGTATTGCTTCAACAACTGTAACGCTTGAATAACCGGTTGGTGTACATCATTGTTTGATCGAAAATGAAGTACATCCAGGATTTCCGGAACCATGCGCCGGTAATGCGTTCCATAGGAAGACCGCATCACGGTATAGACTTTCTGACGGTATGCTGGACCGGTATTTTTCATTTCCTTTACAAGTGATCGGAGTGTTTCTTCTTGGATGACTGGAAACAGAACCTCCCTCACAATTCCATCGGGGTGTTCCAGAGCTGTTTCCGCCAATCGATATAGAAGTCCCGTCTTTCCATGTACGCGTTTGAGGTCATGGAGGATCTCCTTTTCCACTTTGCGTTCCGCACGGGCACCGATTCGGTGCACAATCTGGTTCAAGAGTTCCACCAAATGATCCGTGATTTCCCGACTTCGGCTCCAGAAAAATGCGGACAACAGAGTATACCGTACCGGTGCCGGATGTCTCCGTAATTCCCGAATATCCTCGGTGACCGCACGTTGCCGATACCGTTTGATCATTTTAGGAGTGACCTTATGAAAAAGATCTTCTGGAAGTTGAAGATGACGGATCGTCCGGAGCTTGGATATCTCCCGGAACAAGCTATCCAACCCCACCCGTCCGGGATCTGCAACCAATTCACGAAAGGTGAGGGGTTGTTCTGGATCTTTAGGATTAAAATCTTCCTCAGTAGATTCAGATGTCCACAAATGAATGAGGGAGTCTATTCGGGCAATAGAAGTGTTGGACAAGCACTGATAGATCTGATCGAAAAAGGAGGTTTCGTATGTACGGGTGACAGAACGTACAACTCGGTCAAAACGCTCTGGTGTAGGTGGTTCCAACTGTCGCCGGCGAAACTCGGCATAGGCTTTTTCCTTTACCCATTCGAGTTCGATATTTCGAGGCAACACATGATCATGGACCCAATCCATCACTTCTTGAATGTCTTTGGTGGTCGATTCCCGAAATCCACAAAATTCTCGGATTTGAGATCGATGATATTTGATTGCTCTGCCGGTCCAGTCGTATTGAGAGAACAGTTGGGGATCAGTATTGATTTGTTTAGCAATGTAACTCACTACTGCTTTGGGAATCTCTTTTTTGGTAGCAGGAAAACGGGCCTGATACTGAAAAACCTTCAACAATACCGCGAAGCCGATCCGTGTTTCTCCTGTTTTGTTGCCCACCAACTGCATTTCCTTCGGAAGAAAAGTAAAATGTTCGATGAGTTCCTCCACATCCCAATTTCGCTTCAAGATGACAAGCCTCCCTCTGTAAATAAAGCAGTTTAGCCACATCTTAATGGGAGGCGAAATATAAAAAAAGCCCTCAATTGAGGGTTTTACTTTTTGTGGAATCTACTTTGCCCCTGGTGACAGCTTCGCTGGTATTACCCC
>NZ_BMEX01000038.1 GCF_014637345.1 Kroppenstedtia guangzhouensis
CAATGTCACGCCATCCGCTTCCACTGCTATTTGTTCCGGCATTTGTTGAGCGATGGCAGCGAACCGATCATGCAGGAGCTCTTGCGGAAATTCCTCTTCTGTGTCATTCCACTCCGACAGGATCCATTCGCGCTCCTCCTGGGTCAGCAACGGCAATTCACCCACCCGCCGCTGTGGATTAGCAACAATACCGCGGAGCAGACAACAAAAATGGCTTGCCATTCGCTCGATGGTTGCAGTGTCAAACAAATCCGTATTATATTCCAAACTTACCAGCAACTCTTCTTCCTTATCCGTCACAAACATCGTAAGGTCAAATTTAGCCGTTTCGGAATCAAATTCAGTCCGGCGTATCTTCAATTCAGGCGCGTCCACCTCTTCAACCGGGGTGTTTTGCATCACAAACATCACTTGGAACAGCGGTGAATAGCTGAGATCCCTCTCCGGTTGGAGTTCCTCCACCAACCTTTCAAAGGGAACATCCTGATTTTCGTACGCTTGCAAAGCTACATCCCGCACTTGTTTCAACAAGTCTTGAAAAGTTGGATTACCTGAAAAGTCGGTCCGCAACACCAGCGTATTCACAAAGAAACCCATTAACTCTTCAATCTCGGTACGGTTACGGTTAGCGATCGCCGATCCGACCCAGAGATCTTCCTGCCCGCTGTAGCGGTGGAGTAATGTGTTGAATGAGGCAAACAGCGTCATGAACAGTGTCGTATCGGCCTCATGGGACAACTGTTTAATCTGCTCATACAATCCCTTTGCAATGGAAAATCGATGAATGGCGCCACGGAAGGACTGCATCGCCGGGCGCGGCCTGTCGACCGGCAATTGCAATAAAGGCGGAGTACCGCTGAGCTGTTTCTTCCAATATCTTAACTGTTGCCTCATCACACTCCCTTTCATCCATTCCTGTTGCCAATGAGCATAGTCGGCATATTGGATCGGAAGCTCAGGCAATGCCGATGATTCTCCAGTCAGGAAAGCCCGATACAAGGTAGCCAGTTCTTTCTTGAACAGCTCTGCTGACCAGCCGTCTGAAATGATGTGATGCACCACCCAGACCAGATAGTGCTCTTGTTCACTGATCTGCACCAGTGCACCACGGAATAATGGACCTTGGGACAGATCAAAGGGGTCATCTACCAATTTTTTCGCTAAGCGATAAACCTGATCCCGGTCAGCCTGTCTCAAGTGAATCAGTGGTACCTCAAACTCCGTCGGTTCCAAAATCTCTTGTACAGGCTCTCCCTCCACCTCGCAAAACCTGGTTCGAAAAGACTCATGGCGGCGAATGATTTCACGGATACTCTCCATAAGCACTTCTGTATCAAGGGATCCTTCCAGTTGCATCACTGTAGGGATATGGTAGGCGGTACTTTCCGGATTCAGACGATGTAGAAACCACATTCGCTGTTGAGCAAATGACAAACGCAATTTCCCATCCCGCGGGATCCGACGCAATGAATGGTCCTCTGTCTCGTTCCCATTCATCCATGCTTGCTCGATCCGTCGGGACAATTTTTCGACTGATTTCAATTGAAATAGCGACTGGATGGGTAGTTTCACCTGAAATTCATCGTACATTCGTGAAATCAGTCGAGTGGCGAGTAAAGAATGTCCACCGATATCAAAAAAACTGTCATGGATATCAACCGCTTCCACATGGAGCAGCTCACTGAAGATAGCAGCCAGCTTTTTTTCCACAGGAGTACGTGGGAGGGTGATGTCATCTTTTCCCTTTATGTGAGTTGGATCGGGTGCAGGCAAGGCACGGCGGTCCACTTTCCTATTGGGTGTTAACGGAATTTCATCCAATTCCACATAAGCAGAGGGCACCATATACTCTGGCAATTGGGTGAAACAATGGTTTCGCAACTCCCTGTCTGCAGGCAATGACTCCCCGGCCGGGAGGAGATAAGCGATCAACCTCTTATCGCCAACTTCGTCCTCGTAATCGATCACCACCGCTTGACCGACAGCTGGATGCTGTTGCAATACCACCTCGATCTCAGAAAGTTCAATTCGGTAACCGCGTAGCTTCACCTGATGATCCATGCGACCCAGACATTCCAATTTGCCGTCAGACAGATAGCGCGCCAAGTCCCCAGTACGGTAGATCCACCCCTTCCCTGTGAACGGATTGGGCAAAAAACGCTCAGCGGTTAGATCAGGGCGATTCAAGTAGCCTTGTGACACACCGTCACCGCCGATATACAATTCCCCAGATACACCAATCGGCACCGGTTGCATCTTTGCGTCCAGTACATACAGCTTGGTGTTCATGACCGGACGACCGATCGGGATCGGTCCTTTCTGCTCAGTTACATGGTGCACTGTCGACCAGACCGTTGTCTCAGTCGGTCCGTAGAGATTCCACAGCTCTGCACTGCACTCTTGCAGCTTTTGTGCCAATTCATTTGTCAACGGTTCACCAGCACACAAAACCTTCAATCGGGGACTCCCTTCCCAACCCGATGCCAGTAACAAACGCCACATCGTCGGGGTCCCCTGCATGATTGTCGCTTCGCTTGTCTCGATCACCCTGGCCAGACGCTCACCGTCCATCACGACCTCGCGTCGAACCAATACAATCGTCGCACCCACTTTCAAGGGCAAAAACAACTCCAGGGCACAAATATCAAAAGACAACGTAGTCACTGCCAGAAAACGATCATCCGCACAGATTCCCGGTTCTTTCTCCGCTTGTGTCAGTAAATTGACGAGGGAGCGGTGCGTAACTTGAACTCCCTTTGGTTTTCCCGTTGAGCCCGATGTATAAATGACAAAAGCAGTCTGGTCGCTTGACACCTGAATCGCAGGCCTTTCACCGGATTCAGCGGCGATCTCCACGGCAACTGTTTTTATATTGATGCTTTGAACATCTGGCTGCACCAAGGAAGAAATGAATGGCTGATCTGACAACACTACTCGGGAACTAGAATTTTCCAACATATATGTCAGACGCTCTTTGGGGAAAGTTGGATCGAGCGGGACATAGGTACCCCCTGCCTTGAGCACACCGAGCAGAGCAATCACCATTTCCGGCGTACGCTCCATACAAATGGCCACTTTCACGCCCACCTCAACACCCTGTTTCCGGAGATAGTGAGCCAGCCGATTGGCACGTTCTTCGAGCTGATAGTAAGTGAGTTTCTGCTTTTCAAATTCCAACGCGATCCGATCCGGATTGTGAAAAGCGGTATACTCAAACAAATCGTGAATACAGGCGGTGGTCGGATAGGGGTGATCCGTTTCGTTCCACTCAATCAACAACTTGTGCACTTCCGCCTCCCCTAAAAGCGGAAGAAGCCCAACAGCCCTCTCCGGAGTGGAAAGGGCTCCTTGCAGCAAGACTTGAAAATTCATCAACATGCGAGCAACAGTCGAATCATCGAACAGTTGACCATTATAGAGAAAACTGATATCCACAATTTCCTTCTCAAAACGGCAAACCATCAACAGGTCATATCCATCCCTTACTTTCTCATTCATGCCGGTTTGATGTTTCGTACTGTGAAATAACAATTGTACGGGCTCTTTTTCCAATAACCGTTCCCGAGCAAGATCCTTTTTTTGCAGACAGTGCTTCAACTGTTTCAGCACTTGCCTAAATGAAACATCTTCTGAATAATCGAAATGGATCATCTGAAAGGGATCAGTATCCATCAGACCGATGATCAGTTCATCCTGTGAAGAATATCGGTGGATAAACACCGAATAAGCTGCCAACAAAACTGTGCTCGGTTCAACTCCTGCTTGACAGGCGACTTGATTCAATTCTTCGGAGCATGTCACTGAAATGGATTGCTCCTCAGATGAAAATGAAGTCACTTTTTGTCTTGCCTGATCAGTCGGCAATGCGATCAAAGGAACTTGATCTGATGAAGTCACTCGATTCACAAACTGGTCCATCCATAACCATCCTTTAAAAATGTAATTCCAAAGAGTTTAGAAGCATTGTAATTTAATGCACCCATGGAGAGTCGGGATTGGGTTTCACATTCCAATTCGTTGTTCTTGCGAGCCAAAGGTACTTCATGTGAAGCCCACCCCTCCTCCCTTGCAATCACTTTTTCACAACTCTTTAGAGAGAATGATATACATATACGTTGACATAGGTTTGTTTCAGTTTTTCTATTGTTTCTGCCACTTTGCGCTCATAGTCACGATCTTCTTTCCAGAACAGGAGACCGATAAAGGTTCCGCTGTGTGCATTTACAATACCGAGTGCCCCTTGCTCGTGGGAAAGCTGCAACAAATGCTTCAACGAACGCTTTTCCTGTCTTGATTGATTCATAATGGTACTTCGGGTGGCTACCTGACCGATTGTGTAGACATCTTGCTCTTGAAAAGCGATTTTCAGGCGATTCATCAGGTATGTGTATTCCAATTTCTCTTCTGATGTGTAAGGTTTTCGTAAGCGGTTATATTCAATGGTGTCCACTTCACCGCCTTCGTCAACGGCAACCACTGTCAGACGCGGCATCGGCCCGAAGATTTCACCAAGCTCCACTTTTCGATGATAGAAGGAAACGACTCCAGGGTACATCACTCCGTCGGTCGGCTCAATTTCTGCCATGAACGTTTGAAGCAAGGAAATCGGGATGTCGATTCCATAACATGACTCGATCGCTCTCGCCGTTGCCAAAAGATCTGCTGAAGAACTGGCAAGCCCCTTTCCGATCGGCAGATCACTCTCAATCAACAGTAACCCCTTGCATGGGAGGCTAAAGTATTCCAACAATCGTGCAGCCAATTGAACTGATTTCTGTTTAAATTCGGGCACTACTTTCAATTCCCTTGATGAATCGGGTTGAAGTATAACCTTTGATCTCCGGTCGATTGGGAAGGTAACCAAAAAATCAAGATCGTTATCAGCGTGAACACCCTGCAACAGCTCACCGAAGGTCCCAAACGCGGTACCCGTTCCAATTCTGGGACGGACTGCTGTGCCATCTGTTTTCCATCGTTCCTGCATCAGCTCCCACCTCCAGCCGACGGTGAGATGGTCATCTGGGTCCAAGCCCTCTTCATTGCCTTGGCAAGAACCTCTACATGGGGTGGATCCCCCATCGTGATGTGATCACCTGGCACATGAAAAACGTGAACCTGACCAGTAGTACGAGGTTTCCACTCTGCCGGATCCACCAGTTCATGTCCGTGTTTTGACTTTTGGTTTACCCGAAATAGATGAAGATCAGAACGAATCGGCCCATGATATCGATAATCTGTTGTCGCTTGTCCACATGCAACCAGCACATCGATTTTACGGCGCATCGAGTCAAGAGTCATGCCTGGCGGCCATACTCCCCGCTCTTTTGCCCGCCGAAGGAGCTGGTTGAGCCCTTCTTCCAAATCCATCCTTGTAAACGGATCGGGATCAAGATCAAACAGAATAGCGAAATAGACCATCGCGTCATGCACAGTAAACTCTTCTTGTCTTTCTCCGTGGCGGTCCAGTGGCTTGACGTCAAACAGTCCAATAAAATCCACCTTCTCATCTAAAGCCTCCAACTGTCTCGCCATCTCATAAGCCACCGTACCACCAAAGGACCATCCAACCAGACGGTACGGACCCCGCGGCACCAAACGGCGAATTTCTTCCACATATCGATCAACCATGTCTTCAATCGATGTCAATGGCTGAGCATCCGACTCATAGCCTAGCGCCTGTAAGCCATATGCCGTTTCTTCAGGTCCAAGTTCTTTGATCAAATGGACATAAGGCAAAACACCCCCTCCTTGTGGGTGCACGAAGAACAGCGGTGGATGTGTGCCATTTCCCTGTTGAAGCTTGATTAAGCAAGCATCATTCAATTTCGTCTGACCGTCCAGATATCTGCACAGTTCTGCAACTGTCGGTTTTTGGAACAGTGTGGTCATCGGAAGCTGGATGCCGAATCGTTCACGAATGCTTTCTATAAGAAGCAATGCTTTTAACGAATGCCCACCGATCGCAAAGAAATTATCGTGAATGCCAATCGGTTTGATTTGTAACAGCTTCTCCCATATCTGTACCATATCCAACTCATTCAGATCCCGCGGTGGTGCATATGTATCCTGAAGCACCAAGGTATTTGGAGGCGGAAGTTGCTTATGATCCACTTTTCCGTTCACGGTCAGCGGGATGCGATCTAGCACCACGACGGCAGATGGAACCATATAGGATGGCAACAAATCGGCAAGATGTTGTTTCACATCGTGAAGGATCAGTTCATGTCCTTCGGTAACTGTCACATAAGCAACCAAGCGCGGATCCCCCGGTTTGTCTTCACGCAGGATCACCACCGCCTCTGCAACTGCCGGGTGTCGGAGCAACACCCCTTGGATTTCATCAGGCTCAATACGGTAGCCACGTAACTTGATCTGATCGTCCAACCGTCCCAGATATTCCAGGTTCCCATCCGAAAGATAGCGGGCCCTGTCCCCTGTTTTATACAACCGGGAACCCGGCTCCTCCGAA
>NZ_BMEX01000039.1 GCF_014637345.1 Kroppenstedtia guangzhouensis
CCACATCTTAATGGGAGGCGAAATATAAAAAAAGCCCTCAATTGAGGGTTTTACTTTTTGTGGAATCTACTTTGCCCCTGGTGACAGCTTCGCTGGTATTACCCCCTCTAGGACGGCGATCCCGTCCCGTCGATGAAGCGCGTCTACAATGGCTCCGGGTGTTACTGCACCTGGAGCCATTCGTAGTTTATGCTCGCCTTTATCATAGCATACCCAAAGAAAGGAAACAATCTTCCTCACAATTTCAATTGATGCGGCGGCGGCACTGGTCCGCACTGTTCACAATACGGAGAGTAAAACTCTCGGATCCTCTCCTCGCATTTCTTACACACAACGTGTCGGCCCAAGGCAAGTAGCCAACCGACCGTCTGTCGATAAAAACCCGGATCGTCATGGGACCGGGCTTTACGATCCCACTGGACAGTCAGGGTGTCCGGATCTGCTATTACTTCCCCTTGTTCAATTTTCATGAAAACTGCTCCTTGTTCTTTTGAATATTGTACCACTAAAAAAAGCCCGCCTGGTGGCGGGCCATGCCGTTATGGGGTATGACAACGATTCATTGATTTTATGGCCACTTTCTCAATCTCTACCGATAATATCGGAGATAAACGCGGTACGACGCCTATGGGTGTTATCACCGGAGAAACATTAACGGCAGAGTTTTTCCCGAGATAATCCCTGTGGCTCCGCCGATAACATCCCCGTATAAAACAAAACTCCGCCGTTAATATAAGTTATCGGCGGAAAACGCCCAAATGGCCATTTATTTCGCGAATCGTTGTCGTACCCCATGATTGACGAAGACTCGAAAATGAAGCGCAACAGCATCGGCATCGTGATGGGCATGATTCTCCGGGAGATTCAACACCGGGAAAAAGCGAAGAGACAAGCGGAAGAAGCTTGAGAGAAGGGGGGCGCACAGCCTCCCTTTTTCCTTGCCTGGAATAAGACAGCGGGGCAGAATGGAGGAAATAGCGTGAGGAATAATCCAGATGAAAAAGCCGGGGAAGAAAGAGGATTGAAGTGAACTCTACTTTCTATTTATCGTCTTATAATACAGGTAATTCCTATAAGCAATATGTTATAGTACAATTTTGTTTACGGGGCTTTCAATTTGTAGGTAAGGAGGATTTCAATGAGACGAAGCTGGATTTGGTTATTGCCTTTGGTTCTCATGTTAGGTTGCAAAGATCCGAATCAAACAGCTGATCTACCTATACGAAAAATTGTAGAAGAAGTAGAATTTGTTCAAACTTTAGATGGTGATGAAGCCAAATTTAGAATCGATGGCGACGTGAAAACAGTTCAATTTCTACAAGTTGAATCACCGAGTATCGATAGAAAACAACCTCTTGGGGAAGATGCAATGGATCTAACAGATTCTCTCTTGAAAAATGCCAAGAAAATTGAGTTAAGATACGATGTTCATCAAGGCAAATCTCTGGTCAAAGCCTATGTTTTTGCAGATGGTACAAATGTTCAGAAAGAGCTATTAAAGAAAGGATTAGCACGGAAAAGAGAGGAACCATTCGGTAAGAATCGAGAAAATTTAGTGAACGATCTTCAGGCGACGGAATTAGAGGCACAAGAAAAGCAAGTTGGTATCTGGGCCTGTCCTGGTTATGTGAGAAATAAGGATTTTGCTCCGGAAAAATGGTGTAAAGACTAGAAAGGAAATGATGAAAACGCGAATACGCGAATATATAAAAAACCGAGGCTGAGAGCCCCGGTTTTTCTCTATTGCCAACTTTGAATTAATTTTTTTGTTGTTTCATCCAGTGGGCAAGCCATTGATTTGTTATCACCCTTGGCGGAATTGATTCCAATTTGCGTTGTGCCAACTCCGGTTGTATTCCATAATGGTCCTCCGCTCATGCCCGGTTCCGTTCTCGTATTATTATTAATTACTTCAAATAATCGGTCATAGTCAGTAATATTACCCACACTCTTATATTGATATTCATTGGGGTAACCTGAGGCTGTCACTTTCTCTGAATCGGAGACTGAAGATCGCATTGTAAATGTGAAGACCGGAAAGCGATCTTCAGGATCAACATTTACAACTGCATAATCAAATCGAATATCCGTGTATCTAACTTGATCTGGATTCGGAGGTTTGACATCTTTCCAATTCGTTGTGAATGCGACTTCAGTACCCATTGCAGATCCATAGGGTGATCCATCACTTGGATTCTCTCCAGGGACGACTAAAACAGCTTCCGCAAGCGTATTCGAGTAAGTATCATAGATACAATGAGCAGCCGTTAAAACAGAAGTTGGATCAATCATGGACCCTGCACATCCAACAATATAGTCATCATAAAACACATAGAGACTGACAACCCCGTTATATGGAGCTTGTTTCGTATTGGTGATTCTTTCCCAAGTAGCTTGAATCCCG
Source organism: Kroppenstedtia guangzhouensis (assembly GCF_014637345.1). GTDB lineage: Bacteria > Bacillota > Bacilli > Thermoactinomycetales > DSM-45169 > Kroppenstedtia > Kroppenstedtia guangzhouensis. Next base: position 2,405 of record NZ_BMEX01000039.1, read on the forward strand.
ATTGGAGGATCGATGGCCTGTTGAACGTCTTGATTTCTGTCAGGCTTGACTTCAAGCCCTTCTTTTTTCTTGAATTCCTCTATAGAGGTAGTATTAACTTTCCTAATGGGCTTTATATCCCCCATATTCTGAATACGGGGTAGTTTATCAATCTTTTTAGTTGGGATATCGACTAATACGTCTTCTTGAGCTTTTTGTTCATCTGCACTTACAGAAGAGACCCCGAAAAACGGAAACAAACAAACAGCAAACGCAAAAACCAAACACTGAATTTTTTTCAAAATAACCCCTCCTCATTTATCCAATCCTACCATAATATCAAAAAACACCCAATATAATTTCCGTTTTTTATTAAAAAACTATATTAAGGGGTTACTCAACCGATAGCAGGGCCAGATATAAGATTCTTCAGCCGTTCATTCTTAGTAAACCGGGAAATGATCGAAACGGACTTTCCCTGAAAACAACTCCGATCACCCTCAAGTGCTTGAACCACCAAGGTTTTCGCTTCTCACGTCCGGGAAATAGCACAACTGACGAACATCTGACGTACAGCTCGTATAACATCTCATGGTACAACTCACTAGACAGGTCAAACCCTTGCTGGTACTAGGATTCTCCAGTGGAAGCAGTCCGCCAAATGGACAGGTAAATATCATCGGTTGATCCGTAAACGTGGCACTATTGGAGAAAGAAGAAAGAAGAAAGAATTAACTACTCCGTTTACTCTCCAACTCTTTCTTGATATCATTCCAGTCGTCTCGTGATATGATGGATACACTGGATCCAGGTATGGCAGATCGTTGATGCCGTGCATACTGGGAAAGAAGTGGAGGGAATGAGAGATGTCTGATAAAAAAGATCCTCCTCGCTTGATCTTCACCGTGCCGGAGGAGATGCACAAGAGTCTGCAAAAAGTGGCGGAGGAGAAGACGGAAGAGACGTTTGGTGCAGTCAAATGGTCGCTTGCCATGGTTGTCCGTACCGCTTGTGCCGAGTACATTCATAAGCACAAGCGGGAACGAGAAAAAGAAAAAGAGAAGGAAGAAGAATGAGAACCCCCACGGAGGGGTTTTTATTTATCCTCGCCTGAGAGCCACTCCAGCATGCCTGAGAGATGTTTCAATCTCTGATGATAGTCAGGTATCCAAGTAAGGAAAACGGATCATACAGAGGCGTACAGAAGGGGAGAGGGGTGGCAAAGAAAAAACCCCGGAAATCATCCGAGGTTCTCTTCCACTCAAAGATGTCTGCTAGCTCCCATTGGATCCGGTGCTTACCAGCCGGAAGTCGCACAACACGTTCCAGCTTCGCATCACTTGGCCACCTCCTCCAAGGGATTCCCGTTCTCCTCGATCAGGATCGCCATGCTCTCTGCCAGTTTGCGGATCGATCCGGGCAAGTCAGATATGACCTTCTTCCCGTCGTTCTCCACCTCGATCTCCAATAACAAAAGCTCCTCTCCATCAACCTTTACCGCCAGTCCGAACTTTTCCATGGGGATCCCCTCCGTGTGAGTGATGTGGCCGGGATTGTGGCTCCCGGCGTGCCGTTCAGTCTCAGAAAGGAAGATCCGAATCGTTGATGTGAATGTCGTCACCTTGCTCCTTGCCACGGTCGAGGAAGCGCACGTTTTCAGCGACAACTTCCGCCACCTTGACCTTTTGTCCCTCCTTGTTCTCATAGCTGCGTGTTTGCAGGCGACCATCGACGGCCACCATCCGACCTTTCTTCATGTAGTTGGCCACATTCTCCGCCAGTTGGCGCCAGGCGATGACATCGATGAAGTCGGCTTCCCGCTCTCCGTCACTGTTCTTGAAGTTTCTCTCCACAGCGAGGCGGAAGGAAACGACGGCGGCACCACTCGGTGTATAGCGGAGTTCGGGATCTTTTGTCAGACGGCCGATCAGCACAATTCGGTTGAGCATGCACAACATTCCTCTCCTCATTTGATATCAATATTATATCATTTAGGTGCAGTGGATACAATGCGAATGGAGGAAATGACGTCTAAGATCCACAAATGGAGTGAGTGGGCATAAAAAAAAGGCCGCAGATGCGGCGAGGATCGATTTACCACGGGCCGGGTTGATCCGAGTAGCCTTGGCTGTGAAATGTAAAGAGCGAGTCAGGCGCAGACACGGCACCGAGTGTGAAAACGGAGACGAAAACGAGTGCAAGAATGGACTTAGAGATCATCTTCTTCATCGAGCAGACTCCTTTCTTCGTCCAGTCGTTTTTGTGCTTGATACATATTCCGTGAAACCCTCTCAAATTCCTGCTCATCCAATTCCTCGAAGCATTCCGCCAATCGGAACAGCAAGCGAACCTCTCTTTTTTTGTCCTGATGTTTTTGAGCAAGCGTCAGTGCTTTCTGATACCATTCGACAGCTTCTCTTTTTTTCCCTTTCTCTTTCAGAATGTTTCCCTTGATGGTCAAGGACTGAACCAAACGGGGCTCGTCTTGATGCTCCTTCGCACTCTCAATCGCTTGGTCAATCAGTTCCAGCGCTTCGGAAACGTGATCTTGTTGCATCTGAAGAATGGCAAAACGCGCATAGGCCGTATTCAGACTCTTTTGCTGTGTCTCGTTCAGTTTGTCACGGAGGGAAAGCGCGGTCTGGAAACAAGATTCCGCTTGTTCCAACTGATTTATGCGCATGTAGACATCACCCAGGACGGTCCAGAACGTAAACATGGAAAAGTGACTTTTATTCTGACGTGCCAAGTCTTCCCCGGCATACGCATAATCCAGTGCTTCCTCGTACATGCCCAGTCGTCGAGACAACTCCGCGCGGAGCCAGTAAAAGGTCAACTTCGCTTCGGTGTCCATACATTGCGGCAGTTGATCCCAGATATCTTGGACCAGGCGCATACTTTCAGCGACTCGTCCCAGTCGTTCCAGATAGATGGCCTTGTTCCGTTGCAGACCGAAGTAGACTTGTGTTCGCTCTCCCTGTGGGTCATAAGCTGCCAGTCCGCTCTCGGTGAATTTCAACGCTCGCTCCAAATCGTTCTGCTGGTAATGGACATAGCCTAGTGCCTGGAATGCCGCTGCTTCGATATTGCTTTTCACATTCGCAGTGCTAGCAAAGTGAATGGCCTGATGCAGGGCAGTCTCCGCTTGCCTCCAGTTCTGCCGGGAGATCTGGACCTGGCCACGATGGAAGTGAAACGTCGCCGCTAACGGATGCTTGTCCTCTGTTTCGATGGAATCCAGCAGTTCTTGAGCTTGATGGAACTTACCGGCGATCACCATCGTTTCGATGATACGGGACTGTCTCTGCAACTCGGATAAATGGTCCCTTTCTTGCAGTAACAGCGTCGGCAGGTCCTCCATCTTCAGATCCAGCTTGTCGAGCAGATAGTGTGCCTTTTCATAGCGCACGTGTGCGACACCCCGTTCAATGTTGCTGATCGTGGCGGGGGAGATGTTTTCATCGGCCAAGTCTTCCAATCGCAGACCTCTTTTTTTTCGCTCTTTTCGGATCACTTCCCCCAGTTCATTCAACTCTAGGACTTTCATTGTTTACCACCTTTTCTATTAATTCAATGATCTTCTTTATTCTATCTGATCCAAGACCAGGAAGAAATATCATTTTTAGGGGTAATACCAGCGAAGCTGTCACCAGGGGCAAAGTAGATTCCACAAAAAGTAAAACCCTCAATTGAGGGCTTTTTTTATATTTCGCCTCCCATTAAGATGTGG
>NZ_BMEX01000040.1 GCF_014637345.1 Kroppenstedtia guangzhouensis
CTGATAAAACCCAGCAAAACATGGACTATCCCCAAACTAAAACACAGCAAATAGCACAATAAAACACGCAAAAAACGGGCGACTCCTAATAGTACCGTATCGGAAGTTAGGGGTGGTGAAATGGATCTGAGTTGTTTTAGTTGTTTTAAAGGGATCAGGGGCGGAGTTGCCCAATGAGAACTTAAGTCATTTCCCATATATCGACTTTAGGAGATCAACAGCAGATCACCGGAAGCATATTTTATTTTTCCTATTAGGATCGATCGAGTTCCCAAAATCGAGACTTGAGAGTTTAATCTATTAGATAGAAAAGGGCATTCTTTAGTGCTTTCACGAATTTTCAGTTCCCCCTAAATGGAAATTTATAGGCTTTCGGTTTTGTGTTTTAAGGGGTGTTTATTTTGCCTTAAGGGGATTACAAGCCCTCGGACTTTCAGTCCGAGGGCTTGCTAAATTTACTGATCTGTCTTTTGGAGCATGTTTTTTATGTCTTGGATTTCATTCTCCATCGACTCCATCCGATCGACCAACGGTCGAAGTGCTTTTTCCAACATCGCCTGAAGTCGCTCTTGTTTCTCTGTCTGATCCATTGTTATCCCTCCTTTGGACCCATCTTCAGCTTAAACAATCCGGGGATCATTTGCTATGATACAGATCACACTTGGGCTTTTAGCAAGTCAATGTTTCATTCTCTTGGTAGAATTTATGACTTGCTCGACAGGAGCTGGAACGGTTGGCATTTGCTACAGAGCCGTCCAGTACGAGATCCTGACAAAACTATAATGAGGGGTCCCGCCAACAATTTATAAAAAGTGTAATGAGTGTGTGAGTTGCAAAGGTAACTTCTGTTTTTGTCATTTTAAATGGAAATTTATAGGATGTCAATTTTACGTTTTAAGGGATGTTTATTTGTCTTCTAAGGGAACTTGGTCGAATGGTATTTTCCATTTTTTGATTCATTTCCAAGGAGTGTGGGGTGTAATGACGATAAGGATGGGGAGACATCGCTCTGTTATCACTGGAGCAGTGCTTTTTAACGTGTTCAGCAATCATAATATTTCGATATAGCCGTCTGTTCCATTCACGCGAATACGTTGCCCATCTTTTATCAGCTTGGTGGCATTCTCCACCCCGACCACTGCCGGCAAGCCATATTCACGTGCAATAACCGCTCCATGGGTCATCAATCCACCAACTTCGGTCACCAGGTCTTTTATGGATACAAACAATGGTGTCCAGCTGGGGTCAGTAAAGGGGGTGACTAAGATATCTCCATCTTCCAGAGCCGCATCTTCCATGTTTAAGATAACACGCGCTCGCCCCTCTATCACTCCGGAAGAAACAGGCAGGCCTACAATCGCTTCGACTGGGAGATTTCCTCGTTTGTACTCACCTGCAATGATTTCACCATCAGACGTGATCACACGTGGGGGAGTCAGCTTTTCATATGATTTGCTCGTCTTTTCGTTTGCTGATGATCTGGTAATCCAGTTTCTTTGTGCTTACAACTTCGTGAAATTCTTCAAAAGTGAGATAGTATATATCTTCTTTTTCATGAATAACGCCCACTTGTACGAGTTGTTCGGCTTCTTTCAGCAAAGCCTGCTTATAAACGAAGTAGCGATGAACCATGGCGTATTTGGGATATTCCCTAAACCCGCTGAAATTCCGGATGAGATCGATCATTCCTTTGGTTTCTGTGACTTTTTGTTCACCATCGGGTAATTGCTTCAATCGATCTAATAACTCTTGTTCTTTTTTTAAAGCTTCCTGTCGCCCTTGCTCAAATTTCCGATGGCTGGCATTAGGCTCAAAATTTTTTATATTACCAAGAATCATGGGGATGAGTGTAGTTGGTTTTTCGCTCCAACGAGGTTTGGTAATATCGATTTCTCCGTCATCATTTGTTGGTGACCGACAGAGACATAAAGTGATTTTCCTGATCATTTGCTTCAGGGATAAGTCGTGATTGGTCGACTCTGGACAATGTAAAATGTATCATCATCCAAACACCATTCGATATCTTGTGGGCAACCAAAATAAGCTTCGATCTGTCTTCCGATGCGTGTCAGTTGTAAAATTTGTTGGTCAGTAAGTGTTGAGCCTTTTGCTGATCAGGATCGATTGGCTGTGTCTCTGTTCCGCCTTCTTTTCGTCCATAGATGGCCAATTTTTTGGTCGCTATCCTTTTATCGACGATTTCCTCATCCCGTACTTTATAACAATCGGCAGATACCAAGCCGGAGACCAGTGCTTCTCCAAGTCCAAAACTGGCATCGATGGATAACAACTTTCGCTTGGAATTAATCGGATCAGTGGTGAATGAATGAAAAAGTGACTTGAATCCCCAAGTGGATCTCAAGTCACTTTTCCATTTCGCGATCAATTGGCGGTAAAACCGGTTGATGCTCTCCTACTGCCCCTTGAAAAGGTAATTCTACGATGAAAGTGGTGCCCTGATCCGGGGTGCTTTCCACCTCGATGGTTCCGTGATGAGCCATGACGAACTCTTTGGCAATGGCAAGCCCCAAACCCATCCCGCCCCTGCTGCGTGCACGGGATTCATCGGTTCGGTAAAACCGATTGAAAAGGTGAGGGAGATGCTCAGGTGGAATCCCGACTCCTGTGTCGGAAACCTGGATTTGCAAACCCTCCTTTTTCTCCGTGATGTCAATCTTTACGGATCCGCCCGGGGGTGTGTAGCGGAGAGCATTGGTAAGCAAGTTGAGAAAAACCTGTGTGATCCGGTTGGAGTCCACTGAAATGGAAGGGATTCCTGCGTCACAATGGAGTCGGATTTCCACTCCTTTACGATCTGCATCCGGCTGGATCCGATCGATAATCCGGCTGAACAATTGAGGAATATCCGTCGGTTTCTGATCCAATGGCAACTTTTTCGCCTCGGCGAGGGATAACTGATGCAGGTCATCGACGAGACGATTCAGCCGAATCAACTCATCCTGCAAGGGCAATAGACTCTCCGGCTGGACGGGTTGCCCCCTCTGCTGGATCCATTCCAGTTTTCCCTGGAGGATGGTCAAGGGTGTCCTCAATTCATGGGCCACATTTGCAAACAGATTTCTCCTTATCTCTTCTGCCTGCTGCAGCTGTTGGGACATTTCATTGAAGGCTTTTGCGGTCTTCCCGTATTCATCCCGGCTCACCACGGGAACTTGGATCCCAAGCTCGCCTTGACCCAGACGATCAATGGCGGGAATCATCGATCGGAGCGGGGCCGTCAACCGCTTGGACAACCAGTAGGCAACGGGGAGAGAGAGCAGAACAAAGACCGTTGCACCTGCGATTAAGAGAACTGTCGTGGAATCCCTTATACCCATTCGCAATTTGGAGAGATGGGCGACTTCCGGATCGTAATAATACAGAAAAGCGATTGTTTTTCCTTCCTTTGGGATCTGACTCCGGATGCCAAACAGCGTGATGGATTGATCGGGGACCGCCCCTGCGTGATAAAGTCGTTCCCCTTTTGGGGACAACAACAGCAAGCCGGCATCCCGATCGATTTTTCGTCCCACCTGCAGCTGTTGCACCCCTTCCCAAGAACCCCCTTTTTTCTCGTAGTGATCGATAAACAGGTCGGATAAAACCTTCACCTCTTTTGTCCTGCTGGCATCCACCATCACATTGAGGATATCCTTGAGAACGATCTGTGTGACAAAGGCGAAAACGAGACACATGGCCACGATGAAAGAAACGATGGTGATAAACAGTTTGCGGGTGACACTCATAACTGACCACCAAATCGATAGCCAAATCCATAGACGGTTTGGATATAGACGGGATTGGAGGGGACATCTTCAATTTTTTTACGGAGTCGGCTGATATGGGCGTCCACCGTCCGCTCATCATTCAAGAGTTCGTCTTCCAGCGCAGCCAAAAGTTGCAGGCGACTGTATACGATGCCAGGTTTTTCAGCGAGGGTCAGCAAAAGTCTAAACTCCGTCGGGGTGAGTGGGATCTCTTCCCCTTGTTTCCATACCCGGCATTGAGATTCGGATATCAACAGCTCACCGCGTCGCAGTTGCTGTTCGTTGAATTCCAGCCCTTTCATTCGGCGCAACACGGAACGGATGCGGGCGGCCAACTCTCGTAATGAAAAGGGCTTGGTGATGTAATCGTCGGCACCCACTTCCAAGCCGATGATCTTATCCGTCTCTTCCGTTCTGGCTGTCACCATAATAATACCTATCCGACTCATTTTCCGAAGCTCTCTGCAAACCTCAATCCCGCTCATCTCAGGGAGCATCCAATCCAGCACCACGAGATCCGGTTTCTTCTCCCTGGCTTTTTCGAGAGCCTCGGACCCGGTTTGAGCGGTAAGAGTTTGAAACCCTTCCTGACGCAAGAAGGGCTCCATAAATTGAAGGACCTGTTTTTCATCATCCACCAATAACAAGGTATGGCTCATTCCGTTTCACATCCCTTCCCAAAATCCTTCTGACCACATTATAACCCGCCTTCGTCCACTCTCTGAAATTTTCATCGAACCCGTAAGTCTTCGTCAAAAGTTCACAACATCCGGCTGGTAGCATGAAACTCAATCAACAAACAAAAATTCTGGGGATTGAAGCAGAGCAGGGAGGGAATTGAATGAGGACCTTCATTGCGATGGTGGTGGGATTAATCGGTGGATTTATCCTGGGCATCGCCTTATCCAGCTGGTTTGGCATCTTGGGGATGGCGCTGTTTCATCAGCCTGTGGGGATCAAATTTCTACCGTATATTTGTTCAGCGGTTTTTGCCGTTCTGGTACCGATTTGGGACCGACGTCATGAATCACATATGAAGCGGGGAGACCAGTGATGAAACAAGGGGAAGGCCACGGGAAAGATATGAAGCAAGAAGATCAAGCGTCCACCGGGAGTGCAGAGGAGTTGACAAGAGGCGTTCGGATCATACGTTGGGTATTTGTATGTTTCGCAACCATCTTTACAGTTTGTATCACCATTCAAATCTTTTTTGCGGGCCTCGCTGTTTTTGTAAGTCCGACGGATTGGATGAGACACATGATGTTTGCCCATTGGTTCAGTGCCTTGCCTTTGATCATGCTGATCTTGAGCTTTGTCGGTCGATTGCCCCGAAAAATCCGTTTGCAAAGCTTAGGGGTGTTCGGGTTGATGTATGCAGTGTATTTCACTGCCAACATCACTGCCATTTCACCTTTGGCAGCAGCTGTCCATCCTGTTATCGGAGTATGGTTGTTCTGCATGTCGATCACCATCTTAACGCAAACAGCACGCTTGGCATTTAACAACCCAGACTAGTGCCCCTTCAGGCAACTTTGATCTTGTTTTGCTCATTTAGGATCACAGCGTCCCGCTTGTTCTTGTTGCGCCACCGTATGTACTCCTGAATCGCCTTCA
>NZ_BMEX01000041.1 GCF_014637345.1 Kroppenstedtia guangzhouensis
CGCTCTTTATAACTCCTCTGCCCCGATGATCTTGGAGAAGGGGATGAGTTCCTTGTCCTCTCCGTTCTGCAATAGCAACCATCTCCCCACCGGATCGATCCGCATCACATAGCCAATGTACTTCTGTGGCCCGTAGGTGGAAGCATATGTCACTTCAATCGGCTGCTCCTCCAATTGTGACCGTTCAATCAAGCGACTGATTTCCTGCAGGACATCCTCAGCCAACAACGGCGGGCGGTACTCCTCTTCTCTCTGCCGCTCCTGCCCCAGTTTCGCTTCATGCTCCGGTAGAATCATCCGATGACCTTCCCACAGCTTATTACCACGTTCTAAGGCCATTTCCATCACCTCATCCTCTATATTACTCGAACGTACATTCGATTATAAAGGGGAATTTGTTCCAATAGCAGACGAGGGCTTTATTAAGTAGTAGTGGGGGTTTTCTTCTGAATTTACATCGCCTTTTTGGTAGTTGTTACCGTGGTTAATTGGTATAATAGACGTACCAAGACGCAAGTGATGGCCGGGGGCCGGTCGCAACTCCCCTGAGAAAGGGGGTGCGGCCTGTGCTGGAGAAGATTATCTTGATCCTATCCGCTACAAAAGCGTTGCTTGAAATCTGGCGATTCGTCGAAGAACGGGTTTCCAGCAGAAAAAGCAAACGCCCCCGGTCTAAGCGCTAAAGGTTGAAGGCCTTCGCTTAGATATGGGGGCGTTGCACGTCCTCAGGGCGACCGGCCTAAGCCAGCGTCGCGGTGCATTCGACCGTCGGGGGAGCCATCCCCGGCGGTCTTTGCTATTGTATGTTTATCATACCCAATTTATTGTCAGGTGTAAACCAATCGGCAAAACAGTTCAGATTTCTTTCATTCCTACTGTTTTTCGCCGCATGAATGAGAAGAAGAACAGAACAAGAATGGTTAGGCTCACCACACCCATTATGGGAAAGAGCGTTGCTCCCCCTGATTCATCTAAGAGCCATCCGCCAGCTAGGGGACCGAGGAAATATCCGATAACAGTTAGATTAGTTGATCCCAAATACGTACTTCTGAGCTTTTCTCCCCCTCGTTCTGCGATATACGATTCCCAAGTCGGGAAAAAGAGCATCTCCCCGAAGCTGATCAAGGTGATACCAACGTAGAATAACCACACCGGGCCACCAAAAAAGAGCGCAAGACCAGCAGAGAATATCAGTGTACTCCATGTCATCACAGTCCCCATCCGGAATTTTTCCAACTGACTTGCAGTCCAGTCCGATATGGGTACAGAGAAAAGGATTACCAAAACAGCATTAACGATCAAAAGAGCAGGATAGATCCCCATGTCCAACTGGTCGAGGAATAGTGGCAAGGTGGTTTCCAATTGAGAAAAGCCGATGTCGAATATCGTGCCCATGAGTAGAAATGTCATCAAAATCCTATCCCGGAAGATGGCACTAAAAACGTCGGATAGCGTAATGGCTTTGGGTGACTGAATATCTTCCCGGAAGCGAGTGACGACGAAAATTGATGTGATTAGCAATAGGAAATGGACAGATCCCGCTATCCAAAACAAAACAGTGTAAGAGGAAGAGCGGGTAAGGGCTGCACCGGCGAGGGGACCGACGGCTGCTGCCAAGTTCAGAGCCATATAGGCTCGGCCTAAGATTTTGGGATGCTCCTTTTTAGACACTAAGCCAATCATGATCGATTTTGATACTGTGTCATAAAATGCTCGAGCCAATCCGTTTAACAAACTTACGACGATTAATATCCCATAGGCTTTCGACCATGAGAACCCAAAATAGCTAAATGACCAGACTGCCAAACTTGCCAAAAGGATACTCTTTGGTCCCCACCGGTCGGCAAGGTATCCACCTACCAGCCCCCCAATGCTCCCAGCAAGCCAGCCGACTCCTACAATAAGTCCGACGTTGGTAGCGGGATAGCCGAGGTCAGCCAGGTATAGGGCCAAAAACGGCAGACACATAAACGTCGCGGTTCGGCCTATCGCTGTAGATCCCAGCAAAAACCAGACCATTGGGTGATAGGTTCGTATCCAGTTTTGTTGAATGGGAAATCCCTCCCTGACCCTTTTAATACCCAATACATTATACAATGATGTATTATAAGGGTAAAGAGAGGAATATTGTTGTTTTCTCTCTATGATAGCCCCTGTACCCTCGTATTGGGCAAGAGAAGGCTAATCTTCATATTCAATCTCAAACAATTCCTCGATGCGAAGATCCAATGCCTGAGCAATACGAAACAGGTTGGTACTATCGTGTCGGGACATCTTGTCGAAGCGGGAGATCGTTGGTTGGGGAAGATTCACCATTTCAGCAAAAGTGGCATGAGTCAACCCCCGTTCTTTCAATATTACGGATAACCGGGGGGTGACTTGTTTGACTTTCTTCATGAAAAAAACCTCCAAAACACAAAATAACTCCTTGCAAACCTTAATACACGAGTGTATAATGTATTATGTATCAAGTGACAAGGTTTTAATAAATTGTAGCACATCATGAGCCATATAAGGAGGAGATGGCTCATGAAACTGGACGAGGAGGTGACATCAATATGGAACTGAATCGTGTCAAAAACCGAGTGAAAAACCGTGTGAAGTAAGTAACAGCATCTATGAGCACCAGGCGATTTGCCTGGTGCTCTAACTATAAAATTAAGGAGCGATCACATGGACGACAAAGAAAAGAATATTTCTATTCAAAAGGATCTGGTCAAGGGAGAAGAAAGATTGTTTTTCGGCGAAGCCTGGGAGTATGGAGGTGTTCATGATGCTCCAACTAAATCAAAATTTACCTGATTGGAACGATATCAAAGGCGGTCCCCTCCACTAAGGAGGGGTCGCTTTTGTTTTCTGTATGTAAAAAAAGTCCGTCAAATGGCGTATGCTGGGCGTCTTTTTCTTGTCCTACTCGATTGTGATTGAAATGGAGGAATCATAAGATGAAGATTGAGCGAGTTTATTTGCTTTCGGAAGAAGAATCAAAACAACTTGTGTATGATTCTCTTGCAAGATATATAAACTCAAGCTTTAATAAGACCATTGTCAGAAGACGTAAGAAGGAGGAACCAAGTGGTGAAGTGCGCAATCTACGCAAGAGTATCCAGCGACAAGCAGGCTGATTCAATTGAGCATCAGGTCTCCCTTTTAACTGAATATGCTAAAGAAAGGAGGTGGGAAGTAACAGGGGTCTACGAAGATGAAGCGGTATCTGCCACAAGGATAACATTATGGCAAAGGCCAGCAATGAAACGACTTCTTGACGATGCAGACCAAGGGAAGATCCAAGTCGTTCTTTTCAAAGGCATCTCTCGACTTGCTCGTGATGTGGAGGAAGCAGTAGGAACCGCGAATCGTCTTAAAGCGAAAGGGCTTCGAATACTATCCCTTGAAGAGAATTTTGATTCAAACAACGTTGATAGCGAATTCTTCTTTACGATATATGCTGCACTGGCACGTCAGGAAGTTGAGAAATTATCAATTCGGGTACGATACGGGCAACGACAAGCTGCAAAAAGCGGAAAGTGGGTTACTGGAAAACCACCATATGGATATAAGAATGTCGGAGGGAGGTTGATTGTTGACGAGGATAGTGCGTGGATTATAAGAAGGATTTTCGATTTGTATCTTAACGACGGATTTGGAGCAAGAAAAATCTGTGATTATTTGAATGAAAATAATATACCCACTGCAATGGGTAAAGGAAGATGGAGAATAGCACGAGTTTGTCAAATTCTACAGAACCCCGCTTATAAGGGAGCTGTTGTTCATTCTCGAACAAGAAAAGAAGTTATTCGGGATTACGATTCGGATTCAATAAAACGGACAAAGATCACACATAATGCTCGTGATGAATGGGGTATCACTGAAAATGCACATGAAGCTATTATACCAGTGGAAATTTTTGATCGTGTACAACAGAGGTTAAAGAAACATAGGAAAAGACGAAAACCTAATAAGCGTTATCCTCTTTCAGGAATTGCGACTTGTTCAAAATGTGGTGGTTCAATGGTTGTCGTGAAAAAGAAAAACAGGAAGCCGAGTGGAAAAACCTTTACATATTGGTACTACAGATGTTCAACTTACCTCAACGATGGTAAAACAGGTTGCACTGGGCAAACAATCCGCCGGGAAAACTTGGAGGAAATTGTATTCAATGACCTTGAGAATGAGTTGAAGAAGTGGCGAAATGACAGGGAATTCTGGGAAAACTTTAGCCTTGTAGATCATACTGAAAAGGAAATCAGTCGGGAAATTGAGAATGTCGAACGCCGGATAAAGAAACTAAATAAAGATGTAAAGGATCTTTTTGATCAGCGGGATTTGTTCGATGAGGAAATGTACAGAGGGGTAATGCAGGATAAGCGTAAGGAAATAGAAAATGCGCGACAACAACGAGATGAGTTAAAAGAGAGGCTGGAGAATGGGGAACGGGAAAGTATCAACATAGAGGAAATTAGGGAGAAGATTGAAGATTATTTCAGCGGGAAACTGAATCCAACGGATGCAGCAAACACGTTTATCCAGCAGGTAATCGTCAATAAAGAAGCTGGGACTATTAAGATAGAATATATTTTGGATGATCGACGATGAGATTGATTTTAGAGCCACTGCCGGTAATCAGTGGCTTTTTTTATGCACGAAAGTTAGTCATTTTACTTCTTGATGTTGAGAC
>NZ_BMEX01000042.1 GCF_014637345.1 Kroppenstedtia guangzhouensis
ATTTTTCAACATCGGTGGGTTCGGGCCTCCATTGAGTGTTACCTCAACTTCACCCTGGACATGGGTAGATCACCCGGTTTCGGGTCGACGACGACATACTCAGGGTTCCCACAAAAGTAATTACTTTTGTGGGAACCCGGCGCCCTATTCAGACTCGCTTTCGCTGCGGCTCCGGCTTCTCGCCTTAACCTCGCAGGCCATCGTCACTCGCCGGTTCATTCTACAAAAGGCACGCCGTCACCCCTCATGGAGGCTCCGACTGCTTGTAAGCACACGGTTTCAGGTTCTCTTTCACTCCCCTCCCGGGGTGCTTTTCACCTTTCCCTCACGGTACTGGTTCACTATCGGTCGCCAGGGAGTATTTAGCCTTGGGAGGTGGTCCTCCCGGATTCCCACGGGGTTTCACGTGTCCCGTGGTACTCGGGGTCCGTCCCGGAGAGCGAAGTGTTTCGGCTACCGGGCTGTTACCGTCTACGGCAGGCCATTCCAGGCCACTTCGCCTACGCTTCGCCTTTCTGACTCCATGCAGGACGCCCCACAACCCCGAAGGGGAATCCCTTCGGTTTGGGCTGTTCCCGTTTCGCTCGCCGCTACTCGGGGAATCGAGGTTTCTTTCTCTTCCTCGGGGTACTAAGATGTTTCAGTTCCCCCGGTCTGCCTCTCGCTGCCCTATGGATTCAGGCAGGAGTACCGGCGGTTCGCCGCCGGTGGGTTGCCCCATTCGGAAATCCCCGGATCAAAGCCTGCTTACGGCTCCCCGGGGCATATCGGTGTTCGCCCCGTCCTTCATCGGCTCCTGGCGCCAAGGCATCCACCGTGTGCCCTTCACAACTTCTCCTCAGTTGCTTCGGTGAAATCTTTCTTGGCTCTCTTCTGTATCCGATTTTCAAGGTGCATCTTGCTTTTGTGTGCCACGCTCAGCATCTCGCGGCGACATTTAACAATATAACATGGATCACAAATGGATTCAACCCCCTTTTTTAATTTTATCTTTATATCCATTTATGCATTCTTATTAATAAAAAACTTGATCGACACCATCACCGATCAAGTTTTTTGACATTTTCATGCCGGATCCATTATGAGTCAATCATCATTTTCAATGGACATAAACAGGATTTCCCCGGTATTTGCATCGATCTCAAACTCAGCTTCCTGTTTTCCTTTTTTGATTTCCACCTCGTAAACCAAGCGACCATCATCTTCATCCAATTCAATTTCCTCGATCTTACCGCGGAATTTATTTAAAGCGATTTGTTTCGCTTCTTTGAAGTCAATCCGCTTTTTATTCTTGTTGGTTTTTTTTTGATTGTCATCCGCTGTTTGTTTATCACCCTTCTCCATGTCATCTGTATCGTCCTTTGTCTGTTTTGCGGACACCCCTTGTTCTACCTTCAAGACTTCACCGGTGTTGGCATCCATTTCAATCTCATATATTCCGTTCGGACCTTCCAACTCCAATTCATACACCAAACGCGAGCCTTTGTGATCCTTCTCGATCTCCAATACTTTCCCCGGGTACCTTTCCTCTGCCTTTTCAGAAGCTTCCTGTACAGTCAGAGCGGGATCACTCTGACCTGCAAAAATTTGATTGACACCAAATCCGGCACCGGCGATGATAATCGCTCCTGTCAAAACCGCCGCCCATGTTTTGTTCACACCTGATCACTCCTTATCTTTTCAAGGACCATGATAAGGACCAAAACTGAAAAATGGAGGTGAACCACATGAGAATTTGATGAGAAATGAATGGGAAACAGGTAAAATACAGTGATGAAACGCGGCGGGATCTTTCTACTTCTCTCGATCCGGAGATGGAAGTCTCACTGTGACCACCGTACCTCTCCCCATCTCACTCTCCAAAGACAAACATCCTCGGTGCGCTTCCACAATCCGTTTGGCGATCGACAAGCCCAAGCCGCTCCCCCCGGTTTCCCGACTGCGTGCTTTTTCCACACGATAAAATCGCTCAAAAACCCTTTCCTGATCTTCTTCCGGAATCCCCTTTCCCTGATCCTCCACTTGTACCCGAGCCCCTCCGTCAAAGGATGTCACCCGGACAAACACTTCATCCTCACTGTATTTTAAAGCATTGTCCAAAAGGATAAACAGGAGTTGCTTAAGCTTTTCCGGATCTCCCTGGGCCTGAACATCATCTTCCGAGCTCACCTGAATGGACCGTCCAGCGACACGAACCAAAGAACGGACGGTTTCCCTGCATATTTCACCCAAATTTACAGATGTTAAATTCAGCAATTCATGGGTATCATCACGAGCCAGGTCCAACATTTGATGAGTGAGCTCTCTCATTCGTTTTGCCTCCGAATGGATCGCTTCAATCGCTTCATCTCTCACGTCCGGCTTTTGGCTCCCCCATCTTTTGAGAAGATTGGCATAGCTCTCAATTACGGTAAGTGGAGTCTTCAATTCGTGGGAAGCATCGGAAACAAACTGCAACTGTTTGTGAAAACTTTCCTCCATCCAATCCATCATTCGATTATAGGTGACAGCCATTTGGTACAGCTCGTCTTTGGAGCGTTGTTTTATCTCCAAACGTTGAAAAGTCCCTTGACGCCGATTGCTTTCCATTGTCTGAATCAGGGAATGAATCGGGCGCAGGATCAACCGGCTGAGGAGAATTCCCCCCATAATCGTTGGAGCCAGAACAATCAAGGTTGCCAAAAACAATACCCAACGCAGAATCTGAAGATTTCTCTCCAACAAATGCACACTTTCGGTTATTTCCAAAGTGACCACTTGTCCATTTTCCCAAATCAACGGATACGAAGCGGTTATATACATACCGTTTCCACGGTTGAAGAAACGATGGTCTTGTCGATTTCGAAATGCAGGAGAAATCTCTTCCACCAATTCCGGCTGTTCGGTCACAGTCAACAGCGTGGTTGCTCGATCATTGACAACCCGAATCATTCCGCTCTCTGGCAGATAGGCACGGAGAAGCTGAGTAGCGGATCCCTTTTCTCTTCCGACTCCTGAAGCATTGATTGCACGGACGATGCTTTCTGCCTTGCCTTCCATCCGTTCAACTTCCGATTCTGTGACTTGTGCTCGGAACAACAGATAAATGCCCGCGTTCACACCCAACAGGAGCAATAGCAACATCGCTGTAGAAAAAAGCTGAATTTTTGTTGATAATTTCATTCTCTTGGCTCCCGCAAGGTATATCCCACCCCCCGAACGGTACGAATCAACTGCATTGGAGCCTGCTTGTCTATTTTTTTGCGCAGATAGCGAATATACACATCAACAACGTTGGTGTCTCCCATATAATCATAGCCCCAGACTTCCTGAATAATTTGTTCCCTCTCCAATACTTGGGATGGATGTCGCATGAGATAGATCAATAAGTCATACTCCCGTGGCGTGAGTTGAATCTCCCGTTCTCCTCGCTTCACTTCACGAGTTTTGGGATTCAGGCTCAAGTCACCCACTTTTAAAATTCCTTCTTCCTTTTTCTCCTTCCCATCACCTCTCTGAAAGCGAAGGTTGGCCCGGATCCGAGCAAGCACTTCCTCAATTTCAAATGGTTTGGTGATGTAATCATTGGCCCCTTGATCCAATCCCATCACTTTATCAGGGACCGTATCACGTGCGGTTAAGAGAAGTACTGGTGTCTGTTTCGTCCCGCGTCGAAACCGACGTAGTACTTCAATACCATTGAGTCGGGGAAGCATGATGTCCAGCAAAATAAGGTCCCAATCACCGGCTTGAGCCCGTTCCAAACCACTCACCCCGTCACTGGACACTTCGGCTTTATATCCTTCGTGTTCCAGCTCCAACTGCAACACACGGGCAATATTGACTTCATCTTCAATAATCAGGATTCGTTTTAAATCCTCTCCCATATGCTTCTTCCTCCATTTTTATTATTCTTTCCATTGTAGCCTCGTCAGATGAGGATTTGGTGAGAAACGTTAACAAGGCTTTCATCCAATTCCTTCTTTTTGTACACACAAAAGCCCCCTGTCCAAATTTGGACAGGGGGTGCATTCCCTCAAAACCGAAGAGCGATTGAACAACCCCATCCAACCGTTTGTGTATCCGAAGGATACTCCGTAGAAAGGAGGTGATCCATCCCCACCTTCCGGTAGG
>NZ_BMEX01000043.1 GCF_014637345.1 Kroppenstedtia guangzhouensis
TTTCCAGAAAAAATTGGGCGACCTTTCCCCTGTAGAGCATCGGGAAAAAGTCGCCGCATAACCGTTCTTTTTTTCATTGTCTACTTGACGGGGTCAAGACCATTCTCTGTCTCCCATCAAAACCTTTTTATTATACGCTCCCCTATTTTCACTATGATATCAGCCTCTTGAGCTGACTCCTTAGGATAGTCTCGACACATTCCATTATTGAAGCATTGTGCAAAAGAATCATCTGCACATACGGACGGAATCGCTGCACACGGATCAAACGATGGGTTCCTCAACACTTCGTAGGGTCGCATCATATCATGGTCTTCATGCTCAAGCATATGGCAATGCCATGGGTAGATTCCAGTGTAAGGGCCAAAACGGGCAATGATCCGTGTGACCATTCCCGGGTCAACACGTACTGTGTCTTTCCAGCCACGTTCATTTGGTAGAGGTGGGATTCGATCTCCTATTACCAACGGTTCTTTTGGATTTTCTGGATGAAGGGGATTTCCACTAAACTTCGCTTGGTCTAGGATTTGAAAATGGACGAGATGCAGGTGAATCGGGTGCGAATCGTTAGTCATATTGTAAAACTCCCAAATTTCAATTTTGCCGTTGGAAGGCGTCTCTGTAATAGGCTGCTCCCCCCACATCATTTTATTGAGCAATTGGAATGGACGACCATACTCATCCGTATCCTCATCTAATGTGTTCACTCGAGTATAAGTAGATTCTATGGGATTTAATATTTCCATACAGCTTAGTTTCGCGGGAATTATACTAGAATCAGCAATTTCCTGATGTTCGTTAACTCGAAACTCCATAATTTGTGAGGTATCGGCTGTTGGAGCATCACCACTGCCCCCCGGGAATGGTGCATTCGCACTATTGGTAAGAATAATTTGTTCTCCCTTACTTTTAGAAAAGTCAATAATAATATCGGCACGCTCTGCAGGCGAAAGCAGAATCGTATTTACTTCGACTGGAGACCCTAGTAAGCCGCCGTCTGTACCAATTTGAATAAATTGTTGTCCATTGTTTAACCGTAGCTCATAAAAACGAGCATTTGATCCATTTAGGATGCGAAAACGGTATTTACGAGGTTCTACTTCAAGATAGGGCCAAACTTTGCCATTGACTAGAATTGTATCACCAAAAAACTCTGGCACAATAGAGGGATTGGGCATAGGCGGCGAATTGGGTGCAGTTGCTGGTGGTTTATCTGGTTTAGCAGGATAATAGAGCTCTCCGTTAGGATAAAAAGACTTGTCTTGAATCAGCAAAGGGATTTCATAATCCCCGCTTGGCAGATTCAACTCCTCTTCTTGCTGATCACGAATTATATAAAACCCGGATAATCCGGCATATACATTCAAACGAGTGATTCCCAGGGCATGGTCATGATACCAAAGAGTTGCAGAACGCTGACAATTTGGATAATAGTAGATCTCTTTAACAAAATTTGGACCTTTTTTTCCAAAGTCACGTGTGAACCATGCATCGGGTGACCCGTCATTTTCAGGTCGATTACGCCCCCCATGTAAATGAACAACCGTACGGACGGAAGGTTGGTCAGTTCCAGCACCCATAAGGCTTCGATCAACAGGTAAGAGATGCTCAAATGGAAGCTTATTCTTCCATTTCACATAGATCGGCTGATTCCTGATCGCTTCAAATGTTGGACCAGGATAGATACCGTTATATCCCCAAACAGTCGTTGGCGGCAAATCACGATGCAGCTTCTGCTTTATCTGTCGCATGGACACTTCAAAATAGGGAACTCCTTGATATGTCCCAATTGGTTTATGCGTTGGAATTATCGGCAATTTATCGACAAACTTTGTTAAAGACATGACGACCAGCCCCTTTACACATTTCTATATATAGAATGCAGAAAGACTGTTCAGTGTGTGGAAAATTTATTGGAACATAATGATTATTTTCTATGCATGAAATCTCGCAACATATCACCTCTTGGTGGAACTTCCTGATACACAACACGGGTGACCAGTCCGTCTTTTTCCAGCTCTTTGAGTTGTTGCGTTGGTACAGCTTGCGTTAAATTCGGGCATTAAACGTCTTAATTCCCCAAAGCGTTTTGTCCCCTTTTCTATGCGACTTCCATTTACCATTTTATCTTTCGGAATTTGGCAATAATCAAACTAATCCCTCTTTCATTTCATTTTTTTAAACATGAAATCGGAAAGTACCGTTGTCAAAAGGTGAAAGATCCGCGTCGTGACAGGTTTTTTCAGTCACAGAAAGCTGCTAATTTTTTCGCAAAATAAACAGGACACTGCAAGCCTCTTGTCGAAGGTTAAACCACCACAGAATAACCAACGAGAGGAAGTGTCCCTAGCAACATGATACCACAAGCAACGAACCATGCGCCAGAACCAAAAACACGCCGCGAACGCCGAATTGAAATTCTGGAGGAGCGTCGCCGAATCAAGAGAATCCTGAAAAAGTTGCGACCGGTCACGTTTGACAATGACACCGTCACGGAAGCTGGGAACTTCCAGTTCCTCGCGCGGTTCAAAGAACTCATCGGTCTGGACACCCTTATCGAGAGTCATTTCCATCTGGAACAAAAAGCTAACTGTGTCTACACGGCCGGAAAGCTTGTCGATCACCTGCTGGACTGCGCGCTGCTCGGTCACACGCGTTTTTCGCATATGAATGCACTGCAGTCGGATCCCGGTTACCAGATCATCACGGGTATCGACCGTTTTCCTGACGAGAGCACCTTCCGCGGCTTCTTGAGCAGGCTCTCTTGGAATCATTTGATTCAGCTCATCGCCTTGAATCGGGATTTGCTGGCACACAAAGCGCGGACGGGCGAAAGGCGCCTGGTCTGGATCGACATCGACGACACGGTCATCACGCTGTTCGGGGAGCAGGAAGGCGCGACAAACGGCTACAATCCGCGTTACCACGGACGCCCCTCCTACAAGATCCGGGTTGCTTTCATCG
This sequence comes from Kroppenstedtia guangzhouensis, assembly GCF_014637345.1. Classification (GTDB taxonomy): domain Bacteria; phylum Bacillota; class Bacilli; order Thermoactinomycetales; family DSM-45169; genus Kroppenstedtia; species Kroppenstedtia guangzhouensis. The sequence continues at coordinate 2,965 of NZ_BMEX01000043.1, forward strand.
CCGGAAGCGGCGAACTGATACACTTGCAACTGAATCCCGGCAACACGAACGGCATGAAGGATCTGCTCTCGTTCGTTAAAGAAGTCGAAGCGATGCTGCCGCCGGAATGGATCGTCGAAGGCATCCGGGCCGACTGCGGTTTTGCTGACGACGCTGTCATGGAATACGCCGAAGAACGCGGCTGGCAGTACATCTTCAAGCTCCCGAAGAAAGCGACCGTCAAGAAGGCCATCGCTTATCTGCAGCAGCATCCCGCATTTTGGGAGACGCTGAACGAGAAGGAAGAGCACATTACGTTTGCAGACGAAGATGATCGTTGGGCTGCTGCCGACATCCCGATTCTCCTGAGCAACTGGGAGAAGGCCAGGCGCTGTGTCATCTACCGGGAAGCCCACGAAACGGAGCGTACAACCGATGGCCAATTGACGATGGCGCTCACGACATATTCCTTTCAAGCCATCGTCACAAATGCCGATCTCAAGCCGCTCATGCTGCTTCGCTCGTACAACAAGCGCGCCAACATCGAGAATCGCATTGATGAGTTGAAAGAAGGCTATGCGGTGGAACAGAACAGCCAACATTCCATGCTTCGCAACCTGCTGTTCAGTTGGATCAAGGCCATTGCCTACAATGTAATGGTTTGGTTCAAACAGACGCTGATGCCGGAAACCTTGCAGCGGTGCGAAGTCCAAACGATTCGCCGAGCGGTGATCCGGGTGCCCGGCAATGTGGTCGGTTCCGGTCGCTACCAGCATATCCGGCTTGCACCGAATCCGACGCTCGCTGTGATCGTCGATGCGATGCAGCAAAAGCTTAGAGCATTGGCCATAAGCTTCATTCCGACTCTACATGCGGCCTGGTATTATCCCCATACGGTAGACAGTGAAAAAAGTCCATCTGGTAAGATGGACAAAAGCACTGAACTGCCGGAGGGGATTTTCTTATGGCGAAAAAAGGGCA
>NZ_BMEX01000044.1 GCF_014637345.1 Kroppenstedtia guangzhouensis
AATTTTCGTACATAGATGGCCATACCGATCCCTCCCGTGAAAACATCGGTTTTCACAGAAGGTTATTCCCCTTTTGAAGAATTATAATCCTGGACAGGGCACTAGGTCACTCCGTTCCCGGTCTCGGTATGCAGGGAGGGTTGGGTTTCACATGGAGTGACTTTGGCTCGTAAGAACAACGGAAGGACATGTGAAACCCCATCCCGACCGGCCCGGCCTCAAATAAAGATTTATCAGACATGCCCTAAAACCGGGGCCCTGTGAGACCGGGGCTCCGGTTTTAGGGTGTGTCTGGTAATTCAGTTACAATTTAAGAGAAGGAGAGGCGAGGACGCTCTCCTTTTTCATGAATCTGGGCAACCAGAGGACGTACAAAGGAAAGATCCACCGCCTGACGAATTCGACGGAGCAGATGCTTTTGGGAATAAGATCTTCCAGATGAACAGATTGGAACATGGACGGTTGCCGACTTTGTTTTCCGAACATCTGTATCTCCTCCGTCCATATTTAAATCTCTATTGGTATCCTTCGACATTAACAAGCGAATACCGCCAAAATTTTATATTCAGGAGAGATCTAGTGATTTTGAGTTTGCCGATTGTTTATTCACTACAAACCATACTGATGATACAACAACCAGCAGTAAAGTCATGGTGTATAAAATCACTTCCGGTTTAACAATATCCACAAAAAAACCAATTAAGGCTAGCGATGCGGGCATTCCGACCTGTTCAACCGTCCCAAAAATACCAAAGATTCTCCCTCGGAAACTTTCATCCACTTCGGTCTGAACATATGTTACATTGCTAGTGCTCACTAATGATGTACCTGCTCCAAAAACCAGAGAAGAGACACAGCATACAAAAAAATTAGGTGAAGCCGCTACCCCTCCCAAAGCTAATGCCATGACAGACAATCCTATAGTTGTATTTAACCTTGTGTTCAAATTTTTCCCGAACTTACTGATCCATGCACTAACCATAATAGCGCCTATAAATAATATCGCAAAAAATATTCCGTAACCTTCAGGTCCTTTTCCTAAAGCCTTCATTTTTAGAGGCATCAAAATTTCCAGTGGGCTGTAACTAATGTTCATGAAAAAAAAGATAATCGGGATCATGAACAGTATTTTGGAGGAGAGTAAAAATTGGAATCCTTCCCTTACCTCTGCCCAAACATTTATATTGGATGAAGACTTCCTATGAATGTTTGGGAACTGGATAAGCATTAATAAAAATGCCATCATACAAAAAGTGACGCCATTAATAAAAATAGCCGAGATTGGACCCATCCAGGCAACCAACACTCCTCCAAACGAAAAACCTAATAAATTGGAGATTTGACCTGTTAATCCATTCAATGCATTCGCTCGTCCGACGTCTGATTGAGGGACTAAACGGGGTAATAAAACAGCAAAGGAAGGTCGATAAATTAAGCCTACAAAACCAAGCAATAAAGCAACACCTACAATCATTAGAACATTCAGGGTCCCATAGGCTCCAAACAAGCAAATGATAAGCATGAGGCTACCCCGAACAAAATCCCCTATCACTAAATACCGCTTCATATGAATTCGATCCACTATAGTTCCAGCAAGTGGGCTAAGTATGTAAGGGGCAGCAGCTGCTGCCATGGTGATCGCAGTAAATTTTGGGGATCCGGTTAGATCCAAGATCAAATAAGATAATGCGACTATATACAAAGCGTTACCAATTCCGGATTGCGCATGGCCTAACCATAGTAGAAGAAAATTTTTGTTCCAAAGCTTTTGTGCAGTCATTCCTGTATCCTCCTGAATTTCACAAAGTAGGTGTTAACTCCGATTGGTTCATTAATTTCTCCAGCCAAAATAAAGACCGTTCATTGTTACCTATATCATCATAAGCGACGGCAAGCATTTTGTGTATTTGAGGAACTTTATCAATCCATATGTCTTGAGAAAATAGTTCTTCCGCTTCAAGCAAAACCTCAATGGCTTCTCGAGATTCCTTAGCCTGAATAAGGGCATATCCATACATTGCTAACACTTCAGCCAAAGATTCTGGATGATGCTCTCTACTCATTGTCAATGCTTGTCTATAAATTGGCAACGCATCTTTCCAGCTAGATGTCATACCAGCGTATAGTCCATAGTTTTCGAGAATTTGCAAACGATAACGGTAAGAAATCCCTGGAATAATAGTTAAATTACTGCTAGGTATATCAGATATAAGATCTAAAGCTTCTTTGATTGATTCCCCTGCCTTATCCAACTGTTTCGACTTTATGTAAAAGAGAGCCTCGAGGTTCTTAATAAGTCCTTTACTAAATTTAGTGTCACTGCTATTTTTAGTACGATTACCAAATTCAATTGCAGCTTGGTAGGATTTTTTTATTGCCTCTGGAATAGCCTTGGGTTGGTTTAATCGTTTTATTTCAGCAACCGCAATGCGAAACTGTGTCGTGAACTTCTGATACGGATTTTCCCAAATTTCCAATGCTAAATTATAAGCATCTCTACAACGTGGATCACCAGTATGTGCAAGTAAGTTTCCACAACTGCTGAGTAGTTCTGCTCCTTGATCGTTATCTGGAATGATTTCCTTACGATTCAAAATAAGGTTCGCCATCCGGTCTGCATCTATCCAATTACCCAACACATCGGCATAATATTTCAAAGTGACATTTAACCGATCCGGAGTTTGAATATGACTTGAGACAAACTCTTCAAAGTTAAAAGGGCTTGTATCAAGCGGCCGATTCAACTTATTAAATATATTTACAACAGTCTGGTCGTGGAATTTATCCCCATAAATTGTTCATCATTATGTAACAGGTTGATGGAATTATTCATAAAAAACTTTGTTGGTTCATCACTTCTTCGTAATCCTAAATCTGAAGTAAAACTAGCATTGTAATAGTTCTTGTCTGTCACACCCCTTGTTAGGAAACTCATAAACATAGGATGCTTTTTATCGGAATTTTGGTGGTTATTTAGGAGATATCTTACAATAGAAAAGCTTGGGAGGTTAAATTCTATAAAACTTGGCTTATTTTCCATTATACCCCTCTCCTTATCGAAAAAAGGATAGAAGATGTGCATTTAGCACACCTTCTATAGTTTTCCTAAATCAATGATTCCATGACACGGCCAAGCGTTTCGTGAAATCAAGTGGGTTTTTCATTTCCATACGAATTTGTTCCATTTTTTTGCTCATAGCAAAATCACTCCTTGAAATTTTTCTTGCAATATTCATAATTCTGGAAAAGGCATCCAAATACAAGAAGGAATAATCAGTCGGTTCGTAGAATTGTTTTATGTTACATGTAAAAGGGGGGTCGGGTAGGATAGGCCCCAATGAATGTCAGCAGAGGAGGCGAGAAAATGCACAAGGCCTATAAGTTTCGTCTCTATGAATACCAAAGCGAACCACCTTAAGCAATAAATCCATACTGATGTACAAAGCGAAATGGCACGGGAGAACTCTTGTAAAGGTAGGGAGAGACTTTCCGTCCAGTTTTGTTCTGGTTGGATAGAGCCGAGAGGTTAAAAAACTGGCATCAGTGAGAGGACCTGTCCCGATTGTCCGAGCATTAACTACCGAGACATCAATGCCAAAAGAATATTTTGCGGGAAGGTCTGAGGATCATTGCCGATCGCATCCACAGGGCATGCGGTCTAAGCTTGGTCAATTTCTCGGATTTGCTGTAGATTACTAGGGGCGGCCGGATTCCCGGCCGTCTTTGTTGTACATGGATGGAAAGGAGCTCGGGGATGGGAAAATCAGTGACGGTGAAAGAGCTGGCGGCACAATTTGAGCTGGAGATTGCCGGCGGGAAAGCCGGTTTGGACCGGGAACTGATCACCAGTGACCTTTATCGCCCCGGATTGGAGCTGGCCGGTTTTTTCACCTATTATCCTGCGGAAAGACTTCAGATGTTGG
>NZ_BMEX01000045.1 GCF_014637345.1 Kroppenstedtia guangzhouensis
CATTCCTGCCAAAACCAACTGCCATACCACCAAGCCCAAGAGGAAAAATAACGGGAGGATCACAATAAATTCGACCGTAGAAGCTCCTCGACGGTATTTTTGACTAAGATGAACCACTTCCAACATGGAAGCGTCAAACCTTTCGTTTGACTCATAAACGGAGTCGTGTCCAGAGAGTTCGTTGGGTCAAAGCTCGAAACCACGTCCGCGAACTCAACCGACAGCAAGCTGCCCACCGGATTCGCGACTTACGGAAGCGGGTGGAGCATTTATTCGCAGAAGCCAAAGAATGGCACGGATTGCGAAGGGCCCGGGGGCGGGGTCTTTGGTGTGTCCAAAGTCAGATTCTCTTAACAGCCATCACACAAAACCTCAAGCGGATGGCCCATGTCTTCCACCGCCATAACCCTGCGGGGGAGGCGGTCATGCCATCACCCCTTCCAGAGACTCTTCACCGATTCCGCTTACCCAGCATTTCTCCATCATTTTCATAAATTAGGGGTACACTTGGACTGAATCCATATTTCACAAGACTTCTAGGGCCTTCTTTACGGGCCCAGTCCACCAAATCCAAGGCGATTTCCGGCTTTGGTTTGAAAGGAAACATCCACTGGAATCTGAGCTGTATCCCGGAGTTTGGAATCCCCCACCCACTTTTGGGGCATATTCATTAACAGGATTGATTAAAACAAATATTCTTCACCTGACCATTCAATGTATTTTTCTGTAACCATAAAAGCGAAAAAAGGCATCGTTAACGCATTAACCAACATGATTCCTATGTTTAAAAGAAAGTACCAGTCAGTGAAAAAGGATAAAAAGAAAAAGGTTAGCGTGCTTCCCAAAATATCAAGAAATACAAAACATAAAGTCACAATAACAAGAAAACCAAAGTTCATTCTTCCAAAGTTAAACGCATTCCTAATGGTTTGGATAAATGAGGTATCTTCCATCACCTTAACTTGAGGGAGTCCTGTGAATAACACCAATATTACCATCCCAGGTATAACAAAAAATATAAAGCCAACTGTTACAAAAAAAGATACTAATAAAGAGATCATATAGATTGGAAAAGCATATCTTAAGAACTGAAAAATTACAGTAGAGATCTTTATTTCCCCATTTATATGATATTGTTGATAAATCAGGACAAAAGGAATTTGGGCCAGAAAAAAAGCAACAATCATCAAAAAAGACCTTATTGCTGAGCCGATGATTGGCAGTCCAAATAGATTAAAAGGTGTGCTAAGGAAAACTGTAAATAGGGTATATAAAAGCTGAATCGGAAGTATCAATGCTAGAACGAATATAAGGATCTTCATAAAAGAAGTCTTATAAACATCTTTGGCAATTATAGCGGTACTTAACATACCATCACCTTCTTAAAATAAGTTCTTTTTTATCTCGATCTTGAATTACGTAGATCATTAAGTATTTCGGATGCACCAGTTCTTTCTGTGATTGGCAACTTCGACTCTTCCTTCAGCCTGTAGGCTTCCTTCATATCCTCATGTTCAGATTTAGTCCTTGGTTGATCTGTATGCATCCTTTTATGGTGAAACTTTAACATCTTTATTGCATAAATTGTCTTCACATCAAATAAGGAGGTCTTCATCTCCTTTAAATACCTTAATACCTTTACTCTGGAATGGTAGGTCTCCATCTGAACCTCATTTTGTTTCGTTCCGGCTTCCGCCAAACCCAGTTGAAGACTAAGCAAATATGAATAGTCCTCATATGTAATAAGTTCAGTTTCTCTGAAATGTTTTACGTGCTCCAACGCTTTTTTGACGTTGTTTACGATGATTTCTTGATTTTCTATAACCACTTTGGGGATCCTACAATAATCAGAATAAGCTTCTTTCACCTCCATTGGAACGCCTCTGAATAATGGTTCAACCTGATGTAATTGCTTTTGGACATTCTTGTATATTTGTAATGTTTTACGACGCTTCCAGTTCTCACCCACAGTTGAAAAAACATTTATAGCATTATTATAACTGTTTGCTACTAATGCTTCCCATTCGATTTGGTCGACCGGTAAAATCGATCCATTCTCTTTCACAAGGAGTTTTTCGTTTTTAGGGATATAGTTGAAATAATAGTACACGCTACTTTTTAATTCTATTTTTGCTGGAAAAACCTCTATAACTTCACCCTCTTTTTTGTATCCTTCGGCGATCTCTCTAATATTTCCGGGAATGCTGTTCATAGTAAGCATAGTATATATCCCCCAATTATATCCAGTGCCTATCGTTTTCAAATAGGCACTGGATAGTTTTCAAATATCCTGACTACATCAATTCCAATAAAACAGGTATTAACTAAACCAACCTTTTACTTTATTGATAGCGCCTCCAATAGCTTTCTTTGCTCCTTTAACAGCCTTCTTCCCATACTCAACGGTCTTCTTTCCAACGTCCACGACTTTGTCCCAGTTTTTATAAATGGTTGAGCCCAGCCATAAAGCACCACCGGCCAAAGCAAGCCCTGCCGCCACCGGTGCCCCAACACCAGATGCACTCGCAATCACAGCTGATGACATCAGCACTGAACCCAAATTGCCAACAGCCCCAGCATAATCACCATGTCCGATATTAGCTCCCATCTCAAAACTCGAAATCCCGATATCGATTGCTGCCAAGGGAGGGGCCAACTTTCCAAACATGGTTGAAACCGAACCGGGTGGATTAGCTTTTGATATTGCCCCCCAAAAACTTCCCCAGCCGGAAGCCCCAGAGAAGCCACCAGTATTCATAGTGGACCAGGCTGTTCTAATCGTACTCCATGATTCGAAATAACCCCTTACATTCTTATAATTATCATAACCGGTCCATACATTCAAACCAAGTTTGGTAATTTCACCAAAATAGTCATCACCTGCTATCAAACCAAGACCTGCTCTTCCGGCACTAGTTAAAGAGCCTTTCCAATCAAACCTTTGAAAGTCAAAATCAACTTTACTGCCTGCCCCAATATTGGATAAGAAAATATCTTTGATGGCGAATTTATTGGCTTTGTAATAATCACTATCTAGTATAGGGTTAGGGTTGTCTTTCTTTTCGTTATCTTTTTCTCCATCGTCATCGTTACCGCTGTTATCATCCCCTACTCCTTTTCCAGGTCCCTGATCTTGACCTCCTGGTGAACCTCCTTGTTGTCCATCCCCCGGATTCACATCCCCAGGTGCTTTAGGGTCAGAGGGCACGTGAGGATCCGGAGGGATGTAGGGGTCCGGGGGGACATAAGGATCCGATGGGACATAGGGATCTGGGGGGACATAGGGATCTGGGGGGACATAAGGGGCCGGAGGTGTATATCCTTCCGTTGAAAAAACCAGACTCAAAGGAGCAAAAAAAATAACCCCCATTACTATCAAAATGGATATGGCTATTTTTCGTTTGTTTATGAATCTCACATCTGAACCTCCTCATTCGAACAATTTCTGGTCTACTTTGACACACCGATAACAACTACTTGGGGTGTGACCATCTTCAATCTCTAGCAAGAAAAACAAACTAATAGCCACACCCTCTTCCCTACATATCCCCCAAAAAACTGATTACCAGATCAACCTAGTTTACGAGCATTACCCTGACATTTTTTTTCACACCAAACAGGCGGGCTTCCATTAGAGAATCCATATAGACATCAATTCGATTCCCCTTAATAGCCCCTCCCGTATCCTGGGCAATTCGGTAACCAATTCCTTCAATATATACCCGCGAGCCCATCGGGATCACACGAGGATCCACAGCGATGGTCACCCCTTCAGAAACCCGGGCACCACTGGCCGTAATTCCATACCCC
>NZ_BMEX01000046.1 GCF_014637345.1 Kroppenstedtia guangzhouensis
TGATAGATTCAGTCAACTTTTGCCGGGAGGTCTCCAGCTCTCCAGTCTCCAGACTCTCCTGATTCTCCAGTTTCTTTTCCTCCAGTCTGGAGGTCTCCAACTTGGGAGTCTCCAGTTTTTCCTCCTCCAGTTTCTCCAGGTTGGAGGATTCTCCAGCCTCCAACTTGGATGTCTCCAGCTTCACTTCCTCCAGGTCTCCACCCTCCATGGCTGGAGGATTCTCCAACTCTCCACTCTCCAGATTCTCCAGTTTGGAGGTCTCCAATTTTTCGGTTGGAGATTTCTCCATTCCTCCAGTCTCCAGATGGGAGGATGCTGGGTGGGAGGTCTCCAGGTTCTCCTGAGGTGATTCCTCCAACCTAAAAAATTCAGGTATCCCAGCTCTCACGACTTGTTCTCTCTTCTCATCTGCCTTTCGTGCCTTCTTGATTAAGTCCAGATTAGGTTTCTGTGCTTCCCAGCGCATCCATTCCATTTCCTGGATGAGCTTCATTTTTTCTCTTTCTCTCTTTGCTTCCCGCTTCAACTCTCTCAAACTTTTTTGATGTGGTTGGTGACTGTCAGTCCAAAGCCAGACTAACGTTGTTTCCATCAACCACATGGCGCCGGAAATAGCGCCACCAACGATCAGGCCAACTTTCTCATTCTCCTGATATAACCCCCACATATTCACTCCAGTAACGAATGCAAGACTGGTATAGTATCCCAAGGTGAGAAAGAACGGGACATTTCTTTGCATTGCCCGCTGCCGTGCTCGAATCGTAAGCAACGAAGCAAAAAGGATTTCAACCAGTCCAGCAGTTAACCATGGATTTAAACGTAGTTCCATAGCTAGCTTTCCAGTATTGCTAAAGGAAAGCGCGATCACTACAAGTGCAACAACAATCACAACAACAAGGATTCCCCAATCTAAAAAAGGTCTTTGCTTAATCCGAGCAATTATTCCTTTTTTCCTGTATGATTGTTCTTGACGGTCTTGGATCGGCAGGGGTCTAAGGTTGGTTGCCGTTGCCCCTGTCGGTTGGGCCGTCTTTTTCATTGTTCACTCGTCCTCCTTTATGATGCCGTATTCTTTTCTGAGCAGATCGAGGGATGCTCTGAACCCCCTTTTAAAAGCCTCAACTTCTTCTGGTCGACAAACCATTCCACTTTGCACTAAGCTATCTAACGCATTTTCAAAAGTATGTAGCGTTTTTGCCAAGCTAGTAATACGCACTATTTGTTGCTGTTGCTGGTTCACTTAATCACCTCCATCTGAATCATTTGATTCAAATGATAACATTTATTTCGATTATATGCAATAATGAAAATAAATAATTAGCTATAAACATACCCTCGGTAGTCCCCGAGGGTATAAAGGCAACCTTTTATGTCATTCCTCTTCCTCATACAGTTGCAAGTGATCTTCGAGAGCGCGGTTGATGATCCCAGCCTTACCACCGTCAACATAAGGTGCAATTCTATTTAGCTTGTCAAGTAGATCATTTCTGATGTATGTAGAAACTGATGTATGTGTATCTGTATATTTCAGTTTGTCTTTCTTGATCTTGATCTTTTCTCGAACAAATGTAACCTTAGTTGTTTCAGTACTTTTATTTGCACTTGTATCTATGCTTGCATCCATACTTGTATGATTTTTGTCATTATCCTTGGTTGTAGTGTTTGTGTTTTCGGCTTCAATTTTGTCTATCCTTTTAGCTTCCTTGGTGGTATCAGTTTCATTTTTGCCTTTATCAAGGCCCATCAAGATGGCACCAGGGCCCTCTTTGCCAGTAGGAGGATTTTTAGCTTTAGCTTTCCAATCTTTTTTAGTCATTTTGGCTCACTCGCTTTCGTAATTCCTTGACCACAGGTTTATACTGGTCCACGGCATAGCGTAATTCTTCGTTCTCTTCAAAACCATCGAAGGCGATTCGGCCGGTGGCTGCCCGTCGTTTCACATAGGAATCAAACACCAGGTCACCATATTCCTCCTTTAGAAGTTCATACAATCCTTGTATATCGGATCGACGAAAGTCCATCATGGCGCAGAGGATCCCGGCCACATCTAGATCTGGATTGATCTCGGTCACGTCTCGGCAGAAATTTAGAAAGCGGGGGATGGCGTTGAAGCAGTACTTGGAGGGCTCAAACATGATCACCACAAAATCACTTGCCCCCACAGCGTTGATGGTGTGTTCTCCCAGCGAGGGCGGCGTGTCAATCAAAACAAAATCATATGAATCACCCAACTGTTGAAGGGTCTGTCTTAACCGAGTCCCTCGCTCGCCCTGAGACAGATTTTGATAGAGAAAAGACGGTAACCGGGAAAGGTATTCATCCGCCGGAAGCAAATGAAGATTTTCGGTCACTTTCACAATGTAGGGCTCCGGATCAGCCTGCTCAATCGCTTCCATCACCGTCCGATCACCGAAGGTTTCCGCTGCATCTCGAAGGGTCAACGTCTCAGTCAAATTGGCTTGGCCGTCCATGTCCACGGCAAGTACCCTACTATCCTGACTGAGAAGCCAGGCGGCAATGGATGTGGTGGTGGTTTTAGCCGCCCCGCCTTTTTGGTTTGCAAAACATATGGTATTCGCCACAATTCCACCTCCTCCTATTTTTCTCATTTTATCGTGACTCTCTTAGGAAATATAGGGGAACATAAAGGCTAACTCCTACCGAGATCTTGACAAAGGTTAACCTCCCGTTTAAAATTAAAAACAGAATTTAACCGTAAATGTAACAAGGAGAGTATTTTTTATGGGCAGAAAACCAGGGCCTTTGAAACGTGGTCAATTAATCGCCTTCAAAGTCCCTCAATCACAAAAAGTTACCGACGAAGATCTAAAATACCTAGAGAAAAAACGGAGTAAAGACTCCAAATACCCCTCCAAGCTCTTCTTCGCCGCTCTCCAAGAAGAACGGATTAAGGAAATAGAAAATTTGGAGGAGATCTCACTCCCAGTCTCTTCACTTACAAATGAGGAAAAACAAATGCTCAAACAACCTGGAGTCCGTAAGCTTCTAGGAAACATCGTACTAGGTTTTCTCAGAAGCCAACCACCTGCTAAGAGCCTAACCCTCAAGGAAGAGACTCTGGACTTCAAAACGATGGAAACAAAAAAAGGACCCAAAGGCCCTGAAAAGGATTCTAGACGGCCTTGATACCGTCTGATAGAATCACAGAAAAGCATTAAAAAACAAGGAAGCGTCCTTCCGCCGCCAAGCTAAAAGGACGCCCCGGTAAATAGTAAAGTTACCCTAAGTGTACCTATTTCATCGATCAAGGTCAACTGGTCACTTAGAGGTATTTTCCGGTAGGGTTGACACCCTTTATAAAATAGATAAACCGGATCGGGGCGAATCCTCTTTCTTGGCTGGCCTAGCAGTTATCTGCTTCCAGCAAAAGGAGAGGTTTTTTAATGGATAACAAAACTCCCCAACCCTATTTCCCAGACTTTAAAAGCCAGTTCACAAAAACGCCAAACCTCTTTTTTGATGAAGTGCTAAGAAATGGCAAACAAGCGGAAGCGAAAGTGGTAGGGTGT
>NZ_BMEX01000047.1 GCF_014637345.1 Kroppenstedtia guangzhouensis
ATTTCTTTCACCTGCTGTTTCCGTGGTAGATTCTCTACCTTCCAGAAAACCAAGTGTAAATCCTTCCTCCATTACCAAACTAAATTTCCGGATGGGGCACTAGCTTCCGTAACCGGCGTCCTGGGGAGGGACTTGGAAGCGTTCTGATTCGGTCGGGATTGGGTTTCACATTCCGGCGCCAAAGTTCCAGCAATCCAAAAAAGCTCCATATGAAATCCAACCCTCCCTGTGGCAGTATTTTCACAACACTTTTAGGATGGGAAAGCTTATTGTGATGGTAATTTGCCTGTTTGAAGGAATCGGGGTCGACTTAATGTTGTTGGATGGTTGGTTCTGGCTCTGGTTTCTTTTTCTGATTTTCACATGCCTGTGTGCCGGGGCCGTACTCATGGTGAACAACCGATGCAGGGCGGATCGCATTCACGAAAAAAAACGATTGAAATTGGAACGTGATATTATGGCGAAAAAAATGAGCTTGTCCTATGCGCAAAAAAGTTGGATGCTGTCCGCGCATATCTTGTTCATTGTCGCTTGGTTTGGCGGAATTTTGTGTATGTTTGGCTTGCTGATCACATCCCTGTCGGCAAATCACAACAATGAACTGTATGTGATTTATATGAATATCAATCTCCTCGACGATGTCTATGTCAAATATCCCGCCCTTGGAGCGCTTATCACCGGTCTCTTGCTATCTGTTCTGACAAACTGGGGGCTCACCCGGTATTACTGGATCATCGTCAAAGAGGTTTTGACCCTGGGTACCATTGGTTTTGGCATATTTTATATGAATCAATGGCTTGATCAAGTAACCGCAGCAACGTCCAATGGCGACTTCGATACATTGCAGCTGTCAGATATCAAACATCTCCTCATCGGGAACCTCGCAAATCTGATTGCATTGGCCACAATGGTGATCCTCTCCTATGTGAAACCATGGGGAAGAAGGAAAAACGCCAAAAAAAACCGAAAGAAGTGAAGTATTGAAAAGGACTCCCGGTCAGGGGAGTCCTTTTCAATACTTCCAGTCATCCCACACCACAGGCGTCCCGGCGGGTGTGTCCTTCGATTCGGATTGTGTGAGGAAATCGAGTGAAAACATAACGAGCCATCCACCGGACGGCTGTCTCTCCAATGCCCCTCTTGCGATACAGGTTGAGGACGCGTATGTCAAACAGGGGAGTGGAATCTTCCACTTAACAGGCCGATCTTCTCCCCGGAGTCCGACTGAATCCTGAAAGTGATGCTTTCCCGGCTGTGGTAATAACCTTTTTTTCGCAAGCTGCCTGATTTGATCCGCTCCCGGTCGGGGATCCGAGTGGTAATCCCAGGATTGGGATGTAAGGAAGCTGACCAAGTGATCCACTTCACCCTGGAATTTTTGAAACTGCAAATTCACGAAAATAATCCTCCTGTTTATGTATGTAATTGTAATTTATTAGGCCTTCAAATTCCCGTTTTAAGAGTGGTTTATTTAGTTTCGAAGGGTGATGGTACCTGTGCATTTTTCATTTTGGAGTGGTTGTGGCGGCTTAATTTCAATATACAAAAAGCATGACATCCCTGGAAGTGAGAAGGAACAGAACGTTGGTTCGAAGGGATGATTATGCTTAAATAATAGAGTAGGGAGTGGGAGGTGAAAGAATGGAAATCACGAGAGTGAGTCAGGAAGTTTCCAGTGACGTTCGGGAAATCTTACAGAAAGCCAAAGATTACACCCGGCAGTCCAAGGCAGCCAACACGACCCGAAGTTATCGGGCAGATTGGGCAGATTTCACCGCCTGGTGTCAAGAGCGATCCTTGTCCGCTTTGCCCGCAGACCCAGAGACCGTCGCTCTGTATCTGGCGGATTTGGCGGACCGTAGGAGAACCTCCACTCTGCAGCGACGTCTGGCTGCGATCAGTCAGGCTCATCAGGCGGCAGGGTACGATTCCCCGACGACCGGTTATGTGGTGCGAACCGTCTGGGCGGGAATCCGAAGAGCCAAGGGGACTTATCAGGAGGGGAAGGACCCGATCCTTGTGGAGGATCTCAGGCAGATAGTCTGCCAACTTCCGGACACCCTGACCGGCAGAAGGGATCGGGCATTGCTGTTGGTGGGGTTTGCCGGCGGCTTTCGGCGATCGGAGTTGGTCTCCATCAACCGGGAAGACCTGCAATCAGTTCCCCGGGGATTGGTGATCCACCTGCGCCGATCCAAAACCGACCAGGAGGGGAGAGGAGAGAAGGTGGGGATTCCCCGGGGATCCCGCTTGGAGACTTGCCCGGTAAGGGCTTTGGAAGATTGGTTGTCTGAGTCCGGGATCACGGAAGGTCCGGTGTTTCGACCGATCAACCGACATGGCCAAGTGCGGGCTCGTCGGCTGAGCGACCGGTCTGTGGCGCTCATTGTAAAGAAAGCCGTGGAAGCGATCGGTTTGGATCCGAACCGTTTTTCCGGCCACAGCCTGCGTGCCGGGATTGCCACCTCCGCTGCCATGGCCGGGAAAGATGAACGGGCGATCATGAAACAGACGCGGCACAAATCGACGAATATGGTCCGCCGCTATATCCGGGACGGAGAACTGTTCAACGAAAACGCAGCCTCGGATATCGGATTGTGAAAGCGGTTCTGCTTTAAGGTTAATGGATGGAAGGTTCGGTGGTTTCGGAAAAAGACAGCAAAGGGTAAATATGAATGAATAATATTTGGCCGCCATGATAAATATAACAAAACAGAAAGAACCAAGATTACGTACGAAATAGTACGTTCTCTCGGTTCTTTTTATTTAAATAATACATAGTCTTACTACTGAAGGTATGGAGGCTTAATCATTGTCATGGACTCATCGGGATCTCCTGTGGCAATTTGCGGATCGAAAAGTAGCTTTTCCATATACACTGATGGTGTGCCATCCCGGTAATACTTTTCAAACGTTTCAGTGTAAAACTTCTTCGCATCTTTTACAGTTTTTTCAGAAACAATCTCATGCACCATATTAAAGGACATGATGTTATGTTCTCCCTTTTGTTCAATGACGTTATTGTTCATTCCGACGCTGCCATTAAGAGGAGGGTTGAGCGTTGAATCCAATGCAAGGGAAGGCAACTCCCTGGCTCATCTTTCCCAGGATTTTTCGTTGTTTCTCACAGAAGGCGATCGCAGATGCTTGTTTGGATTGGCATTGGATTCCGAGCTCCAATAGGGTTGAAGTTCCTTGAATGTCGAATGTTGTTACAAAGTAAATGAAATCGGACAGTGATTTGGAGCTCGCTTCATGCCCACAATGCCGACAAAGTTCGACATCCATTGACACTCTCAAAGTAGCTCAAGGTAGTACTAGTGCCCTGTCAGGCCACCTTGATCTTCTTTTGTTCTCGTAAGATCGCCTCATGACGTTTATTTTTGTTGCGCCATCGGATGTAAGCCCGAATTTGGTTAAA
>NZ_BMEX01000048.1 GCF_014637345.1 Kroppenstedtia guangzhouensis
ATAGCAGGATCAGAATCAGCGGACGAAACGACGCACAGCCACAATTCGGCCTTGCTCGTCCCGGATCGCTCCCTGAGGGGAGGTATCCGGGCTGATGATATCCGTCCGACCCTGCTCCTGTGCCGCCTGCCGGACGACAAGGGAAACCAGATACAGGGTCCCATCTTTCGGCTCCGGCAAACCCTGGATCTCATCGTATTCCTGGGACACGACAGGAACTCCTGCCACTTCCCCCGCATCCTCCGAGACGGTCTTCACCCGTGCCACTTCCCCGGATGCGGGGAAGGTAATTTCCTCCCCGTTTTTCAGTCGTACTATAATATCATGGGGGGTCAAGTTCACGATCTTCATTATTATTCCTCCTTTGAATTTTGTTCTCTCCTTAGCCGCTGGCGCGGCTTCCCCGGAGAGAAAGGGTGTCTCTCAACCCTCATCTATATAGTACCACGGTACCTTGGTACTCGTCAAGGGGTCACGCAAAGAAAATAAAAAAACCTCCTCTTATCAAGGAGATTTTTTTTCTGCGCGGTACTCTTCGACAAGTCGCTCAACAATCTCAGATATCGTCGTTCCCTCCTTTGCCGCTTGTATTTTTAGCCACTTGCGCAGATCATCGCTCATATAAACCTTTACCTGTTTTTTCATCATTAGCCACTCCCCTTCCGCTCTCAATAGTACCTGATAAAACACCATAGGGTATCTTTCAACCCTCATCTATACAGTACTATGGTACTAGACATCTGTCAAAGCCGAAGAGGAATAACTTGACGTCGGGTTCCCCCGTTATATGTTATATACAGTTCTTGAATACTGCAACGACAAATGGATTTCCATAAAGCGAGAGCACCTCGAGGCCCTCGCTCGTGTTTTCAATTGTTCCGTCCAGGATCTCTTCGATGAATAGAAAGCCCCCCCATCTCTGCCATGTTGGCAACCTGATGGGGGGACTTCATATTTTCATACCCGCTCCAATATTCGTCTGACTCCCGTCTCTCGCACAAATCGTATCTCCTTCCCCTGATCCGCCGCATACTCCTTCAGCCGCCACATCACACCATGGGAGATTAACCGTGTCAGCACCACCAGTACATCCGCCTCTCTTGCTACTCTGGCCATGGATAGGTCTACCCGATCCCCGTCATGGTAGATCACCCGGATTCCCTCGACTTCTTCCACATCCCCCAGCCGTCCGAACACAGCGACAGTCTTTCCCTCCAGGTGCGACAGATCGGGTTCACTCTTCTCCGCCTCCCGCTGGGGTTCTTCGTCCTCTGTGACGGTAGGCTCTTCCTCCACATCAGGTATCAAGGCATTCAGCCGCTCGACTTCCGCCCGAAGCTCTCTCACCAGTCCTTTCAAATCTCGAATCTTACGGATATCGTCGGCATCCCGGAGAAATACCTTTCTGCCTTCCCTCACCCTCTCTAAGTCCCGACGCAAGGTCGACAGCTTCTCTTCCAACTCCGCTTTCTGCTGACGTTCCTCCCGGAGCAGTTGGCTGAGTTGATGAGATCGTCTTCGCTGACGGTCCAGCTCTTGCCCCAATTGGCCGATCCGCTCGAAGAGAATCCCCGTGTCCCCCGTCTTTTTCTTCTTCACCAACTGGGCGATGGCTTCCGTCCGCCACTTTTCCAACTCCTCCGGCAGGGGAACATGAAGCATCACATACCGCATCCGCTCTCGACCGTACCGACGTATAAACTTCTCCATGTCCCAGTTGTCTGGGAATACCCAGAGAATATCCTTCTCTATCATCTCGGTGTTGGCGGCCTGCCAGAACTCTCGTCGCTTCTTCTCTTCCATCTCTCGAACCGCTTTTCTCCAAGCCGCAACGCTGGCTGACCCGGGAAGGAGTAAGATTCCCACAGCCTGATAACCCGCGACCATTTCGGGGACTTCCAGTTCTGCCACGGCTTTGCGCCAGTCTTCCATAGCCCATGCGGTATATCCGTCCCAAAACTCCGCTTTCCCTCTCTCCCAAACATCGGATATCTTCTCCAAACCCCGGTCATACTCCGCCTGTTCCTCTACACTCCGGGCCACTCCATAGGTGCCTCCTTCACCCACTACCGGCATCTCTTTTGAACCCAGAGCTTTCCGAAATATCAACTCGGGCTTGTCCCCCGCTTTGTTGTACATCGCCAGTGTTTGGGGATATTCCGCCTGTCCGCACTTCGGACATTCAAAGGGTCTCAACTCAAATTCGGTGTGCCCCACCTTCTCATCCAATGTTTCAAAGTCCAGGAGACCATAGTCGTGAACCTTCGCCACCAACCGCTTTTGACACTTTCGACAGTCTCGCTCAAAGTACACCACACCGTGAATCTTTCTCATGCTTCCACCTCCCTATTTAGGGTATCACAGAAAAAGAAAAAACCGTCCTTTCGGACGGATAGCTGTGGAGGAGCCTGGTGACCGGCTCCGCAAACCTAAACCGGATCCCCTTCTTCGTCGAAAACGACTATAACATCCCGACCGGATCCGCAGGAGCAAGGAGAAACTGGATCGTCTGGGTGGGAAATCCTTTCATAATCTTCCGTGTTACAAAAGCCACAATATATATGGGCTTTGAAATATGAATCTTCAGCTTTCTCTTTCATCCAATCGCTTTCCACCCGGATGTAGGTTCCCTCTACCTTCTCAATCACTTTTTTCATTCTAACTTCCCCCTTTTGGTTGTGCTTTTGGTTTGTTTGCCGGGAGCCTATCCCGGCAGGCCGTATCAAGGTAAAAAAATTTCATTTCTCGAAGAGAAATTCCTGAACCGTTTCATAGATCAGATCAGCCTTTTCCTGAGTGGTGAAATCGTACCGACAATTCCACCACTCTTTGCTGATGATGATATCTGCCTCCCCGTTGTATACCGGTGCCGCTGTGCCACCGGTGGTGCTGCCGGGGCTGAAGTCGACCCGGCCAGCGTGGTAATAGATGCAGGGTTGGGCAGATGATTGGAGGTTCAGCGTACCCTCGAACCATTCCGCGAAGTTCTGAGCCATTTCCTTTGTGATCATGTTTCAATTCCTCCTATTGCGAGAGCGAAGGTCTCCCCTCACCCTCGCAAGGGGTCGGAACCCCTTGAATCAAAGCCACCCATCCATATGCGCGGCTTGCGCCGCCTCCTCAAACTTCCCTTGCTGGCAGAGGGCGATAATTTCCTCTGCCTTTTCGACTACTCCCATGAAAC
>NZ_BMEX01000049.1 GCF_014637345.1 Kroppenstedtia guangzhouensis
CTTTGCCGGGGAGGTGTGGGTGAGCGGGGAGCTGGATCTCAAGGGGTACCCCCGGGAGAATCCGCATCCGGTGAACGAAGCCCGGGATCTGTGCTACATCCTCTATACCTCCGGCTCCACCGGCCAGCCCAAAGGGGTGATGGTCGAACACCGGAATGTGGTCCGCCTCTTGTTCAACGACCGCAACCGCTTTGATTTCAGCGGGGAAGACGTGTGGACGCTGTTTCATTCCCCCTGTTTTGACTTTTCCGTGTGGGAAATCTACGGAGCGCTATTGAATGGCGGTTGCCTGGTGATGGTGGAGACGGCGACAACCCGGGATCCGGAAGCGTTTGCGGATCTGTTGGCCCGGGAAGGAGTGACCGTGCTGAACCAGACACCGACAGCCTTTTACCAGCTGGCCCGGGAAGTGAAAAGGCGTCCCCGGGAGCTGTCGGTGCGCCAGGTGATCTTTGGGGGGGAGGCTCTGGCCCCGATGCAGTTGGCAGGTTGGAAGGAGCAGTATCCAAACTGCCGTCTGATCAATATGTACGGGATCACGGAGACGACGGTGCACGTCACATACAAGGAGATCACGGAGCGGGAAATCCGTACGAATGTGAGCAACATCGGGGGCCCGATCCCGACCTTGAAGGTGTATGTGCTGGATGAGAACCGGAAACCGGTTCCGATCGGGGTTCCGGGGGAGATGTATGTGAGCGGTGCGGGGGTGGCCCGTGGTTATCTGAACCGCCCGGAATTGACGGCGGAGCGGTTTATGGAGGACCCCTTTGAGCCGGGGGCACGGATGTACCGGAGCGGGGATTTGGCCCGGTGGTCGCCGGAGGGGGAGCTGGAGTACCTGGGGCGGATCGATGATCAGGTGAAGATCCGGGGGCACCGCATCGAACTGGGAGAGATCGAGGCATCTCTCCTGAAACACCCGTCAGTGCGGGAAGTGGTGTTGACTGCCCAACAGGAAGAGAATGAAGAGGCGGAGCTGGTTGCTTACGTGGTACCGGAGGAGGATGAGTGGGATCTCCAGGAGTGTAGGAGTCATTTGGCTGATTTGCTCCCTGGTTATATGCTCCCTTCTCATTTCATTTCGTTAAAGTCGATTCCATTAACGTCCAATGGGAAAGTCGACAGAAAAGCCTTGCCAAAACCGAGCGAAATATCCGGATCTTCGCGACCCAAAGGTAAATCCCGTATGTACAAAGGGCCGGAAAATCGGACTGAAGAACGATTGCTTCAACTTTTTAAAGAAGTACTTGGGGTCTCTGACATGGGTTGCACTGACAATTTTTTTGAATGGGGAGGGCATTCGCTTAAAGCGACAGTCTTGACTTCCCGTATTCACCGGGATTTGGGTGTCCGAATTCCCGTCCGTGAAGTCTTTTCTTCCCCGGATGTTCAAACATTGGCGACGATTGTCAAAAAATATCGGGGCGAGTCTGACGTTCCGATTCCCCGGGTGGAAAAGAAATCATTTTATCCGGTTTCATCCACGCAGAAACGGATGTATATGGTGCAGAAACTGAGTGAGCAAGGATCGGGAACAGGTTACAACCTGCCGGTGGCGATTCGTTTGACGGGAGAGTTAAAGGTGGAACATCTGGAGGATGTTCTTCAACGATTGGTTGATCGACACGAAGCCTTGCGCACTTCATTTACGATGTCTGATGGGGAATTGGTGCAAGTGGTTCACGATCATCCGGATTGGAGCATGACGCGGCTGGATTGGCGTGGACGGGAATCTGTGGAATTATCGGAGCTCATCCAGCCATTTGATCTGGAACGTGCCCCGTTATTTCGGGCGACACTCATTCAAGAAGAAGAAAATGTACACACGTTGATGTTGGACATGCACCATGTGATTTCCGATGGTATATCCATTCAAATTCTGTTGGATGAACTGACACGCATGTACCGGGGGGAAACGCTTCCGAAACCGCATATCCAGTACAAGGATGCCGCTGTGTGGCAAAATCGGATTTTTAACAGTCACGAGATACAGGTTCAAGAATCTTTCTGGATAGAACAATTCTCCAAGGATTTATCTCCATTACAGTTGCCAACGGATCGTCCCCGCCCGGCTTCCCAACAGTTTGATGGGGACCTTTTCCATGCGAAAGTGAAAAGCGGGATATTGAAAAAGTTGAGGGAGTTGTCTGCTGAAGAAGAAGTTACACTCTATATGGTTTTATTTGCGGCCTATCGCATTCTCCTGTATCGGTATTCCGGGCAAAAGGATATTGTAGTCGGGTCACCCGTCGCAGGCAGATCCCATGCTGACTTGGAACGGGTGGTCGGGATGTTTGTAAATACGCTTGCCCTTCGATACGAATTGAACCCGAACCAAACCTTCCGTTCACTGATCCGGAATATAAGAGAGCATTTTCTTGATGCTTATGAGCATGCCGACTATCCTTTTGAGGCTCTGGTTGAAAAATTGGCCCTTGATCGTGACTTGAGCCGTCATCCTTTGTTTGACACCATCTTTGTCATGCAAAATATCGAAGCAGCCAAAATGGACTGGCCCGATCTGGTTGTGGAACCGGTGGACTGGAATTGGAAAAATGCGCGTGTGGACTTAACTTTTTCAGTCGCCGATCAGGGAGATGAGTTGCGCCTGTCCGTTGAATACAACACATCTCTCTTTAATCGATCCACCATTCAAAGAATGACCGAAAACTTCATTTGTTTGTTGCAGGAATTAATGGATCATTTGGATCGCCCGTTGACAGAGGTGGCTGGATTATCGGAGGAAGAGAGACAACTTTTGCACACCTTCAACGACACCCGGGTGTCGTATCCGAAGGATGCGACCCTGGTCTCGCTGTTTGAGGAACAGGCGGCCCGTCAGGGGGACCGGGTGGCAGTGAAAAGGGGAGAGAGGGTTCTCACCTACCGGGAGTTGAACGAAGAGGCCAACCGGCTGGCCCATGCCCTGCGGGAGCGGGGATTGGCCCGGGAAGAGGTGGTGGGACTTCACTTCGACCGGACCCCGGAGATGGTCATCGCCCTGTTGGCGGTGCTGAAAGCGGGGGGTGCCTACCTGCCGGTCGATCCCACCTATCCGGAGGAGAGAAAAAGCTTCATGCTCACCGACGGCGGCGTCCGGTTTCTGCTGGCGGAGAGCCGGGAGAAC
>NZ_BMEX01000050.1 GCF_014637345.1 Kroppenstedtia guangzhouensis
ATCCTGGCTTTTCGGCCACCTGTGGCAGGCTTTCCTGGTCTTCGGGCCGGTGATCCTGACCTACCGGTTGCAAAAAGGTCAGAAACGCAAGAAGTCCGATACCCGCGGCCCCGGGAACCGGACTTCTAAACACTGAGCGTTTAGATCACGAACCCGGGTGACCCGGGTTCGTGCCTTTATTTTATGCACTCCTTTTGATTTCATTCTATCCCAATATCAGGTGAAAGTAAACCCAAGACAAGACTAAAACTAAACAAGGGGGTACTCTACCTCTCGGAAGAAATTTCCGCCGCTTAGACAGCCTCCTAGCCCCCTGTTTGGCGACGATACGATTGGACATACCGTAAAAACATTTCCTCACATTCAGACCGAATCAACTCGTTCAACATGCTCAAGTGATACTGACTCCCCTCATACTCCACATCCATCTCCCGTGCGTCGTCCTCCTGCCGGATCTCGATGATCCTCCCTTCCACCTTCCGTAACCCGTGCCGGGTCCGGATCAAATCATCCGTCACTTTCACGGACACATGATCTAACAGCCTCCGGATCGCGCCCAGGAACTTTAATGACGTTTCCATCACCACTCTCTGATCACAGGCAATCACCCGGTTCAAAACATCCAGCAGCACATACGGCCGAACCAACGCTTCGAACTCATCATACCCTTTCGGATACAGCACCTTCTTAACCCCTTTTCTTCCATCATAACCAAACAAACGTTCCCGTTAAACCCCTAATTGTTGGAAATCCCTTCTCCATTTAATCAATGCGATCGGCTAATTGGATCGTGTAAATTTCGTTCTCGGAGGTGTTGCCGGATGGAGATAACAGTAACCATTGATGTTGAAGAACGGTTAAAAGAAATGCTGAAAGAGGCCGAGCTTGAAAGCGAAGAAATCAAAAAAATCCTGAATGGATTTTCGGAGTGGCTGCAAGAAGTCGACCCTGGTGCCGTTTCGGATGCTGCTGAACATTATCTTGAGGACTTGTCTGAGTGTGTTCGAAGGGCCCCTTGTTTTTCAGGAACCTTTAGTAATACTTTAAGCAGGGTTTCCTATTCAATAAAAAGAAATAATAAAAGACACTTTATAAGAAGCAAAAGAGAGGATTGACTTTATGTTGGAAAATAAGTTAATGGCAATGCTCCTTCAACTTTTAACCATTTCAACTTTATTTTTTATTGTATCTTCATTTCAATATTTCTTTGTGGAATCCATGTCTGTTGAACCAGTAGCTGATTTTTTTAAAGGGCTGTTCTTTTCCATTGTGATGATGTCCTTGTATGGAGGAGCTTTTACGTTGCTATATGGAATCCCCTTGTCCTATCTGGTTGATTATATTGTAAGAAAGATCCATCCTACTTGGTTGCGCCTTCTTATATCTTTTGTGCTATACGTGGGAATTGGATTTCTAGGACCGATTCTTGTCTGGGGATATGGTTACTTAGAGCGAATTCCCATTGCCCTTTTTGGAGCTTTTTTTGCTATTGTTTTCTGGATTATCCAAGAGTTAATCAGGTGGCGTAATAGACGAATAGAAGCATCGTAGGACAATCCTTATCAAAAAATAAGCCGCCAAAACGGCGGCTTATTTTTATTCAGGGATATATTGGTCCAAATCATTTTCCAGACCTGTAGATATGTTATCTGTTCCGTTTGGAATGTACATGTAGTTTAAGGGGTTATCTTGATTATCTAAAAGGTAATATCTTACCGGATCCGAGAGGCTTTGACTGTTACTAATAACAGTGACTCCTCCTTCGATAGCGGTCAGGGGACCACCGGTCAACATTCCTTGAAAAGTCCACCCATGAGCTACGGTTATATGTTCCGGGCGAAGTCGAAAATGATACAAAGCATTGACATTTCCATCGTAACGTGTGGTACCCCTTAAATCATCAACATTCCCGTAATTACCCAGTTCCGTTATAACACTATCATCCAGAGAACCTGTTTTTCCTACGACAAAAAGGGTCTCAATCTGAGGGTGTGATTCTAAAAACGACTTTGTCGCATCAGGAACTGAGCTTGGTTTTACTAACAGAATGGGGATTCCCAACTGTCCGGCTAAACTTGCTACACTTAAGGCATCCTCAAAGTTTTCCCCTGTAGCAATAAAAGCACCTGTTGTTTCTTCATTGATCACACGTTCCGCGATCATTGGAGGAGTGTCATAACGAGTAGTTCCCCAAATTCGCTCCACTTCCACACCGAGAGCAGGTAATTCATTTGTTTCAATTTCACTGGAGACAGAACCTGGACCTCCAATAATCACGACTTTCTGAGGCTTTATACGTTGGATTTCGGACTTTGTAACAGCAGACAGAGTATTGGGATCTGTCAATAGTATTGGAGCTTTATCTTTTGCAGCTAGAGGAATGGCACTCAAACCATGAACCCAGGATTGATCAGAAGTTAAATATACCGTATTGGGTTTATACCCTAAACTGCTAATTTCCTTGCTCACACTAACCGATACTTCAGCAGGTGTATTCCCACCTAATCGTTTTATACCAGGTGAAATAGGGTTGTAAGAATCCAATACCTCATTTGATTTCTTGGTTGCATTTAATGCAATCAAATTGGGACCTTTTGTTAACCCTAACGTTTTGGAAAAAGCACTTGACAATGAAATAGGTGATTCTATTCCTTTGGTTAAATAGGCCGTATCTCCGTTGGTAGTACCCGAAAATTTAATACTGGTTGTCCCTTTGGCGGGATTGTCCCACTCGTCGTAGATTTTCGTGACGGCCTTTTTCGCTGTTTTACGCGGTGATGGGCTTATTTTCATTTGGTTCGCTGTCGATGTGTTGTTCCAGTGCCTGTTTTAACAGAGGAAGTTGACGGTACCCCTTGATCCTCCGAAAACGGGTCTCCGCTTCCAATAAACCGGCG
>NZ_BMEX01000051.1 GCF_014637345.1 Kroppenstedtia guangzhouensis
GACCGGTTTTTCGTAGGGGCTTTCCCTCACCAGTTGTTCCGTCGGCTCCGGAAGCGCCCGATGATCCACCTTCCCGTTGGGAGTCAGCGGCAGGGATTCCAACGCTACGAAATACGACGGGATCATATAGTCCGGCAATTTGGAAGCCAGATATTTCCTCAGGCCTTTAACGCTCCAATCCCGTCCGTCTGTAACAATGTAAGCGACCAGTTCATTTGTCCCTTTGTTTATCTGACGCGGAAGCACCACAGCATCCATCACAAAATCACATTCCAGCAAATAAGCCTGGATCTCTCCCGGTTCCACCCGATGGCCGCGGACTTTCAACTGGTCATCCAGTCGTCCCAGATACTCCAATCCACCATCCGGGAGTTGGCGCACCAAATCTCCCGTTCGATACATCCGTTCCCCCGGAGCGAAATCCCTTTCGACAAACCGTTCATCGGTCAGTTCCGGTCGATTTAAGTAACCCCGGGTCACTCCAGTCCCCATGATATGCAACTCTCCGGGAACACCGGGGGGCAGGAGGTTCCCATGCCGGTCCAGGATACAGGCTCGCAAAGAGGGAAGTGGAACACCGATGTGACTTGTATTTTGGATTAGATCAGAATCGGTCAGCTTGCGGCAGGTGGCATAAATACCGATCTCTGTCGGCCCGTAAAGGTTGAACAGGGACATCTGTGGATACCGGCTTTGCCAAAATTGCAAAGTGGAGGGGATCAGAGCCTCTCCCGCAAATAAAAGTTTTTGTACAAAAAGGTCGGCTTTCGGTTGGGTCCGTTCCAGGTTCATCAAAGACATAAAAGCAGAAGGAGTTTGACACAAAACAGTCACTTTTTCCGAATACAGCAGATGGCGAAACCGTTCGGGATCCAAAATCTCTTCTTTTGTCGCCAACACGAGTGAGGCACCATTTCCCAAGGAACCGAAAATCTCCCACACCGAAACATCAAAACAAAAGGAATGGCATTGAACCCAGATCTCCCGCTCATCAATTTCCAGCGGCAACCGGTCAGTTCCCACCAACCGCAACACGTTTCGATGTTCCACCATGACTCCTTTGGGCCTGCCGGTGGAACCTGAAGTATAAATGATATAAGACAGATCCTTCTCCCGGTTTACCGGATCGGGATTATCAACCGGCAAACCGGTAAAATCCAGTTCCCTGTACACCCATACTTTCCCGACAAAGGATTCCGGTACCCATTCCGGTTCACCGGTTAAAACATGTTCGGAACGGGAGTCTTTTAATATGAACCGCTTTCTTTCTTCCGGATAGTCCGGATCGATAGGTACATAAGCACCTCCTGCCTTCAGAACAGCAAGAATACCTATAATCATCTCCGGCGTGCGATCCATCACCAATCCGACAGGTTGATCCACCCCGACTCCCTGTTTTCTCAAGAAGTGAGCCAACCGGTTCGCCTGCCTGTTTAACTCTTCATAAGAGAACCGCCTTTTACCGGCAATCAAGGCCGTCTTTTGCGGCATCTGCTCCACTCGCTGTTCAAACAGGCCATGAAGCGTCTCCGCCCGGGGTCTGTCACCTTCGGGGGTTGAAAGGAGCCATGCCTGTTTTTGTTGATCCTCCCGAAGCAATTGAAAGTCTTTCAACGTCCGGCTTGGTTCATATACCAACTGCTCCAGTAAGTACGTCAACCCATGACCCATCTGTTCAACAGTTTCCCGTCGGAACAGAGAAGTGTTGTATTCCCAATGGATCGACAATCTGTTCCCTGTTTCCACAATCAGAGTCAAATCGTATTTGGCCACTTTATGGTTCAGCGGATAAAAACTTCGATCCAAAGAGAAATTATGAACCTTGGTTTGTTCTGTATTTTGCAAAATGAACATGGTCGAAAAAAGCGGCGTTCGACTCAAGTCCCGGGGCAATTCCAATCGCTCCACCAACTCCTCAAAGGGGTAATCCCCATGTTCCTGTGCCTGTACCACCTGTTTTCGCACCCGGGCAAGAAAATCGCGAAAGCTTTCCTCCGGACGGGATTGATGCCGCAATGCCAAAGTATTGACAAACATCCCGACCACTTGCTCCAGATCCGCATGGGGACGTCCCGCCACCGCAGTCCCGATCACAATGTCATCCTGCCCACTGTATTTGGAAAGCAACACATGGTACGCCGCCAAGAGCAGCATATAGAGTGTAACCCCTTCTTCCCTGGCCAACCGTTGCAATTCCCGATTCAAATTCATTTCAATTTGATGTGAAACGGTTTCACCATCAAAGGTTTGTTCCGGAGGTCGCGGAAAGTCCGTGGGCAACTCCAGCACCGGCACCCCGTCGGCAAAACGTTGCATCCAGTACCCTTCCTGCTTTTCCATGGCCTTCCGTCGGGACTCCGACTGTTGCCAAACGGCGTAATCCTTGTACTGAATCCGCGGTGCTTCCAACTCCTCTCCCTGGTACAGCGCCGACCAGTCCCGCATCAGCACCTCCATGGAAACCCCGTCGGAAATGATATGGTGCAGGTCCCATACCATCAGATGACCCTCCGTCTCCAACGGGATCAAGGCGGCACGGAACAGCGGAGCTTTCCCC
>NZ_BMEX01000052.1 GCF_014637345.1 Kroppenstedtia guangzhouensis
GTGGAGGGGCAGCGGACGATCCCGATCGGGAAACCCCTGTCCAACACCACATGCTATGTGCTGGACCGTCAGGGTCGTCCCCAACCGATCGGGGTACCGGGGGAATTGTGGATCGGGGGCGACGGAGTGGCCCGGGGCTACCTGAACCGCCCGGAATTGACGGCGGAGCGGTTTGTGGAGAATCCCTTGGTGCCGGGAGAGCGTCTGTACCGAAGCGGGGATCTGGTCCGGTGGTTGCCGGGAGGAGAGCTGGAGTACCTGGGACGGATCGACGAACAGGTGAAGATCCGGGGTCACCGCATCGAACTGGGAGAGATCGAGTCGCGTCTGTTGGAACACCCCTCAGTGGAGGAGGCGGTGCTGGTAGCCCGTCGGGATGAAGCGGGTCACTCCTTCCTGGCGGCGTATCTGACGGGACAATCTGTGGCGGATGCCGACCTGCGCCGTCATCTGAGCGAAACCCTTCCGGAGTACATGGTGCCCTCCTCCTTCACCTTTTTGGAGGCGCTGCCCCTCACCCCAAACGGAAAAGTGGACAAAAGGGCGTTGCCGGAACCGGTGACCCGGTCGGAGGAGCAAAGCTCCCCGGCGACGGAGACAGAACGGGCGTTGGCGACGATCTGGGCAGAAGTGTTGGGGCGGGAAACCGGGGTGAACGAGCACTTCTTTGAAGTGGGAGGCCATTCCCTCAAGGCGATGGTGTTGACCGCCCGGATCCATAAGGAACTGGGGAAGGAAGTGCCGTTGTCCGAAGTGTTTGCCCGGCCGACGATCCGGGAGATGGCGGCGTGGATGGACGATCAGGAGCAGCGGGTCTCTTCCGAGATTCAGCCGGTGGGCGAACGGGAGCACTACCCTGTCTCCGCCGCCCAGCGCCGGATGTACACCATGCAACAACTGGAAGGATTCAAAAGTGGAGTCGGTTACAATATATCGCATATGTGGGAAATTAAAGGTGAGTTGGACAAAGATCGCTTGGAGAGAAGTTTGCGGGAGTTGATCCAACGACATGAGTCCCTCCGCACCTCCTTTCACCTTTTGGGAAATGAATTGGTGCAATGTGTGCATTCAGATGTGGTGTGGAATCTGGAAATTATGGAACCGATGGGGATCCCGGAAGAGGATTTTGCAAAGTATGCTGAAGCTTTTGTGCGGCCCTTTGATTTGGAAAAAGCTCCCCTGTTCCGTGCGGCCCTGGTGGTATTGGAGGATCACCGTCATCTGTTGTTGATGGATTTGCATCACATTATTTCCGACGGGGTTTCCATGGATGTACTGATGCGGGACTGGTCGGCGCTGTACCGGGGAGAGGAGTTGGAAGCACCGCGGATTCAGTACAAGGATTACGCCGTTTGGCAACAGTCGGAGTCCCGGCGGAAGGCCATGGAAAAGCAGGAAGGGTACTGGATACAACGTTTTGCCGACGGGGTGCCGGTGCTGGAGTTGCCCACGGACTTTCCACGGCCCGCTGTGGCACAGTTTAAAGGAGCCGTCACGGAATTCCGGGCGGATGAAGCTCTCACTGCCGAAGCGAAACGGTTGGCTCTTGAGACAGATACGACCTTATATACGGTTTTGCTGGCGGCGTACCATGTGTTGCTTTCCAAATACAGCGGGCAGGATGACATTGTGATCGGGACTGCGGTGGCGGGACGTCCCCATGCGGATCTGGAGCAAGTGGTCGGGATGTTTGTCAATACCTTGGCATTGCGGCATCAATCCCGTCCGGAGGAAAGCTTCCGCGATTTTCTCGCCCGGGTGCGGGAACAGGTGGTACAGGCACAGGAACATGGGGATTACCCCTTTGAGGAGTTGGTGGAGCGACTGGAGTTGCCCCGGGACTTGGGGCGCCATCCCCTGGTGGACACTCTGTTTGTCATGCAAAACATGGATTATGATGGGCTTCATTTACAGGGCTTAAGCATACATCCCCGTCTGTTGGAACGACGAAATGCCAAGTATGATCTGACAGTCGCTGTGATCGAGGAAGAGCAGGAAGCTCTGTTCAATGTGGAATATAGGTCCGATTTGTTCCGACCGGAGACGATTCGGCGGATGGGCGTACACTTCCTTAACTTACTGAAACAGATTTTGAGGGATCCAGACCGGAAGATCGCTGAATTGGAATTGGTCACCGAGGATGAAAAAGAGCAACTCCTGCACACCTTTAACGACACCCGGGTGTCATATCCGAAGGATGCGACCCTGGTCTCGCTGTTTGAGGAACAGGCAGCCCGTCAGGGGAACCGGGTGGCGGTGAAAAGGGGAGAGAGGGTTCTCACCTACCGGGAATTGAACGAAGAAGCCAACCGGCTGGCCCATGCCCTGCGGGAGCGGGGATTGGCCCGGGAAGAGGTGGTGGGACTTCACTTCGACCGGACCCCGGAGATGATCATC
>NZ_BMEX01000053.1 GCF_014637345.1 Kroppenstedtia guangzhouensis
GGGGAAAGCTCCGCTGTTCCGTGCCGCCTTGATCCCGTTGGAGACGGAGGGTCATCTGATGGTATGGGACCTGCACCATATCATTTCCGACGGGGTTTCCATGGATGTACTGATGCGGGACTGGTCGGCGCTGTACCGGGGAGAGGAGTTGGAAGCACCGCGGATTCAGTACAAGGATTACGCCGTTTGGCAACAGTCGGAGTCCCGGCGGAAAGCCATGGAAAAGCAGGAAGGGTACTGGATGCAACGTTTTGCCGACGGGGTGCCGGTGCTGGAGTTGCCCACGGACTTTCCACGGCCCGCTGTGGCACAGTTTAAAGGAGCCGTCACGGAATTCCGGGCGGATGAAGCTCTCACTGCCGAAGCGAAACGGTTGGCTCTTGAGACAGATACGACCTTATATACGGTTTTGCTGGCGGCGTACCATGTGTTGCTTTCCAAATACAGCGGGCAGGATGACATTGTGATCGGGACTGCGGTGGCGGGACGTCCCCATGCGGATCTGGAGCAAGTGGTCGGGATGTTTGTCAATACCTTGGCATTGCGGCATCAATCCCGTCCGGAGGAAAGCTTCCGCGATTTTCTTGCCCGGGTGCGAAAACAGGTGGTACAGGCACAGGAACATGGGGATTACCCCTTTGAGGAGTTGGTGGAGCGATTGGAGTTGCCCCGGGACTTGGGGCGCCATCCCCTGGTGGACACTCTGTTTGTCATGCAAAACATGGATCATGGCGGATTTCAATTGCCTGGCATTGATGTTGAGCCATATAAAGCGGAGTGGCATCATGCCAAGTATGATCTCATGGTTGCCGGAGTGGAAGGGGAAGAGCTCTCCTTTATTGTGGAGTATCGGACGGACCTCTTCCAGACAGAGACCATTTGCCGGATGATTCGCCATTTCTTGCATTTATTGGAGCAAATCATTTCAGATCCGGACCGGAAGATCGCTGAATTGGAATTGGTCACCGAGGATGAAAAAGAGCAACTCCTGCACACCTTTAACGACACCCGGGTGTCATATCCGAAGGATGCGACCTTGGTCTCGCTGTTTGAGGAACAGGCGGCCCGTCAGGGGGACCGGGTGGCGGTGAAAAGGGGAGAGAGGGTTCTCACCTACCGGGAGTTGAACGAAGAGGCCAACCGGCTGGCCCATGCCCTGCGGGAGCGGGGATTGGCCCGGGAAGAGGTGGTGGGACTTCACTTCGACCGGACCCCGGAGATGATCATCGCCCTGTTGGCGGTGCTGAAAGCAGGGGGTGCCTACCTGCCGGTCGATCCCACCTATCCGGAGGAGAGAAAAAGCTTCATGCTCACCGACGGCGGCGTCCGGTTTCTGCTGGCGGAGAGCCGGGAGAACCTTCCCGACTTTGCCGGGGAGGTGTGGGTGAGCGGGGAGCTGGATCTCAAGGGGTNCTGGATCTCAAGGGGTACCCCCGGGAGAATCCGCATCCGGTGAACGAAGCCCGAGATCTGTGCTACATCCTCTACACCTCCGGTTCCACCGGCCAGCCCAAGGGAGTGATGACCACCCACCAGAATGTGGTGCGAACCGTGATCAACAACGGCTACCTGGAAGTGACCCCGGAAGACCGGGTGTTGCAGTGGTCCAACTATGCTTTCGATGGTTCCACTTTTGATTTTTACAGCACTTTGCTTTCAGGGGCACTTCTTGTGATGGTGCCGGGTGAAATCGTTTCAGACGGAATTCAACTGTCCCGGTTGATTCGAAATGAGAAAATTACCGTTTTGTTTTTAACCACAGCATTGTTCAATACCTTGGTCGATTTCGATTTGACATCATTTTTACATCTGCGGAAAGTGTTGTTTGGAGGGGAATTGGTTTCGGTTTCCCATGTGCAAAAAGCCTTTAATGCCTTAGGGCCGGGACGTGTTCTGCATGTATACGGTCCGACGGAAGCGACAGTTTACACTACTTTTCACAGGGTGGAGAGAGTACCGGAAGGGACCGTACCCATTGGAAGGCCGTTGTCAAATACCAGGTGCTATGTATTGAATCCACAAGGGCAACTGCAACCGATCGGGGTACCGGGGGAACTGTGGATCGGGGGCGACGGAGTGGCCCGAGGCTACCTGAATCGCCCGGAATTGACGGCGGAGCGGTTTGTCGAGAATCCCTTGGTGCCGGGAGAGCGTCTATACCGGAGCGGGGATCTGGTCCGGTGGTTGCCGGGAGGAGAGCTGGAGTACCTGGGACGGATCGACGACCAAGTGAAGATCCGGGGTCACCGGATTGAGCCGGGGGAGGTCGAGGCGTGCCTTCTGAAGCACCCGTCAGTGCGGGAAGCAGTACTGATCCCCCGCAAGTCC
>NZ_BMEX01000054.1 GCF_014637345.1 Kroppenstedtia guangzhouensis
ACAGTGATCAAGGAAGTGAAGGAGACTTTGCGCCGGGTGCCCCATAAAGGGGTGGGGTATGGAGTCCGGCGGTATCTGCAGGGGAAGAGAGGGAAAGTCCAACCCGGGATCAGCTTCAACTACCTGGGACAGTTGGATGGCTTCCGGAGTAAGGAGCTGCAACTGTCTGACTTCCCGATGGGAAATCAGATCCAACCTTCCAATCATCAAGAATGTGATCTTTATTTGCACGGTGTCATATTGAAAGGCTGTCTGCAACTCCGTTTGTTTGCAAACGGAGAGGCATATGAGACAAAAACAGTACAAAAATTGCTCTCCATTATAAAACAGTGCCTGGAACGGTTGGTTCAACATTGTCTGACCCAAAATGAAACCGAACACACACCCAGCGATTATGGAATGAAAGACTGGTCGCTGGATGATTTGGAAGATCTTCTCGATGTCTTTGAAGACGAATAAAAGAAAGTATGTAATATGTAGTCGCCTGTTCCAACCGGGCGGGCGACCTCCTCTTATTTATCACCAATTTTACGGAGGAGTGATCAAATGTGTTTCAGCGAAAGAACATCCAGGCAATTACCCGTCTATCACCGATGCAACGGGGAATCTTGTTTCATGTTTTAAAAGAGGACAACCCAAGTGTTTATTTCGAGCAGGTGTTATTTGAGCTGAAAGGTAAAGCGGATCCTTCCGGATTGCGGAGAAGTTGGGACTATTTGGTGAAGAGTCATGATGCGTTGCGGACGGTGATTGTACACCAAAAAGTGAAGGAACCCGTCCAAATTATATTAAAGGAACATCATTCCGCTTTTCGATATGAGGATTTGTCGGATATGGAGCCTTCCGACAGAGATGACTGGATCCGTCGGTTCAAGGAGGAAGAGAGGAACCAAAGGTATGACCTGGCCCGGGATGCACTGGTGCGTTTGACACTTTTACAAACCGGTGACAATACCTATCAAATGTTGTTCAGTTTTCATCACATTCTCATGGATGGCTGGTGTGTGGGCCTTCTGATCAATCAACTTTTAAAGGTTTATCTTGCAGATCAAAAGAGGGAAAAACCGTCACTTTCCGTGTCGGCTCCCTATCAAACTTTCATTGAATACCTGGATCGGAAAGATGAGGAAGAAAGCCTTCGTTTTTGGAGGAATCAATTGGCTGACTTACAGGTGATGCCCTTTCTTCCCAAACGTCCGGATCGGGTTGAGAGCTCTTACGACCGGCGCAGGCACCCTGTTCGATTTTCATCGGAAGAGACTTTGTCTGTGACTGAACTGGCCAAAAAACTGGGTGTTACTGTGAGCAACTTGGTACATGGAGTCTGGGGGGTGTTATTGCAACGATACTTAAATTCCGAAGATGTGTTGTTCGGCTCTGTGGTTTCCGGTCGTCCTTCGGACCTCCCCGGTGTGGAACAGATGATCGGATTGTTCATCAACACGATTCCCGTACGTGTCAATACAAAAAAAGGGGAAACCTTTTCTCAGTTGGTGAAGAGGATACAGGAGGTTTCCATTTCATCTCAAGCACATCATCATATTTCACCGGCTGATTTACAAGCTCAGATTACAGAAGCCCGATTTGATCATATTGTTGCTTTCGAAAATTATCCCCTAGATGACTCCATTTTAGATAATCCGGAACTTAGGTTTCAGCTGATTCCCAAGGACTCTTTTGAACAAACCAACTATGATCTCGTTTTGCAATTTCAATTAAAAGAGGAACTCCAACTTTGGATCACTTACAATCACTCTGTGATCGATTCCAACTGGATTCAATTAATTTCAGGGCATTTCCAGTCTGTATTGCAGGCGATCTTGCGTGATCCGGATACTGCAATTGAACAGTTGGAGATCTTGACTGCCGGTGAACAGTCACTTTTAAAACACTTCAACGACACCCGGGCGTCGTATCCGAAGGATGCGACCCTGGTCTCGCTGTTTGAGGAACAGGCAGCCCGTCAGGGGGAGCGGGTGGCGGTGAAAAGGGGAGAGAGGGTTCTCACCTACCGGGAGTTGAACGAAGAAGCCAACCGGCTGGCCCATGCCCTGCGGGAGCGGGGATTGGCCCGGGAA
>NZ_BMEX01000055.1 GCF_014637345.1 Kroppenstedtia guangzhouensis
GATCCGGGGACAGTGATCAAGGAAGTGAAGGAGACTTTGCGCCGGGTGCCCCATAAAGGGGTGGGGTATGGAGTCCGGCGGTATCTGCAGGGGAAGAGAGGGAAACTCCAACCCGGGATCAGCTTCAACTACCTGGGACAGTTGGATCAGACAGGTGCCATCAGCTTTTCCACCTTGCCTGGGGGAGACCCGATTCATTTAGAAAACCGCCGCGCACACGATATTGAGATCACCGGTGTGGTTTTAAATCAACAGATGAATATCAGGTTTGAATACCCTTCGGCATCTTGGATGAAAGAAGTTTATGAGTTGTCCGCGGCTTATAAAAGGAACCTTCAAGTCCTGCTTCGCCATTGTATACAGAAGCAAGAT
Source organism: Kroppenstedtia guangzhouensis (assembly GCF_014637345.1). GTDB lineage: Bacteria > Bacillota > Bacilli > Thermoactinomycetales > DSM-45169 > Kroppenstedtia > Kroppenstedtia guangzhouensis. Next base: position 373 of record NZ_BMEX01000055.1, read on the forward strand.
CCGGAACAGACCCCAAGCGATTTCAGTGCCGATAAACTTACATTTGACGAGCTGGAGCACATTACCCGATTGGCGAAAAATTTGTGATTGGAAGCCGGATGCTTGCTTTCCCGGCAGTAAACAAAGGGGAAGGTGAGAAGGTTGAGTGGAAACAAGATTGTGGATGTATACGACTTGTCTCCCATGCAAGAAGGAATGCTCTTTCACTCCATCTATGAAGACAGTTATGCATATTTCGAACAGATGGACTTGGAGATCGATGGCCGGCTTGATCCGGTTGCATTAGAAAAGGCGATGAACCTTCAAATTATCCGGCATGATATTCTCCGCACGTTCTTTGTTTATGATCAGGTTGAGTACCCCCGTCAAGTGGTGTTGACGGAACGACCGGTGAAGGTCCAAGCATTTGATCTTCGCAATCAAACCCTGAAAGAACAGGAAGAAGCGATTCAGCAATTCAAAGCGAAAGATCGCAACAAGGGGTTTGATTTGTCAAAAGACACCCTGATTCGGCTGGCACTTTTTCGGCTCGATGAGGAAAAACATCGCATGATCTGGAGTTTTCACCATATTTTATTGGACGGCTGGTCCTTGGGATTGGTATTGAGAGACCTCTTTGAAGCATACCGTGCTATCCTTTCCGGTGGTGAACCAAATCGAAAGCCGTCTCCTCCGTTCAGCCGTTTCATTCGTCATTTGAAGCGACAGGACACTTCTGAAGCCGCCTCGTTTTGGAAGGGGCTTCTCGAAGGATATAATCAAGCCGTTTCTCTTCCTTCGTCACGCAAGAGATCCCCCAGCAAAAATGGAGATTCACAGGAAGCATGCTTCCGGTTGGATGCCGGATTGAGCCGACAATTAAAGGAGTTGGCTCAAAGTCGAAAAGTGACTATGAACACTCTCTTTCGTGGGTTGTGGGGAATGTTGCTCTCCACTTATAACCGGACAGATGATGTTGTGTTCGGGTCGATTGTTTCCGGACGTCCATCGGATTTGGAAAAAGTGGAAGAGATGGTTGGAGTTTTGATCAATGCCGTTCCGGTTCGGTGGACACGGAAGAAAGACGACAGCTTCCTGGACCTGATTGATAGACTTCAGGAACAGGCGATCAGCTCCGAACCGTATCAACACCTTTCCTTGGCTCAGATTCAATCCAACGTCGGTTGGGACCGGAGTATGGTTTCTCATTTACTGGTCTATGAAAACTACCCGGTGGATTCTTCTATCAAGGATGAACACTTCCGGGATAAATTCGGCTTTGAGGTATCCGGGTTTCAAATGTTCGATCAGACGAGCTATGACCTGAATGTACTGATCGGTCCCGGAGAAGAATTGGTGTTTCGGTTTTTGTTCAATCCATCTGTATATGATCTGGCGGATATACAAACCTATTATCGTCATTTGGAAGTATTGGCCGAAAAGATTGTCCAACAACCGGATCTGCCTTTGGATCGTCTCACCTGGTTGCCAACAGAGGAAAAAGACCGTCTATTACACACCTTTAACGACACCCAGGCGTCGTACCCGAAGGATGCGACCTTGGTCTCGCTGTTTGAGGAACAGGCAGCCCGTCAGGGGGACCGGGTGGCAGTGAAAAGGGGAGAGAGGGTTCTCACCTACCGGGAGTTGAACGAAGAGGCCAACCGGCTGGCCCATGCCCTGCGGGAGCGG
>NZ_BMEX01000056.1 GCF_014637345.1 Kroppenstedtia guangzhouensis
CATATGGTAAAGACGGGAGATTTCGGGAACCTTCATCCTTTGAGCCGAGGCGAGGATCACGAGCGAGCGACGCACGCATACCGGGTGGGTTCCTCTTCGACTGACTTGGAGGAGTTCATTTCCTTCTTTTTCATTCAATTTTCGTACATAGATGGCCATACCGATCCCTCCCGTGAAAACATCGGTTTTCACAGAAGGTTATTCCCCTTTTGAAGAATTATAATCCTGGACAGGGCACTAGCCGCCGTTGAGCTTTTTGTCCAATGAATACCCATAGGAAAGCAGACATGCGGTATCTGCATACCCTTTTACGGGTGATGCATAGATGCATTTAAAAATTATCGAAGGTGATTCCACTTACAAAATTAGGCGGGCTTGTTATGCTTATCTTGCCCAAAAGTACAGGAGGGAGAAGTTGGGAAGTGGTAGGAATCTATGTTCGAGTCAGTACAGAGGAGTCGGCGAAAAGGGGATACAGCATCAAGGATCAGATTCGGGATTGTCGGAAGAAAGCAGGGACAGAGGAGGTGATTGAATACGTCGATGAAGGGGTTTCGGGGGAGTTTCTGGATCGGCCGGGATTGAGCAAACTCCGGGAAGATATCAAGAAAGGGCTGATTACAAGAGTGGTCTGCCTGGATCCCGACCGATTGTCCCGAAAACTGATGAATCAGTTGATCGTAACGGAAGAGTTGGACCGTCAAGGCGTACCGTTGGTTTTTGTAAACGGTGAGTATGCCAGAACCCCTGAGGGACAATTGTTTTACAGTATGCGCGGAGCCATCTCGGAGTTTGAAAAAGCCAAAATCAATGAGCGGATGACCCGGGGGAGGAAACAGAAAGCCCGACAGGGGAAAGTACTGAGGGATTTTAAAGTATATGGGTACAATTATGACAAAGAAAAAGAATCTTTTGTCATCAATGATGAAGAGGCCAAAGTGGTCCGTTTGATCTTCGATCTCTTTACAAAGCCGAATAACCGGGTAAAGGGTATAAACGGCATTGCACGCTACCTGACGGAGCAAAACATCCCGACAAAACGTGGAGCGAAAGTTTGGCATCGTCAAGTGGTTCGCCAGATATTGATGAACCAGGCCTATATAGGAGAGTTCTACCAGAACAAATGGAATACAGAGGGAATGCTGGGGAATCAGTTCAAATCATCTGAAGAGCGGGTACGAATGCGGGAGCGTCCCAAGGAAGAATGGATCAAGGTGCCTTGTCCGTCGATTGTGGATGAAACTGTTTTTTATCACGCGCAGAGTCTATTGAAAGAATCCCGACGGAGATGGGCGAAAAAAGGGAGACGTGAGTACCTGTTAAGTGGTCTGATCCGTTGTGGGGATTGCCACAACACAATGACCGGACGCAGGGCTAAAAATTGGGGGAAATATGTGTATGAGTACACCGACATCAAAAACTATTCCGGAGCTAAATATCCAGGGTGTGGCCGGCGGGTAAAGTGTGAAGAACTGGACCAACAGGTATGGGGACAGATCGTTCATTGGCTGAACACTCCAAAAGAAATCGCGGCGGCTGCCGAAGAGATGTCGGATATTCCTTCTTCCTCCTTTGAAGAGATGGAGATGGATCGGTTGGAGAAAGAGATCGAAAAGACAAAAAAAGGACGGAAGCGATTATTAAACCTCTTTGCTCAAGGAATGGACATCTCTGAGGAAGAGGTGCGGGAGTCGATCCGGGAACTGAAAGAAAAAGAGGACCAGTTACGGGCTCGATTGGAAGAAATACAGGATATGATGAAGGACAGGAGTAAAGCCGCATATACCCACGAACTGATCCAAGAAGCCGCCAAATATTACTTCAGCAAAGGA
>NZ_BMEX01000057.1 GCF_014637345.1 Kroppenstedtia guangzhouensis
TTCCGATACGGTACTATTAGGAGTCGCCCGTTTTTTGCGTGTTTTATTGTGCTATTTGCTGTGTTTTAGTTTGGGGATAGTCCATGTTTTGCTGGGTTTTATCAGGGTTTTGTTTGCAATCCGTTTGCAATTTGTTTGCAAACAGTCCCTCTTTAATCTCCTTTCTTGGTCTTATCCATCCTACCACAACACAAGAAAGCCGGGAGGGTGATCCTCCCGGTTCCGTCATATCATCCCCAGAACGTATCGCGGATACGATCTGTATCAATCTGATCCTGCTATCGCTCACCCAGCTTGGATGAGCGAAATGGAGGACCAGAATCAGCGGACGAAACGACGCACAGCCACAATTCGGCCTTGCTCGTCCCGGATCGCCCCCTGAGGGGAGGTGTCCGGGCTGATGATATCCGTCCGACCCTGCTCCTGTGCCGCCTGCCGGACGACAAGGGAAACCAGATACAGGGTCCCCTCTTCTGGCTCCGGTAGCCCCTGAATCTCATCATAGGATTGGGTGACAACCGGGACTCCCGCCACTTCCCCCGCATCCTCCGAGACGGTCTTCACCCGTGCCACTTCCCCGGATGCGGGGAAGGTGATTTCCTCCCCCGTTTCCAATCGGACGGTGATCTCATGCGGTGTAAGGTTGATAATTTTCATTTCAATTCCTCCTAGTATTTTGAGGTCATTCCGACCTCTTGCGAGAGCGAAGGTCTCCCCTCACCCTCGCAAGGGGTCGGAGCCCCTTGCATCAAAGCCACCCGTCCATATGCGCGGCTTGCGCCGCCTCATCGAACTTTCCCTTTTGGCACAGCCGGATGATTTCGGTTGCGCCTTCGACTCCTCCTGTGAAACCATCGGTAGCCAAGTGCGCCGCCAATTCGACGGGTGTCCTGCCTTTCACAGCCTCACGAATCCATGCAGAATGGTTTTGCATCCTCAATTCCTCCTTAGCGGTAGGTCGCCACCCTGGATAATGGACCGGGTCTTGCGGCACCCGGCGGGCCGTGTCACTCAAATATCCAGTTCGGTAGCTGGGTCATCGCCCAGCGCTTCTTTTGCATCCCTGATCAACTGACCCGTGGCGTTTCCGGAAGTCTCGACATCCTCAAGAGTATCATAGATGAAGTATTCGGATGTGGTCGCTTCCCCTTGCCAGCGTGACCAGTCCTCGACGAAAAGAAGGAACTTCCCCTTTTTCGTCCGGTATAGGGTTGTATCTACCCCTCTTGTGTCATTCCCCTGGAGCTTGCGGTGAAACGCAAGCTCCTTCCCGGTGAACCGGATCTTTTTCAGATCTGGGGTATCGCCCATCACCCCAGATCTCGTCCCCACTTCCAACTCAATTTGTTCCATCCCTTCAAGTTCCGCCTTTTTCGCCTCGACCGCCCGACGGAGGACGGAGGCGATTGCGGCGGAAAGCGATTCCTCACCCAGGATTTCGGCTGCTTCGTTGAAAATTTGTACATCTTCCTCACGGACATACAGGTTTTTGCTAGCCATGATATCTCTCCTCAGTGTGGGTAGTGTGCCGGGGATCGGCTCCCGGTGGGCCGGATCAGGGAAGGTCTCCCTCTCGTTTGAAGGAGTGGGGGAATCACTCCCCCAACTCCGCCACCCCTTTGACCAGGAGGTTTTTCAGCTCCTTCTGGTCAAAGTCTTCATACTGGTCAACGAACCAGGTCGTCTGGTTCGAGAGCTCTTCAAGATCAAACCCGGCTGTCGTATGAAGCTTCTGTTCATCGAAGTAGATATCCGCCACGAACCCTTCTTTCTTC
>NZ_BMEX01000058.1 GCF_014637345.1 Kroppenstedtia guangzhouensis
AGAATCTCGTTTCTAATGTCTGTAGGGTAGCGGCACAAAAAGGAATTTCGGCTTATGGATTAATCCTCCCAGGATAAGTACGGTGATCGTTTTCCAGTCTGGAAATAGTATCGAAAAGCCTCCAGTACTTCCGAAAAAGGAACGCACATATACAGTGGGATATCGGTCCCACAAGTGATATTTAAACACATGTAACCATCCTCATCGGGATCGAAACGATTGTCTCTTCGGATTAGGGGGACTCCAACCCCATCGGGTGGATCATCAAAATAAATCAGGCTAAAATGCCGGACATTCCTGTCAAGCCGCGGATCATCATATTCATCCGGAACGTTTCCCCCACCCAAACATAAGGACCCGATTCCCTCTAGCTCCAGGGAAAGTTGGCTTATATGAAATCCATCAATTTGGTACAAATAAGCGTACACCATTGGCCATGTAAGCTGAAGGATGATTTCCTTGTTTTCCGGTTCGTAAAAAGAAAGCGTCCATTGCCCTTGAAATCTGACGATTTCATTCGCACTTTTCGATGCCATCATATTAAAGCACCGCTCCATCCTTTCTCTCTCCTTCCCCTCAGGGCTTATATCTGATCGATTGTCTGTAGGTACTGCCCTTGAGGAACTCTCCTTTTCAGCCGACAAAAAGCGGACATAGTCCGTAACCATGTCCGCTGCAATTCTTTAGAAGTCGCTTTTGTTTAAATTGTTGTCTTTCAACTTGTCTTCTGTGCTGCTGCCTTTTTTGGTATATTCCACTTCACCGGAATCACCTACGATGTCGTCCAAGGTATCTTTGGTTACCCGGTAATGATCGCCCTCTTTTGTCATGGTGAAAGTGATCTCTTTTTCCTCGCCCACGGTATCGATCGGATAGTTCTGGTCTCCGTAAATAATGGAGTAAAGCTTGAAGTTAAGTAAATTATTGATTGCTTTCATATCTTTGTTTTGGGAGTCCAGAACTACTTTTGAGGTGTTTATATCGCCGAAGATTTGGCTGCGGGCCATTGTGATCGCATTGGCTACAGATTTCAAAGCAATGGGATCGATTTTTGCAGTCACTTCAGCGGTGTCGTTCGTGATTTTCACTTTTTCAACAGAGTAAGTAACGTTTTGCAAAGATTTAATCGAAATACGACTGTACTCCTTGATAATCTCTTCCGCTGTATAGGTGGAGCCATCAACCACAAGACGCCAATCATCCCCTGGATAATCCTTCATTTTCCTTTCAAATAAACTCTCTTCCAGATAAGTGGTTGTATCAGCGCCTGTCATGCCTGTGACGTTTTGAATAGTTCCTTTTTTACCTTCATACAAAAAAGCCAACAAGGTCTTGGCATCTGCTTTGGCGGTTTCTTCTTCCGTAGTTTTTTCCTCTTTGGCAGGCTCTTTGGCTTCATCCGTTTTACTAAGACAACCAACTAACGATAAACTAACCAACATCATACATAGAAAAACAATAATTCCTCTTTTTCTCACTCCAAGTCACTCCTATGTAAAAATGCCCTATGTACCTACTTTAACATATAAACCGCATTTATTAACATAAAAACCGCACTAAAAACATTGAATTTTTTGAAAAATATAACTTATAAAGGGTTTAATGGAGAATATAGAGTGACTGTACAATACAGACAGCTTTAGAGACTTTCGTTTCCAATGTCTATCGGGTGGAAATGCTAAAAGGTATGGATCTCCACCCGATTCTCATACACCAGGATTTCCCGAACCACATGACGAATCAGTTCTTTCTTGTCTTGGAA
>NZ_BMEX01000059.1 GCF_014637345.1 Kroppenstedtia guangzhouensis
TTTTCATAGTGGCGGTTTCTCCTTCTTGGTTTGTCCACCACCGTTATACCAAACGGTTTAGGAGACCGCCACTTTCAATTTCCACGATTTTTGGGACATAGCCACGGTGCCGTCAGGCTGGGTTTCCTTGACCAGCTGTTCCAGCTGATCGTAAACATAGGTCGTAGTTCCCTTGGAATCTTTCACCTGGGTGATGTTACCTTTGTTGTCGTAGGTGTATGTGTAAGATTCCCGTTGCTCTCCGCCCTTGTCCAAAACCACCTGCTGTGTGAGATCACCGGCCTCAGCGGATTGGTGACACTGGTCAGGTTGCCCTTGCCATGGTATGTGTAGTTGTAGGTGGCGTTGCTGTTCTTGGCGTTGGCATTGGCATCTTTTTCACTGACCAGTTCGTTTTTGTCGTTATAGACAAAAGTCTGCTTGTAGTTGAGACCTTTGGGATTATCATCTAAAAATAAGTCCAGTTAACATAAGGATAGCTCCAATTACTAAAAGAACTAATGGACTTAAATAATAAATTAGATAAGACCCTTTAGGAATCTCTTTTATTAGATAAGACCCTTTAGGAAAGCCTTTTATTTTTTGAATCAACAGACCAAACCCTAACATAAAAAGTCCAGCACCTATTGCACCTATAATAGATGGATCCAACATTTTTACTCAACCCCCATTTGCTTTTTCATGATTAAAGAATACAGCGAGAAGATTCCTTCCCGCTGTATTAACTCCATTTAATTCCATCGTCTGAATTTTAATACATACGTATATCCGCAACCAGCTTTATAACGCTTCCACCGTTTTTTAGTTCTGCTCCATCTTTTCTTGTAACAATATCTTTTCGCATGTTTAGCGTATATTTTAGTTCCCTTTTTACCTATCCAGGCAGATGATCCATAGGAAATTATAGCTCCTAATATTGCTGCAGCTAAACGCCAACCTCCTCCTGCTGCAGCCATAATAACACCTATGCCAGTCCCAGTTGCAAAGATTTTCCACATAGTTGATTTTCTGAGATAGATTGTTTTCTTCCACAACCCATCAGGATCAGTGAAGTTGACCGGATTGTTTTCAACATACGTATACCTATTCAAACTAAGCTGCTCATCCTCAAACCCCTCAAAGGAATCCCTCGTCAAGAACCTTCCCGTCTCCGGACTGTAATACCGGCTCTGCAGATAATACAGCCCCGTCACTTCATCATACCGGTACCCCGCATACCGATACGGATTCTCCACCGTCCCTGTTTCTTTCAGCAGATTCCCGAAGGCATCGTACTCATAGGTTGCCACGACTTCTCCGGTGGAGTCGGTGAGGGCGGTTACATCCCCCCAGTAGTTGGTCTGGTAATAGTAGGTCTTCCCGCCCCGGGTCATACTGACAAGCTCATTGTTGGCCCCGTAGGTGTAGCTGGCCACGATCTGGTTGTTCTGATCCGTCTCATAGATGACGTTATTGTTCCCATCATAATGGAACGTGATCGTCTGGGAACCGGTGGTCATGGTCTTGCGCATGCCGTCGGCCCGGTAGGTGAAGGAGGCGAGAGTCTTGTCTCCTTCCTTAACGGCAGGCGGTTTTCGGCATGTGCCGTCGTGATGGGATTGTCCCACTCGTCGTAGATTTTCGTGACGGCCTTTTTCGCTGTTTTACGCGGTGATGGGCTTATTTTCCTTTGGTTCGCTGTCGATGTGTTGTTCCAGT
>NZ_BMEX01000060.1 GCF_014637345.1 Kroppenstedtia guangzhouensis
TTGGCTTAGAAGCAGCCATCATTTAAAGAGTGCGTAATAGCTCACTGGTCCAGGGACTCTGCGCCGAAAATGTAACGGGGCTAAACACGCCACCGAAGCTGTGGACGCTGGAGGTTGGAAGTAAGAAGTTGGAGGTAAGAAGGGATGATTCGGAGCTTTCGTGATTTCCGTGTGTATCAGGCATCTTATAGTCTGGCACTCGAAGTACACAAAGCCACCCGAACCTTTCCGGACTTTGAGAAGTATGAACTGGGAGCTCAATTAAGGCGAGCTGCGGTTTCTATACCGGCTAATATAGCTGAAGGGTATGGGAAACGAAGGTCAACTGCTGATTTTAAGCGCTTTATAGGAATTGCTCTTGGATCATGCAATGAAGTCCAGGTTTACTTGGATATGGCTCATGACCTCGGTTATGTTGATCAAGCTTTGTATCAACGATGGGAGCAGTCATACAGTAAACTGGGCAGGCAACTTCACAGCCTGCTGGATAAATGGAAGTCCAACATCTGACCTCTTACTTCTGACCTCCAGTGTGGTAGGGGAGCGTCCCCAGTGCATCGAAGTCGTATCGTGAGGTGCGGTGGAGTGCTGGGGAGTGAGAATGCCGGTGTGAGTAACGAAAAGAGGGGTGAGAATCCCCTCCGCCGAAAGCCTAAGGTTTCCTGAGGAAGGTTCGTCCGCTCAGGGTAAGTCGGGACCTAAGCCGAGGCTGAAAAGCGTAGGCGATGGATAACAGGTGGAAATTCCTGTACCACCTTCCGCCGTTTGAGTGATGGGGGGACGCAGGAGGGTAGGGGATCGCGCTGCTGGATATGCGCGTCCAAGCGGTGAGGCCGGAAAGACAGGCAAATCCGTCTTTCCAAGGCTGGGCCGTGATGGCGAGGGAACCATAAGTACCGAAGTCCTTGATCTCACACTGCCAAGAAAAGCCTCTAGCGAGGCGGAAGGTGCCCGTACCGCAAACCGACACAGGTAGGCGAGGAGAGAATCCTCAGGCGCGCGGGAAAACTCTCGTTAAGGAACTCGGCAAAATGACCCCGTAACTTCGGGAGAAGGGGTGCCCCGTTAGCGTGATGAGCGCGAGGGGGCCGCAGTGAATAGGCCCAAGCGACTGTTTAGCAAAAACACAGGTCTCTGCAAAGCCGCAAGGCGAAGTATAGGGGCTGACGCCTGCCCGGTGCTGGAAGGTTAAGGGGAAGGGTTAGCGCAAGCGAAGCTCAGAACCGAAGCCCCAGTAAACGGCGGCCGTAACTATAACGGTCCTAAGGTAGCGAAATTCCTTGTCGGGTAAGTTCCGACCCGCACGAAAGGCGCAACGACTTGGGCGCTGTCTCAACGAGAGACCCGGTGAAATCGTAGTACCCGTGAAGATGCGGGTTACCTGTGACAGGACGGAAAGACCCCGTGAAGCTTTACTGTAGCCTGATATTGGATCTTGGTACGGTTTGTACAGGATAGGTGGGAGCCAGAGAATCCGGGCCGCCAGGTTCGGAGGAGGCATTGGTGGGATACCACCCTGATCGTGCCGGGGTTCTAACCGAGCACCGTGATCCGGTGTCGGGACCGTGTCAGGTGGGCAGTTTGACTGGGGCGGTCGCCTCCTAAAGAGTAACGGAGGCGCCCCAAGGTTCCCTCAGCGCGGTTGGAAATCGCGCGGAAGAGTGCAAAGGCAGAAGGGAGCTTGACTGCGAGACC
>NZ_BMEX01000061.1 GCF_014637345.1 Kroppenstedtia guangzhouensis
TTCCCGGGCCAATCCCCGCTCCCGCAGGGCATGGGCCAGCCGGTTGGCTTCTTCGTTCAACTCCCGGTAGGTGAGAACCCTCTCTCCCCTTTTCACCGCCACCCGGTCCCCCTGACGGGCCGCCTGTTCCTCAAACAGCGAGACCAAGGTCGCATCCCTCGGATACGACGCCCGGGTGTCATTGAAACCTTCGAACAGCCGGTTCCGTTCGTCTTCATCCAACAGAATGTACTTGTCAATCTCCTGCGCCGGATCTTCCAGCATGACGGACAGGATCCGTTCGTAGCATCTCACCCAACGCTCCGCTTCCGCCTGGGGCATCGCCGAGGTCAAACGCACTTCCAGCCGGTCATAGGTGGTGGACAATGTAAAGTCAAACAACGTATTGGTCCGTTCAAAACTTTCCTCCCGGAATCCCAGACGCTCGTCCAGCCGGTCGTAGACATGAAAATCCACAAAGTTGAACAACACATCGGTCACAGGGTTCTCATCCCCGCTTCGCTCCCCGATCGCCCGGACAATCTCCTGAAAAGGATAGCGTCCATATTGCTTCAACTCAATGTGCTTGGCGTGCACATAACGAAGCAAGGACCGGTAACTGTCCACCTCATCCATACGCACCCGGAAAGGCACCGTGTTCAGGAAACAGCCCAACACCTGCTCCCCGTCTTCCAGTTGGGGCCGGTTGTTTTCAATCAACCCCACTGTCAAGTCCGAATCATAAGACATCAGGTGCATCATGACCAGATATGCACTCAGAGCCACCGTTTTGGGAGTGGTCTGTTCCCGTCGCGCCAACTCCTTGATGGCCGGCAGAAAGGATGCCTCAAGCTCCCGGATCAGCGTGCTGCTTCCCTTGCCCACAGTGGGCAATTCCAACCGTTTATAGCCTTCCAGCTCCTCTTTCCAGTAACGGGCCCAGCTTTCCCGGCCGGACAACACCTGCTCCTCCGCCACAAAATCCACATACCGGCTGCCCAGCTCCGGCAGCTGCACTTCTCCCTTGGCCAAATGGAAATACACATCGATCAACTCAGTCATAAAAGAGGCGACACTCCACCCGTCCATCAGCGCATGATGAACTATCCATCCCAAAACCACTTGCTCTCGGCCCAGGTAGAATACTTTCATCCGCCAGAGAGGCCCCTTTTTCATATTGAAGGGCCGCTTTCGATCCTCCTCCAGGTGGGCCGAGATGGTCAGAGATTGTTCGGTCTCATCTTGGTCACGGAGATCGATCTCTTCGATCGGAAGCTCCACTTGACGCCACACCACCTGGATCGGCCGATCCGTTTCTTCCATATAAAAAGAGGTTCGCAATATTTCATGACGCTGCACCAGTTTCCGCAACGCTTGTTCCATGCGCTTGGGAGCAAAAGATCCATCCCTCAGCTGGTACAACAACTGATCATGGTAGACTCCGC
>NZ_BMEX01000062.1 GCF_014637345.1 Kroppenstedtia guangzhouensis
TCATTTCTTTCACCTGCTGTTTCCGTGGTAGATTCTCTACCTTCCAGAAAACCAAGTGTAAATCCTTCCTCCATTACCAAACTAAATTTCCGGATGGGGCACTAGTCAAAAATCTGATCATACAAATATTGAAGCAACTTCCTTTTTGGAACTTGCTATTTGCGAGTATTTCCAAAATGACTTAGACAACGCTTTGAAATTTACTGAAAGTGGGATTGATGCATTTCAAATGGATGGAGAGCGTCAAGATGTTTGGTATCTTCTTCAAGCTAACAAGGGACTGTATCTTGAACGAATCGGTCGGATTGGATCGGCGATGAAGGTAGTGGAAGATAATTGGAAAGAGTTACCCAGGATTGAGAATATCCTTGTTAAGCTCGTTTTCTACTGGCTTCGATCCGAACTGAACTATCGTCTTGAAATGGATGAAGAAGCATTGCATTATGCTATGGAAGGGCTGGAACTAGCCAGGATCAATCGCGAATTTTCCTCAATCTACAGCCTTTCCACAGTTCTTGGAAGTGTCTATTTACGTAAAGGGGAACTAGATAAAGCTGAGGAAAGCTTTACAAATGCACTTGGATGTGCTGACAAGTTGGGGGATAAGAAAAGCGTCGCGAACATCTATATTCGCTTAGGGTCTTTATACAAACTCAAGGATCAACATGAGCAGGCGGCTCAAGCACTTGAAAAGGCAATTCAAATAGGAAAAGAGTGTAATGACATGCCTCGCCTAACTTCGGCATACATTGCTATGGGGGAACTGTTGCTGTTTAAAGGGAAACAACGAGAAGCTGCCGAATACTTTAACGAGTCTCTCAATTTAGCGAAAAAGTACAATCTAAAGAAACGAGAACACCGTGCCTTATATGGATTGGCCAGTTCATGGAAAGGAATTGATGAGCAGGAATTTCAAAAATGTATGCTTAATATGCATCAATTACAAGAACAACTAAGACAAACGGAGAGGGTGTTTTTCGATGAAGTGGATTAAAAAAGGTTTGCTAGTTTCATTAACTACTTTGATTTTTTGTGCCGGTGCTTACTCAATGGCTGAGAAGATCAGCACCAGTGATTTGGTCACAGAAAACACTGTACCAAGTAGAGATGACCCAGTAGGTAGCTGAAGAGAACGTTTTGGTCCAAAACCATTCCATTTATGGAATGGTTTTTTCATATATTGTATTAGTGGCGGTGGAGGTGGTTGTTATTTCTAATCTACAACTTCATTTTAACCAACCATCAAGTATTAAAAGACATTCGGCTGATTGTCGGATGTCTTTTTTAACTTATCCAATGAAATGGAGAAGTCACTAGTGCCCTGTCAGGCCACCTTGATCTTCTTTTGTTCTCGTAAGATCGCCTCATGACGTTTATTTTTGTTGCGCCATCGGATGTAAGCCCGAATTTGGTTAAA
>NZ_BMEX01000063.1 GCF_014637345.1 Kroppenstedtia guangzhouensis
CCCTATTTCCCAGACTTTAAAAGCCAGTTCACAAAAACGCCAAACCTCTTTTTTGATGAAGTGCTAAGAAATGGCAAACAAGCGGAAGCGAAAGTGGTAGGGTGTCTAATTAGGCAAACCCTTGGTTGGAATAACGAAGCTGGCTGGACAGGTCTTTCCCGTAGTAAAATCGCTGAGCTGATGAACATGTCTCTGCGATCTGTAACAACGGGCGCTCGGGATGCCGCAAAGAAAAATTGGATCTTGATTTTTGATGACCCTCGACAAGGGAAAGGACATGAACCGAACTATTATTTTCTCAATAATCTCACTAACCAATTGATCGTAGCCGGATTGGAACGAAAGAAATTTTTTGTGGAAGACCTTGAAGACCTCACCTTGACCGGCATTGAAAAACTGCTGAAGAAAACTGGTTTGATGGACCAAGACGGTAACCCCATTTTCCCAGGTGACAAAGGGGTGCAAAATTTTCACGAGAACACTAGTTCTGGGAAAAAGTTTTCCCCGGATAGTGGGAAAAAGTTTTCCCCGGATAGTGGGAAAAAGTTTTCCCCAGATGACAAGGCCCAATCCCAAGCAATTCAAGAGGCTGCGGAGACCCTAAAGACAAGTATTTTTAAAGACAGTTCTTTTAAAGACATATCTGTTGTTGTTGTTGATATACTGACTGCTTGGGAAAAAGCATTTTCAGAAGAACTTGCACCCAAGAAGGTGATTCTTCTCTTGCAAGATGCAAAGGGAGACCATCAAAAAGTGATTCAGGAGATCAAGAACGTAAGCGAAGATCCTGAAGCAATTTCGCCGATTAAATGTGTCCGGTACGGGATTAAAAACGGGGGATGGGACCCTAAACCTAAACGTAAACCCTCCAGCCGGAAACAGCGTCAACCGGACAAGCCCGCTCCGAATCGTTCTGGTAAACAAAACAATGATGACTTGCCCCGGGCTGTCGCTCAAGCAATCGAGCGGGAAGCTAAAGGGGAGAAAGTCTCCGGCGGAGAAGTGGATCCGATAGTGGAAGCACGGTTGCGAGCAAAGTTGGACCGGATGCGCCAACGTTTAAGCCAACGTCAGAAAGAAATCACCTCATAATTAAACCAGTTTGCTCCCCAAACCGCTCCTGAGAGTCAAGAATCGATCTTGGGGAGAAGCAAGGGTGAGGCGGCAACGATTTCAAAACAGGAAAGCCTATCGTTGTCGCCTTTATTTATGTATTTATGTGGAAATTGTTTGTATTGCAAACCGGTCTACATTGAAGGGGAACCCCTTAGACGTCTTAAACCTGTTATCTAACCCCCTTACCCTCCGGTGGTAGTTTTGAGGGCTTAGAAGGCCCTCTGAGCGCCGGAGAGGGCCTGTTTATCCTCCCCGGTGATGCCACCGTCCGCCTCACTGGTA
>NZ_BMEX01000064.1 GCF_014637345.1 Kroppenstedtia guangzhouensis
ACGGATATCATCAGCCCGGATACCTCCCCTCAGGGAGCGATCCGGGACGAGCAAGGCCGAATTGTGGCTGTGCGTCGTTTCGTCCGCTGATTCTGATCCTGCTATCGCTCACCCAGCTTGGGTGAGCGAAATGGAGGACCAGAACGGTCCAAAATCGGGTGGCGACCTACGCCGGGAGGAATCAAAATGGATGTAATCGAACGGATCAACGCGCAGAAAAAGGAGCGGATGGAGGAATTGAAGAGAAATTTTCCGGAAGTCATGAAACACCTGGTATTGAATGGCTTGGAAGTTTCACGAGCGCTGATTCTCGGGGAATTGAAAATATTCAAGGAAGGAGTCGAGATCCGGTGCCCGTCTCGGGGCCGGATGAAGAACACGGCCACCGCATACGTGGCGGCAAAGAACCTCAGCCGGTGTGTTTTATTAGTTCGAGGTTGTGGTGGCCGCCGGGCTGGGATTATCGAAGGTCCAGCAGTGAAGTGGAGCTATTCCGACGGTCATGGTGGGACGTTGTGGGCCGTGTTGGAAAGGGGGAAATCCTTCAATATGTCCATCCCACCGGGGTTCCACGGACCGATGAAAAAATCTCGGGGTTATGTTCACCCTGATGGACGGATCGAATGGGAAGAAGAACCTTCCGATGGCGTCAGAGAGGTGACATTTTGATTTGGTTTGGACACCTGGCATGGAAACCATGCCGGGTGTCCTGGCTCCAACCAGAAACAATAGAATCAGGAGGGATCATCATGGGATTGACTCTGAAGAATGTTCTCAATTGCCCCCGCTGTGAAAAGACTGCCCAGTGGACTTCAGACACCGAGTGCACCTGTGAGTGGTGCGATCAGAAATATTTCGGGTATCCAAAAATAAAGGGATAGGAGGAAAGACCGTGAAATTTGAATTCGATGAGAGCAAACCGGTTCATGTCGTCGACCTGGAATTGGATGAAAACAAGATCGCTGCCATCATCGAGACCACCCGAAAGTTGGTTGAAGCAGGCCAGTTCCATCACTATTGGTGGTTTGGGAAGACCAACGGAGGCTGTGAGGAGTGTGGGAATCACCACCAAGCTTGCCTTTCATATGAGCCGGTAGATGAGCAGGGGAAGCTGTTTCCATGGGCTGAGGGATTGGGCTTCGATGAAGTGATCCGATTGTACATATGCGATGAATGCAAGGCCTTGTCCATCGTATCGGATTGCTGAGGTGGGGAAAATTACACGATGACCGAGCGTCCGATTTGAGCACAAGGGAGAGAACGCCATGTGGTTTGTCAACGAGCAACATCAGCAGGACTATGAGAAGCTCCGACGGTGGCAGGCTCGCCGGGAAGATGATAT
>NZ_BMEX01000065.1 GCF_014637345.1 Kroppenstedtia guangzhouensis
AAACGAGATTCTAATGTCTATAGGTTTGCATGGCTGAATCATACCTCAGCTTATTACAACCTCCCTTGCCTCAGTCGATGGGGAGGTGGAAGCTGTGTTTTACACCACATCGAAGAAAACGATTCACGTTGATAAGAAACGAGTTCTGGTGTTTAAACCAGGAAAGCAGTTGCAAGAAGGTGTCATGGATGAAGTAAGTAAGGCGTCCTGTACAAACAGGGCGCCTTACTTATTGGTACCTTAGAAACGGCTCTACAAATTTCCTAGCATGCTCTTCTGCTGGGGTGTTTCAACTCCTTATAGGTACGTTAGAAACGGAAACACAGGGTGGTCCGCTCGATTCAACCGCTGGGTTTCAATTCCTTATAGGTACGTTAGAAACTTTGGTCTTTGAGAGTGTCATTCATCGTAGAAGTCGCTGTTTCAATTCCTCATAAGTACGTTAGAAACCACTTGGTGCATGTGATCATTTCGCTTCCTCCCCGGGTTTCAATTCCTCATAAGTACGTTAGAAACCGGACAAAACCCAGCAAAACATGGACTATCGCTGAAATGTTTCAATTCCTCATAAGTACGTTAGAAACTTGGGAGACCCGTGGGATCGTGTCGCCTTGGAGGCCGTGTTTCAATTCCTCATAAGTACGTTAGAAACCTTTTTCCGTCTCCGAGACGGAAGAAAGGATGGATCGTTTCAATTCCTCATAAGTACGTTAGAAACTTTTCTTCCAGGGGGGATCACCTCCTCAATGCTTCAGTTTCAATTCCTCATAAGTACGTTAGAAACCCATCAAAAGACCCGTCCAAAGCCAAACCTTTGATACCTCCATCATACGGAAAACACCCGATGGAAACAACGGGAATAACAATTAAGCCTGCTGTATCCAGTGTTTCAGCCGTTTGGGTTTTGTCGTCGATCCCCAGGGGTTTTTGCACTACTGGGGGTCGACGACAGGATTTTCGATCTTTGATTACAGTTTGATGAGAAGTAACCTTGAATTGCAGCGCTGGGGAGGTAGTTACTGATCCGACTACTTTAGTTGATTTTCGCATCAGACAAAGTAGTCCAGCAAGGTCGGACTGCTCGTTTTGCGAAAGGAGAAGAGAAAGGGATGAGGAGAGGCAAGGAATTGGAGCCAACCTGAGGGTCAGATGTTGGACAAGGGATTGTCCCACTCGTCGTAGATTTTCGT
This sequence comes from Kroppenstedtia guangzhouensis, assembly GCF_014637345.1. Lineage (GTDB taxonomy): Bacteria > Bacillota > Bacilli > Thermoactinomycetales > DSM-45169 > Kroppenstedtia > Kroppenstedtia guangzhouensis. Next base: position 1,191 of record NZ_BMEX01000065.1, read on the forward strand.
GACGGCCTTTTTCGCTGTTTTACGCGGTGATGGGCTTATTTTCCTTTGGTTCGCTGTCGATGTGTTGTTCCAG
>NZ_BMEX01000066.1 GCF_014637345.1 Kroppenstedtia guangzhouensis
CTAGTGCCCCATCCGGAAATTTAGTTTGGTAATGGAGGAAGGATTTACACTTGGTTTTCTGGAAGGTAGAGAATCTACCACGGAAACAGCAGGTGAAAGAAATGACCCTTTATGTACGGGAATTAACCAATGAAGAAGGCAACCGCCTCAAAAAAATCGCGCGAAAAAACACGGATGGGGTCAAAGTACGGCGTGCATTGGTTATTTTGGCATCTGCTCAAAAAATGAAAGTACCGGAGATCGCCGAACTTTACCAACTATCCCGAGAGCATATTCGAAAATTCATCCACCGTTTCAACAAAGAAGGAATGGACGCGATTCAGCCTCGGTACAACGGCGGTCGTCCACGTACGTTTACCCCTGAACAGCGGGCAGACATCATCGAGTTGGCACAGATTCCTCCCAAAGTTTTAGGAATGCCTTTCACCCATTGGTCCTTGACTAAGCTAAAAGAAGCGGCGGAGAAGAAGGGTATCGTCCGATCGATTAGCATCGAAACGATCCGATGCATATTAGAGGAAGCGAACATCACTTACCAGCACACAAAAACGTGGAAGGAGTCCAATGATCCTGAGTTTCACACGAAAAAAAACGAATCAAACAGCTCTACAAAACCCCGCCGAAAGATGGACGGGTAATTTGCGTGGACGAGTTTGGACCGCTGTCGATCCGGCCCTATGCGGGAAAGGGCTGGTTTCCGCAGAAAAAAGCGGATCGCTTGCCAGCCACTTATACACGAAAGCATGGAGTACGTCACTTGTTTGCAGCTTTGGATCTCAAGACGGACAAACTGTACGCCCACAACAAGAAAACCAAGCGTCACCAAGATTTTTTGGGCTTTCTTCAGGTGTTGCGTCGCCGTTTTCACCGGAGCGAACGCCTGTATATTATCTTGGATAACTTTTCTCCCCACCACCATAAAAAAGTGAAAGCATGGGCCGAAAAGAACCATGTGAAGTTGGTCTACACACCAACATACGCTTCTTGGCTCAACCGCATTGAATGCCATTTCGGTCCGCTTCGGAAATTTGTCCTTGAAGGAAGTAACTATTCCTCTCATGATGAGTTGATGAAGGCGATTCAGGAGTACATACGGTGGCGCAACAAGAACAAGCGGGACGCTGTGATCCTAAATGAGCAAAACAAGATCAAAGTTGCCTGAAGGGGCACTAG
>NZ_BMEX01000067.1 GCF_014637345.1 Kroppenstedtia guangzhouensis
TCCTTTGCTGAAGTAATATTTGGCGGCTTCTTGGATCAGTTCGTGGGTATATGCGGCTTTACTCCTGTCCTTCATCATATCCTGTATTTCTTCCAATCGAGCCCGCAGTCACTTCTCATCAGACTCGATTGAAAATCCTGTCGTCGACCCCCAGTAGTGCAAAAAACCCCGGGGATCGACGACAAAGCCCAAACGGCCGAAACACTGGATACAGCAGGCTAAATTGTTATTCCCGTTGTTTCCATCGGGTGTTTTCTGTATGATGGAAGTATCAAAGGTTTGGCTTTGGACAGGTCTTTTGATGGGTTTCTAATCTACCTATAAGGAATTGAAACTCTGATGATTCCGGATAGCTCCAATACCTATAATCTTTGTTTCTAATCTACCTATAAGGAATTGAAACAACCTTGTGCGGTTGCTGATCGAAGACTAATCGTTTCGCGTTTCTAACGTACCTATAAGGAATTGAAACATCGCTTGCCGGGTCTTTCCGCCCTCGTTGGCTGTAGTTTCTAACGTACCTATAAGGAATTGAAACTCGTCATCGTCACTTCTTCACACTTTTCAATGATTTTTGTTTCTAATCTACCTATAAGGAATTGAAACCCGTGGGGAAGCTGAAACGGTCATCCCCCTGGTTGAGCGATTCAACCTTGATTTGCTCGAAGTCGGGTCGGATTCTGAGCTGTTCTAATCTACCTATAAGGAATTGAAACTCGATCATGATCTTGTGCAGATTGTTTGTAGAGCCGTTTCTAACATACCAATAATCAAGGCGCCCTGTCAGGACGCCTTACTTACTTTATCCATGACGACTGCTTGCAACTGCTTTCCTGGTTTAAACGCCGGGATGTATTTGGCCTCCACCTGAATTGTGGTCTTCGAAGTGTTGAAATACAGCTTCCACCTCCTCATCGACTGAGGCAAGGGGGTTTTGTAATAAGCTAAGGTATGATTCAGCCATGCAAGTCTATAGACGTTAGAATCTCGTTTCGTTTCTAATGTCTATCGGGTGGAAATGCTAAAAGGTATGGATCTCCACCCGATTCTCATACACCAGGATTTCCCGAACCACATGACGAATCAGTTCTTTCTTGTCTTGGAA
>NZ_BMEX01000068.1 GCF_014637345.1 Kroppenstedtia guangzhouensis
CCCCCGAGGAACAGGAACAGCGACTGGAAGAAATCAAGAGAGAAGACCGGGAGAGAGGATTTGACCTCTCCCGGGACTTGCTCTTTCGACTGACATTGGTCCAATTGGGAGAGGCAGCATACCGGCTTATTTTGAGCTGCCACCATATCCTGATGGATGGCTGGTGTATGGGGATCTTGTTGGGAGATCTGATGAAACTGTATCGCCAGGCCCGATCAGGTCAGGAGTGGACCGTGGAAGACGGGGTGCCGTACAGTCGCTACATCCGCTGGCTGGAAGAACAGGATGAGGAAGAGGCGTTTCAATACTGGCAGGAGTATCTGGAAGGGTTCCAAGAAGTGACGGGCTTGCCGCGTGGCTCCAAGGGCTCATCGGGGATGGCGGAGGAGATCTTCCATTGGGAGGAAGAGTGGACGGAACGACTGACCCGGTTGGCCCGGAAACACCAGGTGACTGTAAATACCGTGTTTCAGACCTTGTGGGGCCTGTTGCTGATGAAGATGAATGATACGGAAGATGTCACCTTTGGAGCGGTGGTATCGGGTCGTCCGGCGGAGATCCCGCAGGTGGAACAGATCGTGGGACTGTTCATCAATACCGTTCCGGTCCGGATCCAGTTAAAAGAGAAGGAGACCTTTTCCGAATTGGTGAAGCGTGTGCAGGAAGTCGCGCTGAGATCGGAGCGGATGCACTATGTGCAACTGGCGGAAGTGCAAAACCGGGCAGGGGTTCGGGGCGAGTTGTTTGATCATATCGTCGCCTTTGAGAACTATCCGGTGAACCTGGAGGAAATGGATGATCCGGAGGGTTTGGGTTTCCGGTTCACAGGGATGGAAGCCTTTGAAAAAACCAATTACGGGCTGAGTCTGCAGGTGCATCACGGCCGGGAATTGGTGATGAAGGTGCTTTACGATGAAGGGGAATATGACCGGGAGATGGTGGGAACACTGCCGGGACGTCTGAAAAGGATCCTGGAACAGGTGATGGATGCACCGGAGTGTCCGGTGGGGTCGGTCCGGCTGACCGATGCGGAGGAAGAGAGACAACTTTTGCACACCTTCAACGACACCCGGGTGTCGTATCCGAAGGATGCGAC
>NZ_BMEX01000069.1 GCF_014637345.1 Kroppenstedtia guangzhouensis
ATGCGGATCGATCCGGTGGGGAGATGGTTGCTATTGCAGAACGGAGAGGACAAGGAACTCATCCCCTTCTCCAAGATCATCGGGGCAGAGGAGTTATAAAGAGCGAGCGAGAAAACCCAGCCCTTAGGGGTTGGTTTTTCTCGCTCGCTCTTTATAAAGGGCACGCGTCTCCCTCTCCCAATAAAAAACCCCGCCTCGTGGCGGGTGATGCCGTTTCGGTGGTCATTTCTATTCTATGCTCATCAGCTTGCCGGTAGACTCTCACAGGGGATGCCGTCCCCATCCGGATCAAGTCGGTGAGGATCTCCGGGTAATAGATATTTCTTCGCTTCCTCCTGTGTTTTGAAGTCGGAGCAGTTCTTATCTTCAAAGGTTTCCTCTTCCGTCCCCTCAGATTGCTCACCCTCTACCGGTTCCGCTTCCTTGGGTGCTTTTCCTTTGGATTTCACCACGAATTTCACCCGTGTTCCGTCTGGATACTTCTCCACCTCATGACTGATCCAGCTTCCTGCGCCTCGGTTGTCTGAGGGATCTATATATGCGATGTGTGCTCCCTTTCCTCCCTCCGCACAGAAGGCCATCGGCCACTCGTCCCGATCATAGCCCTCTTTGGTAGGGATTCCTTTCAGCGACTCCTCCCGGTTCTCTTCCGCCCCATCCCGGTCAAGGGTGCAGATTTCGGAATGTCCTTTCTTGATGGCATCTTGGATATGTGCGGCTGTCTCCGGGTATCGATCGGCGGGAAACTCCAAAATGACATCATATGCTTTGTGATCGCTGACCGGAGATGAGATAGGGGTATCTGCTACAGGGGCACAGCCGGCGAGAACAAGAAAACCGGCCAGGATGACCGGTAGCCATTTTTTTAACATGGAATCTCTCCTTTACCCGGATCAATTCAACCGATACCTCATTTTAACGGCCTCCAAGGCGACACGATCCCACGGGTCTCCCAACCGTCCGAA
>NZ_BMEX01000070.1 GCF_014637345.1 Kroppenstedtia guangzhouensis
ACAGTGATCAAGGAAGTGAAGGAGACTTTGCGCCGGGTGCCCCATAAAGGGGTGGGGTATGGAGTCCGGCGGTATCTGCAGGGGAAGAGAGGGAAAGTCCAACCCAGGATCGGCTTCAACTACCTGGGAAGTTTTGAACAGGAAGCCGAATCGGGGATGCCTGTCGGGACCATGATTGCTTCCGGGAATGTGTTGGAGGAAGATTTGGACCTTACTGCGGTAGTGGTGAAAAATCAACTTCACCTCCGGATTGCTTACCATTCCCATCTGTTTCATGCTGCAACCATCCAACGGTTGGCTTCGGGAATGGTTCGACACTTGCTACGACTGACGAAGCATTGTCTTGCAAAAGATCGTTCTGAGTACACGCCCAGTGACTTCAGCGAAAAGGATCTGACCCTTGACGAGTTGGAAGATGTATTTGAAATCTTTGAAGGAAAAAAATGAGAAGGGGTGTCACAGCGTGTTCGATCGTGAAAATATTCAGGATCTGTATCGGTTGTCACCCACACAGGAAGGGATTCTATTTCACTATTTGAATGACCCCGGAAGTCAGGCTTATTTTGATCAAACCTGTTTTCATTTGACGGGAAAAGTATCTGAGATTGATCTTGAAAAAGCCTATCAGATGCTGGTTTCAAAGTATGATGTACTTCGCACTGTTTTCTTGCATAAAAAAATGACAAAACCGCTTCAAGTGGTGATGAAAAAACGGAAGGCTTGCCTGCAGGTGGAGAACCTGAGGGGATTATCCCCCGAGGAACAGGAACAGCGACTGGAAGAAATCAAGAGAGAAGACCGGGAGAGAGGATTTGACCTCTCCCGGGACTTGCTCTTTCGACTGACATTGGTCCAAT
>NZ_BMEX01000071.1 GCF_014637345.1 Kroppenstedtia guangzhouensis
TCGACCCCTCTGGTATCGTTACCCTGGAGTTGCCTAGTGAAGGCAATCTCCTTTCCGGTGAAACGGATTTTTTGTAAATCTGGGGTATCGCCCATCACCCCAGATACCGTCCCCACTTCCAACTCAATTTGTTCCATTCCTTCCAACTCGGCCTTTTTCGCCTCGACCGCCCGACGGAGGACGGAGGCGATTGCGGCGGAAAGGGATTCTTCTCCCAAAACTTCAGCAGCTTCGTCGAAAATGGGTTCGTCATCTTTCGTGACGTACAGGTTTTTCCTCGGCATGGTGTATCCCCCTTTTGTTTGTTTGCCGGGATCGGCTCCCGGCTGGCCGGATCAGGGAAGGTCTCCCTCTCGTTTGAAGGAGTGGGGGAATCACTCCCCCAACTCCGCCACCCCTTTCAGAAGGAGGTTTTTCAACTCTTCCGGGTCAAAGTCTTCATACTTGTCAACGAACCAGGTCGTCTGGTTCGACAACTCTTCAACAACAAACCCGGCTGTCGTATGAAGCTTCTGTTCATCGAAGTAGATATCCGCCACGAACCCTTCTTTCTTCCACCGCTCAACGTCCTTCTCGGTTGTTTGGTTTTTCGGATCGGCGGCGAACTGTTCCATTTTCGCGATGATGCCGTCGTACAGGGTTTCTGCATTCTCTTTCAGCCAACTAGCTTCCACTCGTATGCAGGTTCCTTCGATTTTCTCAATCACTTTTTTCAAGTCCATACAGATTCCCCCTCATTGGTGTTTTTCAAGCTCATCTACAGTATAGTATGCGCATATGCGCATAGTCAACCCCTTTTTTGAAAAAAGTTTAAGGAATTGCACACAAAA
>NZ_BMEX01000072.1 GCF_014637345.1 Kroppenstedtia guangzhouensis
TCGACCCCTCTGGTATCGTTACCCTGGAGTTGCCTAGTGAAGGCAATCTCCTTTCCGGTGAAACGGATTTTTTGTAAATCTGGGGTATCGCCCATCACCCCAGATCTCGTCCCCACTTCCAACTCAATTTGTTCCATTCCTTCCAACTCGGCCTTTTTCGCCTCGACCGCCCGACGGAGGACGGAGGCGATTGCGGCGGAAAGGGATTCTTCTCCCAAAACTTCAGCAGCTTCGTCGAAAATGGGTTCGTCATCTTTCGTGACGTACAGGTTTTTCCTCGGCATGGTGTATCTCTCCTTTTTGTTTGTTTGCCGGGATAGGCTCCCGGCTGGCCGGATCAGGGAAGGTCTCCCTCTCGTTTGAAGGAGTGGGGGAATCACTCCCCCAACTCCGCCACCCCTTTCAGAAGGAGGTTTTTCAACTCTTCCGGGTCAAAGTCTTCATATTTGTCGACGAACCAGGTCGTCTGGTTCGAGAGCTCTTCAAGATCAAACCCGGCTGTCGTATGAAGCTTCTGTTCATCGAAGTAGATATCCGCCACGAACCCTTCTTTCTTCCACCGCTCAANAGCGGCGAACTGTTCCATTTTCGCGATGATGCCGTCGTATAGGCTTTCCGTGTTCTCTTTTATCCAATCGCTTTCCACCCGGAGGTGGGTTCCTTCGATTTTCTCAATCACTTTTTTCAAGCCCATACTGATTCCCCCTCATTGGTGTTTTTCAAGCTCATCTACAGTATA
>NZ_BMEX01000073.1 GCF_014637345.1 Kroppenstedtia guangzhouensis
CTCTGCCCCGATGATCTTGGAGAAGGGGATGAGTTCCTTGTCCTCTCCGTTCTGCAATAGCAACCATCTCCCCACCGGATCGATCCGCATGACAAAACCAATATACTTCCTCGGCCCGTATAAGGTAGCATAGGTTACCTCAATCGGCTGATCCTCCATGTATGACCGTTCAATCAAGCGATTGATTTCTTCCAGTGCATCCTCTGCCAACACCGGCGGGCGGTACTCCTTTTCTTTCTGACGCTCCAGCCACAGCTGCTCTTCATGTTGTGGGAGAATCATTCGGTGTCCCTCCCACAACTTGTTACCACGCTCCAACGCCATTTCAAACACCTCACCCACCATTTTACTCGAACGTACATTCGGTGATAAGAGGGAATTTGTGACATGATGTCGGAAAACTGCAAATGAATAAACATTCGCCCAATATATGCTATACTGAATGGACAAGGCACGATCCAGATCGGACGTTTCTCCAGATGGAGACTGTTTCTTTTCCTAGGCGGCTCTTTGGAGTCTTGCCCTGGCCTTGGCTCATTCGGCCAGGGCAGGGGTTTTCCATACTGCCCCTGGAAAGGAGGGTTCCTTCCGATGTTTACCCGGAAGGAGGTGTATCCATTTGCGGGACTTGCTATCCTGGCTTTTCGGCCACCTGTGGCAGGCTTTCCTGGTCTTCGGGCCGGTGATCCTGACCTACCGGTTGCAAAAAGGTCAGAAACGCAAGAAGTCCGATACCCG
>NZ_BMEX01000074.1 GCF_014637345.1 Kroppenstedtia guangzhouensis
AAAGAAACCAAGGCCAGCTATATACCGAAGAAACAGTTTTTCCCTTTCATCCATCGGTTCCCGTCCATAACGAATGCGATCAGCTGCCTCCTCCAAATATCCCCGAAGCCAGAAATCAAAACTTCCTGCCTGTAAGAAGTACCCCAACAATCTTAAATCCCCCTTTTTCGGCACTTTCATCCGATCGAAAATCAGATAATGCTTGAGGATGGGGAATGCCGAGGGTACCTTAACCCTTCGCGATGTTTGAAAAGGCCTTAGAACCGAAATTTGACGGCCTAATTATTTCCGTTGGATGTTCCGTTTACGAAGCCCTAAGATGCGAGCCATGCCCATTACAGCGTTTTCAGACCGATCTAACATCTCTCCTAATTGCCGATTGGAGAACTTTTTGTAGTTCGTTATCAGAAATTCCTTTTCCTTTTGGGTCCACCGTTTACGATTTGACCGCTTTCGATCGGTTTTCGATAACCCCAGGCGATAACACCGGTTGTATGTGGCCTTCTCCCCCCTCTTTAGGTAGTGAGCCATTTCTCCAACGGACAGCTTTTTGAAATTCTGAATTAGGTATGTATCTTCCTCGTGTTTCCATCGGCCTCGATGCCGCATGCAGTTACACCTCTCTCAAAGACCTTTTACTTCCTTCCTCCTTTTATCTGAAAAATACCTTGGGTGGTGGGAGAGAGGAGGCAGCCCTCCACCCCGCGGCCGCCCGTGGGGGG
>NZ_BMEX01000075.1 GCF_014637345.1 Kroppenstedtia guangzhouensis
TGGTATTATCCCCATACGGTAGACAGTGAAAAAAGTCCATCTGGTAAGATGGACAAAAGCACTGAACTGCCGGAGGGGATTTTCTTATGGCGAAAAAAGGGCAAACATTCAAACGGTACACATTGGAAACCAAAGCGGAAGCGATCCGCCTTCATCTGGAAGAAGGCCTGTCCTATCGATCCATTTGTGAGCGTTTGGCGATCCGTAGCAAGTCCCAAGTCCAAGACTGGGTTCAACGACATCAAAAAGGGGAATCGTTGGTAGATCACCGGGGAGTATGGAATCGGAAGCACTTTGACAATTTAGAGGAAGAGAACGCTTACCTAAAAGCGCAGGTAGATTTCCTAAAAAAGCGTCATCCAAATCTGTTGGGGGAGTGATTTCCAAAAGCAATCGCTTTGCCATAATCGATGAACTGCGCGATCATCACTCCTTGGCACAGTTACTGCAAATCGCCCAGGTTTCCCGTTCTGGTTACTATAAGTGGAAGAAGACCCGGTCTCTCGCCGAAGAACGCCGGTCCAAGGATGCCTGGATTCAAGAGCATATCCTGGCAATCCATCGCCTCCACCCGTATTACGGGTATATTCGAATGACCACCGCTCTCCGACGCGAAGGCATGGTGGTGAATCGAAAACGTGTCCGTAGACTAATGCGAGGGCTTGGAATCCGTTCGGTGATTCGCAAAAAACGGCCCTTTTACGGGCGGAAAGCATCC
>NZ_BMEX01000076.1 GCF_014637345.1 Kroppenstedtia guangzhouensis
ATCCTGGCTTTTCGGCCACCTGTGGCAGGCTTTCCTGGTCTTCGGGCCGGTGATCCTGACCTACCGGTTGCAAAAAGGTCAGAAACGCAAGAAGTCCGATACCCGTTGCGCCGGGGACCGGACTTCTAGTTCGAACCGTCATTAGCCAAGCTATTGCACGGACCCGGTGACGCGGGTTCGTGCCTTTTTATTTTATGCGTTTTCTTTGTCTTCATTCTATCCCAATAGAAGACAAATGTAAACCAGAGTCAGGAGCCTTAGGTTCCGGCCGTCCAGAGCGCTCCTGTCCGGCTACCGGTTCCCTTCCCCGGGGAGCTAGTCAGGAGGCGCAGGCGAAGCATTTGTGACTAACCCGGCCCCTTAGCGTACAGGGTGCCGGGTATTCTGTGTCCAAAATGTGTCTTAGCGTACAATTTTTCCGAAATGGTCCGGGGACCCCAGATCGGCGGCCCGGCACTGCTCCGGGTGCGCTTCCCCGGGAGCTCCCCCGGCGAGATTTGCGAGGCTGGTCAGGCGACTGGGGAGGTGCCGGGGATCCGGTCGAGTGGCGGGTGGCCCCCGGGGAAGAATAGCCCCTCTCAGGCGCTGAGAGCCCGTGTGAGCGCTGGAAACTACCACCGGAGGGGAGAAGTACCTGGCTGTAATTTTGAGCTGCCCAGGGCGCTCCTGTTCGGCTGCTGGTTCCCTCCCGATCACTTCCCCGGTGGATCCATACCAG
>NZ_BMEX01000077.1 GCF_014637345.1 Kroppenstedtia guangzhouensis
TTGATTCTGCTGCCCAAAGAGGAGGTGTTGAATGTCCGTCGTCTGGCTCAAGTGATTCGTGAGGAGAGGATCACCCTCACATTTATCACCTCCTCCCTGTTCAACGCCTTGGTCGATTGGGATGTGAATGCCCTCCAAGGCATGCGCAAGGTGCTCTTCGGCGGGGAACAAGCCTCAAGCAAACACGTGAAGAAAGCCCTGGCGGTGTTGGGGGAACACCGGTTGATCAACGGTTATGGTCCGACGGAGACCACCGTGTTTGCCTGCACCCACTCGGTGGACCGGCGGGTGGAGGGGCAGCGGACGATCCCGATCGGGAAACCCCTGTCCAACACCACATGCTATGTGCTGGACCGTCAGGGTCGTCCCCAACCGATCGGGGTACCGGGGGAACTGTGGATCGGGGGCGACGGAGTGGCCCGAGGCTACCTGAACCGCCCGGAATTGACGGCGGAGCGGTTTGTGGAGAATCCCTTGGTGCCGGGAGAGCGTCTGTACCGGAGCGGGGACCTGGTCCGGTGGTTGCCGGGAGGAGAGCTGGAGTACCTGGGACGGATCGATGACCAAGTGAAGATCCGGGGTCACCGGATTGAGCCGGGGGAGGTCGAGGCGTGCCTTCTGAAGCACCCGTCAGTGCGGGAAGCAGTACTGATCCCCCGCAAGTCC
>NZ_BMEX01000078.1 GCF_014637345.1 Kroppenstedtia guangzhouensis
TCCATGGAAACCCCGTCGGAAATGATATGGTGCAGGTCCCATACCATCAGATGACCCTCCGTCTCCAACGGGATCAAGGCGGCACGGAACAGCGGAGCTTTCCCCAGGTCAAAGGGACGGACAAAGGAGGCGATCCGCTCCGGAAGTCTCTCTTCTTCCGTCACCGGATACCGTTCCAACTCCCATTCCGGTTCCCGGTGAATCACTTGCACCAATTCGCCCCCCCGGAAGGTGAAGGAGGTTCGCAAGGATTCGTGCCGTCGGATCAGCTCCCGCAAACTTTCTTCCAGTCGGTTCTCATCCAGCGCTCCACGTAGCTTCCAGGCCTGGGGCATATTGTAGTGGACTCCCGAGGCCCCCCCTTCCAGCTGTTGCACGGTGTACATCCGGCGCTGGGCGGCGGAGACGGGGTAGTGCTCCCGTTCGCCCACCGGCTGAATCTCGGAAGAGACCCGCTGCTCCTGATCGTCCATCCACGCCGCCATCTCCCGGATCGTCGGCCGGGCAAACACTTCGGACAACGGCACTTCCTTCCCCAGCTCCTTATGGATCCGGGCGGTCAACACCATCGCCTTGAGGGAATGGCCTCCCACTTCAAAGAAGTGCTCGTTCACCCCGGTTTCCCGCCCCAACACTTCTGCCCAG
>NZ_BMEX01000079.1 GCF_014637345.1 Kroppenstedtia guangzhouensis
AGTTCCCCCGGTACCCCGATCGGTTGGGGACGGCCCTGACGGTCCAGCACATAGCATGTGGTGTTGGACAGGGGTTTCCCGATCGGGATCGTCCGCTGCCCCTCCGCCCGCCGGTCCACCGGGTGGAATGTGGCAAACACAGTGGTCTCCGTCGGACCATACACATGAAGAATCCGGTCAGCTCCCAAGAGGCGGACCGCCTTCCGCACATGGGGGACGGAAACCGCTTCTCCTCCAAACAGCACCTTCCGCAAACCTATCAGTGCCTGACCATCCACATCGACCAGTGTATTAAACAAAGCGGTGGTCATGAAGGAGACCGTGATTCGCTCTTCCTTCAGCACACGGGACAAACCCAGACCATCCGACACGGTGTCCCGGGAAATCAACACCAGGGTGGCCCCGGATAACAAGGCCCCGTAAATGTCAAAGGTGGACCCGTCAAAGGCATAGTTGGACAGTTGCAACACCCGGTCTTCCGGGGTCACTTCCAGGTAGCCGTTGTTGATCACGGTTCGCACCACATTCTGGTGGGTGGTCATCACCCCTTTGGGCTGGCCGGTGGAACCGGAGGTGTAGAGGATGTAGCACAGATCCCGGGCTTCGTTCACCGGATGCGGATTCTCCCGGGGGTACCCCTTGAG
>NZ_BMEX01000080.1 GCF_014637345.1 Kroppenstedtia guangzhouensis
ATCAAAGCCACCCATCCATATGCGCGGCTTGCGCCGCCTCCTCAAACTTCCCTTGCTGGCAGAGGGCGATAATTTCCTCTGCCTTTTCGACTACTCCCATGAAACCATCGGTAGCCAAGTGCGCCACCAATTCGACAGGTGTCATGCCTTTCACAGCCTCACGAATCCATTCTGCATGGTTTTGCATCCTCAATTCCTCCTTAGCGGTAGGTCGCCACCCATATTCATGGGCCGGGTCTCGCGGCACCCGGCGGGCCGTGTCAAAATCAAATATCCAGTTCGATCGCCGGGTCTTCCCCGATGGACTCTCTTGCATCCCGGATCAGTTGGCCGGTAGCATGTCCGGAAACCTCGACATCCTCCAACGTGTCATAAATGTAATATTCCGTCGTCGTGCGTTCACCTTGCCAGTGCGACCAATCCTTGACGAATAGGAGGAACTTCCTCTTTTTCGTCAGGTACAGCGTGCAGTCGACCCCTCTGGTATCGTTACCCTGGAGTTGCCTAGTGAAGGCAATCTCCTTTCCGGTGAAACGGATTTTTTGTAAATCTGGGGTATCGCCCATCACCCCAGAT
>NZ_BMEX01000081.1 GCF_014637345.1 Kroppenstedtia guangzhouensis
CGCAAGTTGAGTGGACGATCTTTCCCGCTGACCACTCCCAGAGTGACGGAATGATGAAGGCCGAGGGGATTGCCGACAGGAAGTGACTAACCCACTTTTTGTTTTGGAGATCGGGATACGTAAAAGACCTGGATCTCCGCTATAATACAAACCCCCTTAGCAAAGGGGGTGACGAGACGATATCGGGCATGGATGGTTACGAGGTCAATTACGTCTCATCCATTGGTCATTCAAGATTTACGTCGGAATTAACTTATCATTACAGCACGAATGAACTTGAAATAGTTAAACCTCCAATGACTCAGAACACCTGAGATACTGAGACGGTAATTTGACACGAAAAATGCTATCTATTTTCCTGAAGTATTCTGGAAAATATCTTGGGGAATACTAGATTTTTTCCGAATATGATTATAATGGTACTTGTGTATCTATTCTAATAAATAGGGGGATATCAACTATCATGAAAAACAGGATTATAATTCTTCAAAAGGGGAATAACCTTCTGTGAAAACCGATGTTTTCACGGGAGGGATCGGTATGGCCATCTATGTACGAAAATTGAATGAAAAAGAA
>NZ_BMEX01000082.1 GCF_014637345.1 Kroppenstedtia guangzhouensis
CTTGACCCCGTCAAGTAGACAATGAAAAAAAGAACGGTTATGCGGCGACTTTTTCCCGATGCTCTACAGGGGAAAGGTCGCCCAATTTTTTCTGGAAACGCTCTTGGTTGTAGAAGGTGATGTATTCCTCGACGGCTTGGTAGGCTTCCTCAAAAGTCTTTGGTTGCGTGAGGTGAAGCTTCTCTGTTTTCAGATGGGAGAAGAACGATTCGATACAAGCATTGTCAAAGCAATTCCCACGACGCGAATGGCTTCCTAACATCCCGTAGCTCTTCAAACGGTGGGCATACGTCCGGGAGGTATACTGAAAACCTTGATCCGAGTGTAGAAGTACATCCTTTAGAGATCCTTTCTCCTTAAGCCGCTCCAACGAATCCAGAACCAGCTCCAGATCATTACGCTTCGACAGGGACCAGGAAACGATCTCATTGTTATACAAATCTTGTACTGCCGACAGGTAAGCAAAGGAGTTCCCCATTCGAACGTAGGTAATATCCGTTACGAGACGACGTAACGGAACCTCGGCGGTAAACTCTCGATTCAACCGGTTCGGAAAGAGGA
>NZ_BMEX01000083.1 GCF_014637345.1 Kroppenstedtia guangzhouensis
ATAGCAGGATCAGAATCAGCGGACGAAACGACGCACAGCCACAATTCGGCCTTGCTCGTCCCGGATCGCTCCCTGAGGGGAGGTATCCGGGCTGATGATATCCGTTCGCCCTCTTTCAACTGCCGCCTGACGAACGACAAGTGATACAAGAAACAGAGTCCCCTCTTCTGGCTCCGGCAAACCCTGTATCTCGTCGTATTCCTGGGACACGACGGGAACTCCTGCCACTTCCCCCGCATCCTCCGAGACGGTCTTCACCCGTGCCACTTCCCCGGATGCGGGGAAGGTTTTTTCCTCCCCGTTTTCTAGTCGTACAACAACATCATGCGGTGTCAAATTGATGATCTTCATCGTGACCACTCCTTATATTTTGAAGCCATTCCGGCCTCTTGCGAGAGCGAAGGTCTCCCCTCACCCTCGCAAGGGGTCGGAACCCCTTGCATCAAAGCCACCCATCCATATGCGCGGCTTGCGCCGCCTCCTCAAACTTCCCTTGCTGGCAGAGGGCGATAATTTCCTCTGCCTTTTCGACTACTCCCATGAAAC
>NZ_BMEX01000084.1 GCF_014637345.1 Kroppenstedtia guangzhouensis
TTGGTCAGGCCGCGATGGGGAATTAACACGCCTTTAGGCGTTCCGGTTGAACCGGAGGTATAGATCATATATGCCAGATTGTCCATATGGACACGACTTGGCGGAGGAGCGTCGGCACAGGCAGCGATCCGGTGCCAGTCACGGTCCAGACAGATCACCCGCCCTTCGTGTCGTGGAAGGTGGGACAACCATTTCTCCTGTGTCAGCAACACCGAGACTCCCGAATCAGCAAGTAAAAACCTCAGCCGTTCCGGTGGATTGGCAGGGTCGATCGGCACATAGGCCCCGCCTGCCTTCAGGATGCCGAACAGTCCGACCATCATTTCCACCGAACGCTCCATACAGATCCCGACCAGCACATCCGGCCCGACCCCTTCACCGCGCAGAAAGTGCGCCAACCGGTCGGAACGATCGTTCAACTCACGATAGGTCAATGTCACGCCATCCGCTTCCACTGCTATTTGTTCCGGCATTTGTTGAGCGATGGCAGCGAACCGATCATGCAGGAGCTCTTGCGGAAATTCCTCTTCTGTGTC
>NZ_BMEX01000085.1 GCF_014637345.1 Kroppenstedtia guangzhouensis
TTCGGGGCAGCGGTGACAGGTGGTGCATGGTTGTCGTCAGCTCGTGTCGTGAGATGTTGGGTTCAGTCCCGCAACGAGCGCAACCCTTGTCGTCAGTTGCCAGCACGTCATGGTGGGCACTCTGGCGAGACAGCCGGTGAAAGCCGGAGGAAGGTGGGGATGACGTCAAATCATCATGCCCCTTATGTCCTGGGCTACACACGTGCTACAATGGCCGGTACAACGGGCAGCGAACCCGCGAGGGGGAGCCAATCCCAAAAAACCGGTCTCAGTTCGGATCGCAGGCTGCAACTCGCCTGCGTGAAGCTGGAATCGCTAGTAATCGCGGATCAGCATGCCGCGGTGAATCCGTTCCCGGGCCTTGTACACACCGCCCGTCACACCACGAGAGTCTGCAACACCCGAAGTCGGTGAGGTAACCTTCGGGAACCAGCCGCCGAAGGTGGGGCAGATGATTGGGGTGAAGTCGTAACAAGGTATCCCTACCGGAAGGTGGGGATGGATCACCTCCTTTCTACGGAGTATC
>NZ_BMEX01000086.1 GCF_014637345.1 Kroppenstedtia guangzhouensis
CCGAGTGGAAGGGCCATCGCTCAACGGATAAAAGCTACTCCGGGGATAACAGGCTGATCTCCCCCAAGAGTCCACATCGACGGGGAGGTTTGGCACCTCGATGTCGGCTCGTCGCATCCTGGGGCTGGAGTCGGTCCCAAGGGTTGGGCTGTTCGCCCATTAAAGCGGTACGCGAGCTGGGTTCAGAACGTCGTGAGACAGTTCGGTCCCTATCCGTCACAGGCGCAGGAAATTTGAGAGGAGCCGTCCTTAGTACGAGAGGACCGGGATGGACGCACCGCTGGTGTACCAGTTGTGTCGCCAGATGCATCGCTGGGTAGCCAAGTGCGGAAGGGATAAGCGCTGAAAGCATCTAAGCGCGAAGCCCCCCTCAAGATGAGATTTCCCATCCATCATGGAGTAAGACCCCTTGCAGATGACGAGGTAGATCGGTCCGGGGTGTACGCGTGGTAACACGTTCAGCTGACGGATACGAATCGGTCGAGGACTTCTCCTGAGTTGCTTCTGAG